>NZ_CABHOL010000001.1 GCF_902168135.1 uncultured Fluviicola sp.
GAGTAAATAAAAGAAGTGCTCACTCTGAAAATTCCAGCGTATATGATGATTGAAATCAATGAATGTGATAAAAAAAGAAACCATCATCAGTGTTGACCATAGACCGAATGAAAAGAAGAAACGGGTAAAATCGAAGCGTGGGCGTGCTGTTAAGAAGGTTCGAAATGGCCGTTCAAAGATTAATTTCGAACAAAATGCTATGGTTAAGATCCCAAAAACGAAAGGAATCATATTTAATGAGAAAAACTCATTTTTAGAAAATAAGTCCTGTGCGTTGGGCATTGAAACAAGGGATTCGCCGGCCGGTAATTTAGCAGAGATAAAAAGACTCATTAACGCCCCCCCGATAAAATAAACACCAATCAAAATCGCCGCAAGTCCCAGCAAATAATGCCTGATACCGATCGTGGGCTCGAGCGGACTAGTAAATCTTCTCATTACGTAAATCTAGCGAAAAAATCCATTAAACACAGTAGGGGCGCGATTAATCGCGCCCCTACTGTCAATTATTTGGTTTTCCTTTTACTGGAACATATCTTTCATACGTTGAAAGAATCCTTTTTCATTTTGTCCGGGGTTCGGCTTGAAGTTTTCACTTGCTTTCAATTTTTCAAGAATTTCTTTTTCTTCTTTGCTGACCTTCTTCGGTGTCCAAACGTTGATATGCACAAACAAATCTCCGTGTCCGTAACCCTGAAGTACCGGCAATCCTTTTCCTTTCAAACGGAGCATTTTACCACTCTGTGTTCCGGGTTCCACTTTGATTTTCGCTTTACCGGTCACAGTAGGCACTTCAATGGATTCACCTAAAACGGCATCCACAAAGTTCACAAATGCTTCATAATGCAGGTGTTCTCCGTCTCTTCGCAACTCTTCGTGCGGCTGTTCTTCGATCACTACGATTAAATCTCCCGGAATTCCGTTAAAAGGTCCTGCATTTCCTTTCCCGGAAACACTTAACTGCATTCCTTCTTCAACACCTGCAGGAATTTCGATCTCAATGACTTCTTCTTGTCTTTTCAATCCCTGGTTATCAGCATCCGAAGGTTTTTGATCGATCATTTTACCTGCTCCCTGGCAAGTATTACATGTCGACTGTGTCTGCATTGCACCCAAAAATGTTTGGGCAACGCGCGTAATACGGCCGGATCCGTTACAGGTAGCACACGTTTTGTATGTTACACCATCTGCGTTCACCAGCTTATTGACTTTGATTTTTTTGGTAACACCTTCCGCAATTTCTTCCAGTGTCAGTTTCATTTTAACGCGCAGGTTTGTTCCGCGCACCACACGCTGACCACCACCTCTTGCACCGCCAAAACTACCGCCTCCGAAAGCACCTCCGAAAATATCCCCGAATTGTGAGAAAATGTCATCCATGTTCATTCCTCCTCCAAATCCGGCATTCCCACCTAAACCGGCGTGACCGTATTGGTCATAACGTGCCTTCTTGTTTGCATCCGAAAGTACCTCGTATGCTTCAGCTGCTTCCTTAAACTTATTCTCAGCCTCGGAATCTCCCGGGTTTTTATCCGGGTGATATTTCAATGCCATTTTGCGGTAAGCCTTCTTGATTTCAGCCTCCGATGCCCCTTTTGAAATGCCAAGAACTTCGTAATAATCTCTTTTATCCATATTCCTTTACAAGTGCAAATTGCAGGTTAATTAAAGACCGCAATCTGTAATATTTTATTGTCCTACAACTACTTTCGCAAAACGGATTACTTTATCGTTCAGATAATATCCTTTCTCCACATCATCAATGATCTTTCCTTTCAAATCTTCCGATGGCGCGGGAACATTCGCAATCGCCTCGTGTAAGTCCGAATCAAATGTCTGGTGCTTAGCATCCATTTGTTTCAACCCTTTTGCTTCCAGCAAACTTCTCAATTTGTGGTGGATCAGTTTGAAACCATCTTTCACAGCTGAAATATCTTCTGAGTTCTCATTATTTGCAATAGCACGCTCAAAATCATCCATGACAGACAACATGTCTTTCAGGACTCCTGCACTTGCCGTTGAAATTAACTCGATCTTCTCTTTATTGGTGCGTTTACGGTAATTGTCAAACTCCGAATACAAACGCAAATATTTGTCATTTAATGCCGCAATCTGGTCTTCAGATGAAGGTGCATCCGCATTTACTGACGAATTGTCAGCGTTTTCAACCTGCTCGTTCACCGTCTCATCCTGATTCTGTTGATTCTGCGCATCAGTATCCTGGTTAAACTCTTCGTTTTGAACTGCTTCTTCTGCCATTATTGTCAATTTTTTGATTGACTTTAGTCAACTACCTTGCCACAGCGGAGAAACAGACAAGGTGACAGGAAAACTGACAGGATAATTACCGGGGAGTAAAAAAAGGTGGGCGGGCGATTAATCGCCTGCCCACACAATCATTACAATCAATTCATTCGGAATTCTTTAAATCTTCATCAACACATTTGGGTCCTGTTTTTCTCCCGAAGCAGAGTAAACTACTTTTTGATCACCGAATGTTCCGTCGAGTTCGATTTCATAATAAACGGCCTTACCTATTTCAATGCGTTTTGCGTCATCCGGTTTAAAATCCTTGTAATCTGTTTTTAGTTTAGAAAGAATAACTGCCGGCAATTCCGTGTTTTTGATCTCCTGTTCAATTTTCAGGATGGTTCCTTTTGCATTTACCCACACTTCATAATCGTCTTTCCCCAAGTCAAATTCAGCTTCATAAATCCCGTTTTTCACTTCCCAATCCAAATCCTTCGCATCCGGATATTTCGTTACCACCGCATTGATCACTACCGAAGGGATTTCCTGCGGATCGATGGTGCTGGCGCAAGCTCCAAAAGCAATTGGTAAAAAAGTCAGTACTATTAATTTTAACCCTTTCATAATTTGTGTTTTTATTGATTCATACAAAGCTACGGGGCAAATCAGGAAAGAATTGGGAATTTCAAGATGTTCAAACAGTTAAAGTTTAAATAGTTCAAATGGATTTTGGTTTGAACTTTTAAACCTTTTGAACCCTTCAACTAAATGTTAGCGTAAACTGATGTATCCCCAGCGCGTAATTATAGGTGATCTGGTATCCGCTAATATCCACGATCGATTTCACAATTGCCAGTCCTAAACCGGTGGAAGATTTGTCATTCGATTCCTTGTAGAAACGCTGAAAAAGATTTTTCGGATCAAGGGCTTTCTCCATTCCTGTATTGGAAACCTGTATAGAAGAATCTGTCACCAATACCTCTATTTTTCCGTTTTTCGAATTGTGCCGGATTGCATTTTTAAGCAGGTTCGAAAACAAGATATGCGCTAATTCCCGATTCATCGTTGCAGTCAATTTTCCTTCTTCAGACACAATTAGTCTGATTTCTTTGAATGTGATCTGGTCCCGGAAATCATCCAATATCTTTCTCACCAATTCGTTAAAATCCACTTTTTCTTCGTTCAGGAATTGCTTGTTCTCAATTTTTGAAAGGAGCAGTAACGATTTATTCAGTCGTGTAAGGCGCTCCAGCGTTTCAATGGTCTGAAAGATTTCCCTCACCACTTCTTCGGATAATTCCTCATTTTCCGCCAATAATTGTAATTTATTCAAAGCTATGGCAAGCGGCGTTTGTAATTCGTGCGAAGCATTCTCGATCAGCTGTTTTTGATTGTGGAAGGAACGGATATTGCTTTCCAATACTTCTGTAACGACCTTATTCAGGAGCAGGAATTCTGCAGTTTTGGACTGAATGGGCTGTACATGCTCATTTTTACCCAGTTTGAATTGACTCAGGCGATTGAGATAGTCGAAAAATGGCTTCCACATACTTCGCAGCACCAGGGTATTTATAAGCAAAATAGTGACGATGAGAATAAGATAAAGCCACAACAAGGAATAGAAAAGGTCCTCGATCAGGTCATCTTCCTCCACCATGGAAGAAATCACTTTCAACTGGTAAAATTCATTTTCTTTTGCTTCAAAAACAGTGGTCAACAAACGTACAGGTTCTAAATCGTCTTCATTCTCCATGTACATCAACGTGTCTTTGTACTGGTCACGATGTTTCAATGCGTGATATTGCTCGATTTTCCGGATTGCATAATTTCCTTCGTCAAAACTGCTCTTGTTTAAGACCGTAGAGTCCATTTCAGCTTCGTGAATGATTAACAGTTTGGAGTTATCCAGTCCGTCATCTATACTGTCGTGCACCTCATCAATCATATTTATATAAAAAATGAAGGCCCAAACGGACAGCGAAACAAGCAATCCAAGGGACATAAAAACGATGGTGCGCCGGATGAGTTTCACGATTCTATCAGTTTATAACCAACTCCGTAAATCGATTGAATTTCAATCCCGGAATCCAGGTCGTTCATTTTCTTCCTTAAATTCTTGATCTGTGAATAGATAAATTCAAAATTATCCGATTCATCAATATTATCTCCCCAAACATGCTCTGCCAGGGCCGTTTTGGAAATCAATCTTCCTTTATTCGAGATCAGGTACATCAAAATTGCGAACTCTTTGCGGTTTAATGAGACTGGGGCATTTTTGACAGTCACGGCCTGATTGGTAATATCCACACAAATATTTCCGATCTCCAGCATAGCATTCCCGTCAAATTTCTTTCTTCGTACAATGGAACGAACACGTGCAACCAGCTCGGAAAAATGGAAGGGTTTTGTCAGGTAATCATCCGCACCTAAATTCAATCCTTCTAACTTGTCATCCAGCGAATTCCTGGCAGAAATGATCAAAATGCCATCCGATTTATTTTGTTTTTTCAATTCCTGCAGCAGTTCCAGTCCGCTTCCGTCGGGTAAATTAATGTCCAATAAAATACAGTCGTATTCGTAAATCAATGCTTTATCCAATGCATCTTTCAGGTTCGTTGCCTTTTCCACAACCGCTTTTTCCTGTTTCAAAACACGTTCGATCGATTCCAGCATCTCGAGCTCATCTTCAACAACCAATATCTTCATCTTCCAAAGTTCTTCTAAAAATCTGAAAAAAATCTGGAATTATCAGAGTCAGGATACAAGACTTTGAGAGGCAAGACTTGATAACTGTCTTGACTACTGACTCTTTTAGTCTTGACTCTAAATTTAGATTAAACACTTCCACATAAAAAATAAGCTCTAAATTTGTACCTCATTTCAAAATGCATGCTTCGTCCTTTCAGTGATGCCCTTAAACTCATCCTTTTCTGGATTGTCTGTTTCGACATCCATAGAATCTTATTTTCGATTCATCATTTCGGAAAGTTAAAAGAATCCGGTTTGGGTGAATGGCTCCTGACTTTTGTCTATTCATTCCGATTGGACCTCGCCACAGCTGCCGGACTTTCAACGATCCCGTTTTTATTCCGCTTATTCCAATATTACTCAGATTGGCGTGGTTGGGGACGCCTATTCCGCATCAGCTTAATCATTTCCGTTCTTTTCCTGGTATTGGTTCAGGCTGGTGAAATCGTAGCTTACGGAGAATGGAACCACAAACTGACTTCCCGTGTATTCATGCACCTCTCACACCCGGATGAAGTAGCTCGAACTGCCAATTACTCCATGATCTTCTGGTATATTCTGTATGCCCTGATACAGTTGGCAATTTACATTTTCCTTTCCCGGAAATTCTTCAAAAAAAGACCTATTGAAAAAGCAAATATCCGGCATTGGTTTGAGTGGCTTGCATTGCCGATAACTTATGTCATCGCCGTATTCTTCTTCTTCATGTCGCTTCGGGGTGGTTTCCAGCCGGTACCACTGAATATCAACGCAGCAAGTTATTCGAACAAAGCAGTTGTGAACGACATTTCAATCAATTCGCTTTATTTCTTCGGAAAAAGCTATTTGTTATACAATCGTTCGGAAATCGATGCGTTTATCCCGAAAGTAGATAAAGTTTTGGCCCGCCAGGAAGTTGAGAAATGGTACAGTTATCCAAAAAAACACGACAATTACTTTTTGGAAAATAACCGTCCGAATGTAGTGTTCATTGTCCTGGAAGGATGGTCAGCTGAAGCAATAGGAAGTCTTGGTCCGAATAAAGGTGCTACTCCCAATTTTGACAAGCTGACTAAAAGTGGTGTTCTTTTCACCAATATTTATGCTACCGGAACAACTTCCGAAATCGGTAACTCCAGTATTTTCAGCGGACATTATACTCTGCCGGAAGTTTCCATCTCTATGCAGCCCGAAAAACACCGCAGACTGCATTGCCTGAACGAAGACATGGAGGCCTGGGGATACCACAGTTCCTATATTTTCAGCGGCGATTTGAAGTACGGGAATATCGGCGGATATTTTATGGACCACGGATTTGATGTCGTAAAAGACGAATCGGATTTTCCTTCCGACCTTCCTCGTGGAAAGCTCAACTTCTTCGACCGCGACTTGTATAAATTCCTGATCCAGGAAATCAACCAGAATAAGAAACCATTTCTTCAGTGCGCATTCACAGGAAGTACACACGCTCCGTATGACCAGCCCGCAGCATCCGGAAAGGGAAAACATTTTACCGGCGAAGAAGCTGATTTCATGAATTCACTGGTTTATGCCGATGAATGTTTGGGAGAGTTCATTCGTAACTGTAAAAAACAACCGTGGTATAAAAACACCCTGTTCGTATTCGTGGCAGACCACGGACATGCTTCACCGGGAATGGTTGATCCGGGAAGGGGGAAATTCTACCATGTTCCATTGTTATTCTACGGAGAACCGATCAAGAAATCATACCGCGGAAAACGTATGGATGTGATCGGATCACAGGCCGATATTGCCGCAACGCTGATCTACCAAATGAAAGGACAGCCTGCACGTTATCCTTACAGCAAAGACTTGATGAACCCGAAAGTACCGCAGTTTGCTTTCCACGCAATAATTCGCGGATACGGCTGGGGAACAGACAAAGGAAATTTTACGTATTACATGGAACAGAAGATCGTAGGAGACGATACTTTCAAGGACCGAAAAGACTTCAAACAGGCTCAGAAAAACTGTTCTTACTTCCTGAACACACTTTACGAAGATTATAAAAAATTGTAAGTTCCCGAATTTTCCGGGATTGTACGTAAAAAGTAGCGTATCTTTGTGCTCTCATTGAAACAGCATGTCATCCAAATTGATCAATATCAGAAATTTAAACCCGGAAGAACTGAAAGCAGCAATCGTTGCCTTCGGAGAACCTGCATTCCGTGCAAAACAGGTTTATGACTGGATTTGGAAAAAGAACGTGCACGATTTCAAAGCGATGGCAAACATCGGGAAAAGCCTGCAGGAAAAACTAATGGAGAACTTCTACTTCGACGGAATAACAGTCGAAGACCAGCAGGTTTCAAGCGATAAGACCATCAAATGTGCGTTTGGAATTGAAGGACAAAGCCAGGTGATTGAAGGCGTTTTGATCCCTACCACTTCCCGCATGACTGCCTGTATCTCCTCACAGGTCGGTTGCAGCTTATCCTGTGCATTTTGTGCTACAGGCCGTTTGAAAATGATGCGCAACCTAAGTGCCGGAGAAATTGTGGACCAGGTAGTTTACCTCAAGAATCTCGCAACCGATAAATACAACACCAATCTTTCCAACATCGTTTACATGGGAATGGGAGAACCTTTGCTGAACTACAAAAATGTGGTCCGTAGTACGGAAATCCTTACAGACGAGAACGGATTGGGAATGTCACCGAAACGCATTACAGTTTCCACGGCCGGAATTGCCAAAATGATCAAAAAACTGGGAGACGACCAGGTCAAATTCAACCTGGCACTTTCACTCCACGCAGCCAATGATGCCAAGCGTTCGAAAATCATGGATATCAACGACACCAATAACCTGGAAGCGCTCTCCGAGGCCTTGCTTTATTTCCATGAAAAGACAGGTTCACGTGTTACTTTCGAATATATTATCTTCAAAGACTTCAACGACGGATTGGAAGATGCACGTGAATTGGCCGATTTCGCCAAAGTCATTCCCTGTAAGATCAACATCATTGAGTACAACCCGATTGACGACGGAGAATACCGCCAGGCAGACCGTCAGAAAGTAGATGATTTTGCGCGTTTCCTGGAAGAAAAATGCAACCTCATCGTAAACGTTCGACGCAGCCGCGGAAAAGACATCGATGCAGCCTGCGGACAGTTGGCGAATAAGAATAAAATGATCGATAAGCGGGTGCTTAAAGTTTCATAATCTATATTTAAAGTAGGGTCGAAAAATTTTTCGGCCCTACTTTTTTTGCATTTTGACTTTTGCATTTTGACTTTTGCATTTTGAATTCAGTTAAATTTGTATTCATGACAGTTCAGGAGATTTTAGCGCCTATCGAAACGGAAATGAAATTGTTTGAGGTTCGCTTCCATGAGAGTATGAAATCAAAGGTTCCTTTGCTGGATAAAATCACTCATTACATCATTCGGAGAAAAGGAAAGCAGATGCGTCCGATGTTCTTGTTCCTGACGGCAAAAATGCTGGGCGAGATCAACGAAAAAACGTATCAGAGCGCATCCCTTGTAGAATTATTGCACACCGCAACATTGGTCCATGATGACGTGGTCGATGATGCCAACGAACGCCGCGGTTTCTTTTCCGTTAATGCCCTTTGGAAGAATAAAATTGCCGTTCTGGTTGGCGATTACATGCTTTCCCGTGTATTGCTCCATTCCCTGGAAAATGATAACGTGAGAGCACTTCAGATTGTAGCCCGCGCTGTGCGAGAAATGAGTGAAGGCGAATTGCTTCAGATCGAAAAAGCACGAAAACTGGATATTACCGAAGAAGTTTATTTTGACGTGATCCGCCAGAAAACAGCCAGTCTGATAGCCACGGTTTGCGAATCCGCTGCAGCATCCGTTGACCGGGAAGACATGGCAGACCGCATGCGTCGTTTCGGAGAACTGGTTGGATTGGCTTTCCAGGTGAAAGACGATATTTTCGACTATGGAACTCCCGGAAACATTGGGAAACCCACCGGAAATGATATCCGTGAACGCAAAATGACCCTTCCGTTGATCTACGCGCTGCAACACAGTGACAAGGCAGTCCGCAAGGAATTGATGAACATCGTCAAAAACCACAATGAGGAAAAGAAATACGTGCAGCGAGCTATTCACCTGGTAATAGAAGCCGGTGGAATTGAGTACGCCTACAAACGTATGATCGCATTGAAAACGGAGGCACTTGATTTGTTGACAGACATCCCGGATTCAGAATCCAAGAGAGCGTTGATCGGTTTGGTGGAATATACGGTAACACGGGATAAATAATTGAAAAATGAAAAGGAAAATAATACTTCAAAACCTTTTCAATTTGTACATTTTTCAATTATCAATTGACCTTATTGGTCCAATAAATCCGACTCAGCTAAATCTGCCTTTGGATTGCGTTCCCACTTCTTTTTTAATAAATGCTCAATTCCATAAGTTACTGCAGCTCCAAATGCAATTCCTATCAAAGACAACGCAAAATCAGGCACATTCAGATCAACATCTGCCACCAGCAAGAAAAGTCCAAGCAGGAAACCTAGTATGAATTGGGCAGCGAAGAAGATAACAATTCCTAAAATAGCATAACCCCAGGCACTTCTTTTGTGCAATTTGGCAAGATCGTAATACAATTTTCCGAAAAAATAAATAGGCAGAAGTGTTAGCATATCAATCGATTTAGGTGCAAATTTAATGAACAGAATGAAAAAAGTGTATTTTCAACCAATGAATCCGTTTCAACGTTGTGACCTTTACAACTAAGAAGCAAGCTTCTGTTCCGATTGAAAACGGTCTTCAAAGCTTCGCTTTTTCTTCTTAACTTTGAACTAATATTAAAACAAACATGAAACAAATCATTGGTCTTATTTTAATTGCCTCTATTTCTTTAACAGTAAACAGCTGCGGAGAAGAAAAAAAAGCTCCAAAAAAAGAATCTGTTAACGACCTGGTAGAAATCAAAAACGGAATTTATACGGAATACTATCCGGGCAGAAAAGCCGTTAAATTTAAAGGGCCTCAGGACAGCGAAAGTAAGAGAAACGGACGCTGGTTCTTTTACGACGAACGAGGAAATGAGCTTTCCATGACGGAATACGTGAACGGTAAAAAACACGGTTTCATTTTCGTTCGCTACCCCAACGGAGCGATGCGTTATACCGGTGAATTTAATATGGACGTCGAGGCAGGTTTGTGGAAATTCTACAAAGAAGACGGAACGGTTATCTCCGAAAAAGATTACGGCAACAAAGAAATTATCCAGTAGAAGAGAAAGCACTGCTTTCGAAAAAAAATAAACGTCAGTGCAGTTAATAAAGTACTGCTTTCGAAAAAAAGCCCGAAGTTTCGGGACTAGCACAGTTAAAAGAACACATAATTAAGTATGTCACGCATTCCCCCGCATATCATTGATGAAATCATGCAAACAGCTCGCATTGAAGAGGTGATCGGGGAATTCGTGAACTTAAAAAAATCAGGATCGAACCTGAAAGGACTGAGTCCGTTCGTGGATGAGAAATCACCTTCGTTCATGGTCTCACCCGCCAAACAAATTTTCAAGTGCTTCTCTTCAGGTAAAGGGGGAACCGTGGTTAGTTTCCTTATGGAAAAAGAACATTTTTCATACCCGGAAGCTTTAAAATGGCTGGCAGACAAATACGGGATTCAGGTCCCGGAAGACAAACCACAGACTGCGGAGGAAATAGCAGCCATTACCGAGCGTGAAAGCTTATACATCATTAACGAATTTGCAAAGGAACACTTCCTGCACAACATGCACGAAACCCAGGAAGGCCAGAACATTGGTCTCTCCTATTTCGAAGAACGCGGTTTCAGGGCTGATATCATCAAGAAATTCCAGTTGGGATATTGTTTGAATTCGGGAGACGATTTTACCAAAGCAGCTTTAAAAAAGGGATATAAAAAAGAATACCTGGAATCAGTCGGGTTGACCCGAACCAAAGAAGACCGGAGTTTCGATTTCTTTCGCGGAAGGGTGATGTTCCCCATTCATTCTATCTCAGGGCGTGTGCTTGGATTCGGAGGGCGAACACTGATCACGGACAAAAAAATAGCCAAGTATTTCAATTCACCGGAAAGTATCATTTACAACAAGAGTGAGATCTTGTACGGATTGTACTTCGCGAAAGGTGATATCGTTAAATACGACAACTGTTTCCTTTGTGAAGGATATACGGATGTGATTTCCATGCACCAGGCCGGAGTGGCCAATTCGGTCGCTTCTTCCGGTACTTCTTTAACGAAAGAACAGATCCGTTTGATCAAGCGGTATACTCAGAATATCACCATTCTTTACGATGGTGATGCTGCAGGAATTAAAGCCTCTTTCCGCGGAATTGACCTCATCCTCGAAGAAGGAATGAACGTAAAAGTCGTTCTTTTCCCGGATGGTGACGACCCCGATTCTTACTCCAAGAAAGTAAGCACCACGGAATTGATGGATTTCATCAAAGCCAATACGCAGGATTTTGTGAGTTTCAAGACTTCCATGCTCCTTGCAGACGGTGGAAACGACCCGCTTCAAAAAGCACAGATTATCCGCGATGTGGTACAGTCCATTGCTTTGATCCCGGACCAAATCACTCGTTCTGTCTTCACTACTGAGATCGCACGCGTTTTCGGTTTCGACGAGAGCATTGTGATCAACGAATTGAATAAGCTTCGGAAAAACCAGGTAGCCAAAGAACTGGACGAACCGATGATCGCTTCGAATCCTTCGTTGACAGATACCTTTACCGAACCGACTCCACAGGCTGTAACAGCTACTGAGGTTAAATCTCCTTACGCAAAGGAGGAACACGAATTGATCCGCGTTTTAGTGAAATACGGCGTATTTGCAATTACAACCGATCATATTGATGAGCACGGCCTTGCCCACACCGTTGAAGTGAGTGTTGCGGAACTCATTAATCACGAATTGGCAAAAGATGAATTGACTTTCCAATTCCCGATCTTCCAGGACATATACCAGCAAATCGTAGATGGGTTAGCAGAAAAAACGCTGTATAAAGTTTCCTATTGGCTGCGTCATGAAAATCCGGAAATTGTGCATTTCATCACTGAAATTGAAACCGAACAATACGAATTAAGTCCGCAGTGGCTCTTGAAATACAGCGTAGACACGAACCGCGAAATAGACAAGTTGAAAAACACGGTTATGAATGCTATTTATGCTTTCAAGAAATTACGTGTCATGCAGCGAATTGCGCAAATCCAAAAGGAACTGAACGATTTGGCAGAAAATATTACCCAGGAACAACTACAGGATCTACTGTCAGAGCAAATTGTTTTGGAGCGCGTTAAAATGTCTATTGCCGGGAAGTTGAACCAAACAATCATTCATTAAACATGTTAGAAACCAGATTCACGCTTGGTTTGATCGAAGTTTGTTATTTGAACATCCTGATTATTGCTGTTTCTTTTTTCCTGGCTTACATCGCTAAAAAAATCATTTACCGTTCCGTAAAGCGCTACCTGACTTCGGCAAATATTCACCTGGAAGGAAGGAAAACAACCTGGCTGAAATTATTGAGCCAAAGCGGTTTTGCATTGGCAGCTTACATTTCAATCAAATGTTTCAACATCAATAACGAAGGAGTTACTTTCAAAGAATTCCTGGATTATCACTTTATCGATACTCCCAAAATCAAAGTCAGCTTCGAGAATGTGATTTATGTTGTTTTGATCATTTTCGGTGCCCGTGTTACTATCAATGTGGTGCGTTTATTCATTCAGCGAAGGTTTAAACGCAATAAGATCAATGAGATCGGTACGGAATACGTTTACACACAAGTTGCTAAATATGTTATCAATGTCCTTGCATTTTTCTTCATTTTAGTAGCACTGGACGTCGATGCAACACTATTCCTGGGAGGTTCCGCGGCACTATTGGTTGGTTTGGGACTTGGTTTACAGGATGTTTTCAAAGACATGTTTTCAGGCTTTGTTCTGCTCTTCGAAGGAAGTATTCGTGTAGGTGACGTGGTGGAATTCTACGACGGGAAGTCATCGGATGCCATTGTGGCAAAGATTATCCGCATCAATGTGCGCACCACACAAATCGAAACGCGCGACGGTAACATCCTGATAGTTCCGAATACAAAACTGACGCAGGAATACATTGAGAACTGGAGCCACGGAAGTACGCTTTCCCGTTTCCGGCTTCCGGTAACTGTGGCCTACGGAAGTGACACCCATTTGGTTAGCGAAATCCTGAAACAAGCCGTTCTGAGCCATCCGAAAGTTCACAAAACAAAAGGTGTGGATGTACGCCTGAATGAGTTCGGTGAAAACGGGCTTCAAATGGAAGTGATGTTCTGGGCGGACCAAAGCTGGGATATCAATGTCTATAAATCCGAGATCCGTTTTGAGATCGATCGTTTATTCCGGCATTACAAAATCCGTATTCCTTATCCACAGCGGGATATGCGGATTATCCAGGATTCGGGAGAGTCTTCCAATTCTTTAACCAGATAACTAAAAAGTTATTCGCCCCTCATAAATTATTTTCGCTCTGATCTGTCAGCTGACGGATCGTAATTTGGTCTTCAAAAGCTACGCTTCTCCCAAATTACCTTCGCACTAACGTTTGTCGTAATTTGGTCTTCAAAAGCTACGCTTCTCCCAAATTACCTTCGCACTAACGTTTGTCGTAATTTGGTCTTCAAAAGCTACGCTTTTTCTTATATTTGCAACCTATGAAAGCAGAAATTAAAGCAGTTATTGATGCGATGAGTAAGCGTTTTACTTCGCATCCTTGGCATGGGATCGAGATCGGTGAAAAGCAGCCGGCGATCGTAAATGCCTTTATTGAGATCATTCCTTCAGATTCCATCAAATATGAGATTCACAAACCATCGGGATACATTATGGTGGACAGACCTCAGAAATTGTCGAACCACATGCCTTGTTTGTACGGATTCGTGCCGCAGACATATTGTGATAAAGAAGTAGCAGCTTTTTCGAATGAGAAAACCGGAAGAACAGACATCGTTGGTGATGGTGATCCATTGGATATATGTGTGCTTTCAGAGCGTTCTTTCAACCATGGGAATATCTTATGTGATGCAAAAGTAATCGGTGGTTTCAGAATGCTTGACGGCGGTGAAGCAGATGACAAGATTATTGCAGTTTTGAAAGGCGACCAGGCTTACGGAGCAATGGAAGACATTTCAGAGATGCCTAAAATGGTGATTGACCGTGTTCGCCACTTCTTCCTGACTTACAAAGATTTGGATGGAGGAGCTAAAAACGTAGAGATCACTCACGTTTACGGAAAAGAAGAAGCTTTTGAAGTGATCAAAAGATCACATAACGATTATAATAACAAATTCGGGAATGCCACTGAAGAACTGGCTTCCGCATTAGAGAAACTGTTGGGTTAATCCCAACTTTTTTTGTTCTGTTAATTTAAACAATAACAATATGAAACAATTATTCACGACCGCAATTTTAGCAATTGGATTCGGTACTTTATCGAATGCCCAATTAGCTCCTCAACCAAGCCCATCCGGTAAATTAGAACAAACAGTAGGTCTGACAGATTTGACTATTCAGTATTCCCGCCCGAGTAAAAAAGGACGTGTAATTTTCGGTGACGTAGTTCCATTCGGAGAAGTTTGGAGAACCGGTGCAAACCAAAACACCACGTTTACAAACTCTGATCCGGTAATCTTCGGGAAAGACACTTTGAAGCCCGGAACTTATGCGCTTTTTACAAAACCGACTAAAGAATCATGGGATTTGTTTTTCTACACAAGTACTGACAATTGGGGAACTCCCGATAACTGGGATGATAAAAAAGTAGCTTTAAAAGTTAGCGCTAAACCAACTGCGTTGAAAGAAGTCGTGGAGACTTTCACTATTTCAATCGACGGATTAGAGTCTGTAAATGGCGGTACTTTAACGTTGAAATGGGATCAAACGGCAGTTGCTTTCCCTTTTACTGTTCCTACAGATGCAAAAGTGATGGCTAATATCAAAACAACCATGAGAGGGCCTTCTGCAAACGATTACATCGAAGCTGCAAATTATTATTTAGATCATAAGAAAGATTTGAAACAAGCATTGGAATGGGCTACTAAAGCTTCAGAAATGAATCCGGAAGCGTTCTGGATCTTCCGCACCAAATCTTTGATCCAGGCAGAATTGGGAGACAAAAAAGGTGCTGTCGAATCTGCGAAGAAAGGATTGGCCCTATCTGAGAAAACGAAATACGACAACTACACCAAAATGTTTAATGATTCCATTAAAGAATGGAGTAAGTAGTATTTTTTTAATTGAATAAGCAAATTCTATACTGGAAGGGTATTTTACATCCATGAAATTGAATTTCAAGACCCTTATTTTTTTCTTAGCTGCAATTATTTTTCTTTTGACAGCTTATTTTAGCGTCGGTTATTTTCATGCAGACGAACATTACCAGGTCATTGAA
>NZ_CABHOL010000002.1 GCF_902168135.1 uncultured Fluviicola sp.
AAAAACACTGAAAGCTATTGAACCGAAATTGGTGAAGCTGGAATTACTGAAGCTGAAAATCGAAAAATTAAAATACGAGAAGCAACAGCTGGAAAAATCGGATATGCACGATCCGAAAATGAAGGAACGCCTTAAATGGGTCAAACACGAATTATCCAAACTCAAACTAAGCCACTTAAAAGGCGACAAGCTCTTGTTCACCCGCCAGGAACTGCTCAAAATGAAACTGGACAACCAGGAAATGAACCGCATTCGAAGAGTCCGTCAGACTATCCGGGCCAACATTTTCACCAACCTGTTCTACATTACTATCAGTACCCCTACCGGCTGGACAAATGTGACGGTTTTCGAGGTTAAAAAAGACACTACCCGGAACCGGTTGATCCTGAAATTACTTCTTCCTGAAGAATTTCCTTCCACATCCGGTTGTACGGAAGAAGTACATCGATTTGTCTCTGAATTCCCGGCGATCCAGATCCGGCTAAATTTTGATGCATGGCTCTACCCTTTCTCCTGGATTCATAAACTATCGATCCAGCGCATCCTCATCCGCACCAAGGTAGAAGGAATCAACGATCTGCAGGTTTATAACGAATTGGGTAAAATCGATAATACGAAATCATTCCCCCCTTTCGGGATCAATACTTCCGCCGGGACCTGGATGGTTATCGGGAACTACGAAATGGCCATTAAAAACACGAGCAGCATTGACGTTTGCATCAAATGGAACCAACTTCCACTGCATCCGAAAGGAATGAAAGGACACTATGCCGCTTATCCCGGAAACATTGATAACGACAGCTTCAAAATACGGACACGCTATTTAAGTGATAACAGCTGGTTCCCAACGACCTGGAAAAGCAAGTTCAACTTATTCCGTGATGCTGAAATTGAAGACCCGACAACAGCCAAAATAGACAAGCCTGTTTCGGATGAAAGCGATTTCAAAAAGATATCCATCAAAAAAATGGTTCCGTTCGAACTTTCGGAAGAAGCATATAAATACACTATTAAAACGCGAACCGGCTTCATCAAGTTAACCCTGGAAGAACCGGATATGGGATTTGGGAACCAGGAATACCGCGATTTGTTCACCGAACGAATGATGATGAAGAAATGGAGAAAAAGAAGGTTGCCGGTCTTACTTCCTCCAATCTTCCCGCATGTTGAGAACATGACCCTGGATTACAAGTCGGAGGACATCATAGATCTGCGTAAAAACACGCGAAACAGCAATGTCATTGTAGACCAGCTTCACCCATTCGGGGTGGTTTCCTCGCTGGATTCCAGCACGAATACAGGGATTCCTTTTGTATTCTCACAGGAGACAGACGCCAGTATTCTTATGGGATTCAAACATGTAAAAGGCGGTGAAGTGTATTCAATCTTCCTGGTTTTTGAAGCAATCAGTAATGAAATGACAGTGGATGATATACCCAAAATAGTGATGTATTGGGGTGACGGATACTACTGGGAAGAAATTCCGCGCGGCTTCATTTTGAAAGACGACACCAAGCAAATGACTGTCAGCGGAAACATGGTTTACAACTTTCCATTGCATATTCCACCGAACTTATACGATAAAGAAGGAATCTTATGGATCCGCACCGGATTTGCAAAGAATCACGAATTTGTGCCTGAAATTCGCGCTGTTTACAACAATGCAGGTTTGGTAGTGCTGGAAACAGACGATGCTTCGGTGGAAAAAATGCAATCGTTCAAAAATTCGAATGGTCCGCTTGAACCGGAGAAAAAACTCCCCGGAATCACGAGTATTGAGCAAATAACTTCTTTTTACGCCGGACAGGAACTGGAAGATCTGAAAAGCATGCAGGCACGGGTTTCCGAATACGTAACCCACCGCGGAAGAGCTGTTACTGCACGTGATTTCGAATTACTGACCCTGCAGGAGTTTTCTGATATCGGCAAGGTACTCTGCCTCCCGAATACGAATATCAAGAACAGCAAACAGGGGGTTGTAACGGTTGTTGTCATTCCGCAAAATAAGCTCAAGACGATTGACAACTCCAAACCAATGGTTCCATCCGGACTGCTTTCCAGGATTGAAGATTATTTGAGTGCGCGTGCATCGAAAAACGTCATTGTAGATGTCATCAATCCTGTTTACGAGGAAATCCAGGTCAAGTGCGTCATCCGACTGGTAGACAAGAACCAGGTGGTTTCTTTGGAAGCCATCCAGGAAATTTGCGATAACTTCATTGCTCCCTGGCAGGCAAAAGATGTGCTTCCGAAATTCGGTGAACCTATTCATGTGTCGCGTATTTACAATGCAATCAAAGAGATTGATTTCGTGGCTGAAATCGACTATTTTGCCGTGATCCGTGTATCGCAGGATAATACGGAGGCCGGTAAACGGAATTATTATCACTTATACAAACTGGAGGATGAAGAACAGGTCTTAATCCCTAACAAGCCTTACAAACTATTCGTTCCGTCAGAAACGCACATTATACAAGTAGAGGAAAAAGGAAATACTGCCGATCCATACGGCTTAGGCGACATGGAAATCGGGAAGACATTTATCCTTTAAAAAAACAGCATCATGGCAATCAGAAACAGAAATACATTAATTGAAGGTTTTAGTAAAGGACAGCGTCCTACTGCTGATGATTTTAAGAATCTGATCGATTCAACCGTGAATATCCTGGATGATGGTTTTTCAAAAGATGCTCAATCCGGAATAAAGCTTGCCCCTATTTCCGAGCAGGAAGGTACTGTGATGACCTTTCTTCAAAACATGACCGATGACATGGGTGGGAAATGGGAATTCGCCATATTGAATAACGACATGAAAATCAGTCACGTCAATGATACCGGCAAAGGACAATCGATCCTCTTGAAACAAAACGGAGAAATTGAGATCGGGAAAGAAGGCAGTGACGTAACCATTAAAGGAACCTTACATGCCGAACAGCGCTCAGGCAGAACGGTTACCAAAAAAATGATTGCCAATGGAAAATGGCAGGATTTGACCGATTACCTGGAAGGAATCCACGCTCTGGAAGTCATTTGTGTCATGGGAAAACGCCACACCGGGAAACATGCCGTTTTAATAGCTCATGCCACCCACTGTTTCGGGGCCAAACCACGCATTCGAAAAGTCAGGTCGCACTTTGGCATTTTTGGAAACAAACTACTGATCCGCTGGGTAAAATCGAAGAATGACCGTGCCTGCAAACTACAGGTTAGAACGCGCTTCATGCTTGGAAATGAAATTATTATCAGGGGATCCGTTACTTCACTTTGGGACAACCCGTTACTGGAAAATTTATAAGCTATGTTTATCCGAAAACGCGAACGTAAGGACAATTTTTACCAGGAGCTCCAGGAAAAAACACTGGAACGTCTGCAGGAATTAAGCGGAGATGTCTGGACAGATTTCAACATCCATGATCCCGGCGTGACTATTTCGGACAACATGAATTATGCGTTGTTTGAGCTTCAATATAAACTGGAGCTTCCCTTCCGTTCATTCCTTGGTCCCGATAGCGATCACTATATAGACAAAGGAATTTTACCGGCTGATCTGATTTTTTCGCATTCAATTGTCACAACCGATGACTATGAAAAATTGTTCCTGGATGGAGTACTCATGACGGTCGATGTGATGGAAAACAACAAAAAGGTTTCAAAAAAAGTAAGAATCCTTGAAAGCTGCCTGGTCAGTTTTTCGGACGGTTTTTACACGGTTAAAGCATCCGTAGCACTCAATAAGACGGCTATAACCAGCGAGGAGCATATCAAAGAAGAGATTTTTGAGCTCTATCATGCAAACCGGAACCTCTGTGAAGATCTGCGCTGGGAAGATATCCAGGTCCTGACGAAAGTTATCGGCAAACGAAAAAAAGAAGCGGAAGAGAGCCCCATCCGGATTGAAACAACTTATGAAACGGACACTTCTGAAAAACCAATCAAAATACACGATTACCATTCCTTCCAGTTGGATTTTCCGGATGCTTATGGAATCGGGCACCGCGGACTTCCCCCGGAAGCTAATAAACGAAACGTCGCGCATGTACGCCAATTGAAAGGGTATTTGCTGATGATGGATTTCCTGATGGCAGATGTTACCGAACAGATCCAGAGCACCCCTCAATTGATCAGTTTTACAGAACCGACGCCGCCGGGAACAGTGTCGCTGGTATCCATTCCGGACATCGATCAGGTAGTAGACCCTGTTAAGTTCAAAAAAGGCAATCAATTGCACTCGAACACCGCTATCCAAAAGAAAAAATCGGGATTTATAGATATCCTGGACACCTTGTACGGTGAGGACACTGCTCAATTGTTCCAGGATTTCCAACCATCCAAGTCCAAACATAATTACCGGGCTTCACTTACCCGGGAACTTCCGGAGCTCAACAGGAACCGTTTCCGGTCTTTCAACAAATTAAAACCAACAGAAAGCAACATTGTATTTAAAGAACTCTTCTCCCTGCTTCACGGCCATAAAATTGAGTCTGAAATCCCGGTGCGCGACCTGCTAAAAAAGCATGAACTGGACCTTCTTCCGGATTCTGTTTTCTTTGACCAATACGAAGTATACCTGGATATCGGACCGATTTCGGGAGTTTTCTACAATCCTATTTTCAACGAAACACCTCAGAATATACCAACCCAGGAAATGGATTGGAGGGAAGAATATTTCGCTTCCCTCCAGGCGGAGATCAGTTTGATCCGCAGAAATGCACTATTTGAGAGCTTGCTGGAAGTTGGTGCAAATGCAGGAAATTACCGCATGATCCAATTGAGTGAAAACGGCCGCTGGATTTTAGTATTCCGTTACCCCGGCAAAGAAGAATGGATGATCCTCGGAACTTACAAAACGCGGGACCATTTGATTCGTTCAGCCAACCGTTTTTGGGCCTTTATGCGCTTTTTGAACCCGGAGAGACACTTGTTTTACCTGGTTGAACACCGGCTATTGCAATATATGTACCCGCGTAAACACCGGAGAGAAGGAAACACATTATCTATCATTGCTTCCAACCGGTTTGAGCACAAAGAAATGTACGACCATTTGAAGCAATTGCTGCGTGAGCGTCTTCCTGCACATTTGAGTATTCAATTATACCAGGTCAAACCGGACCATATTTACGATTTCGAACAAATCTATTTCAAATGGCGTCAGGCTTTGTCAGTACGGGACACTAAAAAAATAGTCCATTTCTCAGAGTCTATCCATGCATTTCTCAGAGTCAGTGAAGCATTCTTAACCGACATCCAATGAACAGTATTTCATCCATAGCGCTCCATATTCAAGCCAGTGATGAACAGTTTGTTCAAAATTGGTACCGGAACTTCGAGTTTTTTGCTGAAAAGCACATTACAGCTGTTGCCGACCGGGTATTGATGCGCTGCGACCAGTATGGTTTTGAAATTGAGATCTCCAAACTGGACATTGATCTGGGGACAATTACAGAAGATGATTTTGAAAGAGATTTCGAAAACCTGCTGGAGGAAAAACTGGAAGAAAGCCTGTTGAAAGAAATCCTTTATCCGACCAGGAAAGAAGATAAACGCCTGGAAGAAGCAGATTATCAATTGGAAGCTTTAAAACATTTCCTGCTCCACGGAACATTTAACTGGAACCTGGCAAATCGATTCGGGAACATCACTGAATTGTTTCAGCAGGTCTTAAAAAACCGCGCAAAAGAATTGACTTCATTTTTGAAATCTTACGGGCATTTCACCTCTTTGCAACACCGGTTGATCTACCAATTTGAAGATTCGGCCTTATTTGAAACAGTGAAACTTGCAGCACCTTCAGAGTTCTCATTTATCCAGTCGTACATTGTATTTTTGCGCATCAAATACGCAGAAGTTCCCGATGTTCCGATCCGTGAAGAAGAAAGGCGCATCGTTGTCTGGAAAGTAATCTTTGCTTACATACTGAGCAACCAAAGCGCTGCTTTCAACAAAAAGCTTTTTGTACGTGAAACAATCGGGAACCTGGCTTCCCATATCAACATAAGCTACGGAGAATTATTAAAAATCGTGACTTTCTTCCTGGATGAAGGATTCGGAAGTGCCATTCCATCCGGTTTACAAATCATTCTACTGGAACTGAAACAGGAAGAAAACACCTCATTTAGAATGCTGCGGGTGCAAAAACCGGAAGAATGGCCGCATATTCTTCGCGAGATAAAAACTTCCAAAAACATCGTCAAACTGCATGAAAATGAGTTGGACCAGCTCCGAACTTTGCTCGAAAACGAAAAAAATGTCCTGCAGATCATCAAACCACTTCGGGAAACCGAAATTTTCGACCTTGTGCGATTACTTGTCCCTGCTGATGCTCCTTTTGTGATCGAATATGCACAACATTTAAATAAACAAAACCAAAGCGGGGCTCTCCAGGGGAAATCTAGCGGAGAATTCATGCTTTTCAAATGGCAGGTAATCCTTCCGTTGCTGGCACTTTCAAAAAGTTCGGCTGTTAACCGGGAATATTTGGTCTGGCAGGTTTTCAAACGGCTTTCTGCACATTATAACATTGAGATCTGGCAGATCATTTCATTTGCTTACAACGAAACAAGCAAGTGGAAAGTTCACCAGGAACTTCGCGAGATCATCCGGCAGTTTTACCTGGAATTGGTTCAGGGAAAACCCAAATCGGAGCAAACCAAGACCTTCGATTCAATCAACTTCCAGCTTCAGCTATTGGAGAAACGAACGAAACTGAGTAAGGACCAGCTTCGGGAATTGAAAGTGAAATTAAGTTCTTCCGCCTACCGGGAATTGCTTCTGGACCGTTTGGGAGAATCGGCCAGGCACCGTCTGCTTTCCATTATCATTCCTTCCAAAGCCATTGAACTATCGGCATTCATGTATGTGTTGAACCACTCCGGAAAAGACGCAAAAATCGAAGGCCGTGTTATCGGTTCCATTCAGCGTTTAAAGTGGAGTTTTCTCTTCGATGTACTGGAAGAGGTAAAAAGCCAGGTATTCAACCAGGAACACATTGTTCAGCGTATTTTAGAGAGAACCGGTGCACATTACAACCTGACTTTGAAACAATTGGTGGATTATTTCTATTTAGATTTCAGAAATTCAAATTTCTCCTTACCTTTTAACCTGTTTAAGATCCTGTCTTCCATCAAGTTGAAGATCGAATCGAATGGAAATCACGAGCAGGAAAGGCTTAAATTCTATTCGAAAAAGCAGTTGGAGAACAGAAAGATATTGGTACACTATTTCACTGAAAATGCGCAAAATATGCCGATGATCAATGCTATTTCGCAAAACCTGGAGTGGATGGATTTCCTTTCACCGATCCTTGATATCACCAAGCGAATGGTTGATTTTATTCAACGCAAATGGAATATTCAAATTAATCAGCAGCTCCTGCTCCAAACTATTTTCAAGTTCTCCAAAAACGCTTCTCACCGCAGTCAAAAAGAATTACTGGCAGAACTATGGAACCTGGTACAAAAAAGCTTAAGCCGTACACAGAAAATCAGGGTTTTGCGTGAATTCATTCATCCGAATGAGCCAGAAATGCTCCTTAAGGAATTAGGCAAAATTCTTGAGAAAGATCTGGGCTTAACAGATACAAAAAAAGAGGACCCGGATTTAGATGAAGAAGAAAATCCGGAAGAGATTGAGGAAAAAGCCGATGAAGAAACAGATAAAAAAGTCCAGTTTGTAGATAATGCAGGAATGGTACTCCTTGCTCCTTTCCTTCCACGTCTTTTTACAATGATGGAATTAACGGACAATGGAAAATTCAGGGACCGGGACGCACAGATCAAAGCTATTTTTCTCACGCAATATGCCGTTTTTGGAGATGGAGAATTCCCCGAATACGCGTTGCAGCTGAATAAACTCCTGACCAATTTCAAGACGGGAATTCCGCTGCCCAGAAAATCCGTTCTGACAAATGACGAAAAAACCATGGTTGACGGTATGCTGGAGGGCGTTTTACAAAATTGGGGCCGTCTGGCAAATACAACGGTTTCGGGTTTGCAGGAAGGATTTCTCCGACGGGAAGGAAGACTGGAAGAACTGGAAGACACCTTTTCACTAACTGTTGAAGCAAAAGCATACGACATGTTACTGGACCATGTACCCTGGAATTTCCGGACAATCAAATTCAGCTGGATGCAGAAAGCACTGCAGGTGAAATGGAGATAAAAAACAATTGAGAATTGAAAAGTTAAAAGTTAAAAAGAGACGGCTAAAAGACAGCATGAATGTAAGTAAGCAACATATAAATTCAGGAAAGGATCAATTGATTCAGTCGAGGGCACAAAATCAGGCTGATACCAGCACTATTCTGCAGGCTTATAAGCAAGGACCGGTCCAACTGAAAGCGGGATCTGCAACTAGTCCATCCGGTAATGTCATTCAACGATTGCCAATTACCCGATCAATCTCTAAAATCTTATCCGAAACCAAGCTCAATTCAGCTGAGGATCTGGAAGACATTAAAAAGTTTCTCATACACCGGGGATACCAGGATCGCCTGGATGAGATCATAGGCAAATTTATAGATGGCGATTTTAAGGTATCAGAGGAAGATTCCACGGTAAATGACGCGGATGAAGAAATAATTAATATAGTTGATCATCAGGGGCTGAATAATTATGAGGATGAAAAAGCAAACGATCAATATATTGAAGAAAATGGTATTACCCAATTCGCACGGAAACCGAACGTTGTCTCCGGTCCGAAGAGTTATGGCGCTTACAAAGATGTTGCCTACAAAACGGATGATAAAGGCTGTATTGATTTTAGCACAACACATGGAGTACCAACTGCATGGAGTGATCCGGTGGACCCGGGCACCGAAGTAGAATTATCCAAGGCAGGAAAAACGATCAATACAAAAGACCGCGCACAGCACTTTGCAATCGGAGACCATTTATTGGCTAAAGCTAAATTCGGTTCTGGTGGGAAGGCTTCACAAATAACGAACTATCGAAAATCAAAATGGACCTGGCATCATTTAAAGGATCCTTATAAAATGGTATTGGTAGATATGCTGGTTCACGCAAAACACGGCCACAATGGTGGGGTGCATATTTGGTAATTAAAAACAAAGCTTATGAAAACACACGCAAACACAAAACAGGCAAGCGGTCCTGCTGTTCAGGCAAAGGCAAAGAACCAGGCAAATGAAGGTTCTATTCTTCAGGCTTACAAAAAAGGAACTGCTCAATTGGCATCCATGGACGAGGAAGAACCGCTCCAGGGAAAATTTGAGACGGCGCAGCTCGAAGGTTTGGAGGACGAAGAACCTGCCCAGCTTAAAGAGAATAAGACCGGCTTACCCGACAACTTAAAATCAGGAGTTGAAAGTTTATCAGGGCAAAGCATGGACGATGTAAAAGTGCATTACAATTCTCCACAACCGGCAGCACTTCAAGCTCACGCCTATGCACAAGGAACGGATATTCACGTTGCCCCGGGACAGGAAAAACACCTTCCACACGAGGCCTGGCACGTTGTTCAGCAGAAAGAAGGACGCGTTCAGCCTACCAAACAACTGAAGGAAAACACCAACATCAATGACGATGTAAGTCTTGAAAATGAAGCCGACGTCATGGGTGCAAAAGCAGCTCAATTAAACAAGTAATTTCCGAATGACAACGTCCATCCAATATTTCCAAACCCTGCTCCATTCGGCGCTTGCTCTTTACTTCGGACAGGAGAATGAGTACCGGTCGCTGGAAGAAATTCCTTTTCCTGAAGGTGATGAGCTTTCCAATTGGACCGGAAAGGAACTCAATTGGGAAGAAAAAATAGCTCTGCTGCTGGCGCTAATGCCTCATGTGAGTCCGCAGAGCCTGGATTTGTTCTTCATTTTGAATAAAAACCTGGACCGGCCCTACACGGAATTCGGAGGGTGGAAAGGAAATTCCCACAACGGATTCTTACCTACCGGTGAAACACTTGCTTTTTTAATAGCACTGAATTCACCGGAAAAGCGAAAAGTGGTGGTAAACCTATTCGACCAGGAACATTGGTTCTACAAGGAAAATGTCATCCGTTTGGAAGGACAGGGGCCCGGGGAACCTTATTTAAGCGGAAAACTGTGTGTTTCGGACGAGTTTCTTGCGAAAGTATACCGGGATGGAAATTACCGCCCGGATTACAACAGCGACTTTCCGGCGCGACGCATGGAAACCAAATTAAGCTGGGAAGACCTGGTTATTCCTTACAACCTCAAAGAGGAACTGGAGCAAATCACCCAATGGCTGGAACATGGCAGCACCATCCGGGAACGCTGGAAACTGGATAAATTTTTGAAAAACGGTTACCGCTGTTTGTTCCACGGCCCGCCGGGAACCGGTAAAACACTGACAGCTTCATTGCTTGGAAAGCAGCATGGAATGGATGTCTACCGGATTGATTTATCGATGGTTGTTTCCAAATACATCGGTGAAACGGAAAAGAATCTGGCGAAAATTTTCGATCGGGCCGAGCACCAAAACTGGATCTTATTCTTTGATGAAGCCGATGCTTTATTCGGGAAGCGTACCGAAACTTCGGATTCCAACGACCGTCATGCCAACCAGGAAGTTGCTTACCTGCTTCAACGTATTGAAGACTTTCCCGGAATGGTGATCCTGGCTACAAATATCAAGGACAACCTGGACGAAGCTTTTTTCCGCAGGTTTCAGTCTATTTTGTACTTCCCGGTTCCAAACCAGCAGCTTCGTTACGATTTGTGGCAGCGATTAATTCCACAGGAATGGCTGGATGATCAATCGGAAGAACTGCTGCGCGAAGCCGCAATTATTAAACTTTCAGGAGGAAGTATGCTCAACGTGGTACAATCGTGCGCACTGCAGTTGTTCGACCCGAAAAATTCCAATAAACTGAATTTGGAAATGCTGAAAGAGACCATTAAAAAAGAACTGGAAAAAGAAGGAAAACTCGTTAATTAAGAATGGAATGATGAAGTATATTGCAGGATTATTACTCGTATTTGTGATTGTTTTCCAGTCGGCAGGACAAGGTCAGCGCGGGCAGACCTACGTTGCCCCCTGGGATATTCCCGCATTGGAAGATCCTTACTTTTTCGAGCCTTATTTCGACACGATCTACATTCACGACACGGTATATGTTTCCGATGCGGATGCTTTTTTAAAAAAATACTACAGGGAAAAAATTACCCTGAACGAGCTTATCAAAAACCAGAAAATACTCGACAGTATTTTACAGAATCTCAGCAAAGTATCCGGTAAAGAATTGTTTTACAATTATTTTGGCAACCATCGTTTTCCAAGAGCTTTATCAAACAGCATTTCCATCAAAGAGTTCTCACTGGATACCGACCTTCAGTTTAAAAAACTTCAGTTCAATGCCGGAGTTCCGCCGGTCGGATCGCTTAGCAACGAACTGCTGTTCCGTTTTACCGGTACACACCGCACCAATCGATTTCTACGGAATGAAGAAGCCCAGGTACGGGCAATTTCCTACATTTTCAAAACATTACAGGAAGATACGGTAAAAATCAAGTCCATTAACCTCTACTTCCCCGACTTCAATTTCAAGGAAAAAAGAGCTATGGCTCAGTTTGTGAAATCCGTTCGAATGGTATTGAACGCAGCAAAAGATTATGACATTTCAGCAATGAAACTGAAAATTTTCTTTCACAATCAGAAAGACCCGGAAGTAATCGATGAAGGTTTTCTATACAGCCTGATGATCATGGCCAGTGAGGTTGTTTTACTGGACCCAACCAATGTTATTGATGATTATTACGTGGAAGGAGATCCTTTTTCGAAAGACGATATTGAAAATGTAGGTCTGTTTACGCGAATGAACAGCCATTTTTACCTGGCGCGATTCACCAATGGGAATCCGGAAATACGGGACACACTCACTGACTTTTCAGTGGGTTCTATCCACGACATTGCACTGGGCGACATTCCTGAAAACAACTGGGAATCTTACCTGTGGTTCCTGATCGGATTACTGGCCCTAGTGATTGTTATCGTACTACTCTACTTCTTTTATCCGCCGTTTTCCTACATCCTGAACCAGAACCTGGGAATAGTACTGGCTTCTGCCGTGGTTTTTACCATCGAATTTTTCATGCTTGCAGGAGTTGTGTTCCAGAATATGTGTACGGAAGACGAAAGTACATCGCTGAATGAAAACCCTTCGCTGCTATTCTGCATGCCGATCCTGATGGTGGTGGTTTTGCCATTGATGCGCCAGTTTTCGAGGAATAAGAAGCTTCCGTAGACAGAATGAGAACGGAAAAACAGAATGAGGAGAAATAAAACCGATTAATTTTCAAGGTTTTTGATCATTATCCAGTAGGATCAAATGAATTAATTCCTTTGATTCCAAATAAAGATTTTTGCCTTTTTACAGACCTCAAGACTAAAAATCAAGTATCTCAGCAGAATCACCTACCTTAAAGAATTTTCGCTTAGAAATGCCAGAAACGTTCTTCGTCATTTCCTTTTCATCCCGATGTAATTGTAGTTCTTGTTTTCAGAATCTACCACCGAGATTTCCAGTATAGTGAAATGCAGGATGTTGATTCCCGGATTATCCGCTGTAACCATTACCGTTGGGTCTTTGGTGATTGATGTACAGATCGCTTTGACCTCTCCGAATGATTTCCTGTTCCCGTTGTAATCCGCTGTATTCACATTCAGGAAAAAATCTGCATTTGGTTTTGCTGCTTTGATGGTTGAAAAGACTTTGTAATTATCGAAAAGCACTTTACTGTCGCTCGCATATTTCAAAGGTTTTGATCCATAAGCATCCGGATTGTCGAAGACCTGGAATTCTCCTTTTTCAAAGAGGTATTTATTTAGGTAAACCGGTACACGAATAATAAAGGTGTCTTTCAAATTCACTTCTTTTCGGGCTGCATCCAGTTTTTTAATCCATGCCGCTTTTTCTTTTTCAAATTCCTCCTGGTTGAATTCATAGGCTTTTCCTTTTGCCGGATCGGCCAGTTTACAATACTTAAATGCGTTGTCAGCAGAAGTTTCTTTACTGTATTCGAGGTTCAGCAGAAAGATCGTACGGTCGTCCAGGTACTCCAATCCTTTCGGATTAAAAGGACTTGTAAAAACAATGAGTTCTTTCGCCTGCAGAGCCTTTTCGACAGGCATGAACAGCACCAGGTTATTCGGTCCCTGCAATTCAAACACGACGGAATTCTTAAAATCAAACGTGCAATGCTCCCCGAATGACAGGATATTCTTAATCACGCATTTGGATCCGGCAATTACGGTATCTAACTCGCTGTAACCACAGACATTTTTCTTGTTTTTGACAAAGATCCCGATATAAGTTTTCTTTGCACTGAATACGTTCTTCCCCATGTCCCCGATGACAATCGTATCTCCTTTGGAATAGGTACTTTTCGAAACGGTTGACTGGTACTTTTTCAGTTTCTCTGCTTCCTGTGCAAAGAATGAATGGATTGAACCGGTAAAAAGCAGGATTAACAAGAATATATGACGCATAATTTCAGGTTTCTTTCTCAAAAATAAGTATTTCGGCGGGATATTGCCGAGCGGTGAATGCCGGATGATGTGTAAAAATGATCCCAGGTTTTCAGGATAGGCAGATTTTCTTACGCTCAAAATTCTCACTAAACATTAGTCAAAACATGATATCATGTTTTCGTTATCTCACGAATGTTTACAGATAGCTTTCATCACTCAAATGCTTCCGCATATGAAAACTCAACAATTATTTAAACATCTGAGAATTACTCCACCCCTTCTGTCTTTATCTCCATCGAACCCTTCTGCCAGGTATGCATGTTGGAAGTACTCCAGCTTCGAACAGATTGTGGGAACCTGCTCTGAAGACTATCGTGAAACAATTTTGAAGAAATGTGTTTGAATCTCTTATCCCCATACCTATAACTGTTATTGACGATTGCAGGACCGGTAACATCCAGTAAGACCGCACCAGTAAAATCGGAATTTTCATAGATGATCAAACGGGTCTTTTCAGGAATCGCAATACCATCAAGTGTGTGTGCTCCAGAATTTTTAAGTTCCCTTACGATATCTGAGTAGCGTCCTGGTTTCAAAAAATCGGAATACGGATCTTCTATATTGAATGCCTCGCTGGTCCATTGTGCTAGCGAAGACACATCTGACATGAGTGCTCCGGTAAAATGCACTGCGTAGGCACTGATTGTATTTGTGTTTGTAGCAGATGGCACTAGTTCTGCTTGTAAACGTATTGCTTCATCTTTTTCGAGTTGTTCCTTTTCCTTTTGCTGTTTTGCACGAAGGGCTTCAGCTTCCAATATGCGGTCTTTTGCGTATTGATCTTCCCGTTCAGTCAAAATTTCTTTATAGAGCAGTATGGCATCATCATACTGTTTAAAGATCATAAACTCGTCTGCTTTATTAATGAGTTTTTTATAATCCGTCTCAGTAAACCCGCGCTTTTGGCCTGTTTTCTGATTTGAGGTTCGTACCTCGGTGCGAATGGCATTGATTATCGCAACAGCTTCGGAGGCATTACCCGAATTTTCCTCTCCCCGAATTACTAAACGTTCTTCCCCGATAACTGTCTCGGATGCATTTTGTGAAAAGACGGCAGCAGAACAAATTATTCCTAGTAGCGTAACTATTATTTTCATTTTATGAGGTTTTAATTTACTGTAATCTCCATGGAGCCATTCACCCAGGAATTCATATCACTGGGACTCCAGTTCCGTACCGATTGGGGGAATTTACCCTGAAGCGGCTCTGCAAATTCCCGAACCTGGATCTCTGAAGAGTTCCCCTGTGCTTTTTTGCTTACATTGTTAATAATTGCAGGCCCTGTGATATCCAATAGCTTCGTCCCTTTGAAATTTGGCTCGCTGTAAATGACCAAGTGTATATTTTCCGGAACTGCAATCCCGTCCAGCGTTTGATAATTGGAATAAACCAGGTAATTATTGATTAGCTCGTATTTTCCCGGATGTATAAAATCGGAATACGGATCATTGAAGCACGCCTTGGAAGTCAAATTCTCTTCCCTTCTGTCGGAAATCAACAAACCGCTAAACTGGACTTGTTTCCAGCGAGTCTGATCTGCTGTAGCATCTTTGAGTTTTTGCCGTGCATACGGGACTTCTTTTTTTGCCAGGGCTTCCGTATAAGCCGTTATTGCGGCTGAGAAATTCAATTGTTTGTACAAACTATCTGCTTTATCTACCAGCAATTGATATTCTTCCCGTTCTATACGAGCCAATTCAGTGCGGCATCTCGCTACCTGATCCCGGACGTATTGATCCTGCCTGATTTGTGAGGCTTGGTTATAAGTATCCAATGCTGCCTGGTACTGACCCTGATCAAAAAGCTGATCTCCCTGCTGAACAAGGTTGCTGTATTCCGCTTCCCGTTGTTCGATCTCTTGTTTTTCTTTCTTGTACTCAACCGCCCGAACAACTTCTCTGCCTAAGGTTGAAACGGCATTCACAACCTGGTATGCACCTCCGGCCCCGATATTGAATTGTCCGAATAGCTTGGCAAAAGAGAAAAGCGTAAAAAAAAGTAACATGTATCTCATAAGCTGCTGAAAAACGACTAATTAGCAAAATTAATGCCAAAAATCAGGCTGATCAACAATATGTACAAGACTTGATTAGCCAGGTATTTAAAGAAATAATTTTACATTTACCTGACTGCAAAAAAGAGATCATCAAAACGGAATACATTCTATATCTTTTAATCGTGCTTTTAGCAGTTTTATCAGCTGCAATCCTGCTTCGTTTGTTGCGCAAGTCTGCTTCAAGACTTCCTCAGAAATGGGCAGCCTTAACAGATATAAAGACTTTTAAAAAAGGCATTACACTTCTCCTCATTTATTTATCCATTGTCTTCGTAGGTGAATTGATTGCAATCTTATTAGGAACCAAGGGCATTTACAACAGCTACGTCATGAGCCTGAGCACCTCGTTATTTACTCCCTTTCTATATGGTTTTTTATTTCTTCATACACACACGACCTGGAAACGCTATTCTTATGTCGTTCTTTATATTGTTCTCTTAAGCTACTTTATCTCGGGGGGCTATTATCATCCGAGGTCTGTGTTGGGAGGCACTGCCATTCTGGTTATTTATATTCCTCTTTTTCTGGCCGCACTTATTCATTTGACTGATCTGCTTCTTGCCCCCCAAAACACCTGGTTTAAGTTTCGCTTAAGGTTGACCTTAACCATGTTATTTTCTTCTGTTGTTTCGTTGATAATCCAATCTTTTGAATGGTATTATGAAGATGAGTATAACTCAAGACCAATGATTGTTTTTTACATAAGTCTTTCAAATATCGTTCTGTATTATAGTTCCCTAACCCTCATTTTTCTGTCGGAATCCATCAAACTTTACAGGAAACAGCGGCTCATTCAAACCAAATAACAACCATGCCTCTTCAATATTACATTTACGTAGCAGGAATGGGACTGAGTGTGGTTCTGGCGGCACTTTTATTACGGGAAAGTAACAGATCTGCTTCTAAACTTCCCGAAGCGTGGAGAAAAACCCGGTCTTTCAAAAAATTCCGATTGAGTATATGGTTTTTAATGATCTACTTGTTTCTTAATCTTCTTAGTGAAATAATCGCAATCTACCTTGCTTTGCACCAGATATATAACAGTTTCATATACAGTATCGGTCACACGTTGTATTTTCCATTCTTTTTGTTCTTTTTACACTGCTTTACATACACACGCTGGAAAAATTATGCTTATTTCATTTTATATGCAGTTGTTATTGTATACTACATTTTGGGAGGCTATTATCACCCCCGCTGTATATTATCTTCTGAATCTTCCTTACTAACTAACGGCACTCATTTTATTTCTATTATTTTACTCTTGACTGATTTACTCTTGAGCCCCAAATCGGACTATTTCAAATTCCAATTAAGAATCTGCCTCACCTTTATGATTTTCAGCATCTTTGCTGCTATATTAACATCAGCTCAATGGACAAATACTACTGACCACAAAATGTTTTCGGATCTTATTTTTTATTTGCATTATTTCAACTCAGTGGTTCTTTATTATGTAATCTCCCTGATTTTTTTACTCGAAATCACAAAATTGCGTAGGAAGCAAGTGAAAAATGCTTAGAACTAAGCATATCCAATCTCTTTGATCACTGTACCTTTGACCAGGTATAAAAACATTCACCGATTTACTTCATTTCACCACCTTACCAAAATCATTGCACCGCAGGATAAACAGAAGATTTCCTGCGGTTTTAGTTGTTATTTCGTGCTGAAACAATTAAACCGTAAAAAAACTATTTTTGAGACATGGATCGTGTTATTTTAATCATCTTAACGGTTGTTATTCTGCTCCTGATCACCTTTGGGATAGGGATTTATATCGTGATAACACGTTTGTACAGGCAGCTTCGAAAAAGAGAAGCAGAAGCCATTGAGTCCATTATTACCGCACAGGAACGTGAGCGGGCAACTATTTCCAGGGAAGTTCATGATAACCTGGGCCCGATGCTGTCCATCACTCAAATGCAGATCGGTTACCTGCAGGAACAAACCGAATTGGTGTCCCAGAAAGAATTGTTAACCAAAATACAAAACCAGTTGCGGGAAGCCATTCGTCAATGCCGGAATATCTCGCACATGATCTCATCTGAAGTGAATTCTGCCAAATCCTTTCAAGCCGTACTCCGGGAACAGGCCGCATTTATCAATGAATTCGGAAATATTGCCATTCAATTGTCTGTTCCGGAAAATCTCCCGTCAATCGATCCCGATAAAGGTACTTCACTCATCCGGGTTTTCCAGGAACTACTGGTCAACACGATACGGCATGCCGAAGCCACAGAGGTTTTTATAGAAATCGAAACAAATCCGGAATATTTGTTTTTCAACTACCGGGATAATGGCAAAGGATTTCAATTGAAATCTGTAACAACCGGCTTAGGAATTCAGAACATTACCAAACGCATTGAAATTGTAGATGGAAGGCAAGTTTGGAATGAACAAAAAGTTGAGTCCGGCATGAATTTGCAAGTTATGATCCCGCTTCATAAAATTAGTGTATGAAAATACTTATTGTCGACGACCATTTTGTGTTCCGTGAAGGAATTCACCTGCTCTTAAAACAATACAACCCTGTTTTTGAGATTGCGGAAGCTTCTAACGGAAGAGAAGCACTTTCACTTCTTAGAACCAGACCGGTGGATGTTATTTTAATGGATTCTGAAATGCCTGAAATGAACGGAACAGAGTGTTTGAAAGAGCTGAAACAGAGCAAATACTCAGATATCCCTGTGATTATGCTTACCATGCACAATCAATTGAACCACATGATGCAGGCGTATGATCTGGGCGCAAACGGCTATCTGACTAAAGATTCCTCCATCAAAGAAGTGGTACTTGCAATTGAAACCGTAACCCAGGGGGAAGAGTATTATGCTGCAGCAATTCGTACCCCGTTCCTGAAAGAACTTAGTAAAAGGGAACATACTTTTTTCGATAAAACCAATAAGCTAACCGTCCGGGAGATTGAGGTACTGCAAATGATTTGTCGTGAATTCTCTACCGAAGAGATTGCTTCAACGCTCTTTGTATCCCCGCTTACCATTAACAACCATCGCAGAAGCCTCATTTCAAAAACCGGAGCTAAGAACGTTGCCGGATTGGTAACATACGCAATCAGAAACGGGTTATTTGTAATCGAATAAAGTAAATTCCCGTTTCGTATTCTTTTAAGAAAAAAGGCGCAAATTCCACTACAAAACTTAGAAACCCGGACGGACCATTTTGGACTTCAACTAAAAAGGAAGTATTTTAGTAGAAAGACTTCAACTATGCAATTGAATTTCAATTCTTTTAAAACACTTCTCACCCCTGTTATTTTCGGATTGCTGATTGTTTTTTCAGCATGTAAAAAGAAAAATCCCGGTGCTGAAACGGACTATGATGTAACACAAGCATACAACCTGCAAAATATTTCGTACGGAACGGACAACCAGCAGAAGATGGATATCTATCTGCCTGCGAACAGGAATTCGAGCACCAAGGTGTTTGTACTGATTCACGGAGGAGGCTGGAGCGGTGGTGACAAAGCGGATTTTACCAGTTTGATGAATTCTTTAAAAACGTATTATCCGAGCCACGCGATCATCAATATCAATTACCGTTTGGCAACCCAGTCCAGCCCTGCCTATCC
>NZ_CABHOL010000003.1 GCF_902168135.1 uncultured Fluviicola sp.
AAATCTGGCAACAGCAATGTCTTTCGCCTGAATTGGAGACAACAATATTTACCATGTTGCAGGAAGTAAACCAATTTATGAAAGATACAGCTCCTGGAGGGCTCATAGGCGAATGGGCAAAGAAAGAAGATTGCTGGAAGCGACTTAAAATCTGGGAACCGCTAAGTGAATTCAAAATTCCAGAGGAAGAACTATACGATGAATTTGAATGGAAGGAGCGAAATAATTCTTCTGAAGTATCTCTCGAACAGATAAAAGCGATGATGGAACAAGTGAAAAGCATCGACCCGGATGGTTGGATCCAAATTGAAAGATGGGGAAAAGCCACAGGAATATTCGATGTTGTGCAATCCGGATTTATCTGGAAAATCGTTCGGAAACTTGAGGGAAATAAAACTATTGGTGATAAGGATTTGATACGTGCTCATGAACTTATTCTTCAAATTGGAGCAGAACAGTTACAAGAGTTATTAAATAATTAATAAACTATTCACATGAATGGATTTAAGTTGCTGGCTATTCGAGCGCTTGGAGAAACGCCGGATTATATATTAAAGGGCCTAAAGAAAGATATTCTTTATAAATTCTATCAGAATTATCAGTTTATTAGTCCCTCTGACTTTAATGTTAATGGATCTGATGCCATCACAAGTATAGTTTGTGATGGAGGGATACCTGAATTGCTTTATAGTAGTAAAAAACCATACATCAGTATATCAGCAGTGGTTGGTAAAAATGGAAGTGGTAAGAGTAGTTTGAATGAACTTATTTATTTGTTTAACTTCTTGATCTCAGCTTCTAACGAATTAGAAATGATCAAAGAGACAGATCCAATTACAAGAGGCTATTTTTCAAAAATTGAGAAACCCGTTGCTTATACGGACATTGAACAACTTCAATATATTTTCAAGCATACACATATTGATCTTTTTTATGAATTATATGGGATGTTTTACAGAATGACGTACAGATATGGAGCTGTTGAAAATGAGTGCTTAAGCCCTCATATTAAAGAAGAAAAAACTTCCAACACACCCTTGGATGAAAAGTCTCTTAAGAGAAAAAAACTATTAACTGATTTTCATTATACAGTAGCAGTCAATTACTCTTTATATGGCTTGAGCGGTGGAACTGATATGTGGTTGAACCCTCTGTTCCACAAGAATGATGGATACCAAATTCCAATAGTGATTAATCCATACCGAGAAGATGGAGGCATTAATGTAAACTCAGAACGCCATCTTGCACAATCAAGATTGCTATCTAATATTGTAGACAACCTAAATTCCACCCCCATTATTGTGTCGAAAAAGAAAATTGAAAAAATTGAATTATTGATTGTTCCTGAAGAGTTCGATTCAATCTGGCACATGCCCATGAATCGAATTTTGAAAAAATTAAATGATAGACATAAGCTAGATATGTTCTCATTTTTCAATTTGATTTCCAAATCAATAATCGGCAAAATATTGCTAAGTTCTCAAGCTGTTTCCGAATTGAAATCTTTTCTGGATGAACTAAAAAAAGATTCAAAATCAAAGTATTTGAGACAAGAATATGATACAGAAATATCAACTTTACAAATTAAATATTTCCTTGTAAAATACGTAGTAAGAAAGGTTTTCAAGATATGTATTCAGCAACGTGAGTATAGCTCTAAGTTTCTGGAAAATGATTTATCAAAAGAAATCAAAGAACCTTTTTCACTTAAAAATCTGAAAAAACTTGGGAAAGCTCTTGCAGATGATAAAAGTCATGTAACACTTAAGTTGAAACAAGCACTAAATAGTATAAGTGCTTCTTGCTTTTTCGGAAATTGGGAACGTTCTATAAACCCAAGAAATCCAGAGCATATAGCATTTAAAACAACAATTATGTTTGATATGTATCGTGATGCAGTAGAAGAAATTCGAAAAAACAACTCAAGTTTAAGCAAGGAAAGTCTTGAAGCAATACCAAATGCAATGTATAAACCAACCATTATGGTAAAGGATTCTGAAGTTGATCGAGCAGAATCATCATTTGACAAATTGAGTTCTGGAGAACAACAGTTTATACATACATTCCAAACAGCAATTTATCATTTAAGAAATCTGAACTCCGTCCATAATTGCGGGGATAATACAAAGATCGCCTATAAGTATGTAAATCTTATTTTTGACGAAATTGAGTTGTGCTTTCACCCAGAATTTCAGCGCACCTTTATTCATGAACTGCTAAAGGGAATAAAACGTACCAAATTGCCGAAAATTGAAGGAATAAACATCATTTTTTCAACACACTCCCCATTTATTTTATCTGATATTCCTATGCAGAACGTACTTAGGTTAAAAAAAGGATTGCCTGATAGTACTCCTACAATTAATTCTAAAACATTTGGAGCAAATATTCACGAATTGCTTCATAACGATTTCTTTCTGGATAAAAGTTTTATTGGTGAATGGGCAAGACTTGAGATTCTATCAGTCGCTAATTATCTTACCGGAAAGAAAAAAGAATGTAAGTTAAATGATAATGAATTACAATCATTTATTTCAATGATTGGTGAACCATTAATCCAAATTCGTTTGCAAGAATTGTTGGAAATCAAAAAGGGGAAAATATCGAAGTCCTCAATGCTTAATAGAATAAAGGAATTGGAAAAAGAAAATCATCTATTAAAATCAAGAGATCAAAATGCGACGAATAAAAATTGAGAGTCAATTACACCTTTTTGCAGATAATTTTTCCATGCAATTATTCAGTACAAGAAGAAATACTGGAAATAACGCTTTTACTTTTCCAATTGACTTAATTACCCGCCTAAAATTAAAATATCATTCCAGCCCAAGAGAATATGATTTTCTTTTATTTCTTGAATACAATTATTTTGACATTCTAAAATGCACACCTTCTATTCAGGAAAAACTAATCGAGTACGTTGATTCTGTGTATTCTAATTTGTTTTTTGAAAATAATAAAGCTACTTTCTTTAGCGATGAAGTTGTGAATGCCTTGAGATATGATGCTTTGAGAGAAAAAGAAGGTTTAGCAATGATTGATTTTATAGGCACAAAGACTTGTATCTATTGTAATGCGCAGTTGGCTGTTGTTGTTACTAAAGAGAAAGAGCGAAAAGCACGATTGGAGCTGGACCATTTTTTTCCAAAATCTCGTTACCCCTATTTATGCACATCATTTTTCAATTTACTACCAGTTTGTTCCAATTGTAATAAATCAAAAAGTAATGAAAAGGTTTCTTTAAAAACACATTTTCATCTATATACTGAGACGGATGAGTTAGAACAATTTCATTTTAATTTGAATGAGACTGGATTGATTAATTATTTCTTAGAGAAAGATTTTAAGCATTTAATTGTAGAGTTTAATGATGGAAAAAATGCATCTGTTGAAATTGCTGAAAAACATAATTCACTTTTCGCAATTAAGGGTGTCTATGAAACGCAAAAGGATATAGTAGAAGAATTAGTGTATAAAGCAGAGGCTTATAGCAAAGCAAAAAAAAGGGATCTAATCATGTTCAAGCAATTATTTCCTAATAAAGCAATTATTGACAGAATCCTAATCGGCAATTATGTGAATAATGTGGATATTCATAAACGCCCATTAGCAAAATTCACGCAAGATATTGCAAAGCAACTAGGTTTACTACCTGAAAACTAAGCACCATTAATGTAAATAGAAACCAATCTTTGATTTTAGATCAAAAAGACCAAGACATTAATACTTCCAAAAGTCATAAATTGTCTCATGCCCATCAATAACAATATACATAGTCATGCGTTTTTTACTTGGATTGAGGTAAATCCTTGAATCTTTCAGTAAAGCATGATTTGGTAAAGCTCCGCTTGGCAGCATATCCTGGTAAGCGCTATCAGCATTAATACTTAGGCGAAGTTCATCCTTTCTGCCACGATCTGATTTAGCTAATTTGATATCAACAGTTCCCTCGGTAGAGCCTCCTTTCCAGGACATTGTTTCTTTTTCACTATCGATCCAGATCTTAATTGTTTCATACAAGATTTGAGTGGAGCTGTCTGTATAAATACAAGGAGATGGATACGGCTTTTCAAAAGTTCCATCTGCAAATCTTAGCATTCTTTTCTCCCTACAGCCAGAAAGAGAAATGAGACTGAATAGACAGATGAACAGGGAAACTAATTTCAGTGAAGGTTTCATTTGTTTAAGAATTTGGCCAGCTCATAATTATGAGCTGAAAGGTTAATATATAATCGTCTTAATACTTCATTCTCTGATTCTAAATCCGGAATAGAATCGGCAATTGGATCTGCTGAATAATTAGCTTGATTTCCGAACTTGTACTTCCAGGAATAAAAAGTTGGAGGGGTAATATCATACTTCTCACAAATAGTTCTTACAGTGAGCTTCTCAGTCACTCGCTCATTCAATATTCTACGCTTTTGATCATCATCATATTTTGACTCGAACATAATCAATCACTTTTTCAGCAAAAATAAATAATTCTACTTATAAATAGACTATTTATCAGTAGTTGATTAAAAAGTCACATTCAGAGTTATTTGTTTTCATGGAGAACAAACCAAAACGAGAAGAAATAAATCAAGAAGCGCTTGAAAGATTTGGGAAAAGATTACGGGAAATTCGAAAAGCAAAAGGTTATAAAACGGCAGAAGCCGCTGCATATAAACTTGAAATACAACGTGCTCAATATACCCGCTATGAGTCCGGGAAATCAAATCTCAATTATTTGACAATGATCGAAGTATTAAACAAATTGGACATTCCCATTTCCGAATTCTTTGCCCAAGGATTCGATTAATTAATTTTCACTACACTATTCATAAATGCACCCACTACATCTTCCAAAGGACAAGAAATGGCGCGTTATACGTATCAACGGAATTCGTTTAAAGAATTCCAAAGCATATTATGTCTGTAAAGCCAGCTTTCAAGAAATCACGCAATCAAATCCTTCTCCCAAAAAGATGGCATCAAGCCGTTACCAAACTATTGAATTCAATCTAAGCCAAATAAAGTTTTTTCCACTCGGATCAGTTTGGGAGAATGATAAAATGATTGAAGGGGTTGACTACTTCGATACGTTTACTATGAAAAATAGTGAATTATTCAAAAGCAATACTTCACAATCCTCAAGTCCTGATGGAAAATATATTCAAGATAAGTTCCATCCTGCTGTGAACACGAATTCCGGCAATTATCTTTTTCGATCATCACTGTGCATATATGAAAGTCAAAAAGGCTTTTCCCTTACAACGGACGGAAAAACATATACTACTCAATTCATTGCATTTCCCTGCTATGAGATTGCCAGACACTTTTTCTTCAGTATTGGAATCTACAATAGTAAATTACTTCAGTCAAACCTGGCAAACAGCTTTCATAACAAGTTATTTGACAACGATAAAACCTTATTGAGTAGAAATGAACAACAACGGGATCAATTACATATCAGACTAAAATCCGGGGTTCCCTACAATAAATACCTGAGCGTTGCAGATCTTGCTTCTTCAGAAAAATTTCGTGACTTGGCAATGAAAATGCAATCCTTCCTAATCAAAGAAGAAATTGATCCGTTCGAGGATTTGCAGTTACCCATATCGACATTTAAAAAACTTTCCTTTAGTGCAAAAAAGGTCCAACGCGAGGATGGAACCTGGGGACTATTGGTTTTTGCAATTTTGAACTGTAGTGGTTACAGAAATTTTACCGAAGTGGAAGTTGATCATGAGACACCAAGTAAAAAGAAAACAGCTGATGAAGAGACCGAGGGTAATACAGAAAACTCAAACGAAGTAATCAAAACAATAAACACCGGAACTCCGGAAGATTATAACGAGGAAGACTTAACGAACAATGACTTGGATCCACTTATTGAAGAAACCTCCCAATTAATGAAATCATTTGCCGAAGATTCTGAAATCATTCCTTATTCTAAAGTAAATGAAGAACCTAAGGCAAATAGAGCTAAAGATTTAATCATCATTGAGACAAAGGCAGATGAACGAGCCCTGCAAACAGAAGAAAGTGATAAAAATAGTAATGTTCATCCAATCCAGTTTGAAGAAGATCAAAAAGAGAAAATCAAATATGATCAAAGCCAGCCAAGAGATGAATCTGAAGACTCGGTAATGTATAGAGATCGGTTCTTTCAGGATTTTGAGAAAATTGTCGAACGAATCTCATCACAATTAAAGATTAACTACGACGAACGTTTTGCGATAAGGTATGCGGATGAAAATTTAAATTTCGATACAGATCCGGAAAAATTCAAATTATACAATATGATGTCCGGAACCAAGCCTTCATTCCTTTTTAGAAACAACACTAAACGTTCGCGATTAATTTATCTGATTGAATTCAAAATAGATGAACGCTATGTATATCTTTTGGAGCCTGAATTTGAATCTGGTGATTCAACAACAACAACTTTGACTCTTCATAAGACTTCCCATTTAGCTCTTTCAAAAGATGAAATTTGCAAATTTTTCAACGTTTACATTTCCGCTGAAGGAGTGAGAAAACGAATCTTAGAAGATGATTATATCAGAACTCATTTCATTATCGATGCAACAGATCATTATATCATCAAAACCGAAAAAACAATCGAAAAGGATACCTTAGGGAAAGAAATAATTGTCGCAAAAAATCAAGATATGACAGTAAGGGAAGCACTTTCCAAACATGCGGACAAAATATTACGCAAACTAATAAAATTAAAAATATAGATTTGTATCATGATTAATCACTATAATAAAGTCGCAAAAATTCTTTTGGAGACAGAACATCCAATAACCATTTATAAACTTTCAGTTATATCAAACATCTCAACGGTAGAACTAACGCAAATTCTTAAATTTTTTGTTGCTCAGAATTATTTGAAATACAAGGACGATTGGAATAAAATCTTGTTAAACGATAATATAAGAAACAAATGATCTGGCTACATTACATTCTTGTATTTCTCATTGCGTTTTTATTAAGCACCACTGAAATATTGTTTGGTAAATACAAATTGAATTATACCCTACTTATCAAAAAACCTAAATTTCTGATTTTCTACGGACTCTTTTATAGTAGTATTGGTATAATAACTTTGTGTTTAATTGATTATTACCAACTTAAAATTAATTCCATTGAGCTATCTGACTCTCCATTTATTACATCTATTATTATTGGATTAACAATTAAATCAATTTCACGAATGAATCTGTACACAATTACTTCTGGAGATAAGGAAATTCATGTGGGATTCAAACAAATCAGTAAATACTTCGATAATATCACCCTAAAAAGAATAAACGATTCTGTCGATGATAAATTGATTGAAAAGGTTAAGGAAACTAAAAGACTAATTAATCAAAAATCAAACGGCATTGTCGATGGTTTAATAAACCGCAGCCTACCAACCGACTATCCGAAAATTCAAAAAGTTGCATTCATGAAAGAAGTTTCTGAAATGACAGATAAATTTGATAAACTTAGGCATTTCGCATCTAAATTTGGAAGTCATAAATTAAAGACCCTCAGAAATTTAATTGATGAATAGTTATTCGTTTATCAACAACCGATGAAAATACCACTCCGGCGGCTCCACAAACCCTCTCAACCAAAATGCTTTAACAGAAAGGTGATTGCGTTTGGTTTTGGATATAATACCAGGGAACTCATCAAAAACTTCAAACGCTTTATCAATGAAATCGGCCCGGAGAATGGAATTAACTTCCAGGAACCGGGACCGGTCTCTTGTTTGAATGAGGTATTTCAGATCTGTTTGACGCTGATACTCAGAAAAAGCCCTTTGAGCGAAGTAATGGAGTACAACCAGGTAATCCTCAATTGAGCAGGGTAAATTTGCTTTCCCGGACATTAGATTCAAAACCCGGTTTGCAACGACTTCATGCTTTAGGGAAAGAGGAATAACTTCACCTATCAGATTATTGCTGCAGTGAAAGCAAAAACGCAAAGCATCCAGCGGATCTTCTTCGAATTTTGGGATATCGGGATGGAAATAAACAATTGGGTAATCACAAACAGAACAATGATCCTGAAGGTAAACCCGGCATTCCGGGCAAAAGAAGAACAAAGACAAGCGCCAATGTATTCGGTGGTAAGCGATTTTATCTCTGGACCAGCAACCAGGACAAATCCGCAGTCCAAATGCTCCAATCTTTTTTCTAGTACTTGCAATCAACCAGGGAACAAACTTTCGATCCATTAACTTGTCAAAACCTGATAACTTGGGATTCATGAGAGTGAAGGATCGCAAGTTCTTTGATGGAATTGGCGTGAACCTGGAAATCTCTTGAAGGAGAAGCTGACAAGGATTAACATCGAAATCTATCTGCCTTAGTAATTTGGGGGCAACTCTACCTTCAAAATAGGTCTGTAGATCGCAATAATGAGCATTTGCTAAACGAAACATCCAGGAAGTCAATGATTCCTCTTTGAGCAGAGGAACATAAAGTAGACTGGTTTCTCCGGGTTGAATAATCACTTAACGCAAGAGTTCACGACTTCGGCGAATAGACGGAGCATTCCAACTAATTTCGGAAAGTGTCTTCAAGGTAATTTTCTCTCTTCCGGATTGGATTTCATGGACTGCAGCTTTTCGAACTATTTTAACAATCTCGCCCAGCAATCCTTCGCTCATTTCCAGGATCTTCAACGCTAGCTTTTCTTCTATTAGGTTGGATGGTTCTCTTAAAGCAATCACTTTCTCCAAAGAAGCCAGCATTCGGAGATATTCCGTGTCATATTTCCACTTTCCTAAAATCACTTTATCAAATCTGTTAGCAAGCTGATCATCTGAATTAACAACATAGAATGCATCATTTGTTCCAGAACCAACAATTGAAAGCTCCAGCTCATTTGCAATAAATTTGATTACCTGCAGGAATTCACGTTGTTTAGCAGAACTGCCTAACAAGATATTGTGGAGCTCATCCAGGATCAGAATTTTTACTCCCAATCTCCGCATTCCTCCGATAACAGCAGATTGCAAGTATTCAACCCTTCCAGAACTTTTATACGGAACATGCAGCTTATCCAATATCGAAATGTACAACCGTTTTTCACTCGGAACCGGTGGACATTGAATCATCATTACCTCCATTACAATTCGCTGATAAGATGTATTTGACTGAGGATCGATAGCATCAACAAACCGAGGTGGATTCATTGACTCAAACCGTTTTCCGATCAAAGTCTTCCCGTTGTTGGTATCTCCAATGATCAGAAGATTTGGCATCCGGTGCGTTCTTGGAAAAGCAAGCAGCTCTTCCAGCATCTTGATCACCTCATTTGCTTTAGAATATCCAATCCATTTTGCTTTTTGGATCTCCAAAATCCGTTCATCATTTAAATCAAATGTTTTCATCTATGTCAAAAGGTTTTATAGCAGATAAGTCAATTTCCGGACGAGAAGAATACGTTTGTTCAGAAGCAGTTGCAGGAGTAAACTCCTCTACTTTTCTAGCTCGATTCTCCCGTTTAGCTTCGCGTTTGTTTTTTTGTGCCCTGGTTTCAATTTCTTTCATTCGCTCGATCGCATCAAATATAAGATCCTTGTTGATCTCCGCTTTTGGATTCGTTTTTCGAATATAACGCAGGGCTTCACGATGTTCCCAAATACTTATCCCAGGTCTGCTCCTGTCTTCCAAAAACACAGAAACATACTTCTTCTCAGTTGGATCAAAGAAATAGATCTTACTAATGTCTCGTGGATCCCTTTTAAAGACAAACTTTGTAGGCGTTTTCGTTTTCACAAAACTATCCCCTCGAAAAGATACCGAATCGTAAAGGTATCTCTTGAAAACATCGTGATAATAAGTGATGTGATCAATCGTAACACCGGTTCTCCGAATGGTTCGTTCAAAGTACGGCAGGAAATCCAGCTTCACCTTCTCCTCGTCTAATGATAATGTCTGTAAACCAATTCCCTCAAACTGTGCAGAACCAAAGATTCCTTCTGCATATCTAAGAATTGGAGCTGTACCAATCCCTTCATGGATTCTTTGGTGGTACTTGTCAACTATATAGGTGTAAAGCCATTCCTCTAGTTCAACCAGTGTCATAATGGCCTTAGCTTCGCTATCATAATTTTGCCGGTATTTCGGATCAGAAAAAGTGGCTCCTGGTAATGCATGAGTTTCCTTCGCAAAAGTTCCCAATAGTCGTTCAATATATCCTCCCCAGTGCGGTTTCGTAACGGGTCTCCAATTGATTGAAATGCCATATTCCTTACATGATCTCTTCAACATATTACCTCTAAACTCCTTGGCGTTATCCATGTGGATGGAACCCATTACTCCATAAACAGGCCAGTCACCTTTCAAATTATACTTAGCTAATAAATGGTCCTTAGGGAGAATCGAATTCGAAAGACAAATACCGGTGCCTAATGATCCCGGAGGATCCATTGAAATATATAAGCCCGTTATCATCCGGCTAAACACATCTATTCCCACTGTTATACAAGGTCTTCCGATAGGTTCACGATCCCTATCGGAAACAACAATAATATCTAACAACGTATGATCGATCTGCACAACATCCAATGGGTGTTTAGCTAATGAAAAAGTACCTGGAGCCGGACCAACTTTTCTATCTGTCAACACTTTTCCCGCCCGCTTCTCCAGTTTTTGTTTTTGGCTGTATCTTGCAATCCTGTTTCTGATGGTATTCTCATGAGGCGCATTAATCCCTGCATTACGACATCTCAGTTGAACTTCTTCTACCACTTTTGTTTGTGATTTCTTTTGAGAAGTCATGTAAACATCCCTTATCGTGTCATTGATGATCAGTTCAAGTGTTTCATCCAAACGACTCTTTCCCCTTCCTCCGGGTTTATCCAGGGGAGCCAATGACGAAACCATACCGGTTACATTGTAATCGTTCAACCAGCGATAAATTGTCACCATACTGATATTATTCTCCTTCGCAATTCCTTTGATCCACTCTGTTCTATTTGGGATAGTTTTCCTTTCATGATCAGCTCTTACAATAGATTCAATAATGGAAAAACGCTGCTGTGCAATTTCCCAATCTTTGTCTGAAACTCCCTCAAGAAAAAGTGGCTCTTCAGAACTCTCTTCATTTGAAGTCATCAGCTGAGACAACTCTACAATCTCAAGTTCTTGTGTGTGAACATTACGCACAATTCCCTTTTTGAAATCCAGGAATTTCTCTAACAAAACCTTCTCGGAATTGTAGTAGTATTGTTTCCCGACGTTTTTTCTTTCTTCCATTAATCAACAATAGATTTTATAGTTGTGGGCCATATTTCCGTTTTCATCGTGAGTTTTTGAGTCGTGTCACAATTAACCTCTCCGATCTTTATAGCGTACCAAAGAGCATATAAACAACGGCCCTTCACATTGAAATGAGCATCTTTCAACGTTAACATAAATTCCTCCGGAGTAGTGAATCGCAGATCTTGCATGGTTTTCATCATTCGTGCGTAACAACCCTGATCGACCATATCGTATTTATAGCGCATCAGGAATTTCGCGTTCTCTAGGAATGTCGTCCGTATATAATCTTCAGTGATCAACTTAAACTCCCAGCCCTGCTGTTTGCAATAATCCATGGCCGCTTTAAACTTCATCTTGTACTTAGGAAGATTGTCACGGAGATCTGCTTTATACTTGACTTCACAAAGCCATGATTTAAAATTTTCGTTTTCGTGGAAATGAACAAGAAAATCAGGAGTATAAGTTCGCAATTTTTCACCGTCCCAATATTCAATCACCAGCGGCTGCTCCTCATAATAGTTAACCAACGTATGGAATTCCAGTGCAATTGCAAAGTCCTTTTCCAAACTGGACTCGAACCAAATCATCGAGTTAGTTTTTTCGCTTGCAAGCAATCCTGAGAGTGATTGATATTTTAATATGAGTCTTCTTTTTGCCACGTTTTCAATTACTTCACTCAATTTATACCTTTTTTTCATCTTCTTCTGTATTATTTTTCAACAACTTCTGTGGGAATGGGTGGATTTCGGGCAGATTTTTTTCATTTCCTTCTGGAACTGACATTTTCACCTGACGAAAAAAAAGCAAGAAACCTTTGTAAACTGTTAATTTTTAATAGTTTTAAGGCATTAACACTATTTACTTATGGAACAATTTATCGGAACACCACTTACTTTATGGGAAGGAGAACGAAACATGAAACTGATGGAAGATTTCGGTTTCATTGACAGCTCCGGAAAAACCTGGCTGGCACCGAAAGGAAGTTTTCTAAATGGAGCCACCATTCCAAAACCTCTATGGAGCTCTGTCGGATGCCCTTATGTTGGACCTTATCGGTTCGCGTCCATTATTCATGATTATTTTGTAGGGGAAGGCACCAATCCTGATCCTATCAGCTATAATGAAAGACGGGCCGCCGACAAAATGTTCTATGAAGCCTGCATTTATGGCGGATGCTCCAAGCGATTCGCAGGAATTCTTTACATCGGGGTTACGATCGGCTCCTGGGCCAGCAAATCAAAAAGCATTCTGCGGGCTTACCAGCAGAAATCGGTTGAAAACATTGAAACAATTCCTGAAGATATATTGATTCAATTAAAATTCGATCAGGCAGTTCTTGAACTTGATCCGCAACTGGATCATATTAGTTTTGAGGAGCTTGAATTACAAGTTCATCAAATTATTTGATACAAAATCGTTTTACTTGCGGAAAACCACATTTGCATTTTCAGTATTTATACGGTTGCACAGGCTTTACAAAGTATTTACCTTTGTCATACACTATTCGCAAAAAGAGTCGGAAAACTGATTTGGGCACACCGTTTGTCAAGGAAACAGGAGCGTTGTCTGGCAGGTATTAGATGACTTTTAAAAAATTGAATATGACTGGGAAATTTAGAACAACAAATTAATTTTCCAGTCTATTCACCAGGAAGACACTATTCGATACTAAAGATAGAAAGTACTTGCTATTCAAACAGCGCAAAATAGCAAGTCTTTAAGATACTCTTACGCAAGAGTTAGTTAGGTTAAGTTGTAGTAGAAAAGCCTCGGTAGCGATATCGGGGCTTTTTCTTTTTTGCTTCAAATGCAAGCTGTGCCTTATTGGAGACAAGTAAAACAAGCATGCTGTTAAGGCTCTAAAAATGTTCTCCAAAAATCAGGAAGCGGTACCTGCAAAGCGATTTGACCACCTGCAAACGGGTGTTCAAACTTCAAACTATTGGCATGCAGGAACAATTCATGGATCCCAAGCTCATTTTGAAAATAATGGTTGTGATGCCGATTCCCGTATTTGGGATCATTGATAATCGGATGAGCTATCTTATTGGCATGAATGCGTAATTGATGCATTCTCCCCGTTACGGGAATCATTTCCACCAAACTGTAACGCTGCTTTTCATAAGGAGGAATAACATAATCCCTGTCAAAATGCTCCAGGCATTTGAATAAAGTTTTGGCTTCCTTATAATTCCCCCGGTCATTTTTCACCGGTGAACTGATCTCTCCTTCAGCTTCCAAATGACCCCGCAACAGCGCCAGGTACTTCTTCTCGATTGCCCCGTTCTTAAATAAACTCTGGAAATCAGACACCCAGGCCGGTTGTTTTGCAAACAACAGCAATCCGGACGTTTTTCTATCCAGGCGGTGCACCGGACAAGCTTCAGACCACCCCTGCTCCCTGATCAAATCAGTCAAGGATGTTTCTTCGATGTTCCGCGCATAGTAAGAATGGTGTACGATCAGGTTATTCGGCTTAAAAACTACCAAACACCATTCGTCTTCAAAAAGCACTTTAACTGATTCTTTGTTCAAAATTCCCACTTAAGCCCGCAAAGGTATTCCGAAAATTCAGAAACAAAAAACGTGGAAGATAACTCTCTCCCACGTTTACAGGTTGGTTTTGGTTTTAATTATTCGATTGTAACGGCCAATTGGTTCACACGTTCTTTTCCGAAGTAATAATTCTTCCCGTTAATTGTTGCCTGCATTAATTTGTAAGGAACAATCATCACCACCGAACTACCAGCGCTTAATCCGCTCAACTCAGAAGCCGAGAATGTACAGGAGTTAGCACTTCCAACGACTGTTTTAGATACATTCCCCACCATAAACAGGGTAGAATCAGCTCCTGAAACATTAGATGAAGTCAACGTATAACCGTTTGCTCTGTTTACAGTAGCAGAACTTGTAATTGCAGACCCTGTTGGGAACACCAGCGAACCCGCATCGTAGGTAAATCCGGTATGTCCGCTTCCTCCTGCAACAGACCAATCCGTAGCGGAAGAGAAATCCAATCCGGTAGGCATTGTTTGACCCGGGGTAAAAGTATATGCATTATTAGAAGCTTTTGTCAGGTTTTGGGAATTCACCGAAACAGCACCCACATCTACTAAATCAGTTGTTCCGTTCATAAAAACCCCCACCGCAGTGCCGATTTCAATAGTAAAGCCCTGAACAGTACTGGAAGATTTGATCGCCCACATAACACCGTCGGCGTTGGCTGGCACAGGCGTTGTGCTCCCTGCCGGTGTACTTACGGGGGCTGGCGTCGGTTCTTCAGGGATAATATCTTCTTTTTTACAGGCAGACATAACCACACTCAGCGAACAGAGCAAAACAAATAAGGTTGTTTTTGAATTTTTCATAGGATATCATTTATTGGTTACCGCAAACTTATCCCATCGAAAGAAACCATTCAATACTTCATTTGCCGTATTTTACTACAGAATGAAAATGAGAGCGAGAATGAGGATTCCATGCTCTTGTCCGAAACTCAAACCGATAAAAGCCAAATTATTCTCGTAACTTTGCAGCCAAATACAAATGAGCAATGATTATCAAAGAAGCCAAATTCGTTATCAGTAATACCGATATTAAACTTTGTCCGACAGATGGCAAACCGGAATATGCATTTATCGGAAGATCGAACGTAGGAAAATCTTCTTTGATCAACATGTTAGTCGATAAAAAGGACCTTGCCAAAACCTCCGGAAAACCGGGAAAAACACAGTTAATCAATCACTTTTTAATCAATGATGAGTGGTATTTGGTCGATCTTCCGGGTTACGGATATGCAAAAGCCTCCAAATCGAGCAGAAATCAGTGGGAAAAATTCATTTCCGAGTATTTGACCAAGCGTGAAATGCTGATTAACATCTTTGTTTTGATCGATTCACGTTTGGAACCACAAAAAATCGACCTGGAATTCATGACCTGGTGTGCTGAAGAACAGCTGCCTTTCTCCATGGTCTTTACCAAAATTGACAAACTTTCCAGCTCAGCGCTTCAGAAAAACCTTGCTGCTTATAAAAAAGAAATGTTGAAGTATTGGGAAGCCCTGCCTCCGGTATTTACGACTTCCAGCGAATCACAATTCGGACGTGAAAAGCTTTTGAATTACATAGAACAGATCAATACCGATTTATTTAACAGCAAGAACTAATTCAAAATATTGAATACTAAAACCGTCCTTTTATTGTAATAGAGATGGTATCTTCCAGTTTAGTAAATTCAAAATCCGGAAAATCACGCTGCAGTTTTTCATTGGAAAATTTGGAATCATTTTGCGAGCTCCGGGCACTTTCTTTGGTGATTGTAGGTCTTTTCCCCCGGATCCTTCCGATAATTCCTGATAAACGCCAGGCTAAACCCGTTAAGAATGGTCCTGCCAATTTAGATGGAGCTTTAACACCCAACTGCTTACAAATCTGATCGAACAATTCTTTGAACGTCAAATTGGAACCGGTTACCAGGTAGCGTTCGCCTGTATTTTCCGTTTCAATAAGTCTTAGGATCACCGCTGTAACATCCCGCACATCTACAAACGCATTGGAACCCTTCGTATAGTACTTCAATCCTTCATGGAGGGTTCTAAAGATTTTGAGTGAGCTTTCTTCCCATGAGCCGGGACCAAACATCACACTCGGATTTACAATTGAAACATTCAAGCCTTCTTCACTTGCCCTCCAGACTTCCTTTTCCGCACTGAATTTTGACAGCGAATAACCGCTTACCTCATCATTAGGATTCCATCTGTTGCTTTCGCGTTTTAAACCATCGGTAAATTGAGAATCACTTCCTATAGCTGCAGTGGAAGACACATGAATGAATTGGCTAACATTAGCATCCAGTGCGAAATTGACCATATTGGCGGTTCCACGTCTATTGACTTTGAAAAGCATATTAAAATCCCTGCGGTGAAAAGAAACAAGAGCTGCACAGTGAACCACTTTTGCGATTCCAACCAGAGAATCCGCCACATCTGACAGGTCAAGAACATCTCCCTTAAACCAGTACAGATTTTGAAGCAGCGTCTCTTTTTCTTCCGGATAATAAAAATCCAGTAATCGATAAACAACCTGTTTCCTTGTCTCATCACGATATAGCGCTCTTACCTCATAGCCTTTATGAAGCAATTCAACCACTACATGTGATCCGAGAAGTCCAGTTGAACCGGTTACCAAAATCATGCTTTTACAAATGTAAGCAGGATTCTTGAGTGTAAAATGGAATGGTGTGTTTATTAATTTGAATATTTTATCAGAAAAAATGAATATTTAACTGTTTTGGGAAAACAACAGATTTTTTTAATTAATTGAATTGTGCTTACCTTTGATACATGAGATGGAAAAATCTACTACAAGTCATTTCAATTCTTGCGTTAATGAGTTCATGCCAGTCGGAATATGAGCGCCAGGTTGAGCATGCAAAAAAATTAGTCGAGAAAGAGCGGAACTTACTGAACCAAATGGGAGAAATGGAAACCATTTCTTACAGTTATGCGGCCCTTGAAGCTATTCAAAAGGAACTTTCATTCCGCGCACATCTTTCCGGGAATGAAGAACTCTTCAATGAACAGATTGCTGATTACCGCAGTGATTGCGAAATCAGGGTTAGTGATGATCAAAAACTTATTTCAAAGTTCCCTTAGTCAATCTTCAACTCCGTTAAGGGGTCCCAAAAAACTTCTTTCCAATTAACGATTTGGTCGTTCTCAACGGAAATACCATCCATGAGAAGCAGTTCTTCCATTTGTGTGGGTGTTTCAAAATGCATTTTTCCTGTCAACATGCCATTTCGATTTACCACTCTCTGAGCAGGTACATCCGGAATATTATGCGCGGCGTTCATTGCCCAGCCAACCATCCGGCTCCCACTTTTTGCACCCAGGTATTTGGCAATGGCACCGTAAGAAGTCGCTCTTCCCTTCGGGATTAATTGTACAACCTGGTACACCCGGTCAAAAAAATCGGCATTTGCTTCTGAGAGTTTAATGGGTTTTACCATGCTTTAAAAGTAGAAAATGTTCAAAAAGGTTCAAAGGGTTTAAAGCAAAATACTTTTAAGGGGTTATTTGAACTTTTGAACTTTTGAACTTTTGAACTTTTGAACTTTTGAACTTTTTTATCGAAATAATGTAACATTCAAAATTTTCGGGAATTATAAGGTTAAATCCAAAATACCATGAAAACCTTAGTTTTACTAAGTGGACTATTCCTTATTTCCACTTCGTTACACGCACAAATGTCGGAACCACCGGAAGAGAGTCAATTATTACCTTCCTGGGACTTAAAAGTTTATCCGAATCCAACCAGTGACTTATTAATGGTTACTTCCTCTATCGAGATTAAAGACATTACTTTGATCGATCTGAACGGCCAGGTTTTGAAAAATCATGCGATGCCGAATTGGTGTTTCTCATTACATGATCTTCCGCAAGGATGGATTTTTGTATACATCGAGAGTGTCGACGGACGTATCGAAAAGAAAAACGTTTATAAGAATTGACAATATCGGTAGGTACACAATGCATTACGTACCTACCTTCTATCAGAGTTCATAAGCATATTTTACATTTGTAAGAAAAACGAATCATGAGAGCGCTTCTTACCATTGCATTACTGCTTATCTCCAATTCATTCATGACTTACGCCTGGTACGGGCATTTAAGGGAAAATCCGGAGGCAAAGAAAACCGGTTTTTGGGTGTTCGCCACAACGATCCTGATCAGTTGGGGAATTGCTTTTTTTGAATACATTTTCATGGTTCCTGCAAACAAACTGGGATACCAGGGAAATGGCGGTCCGTTTTCACTTATACAGTTGAAAATTATCCAGGAAGTTGCTTCCATACTCATCTTCATGGTCTTTTCCCTGATCTTTTTTAAGGATGAAGCTCTCAAATGGAATCACGCACTGGCTTTTTTGCTGATTTTGATTGCGGTTTATCTGGTGTTTAAGAAGTAAGGTTCAAAAAGAGTTCAAATCTTCTTCGTTCTTCGAACTTCGAAGGTTCAAAGAGTTTAAATATTTCATTTGAACATTTGAACATTTGAACATTTGAACATTTGAACATTTGAACATTTGAACTATTTAACCATTTTCAAAAACGTCAGCCACATAATCTTGATATCCTGTCTTAAGGTTGGATTTGCGATGTATTTTTTATTCAACGCGATTTTGGCCGGCATAATTTCATGGATGTAAGTTTCCCGCGGGTTTTCAGATTGGCCCAGCAACTCATTCTCCTTGAAATATTCCAATGACGCATAATCGGTAATCCCTGGTTTTACAGAAAGTACCTCACGCTGTTCCGGTGTATACAGATCTACGTATTCCTGCACTTCCGGGCGCGGACCAACCACACTCATTTCCCCCATTAAAACATTGATAAACTGCGGAAATTCATCGAGCTTTGATTTGCGGATAAAGTAGCCCACCCGTGTAATTCTCGGGTCGCGCATGCCAACTGTCAGTTTTCCCAGCTTATCCGCATTAACACGCATGGTTCGAAATTTCCACAAACAAAAAGGAATACCGTTCTTTCCAACACGCTGCTGCCTGTAAAAAACACCACCCCTACTTTCGCAAAGAATCGCAATGGATATCAGGATCCCGAATGGCAGAAAGAGCATCAGCACCAAGAAAGAAACGCATATGTCAAAAAGACGTTTCATTATCCCATCACTTGTTTTACTGCATTTTTAACAGCCCGGATTACGATTTGTACTTGTGCATCCGTCAGGTCAAAATAAACCGGCAAAGTAATCTCATTGGAGTATTTATCCCAGGCTTCCGGGTAATCTTCCATCTTGTAACCTCTGCTTTTGTAAGCTGTCAAAACAGGAAGCGGTTGAAAATGAACATTCACAGAAACATCCTGATCAAAGATTGCCTGAATAATTGCATCTCTTTGCTGCTCTGAAGCACCTGCTATGCGAAGCTGGTATAAATGATAGCAGGTTTCGCGTTTCTCATCCTTCATTTTCGGTAGAACCGCCCAGGATTCATTTTTCAATCCTTCGTTATAAGCCAGGCAAATGGCTTTTCTCCGGTCTAAATTCTCCTGGAAACGGTCCAGTTCCACTAAACCGATTGCCGCCTGAATATCTGTCATATTGCATTTGAATCCGGGCTCCGTTACGTCATAGCGCCAGTTGCCCTTCTGAGCTTTCGCCAAAGCATCTTTATTTTGTCCGTGAAGGATCTTCACGCATAGGTCTTTGTAAATTTCGGCGTGATCAAACCCATCAGGCAGGTTAATGGACATGGTACCTCCTTCAGCCGTCGTAAGATTTTTTACAGCATGAAAAGAAAAACAACTTACGTCTGCAATTGCTCCCGAGCGTTTTCCGCCATAAGTCGCACCGAAAGAGTGCGCGGCATCTGCTGCAACCAGGATACGTCCCAATTGTTTTTGGAAGTCCGAATTCGGCTGGAACATGCTTTTGATCTCCGGATCATTCACAATTTCAAAAATCCCATCATAATCACAGGGAAATCCTGCAATATCAACAGGCATAATCGCTTTGGTTCTTGGAGTAATTGCTTTCCGGATTGCTTCCACTGAAATATTAAAATCATCCGGATTGATATCTACCATCACCGGTTTTGCACCTGTATGTATCACTACGTTTGCCGAAGCACAGTATGTAATCGCAGGAATGATCACTTCATCACCCGGACCGATTCCCCACCAACGCAGTACTACTTCCATTCCCGCTGTCCAGGAAGAAACGGCAACCGTGCATTTATTGCCACAATATTCGGTCAATTGTTTTTCGAACAGCTTTGTTCTCGGACCGGTTGTGATCCAGCCGGAAGTTAAGGCACTTGTTACCTCATCGATTACGCGCTGATCTATGCGGGGCGGTGAAAATGGAATCATTTGGAAAATTTAAATTCAAAGGTAAAAAATAGTTTTTATCGGGACATTTTTTTGTACTTGTCCCCTGGCTTCTTATTAGCAATCAAAAAGGCTGCTATTCCTTTCAGGTATCCCCAACCGTAACTGATATGCAGGATGGGAAAAATGATCAGGATTTTATTGAATTCAGAAACTCCTTCGGCAATTTTTGTGGTCACCAGCAGGTCCAAAAGCACATAGAGTCCCAGGAACCCAAGCCCTATCATGCCAATTAGCGGATGGACCAAAAATGAAAACGGGAGGAGTATTAAAAACAATACAAATAACGGCGGAACCAACTGCCGAAGTGTCGTAACAGCTTTGTGTTTCTTATTTACATATACTTTCCAATAGCCATACTGCATGAATTGTTTCCACAGTTGTTTCAAATTTCCACGAACGTAATATTTAAGATGAATACCCGCATGAAAAAAAATCTTACCTCCGTTTTTCGAGACCCGGTAGTTAAAATCATCGTCCTGATTGCGCACCAATTCTTCGTCAAAATACCCAATCTTCTCAAAAACCCACATCGGGTACATCGGGCTGGTAACTGTATCCGTATAACCCGATTCGTTTAACGTCCGGAAATTCCCCAATCCCATTCCAAAACTGGTCGACATGGCTTTCGCAATGTGTTCCCCTGTTTTATTGATGTATTGGTTAACGATCTTTCCACCGACACACCAGGTAGCGGAATCGGTTTGCAATTGGTTCAGACATTCGCTCAAATAATTCGGGCTTAAAATATGTCTTGCTCCGACAATCTGGATGTAATCAGCAGCCATATCCGCATAAATACCCAAATTAAATGCATATGGAGTCAATTGCCTGGTATTATCGATCAACTTCAGGGTTTCGTATGTCGCCTGTAATGAATGAATCTTTTCGCGGGTTCCGTCATCAGACATTCCATCCACAATAAAAACGGAAATCTGCACCTGATCGGAGATTTGTGATGCATAAATTGCATGGATACATTCTTCGATATAAATACTTTCATTCCTGCACGGAATAATGACAGACAACTTGATTGTATTCATTTTAATTCTTTAGTGTATTACGAATAATGGCTGCAATTTCAGCAGCAGCATTTCCTTTTCCAAAATAATTGCCTCTCTCTTCATGGGGATTAAAACCCGTAATGGCACCAACTATTTTTTGTTCGTCTGCACCAACCAGCACATTCCAGCCATTCTCAACAGTTTCCAGCCATTCGGTTTCTTCTCTCAAAGTTATACAGGGCACCCCCAGGAAAAAGGCTTCTTTTTGGATTCCACCACTGTCTGTCACTATCTTTTTGGCAGATGATTCAAGCATTACCATATCCAGGTAGCCAAGGGGATCAATAACCTGAATATGATCTGCAAGCTGTATCCCATAAACCTGCAGGCATTTTTTTGTCCGTGGATGAAGCGGCAACACGATTTTCTCTCGAACGGCATTCAACCCGTTTACTATTGATTTTAACCGTTCCGGATCATTGGTGTTTTCTGCCCGATGGACTGTACAAAGAATGTATTCCTTTTCGGAAAGCCCCAAAGTTGACAAAATAGTGCTTTTTTTCCTGGCAATATCACTGAAATACAAGATTCCGTCATACATGACATCTCCCACCAGGTGCACACCACTGCTGATTCCCTCATGTTTGAGGTTTTTCACTGCAGTTTGTGTGGGCGCAAACAATAATTGGGATATATGATCGGTTAAAATGCGATTTTGCTCTTCGGGCATGGCCTTATTAAAACTTCTAAGACCAGCTTCCACATGAATAACCGGAATAAGCATTTTTGAAGCGGCCAAAGCTCCCGCTAACGTAGAATTCGTATCACCGTAAACCAGCACAAAATCCGGCATTTCGGTTTCGAGTACTTCTTCGATTTTTGTGAGCATTGCTCCCGTCATAACCCCATGTGACCCCGAACCTATTTCCAAATGGTATTTTGGTTTGGGAATATGGAGTTCTTCAAAGAAAACATTCGACATGTTGGGATCATAATGCTGACCGGTATGCACTAAGATTTCTTCAAAATGTTCACTGAATACAGAAGAAACCGCCGCAGCCTTAATGAATTGAGGTCTGGCTCCGAGTATTGTGACAATTTTCAATTTTCCCATCGAGAACAAAATAAGTTATTTCCTTTGAATACTTGAATAAATTCTTTTTAAAGCGGTCTGATCCGGGTAAGAAATCAATACCGCCTGATGTCTTCCATAGAACACAAACATACTTCCCGCCGCAACTGCAGAAGCCCCGTTTTGAACACCTTCACACAAATGTTCCAATGTTCCTGCACCGCCACTTGCTATAATCGGGATTTTCACAACCTTACGAAGCGTACGGACCAAATCCAGGTCATAACCATTCTGCATTCCTTCTCTATCGATCGAATGGACCAATAACTCACCAACGCCGAATTTCTCTAATTCCTGTGCAAAATCAATCGGATCTTTCTGTATTAGTTTTGTTCCCGACCGCGTATAGAGTTGATAACCGATGGCTGTTTTTTGAATATCCAGTGAAACACAAATAGTGGAACTTCCGAATTCTACAACCGCTTGTTTTACAAATGCCGGGTTCTCTACCGCTTCGGTTCCAATGATTACTTTTTCAATCCCGATTTGGATGATCCGGCGAATATCTTCCATAGTTTTTATCCCTCCTCCGTAAGATAAAGGCATAAAACATTCTCCCGAAATTTCTTCCAGCAGCTGAAACGGGATCGAAGTTCCTTTGACAGAAGCATCCAAATCCAGGAAAACCAATTCATCCACTTCTTTTTCATTGAAAATCCGGACGGCATTTAACGGATCGCCGATATATCTTGGATTTTGGAACCGTACGGTTTTTACCAAAGCTCCGCCCTGAAGCAAAAGCACCGGAATACATCTTGGTAAAGCCATTAGAAATGTGAAACAAAATTGGTTAATAACTGCATGCCGTGCTTGTGGCTTTTTTCCGGATGAAACTGAACCCCTGCAATGTGCTCTTTTTGGACAGATGCGTCAAAAGAATGGATGTAATTTGCTTCCAAAAGAACTTCTTCGCGGTTTTTACAGCTGACATAATAGGAATGGGCAAAATAGAACTTTGTTTCATCATCGAATCCTTTTAAAAGCTTACTACCGTTGTTCTTAACAGAAACATATTCCCAGCCTAAATGCGGAACCGGAAACAATAGCGGGTCGGGAGGATTGAATTTTTTACTTTCCAGTTCGAGCCAGGACAACCCAGGAAGGCTTCCTTCCTCACTTTTTAAACCAAAGAGCTGCATTCCCAAACAAATTCCCAAAATAGGTACTTTATCCGTCAATATGCGCTGGTTCAAAACCGGGATTAATTCCCTTTCACGCAGGTTTATCATACCCTGATCAAACGATCCTACTCCCGGAAGTATCAACTTGTCTGCTTTTAAAACGGTTTCTTTATCGCTTGAGACAACTGCATCAAATCCGATAAACTCAAGCATGTTCCGGATCGAACCCAAATTTCCCAAACCATAATCTACAATTACTATCATACAAGTTCAAAAGGTTAAAAGTGTTCAAAAGGTTCCAATTCATCAAAATTCCACGTTTGAACTTTTGAACTCTTGAACTTTGGATCTACTATCAAATATACTGTTTATGCCCATCCGCATGCATCCTTTTGGTCATTCTCAAAAAGAGCAGAATGATCACCAGGTAAACAACAGAGAGCAGGATTGAATTAAAACCCAGTATCCAATGGAAAGGGTCAAAACTACGATTTGTGATCTGAAATTTATCCAACAGGCTCAACAGGATTGGAAGCACCCCGAAATTGAAGAGCTGGAAAAACGCAACCGCCAATCCGAAACCAAACATGAGTTTCTGCTTTGACAAAACAAGCGACAAAGACGAAATCGGGGAAACCATAAAATTCAACATCAGTGCCGGAGCCAGTATTTCTGCTATTCTTCCTGCTTCAGCCCAACGTTCTCCGAAAACAAATCCGAACAATTCACTTCCGAAAAAGAAAAGCACCGTAAACGGAACAATGGAAAGAAAGAATAATGTTCGAATTGTTTTAAGCGTCAATGCATAAATTGATTGTTTTTTATGAAACATTTCGGAGCTCTTATTGAAGAAAACCTGTCCCAACGATTGTCCGAATAATCCCAAAGGCAACTTCAGCATCAAATAAGCATAGCTATACGAACCGAATGTCCCCTTGCCGTAAAACTCAACAATCAACGCTGCCAATGCCAGATCAACCGCCAAATCAAGTAAAACATGCGGCAGGTAAACAGCCGGATATGATCTGTATTCCTTTGCCAGGATGCGCATTCTTCTCAAATCAGCGGTAGAAGCATGACCTTTCTTATTCGATAAAAAGGTTTTTACGAACGCAAAAATGGACAAAAACGAACCAAGCAATGTTCCGAAGATCAATCCGAATGCTCCCCAATTCAACACTCCAAAGATCAAACGGAGAAAATTCACGGAAACAGAGTTCACCATGCGCTGAACAGAAATCTGTCTGAAAAGTTTCTTCCGGACAGACCAATTCGTTCCCAGATTGATCCAAACACTCACATAAGCGCTCAATACGGAAACAATCAGGAAGACATAATTAGAGAAATTGTAAGGCTTAAAGAGGAAATAGGTCATTCCTACTAAAAAAACTGCAGTCAATACGATCAGTGAAATCCGAAACGATAAGCGGTACAGTGAAAATGCATGATTGTCCTGTTTAGCTATCGGCAAGGTTGCTTCATAGCGTGCAGTAGCAATGGCCGCAATAAAAGCCACCAAACGAGTATAAACTCCCAACTCACCCATGTCGGCAGTGGAATAAATCCGTGTAAGGACAGGATAAATGAGGTAAGCGATCAACTGAGCAATTGCAGTACCTGTCATTAAAGTAAGTACTGATTTTACAAAGTCAGATTTGAGCGCTTTTATTTGCATTGTAACACATGACGAAGGTATTCGTTGATCCCTTCTTCAAAAGTATATACGGGTTTATAATTCAAATATTGCTCCATCTTAGCTGTTGAGGCCAATGAATCTTTGATATCACCTTTTCTTGGCGGACCATAAGTCAGAGTATGTTTCGGTGTCATTCCCAATTCTTTCAATCCTTCCTGCAGGCTTTCAATCACAGTATTTAAAGTCAAACTGCGCCCGCAAGCTACGTTATAAACTTGTCCGAATGCCTGATCATTCTCTGAGATTAGGGACAGCAGGTTTGCGTGAATTGCATTTTTCACATAAGTAAAATCACGTGATTGCTCTCCATCTCCGTTGACCACGATCTCACCACCCCGGAGCATTTTATCCAAAAATTTCGGAATAGCGGCAGCATAAACACCATTCGGGTTCTGGAAAGGGCCGAATACATTGAAATAACGCAGACCAATTGTTTCCATACCATGCAATT
>NZ_CABHOL010000004.1 GCF_902168135.1 uncultured Fluviicola sp.
GCTGTGTTTTGCCTTCTGCCGTTTGTGTTTTTTTCAGTACTTCCCAGATCCACTGGAAATTTTCCGGAGCGTTATAGGCCAAACAGTTTTGTAGGTTTTGGCAAAGATATGCCGCGTCTATAACATCTGGTGATGGCGGGGCGTTAGGTGAAACTTCTACGCCTTCGAGCTCAAAGTTAGTCGTATACCTCTTACCATCGCTTTGTACGGTAACAAACAGCGTGTCATAAAATACAGTTGGATTACTTTTTGTATATTCTTCCTGGATGAACAGAAACAATACTTTCATCTCTTCGGTGATAGACAATTTACATGGAACTTCATCTGCACGCCATTTTTTCTCCTTGCCTTCCAGAGAATTGAACAGGTATAAGCCGCAGTCGCCGGTCCAGCGTGCGCTCTCGTAGGTAATGGAATAATAGCCACCATCCCAGAGAGGATCATTAGGATAGGTTACTGCTTTGTTCAATTCCTCGAAAGCTTTGTCAAGTGTAAGTGCTGCAGTGTTGAATTTTACTCCTACTTTTGGCAAAGTCTGAATTTGGTCAGGTTTGTTGGCTGATGGGGAAGCTTCGGGTTCGGAAATTTTATTCATAGGCTCCATAGACAGGTGTTCAACCTCCAGATCTTTGACTTCTTCAGGATTTCGCCACCATGGTATTAGCTGGTCAAGTTCAGATTTTGAGATAGGTTTAAAAAAATCTTCACTTACATCATTATCGAAAAGAATCTTTATAGTGGCTTCCTCCACGTTTCTTTTCTCCGCTAAAAATATTATTCGATTGTATTTCGAATCCTGATTTAAACTAAAAATTGCATTATAGAATGACTTAATGTAATCGTCGTTAAAACGAACTACTCTCATGTTTTTAATTACCTCTCCAGCATCATCTTTCGGAATTTGGAAGGTCTTAAATCCTCTGTTGATAAATGGGGGAAAGTCTATTATTATTTCTAATGAAGACCAATCTCGATTTAGTGATTCATTTAACAATCTGATCAGCTTTGCTCGTAGCTCATTCAATATGTCTTTCATTTAATTTTTTTTGTTCGTGTGTGACATGAACAATACGCCAAAACGCCATCGTCGATTTTTTAAATAACTGTGTATAATGAAAAAGTCAAAACGCACTTGTTACTTAATGAAAACTTCTTCTCCGTTCATCTCATAATTCGCTTCAATTATTCCATTTTTTTCAATGGAAACATATAAGGAATTCCATTTCACACCAGGATCTATAAGCTTAGTTGCTAATTGGATTGCCTGGTAAATACTTATCATTCTTTCCGTCACATTAGGCAAATCGATTTGAGCATAACTAGATCTCAACTTGATTGAATCTTCAGGATGGAAATAGTATAGCATAATTTCACCGCTATATTCCCGCGAATAGTTTTCCTTGATTTCAATTAAACCACCATCCCAAAGTGTCGTTGTATTGTCTCTGATGTAAGGGTCGAATAATCTGTAAAGTTCTTCTAGTGATTTTTCCGCAAGCTCTGATTGTGAAACAGCGGGCTCTTCCTTGGGTAAGAGTTCAATATGTTTTTTTAGCATACCCATTTCATATGTTTCTTGCGGCGGACTTGGTTCACTTTGAGGCATATACCAAATATGATATTTCCCCCTCATGCTCGCAGGAATATACTTCTCGTACTCATCTTTTACTGCTTGGTCCCAATACAACTCAATGTTGCATATTTTTTCGTCTTCAACATGGATTTTGAGTACATTAATCAATTTTTCTTTATTAGCATTCCGAAAAATATCCGCCATTTTTAAAGACAGTTCCGAAAACCAGACTGAATCATATTCCTGGTTCGACGGGTCATCTAAATTCACTTGTTCCATGCTGTAACTATCATTTGGAGATGGTGCTGCATTAACTTTATAATAGTATGTTTTCCATGTGGGGTTCTGCACCCTCATTTTTTCAACTATTGTTTCTGAGACATCTTTAAGCAACTTTTCCATATCAGTTATTATTGTGAAATTTAGTTCGTTTTGTTCCATTCTCAAACCACTCCACATTAAACCCAGTAGGCCTTGAATTTGTTCCGTAAACTACTTCAATTTTGATATTTGTGATACTTATTCCATTGCTAACCTGCGTTGCCCAACTTTGTTCCATTTGCCACCATTCGCCTGGAGGTTGATTAAGGGATTGCTTCATTGGAACAAGGTTAATTTGCTCACCTGGTCCACCAAATTGACTTCCCAATAAATGCCCTCCCTGATCTGTACCATGTATCCCATTTTTATCCAAGACTGCCTTTTTTTGTTGATGAGTATTTCTGAGATTGTTGTAATCAAAGTTAGGGTCTTTTTGCAGAGTCGGAATCTCTACTTTGGTAACTTTTCCATTTGCATCCGTAAGAAAGGATGCATGTTTTGTAACATATGTATGATTCGTCTTTAGTGGAAGATCATTGAGTTCCTTATTCCAGCCCAAATTTTTCCTGCCCTGTGGGTTATAACTGACATTAGTTGCTGGCGGCCCCTGGTCAGGGAAATCAGGTGGCTGTGATGTGTGTGGCGGCATTTGCACCTCGTTCAAATCCTGTTTAACAAATTGCTCCACCTGTGCATCGGTAGGCAGGTTGCCATTTGCATCCTTATAGTCGTTCTTATTATACTTATACACTCTTGTATCAGCAGCATTTTTCTCAACAACAACCATCACATTTTCACCACCATCCACATTCTTTGTCAACAACCTTTTGTCATTGATCTTTTCAACAACCAGTCCGTTATCCGATGCATTTTTGAGTGCAGTCGAAGCCGGATGATTGGTAGATCCCTCAGGTATAAACTTCTGAATATCGCTTATATTATCTCCGGATTTCTTGACTACATCAATTCCCTTTGTAATAGTCTTCAACCCTGAAATCAGAATCATGGAAGCTTGTACTCCATGTTTCCCTCCCTGATACCACTTACGGTCTCCTCCAGCAACATAATTTGCGTGTCCGCTGGCATTACTAAGGATTTGCTTGATCTTTTCACTGTCCATTCCTTTTACTCCGTCCCAGAGGCTCGTGAAAGTTTGACGGGGATGCCGGATACATTCATAAGCTGTCTCAACGAGCTGAACTACGCCAGTGATTTCGTCGCCAATCTGATCGGTACAGCCGGCTGCAGCTGACGGCAGGCTGAAAGGACTGGCATCAAAATTTGCTTTTACTCCAGTAGGTGCAGGAACTCCTGCAGCTCTTCTGCCTTGATCCCACACGGTTTCAGGCATGGCTCCAGTTTTAATCATTGATTTGCCGATATCACAAATCGCAGCAAGTGACTGGAATAGATCCATATTTGCTTTTTTGAAATATTCTCCATTTCCGGCGTCAATTTTCGCAGCTTCATTAAGGTTCATCGTACCAACTTTCTTCAATAGTTTAACCTCTTCATCAGCATGCTTCCTTATTACTTCTTTGATCTGGGTCAGTTTAGCCTGCATTTTCGGATGGACCTGACCTTGTCCTTCCTTTGCGGGGTTTAACTTCAGGTCATAATTCCATTTCCCGGCATTATCAATGCACCCTTTAATAAGTACATCCGGGTCTGAAGAAGTTGGATTATTAAAAGAATTGAGTTCCTGGTCTTGCGCAGTCCCCGAAATTTTATTCACTACACCGCTTTTTCCAATGGTGTATTTAGCTTTATTAGTTGCGCAGTCATAGAGGATAATCTTTACATTGTTATTCGTTGACTTTCTCAGGAAATTTCCCAGATCGGCTCCACGATGTTGCACATACTGATCAAGGTTCCAGTTATTACCTGTGGCACCTGGCTGATTTTTCGGACATTCAATAGGATGCTCATCTGTGGCAGCTCCCGGCACTTTATCCAGAAACTCTATTTCGTCATTTACACTGGCCATCGCCCCTCCTACAGTTGATGGTACGGATGTTCCCTTCTTATAGCTTACAACTTCCCTCACCAGTTTACAATTACCATCAGAACCTTTTACTACTTTCAGCTTTACTACCCTGACAAAGCCATCTGGATCAGCTGGTGGATAACTGAATGGGCCATATGGCTTACTGGGATCAAGCACTCCATTGACCATTTCATAATATCCCTGAAAC
>NZ_CABHOL010000005.1 GCF_902168135.1 uncultured Fluviicola sp.
TTTTGCTTTTCTACAATTTAGTGATTTGAAAACAATTAATTAAAATCGAATAAATCACTAATAAATAGATAGTTACTAAAAATTCTGTTCACAAATTAGCGAACAATCGAATTCTAAAATTTGAAAAACTCTGAATTTTGGAATTCAACTCTTCCAGCCTCAAATCAGGCTTTAAAGACCAGTTTACAGTAGGAAGCAATTCCCCTTTATAAAGTATAACCCGGTGGTAAAATATGGCCTATTATGAATCAAATCCCGCGTCTACTTTGACTAAGATTTAGTATATTTGTGCAACTTTATAACAAAGCTATGGCATCACAAACACCCCAGGAAGAATTGATCGCAGTCGACTTTAACACCTTCAAATCGGAAGTATTGAAAGACTTTCGTTTGGCAAGTATCTCAAGAGAAGCATCTCTTTTAGGTCGAAAAGAAGTTCTTACCGGAAAAGCAAAGTTTGGAATTTTCGGTGACGGAAAAGAATTGGCACAAATTGCATTGGCAAAACAGTTCAAAGACGGCGATTTCCGCTCAGGATATTACCGCGACCAAACCCTGATGATGGCCATTGACCAGTTAAATGTCCGCGAGTATTTCTCCGGATTGTTCGGGCATACAGATGAAATCATTGAACCGCAATCCGCAGGAAGACAAATGGGTGGACACTTCTCCACGCGTAACCTGGACGAGAACGGGAACTGGAAAGACCTGACAAAACAAAAGAATTCCTCTGCCGACATCTCTCCTACTGCCGGACAAATGCCGCGTTTATTGGGATTGGCACAAGCATCGAAAGTATATCGTGAACACCCGACATTGAAAGACCTGGAAGCATTCAAAAAATTCTCGAACGGAGGAAATGAAGTAGCTTTCGGAACAATCGGAGACGCATCCACTTCAGAAGGACCTTTCTGGGAAACCATTAACGCCGCCGGAGTTTTACAGGTGCCAATGGTTATGTCGGTTTGGGATGACGGATACGGAATTTCAGTTCCACGCGAACACCAAACGACGAAAGGAAGTATTTCCGAAGCATTGAGCGGTATGCAGCGTACGGAAAACTCAAAGGGTTATGAAATTTTCGTGACAAAAGGATGGGATTACGCGCACTTATGCGAGACTTACGAAAAAGCCGTTGAATTGGCTCGCAGAGAACACATTCCTGTATTGGTGCACGTGAAAGAAGTAAACCAGCCCCAGGGTCACTCTACTTCAGGATCTCACGAACGTTATAAAGATGCAGCACGCCTGCAATGGGAATCAGACTTTGATTGTATCAACAAATTCAAAGAATGGATCCTGAATTTTGACGCTGACGGTCAAAAATTAGCAACCGAAGAAGAATTAGCGCAAATCACAAAAGAAGCGAAAGAATACGTAAACGAACAAAAGAAAGAAGCGTGGACACTATTCACGCAAGATCTGAAACAGGACCTGGAACGTGCTGTTGGTGTTTTGGAAGTCCTGGCAAATGAAAGCACTAACGGAGTTTTCATTAAACGCGAGATCGAAACGCTTCAAAAAACCATGAACCCGATCCGCAAGGATATTTTCAATACTGTTCGAAAAGTATTGCGCCTGATTCGTGATGAAAATACGCCATCCAGAACAGCTTTGATCGCATGGCTGAAACAGGAAACTGAAAACAATGCAGATCGTTACAGCAGTTATTTATACTCCAATTCGGAAAACAGTGCTTTAAAAGTAACAGCAGTTGCTCCGGCTTACGATGGAAGCGGACACATGGAAGACGGCCGTATCATTCTACGGGATAACTTCAAGGCAATCTTTGAAAAATACCCGGAAGCATTGATTTTTGGGGAGGATGCAGGAAAGATCGGTGGTGTAAACCAATCTTTGGAAGGATTACAGGAACAATTCGGAACACTTCGTGTATCTGATGTCGGGATTCGTGAATGTACCATTATCGGACAGGGAATCGGGATGGCCATGCGCGGATTGCGTCCAATTGCTGAAATCCAATACCTGGATTACCTGCTTTACGGAATCCAAATCATGTCGGATGATTTAGCAACTGTACAATACAGAACCAAAGGCGGACAAAAGGCACCGTTAATCATTTCAACACGCGGACACCGTTTGGAAGGAATCTGGCACAGTGGTTCACCAATGGGAATGATTATCAATTCCATTCGCGGAGTACATGTGTGTGTTCCGAGAAATATGACAAAAGCAGCAGGTTTCTACAATACCCTGATGCAGGCAGACGAACCGGCTTTGGTCATTGAACCACTAAACGGCTACCGCATCAAAGAACAGATGCCTACAAATATCGGAAGCTTCACTACTCCGCTGGGAATTCCTGAAATCGTTACCGAAGGAACAGATCTGACAATCGTTTCTTACGGTTCCACTTTCAATTTATGCGAAGCAGCATTAAAACCATTGACAGAAATGGGAATTTCAGTTGAATTGATCGATGCTCAAACCCTGCTTCCGTTTGATATCAACGGAATGGTTGCCGAGTCTTTGAAGAAAACAAACCGTTTGATGATTGTTGACGAAGACGTAAGTTCAGGTGCAACAGCATTTTTGTTAGACCAGATTCTTGTTAAACAAGGCGGATACGTTCATTTGGATTCTGCTCCGGTAACTTTGAGCGCGAAAGATCACAGGCCGGCTTACGGAACTGACGGTGATTATTTCTCCAAGCCGAGTATTGATGATATTGTTGAGGCAGCTTACGCTATTATGAACGAAGCAGATCCAACAGCTTTCCCTTCGATTTACTAATGAGGATTTGAAAAAAGCTGCAGGCATATTGAGTATTGTTTTCGTAATGGCCTTGCTTTGGAAGGATATTGCGGCATTCTCATGGAATGTCTGGTTTTATAACAACCAGGTCGAACTCGCAGCCAAATACTGTGTCAATAAGAAAAAACCGATGCTTCATTGTGACGGTAAATGTTATCTGGCAAAACAACTGAAGAAATTGGAACAGGAGGAAAAGAAAAATCAACCTGTTCCTAAAATGCCTCTAAAGCTGAAAGAAAACGTCTGGAATTCGGATTCACAGGTAATCACTGATTTTGAAGCAAATACTATCGAAATTCTTTCAGAAAAAACAACTGTCTTCTTTTACCAAAACACAGAACTGAATTCCTTTTCAGGTTCCGTCTTCCACCCACCCGCTGTCGGATAATTTCATTCATAGACTCTGTAAGGTTTTTTGCCCGCAGATCTCGCTGATTACGCAGATTTTTATTAAAAATAATGTGTCGAGCATATTTTCGTGAACAAAAACCTAAAAACCGTTACTCTTTCGAAAGTATCGTAATAGGAATTTTTATGAATTAATATCAGGGCATAGCTATATTCATTCACTATGGATCTGCGGAATCCGCGAGATCTGCGTGAGAACAGTTTACTATGCTTATTTCTTAGAACAAATTAGTAATTACAGCACCATGAAAAAAAGTTTCCTCTTTTTCGTGTGTCTTGTCGTGTACCAAACCGCGCTGTCATGTGACGTGTGCGGGTGCGGAGCTTTTAACTCTACACATGGTTTGGGAACATTGGCACAAGGCAATCGATCGAGCATCGGATTAAACTATCAATACCGCCTGTACAAAAGTGAGCACCCGGAAGTTTTCGGAAACGGCATCGAACGCAGTACGGATTATTTTCAAAGATTGGACATCCTGGGACAATTGCGCATTTCCAAAAGATGGCAGTTACAGCTTTCCCTTCCTATTGGATTTAACAAACATATCGCCGATGACACCACTTCACAAAAGAACGGATTGGGAGACCCGACTCTGATGGTCAACTTCTTCCTGTTTGACAAGCAAGACAGCCTGCAGACCCGCCGTTTTCGCTGGATTGTTGGAGCAGGAATAAAAAGTCCGCTTGGAAAGTTCACTCATCCCGGGGATGCCGATTTGTATTTGTATCCGGGAACCGGAAGTTTTGATCCGGTGTTTCAGAACTCGTTCTTCTTCCAAAAGAAAAAATGGAGTTTGCTTCAAACAGCACAATATATTTTGCGAGGAGAGAACAAATACAACTACATTCCGGGGTCCTTGTTCAATGCAAGCCTTTTCGTACAGTACAAATTCAGGACCTGGGGTATTTACGCAGGAACACAATACTCCTGGAGCGGGGTCGACTACCTGAATCGAAAAGCGATCTCAAGCTCTCCCACTCAGGGACAGGTATTAAACGGAATCATCGGAGCATCGGTACAATTCAATTCCTGGGTAGTACAGGGAAATTACCACATTCCGATAGCTCAAAACCTGGGAGATGGAAACTCCCACCAAAAAACAGCATTTAGTATTTCACTTAATTATTTTTTCAATTAGATATGAAACCATTTTTTATTACAGCAATCCTTGTAAGCAGCATCTCTTTAACTGCTTGTAAAAAAGACAAATCAACAGACGACAGTCATGGGCACGAAGATCATGCAACTGCAGTAATCACCATCACTTCACCAACTGAAAACGACACCATCCAGGGAAATTTTTCGGTAACGGGAACGATAGTTGGAACAGCTGAAATGCACGGATACCAGGTTACAGTAACCAATGCCCTGAATGATTCGATTATTTACCAGAACGACATTCATGACCATTTGGCTAATTTCACCATAAACCAGGCAGTAACACATTCGTACACAGCTTACACACCCCTGAAACTGGAAGTGGTTGCAGCTTTGGACCATGAAGGGAATACCGCATCAAAGATTGTTCATTTTGTGGTACATTAATTAAAAACATCAGGTTACCAAGAATAATCTGTGGGGACGCGAAGCATCGCGTCCCTGCTGTTTGCAAACAGTGGGGACGCGAAGCATCGCGTCCCTGCTGTTTGCAAACAACCATTCTAATTCCGATCATTTCCTTATTTTTGCACGTCATGACTAAAAAAGAAAAAGCAAAATACGTAATCGACGAACTGGAAAAGTGCTACCCCGAAACTCCGGTTCCATTGGACCATTGGGATGCATATACCCTACTGATCGCTGTTCTGCTTTCAGCACAATGTACAGACGAACGTGTAAATAAGATTACTCCGGCTTTATTCAAACGCGCATCACGCCCGCAGGACATGATCAAACTATCCGTGGAAGAAATCAGGGATATCATCAAACCATGCGGACTTTCACCACGGAAATCACAAGCTATTTACGACCTTTCACATTTGATTATCGATAAACACAACGGAGAAGTTCCGCAAACCTTTGAAGAATTGGAAGCACTACCCGGAGTCGGACATAAAACAGCTTCTGTTGTCATGTCGCAGGCATTCGGGGTTCCTGCATTTCCTGTAGACACACACATTCACCGTTTAATGACCCGCTGGGGGCTGACAAGCGGGAAAAACGTGGAAGAAACCGAGCGTGACGCCAAGAAATTATTCCCGCGTGAATTGTGGAACAAACTGCACCTGCAGATTATCTTTTACGGCAGAAGCCACTCTCCTGCCCGCTCCCCGAAAAGGGAAATTGATTACATCACCGCGACGATTGGAACCAAGAAGGCTTTGGAAGAACTGAAATAGTGTCAAAATTTCGCAAGAAGACTTAAAAAATCAACTAATTTTGCCCTAAAATTAAATTGTTATCCAAATGAGGTTCTTTACCACCTTTATACTCATTTTTGCCCTTTTTTCATTAAATAGTTGTCAGAAGACAAAAAAAGAATCTTGTTCAAAGCCTCCTGAACCAGTAGGTTTATCAAGCAACGGACCAGTCATTAAGGGATGGCCTCTTGTTTTAAATACAGTACATTATGGTACAGGTTATATATATAAATGGAGAGGTCCCAATGGTTGGGCAATGGAAACAACTGACAGTTGGGAAAATTACGAACCAAATAAAGTAACAATAGATTCTGCATCCATCAATAATTCAGGAAGATACTTTGTTGAAATCATTCACGAAGGATGTGTAATTGAAGGAGGAAGTGTAGATGTTCAAATAATTGAACCTCCACTTCCACCATGTTCCGTTTCAAATAACTCAAGTACATCAACCCTGGGTGGAGTTGGCGGAACAACTTATACATCAGTTTCCCACTCTGGAGGTATTTATTATTCTGTTTATGCGAGTGGCGGTATAAATCAAACCATCAATTTCATTTTTAAAGGAACACCAAAGCCCGGAATGTACCTGGTAGATCAAGGATACTATCCTTCTGAATCTGATCACGCTGCAGTATATATTCAATCCGGATTTTACGACTTTTTTATGGAATCATACCATACTGTTTATGTCAATGAGGTAAATGGAAAATTGCAGTTTTCATTTTGCAATTGTCATTTCAACAATCCCGTAGGCTCAACTGAAATCATTATTTCTGCAAAAGTCACCCTTCCATAAACGAGTTCAATTTCTCCTATGGCTCGATAACCACTCTCCTGCCCGCTCCCCGAAAAGGGAAATCGATTACATCACAGCAGCGATAGGAACCAAGAAGGCATTGGAAGAATTGAAGTAAAAAGCTTAATAAGCAATTCGCACCCATTTATCCTTATTACCCTTCGTAAACCGGTAACGAAGCAAATATTCATTCGTACTGAGTATAGTAACCGGCCAAAATAAGTCGTATTTCGCCGATTGCAAATGGATAAGCGGCTTATGAGTAATGACCTTTCCATCATCCAAATCCATTACACGTTCCGTCATAACTACCGACAAACCATTCGCAATTCCCCGGGAATCATCGTATTGATAGGATCCGGAGGAGAAATTCCTGATGAATTCTTTCGTATAGACATGTAATTCGTCATTCTGCAAAAAGAAAAACGCATTGGCATACAATTCATTCGAAGAGTAAGGAAGGATTTTGGTCCATTTCAACTCTCCGTCTGCCGAAATACAAAGGATGCATTTACTGTTCGTGATTTTCATGAAATTTGGTGAAGCAATCGTATTTACAACATACAATGCACTTCCATCCGGCAAAAATTCAAAAAGTAAGACATTCGCATCTAAATTCAGGCGGGAAACTTTTGAATCATCAAAGTCCGGGTTGGTCATTCCTATCGAAGTAATCAAATCGGTTTTCTTCAACTGCACCAACTTCGTCTGCACTGATTTCCCCGATTCATCCCATTCCTGGTAGACATAACCGTATTTCGAATCTGATTCGGCAGTTTCTCCGGAAGATCTGTTTACCATAAAAATCCCTTTGTAAACAGCGAATTTCTTGTCAAAGCGAACTTTCACAGAACTCACGTGAAGTCCTTCTTCAAGCTCATATTCCAGGGAAATATTCAGCGAATCTCCGGAAAAATTGGTCCGTAAAAAAGTGATGGCTCCTCTTTGCTGCTTTCCCTGCTCTTTTACCGGCATTTTTTGAATAATGGGAACACTCAGCACAGAATGTTCGTCAACCGAAATCTCGTTCAGATAGGGATTCAGACGGGATTCGTAAGCACTCAAATCCAACGAGGCTAAAGGCTCCAAATCGTAGTCAAATCCTTTAATGAGGGTCGGAATAATTTCAGTTGGATTACTTACAGTCATGTAATTCAATCCTCTTCCGTGCGACATGTAAGAATCTCCCAAACACACATAAAAACCTTCTTCCAGGGTTTTGACAAACTTGACCTGTGTATTCAGCCGGTTTATCATTCGCTGACTGACGATCTGCATTGTCCTAAGATCGCGTTTCACGATGACCGTGTATCCTTTTGCATTTCCTGCATGTCCGGGCAAGACGGTATTTGTGAAAACATAATCAATCTCGTAAATAAAATCTTCGTGGATAAAACAGTTTGTCGTACCGACCTTCTTAGCATCATCCGCTTGCGGACCGATCTTAAAAGTCTTCACTTTCGGTTTTTCAAAAGTCGTATCCAGCACCTGCAGTTCCGGGACCAATGTAGTATTCATTGAAATCAGTTTGCCTTCCCAAAACCCGACAATCCTGCCCGCGGATTCAGGCATATCAGAAGACACGCGAATTTCCTGAGAATAACTGGTTTGAAAGAATAATAGAAAGCTGAGGGCAGTAATTAGTTGATTGGTCATATCTTTTTTCACAAAACTACATTTTTTTTGCAGGGAACAAAACCCGGTCCTTTCCAAACTAAAACATCCAATCCCATAAAGAGATTGGATGCCAATTTTGCGAATTTAATGCTAAATGCTAGAAATCGATCGTTAAAAACCGTTCCAGGTTTCTAGCCGTAAAAGAATACCTCACAATGGCTTTCCCATCTTTGTTGTAAATAACTTTTGTAGGCATAAATTTCTCGGATGGATTTGCGATGAACCTGTTTGACAATTCGTTCCCGTTCTCCAAATCAAAAACGCGCTCCGACAAACACACCGTTTTGCCGCTGGCAGGTGAATTAATAATCGCGTATTTGTATGAACCGGATTCGAATGATTTTACAAAATCCTGGATCAGGAAGTGAAGCTGGTTATCAGAAACGAAAAAATCAGCATTCAGGTACAACCCATTGGAAGAATAAGGAAGCATTTTTTGCCAAATCAACTTCCCGTCAGGTGAAAGCAGGAACATGACTTTGCTGTTTTCCATTTCTCCAACGTATTTTCCCAAAGAAGTTGCAACAAAAAGAGCATTTCCATTCTCCAAAAAACGGATGTTTGAAAAAGCAGGATAGCGCATCCACTTATCAAAATCACACTTCTCAGGTTTTACTCCCATCACGGGAATATTCTTTTTCATATCCTCATCCATGAAATCATTGAAAACAAAATCATGCTTTTCGTGATTAACAATAGAACCTTCATCATCCCATTTCAGGAATGTATAGGCAAATCCTTTGGCAAATCCGGGATTCGCTCCAACTTCTTTTGCAGTGATGAACAAACCGCTCAATTGACTGGTCTTAGCATTGTAATTAAATCGTGCAGCCTGCACTGTAAGACTTTCCGGAATTTCAGGACTGATTACTTTAGGTTCTTCCCCATCCGGGTTTGTAATGATAAAAAGCAAAGATGATTTTGCAGGAGGGGTTGATCCGAAGAACTTCGTTTTCACCTGCTCATCTACGGCAACAGTCATTAATACATTCAAATTATCGTCGATCTCAATAGATGTTAAGCGAACATTCACATCACTGAACATCTCATAATCCCTTTTCCAAACCAGGTTAAGATCCAGGTCGATACGGTATAATTTCGTTTTTGAAAACAGGTACATTCCGCCCTCATCACATTTAGCATATTTGAAGGTATAATCTTTCAATTCCAGAGCGCTTCCACTCTGCTCCAATGTCTCCAGGCTTCTTTTTACAAGAGCGATGGAACCCGCAGTTTCGTAAACCTCATAAATAAATGAACCCTGAACAAGCACACGTTTGATGGAACCTCCGGCTTCACTGAACTCGACCTTGGGCTTGGTCGTTTTTTTCTTTTCTTCCGGATTTTTGGTATTTACGGCGATGTATTCAACCGAAACCTTACCGGTAATCCCGTTGATATTGGGTTTACTATAAATCATCTTATCCTCGGTTGCACCGACAAACTCCTCCCGAACTTCGGGCAATTCTGCTGAAAATTGGACTTCCTGAGCGTGACTTAGATGAGCAATGCCTGAAAAAAAGAACATCAGGCAAATGAAATAGGCGTTTTTCATGTTATAATTTTGGGCAAACTTACTTCAAATTATTGATTTAATAAGTTATCCGGGAGATAATTTCCTACCTTTAATGCGATCTTACAAAATCTATCACATGTCATTTCAAGCGTACCTGGACAATATTCAGTCGAAAACCGGAAAAACAGCCGAAGATCTTCAAAAACTAGCTCAGGAAAAAGGATTTTTGAAGGATGGAAAATTAATGGCAGAAGTTAAGGCCGGACAGATTGTAAGCTGGCTGAAAGACGAATATAACCTGGGACACGGACACGCCATGGCCATCTATGCGTATTTCAAAGGGAAACGATCATGAGTTCAAAAGAAATTCAAATCACCAATAAAGAAGGGGCCGAAACCATTGCGATCGGAGCTTCCGCATACAGTATTTTACTCAACAGCCAGCGCTCGGAAGGACAGTTGGCAATTATAGAAATGCTGGTTCCGCCAAACGGTGGCCCTATCCCGCATGAGCACAAAGGATTCCAGGAATGCTTTTACGTGCTGGAAGGAGAAGTCGAAATGATTACCAAAGAAAGCAGGATCCCGGCCAAGCAAGGCGATTTGGTACACATTCCTTTAGACGGACCTGTTCATTGCTTTAAGAACACCACTTCAGTAAACGCCCGTCTGCTCTGCATCGTTGCACCCGCCGGATTAGACCAATTCTTTGAAGAGGCCGGTCGAAAAATTCCTCCGGGAACATTGCCCGAACCTGTTCCTCCGACTCCCGAACAAATTGCATTTGCAAACCAAACTGCTGAAAAGTACGGTCAAAAATTATACCCGAAGGATTATTTGGATTAAATCATGAAACAGTTCCGGTACATACTGGTAATTACCGCTTTTTTCCTGGGATTTTCAAAAACAGCATCTGCAGATTCGATTCCCAAACAAGGAAGAATGGCTCTTCAGATTGCACCGCTTTCCTTATTGGATTTCTACAATGGTTCCTGTTACAAATTGGGAACCGAGGTCCGATTATCAAAAAGCCTTTATTTGTCGTTGGATGCGGGAAGTTATTTCCCAAACTTTAACAGCTTAAAAAACGTGAAAGGCGGCAACCTGGATTTCCGGATCAAATACCGCTTACCCAGTTCAAACTCCCTGATTTCAATGGGTTATTTCTACAAAAAACAGTCGTTTGAGTATCACGATGCATACGAAGAACAGCCTGACGTCCCGATAACGGTTTACACCCGGAAAAACATTCACTGCTTTAATATCAATTATGAATATCGTGTGGCGCAGCTTTTCAGAAAAGGATATATAGACGTTTTTGCAGGATTAGGCCTGCGCTTCAGAAATGTGAAATCTTCTTTTGAAACACATCATGATTTTGACAAGCTGGTTGAAGGCGGAGATTCACAAACCCTTTATTTTGTATTAATCCCGGGAGAAACTACCTGGCTGAATCTAAACTTCGGCCTCCGCTTCGGCTTCTATTTGTTTTAGTTCCCACTATAAAATCAGCAAGATTTAATTCGTAATTCGTAATTCGTAATTCGTAATTTTATAAAATGATTTCAGTACTAGTCACTTACCAGGTAAAACAAGCATTTGCAGAGCAGAACAAAGCTAATATTCAGCAGTTTTTAAGCGATTTCGAACAATTGGACGCTTCGAAATTTAACTATAGCGTATCTGTAAAAGAGGATGGTGTTTCATTTGTCCACTTCTCTCAATATGCGGATGAAAATATACAACAAGAGCTTTTAAACGTACCATCCTTCAAAGCTTTCCAGGAAATGCGCGATGCCAGTGGATTAAACGGTTCGCATAAAGTAGAAATCCTCCAATTAGTTGGCTCAGAGGGAAATTATCAATTATAAATTACTGAATTATCACGGAACTTTCAGCCACGGCTGACTCAGTCTCCTTGTTGATAATTGATAATTCCGTCATTGATACTTATTTCAAAGCTTTCTTCAACGCCTCCGGGTCTAATTGCTTTTCCCAGCGGGCTACTACAATTGTCGCAACAGCATTCCCGATCAGATTTGTTAAGGCTCGGCATTCCGACATGAATTTGTCTACACCTAAAATTAAGGTCATACCGGCAATGGGTACATCAGGAACTACCGTTAAAGTCGCAGCTAAAGTCACAAAACCTGCACCTGAAACTCCTGCTGCACCTTTCGAACTCAGCATCGCCACCAAAAGTAAGGTTGCCTGCTGACTGAAAGACAAGTCCACATTACAGGCTTGTGCAATAAAAAGCGCTGCCAAAGTCATATAAATATTGGTTCCATCAAGATTAAAGGAATATCCGGTAGGAACTACCAATCCGACTACTTGGTTCGAACAACCTGCTTTTTCCAGCTTTTTCATTAAGGAAGGTAAGGCAGATTCAGATGAACTTGTACCGAGAACCAATAATAATTCGTCCTTTAAATAACGAAGCAGTTTTAAGATATTGAAACCGTTATGCCTAGCAACCAACCCCAGAATCACTACCACAAAGAAACCTGCAGTAAGGTAGAAGGTTCCTACTAAAAAAAATAAATTCTGAAGTGTCTCAACACCATATTTCCCTATTGTAAAAGCCATTGCACCGAAAGCACCGATTGGAGCCAGCTTCATTAAAATATCTACAATCTTAAAAATCGGGTGTGTTAATGCCTGGAAGAAATCCAATACCGGTTTGCTTTTATCAGCTGTTAAAGACAATGCTACACCAAACATAATTGCAGCAAACAACACCTGTAAAATGTTCTCACCAGTGAGTGAGCTCATAAAAGTTTTAGGGATAATGTTCAGGATGAAGTTAGAAAAGGAATTTCCATGAGCAGCTGAAACATATTCAGAAACATCCTTTTGATCCAAGGTACTCGGATCAATATTCAGTCCATTTCCCGGTTGAACCACATTACTCACAATCATTCCGATAATCAGTGCCAATGTAGAAAATGTCAGAAAATAAATAAATGCCTTTCCGGTGATTCGTCCGACTTTCTTTAGGTCATTCATCGAAGCAATACCTACTGTAATCGTAATAAAAATTACAGGAGCGATGATCATCTTGATCAGATTGATAAATCCATCTCCAAGTGGTTTCATTTTTTCTCCAAGCTCCGGGTAAAAATACCCCAGTGATACTCCAATTACTATTGCAACCAATACTTGAAAATACAGGGCTCTATACCACGGTTTCGGTTTTGCGGGTTTCGCGTTCGGATCTATTTCCATCAGAGAATTTCTTTTTTGAGAATAATGCGTTGAATATAGGAATTATTGTGCGAATGAAATGTTCGCGGATTTACTCTTCCACGAAATCCAGGTCACGTCCATGCGTTTCCGGAATACTCCAGGTACTGTAAATTCCGATAGCGAAGGAAACAAATCCAACAATTCCCGCAGCAGTGAGAACCGCGTACCCCGATCCTATCAGAGATTCAAATCCGATAGTCATTAAGATTACTGTTCCACGAACCATGTTTGGAATAGTCGTTGCGGCAGTAGAACGAATATTGGTACCGAACTGCTCTGCTCCTATCGTTACGAACATCGCCCAGTAACCGGTGCCGAAACCGAACCAGCAGCACATAAAATAATACATTCCGGCAGAATGGATGGTTCCGGAAAGGATCCAAAGCACACTGATCAGGGTGAAAGCCATCATCCACAAAATAGATTTCCGGCGTGATTTCAGCCAATGACTCAAAACTCCGCTAAAGATATCTCCTGCTGAAATACCAATGTATCCCCACATAATTGCATCACCCGGATTGATCCCTTCTTTGATCCCTAAAGCTTCTCCAAAAACATTTCCGAACATTGCCAGTATCCCGATACAAAACCAGGTCGGAAGACCGATTCCTATGCAACGGATATACCGCCAAAAGCGGTTCCAGTTCGTAAAGAACATCCCGAAACTTCCTCTTCTTACTTCCAGTTTCCTGGCTTCATTGAAAATACCGGATTCCAGCACTCCGATCCGCAATAAAAGCAGCCCGATTCCCATTCCGCCGCCAATGAAATAAGCGATGTTCCAATCCGGAGTGAGCTTAACGGTTAAATTGGCAACTACAGCTCCGGAAAGCCCGATTCCGGCAACCAGCGAAGTCCCCAGAGCTCGCAATTCCTTTGGCAGTACTTCCGAAACAAGTGTAATTCCTGCTCCCAATTCACCGGCTAATCCAATTCCGGCAATAAAACGCAATGCAATATAAGCGTAAGTCAAGTTCTCTTTGTCATTCGGAAAATAAGGCAAAAAACCGCACATGATATTGGCAAGCGAGTACATCACAATCGACCCGAAAAGAACCGATAATCGTCCTTTCTTATCTCCCAGAATTCCCCATAAAATACCGCCCAATAACAAACCTCCCATCTGCCAGTTTACGATCATCGTACCCACATGAGTAATTTCCTTTTCATTAAATCCCAAACCCTGTAAACTGGGCACACGTACAATTCCAAAAAGAAGCAGATCGTAAATGTCTACGAAGTAACCAAGTGCAGCAACAACAACAGGCAGCGACCACAAAGGTTTATAAGAAGTGATTTTTTCCAAAGTAGTTTGTTTGAGCCGAAAATAATCATTGAAAAGGTAACTTCGACTCCGCTCAGCCACCTTTTTTCAAAAATCAAGCTAAATAAACCGGTGACTGAGCGGAACAGAATACGAATTCGGAATTCAATTTACCAATTATCAACACACAATTCGGAATTCGTATCCCGATAATTATCGGGACGGAATTCGTAATTTTGAAGGATGACTTCCGACGAAAAATACATGCTTCGTGCCCTTCAGCTGGCAAAGCTGGGTGGTGTTGCTACAAAATCCAATCCGATGGTTGGAGCGGTGATTGTTCTCGGTGGTGAGATCATCGGTGAAGGATATCATCAAAAATACGGAGAAGCACATGCTGAAGTCAATGCCGTGAACTCAGTAAAAGATCTTTCTCTGCTCAAACAGGCAACGATATATGTAACGCTTGAACCCTGCTCTCATTTCGGAAAGACTCCACCTTGTGCTGATTTATTGGTAAAACACCAGTTTAAACGGGTGGTTATTGCGCAGATAGATCCGTTCTCGGAAGTATCGGGTCGCGGAATAGAAAAGCTTAAAAACGCCGGCATTGAAGTCACTTGTGGAATTTTACAAAAAGAAGCCGGGGAACTAAACAAACGCTTCATTACCTTTCATACCAAAAAACGTCCGTATATTACCTTAAAATGGGCACAAACCGCTGATGGTTTTATAGACATCGACCGTTCACAAAAACAGGAAACGGGAATTCACTGGATTTCACAACCTGAAACACAAGTGGTCACACATCAGCTTCGGGCAACGGAACAAGCAATCCTGGTTGGCTGGCGGACGATCCAAAATGACAATCCTTCCCTCACCACCCGTGCGTTCAAAGGACCAAATCCGCTTAGAATAGTTATCGATCCAAACTTAAAAGCTCCAAATGATGCGGCTGTTTTCACTGATGGATTAAAAACGATGGTATTCAACCTCCTGGAAGAGAAAGAAATCGGGGAAGTTCAATATATCAAACTGACCGATATCTCCCCGGTATCGATATTGGAAGCTTTATACCGAAACAATATTAACTCAGTTTTGATCGAAGGCGGAGCCGTTACACTGACCTCGTTCATGGAATCAGCTCTTTGGGACGAAGCACTGGTAATCACCGGAAAAAACCATTTTAAAACAGGACTTCGTGCCCCCGTAATTTCCAAAACTCCCCTAAAAACGATTCCATTCGGAAAAGACCTTCTGAATTATTTCCGAAATATTTGACGCTAAAAGTCCATAATCCATTGCTAAACTCCCCGAATTTTCTATTTTAGTTCGCTGTAAAAAATCTGCGCCATCAGTAGAATGAATACACTGAAATAAAATAAGATGAAGATTTACCCAATTGAAACAGGCACCTTTAAATTAGACGGTGGGGCTATGTTCGGAGTAGTTCCGAAAAGCCTTTGGTCAAAGACAAATCCGGCCGACGAAAATAATTTGTGTACCTGGTCTATGCGCTGTCTGCTCATAGAAGATGGAAACCGATTGATATTGATCGATACCGGGATCGGTGACAAACAAACAGAAAAATTTTTCTCGCATTATTACCTGGCAGATACCAAAACGCTGGAACAAAGCCTGAACAAACTCGGATTCGGCTTAGATCAAATAACCGATGTTTTTCTTTCCCATCTTCATTTCGATCACTGCGGCGGCGCTGTTAAATGGAATTCGGACCGCACGAAACTGGAAACGGTTTTCAAAAATGCCATATACTGGAGTACGGAAAACCACTGGAAGTGGGCTACTGAACCTAATGCTCGTGAAAAAGCATCTTTTTTAAGTGAGAACATTCTTCCGCTGCAGGAAAGCGGTCAGTTGAAATTCATAGAACGAACGGGGAATTATACAAAGTCGGTATTCAACAATTTTGATGTCTTGTTTGTTGACGGACACACCGAAAGCATGATGATCCCACATATTCATTACCAGGATAAAACCCTCGTTTTCATGGCAGATTTGCTTCCGAGTACCGGGCACATTCCACTTGCTTATGTTATGGGTTATGACACACGTCCATTAATCACACTTGGTGAAAAAGGAGAATTCCTGGACAATGCCGCAAACCGGGAGTTTGTGTTATTTTTAGAGCACGACAGTGTCAATGAATGCTGTACCGTAGAACAAACTGAAAAAGGTGTGCGTTTAAAAGATAGCATGACTTTTTCATCCATATTTGGATAAAATTGTAAATTAGACCAAAACTTCACATCATGAACAATTACTTACTGCAACTATTAAAAGAGGTTAAAACATTGATTATTCCGGGACTTGGAGCATTAACAGTGACCAATGAATCAACCGGAGAGATCTTGTTTATGCCTTATCTGAAGTTTGACGACGGTACGCTGGCGAAGCACATTGCAAGTAAGGAAGGTATTGAGCAAAATGATGCTTCGAATATGATTTCCAAGTTTGTTCGTGAAGTTACGGCTGAACTCGATAAGGGGAATTCCTACGATATGTACCAATTCGGACGCTTTGTAAAAGTAGACGGAGAAATCGCATTCGAAGTATGGTCTGCAAGCAATGGAGGACAACAAATTGCTGCCGAAGCTCCTAAACAGGAACCGGTTATTGAAAAACCTGTTGAACCGGTTAAAGAGGAACCGAAAGTTGAAATTAAACCTGCAGAAGAAGCTCCAAAACCTGTGGAGCCTAAGATTGAGAAAATTGTCCCACCAGTTGCAGAGACACCAAAAACAGAACCTAAAACCGAGAAAACACCACCCTCGGTTGTGGAAGAACCAAAAGTGGAGGCTTCGAAGGTTGAAAAAACCGTTCCACCGGTAGTTGAACCTAAAAAAGAACCTGTAAAGCAAGAAGCCAAAAAGGAGCCTGCTAAAAAAGAGAAACCGGTTAAAGCAGAGAAAGCTCCAAAAGAGAAAAGAAAAACTTCCGTGTTCTCCTATATTTTATGGGGATTCCTGGTACTGGTATTAGGTGCCGGAACTTTCATTGCAATCCAATTTGACAGCCTGAAAAAAGATTTCCCTATTTTGGCTGACTTAGCTGGTGAAAACGATGATGCCGCAAAAGGAAGCGAGGAAATCAAACAACTGGAAGAAGACCCGGATGCAAGTACGGATTCCGCTGAATCAGAACCAATCCCTGAAGACCAGGTGCAAATTGTAGAAGACCAGCTTCCGGCTGAAAAACCGGTTGAAGAACCGAAAAAGGAAGAAAAAGCGAAACCGAAGGAAACTCCAAAGCCAAAGGTTGAAGTGACCGTTAATAAAAAACCGGTAGCAAAGCCAAAATCTCAGAAAACCGGTTCTACGGCAAGTTTCGACGGCTCAAAACATTTCCACATTATTGCCGGATCTTTCGGCTCCGAAGCGAATGCAAACCGATTGGCCGGAAAACTGCAAGCTAAAGGATTCGGAGAAGCTTCCGTAACCATGAACGGTGGAATGTACCGCGTAAGCGTAAAAGGATTTGCAACGCTCAATGAAGCAACTGCTGAGGCTGCAAGTATCCAAAGTTCCGTTCCGGGAGCATGGGTATTGAAAATGTAAAACAAAACACGATAAACAAGTAGGCCCGCGAATAATCGCGGGCCTACTTGTTTATATAATCAGGATTAACCAAGTTTCAACACCAAATCAATCAGTCTATTGGAGAAACCCGCTTCGTTATCGTACCATCCCACCACTTTGATCATATTTCCGATCACAGAAGTCAGTTCACTGTCAAAAATACAGGAATTCGGATCCCCAAGAATGTCTACCGAAACGATCGGATCAGCAGTATAACGCAAAATTCCTTTCAAATACGAATCAGCGGCCTTTTGGAAAGCTGTGTTGATCTGTTCCACTGTTGGCGGATTTTCTTTTACAATAACCGTCAAATCAGTCAAAGAGCCATCCGGAACCGGAACACGCATACCACACCCCCCCATTTTACCTTCCAATTCCGGGAAAATTCGGGTAATTGCTTTAGCAGCACCAGTTGAAGTAGGTACAATACTCTGAGCTGCGGCACGTGCTCTTCTCAAATCTTTATGCGGACTGTCGTGCAAACGCTGATCAGAAGTGTAACTGTGAATCGTTGTAATATATGCTTCTTCAATATCACAAAATTCTTTTAAAACTGCTACCAGCGGAGCCGCTGAATTGGTTGTACAGGAAGCATTACTAACAATCTTGTGCTCAGCCGTCAACAAATGGTCATTCACTCCAAGAACCACATTAAAAATATCATCACCTTCCGATGGAGCACTTAAAATAACACGCTTCGCCCCGGACTTTAAATGAACGCCTGCTTTTTCAGAACTCAGGAACAATCCCGTTGATTCAATCACAATATCAACTCCCAGTTCGCCCCATGGAATTTCTTCCGGGTTCTTATGCTGCAGGAATTGAATATTTTGGGTTTTATTAAAGATCAATTGATTACCGATGATTTCAAATTCATCGTGCATGCGCCCGTGAACAGAATCATACTTTAATAAATGTACCAGCGTTCCAACCGGGGCCAGATCATTTACTGCTACCAAATCAATTCGCGGGTTTGCCAAAGCCAATCTGCTGAAATAACGTCCGATTCTTCCGAATCCGTTTACACCTACTCTAATGCGTTGTTCCATTTGTTTTTATTGTAAAAATTAAATACGCTGTTTGTAATCTTTTCTGAAAGTACAAAAATAAAAAAGGCCCTGTTTTCACAGAGCCTTTTAACATCATTTTTATTTAGTGAATGACTTGAACAAATCCTTGTTGTTGTATTTCTTCACCGGTCATTAGTTTCGCTGTAAACTTATAGAAGTAAGTTCCTTCGGAAACAATCTCTCCATTTAAGTTCCTTCCGTCCCATGCTGCTGCCGGACTCGGATCATCGTACTCAGCAACCAAACCACCCCATCTGTTAACGATAGAGATGTGGAATTCTTCAACACCATCATAAGTAAGGAAGAACTTATTATTCCCGACAGTAGATGATAGTGTGATAATGTTCGGTGCATTGATGTAACAAACTTTTGCGCCGATCGTCATCGTAGATGAATACGAATTACACTCATTCGATGCCGTAACCGTATAGACACCAGGACCTACAGTGACATCAGGCCCTACAGTACCATTACTCCATACATAGGTATCATTCTGAGGATAAACACCACAAGAAGTTATAATCGTTGATCCCATACAAATAACCGTATCAACTGTATTCACAAATGCCCAATTAATAAAATCAATATTAGAAGAAATTGAAGTATTACATTGGTTATCGGTGTACGTAACTTCATATACCCCTGGGACAGAAGACGTGATGACCGGATTTTCAACATTCGCACTCGGAATGAAGTGGATATTCGTATCAGCACTATGCCATACACCTCCGTTCGCTGAAACCGTTCCGACCACATTATAGATCAGATCACATGCGGAAGTATCAGGGAAAATCTGTGGAAGTAAGAACAAGGTCACCATGGAAGATGTAGAATTGTTACAAACATTATCTGTATAGGTAACCTGGTATTGACCACTTGTTGTTGCAGTAATGTTAGGATTCGCAACGGTATTATTCGGAAGGAAGATTACCTCCGGTGATAATGCCGACCATATTCCTCCACCAGGATAGGCTTGTGTTCCCACAACCTGGAATTGATCAGCACAAAGGACTGTATCATCAAAAATAACCGGATATGGTACAAACACTATTTGAGATGAAACCGTATCCTGACAGGCATTATCCACAAATGACACCTGGTATGTACCAGCTCCGTTTGGCGATGTAATCACCGGGTTATTGCTGGATGCTGTGTTAAAGTTCAAATCTCCTGGAGTAGAGAACCAAGTTCCACCCTGGTAAGCTTGTGTACCTGCCACCTGGAAAGTCATATCACAAGCAATCGTATCATTGAAAATTGTTGGTAAAGGAAGTGTAAACACGTTTACTGTCGTATCATAGTGACAACCAAAATCATCAATCAGGTTATAAGTATAGGCATGGTTTCCTACCTGAGTTGGAATTGCAATACTTAAAGTATCATTTGATGTCGCTGGGTCAATCGTAGGATCAGGACTCCAGTATGTTTGAACAGGATTATTGGTATAGTTACCCATACCCGGGAAGAATGAAGGATCAAAATACAATCCCCACTCGAAGATGTACCCGTTATCCTGACCCAGGTTATCCTGTACGTGAATTGTCCAGTCTCCGTTCAATGGACATCCCAATAAAGCCGTTGCAGCATCAAATGCCTCGTCCGGAGCATAGATATCCGAAGGATCCACAGAGTTTCCTGCAGAAAGTTCCGGTGGACCAGCCTGGTATGCAACCGGAACTGTATTCCCCCAGTTAGCACTCATTGGCCCGATTGTATTAAATGCGGAGCTGAAACAATATTCCCATCCGATTCCCGGAGTTGCAGTGTTGTTATCAAGCGGGTGACCTAAATAGATTCCGCCACCACTAGCACCACCAGGTAAAATTCCCGGATTATAAGAATTCAATAAATCTACTGTTTGACCATTCGGGCATTCCAGCCAAATTTCAAGGTCACCTGTAAAAGAGTGCTCCATTGTCAAACAAACCTGGTTCAAATCCTGGGCATCGTCAACAACCGCGCCTGATGGAAAACCACTCATCGTAATCGTCGTTTCGTATTGTTGCCCGGAACCATCCGGTAAATAAGTCAAACCGGCAAAAGAACCACCCAATTGGAAAGATCCCGGAGGGAATAATACCCCAACCGTATCCGTTGGTGTAAATCCTCCAAGCAAAGAAGCCTCTGATCCTAAACAAATTGTATCCTCAATAGGTCCTGTTCCGTAAAAAATAGGTAATTGTGAAACCCTTACTTTAGAAACAAGACGCTCTACAGCAGGAAAAAGATCCGTAATTTTCAAGTCTACGATAAAACCATTGCGTGTAGGGGGTACAAACCAAATAGAATCATTATTCGGGTAAGTTCCTCCATCGGAAATATTCCAATCGTAAACAACATTGTCCAAATTTTGAGAATAACCATATCCGGTAGCTTCTAAAGAATTTGGGAACAAAGGTTTTGCAACTAATAAAATACTATCTCCCAGACATACATCTACATATCCTGTATCAATCGGACTGATAGCATTATTGATATCACCATTCACAAAAGCCTCCATGTGCATTTCAAAAGGTTGTTGTGCATTACCGCACTCAAGGCTGGCATCCCAACCCGTTCCCTGGTTCGCTCCGTCTGAAACGAATACAATGGTTAAACAGCCACTGGTATTACTCCAGCTTGCAATGTGTCCAAAACCGTTAGGATCCGTAACTGAGTTATGAACGCCTAATAACGGAGAACTTGTAGTCGGTCCATCATATACATAGATTGAATCCGACCCGTGAACATCAAAAGTGTAACCGGCATTAATACCAAAGGTAACCCCCATTTTTGTTCCCAGTGCTAAATCCGGACAAACAACGATCGTATCATTAAAATTCGCAGAATAATTTCCTGCAACACCGTCATCAACGAAATTAGTGGTTGAACCGTCGTAAATATTACAATCTGCCGGGCTGCTTTGAGGGAATTCCATCCCGGATCCCATAATAATAGTTTGTCCAAATGCAGATCCGGAAAGGATAAATAGTATAGAAATTACTAAAAGTTGCGTGTATTTTTTCATCGTTTTTGCATTTTCATTTCACCATCCAATGCCCAAGTAGACTTAACGACTAAATATTGGTTAGTTCCGGTTATTTTATAGTATTGATCTCTGTCGGTAATTGCAATTCCCATATCCGCCGGATTTACCTTCTTTGCTTTTTCAGCTGAAATTTCGCCATCATATTGAATAGCGTTTCCATCTTTTTTTACCTCTGTAAGAATGTAACTTCCATGTTCAACAGCATACTTCGTCATCTCTGCTGTCAGAACCGGAACCGGATATTTAGATCCGTCGCGCGTTTTCAGAGTTTTACCCGTTTGTTGCCCATAAGTTAATCCCACACAAAGAAAAAAACCAACGGAGAGTATTGTCTTTACCATAGTTTTAAAATTGTTTAATCGTTAATCAAGACTCTTTCCTATCGAAAAGAGTTGCGTGAAGGTTCAAAACTAGTTAAAAAAAAAAGAAGAGCAAGCCGATATAAACCTTAGATTTGCAATGCCAAATAGCAAATAACAATGGAAATTCAACAATTACAAGCAATTGCATCACAGGTAAGAAGAGATATCGTCCGAATGGTTTCCGGAGCAAATTCAGGTCATCCGGGAGGTTCTTTGGGATGTGCAGACTTCTTAACAGTCCTTTATTTTGAAATGATGAAACACAATCCGGACCATTTCTCCATGGACGGAAAAGAAGAAGATTTATTTTTCCTTTCAAATGGCCACATCTCCCCTGTTTGGTATTCTGTTTTGGCAAGAGCAGGTTATTTTCCGATCGATGAGTTGGCGACTTTCCGTAAATTGAATGCAAGGTTGCAGGGACACCCAAGTACAGACAAAAAGATCCCCGGTGTACGCATGGCTTCCGGATCTCTCGGACAAGGCCTTTCCAATGCAATCGGTGCAGCTTTGACTAAGAAATTGAATAACGATAACAGAACCGTTTATACGCTTCATGGCGATGGCGAATTACAGGAAGGACAGATCTGGGAAGCTGCCATGTATGCTGCCGCAAATAAAGTGGATAACTTAATTGCTACCATTGATTACAACGGGCGCCAAATCGACGGTGATGTGGAAGATGTTCTTTCTTTGGGAGACCTGAGCGGAAAATGGCAGGCTTTTGGATGGGAAGTATTGGAAATGGACGGACACAGTTATCCGGACCTGATCGAAACATTGAATAAAGCCAAAAGTATGACCGGAAACGGAAAGCCGATTGTTATTATTATGAAAACTGAAATGGGTCAGGGAGTTGACTACATGGTAGGTTCTCACAAATGGCACGGTGTCGCTCCGAATGTAGAGCAATTACAAGAAGCTTTGATCCAATTGGAAGAAACCTTAGGCGATTATTGATGAAATACTGCGCGGTCATTTTTTGCATCTTCTTTTTGAGCTTTTCACAGGCTCAGGGGCAAAAACTGACCCGTATTTTGTTTATCCTGGATGCTTCCAATTCCATGAATGCCAAGTGGGACGGAACTCAAACCCGAATTGATGCAGCCAAAGAACTATTGATTAAAACAGTAGATAGCCTCAACGGGTCTGCCAATTTGCAAATCGCCCTGCGTGTTTACGGGCATCAATCACCGATTACAGCAACTTACCAGGATTGTAATGATACCAAGCTGGAAGTTCCTTTCGGCCCGGATAATTTCACGAAAGTCCGGAACAAAATCAAAACCGTATTAGCGAAAGGTACTACTCCTATTGCCCGTTCCCTGGAAGCAGCAGCAGCCGATTTTCCGGATACCAATGCACGGAATATTATTATTTTGATCACCGACGGATTAGAAGCCTGTGACAACGATCCCTGCGTTATTGCAAAAAAACTCCACGACAAAGGCGTGAAAGTAACTCCTTTCGTAATTGGTTTGGGACTGGATATCTCATACCTCGACCAATTCAAATGTATCGGAAGCTACATGGAAGCAGAAACTAAAGAAGCTTTCCGGAATGTTTTGAAAACAGTTGTCTCAAAAGCTGTCATTAATACAACTGTACAGATTAACCTCAATAACATCCACAAAGTTCCGAATGAAACGGATGTAACGATGTTATTATATAAAGCGGGAACAAAAGAATTGATGTACACCTTTGTACATACGCTCGACCGCCAGGGAAATCCGGACACATTGACAATGGACCCCAATTTCAGGTATGACCTGGTTGTTAATACCATTCCAAAAGTCTATAAGAACAATATCGGCATCATAAAAAACACCCACAACGTTATTCCTGTCGATTGTCCGCAAGGATTTATCAAACTGCGCTTTACAAATGCTACAAGTCCTTACCAGGTGATTTCCCGTGTCTACAAAAAATCCGATCAGCTGACCTTAAACTCGCAGCTGGTAGGTTCAACGGATAAATATATTGTCGGGGAATATGAAATTGAGATACTTACACTGCCACGCATTTATCACACCGTAAATGTAGTACAAAGCGGTACGGAAACGATCGATCTGCCTGCTCCCGGTCAATTAAGTTACAGCGCAACCAAAATGATTGCCGCTCAAATATTTGTAGAAAGTGACAATGGCAAAATGGACTGGGTATGCAACCTGGATCTGGTCAACCTGAAAGGATTAGTTTACCTTCAGCCTGGAAATTACCGCATTGTTTACAGACAAAAGCAATTAAGATCGACGACCTACACTGTAGAAAAGAAATTTAAAATACAATCCAATAAAACAACTTCGATTAATTTATAACAATGAAGCAATTTGAAATTTTAGGAAAGAAAGATACCAGATCTGGTTTTGGTGAAGGTTTATTAGAAATCGGTCGTCAGAATCCGGATGTAGTAGCATTGTGCGCGGATTTGACAGGATCTCTTAAAATGGACGCATTCCTGAAAGAATTTCCGGATCGATTTTTCCAGGCTGGAATTGCAGAGGCAAACATGATCGGGATGGCAGCCGGTATGACTATCGGTGGGAAAATTCCTTATACAGGGACTTTCGCAAATTTCTCAACAGGTCGTGTTTACGATCAGATCCGCCAATCGGTTGCATATTCTCAAAAGAATGTAAAAATTTGTGCTTCCCATGCCGGTCTGACATTGGGTGAAGATGGTGCGACACACCAAATCCTGGAAGATATCGGGATGATGCGCATGTTGCCACACATGACAGTAATCGTTCCTTGCGATTTCAACCAAACAAAACAGGCTACTATGGCAATTGCCGATCACAAAGGACCTGTTTACCTGCGTTTCGGAAGACCGGTAGTTCCTATTTTCATTCAACCGGATGCAAAATTCACCATCGGTAAAGCAGATATTTTGATCGAAGGAACAGATGTTACCATCATAGCTTGCGGACATTTAGTCTGGAAATCCATCGAAGCAGCGCAGCAATTAGCTGAGCAGGGAATCAGTGCTGAAGTAATAAATATGCACACGATTAAACCTTTGGACGAAAAAGCAATCTTAGACTCTGTTGGCAAAACCAAATGTGTTGTTACCGCTGAAGAACATATGTTAAACGGTGGTTTGGGTGATGCTGTGGCACAAGTACTTTCACGCCACATGCCTTTACCTCAGGAGTACGTCGGAGTAAACGATACATTCGGAGAATCGGGAACACCGGATGAGCTAATGGTAAAATACGGTTTGGATACTCCGAACATTGTTGAAGCAGTTAAAAAAGTACTAAAACGCAAATAAAAATATGAGTCAAATTCCCGATGAAAATACTATCATTTCTTATTTTCATCGGGATGATGATTTGGCTTACAAAGCTTTTACCTGGATCGTAGATCTTCATAGTAAAAGGCTTTATACTACTATCCGGCGCTGGATCAATAATCACGAGATTACCAACGACATCCTGCAGGAAGTTTTCATCAAGATTTGGAACAATCGAAAACAATTCCAGGGAAACAGTGCCCTTTTTTCATGGATATACCGCATTGCATACAATGAAACCATCCATTTCCTGAAAAAAGAGAATAAACATAAAAGTCTCGATATACAGGAACCGATCGTTTCTTTCTCACATCAATCGGAACATTACGGAAAGTTATCTTCCGAAGAAATATCCAAACTCCTTTTTGAAGCTGTTGAAACCTTGCCTGAAAAACAACGCATGGTCTTTGAATACAAATACTTTGAAGATATGAAGTACGAAGAAATAGCCAAACTAACAGGTGGTTCTGTCGGCGGGTTAAAAGCCAATTACTTTCATGCAGTTGGAAAAATCGAAGAATTTTTAAAAGGAAAATTAAACCATTGAACGAACTAGTAATCTTAGAGTTATGAACCAGGAGGACAAACATATTATTGATGATTTACAGGTAAATCCGATTCACATACCTTCAGACTTGTATTTTGAAGAATTGAAGAAGAATATCCTTACTGAAGTCAGAAATAACAGTTTAAAAGAAGAGGGAGCTTTGCTTCCGAAGACCGAAGCCTCACCTGGTAAAGATGAAAAGCAGAAGGAACAACCGGGAATTATCTCCATGTATCGCCGTTGGTACGTTTGGGGATCAGCTGCAGCAATTCTGGCGTTCGCCCTTCTTTTTCCCTGGAACAACCATACAAGTCCATCAACAAATCCGGAACCAATCAATTTGTCTTCCGTAAGTAATGAAGAGATTTATCAGTACCTGGATGAAAATATCGAAGATCTGGATACCGAAGTAATTGCCGCTCATTTAAGCAAAGATGAAATGGTGAATTCTGAAATCACAGAAAACCGCGACGAGGCTTCTGCAACAGAAAACACCGATAATTTCACTTCAAGATCTCCCCTACTGGAACACATCAAAGACGAAGAGATCCTGGACTATCTGAACGATGAATCCGGTGAATTGGACGAATATTTACTCATCGAAAGTTAAAAACCTCCGACTATGAATCGGAATCTAAAGAGAAAGAAATGAAAATGTTACAAAAAATTGCGTGGATCTTCCTTCCCCTGGTGATCACAACTGCCGCATTCGGGCAGGGGCCCGGAGAGGATAAGGAAAAAGACGAAAAGATTGAAGCACTGAAAGTTGGTTTCATCACCAAAGAATTAAACCTTACTTCTGCCGAAGCTGAAAAATTCTGGCCGCTTTACAATGAAATGGAAGATAAGATGAAGGAAATTCGTCAAACTTTCCGCAAAATTAATCATGAAATGAGAGATTCGGAAGACAAAATCTCCAATGAAGATGCTAAGAAAAAACTGAATACTCTTTTTGAGAATGAACAGAAAGAACTCGACCTGAAAAAAGAGTACAGCGAAAAATTTATTAAGCTCATCGGTGAAAAAAGAACCCTAAAACTCTTAAGTTTGGAACATGAATTCAGACGGGTGCTCCTCGAACGGTTAAAAGAACGCCGAGAAGGAGGTCCGCAAGACAGAAAACCGCATGGAGGCAAACCGTAAAGAAGATTTTTTAAAACATTTAGGACAAACAAATCCCTTCCCCTATTTAATTGATGTTGAATCGGCGGAAGGGATTTTCATTTACGATAAATCCGGGAAACGCTATACCGATATGATTTCAGGTGTTTCCGTAACAAACATTGGGAACCGCCACCCGCAGGTCATCAAACGCATCCGCGAACAATTGGACAAATACCTCCACGTAATGGTTTACGGAGAATTTATCCAGGATGCTTCCCTGGAAATGGCCCGTTTACTTCGGAAATTTCTTCCCAAAGAACTCGATTGTGTTTACCCTGTAAATTCAGGTACAGAAGCCAATGAAGCCGCATTAAAACTGGCAAAACGCGTTACAGGGCGAACACAATTAATTGCATTCAAAGGTTCTTACCATGGAAACACGCACGGATCCTTAAGTGTGTCTGCAAACGAGATTAAGAAAACCCCTTTCCGCCCGCTTTTACCGGATGTCGATTTCATTCGCTTAAATGAAATCGCAGACCTGAAGCGGATCACTAAAAGAACAGCAGGGGTTATTCTGGAAACCGTTCAGGGCGATGCCGGAGTGCGAAAAGCTTCCGATGAATTCCTGAGGGCACTTCGCAAACGCTGCGATGAAGTGGGCGCACTCCTGATCTTCGATGAAATCCAGTGCGGAATGGGTAGAACCGGGAAAATGTTCGCATTCGAGCACAGCGGAGTCATTCCGGACGTTCTAACCCTTGGAAAAGCGCTTGGAGGTGGTTTACCGATCGGAGCCTTTATCTCGAAATACGAAACCATGAACCAGCTGAGCCATTCACCCATGCTCGGACATATCACCACATTCGGCGGGAATCCCGTGATCAACGCAGCAGCCTGGGGAACTTTGGAAGTATTCGAACAAGAGATCAACTTCAACGAAGTAGAAAGATTGGGTGCTTTATTGGAAAGTTACTTAAAGGAGATCGACGAGATATTTGAAATTCGCCGGGAAGGAATGATGTTTGCCTGCGACATGGCCAGCGACGAACGTGTGGCAAAAGTGGTAGAACGGTTGTTGGAACTCGGAGTCATCAGTTTTTGGTTTCTCTCCCACCCTTACAGCTTCCGGCTTTCTCCACCACTAAATATTACAGAAGAACAAATCCACGAAGTAGGGAAATTGATTCAGCAGGCGGTGAAGGAGACGAAGTGATTTTAGGGCCTTAAACTATCTTCCTAAAAATAAATTTGTTAGTAAAAATAGTCAATCTAAATTTGTATTTTTATACTAATTAGATTCCTCATGAGAGATTATAAAGAGATAATTACGATTGAACCAGGAAAACGCGGAGGAAAACCGACGATCCGAGGCATGAGAATTAGTGTCAGTGACATTCTTAATTGGCTTGCCTCTGGGATGACTATTCCTGAAATACTTGCGGACTTTGATGAATTGACGCAGGAAGATATTTATGCTGCACTCAGTTACGCTGCTGATAGAGAAAATAAAATCTATCAAATTGCAGTATGAAGTTGATTTTTGATCAAAATATTTCTCATAGAATTCTTAAAATTTTGTCCGGACATTTCACAGGATCAACTTCTGTGAAAACAGAGAATCTGATTGATAGTTCTGACAAAGCAATCTGGGAGTTTGCAAAAAAATCAAATTACATAATCGTCACTCAAGATTCAGATTTCAACGATTTGAATTCACTTTATGGGTTTCCACCGAAAATCATTTGGATTAGAACCGGAAATCTAAGAACAGAAAAATAGCGGAAATATTAGAAAGTCATTTTTTAGAAATTCAGGATTTTGTAAATAATCCAAATTTCGGATGCTTTGAAATTTTAACTATCAAACAGTAATTCAATTTTATCCTTTTAATTATTTCTTCTCCCACAAACGATTTCTCCAAATTCTGCGTTAGTCAAACAAACACATGATCATGAGGGGAATATTCATCCTGTTTTTATGCTTTACCGCCGGTATTCACGCGCAGACATGGACTTCTGTCAGTTCTGTTCCAACAGCCGGACGAGATGATGGTATCTGCTTTTCCCTCAATGGATACGGTTATATTGTAACGGGTTACCTGGGAACGTTCAACGAGAGCAATAAACTGTTCCAATACGATCCAAACACCAACTCCTGGAATGAAAAAGCAACTTTTCCGGGAATTGCCCGACAATATGCAAGCGTTTTCACCTTAAAAAATAAAGCTTACCTCATTGGTGGTTATTCAGAAACAAGCCTGGCGTTAAAAGATGTCTGGCAGTACGATGCATTCACCGATTCCTGGCTGCAATTGAATGATTTCCCCGGATTGGCACGCTGGCATGCAACAGCACTTCAGATACAGGAAACCGGTTATTTCGGGATGGGGACAACAGCCGATTCTACACTGGCGGATTTCTGGAAATACAATGTCGACCTGGATTCCTGGTCACGAATTTCGGATTATCCGGGCGGACCTAATCGCAGCGTACTGGGTTTTCAATTATTGAATGAAGGAATTTTCGGCGAAGGATTTGACATCAACCCGATCACTTATTCTACCAGCTGGTTTTCATACAATCCGGAAAAAGAAACCTGGACTTCAATCTCTCCGCTGCCATCCGGAATGCGCTCCTATGGAACGGCAGTCAGTACCGGTTTCAGTGCTGTGATATGCGGTGGAATGGATCAGAACAATGTCTTCCACAACGATTGCTACCTGCTCGATCACGCGAAAACATGGCGTTTAGTTGGCCAGATCCCGCCTAACGGATTAAGAGGCTCCAAAGGATTTACCCTCAACGGGAATTTCTATTTGGGAACAGGATTAAACGACAATATGGTCCGCATTTCAGATTTCTACAAAATGGAAATGCCGGTTTCGAGCATACAGGAAACCATGCTTTTCCCGAATCCAAGCAAAGATTATTTCAACCTGATCTCCGAACCTTACGCAAAAGTTTCCGTGTTTTCGGTTGGCGGACAACTCATTCAAACACTTGAAACGAATGACGCAGGTTTTTTAGAAATCAAACAGCTCCCGATTGGTTTGTACGTATGCCTGATAGAAGGAAAAAGCAGCTCTGAAATCAAAAAAATTGCCAAACTGTAGGTGCCTTCGACTCCGCTCAGTCACCTTAGAGTAGGCATTTTACAATTAAAAGGTCATTGAGCGGAGTCGAAATGACTTTTTAATTTCTTTGAACTTTTGAACCCTTTGATTCCGATAGCTATCGGAATTTTTAACTTTTAAAAGGCATCAAGCCTTTTAAAGTAACTATCTTTGTTAGGAAATTCACTTTTCTATGCGGTTTCAGCCGATCAAGCAATTCAATACCATTCTCCAACAGGAATATTTGGAACCCACTATCAGTTGGTCCATCAGGGTAGTTTTGGCGTTAAATGTTCCCTTGATCGTCTTCCCGATTTTCCTTGGTTTTTCCTACCACATTATTTGGGCAGCTTTCGGAGCCTACATGCTCACACTGATCGATTACAGAGGTTCTCATTATAAAAAAATGCTGATCCAATTTGTTGAAGCCATTCTCATTCTGACCGCAGCCATACTTGGAATGAACATCGGAGGTTCGGTTATACTTGCTACGCTCGGAATGTTAGTCATAGGTGTTTTTGCGGCTTTGATCCGGAATTGGAGTGATTACGGTTCTACCATCGGTGTTGGAGTAGGATTCTTCTACTTATTCGGTATTTCCAATCCCACCCATTTTTCAGAATCACTTGTTTATGGAAAATACATCCTGTTCGGAGCAGCCTGGGCAATTGCCATTATCTTTTTGTCTTTTCCATTTTCTGCTTCCAATCCCTTAAGAAGATCAGTAGCAACTATCTGGAAACGGAACACCGATTACCTCGATGCGCTCATTCAGCAATTTTTGGAACCGGATGCCAAACGCGACCTATTGAGTATTACAGCTAAGGAAATCGAGATTCGCAATGCGGTCGACAAATCCATTGAATTATTCAATCGCAGAAAGGAAAACTCCAGTTTCAAAGCCGAACACTACGATCAAATGATCGAGATCCGAAAATCCGCTGCCTATTTTGGAGCAAGTATTAAATTACTGCATGAAGAACTGGAATCCATCAAGAACGAACCGGTCTTAGTACAGAATCGTTCCATTCTTTACAAAACACTTTCAGCTTTGTCACAGGCTTCTGCCCGACTTTCCATTGTTATCTTCACATTTCGCGGGGAAGATTTGACCATGGCGAAGGTACGGATCAAACGTTTTGAGATCGCGGCCAAAATCCTGAAGGAAAATTTACAGCAGCAGGACCTTTCGGAAGATCACAAACTGATCCTGAACCAATTTATTGTGAGTTTGAACCAATGTCAGCAGTTCATGGAAAATACCATTCAGCTCATGGACCAGAAGCTGAGTTTCAAGCGCAGTAATTATTTTGAGAATTATAAATTGTCTTTCAACCATTTCATTGCCGGATTGCAGCCGCGTGTACTCTTCCAGATCGTACGTGAAATCTTTAACTTCGATTCACAGCAGTTTAAGTATGCCCTTCGTGTAGGATTAGGACTCGCACTTTCTGTTTTCATATTTAAATTCTTCAAAATTGATCACGGACACTGGATTGCATTGACCTTGCTGATCGTTATCCAGCCATACTATGGCGCAACTCGCAAAAAAGGATTTGAACGGATTGTCGGGACTGTAGCCGGAATTTTGGTCGGTGGTGCAATTATGCTGCTTCCAATCAAACACGAACAGTTTGTTGTAATCCTGATATTCATATCTTTCTTTGTAGCTTATTACCTGCGAAATAATTACAAAGTGGGAGTTTTCTTTGTAACCATCATGCTTGTTGTCATGATGCAGCTTTCCAAACAGGGTTCCTGGGATTTAATCTGGTGGCGGGTGCTTTCCACACTGATCGGTTCTGCACTGGCAATCCTGATCAGCTTTGCATTCTGGCCGATGTGGGAGAAGCAGCGTTTTCCTGCTTTGCTCAATAGTTCATTCAATCAGAATTTATTCTTCCTGAACCAGGTAATCCTGAATTATCAAAAGAAACTTCCCACAGGAATTACCTGGCACAAAAGCCGTCGATTAAGTGAAGCTGCAAACAATAACTTATTTGCCTGTATTCAGCGCATGTATGAAGAACCCCAGGCCCACCAGCGCCAGATCGATGTACACTTTGCCAAAGTGGGATCGAATATTCGCATTTCACGGGAAATTACCAGTTTGGCTTTTGCGCTCGAAAAAGAAACTTCCGGAAAATTGGCTGAAACCCTGAACAACTATATGGAAGCCATCCAAATTATTTTCTACCAGTTCATCCAGCATGAAAAAGAAATGGATTTCCAGCCGGTTAAAACCATTCTTCAGGATCCTGTTTTTGAAGAAAACGAGCAGTTTCAGGCCATCCAGGTGGATTTGGAGAAGATAGTGTTTGAGTTGGAAGCGTTGAAAGAGTTTAGAGGTTAAACGTAGTGGCGCGATTAATCGCGCCACTACTTGCATTATACTGCGGGATTCAACGGTTCATTTCCCTTGCTGCCTTTATTGCCGTAATCGATGGTGATGCGGGCACTGGTGTAGGCTTCAACAAAGGCCGGGTGTGAGTGTTTGAATACCAGGATCAGGCGGTCAAATTCTACGCGGAGCAATTCGTTCAGTTCCTGCTCCAGTTCTTTGATGGACTGGGTGATCCCTTTTCGTTTGATGATCGCTTTGCGGACGCTGTTGTTTACTTCGCTCACATTTTCCAGGAGCGGAATGAGTTCATCGAGGACCTGCGTAGTGACTCCATAAACAGCTAATTGCGGGCCGTAGGTATCGATGTCTTGTTTCAGTTCGGCGCTTCGGGCTGCCAGCTGGGTGAGCCGCAGGTCTTCCAGATCGGTTTTGGTGAGGTTGTTGCGTTCCCGCAGCAATACATCGCCGGTGGCGCGCCCCAGGAGGAAGAGTGCGTGCTGCACAATGAGCATTCGCTCGCGCAGATCCGTGATGCGTAGTCTTTTGTCGATGGCCACACCGGTAGTTGCACCCAGTTGTTCGGTGACGCGCACCCGGAGCAGGTTCAATTTCGTTTCAAAAGCCGCTTTGGCACTTACAAAAGCCGGGATTCCCTGCCAGGTTGCCTGATGATCGTTTAAAACCGAAAGTACACTCCCGTACATGTTCAGTTTGTTTGCGGTGGATTTTTTCATTGTTCCAGTTATTAAATGGTTAATACCCCTATAATGAAAAATGATGCCAAACTATTGTTTATCAATCGTTAAGAGACGTTAATACCGGCTCTTGACTGATCAAAGTGTTGCTGGACGCTTTCAAAAGGTAGTTTTGGATGAACCATGAAGTAGACTAAAGTCACTTCATGATTCCTAAATATTTTTAGCGGGGTTTACTGCACATTGACTGGGGTTCGTTTTCTACGAGCAAAGGTTAGCGCGAGATTGAGTTCCGTTTGCTTTCCACGAGGAAAGGTTGGTTGGAGATTGAGTTAGGTTGGTTTTCTACGGGCAGAGGTTTGCTTGAGATTGAGTTCCGTTTGCTTTCTACGAGGAAAGGTTGGTGTGAGATTGAGTTCCGTTCACTTTCTGCGAGGAAAGGTTGGTGTGAGATTGATGTGGGTTGTTTTCTGCGGGCAGAGGTTTGTGAGAGATTGGCGAAGGTTAGTTGGAAATACAATACACTTTATTGAAGATTGAATAGATTTCCTTAGATTTGAAGTATAACTTATTTTACCTCTATGCCTGCTGAAAAACGGAATAGATCACTACTATTCGAAGACTTAAAACAACTCGATAAATGGCTTTTCTCAAAAAAAACATTTATATCAATATTCTCAATTGGCTTAATAATTTTCCTAAAACCGCTATTTGAACATCTAATAAATCAGTTTTTAGTTAGCAAAGAATCATCATCATCTGCAATGATGGATGTAGCGGTAATTTTTATCGGGTTATTTATGTTTTCTTTTGGCATTTACAAATTCCGTTTAAAATACCAACCTTCATACAATCATATATTGATGATATTACTAGGAGTATTAGCATATTCATCATTCAGATTCGGTGAGCATTCATTTAATTATGACAAGTTCATGTGGAACAAACTGTCTAGTATTTACTATTTAGATTTTCTAGTGATTACAAGCTCTTTTTTTCCATTTCTAAATTCATTACTTGCGCAAACCAAATCATTTAAGAAGTATAAGAAAATTGAGTCAACTTCTACAAATACTTATTTTGAAGATCGTCCTATCAATCAAAACCAGCAGAATGAACATTTAGTTAAGGAGATTTGTGATGCTATATGCTCAAATGAATTTTTAGGATCTTTTTCGATTGGCGTAATGGGAACCTGGGGACATGGAAAATCAAGTTTCATTCAAGCATTAAAACATAGATTAAAATCGACCGAAGAGGCAAACGGGATAATTGAAATTAACTTCTCTCCATTCTTAAATCATAAGGAAGAAGATCTTATCTCTGATTTTTTTAAGTCGTTTAGCAATCAACTTTCCCGTTACAGTGGGCAATTATCTCAATCATTAATTGAATATGCAGGAAGTATTACAAAATTCTATAAACGAGGAGAGATAACTGATCTTTTAAGTAATATATCAATAGCTAGTGGAAATCCTGCATTCGAACTTTATAATAATGTAAACGATTTGATTGGAAAAACGGAACGAAAAATTGTTGTTTATATTGATGATTTAGACCGTCTTAGCTCAAAAGAAATCCTTCAAATATTTAAACTAATACGTAATACCTCAAATTTCAAAAACACATTTTTCATTCTGGCATTAGACAAAACTTATGTTGTCAATGCATTAGCAGCGGATAAAAGTTTTATGGAAAGTAATTTTATTGATAAGTTTTTTCAATTAGAAGTCTTTTTGCCAGAAATAAATGAAATAGAATTAGCCACCTATCTATCAGATCTCTTGATCAAATCTAAAAAATTTAATGCTGATCAAATATCTACCATTTTGAAGCCTATAAGGGAACAAGAAACATTATTTGGAAACTATATTAAAAATTACCGAGATTGTATACGCCTAACAAATCAAATAATATTTGATCATTCAGTTTTGGAAAATTTAATTGCCGAAGTTTCTGTAATTGACACTCTCAATCTAATTTTTCTTAGAACCAGATTTCCACAAATATTCAACGAATTGCACCAGAATAGAAGAAGATTTCTAATAGAGGATACTAGCTGTCTCTTATACACATCTCCGAGCCCACGAGACTAAGGCGAATCTCGTATGCCGTCT
>NZ_CABHOL010000006.1 GCF_902168135.1 uncultured Fluviicola sp.
AAGCAGAAGACGGCATACGAGATCTAGTACGGTCTCGTGGGCTCGGAGATGTGTATAAGAGACAGGCCTGTACGCGGTCTACATCTCCCTGTGTGGGCAATGCTTCCACTTTCGCAGTACCTGAATTCTTCGCTGTTCCGCAGGCAACTAAGATTGCCACTCCGACAACCGCTAATAAACTGTTTCTCTTCATAATAGCTTTTATTAAAATGGATTAAGAAGCATTCTTTGAATGCACTTAATTAAAAAAATCGTTTTCGTTCAACCAAATATAGACAAAAATCTTCCATGGTAAATAGCCCGCAAGCGATCAATAAATGAAATATCGTTAATTTTAGATTATGAAAATTTACACGAAAAAGGGAGATAAGGGAACAACGGGGCTCATCGGCGGAACGAGACTTCCCAAGCACCATGTGCGGATTGAAAGCTACGGGACCGTAGATGAATTAAACAGTTACATCGGTTTGTTGCGCGATTTGATCAACGAAGAATCCAAATCTGCCGTTTTGATCGAAATCCAGGACCGCTTGTTTACCATTGGATCACATTTGGCGGCAGATCCCGTTAAATCAAAAATGACCTTGCCTGAACTGTTTGAAAGCGATGTGACTTACCTCGAAAATCAGATCGACGAAATGGATAATGAGCTGCCTCCGATGAAGTTTTTCGTGCTTCCGGGAGGAAATGTTGTTGTATCTCAATGTCATATTGCTCGCTGTATTTGCAGAAGAGCGGAAAGACTTGTTTCTCATTTGAGCGAAACAGAAACCGTTGAACCATTGATCAGCGCGTACATGAACCGTTTAAGCGACTACTTATTTGTGCTTTCCAGGAAACTGGCTCATGAACTAAATGCTGTTGAAACCCCTTGGAAACCAAGAACAAATTGATTTTTAGCACTTTACAAATAAACTAAAAAGTTTTTTTTTAATCCTTGATAAAACACTTGGATTTTTTTAGAATAAGGTTATTTTTGCGCAAATAAACAACAATATACTAAGACATGTACTGGACATTAGAACTAGCATCCTACTTAGAAGACGCTCCTTGGCCTGCAACAAAAGATGAGTTAATTGACTATGCGATTCGAGCAGGTGCACCCTTAGAAGTAGTAGAAAATCTGCAAGATTTAGAAGATGAGGGCGACGTATATGAAAGCATTGAAGAAATCTGGCCGGATTACCCGTCGAAGGATGACTTCTTATTTAATGAAGATGAATATTAATTCATAAACACTTTTACAAAGGCTCTCATTTCTGAGGGCCTTTTTTATATTGCAGACATGCCATGCATCGTATGGCTGCGAGCATTAACCATTATTTAACAGCGAAAAATTTGGCGGTCTTTCAACTCTGAATTAGTTTTACATCATGAAAAGTTTGCTTATAGGATTTTTTCAGCTCTTGTGCGTTATCCAGGTTTTTGGAGCAAATCAGCTGAATGTTCATCCTTCCCACGAAGCAAACACTCTCTTTAAGTTTCAGCAAAATCATTCGGAACACTCCAAATTTGTGGTTAAACACCATAAATCAAGTGCTGCAATCAATTCCAATACTTCTATTCCTACTGAAGATACGGAATTGATCTTTGAAAGTATTGAGGAAGAAACGGAAGACTTTTCATCCCAAAAACACCTTTATAATAATCTGTTCTTTGCTGGTGTTCCGGTAGACCAATCGCTCGATTATCTCTACGGAACTACCAAAAACAGCGCTATGTTCTGCGAACAGTTGTCTTTTATTGCAGCAAATAAAAGACACGTGGTTTTCCAGGTATTCAGAATATAGGATCCGGCCGGCAATCCACTCATTGCCTCCACAAATAATCTTCTTAAAAGACTAATCGGATGTTACTTAAAACAATCCCGTATTAGTTCAGGAAACTATTTCCGGATCAAAAAATCCAAAAAACATTTTACAACAAAACGATTCAAATCGTTAAAACATGATTATTATGAAGAAAGTTCTCATTCTCATGAGCCTGATCGTTGCAGTAAGTGCTGCAAGCTGCGGTCCTAAAACCGAAGAAAAGGAAGAAACCGGTAAACTATTGGTGACAAGTCCTTTATTGAAAGACACCACCATTGTACAGGATTACGTTTGTCAAATCCATGCAATCCAGCATATTGAAATCAGAGCCCTGGAAAAAGGTTACCTCCAAAAAATATACGTAGATGAAGGTCAAATGGTGAAAAAAGGCCAGTTGATGTTCCAGATTATGCCGATGATGTACGAAGCAGAAATGCAGAAAGCACAGGCAGAAGCAAATTTCGCAAAAACAGAGTACCTGAATGCTAAAATGCTTGCTGACAGCAATGTTATTTCCAAAAATCAATTGGCACTCGTGAAAGCAAAATACGATAAGGCGAAAGCTGAACTATCCTTATCACAAGTACGTTTGGGCTTCACGGAAATCAAAGCTCCCTTTGACGGGATCATGGACCGCTTCCAGGTTCGTTTGGGAAGTTTGGTGGATGAAGGCGATCTGCTGACAACTCTTTCCGACAACAGCAAGCTCTGGGTTTACTTCAACGTGCCGGAAGCACAATACCTGAACTTCAAAACAGTTAACCAGGGCGACAACATGAAAAATGTACAGCTCTTAATGGCAAACAATGAAATCTACGAATACCCGGGGGTGGTAGAAACCATCGAAGCCGATTTCAATAACGAAACAGGTAACATCGCTTTCCGGGCTACATTCCCGAATCCGGAAAAACTTCTCAGACACGGAGAAACAGGAAGTATCCAAATGGTTGTCCCGTTAAAACATGCCTTGATTATCCCTCAAAAAGCTACTTACGAAGTGCTTGAAAAGAAATACGTATATGTGGTCGATAAAAACAATGTGGTGCATTCAAGAGAGATCGTTATCCGTTCTGAAATCCCGGATCTGTACATTCTGAAAAGCGGATTGAAAACAGACGAACGCATTCTCCTGGAAGGAATTCGCAAGGTCAGAGACGGTGATAAGATCACTTACAAGTACCAGGAACCGAATTCAGTGATTTCCAACCTGAAAGTTTACACGGAGTAATACCCATTTTAATCCGACCAGATTATGTTTAATAAATTCATACACAGACCTGTTTTAGCGATCGTGCTATCATTGGTCATCATATTCATGGGTGTACTTGCGATCAGCGGACTATCCACTTCCCAGTTCCCGGAAATCGCACCGCCCACAGTTATCGTAAGAGCTTCCTACCCGGGAGCGAGCGCGAAAGTACTTACAGAATCCGTTCTGATTCCGCTGGAACAAGCTGTAAATGGTGTTCCCGGAATGAAATACATGACCTCCGATGCAACCAGTGCCGGAGAAGCCAACATCCAAATCGTATTCAACCTGGGGACAGACCCCGACCAGGCGCTCGTGCAGGTAAATACACGTATTGCACAGGTGTTGAACCGTCTGCCTGTATTGGTACAGCGTGAAGGGGTTATCGTAAACCGGATCATGCCGAGCATGTTGATGTATGTCAACCTGTACAGTAAAGACCCGAAAGCCGACATGAAATTCATTTTCAACGTTGCCGGTGTAAATATGATCCCTGAATTACAGCGTATCAACGGGATTGGTCAGGCAAGTATCCTGGGAAGCCGCCAGTACGCCATGCGTATTTGGTTAAAACCGGACCGTATGCGGGCTTATAATATTTCCACGGATGAGATCATGGAAGCGCTCAATACACAAAGTGTCATCGGATCTCCTGGACGTATCGGACGAAGTGATGGTAAACGTGCAGAAGCATTGGAATACGTATTGACTTACAAGGGCCGTTTCAACGAAGCTGACGAATATAAGAATGTCATTATCCGTTCGAACCCGGACGGAGAAATCCTGCGCCTGAAAGACGTAGCGAATGTAGAACTTGGTAGTGAGTACTACGATATTTACTCCAACAAAGATGAATATCCTTCGGCTGCAATTGTATTAAAGCAGACTTACGGAAGTAACGCAACGGAAGTGATCGAACGGGTGAAAGAAAAACTGGAAGAATTGAAAAAAACATCCTTCCCTCCGGGAATGGAATACGAGATCAGTTATGATGTTTCGAACTTCCTGGACGCATCCGTTGAAAAAGTAATCCATACACTCGGGGAAGCATTTATCCTGGTGGCATTGGTGGTATTCTTATTCCTGGGAGACTTCCGCTCTACGCTGATTCCAACCATTGCTGTTCCGGTTTCTTTGATCGGTGCATTCATCTTCATGCAGCTATTTGGTCTAACCATCAACCTCATCACCCTTTTCGCATTGGTATTGGCAATCGGTATTGTTGTGGATGACGCCATAGTCGTCGTCGAGGCCGTCCATGCCAAGATGGAAGAAGAACACCTCTCCCCTTACCAGGCGGTCAAAAAAGTACTGAAAGAGATCAGCGGCGCCGTAATTGCAATCACCTTATTGATGACAGCCGTATTCGTTCCGGTAGCATTTATGACCGGTCCGGTGGGAATTTTCTACCGCCAGTTCGCAATTACCATGGCAACCTCCATCGTTCTTTCCGGATTAGTTGCATTGACACTGACACCGGTTCTTTGCGCCATGCTGTTGAAAAACAACCATGGAAAACCGCGTAAGAAAACCCCAATCAATCGTTTCCTGGACTGGTTCAACAGAGGGTTTGAAAAATTGACAGGAAGATATGTCGGTTTATTGAATAAAATCGTGAATCGAAGACTGGTAACAGCCGTTATCCTGATTGCATTCGGTCTGGGGATTTTCGGATTGAGTGAAAAACTTCCTTCCGGTTTCATTCCCAGTGAAGACCAGGGAATGATCTACGCCATTATCCAGACACCTCCGGGATCTACCCTGGAAAGAACAAACGACATTGCGCGCAAACTTCAGGCAATCGCAGAAAAAGTAGATGGTATCAAATCCGTTTCTGCGCTGGCCGGATACGAAGTATTGACTGAAGGACGTGGTTCCAACGCCGGAACGTGCTTGATTAACCTGGAACCGTGGTCTGAAAGAAAGCACAATGTTCAGGAGATCATTTACGAATTGGAAGAAAAAGCAAAAGTGATTCCCGGAGCTACGATTGAGTTCTTTGATCCACCTGCCGTGCCCGGTTATGGTGCTGCGGGAGGTTTTACCCTTCAGTTATTGGATAAAACCAATACCGGAGATTATTTGGAACTGGAGCGCGTGAACACCGAATTCATGAATGCCCTGCGAAAACGCAAAGAGATCACCGGTTTATTTACCTTCTACAGCGCAAACTATCCGCAATACGAACTTCAAATCAACAACGATTTGGCGATGCAGAAAGGAGTTTCCATCGGAAATGCCATGAATACCCTCTCCATTCTAATCGGTAGTACCTACGAACTCGGTTTCATCAAGTATCAGCGTTTCTTTAAAGTATTCGTTCAGGCCTCGCCCGAATACAGAAGACTACCGGAAGACATTATGAAGCTCTATGTAAAAAACGACCGCGGCGAAATGGTTCCCTTCTCAGCCTTTATGAAAATTGTAAAATCACAGGGAGCGAATGAGATCAACCGTTACAACATGTACACCACAGCATCCATTCGCGGTTCTGCGGCAAAAGGATACAGTTCCGGCGAAGCTATTAAAGCCGCACAGGAAGTTGCCAAACAAGTATTGCCAAGAGGTTACGACATCGACTGGGGAGGACTTTCCAAGGATGAAGTAATGCGTGGAAATGAAGCTTTATACATTTTCATTGTCGTATTGATCTTCGTTTACTTCGTATTGGCAGCGCAGTATGAAAGTTTCATCATTCCGCTGGCAGTAATCCTGTCTCTTCCTGCCGGAGTGTTCGGATCGTTCCTGTTGATCAAACTGATGGGACTGGAGAACAACATTTACGCCCAGGTAGGTTTGGTCATGCTCGTTGGTCTCTTAGGAAAGAACGCCGTCCTGATCGTGGAATTTGCCATGCAGAAGCACCACGAAGGCGCAACCGTTCTTGAGGCTGCGATTGAAGGTGCAAAAGTGCGTTTCCGCCCGATTTTGATGACTTCGTTCGCCTTCATCGCCGGATTGATTCCATTGGTCATTGCTACCGGTCCGGGAGCTATCGGAAACAGAACGATCGGTGCCTGCGCCCTCGGAGGAATGCTCTTCGGAACTATTTTCGGAGTGATTATTATTCCCGGTTTGTACTACATTTTCGGCACACTGGCGGAAGGCCGTAAACTGATCAAAAATGAGGATGACAGCTCTTTAACGGAAGACTTCGTTCACGCAATAGACAATTTTCCAACAACAGATGAAACCGAAGACAATGCGCACTAAACATAAAATAGGAAGCTGGTTAATCATTACAGCGCTGGCAGTCAGTGTTACAGCCTGTAAAGACCTGAAAATTGCTTTCAAGACGGAAAATAAAACAACTCCTGAGTCGTACCTGGGATCTGCCTCTAAGGACAGCACCAATACAGCTGCGATCAAGTGGAAAGATTTCTTCAAGGACCAAAATTTGGTTGCCCTGATCGATACTGCACTGAAAAACAACCAGGAATTGAACATTACGATGCAGGAAATCAATATTGCCAAAGCAGAAGTAAGAGCCAAAAAAGGGGAATTTCTGCCTTCTGCCGGTGTCCGCGTTGGCGCCGGTGTGGAAAAAGTAGGTGAATACACCCGAGATGGTGCAGTAGAGAAAAACCTGCCGGTCCACGACGGAAAAGCATTCCCGGAACCTCTTGGAGACTTGATGGTCGGTGTGAATGCATCCTGGGAAATCGATATCTGGCGTAAATTGCGAAACGGAAGAGATGCAGCCGCATCCCGTTACCTGGCGAGTGTAGAAGGGAAAAACTTCATGGTCACAAACCTCGTGGCTGAAATTTCCGAATCGTATTACGAATTGATGGCTTATGACAACAAGCTGGAGATTTTGAAGCAAAACTTAGAGATCCAGAAAAATGCCCTTGAAATTGTGAAACTGCAAAAAACTGCCGGTGAAGTCACCGAATTAGCTGTAAAAAAGTTTGAAGCAGAGGTTTACAAAAACCAAAGTCATTTATTCTACATCCAGCAGCAGATTGTTGAAGCAGAAAACAGGATCAATTTCCTGGTCGGACGTTTTCCACAGCCTGTCCAGCGCAATTCTGCGGCCTTTCAGCAGATGGTACCGGATACGATTTACAGCGGAATTCCGTCCCAATTATTGCAGAATCGTCCGGATATCCGACAGGCGGAACTGGACCTGGCAGCTTCCAAACTGGATGTGAAAGTTGCAAGAGCACAGTTCTACCCTTCCCTGCGCATTACAGCCGGAGTTGGTTACCAGGCTTTCAATGTGAAGTACCTGATCACTTCCCCGCAATCGTTGTTGTATAACATCGCGGGCGATTTGATTGCTCCGCTAATCAATAGAAATGCCCTGAAAGCAAAATACGCTTCTGCAAATGCAAAGCAGTTCCAGGCTGTTTACAAATACGAACAAACTATCCTGAATGCTTACATCGAAGTAACAAACCGGGTAACGAAAGTTCAGAACCTGAAAAACAGTTACGACCTGAAGCAAAAACAGGTGGATGCCATGAATCAGTCGATTACAATCTCGACCAACTTGTTTAAGTCTGCTAAAGCAGATTACATGGAAGTCTTAATGACACAGCGGGATGCGATCGAAGCCAAGTTTGACCTGATCGAGATCAAACAGGAACAGCTTTACAATATGGTAAGTGTATATCAAGCCCTTGGAGGCGGATGGAGATAATAATCACCGCAAGTCAACTTTAAATGGATAAGTGGAAAGCACCAGTCGGTTGACTGGTGCTTTTTGATTATTAGAAGAGATTTACCAGAAGAGAACAAAAAAGGCATCCGCTAAATAACGAATGCCTTCCAACTATTTAAGATTTAGTATTTATACATTAAATCTGAAATGCATGATGTCGCCATCCTGCACAATGTATTCTTTTCCTTCTACTTTAAATTTCCCGGCTTCTTTTACTGCTGCTTCGGAACCTAAAGTCGTGTAGTCGTCGTATTTCATCACTTCTGCGCGGATAAATCCTTTCTCGAAATCCGTGTGGATTACTCCTGCAGCCTGCGGAGCCGTTGCACCTACAGGAACCGTCCAGGCTCTTACTTCTTTCACTCCGGCTGTAAAGTATGTTTGAAGGTTCAACAAGGAATAAGCTGAGCGGATCAAACGGTTCACACCCGGTTCTTCCAAACCTAGTTCTTCCAGGAACATCTGGCGTTCTTCATAAGTTTCCAATTCGGAAATATCTGCTTCGATCTTTGCTCCAACGATCAGGATCTGTGCATTCTCATCTTTTACCGCCTCACGAACTGCTTCAACGTGTGCATTTCCTGTTTTAACAGCAGATTCCTCTACGTTACAAACATACATCACCGGCTTGGAAGTAATCAACTGGAACTTCTGAACAATCTCTCTTTCTTTTTCATCAAAACTCATGGAGCGAACAGATTTTCCCTGCTCCAAAGTAGCTTTGATAGCAAGTGCCAGGTCATTTTCCTTAACCACTTCTTTATCTCCTGATTTCAACATGCGGGCCAAAGACTGGATTCTTTTTTCGATCGATTCCAAATCTTTCAGCTGCAACTCGATATCGATAATCTCTTTGTCACTTACCGGGTCTACACGTCCGTCAACGTGGATAATGTTCCCGTCTTCAAAACAGCGCAGTACGTGCAGAATAGCATCTGTTTCACGGATATTTGCTAAGAATTGGTTCCCCAAACCTTCTCCTTTCGAAGCACCTTTCACCAAACCGGCGATATCCACGATTTCCATGGTTGTCGGAACTACTCTTTCCGGGTTTACCATCGATTCCAATTTCTCCAAACGCGGATCAGGAACAGAAATCGTTCCTACATTCGGTTCGATCGTACAGAAAGGAAAATTCGCAGATTGCGCTTTAGCGTTGGATAAACAATTAAACAAAGTCGACTTACCCACATTCGGCAAACCAACAATTCCGCATTTCAATGCCATAAAAAAATTTTTTGCAAAGGTAATTTATAATTGCAAATGATTTCACAGAAAGTATGTTTGCATCAAGATATTATTCCTTCACCACTTTAAACGTTTGTTTTAAATCCGATCCAAAGCGAAACAAATAAATGCCCCGCGATAAATGACTCATATCCACAGCTGTGTTTTCCGAATCTATCCTTCCTGTCAACATCAGTTTTCCCGTATGGTCATACGCGAAGTAGTTGGTGCCCGATTCGTCTATGCCGGTTTGAATGGTAACCTGACTTTTTACAGGGTTGGGAAATAACGAAAATGCATTCGCTGTTCCATATGTATCGGACAATCCGGCAGTCGTTCCGAAGCTTAGTGAACACGTGTCCATATCGAAGGCGTCTACACCATAAACAAAAACCGCAGTTAATGGTTCACAGGCCAAAGATCCGCTTAGCGTAACGGCGTAATCATTGGTAGTTTGTCCGATCTGAGCAAAAAAAGACATTCCGCCTGTTGCCACTGTATCACCATTACAGTCGAGCACCGCAGAAACATAAGGGTAATTAACATGATCCGTTGAAGGTGCAGAAAATTGAATGCTCACGTTGTACACATTCGGATCAAACGGATCCGGATTTATTCCCAGAACCGTGAAATCAGCGCAGGAAACAGATTGAGCCATGCATGTGCAAGAGAAGCCAATAGTTGTAAATACTGCAAGTAATAAGGATTTCGTTTTCATAATCTTTTCGTTTTTAGCGAAGGAAACTCTTCGGTTTTTCCGCTTTGCCTTTTTATTAAGACAAAGGTATATCCGTGTACCTGTACAGGTATTATGAAAAAGCAGTAATTACTTATGAATATCCGCCGGATGTTTTTCAACTCTACTTCTGACCAACAAAAATTTCAACGTAATAAAATAGTCTCTGATTTAAATCATTTTGTTTATCAATGAGTTCGGGCTTAAAAGCGTTTTACTTTATGCTTGTACCGAGCTTTACTAAAATCAGTCTGCATTACGCTTACAATCACGAGCACACCCTTCGTTTCATTGTTTAGAAATTCTTTTTTAATTTTGTCAGTATGAGAATGACTGTAATGTTATAATACTCCTTTTCAAGCTTAATTCTTAAGCAATGCGCTTTCTTATACAAAGCGCCCCTTCCTCATATTAATTCATTTTTATTGATAATCCAATAACCAAGTCCACATGTTGACAGAAGTTGTTGATGTGTTTGGCTGGTTTTTAAACAAAAAAATTATGTTAGAAATACTAAGCAAAAAGGAAATACAGCATTTTATTCATAACGGCTTTGTCCGCCTTGATCATTCTTTTTCCAAGGAAATTGCAGATGCTGCTTTAGAAATTCTATGGAATGACCTTCCATGCGACAGGTCAAATCCATCAACCTGGACTGAACCCGTAATTCGTTTGGGAATGTACACCAATGAACCTTTTATCAATTCCATAAACACTCCGAAGTTACATCATGCATTTGATCAGTTGGTTGGCAAAGACAAATGGATTCCCTGCCGTAATGTAGGAACATTTCCTGTCAGGTTCCCGTCTGCTAAACAACCCAATGATACCGGTAAACATGTAGATACAAGTTTTCCCGGAAACGACCCGAATAACTATTTCGAATGGCGTGCCAACATCAAATCGAAAGGACGGGCATTATTGATGTTGATTCTATATTCCGATGTGAGCCTAAATGATGCTCCAACGGTCATTTATGAAGGTTCTCATTTGGATGTTGCAAAGTTGTTGTCTCAAGAAGGTGATGAAGGTCTTTCCTTTATGGAACTCGCAGGGAGGCTGGATGAACTACCAAAAAGAAAAAAAGTATATGCTACCGGTAAAGCAGGTACCGTTTACCTATGTCATCCGTTCCTGGTCCATTCAGCTCAACCGCATAGAGGAAGTACTCCAAAATTTATGGCGCAACCGCCTTTATTGTTAAAAGGCGAATTGTCTATTTCAGATTCTGATACGGGCTATTCTCCTCTTGAAGAGGCTATTCGTTTAAGTATCGGGAAATCATAAAAAGACCGCATTGAAGGAGGCTGCTAAACACAGCCTCCTTCTTTTTTAGAGCTGTACATAACAGCAGACACGGAACTGCAACTTTTGAGCGTGAAAACGACCGGATAAATCAGTTCAAAAAAGAAGTGGTCATATTATAGAACAAAATGAAGTCTTTTCTGGAACAGCTTGCCGATTCGTTTCTTATTTTCGCAGCATTACTTTAACTAAGATTATTTCGCAACTATGAAATACTATTCCTTTGTGCTGCTTTTCCTGGCGTCAGGTTTTTCCTTTTCCCAAAACAGCTCCGGGGCTGATTCTACAATCATCCGGAAGTTCTTCGACGAAGCCCTGATCCGGGGGAAATCTTACGAAGACCTGCGTTCTTTGTGCAAAGGGATCGGTGCGCGTCTTTCCGGTTCTTCCCAGGCGCAAATGGCCGTGGAATGGGGAAAACGAAAAATGGAGGCTTACGGCTTTGAAAAAATCTACCTGCAGCCGGTAATGGTCCCGCATTGGGAAAGAGGAACCAAAGAAGTGGCGTGGTACCAAACGGCTTCCGGAGAAGTGGCGCAGCTTGACATCCTGGCATTGGGAGGTTCTATCGGAACAAACGGAATGCTCAAAGCAGAAGTGATCGAGTTTAAGTCGCTGGATGATCTGAAAAAAGCATCGAAAGCAAGTGTACAGGGGAAAATTGTTTTTCTGAACCAGCCCATGAACCCGGCTGATATTGTAACTTTTACAGCGTATGGCGGCTGTTACGGCATTCGCGGACAAGGTGCTGCCGAAGGTGCAAAACTGGGTGCTGTTGGTGTGGTAATCCGCTCACTGGCTTTGCCCGATGATCATTTCCCGCACACGGGGTCCATGTATTACGAAGACGGCGTTCCTAAAATTCCGGCCGGAGCACTTTCTACCATTTCTTCCAACGAACTTTCAAAAGCACTCGAAAAAGGAAAAGTGACCCTCATTCTGGAAATGGATTGCCGGGATTTCCCGGATGAACCTTCGTTCAATGTGATCGGGGAATTGACCGGAAGCGAAAAACCCGATGAGATCATTACCATCGGCGGACACCTGGATTCCTGGGATGCCGGTGAAGGAGCACACGATGACGGCGCAGGAATTGTTCACTGCCTGGAGGCTCTACGCATTCTGAAAACAACAGGTATCAAACCGAAACATACCATCCGGGTGGTTTTCTTCATGAACGAAGAGAACGGGAACAAAGGCGGACATGCATACGCGAAATGGGCGAAACAGGAAAACCAGAAACAGATTGCAGCAGTAGAAAGCGACCGCGGCGGATTTAGTCCGGATGGATTTGAGTGCGACGGAAAAGCATCCTACGTGCAGTTGATCAAAGGATTTGCACCGCTATTAAAACCTTACGACCTGCATCACTTCGAGGCTGGTTACGGCGGAGTGGATATTTCTCCGTTGAAACAGCACTATGAAGGAATTCCTTTATTCGGCTTCGTTCCGGATTCTCAGCGCTACTTCGACTTTCACCATGCAGCAAGTGATGTTTTCGAAAGTGTCAACAAACGGGAATTGGAACTGGGCTGTGCAAGCATGGCTGCTTTTGTTTACCTGCTGGACAAAAACCTGTAACTATTCAAATTCAATACGCTGCAGCACTTCTTTTTTTCCGTAATCACGAAGCGTGAACATACTTGTTCCATTTAGCACCGAATAAATAATCCGTTGGATATCCGAATCAACTTTGAGGTGTTTTAATGCCTGGTAATCCACATCTCCAGTCGGGGAAAGATGGATCACAAAAGGCACACTTTGACTCACATTCATCATATTCTCCCTCCCCTGACCGGCAGTTCTGCCTTCGTTTGCAGGATTATCATTATATAAAAAATAAAGTTCGTCATTCTTCATGATGGTTTTGAAAGACAAATATTGCCGGGTGTCTTTCGATAAGCGGATAGCAAAAGGAGTAGCAACTAAAAATCCGGGAGCCACAAAAATGATCGGAATTCCTCTTTCTTTGAAAAACTGTGATTTAGCAATGAAATTGTCCCATTCGACATTTCCTTCCGGGGTGATCTTTACAGCAATGATTGATCCGTAATAATACTCGGTCAATCCGCCGGAAGATGTTTGTGAAGCCCGTTCATAAAGCATATACGTATTTCCTTTACTATCCTTAATACAGCTGTTCAATCCATAAAGCAACGGAACATCGAGTAATTCAGGTTCTTCGTAGCCTTTCAGGCTCTTCGCCTTCGTGCCAGCTGAAAAAGCTTTGGACTTTGAATAATTTACAGTCAAATCGCTGCTTAGTTCTGCGGTATACACACCACGGATGCCGATAATCGTTTTTTTGGAAGTTCCCAAATAGGAAGCAAATAATTGCAGATTGTCCTTGGCTTCCTGCATACGCATATCAGATAACAGGTAACCATCCGGAAGCGTGAGAGCTCGTGTATGGATTGTATCATTCGCTTTAAACCCGAATTTCCGGAACCTCAACCCAGCCTGATGCTTTTTGACGGATTTGTTGTAACTGACTTCCTGCTGCAGTTCGTATAAATGTTCATTGCCCAAGTAATAGGTCAATTGATGCTTTTGCTTCATGGTGGATTTCGGGAAAGAAGCGTAATCTGTTTTAAAAATGGGGGCCAATTTTTGATCATACACACGGACATAATGGTCTGCATGATCTCCAAACTGGGATACGAAAGCAACATGTACCATTAACGATGACTTATCCGGGCTTGTTTGCACATCTGTCAGAACGGAATAACTGGCTTGTGACCTCTCCGTAAAAAGCGTTCGTTGAAAATGTTCATCCAGCTTGCCGTTCTCAAGGATCGTATAGATGAAAATTGCAAATTGATTAGAACCGGTAGAAAATCCTGTTGCAACGAGTTTAAATTCATCTCTCACTCGATAAACACCTTCTATTTCCAGGTCGTATTTATCCTTTTCAATAAGCCGGATTTGTTCATGATGTATCAAGCTGAGTGATTCGAGTGCATACACATCCATGTACATTTCTTCTTTGTCTTCGGAAATGCTGAACAGGCGATCATCCAAAGCACCAAGAAGCGCATGATTCAATGTTTCATCCAATACCCGGGATTCTGAGATACGTGATTGAAGAAGTTGCCCGAAAGAAAAGGGTGAACTGATTAATAAGATAAAGATGGTTATGCGACTCATTTGGTTTTTTTTCCAAAATTAACTGCTTTGTTCCAAATGCAGTTTAACAAGCTGCAAATAATCCTTAACTTTGAGTAAAATCAAAGCTTTAACTTATGAGTTTCATCGGAAGGCCGAACCCGGAATTTGCTCCGGCTTATGCAAAATACTATTTTGACCGTACATTGGGTCAGGACGACTTATTGCTTGCCCTGGAAAATAATCTGAATGAAACGGAATCTTTCATTGCCGGTCTTCCGGAAGAAAAAGCCGATTTTCAGTATGCCGATGAAAAATGGACACTAAAAGGGGTGATTCTTCATTTTATAGAAACCGAACGCATTTTCCAGTACCGGGCACTTCGTTTTTCACGCAAAGACAAAACCGCATTGGACGGATTCGATGAAGACTGGTACGCAAGACATAATAATACCGATCAGCGTTCCCTTGAAGATTTGAGAGCAGAATTCATGGATGTGCGCAAAGCAAGTATTTCACTGTTCAAAGGAATGACCGGAGCCATGCTGGACTCCATCGGAACAGCAAACAATACACCAAATACTCCCCGCAACGTGGGCTGGATCATGGTCGGACATGTGATTCATCACTGCAATATTATCAAAGAACGTTACCTGGTGGACGCAGACGAAAATTTTTAAACATAAAACAGTAGGGGCGCGATTAATCGCGCCCCTACTGTTTTCAAATAATCCCCTGTTCATTTCTTGGTTAATTAATTTTCATTACAAATTGGTAATATAGCTGGAATACTTCTAAATTTGCAAACTCAACTGTTAACCAAAGATTCAATGGGTTAATGGAAAATGAACAAGTATGGCAGATATTTTTGATAAAATTGAACGTAACCGTGGTCCTATCGGACAGTATTCCAAAGGAGTTCATGGTTATTTTACCTTTCCAAAGTTAGAAGGTGAATTAGGTAACAAAATGATTTTCCGCGGAAAAGAGTGTTTGGTTTGGTCTTTGAACAACTACCTGGGATTGGCAAACCACCCGGAAGTTCGTGAAGCAGATGCTAAAGCAGCTGAGCAGTACGGATTGGCTTACCCGATGGGAGCTCGTATGATGACAGGTCAGACAAGTGAGCACGAAAAATTGGAAAATGAGTTAGCTGAATTCATGGGGATGGAAGACTGTATCCTTTTGAACTTTGGATACCAGGGAATGGTTTCTGCAATCGACTGTTTGGTTGACCGCAGTGATATCATTGTTTATGACTCAGAAGCACATGCTTGTATCCTTGACGGAATGCGTTTACACACTGGTAAGCGTTTCGTATTCCAACACAACGATATGGAAAGCTTTGATAAGCAAATGAAAAACGCTACACGTTTGGCAGAACAAACAGGTGGTGGTATTTTGGTTATCACAGAAGGAGTTTTTGGTATGGCCGGTGACCAGGGGAAATTGAAAGAGATCATTGAATTCCGTAAATCCGGAAAATATGACTTCCGTTTGTTCGTTGACGACGCTCACGGATTCGGAACATTGGGTAAAACAGGCCAGGGTGCCGGTGAAGCTCAGGGGGTTCAGGATGAGATCGACGTATTATTCGGAACATTCGCAAAATCCATGTCATCTATCGGTGGATTTATCTGTGCAAAAGAATCCATCATCGAATTCTTCCGTTACAACATGCGTTCTCAAATGTTTGCAAAAGCATTGCCTATCACCATTACAATCGGTGCACGTAAGCGCCTTGAGTTATTGCGTACACGTCCTGAATTGAAAGATAAATTGTGGGAGATCGCTGACGCACTTCAATCAGGATTCAAAAATGCAGGATTCGATATCGGTGCAACAAATTCTCCTGTTACCCCGGTTTTCATGAAAGGAAACCTGGCAGAGGCTACGAATTTAACATTCGACCTTCGTGAAAATTACAATATTTTCTGTTCAATCGTTATTTACCCGGTAGTTCCGAAAGATGTAATCATGCTGCGCATTATTCCAACTGCTGCACATACTTTGGAAGATGTGAACTACACGATTGAAACATTCAAGACATTGAAAGAAAAATTAGATTCCGGTGCTTACAAAGCTGACGAGCTTGCAGCTGTTGAAGTAGACAGAAAGAAGTAAGATTTATTCCTTCAAAAATATACGAAAGCCTGATCCTGCAATTACGATCAGGCTTTTTTAATATCCCCTGCCGCATACTCTTATTACCGAACGGCTTCAATTAAACCTGCTTTCTCTGGTTATTAACTCAAGACATCTTTATTTCTCTGCCAATTTCCAGGTGAATTGCTAAATTTCAACCCCGAAACGAAACTTACATTTAAAGAATCAGTATATTCACTCTACCAAAACTAAACTATGCTTAAGCAGCTTAAAAATGCGTTATCTCCAAAAGTCATCAATGAAACCAATTTTGAAGATGAAACAAGGTTCATGCTGGCCTATAGGATGTCTCTATTTTTATCTATTTCCATTGGCGCATTAAGCATTATTCTTTTCATCTACTTCAGCCTGGCTATTGCATCCGTTACATTACTGGCTTTTTTCTCGATACTTATTGCTACCATTTACATTTACAGAACAGGCAGATTCCGTATTCCAACATTGATCTTTAGTATAATCGGTGCGGTTTGCTGTGCTGTTCCCTTATTTTTTATTCACAACCAGCCTCATTTCCTGAACGGATTTTGGATGACCATTAATATCCTATTCGCGTTCATTGTTCTGGGAGTTCGATGGGGATTGACATTCACGCTATTTCATGCTGTCTGCCAGGCTGTCTATTATTATTATTTCCTGGATGAGCAAATGGATATTATGCGGAACCTTACCCACGAGCAATTAATTGCGACGATCATAAACAGCTGTGTATGTTTTGTTATTATCGGTTACCTGGGTTGGGAAAATATCCGTACCAATGAAGTAGGAAAAAACAGGCTCAATGAAGCACAGGATGTGCTGCAGGTCCAGTACAACATCATCTCGAAACAAAACGAGGAGAAAACAGTCATGTTGAAAGAAATTCACCACCGTGTGAAGAACAACCTCCAGATCATTACAAGTTTATTACGGCTTCAATCCAGGGAATTGGAAAACCCGGAAGCTATTGCCAAATTCAAAGACGCAACTCACCGGGTAATCGCCATGTCCATGATCCATGAGAAAATGTACCAAAGCGATCACCTTTCTACGCTGCATTTACGCGAATACCTGCATGATCTCTCTTCCGACCTGGTCTCATCCTATCAATCCGGGTATCCGGTAAATCTGAAAATCGAATGCGATATCGATTCCATCGGGTTACGTTCCATCGTCCCGCTTGCATTGATCCTGAACGAGCTTATCTCCAATTCCCTGAAATACGCTTTTGACGATTATGAAAACTGTCTGATCTCTATTTCTTTCATGCATTACCAGGGAAAAAAATGCAAATTGATCTACAAAGACAGCGGTACCTGGAAAGCGCCATCCAGACAAGGATCATTCGGTTTAGACCTCATCGAATCATTGACGGACCAATTGGAAGGGACCATGGATTTGAAAACCTATCCTGAAACTATTTTCGACATTACGTTCAGTCCGCAGGAAGACCAGTAATTATCAATTATGAATGACTGAATTATCAAGAGAATTCACATTCTTGACAATTAATAATTGATAATTTATTTGATTTTCAAAATTTCTTGTACCGCCGAAGAAACGTACTCTACTCCTATTGCAATGACAATAAAACCTATGATCCGTGAAATGGCGTTTATCCCGGAAGCTCCAAGGGCTTTTACGATGAAATGCGAAGTTCTTAAAATAACATAGATTGCCAGGCAGACAGCAATAATAGCGCAAACCGAAAGCAAATGCTGTTCTTTATTGTCGAATGTTTGATTATAAGTAATCAGTAAAGAGATAGATCCCGGACCGGCGAGCATCGGAATCGCAAGTGGAGTCAGTGAAACTTCCGAACGCGTCTGCATATCTTCCTGAACACTCGCTTTTTTCATTCCCTTATGCTTGGTAAAAGACCCGGTAAGCAACGCAAAACCCGAGGTAGCAATAATCAATCCGCCAGCTACACGCAAGGAATTGATACTGATCCCAAAAAAATTCAACACATATTTTCCGGCAAAAAAAGAGATCAATAAGATGATACACACATTGACAGAGGTCCAAAGCGACGTTTTATCCCGGTTGTGTTTGGTATCGTCTTTCGTCAATCCAACGAAAACGGGAACGGTTCCCAAAGGGTTTAAAACTGAGAATAATGCGGCGAAAACACTGATAAAAAGTTCCATTTTTTTGCGCAAAATTCCCCATATTCCGGGGCTTTGACGTTAGGTGAATATTAATTGTTGGTTACGAATGTAATTCATGGCTCTGGTAGGGGAGAAAAATTTTTCACCCCTACCGGGACAAATTCGAAATTCGAATGACTATTTTCGTAAAAACACATCCCATGGAGAAAGATCAATTAGCAGAACTCGCTTCTCAATTAAGCCATCCGTCCGGAGAAAAAGGCAATGAAATAGCTCAAATGATGAATGAAACCAATATCGGTATGACTAAAAATGCCATTCTAAACCTGGATCTTAGCTCCAATGATTCCGTTTTGGAATTAGGCCATGGAAATGCCGGTCACGTAGAATTTCTATTTGCACAATGCGAGAATATCCGCTATACCGGCCTGGAGATCTCTACCCTGATGAACAGAGAGGCACAGCTGTTAAACGAATCCTTCGTAACTTCTGAAAAAGCTTCTTTCACCTTATACGACGGGGAAAAAATTCCTTTTAAAGACAATGAATTCAACAAGTTACTTACTGTAAACACGCTGTATTTCTGGAAAAATCCAATGGAGTTACTGACTGAACTGTCCCGGGTTCTAAAACCCCAGGCACTTTTTTCACTCACATTCGCCCATCGGAGCTTTATGGAAACGCTTCCTTTTACTCCCTTCGGCTTTACGCTGTATAATCCCGATGAAGTCCTGGAGCTGGTGAACCAAAGTGCATTCAGCCTTCATAAGGAAGATGCACAGACAGAAGTCGTGCTTACAAAAACCGGTGAATCAGTAGCACGTCAATTCTCTACCTTAGTATTGAAAAACCATAAGTAATTTGAACTCTTTGAACTTTTAAACCTTTTAAACGTTTCTTTATGAAAGAACACACATACGAAGCAACTGTTATCTGGACAGGAAACAAAGGAACCGGAACATCTGACTATGCAGCATACGGAAGAGAATTTACCCTTCAAATCCCCAACAAACCGGATTTACTCTGTTCAGCGGATGTACCATTTCGGGGCGATAAAACCAAACACAACCCGGAAGATTTTTTCCTGGCATCACTTTCCAGCTGCCACATGTTATGGTATTTCCACTTGTGTGCCGATGCTGGGATCCGGGTTGTCGAATATACCGACGAACCGATTGGAACAATGATCCAGGATCCGAACGGAGGCCGCTTCACTTCCGTTACATTGCGCCCGAAAGTAGTGATTACAGATCCTTCTAAAATAAATCTGGCAAACAGCCTGCACCACGAAGCCAATAAACAATGCTTCATTGCAAACTCCTGCAACTTCAGGGTTACCCATGAACCTACTTGTACTTCGAACAATGCTTGAGTTGAGACCAACATGTGAAAGATGTTATAAAGAATTACCTCCGGAAAGTACCGAAGCAATGATCTGTAGTTTCGAATGTACATTCTGCATTAGCTGTGTGGAAAAATACCCCGAAAAAAAATGCCCAAATTGTGGCGGAGAATTCCAAAAAAGACCAATAAGGCCGAAACATTTGCTCGAAAAATTTCCGGCGAGCACTGACTTTTTTTTCAAACCAAGAGATTAATGCCAATGAAAAAATACAAATCCATCAGAAAAGTCCGCTATGTACTCTACAAAGAAACCCTGGTTGATTTCAAAGAGCATCTCTGGACCTTCATCGGATCCTTCTTCGGTATCGGGCTGATCGCTTTTATACAGTCTCATTCACTGGATCATTTATCAAACGTTTTCCTGATAGGATCTTTCGGTGCGAGCAGTGTGTTGATCTACGGTGCAATCCAGAGTCCGCTGGCACAGCCCAGAAACCTCGTCGGCGGACATATTATTTCTGCATTTATCGGTGTTTGCGTTTATAAATTGTTACCCAATCCGGACCTGGTATGGGTAGCCGCACCGCTTGCAGTAAGTATTTCAATCATTGCCATGCAGATGACCAAAACACTTCATCCTCCGGGTGGAGCAACCGCATTGATAGCCGTTATCGGAACACCGAAAGTCAAAGCACTTGGTTTTGTATACGTATTGTCGCCTGTACTTTCTGGAGTAATGATCCTGCTATTAGTTGCAATCATAGCCAATAATCTTACAAAGAACAGAAGCTATCCGACCAACAGCAGGCTTACAAAATATATCAAACCCCGTAAAATTCGTTTAAGAGATGTCACAAAAAACAGAAAGAATTTGTAAAAGGGGACACCGCTATTTCAAAAGTTCGGATTGTCCGACCTGCCCGGTTTGCGAAGAAGAACGAAAAGCAGAAGCCGGGATTTTTGCTGTCCTTGCCGCTCCCGCAAGAAGAGCAATGGCAAGTCATGGAATAAATACCTTAGAACAATTAGCCAATTACAAGGAAAAAGAAATTCTTCAATTCCATGGGATCGGAAAAACCAGCATCCCCGCTCTCAAAAATCTTTTGGCTGAGAGAGGACTTTCTTTTAAGGCATAATTTGAATTATATTTATCATTGAAAGACTATTAGGCAAAAGACTCAAGACATAAGACTTGAATTTGTCTTTGGTCTTATGTCTAACATCTTTAGTCTTTTTAAAATGAAAACTTTCGCCAACGTAGATGAATACATAAATGATTTTGAAGGAGAAACCAGGGAACGATTAATTGCTACCCGGAAACTCATCCTGGAAACAGCCCCGCAAGCGCAGGAATCTATCTCCTATGGCATGCCGGCTTATAAAACAAATGGAAAACCATTGGTTTATTTCGGCGGATACAAATCACACATAGGTTTTTATGCTACGCCGACAGGTCACCAGGCGTTTGAAAAAGAGCTTTCCAAATACAAACAGGGAAAAGGCTCGGTACAATTCCCTTTGGATGAACCGCTTCCCGCAAAGTTGATCAAAGAGATCGTTCTGTTCCGCATGGCTGAAAACCAGGCAAAGTACGGAAAAGGGAAGAAATAACGTTAGTCCGTCACAGCGGAAAGACTTCGGGCAGTAGCCACAAACTGCTTTACATGAAGGAAAAGACAAGCTCCTCATTCAGAAGGAATCATTAATTTCACACAAGAAAATCAGCAGCAGCTGATAGATACAAGCCGGCTCAGCCGGTAAATACCAAGTGATTATGAAACACCTGTTTTTCTTTTATTCTTTGCTGCTTGCAGCCACATCATTCGGTCAATTCACCCATGCTGATTCTTTGCGCGGGACTTATGGAGATTCCAGGAATTGGTGGGATTTGAAGCATTACGATCTGAGTGTAACCTTTGATATAGACCAAAAAGAAATCCGTGGAAAAAACACCATTCAATTTGCAGTTTCGGAACTCCCTGAAACAGGAAAGCAAGAGCTTCAGATTGATCTCCAGGAACCCATGATACTCGATAGCGTACTTTCAGGGAAGCAGCATAAAAAATTACCTGTTCGAAAAGACGGAAATGCCTACTACATATCGAATGTTGTAAACAGCGAACAAAACAACGAGATCACTGTTTACTTCCACGGAAAACCGCGTGCAGCAAAACATGCACCCTGGGACGGAGGAATCGTTTGGGCAAAAGATCACAACGGCTCACCCTGGGTTTCTATTGCCTGCCAGGGACAGGGAGCAAGTGTCTGGTTTCCGTGCAAAGATTCTCAATTCGATGAACCTGATAACGGTGTCGTGATGCATTATACTTGTCCGGGTGAATTGGTCTGTGTCAGTAACGGGACCTTTTTGGGGAAAGAAGTCAACAACTTAAAGCAATCCACCTATTCCTGGAAAGTAAGCAATCCGATCAATAATTATTGTATGATCCCGTATATCGGTGATTATGTAAACATGCACGAACACTTCACGGGAGAAAAAGGAAACCTGGAAATCGACTATTGGGTTTTGAGAGGAAATGAAGAAAAAGCAAAAAAACAATTCGGAGATGCGCCAAAAACCCTGAAAGCACTGGAATACTGGTTTGGGCCTTATCCTTTTTATGAAGATGGTTATAAATTAGTTGAAGCTCCTTACCTTGGAATGGAACACCAAAGTGCCGTTGCCTACGGAAATGGTTTCAAAAATGGTTATATGGGTTCTGATCTGAGCAATACCGGTGTCGGACTGAAATGGGATTTCATCATTGTCCATGAGAGCGGCCACGAATGGTACGGGAATAATATCACCTCTAAAGATATCGCAGACATGTGGATCCATGAAGGGTTCACCTGTTACAGCGAAACCCTTTTTACCGATTACTGGTTCGGAAAGGAAGATGCTGATAAATATTGCCGGGGCCTTCGTAAAAACATCCTGAATGACCGGCCTATTATCGGTCCGTACGGAGTAAATACCGAAGGAAGCGGTGACATGTATTACAAAGGAGCAAATATGCTTCATACAATCCGTACAATTTACGGCAACGACTCACTTTTCCGGATGATGCTTCGTAAAATGAATGCCGATTTCTATCATCAAACCGTTACAACACAGCAAGTAGAACAATTCATGTCAAAAGAACTCGGAATGGATCTTTCAAAAGTGTTTGATCAATACCTGCGCACGAAAACTCCACCGACACTTCAATTAAAAGTTTCCAAAAGGAAAGTTAAATTCCGCTGGGTAAATTGCGTAGAAGGTTTCAATATGCCGATCATGAATGGAAACCAAAAGTTGGTATGCACTGCTAAATGGAGCTCATACGTTATCGGAACTGATCATCCCTTCAATTTGAATCCGAACCTGTACCTTCTAAAAAAAGAACAGAAGTGAATCGGTAAAATTGCGTAAGTTTGTAGCTACATTTTTACAGCATGAAATACTTTTACCACCTTATCATCTGCCTTTTACCGGTACTTTCCTTCGGTCAATTAACTTTAGGCGGAAGTGATCCTCAGGATATCTCAACTATTTTGAGTGGCTCGGGAGTTACTATTTCCAATGTGCAACACAATGGAACACTGGATGCTATTGCATATTTCTCTGCTAACACCTATAATATGCCGTTCCAGTCGGGGTTTTTAATGACTACTGGATCAAAATTTTGTGCTGTCGGGCCAAATGACACTGCCTTTGCAAGTATAAAGAACAATGCCGCGGGTCTTAATCTTGCAGATAACGCATTAAATATTATTTCTTACGATGCCTCTGTCATTACTTTTGATGCAGTGCCAAGTGGAAGCACTCTGAAAATCAATTACATATTTGGATCAGAAGAATTTGGATATAGCGGTTTAACAATTAACGATGCTTTCGGAATTTTTATTTCCGGACCTGGAATAAGCGGAACACAGAATATAGCCCGTTTACCAAATCAAAATACCATTACTATATCCAATTTAAAAGCAAATAGCCAATACCTTGTAAACAATGGAAATGGAACCCAGGCTCCTTACAACACTTCTGATAACTATCTGCAATACAATCAATTAAGCATTCCGTTAACAGCTTCGATAAATGATCTTTTTCCCGGTTCCCCCTACCACATCATCCTGGTAATTGCTGATGACCGGGATGCAGTTTTTGATTCCGGAGTTTTTATAGAAGAAGGCAGTGTTACTGCCAGTATCGATGAAAATACACTGGATAACTTTGTAAACATCACGTATAATTCCTCCAACCAGCAGGCAACCATCCAGGTTACTGACTATCCCGGAAACTTGACTTACTCGGTTCTGGATTTGTCCGGAAAAACAATGACTCAATCAACCATAGCGGAAAGCACCACTATCGACCTGAGCAATTATGCATCCGGAATGTACCTCATCCATGTAGAAGGAAGCAACGGTCAGGTTACCAGGAAAGTAATTCGCTGAAATTAATTCTTAAAAACAACTATGAAAATGAAACATCTTTACCACCTTCTTCCGGCATTTTTGCCATTCTTTTCATTTGGACAATTAAACCTGGGCGGAAATGATCCACAGGATTTGGTCGCACACGCACTTTCCGGGTCAGGAGTTAGTATTTCCAATGTTCAATACACCGGTACACCGGATGCTATTGCCTATTTTTCATCCAATAATATGATAAATATGCCCTACAATTCCGGTTTTTTAATGACTACCGGATCAAAATATTTTGCTGTGGGGCCAAATGATACGATCAATGCTGGTATTGACAATCAAACTCCGGGACTTGCTCTTTTTAATAACTTCTTTAATGCAACTTCTTACAACGCTTCAGTTATTGAATTTGATCTTGTTCCGAGTGGAAACATTCTGCACATCAATTACACCTTTGCTTCGGAGGAATATACCGGTCCGAATATTACCCCGGCTTATGCCTTTAACGATGCTTTCGGAATCTTCATTTCCGGTCCCGGAATAACTGGCACACAGAATATAGCCCGCTTACCGAATACCAGCCCCGTTTCAACCAGAACAATTAATCCTTCGACAAACAGCCAATACTTTGTTTACAATGGAAATGGTTCTGAAGCACCTTACGACGGTTCTGATCAATACCTGCAATACAACGGTCTAAGCATTCCATTAACAGCTTCCGCACCCAATCTCACACCCGGTTCTTCCTATCACATCATCCTGGTCATTGCAGATGCTGGAAATGCAGTTCGTGATTCGGGAGTATTCCTGGAAGAAGGAAGTATTACAGCAAGTATTGACGAAAATACACTGGACAACTTTGTAAGCATCGTTTACAACTCTTCCAACCAGCAGGCAACTATCGAGGTTACAGAATACCAGGGCAATCTAACTTATTCGGTTGTCGACCTATCCGGAAAAATCATGGTGCAATCCAAAATAACCGAAACAACAGCAGTTGATCTAAGCAATTATACTTCAGGAATGTACCTCATTCGTGTAACCGGAAGCAACGGTCAAATTATTAAAAAAGTAATTCGCTGACCGGTTATTCGTTTTTTCCTTTAAAGAGTCATTTTGTTAATTAATTCTCGCTCCGGGCTTTAAAAGACCGCTTTGATTTTGGTACTTTTGTAGAAATTTACAAGCATGTTAACGCTCGATCCGAAAGAACTTCCCGTACCCAAACTCCATGGATACCTGCTTGGAGCTATTGGCCCTCGTCCCATCGCTTTTGCTTCAACAATCGATGAAAACGGAGTCAATAACTTATCTCCGTTCAGTTTTTTCAATGTCTTTTCGGCGGCACCGCCTATCCTGATCTTTTCTCCGGCAAGGAACGGAAGAACGAATACGACAAAGGACACTTACAACAATGTCAAAAAGATCCCGGAAGTGGTTATTAACATTGTGAATATGGATATCCTGCATCAAATGAGTTTGAGCAGTTCTCCTTACGGACCGGAAGTCGATGAATTCGTAAAATCAGGTCTTACACCTGTAAAATCAGATACTGTTAGACCGATGCGTGTGTTGGAAGCTCCTGTTCAATTTGAATGCAAAGTGCTTGAAGTAAAAGAATTGGGCGATCAGGGCGGAGCAGGAAATCTGGTGATCTGTGAAGTGACCAAAATCCACATCCACGAAGAAATCCTGGCAGAAGACAGCACCATCGATCAGAAAAAGATCAACCTGGTGGCCCGAATGGGTGGAAACTGGTACTGCCACGCCAATGAGGCATCCATGTTTGAGGTAACCAAACCAATTACAACAATCGGCATCGGATTCGACCAGATTCCGGAAGATATCCGGGTGAGCACAGTCTTATCGGGAAATGATCTGGCACAACTGGCAGGTGTTACGGAACTTCCCAATGAAACGGATGTAAACGAATATAAATTATTGGAATTAAGTGATTTATTCCTAACTTTAGAAGACGAGCCGGCAAAATTAGAGCTTGCTTTGCATGAACGTGCAAAAGAATTAATTAACAACAATGATATTGAAGGAGCATGGATGACACTGCTTTCTTTTAACGATTAAAATAGTAAATACCCGTAGAAATATGTTTAAAATATCCGGAATCTTAAAGGTGAAGAATGATACAGTTCAAGTATCAGAGAAGTTCTCAAAGAGAGAATTTGTTTTAACTGATAATGCAAGTATGTATCCTCAGGACATCTTGTTCCAGTTAACTCAGGATAAGTGCAGTTTGATTGATGGATTCAATACTCAGGATCAAATTGAAGTGTCTTTCAACTTAAGAGGACGCGAATGGACTAGCCCTCAGGGAGAAGTGAAATACTTTAATACCCTGGAAGCATGGAGAATTGAAAAAGTGGGAGCTGCTTCCATGGGAGGTGGAATTCCTGCCGGAGGACCAACAGCAATGAACTTAGATCCAATTGCTACTCCGAGTGCTTCTACAGCACCAAGTGATGATGATGATTTACCATTCTAAATAATTAAAAAACAGTAGGGGTGAATCCCGTATGTACGGGACACCCCTACTGTTTTATCTAAAATCTATGAACCCTGAAATTCTGCGCAAATTAAACGGCAACATTACCCTCATCCGAATTATTTTCGGAGCATTCCTGTTCGGCATACTTAGCTTTTTGACGGTTATGAGCCTGATCATTGTTCCCGGAAGCCAGCAAACCGAAACGAATGAGCTGTTCCAACTAATTGCCCCTATTTTCATGGTCACCTCGGTATCAACCAGTATTTTCCTGCGCAAGACAATGCTAGCAAAAGTCCACAATGAAACAAATCCGTTGAAACTTATAAAGTCCTATACAAACACCCGAATCATTCAAATGGGATTGGTCGATGCATCTGTTATTTTTGCTATTGTTTGTTACGTGCTTACCACAAATACATTTTTTCTCCTGCTTGCAGGAATAGGTATTCTCTATTTTACATCTCTTTTTCCGCTTGAAAGTAAAGTTATCCGGCAATTAAAGCTGGACGCTCCTATTGGATTTTAAGCGTCATTATGTAGCAGAACTCCTCGATTTGTAGCTTATTTCCCCACTTTTCAGGTCTTGGCACAATTGCTTTCATTCGATCAAAAGGGAATCACATTTCTTTAATTCCTTTAAAAATAAGGGCTTTCAGCTTTTGAATTTGTCATTTTGAATTCATCATTCAAATTGTGGTATCCTTTTTCTTAGTGTTTCCGCAGAAATCATTTAAAAATTAAATACCATGAAAAAGTTGATCATCGCAGCAATCGCAATTACAACAACAGTATTCGCTAACGCTCAGGCTCCGGCCCAAACAGAAAATAAAACAACTAAAGCAACAGAAGTTGCAGCAGCAGATGCAACCAATCCTGATCGTGTAAAAATCAAATTGGAAGAATTACCGGCAGCGGTCCGAAAAGCATTAACGGAAGATTCATTCCAGGGATGGACTGCTAAACAAGCGTACATCGTAAAAGCAGAAAAACCCTATTACGAAGTAGAATTGTCAAACACGAAAGCAGAAATGAACGTTGTGAAATTCAGAGAAGACGGAACAGTGATCAAATAAGCTTTTCCTTAAATAATCATAAGAAAGGTCTCGCTTCTGCCAGACCTTTCTTATTTTTATTAGGAATCACAAAATTTTAGCTTTGGGTACCAAAATCCTGTTAATTGAAGACGATCCGACTTTTGCAAAAATCGTAACTACCTTTCTGACCAAGAAAGGATACTTGATCAACTCTGCTTCAAACCTGAAAGCCGGAGAGCAGCTGCTGCAGTCGGAAAAGTTTGATTTATTGCTCCTGGATTACCGGTTACCCGACGGAATCGGTTTGGAACTGATCGCTAAAATGGGTACTAAATTCCCGGTATTACCTATTGTGATCATTACCAGTTTTGATGATGTGCGAACAGCCGTAAAATCGATTCAATCAGGTGCCTTTGAATACATCATCAAACCCATCAATCCGGATGAACTCCTTCTGGTGATCGAATCTGCATTGGATAAAAAAGAACCGGATAAAAAACAGGAACAAAAACCAAAAACAGCTCAGCAATTTATCAAAGGTGAAAGCGACGTTGCAAAAAAGCTTTACGAATATGTCGACCTGGTTGCTCCTACTGAGATGTCGGTAATGATTATCGGTGAAAGCGGAACGGGAAAAGAACACATTGCGCGTTCTATCCACAATCAAAGCAGACGTTCCACCGGGCCTTTTATAGCTGTTGATTGCGGGGTTCTTTCGAAAGAACTTGCTGCCAGCGAATTATTCGGTCATGCAAAAGGTGCTTTTACAGGCGCATTGCAGGAGAAAGTCGGAGTGATGGAAAAAGCGAATGGCGGAACATTATTCCTGGATGAAATCGGGAATCTCGGCTACGACGTACAGGTCAAATTACTTCGCACACTTCAGGAACGCACTATTGAGCCGGTTGGAAGCGGTAAAAGCATTCCGATTGATATCCGGCTGATCAGCGCAACAAACGAAAACCTGCTCCAGGAAATCGGATCCGGGAATTTCAGGGAAGATATTTATCACCGGATCAATGAATTCAAGATACAGATGCCGGCATTGCGTGAACGCGGAGTTGACCTGGAACTTTTTATCCGATATTTTGTGGAACAGGCAAATCAGGAATTAGACCGTTCTGTCAAACGGCTTTCTCCGGAAATCATCCAGGTATTCAAAAAATACGATTGGCCCGGAAATCTGCGTGAGCTTCGAAATGTGATCAAACGATCCGTTTTGTTGAGCAAAAACGATGAAATCGGGATCGAACTCCTTCCGGAAGAAATGATCTCACGTGCTCGGACAAGCAATCCGAATGATCTGAAATTGGTCCAGGAAACAAACGAACGTGAACTCATCCTGAATGCATTGGTTCAAACGCGCTATAACAAAACGAAAGCAGCACAATTACTAAATATCGACCGGAAAACGCTCTATAGCAAGATGGAGAAATATCAGTTGGAATGACTCTTACTTCAACCGCGATTAAAATGACAAAGAATATTTACCGCAAAGAATGAACGCTTGCGCTGTAGCTTCAGCGAAGGAGCAAAGAGCGCAAAGCAGACATCTGATAACCACAGATATTCTAATAATATCACGATTATAACATGCTACTTTTCTATTGACATTTCTTCCTCCTTCATTTTGAGCTGGTTGAATCCTTCAAAAACTAAAGACTATTCACTGCTTTTTCCAACTCAGGAATAATCTCTTTTGCCTCGTAAAGCGCAATTCCTTTCGCGGTATTCTTCAATTGAACCTCCAGTTCTCTCAATTTTGGAGCTAACGTTTTAGAACCCATTTGCCCGAACCTTCCGGCCAAACGGTGCACAAGCAGCAATAACTTTTGCGGATTCTCTTCTTCCAAAGCTTTTCTCATCGCAGCAAGATCAGCCCTTGAATCAGACACAAATTGAAGTTTGATTTCCCGGAAATCCGTTTCATCTGAAATCATCTCTCTCAAGGCAGAAAAATCAAATTCCGTTTCTTTTTTAGCGATCTCCCGAATAGGTGCGTAAAACTCCTGGCTTTTGAACGGTTTTAAAACAATTCCGTCAAATCCGCTCTGAAGAAACAGTTCTTTCTCTTCCGGCAGCACCTGGGCTGTTAATGCGATAATCTTTACAGCAGTATGTCCGCGTTTTCTCAACTGCGAGCAGAGTTCAATACCGCTGATCCCGTGCATACGTACATCCGCGTAAACCAACCGGATACCTTCATCCCAATCGGCTTCAAGCAGTTCTTGGGGGCTGCTGAATAACCTGAATTCCAGGTCTTTTTGTTTCAACAATTGTCCGCATAATTTCAAAATGGCAGGATCGTCATCAACCACCCACACTACTCCATCCAATTCGATGGATTTCTGCTCCTGTGGAACCTGTTTTATATCGTTCATTGCTGCCTTTTCAAAGGAAAAGCGCAGTTCGAATGTTGTTCCTTTTCCCAATGAACTCCAAACACTCATTTCACCATTCAGCGCTTCCACCAGTTCTTTGACAATGCTCAGCCCCAACCCTGTTCCCGATTGAATCGGTGCATTTCTTGCCTGTTCAAACTGTTGAAAAACTACTTTCAGGTCTTTTGCACTCATCCCGATACCGGTATCCAGGATTTTAAATAACACTCCAAGCTTCTGATCCTGGTCTTCCAGCTGAACTTCCAGCGAAACCGATCCTTTTTCAGTGAATTTCACCGCATTGCTCAAAATATTGATCAGGATCTGCTTCAAACGGAAAGCATCCGAAACCACGAGTGATCTTTCCGGTTCAAATTCATTGATATCAAAATTCCAGCGTATTCCTTTCTGTTCGCACTGAAAAGACGCCAGATCCGCAACCTCACCAATCATTTCTTTCAAAACGAAAGGCTTTTCGTCGATCTTAAAATTCGAAGAAATAATGCGTGAATAATCCAGGATCTCATTTACAACCTGTAACAAATGCTCCGAAGCTTTTGAAACCACTTCTACTTTGGATTTATCTGTTTGCGGCTCTTTCATCATCAATTCCGAGTACCCCACAATTGTTTGGAGCGGAGAACGGATCTCGTGACTCATATTGGACAGGAAACGCTGCTTTGCCTGACTGTGAAATTCTGCTTCTTCCCTGGATGCTTCAAGTTGTTTGCGGTATTTATTGAACTTGGAAATATCCCCGATAATAAAACCGATCAATGCAAAAGCTGCTAACACAAAAATCACTGTCAATATCTTGGTAAAAGCAACCGTTTCACGCGCTATTTGTATCGAAGCGGATGAATTCACCTGTGTATCCAGGTTTTCCTCCTTTTTCACTTCTCCGATGATTTCCAGCAGGCGGTTGAATAATATATCGTTGCTTTTAATCAGTCTCAACTCCTGTTTCTGAAGGAATCTCCTTCCCGAATTCCGCTCTGACTCAACCTGGTCTAAAGAAATCCGGATATTTTCAAGTATACTGTCCTTTTTCCGGGAAACAGCCAGTGTATCAATGTGAATTTTTGTGTTTTCTTCAACAACTACATACGGTTTCGCTTCAACAACCGGCTGCTTTTTCCTGCGGAACCTTCTTTTCTTTGCCGAAACATCTTCTTTGACTACCTGGTCGAAATAGGTGTAGGTCTTGGTCTGTTTCTCAGTAGTTATCACATTCGTGTCTATCTTCAGATTATCCTTATCAACCTGGTCTGCCAATTCTTCAAACTGCCTGTCTACCAAACCGCTATAGATATAATTGTAACGGGTTTTCAAATATTTTTCAAAGAGCTTGTTCCGCTTAATAAAAATAGAGTCAATCTCATTTAATCGCTGTACCTGGATCGGGTTTTCGGCAAAAGAATCCTTTAATTGTGTCAGTTTTTCAGAGATTTGGGCAACACGGTTGTCATATTCCGATGAAGGGTTGTATTTATTCTGTAAAGCTTCTGCCCGGTAAAAGTCATTCAGGCGGCTCAATTCTATTTGCAGGTCGTTCAGGGCTTCAAGCCGGTTATTCGGTTTGGCCAGGTTTTCCACAACGGTATTGATGCGGTCAAACGCGCTGCGGTTAACGATCCATGTAAACAATGAAACACACAGCACCAAACCGAAAGCCAGGATCAGTTTTCCACGGGTCGTCTGCGTAAATCTTTTAGATTGCTCCAAGCTTATACAAGTTAAAATGGTTCAAAACGTTCAAGTGTTTAAACAACTTTGAACATTTAAACTTTTGAACATGTCTAAAATAGCCAGAAATAAACCGGGTAAATATTAAAAAGACCTAAATTATCTCCCTTTCCATTCGGGTTGGGAAACCATCAGGTAAGCCAATAGCGCAAACAGGTAAACCGGGTAAAACAGTTCAAACAAACCCAATCCCATCAAATCAAAGGAAGAAGGTTTCTTTTTATCCATTTTCACCAGCATGAAATCCATTCCGAACTTAAAAGCAATGATCAAAAAAGTGAGCCAGTAAACCCCGGCAAAAAAGGTGATGATCAGCAATAAGAAATAGTATAGATGTAATCCTACAGCCCAGATTCCTAAAAAATTGTTCAATGAATCGGCAACATGGTTTGTTTTTCCCACCCATCTAACGCGCTGTTCCATCACTTCGGAAATCGTTTCCGGTGTTTCCGTTTCGACCTTCAAAGCTTCGTTTTCTACGATTTCAATTCGTTTACCGGATCCTCGGAAAGCTCTCAGGGTATAAATATCATCACCGCTTAAAATATGGTCGTGATCATCGATATCGTCTACCTGGTCGAAACTCGATACATGAATCAGCAAATTAGCCCCGCTGCAGTTAACCGGTCTTGCCCAACCTGCAATTCCTTTATTCAAAAGTGTTGTGAAGAGGTATTCCAACGTAAAAAATGACTGCCACCAATGCTTACCGGTCATTTCTACCGGAAGAATGATCAACTCAGCTTCCGGAAGCATCAGCATCGATTTCATATATTCCTTACCGAAAGAAACATCAGCATCCATCGTTAAGCAGTATTCTGTTCGAACATGGTCCATCCCAAAACGGATTGCACGCTTCTTCCCCCTTTGTTCTTCCGGCAAATGCAGTAAGCGGATCGGGAAAGCATCCATTTCCTTAAACAAGTCAATATACGAATCCGAAGAATGGTCGTTCACAAAGATCCATTGAGCCGGCTGGTAGCGCTGTGCATAAATGCATTCCAAAAACTGTTCGAGGTTATGTGCCTCATTCCGAAAAGGAATTACAACCGAAATTTCATCGATTGCCATCATTTTTTTAGTGTTACGGCTTACCCGAAGGCGATTCACTCCAAACAAAAGTGTCAATATCGAAAGGATGTAAAGAAGTACCCATGAACCAATCAACCACATAACTTATTTTTTTCTTTTCGGAAGCCAGATAAAACTACTCATAAATGCCGGCAGAGCGATATTTATGAGATAAATAATAATACTTGAAACAATCACATCAGGAACGGAAACAGCTGTTCCTGCAAAAACAAATAAAGCCGCTGTTTCGCGGATCAGCACTTTCCCGGACCACAAGGAAGGAATAAAGGACGTGAAGAGATAAATCAACCAGATCTGTGTTACCAAAAACCAAAAGTCTTCATAACCGAAAGTCACAAATAGCAAAACATATTGCAAACTAAAGACCAAAAATCGAATCGTTGAAAAGAGGAGAAAAGGCCATTTCAGGTTTTGGTAGCGCCCCCGGATACTTTGCAGCCTTCTGACAAATGGAATCCGGCTTCTCCTTTGAGGCAGTAAATAATCCCCGAAGAAGTATAAAAGCAGAATTACCGCAGCTCCCAAACTGGTTGTAATCCACAAGGAATTAGAATGACCATACTTCAGCACCACTGCAAACAATCCGAAAAGCAAAGTTGGTATCAGCTGGCTCAGGTTAGCCAGTGCGGTTGAGAAGATGATGTAAATTGTTTGTCTTTTTTGGAAATAAATCAATCTTCCCAGGAAATTTCCCCAACCGTTGGGTGACATAAAACCGGAAGCTACTCCTGCCCAAAAAGCATTGGTTACGAGCTTGGGTTCTACGTGTAAAGGGTCAGTGATTTTCTTCCACTTCAGGAATTCCATCCATAAATTGGGAACGAGCAATAAGAAAGACAATGCCAATGCCCACCAGTGTTTTATATCGAGTCCTTTGGCACGCTCCCAATCCACATTCCTCAACTGGAAATACAGTGTCCAGATTACGGCAGCAAATACCAATAATTTGAATAATGTAATTAAACCAGCTCGTTTTTTAGTAGCTTTAGCCTCCTCTTTCATTTGCATGGCCGAAGATAAAATAATTTTAGGGATTGACCCCGGAACAACTGTATTAGGATATGGATTAATTCATATTAAAGGCACGAAAATTGAAATGCTCAACTTCGGAATTATCCAGTTGAACAAACTCGGCAATCAACCGGATAAGCTGAAACGCATTTTTGATCGCATTGACGGGCTTATGGAAGAATACAAACCGGACGAAATGGCCATTGAAGCACCTTTCTTCGGAAAGAATGTCCAATCCATGTTAAAATTAGGAAGAGCACAAGGTGTTGCCATTGCAGCCTCACTGAGAAGAAATATTCCTTACGAGGAATATACCCCGAAACGCATCAAACAGGCCATCACCGGAAACGGAAATGCGTCCAAAGAACAAGTTGCTGCAATGCTCCAAACCCTGCTCCGCTTTGAAGAGCTTCCCAAATATTTGGATGCCACAGACGGACTTGCAGCAGCTGTATGTCATCATTTCTCCAAGGGAATCGGTGAGAACAATAAAAGCAAAGGCGGCGGGTGGAGCAGTTTTTTGAGTAAAAACCCCGAACGAAAAGTCAGATGAAAAACGTCCTGTTAACTACCATTTTTCTGCTTTCATTGGCGTCTTCCATTCATGCACAGGAGGTTTTTGAATGGTATGAAGGTTATTGCCTTTCAAGAGCACAGATAAATCCTGAGAAAGCCACTTACATGCAGGTTCAAAATGTGCATTACACCTTGGCTCAGGCTTCCGAATTAAGCCAGCCGTTCCTGGCTTATCAGCCAAAAGACACCGCTTATTTAAGTGCAAAAAACATCCGGTTTGAGTGTTCTAATTTCCTGTCTGAATTGGAAGGAATGGAATACCCGAAAGGTGAATATTGGACTACTATCAAAAAATTGAGGTTGGAAAACCTGAGAGAGCAGTGTCTGCTTCGCGAAAAAGCGGTCATCGCTTTAAATGAACCTAAAGCTTTGAAGGGAACTCCCTATTGCAAAGAATGTTCCCGGTATGTCACTGCATTGGAAAAAGGAGGAAAAACCCTGCTCAGTTTGTGGAAAGAAATTCACGAAAAAGAAGTCGCCGGTGCACTGGATCCCGATCCGATAAACAAAGCATTCGAACAACATTGGAATGCCCCTAACCAGGAATTATGGGCAAGAATTGAAGTTCTGCGTTATGGCTGGTGGAATTGCATACTGGAAAACCAAAAAGTATGGTTCGACGAAGATCAATATCGTATTGAATTCAAAAAACTAATGACTTCCGTTCAACTGGAATGCCATTAAGAATTATTTCTTTTGCAGCTCAATGGATTCCTTTTGCAGGTTTTCCATCACTTTATCCAGCATCTGCTTATAGTCTTCGTGTGTGCTGGTATAGTAAACAAACGATTCTTCGTATTGCTTTTCGGTAACATGTTTGCTTTTCAGGTAATAACGCCCTGATGCAGTCATTACTTTGTAGTAGCGGTTTACCGTGGAATAGGTCGTCTGGATATGACCTTCCAGTATCAGCATATCCGTCATCAAATCGATCATCTGGTCTTTGGGGATCAGATTATTCGGTTTTTTGAGGCCATGCAGTTCACTGTTGCAGGATTGCAGAACTACTAAAAGCGCTATGACAGCCCATTTTATCATCTGTCGAACAACATGCGTTCTCCCGGCTTACTTCCGGTCAATTGACCGTTTTCATAAACCACTTCTCCATTTACAAAAGTCTTCTCAATACTCGAAGAGAAAGAAGTTCCTTCAAACGGAGACCATCCGCATTGGTAAAGGAGAGATTCTTTGGTAACAGTGGATTTTTTGTTCAGGTCAACCAATACCAAATCTGCAAAATAACCTTCTCTCAGGAATCCGCGTTCCTTGATATTGAAACAAACAGCAACCGCATGTGCCATTTTTTCAACCACACGTACCAAAGGAATTTTTCCATTTGCGGAAGCATCCAGCATAGCTAGCAATGCATGTTGTACTAATGGGCCTCCCGAAGGTGCCTGCAAATATTTCTGCTGTTTTTCTTCAATCGTATGCGGAGCATGGTCTGTAGCTATCACATCGATCCGGTTGTCCAGCAATGCTTGCCAGATCTGATCTCTGTCAGCAGCTGTTTTCACAGCAGGATTCCATTTGATCCAGGCGCCTTTCTTTTCGTAATCTGCATCTGAGAACCACAAATGGTGGATACAAGCCTCAGCTGTAATGCGTTTTTGTTCCAAAGGAATATCATTCCGGAATAACTCCGTTTCAATTCCGGTAGAAATATGTAAGATATGAAGTCTTGTATTGTTCTTTTTAGCCAGTTCAACCGCTTTGGAAGATGACAAATAACATGCTTCCGCACTTCTAATCAAAGGGTGAGCAGTCATGGGGATATCTTCTCCGTATCTTTCCTTGTATTCTTCCAGGTTCTTTCTGATAGTTGATTCATCCTCGCAATGAGTCGCAATCAACATTGGTACGTTTGCGAACAAATGCTCCAAAGTACTTGTATTATCTACCAGCATATTTCCGGTAGATGACCCCATGAATATTTTGACTCCGCAAACATCCTTGACGTTTGTTTTCATCACTTCATCATAGTTATCATTCGAAGCTCCCATGAAAAACGAGTAGTTCGCCGGAGAAACTTCAGATGCACGCTGGTATTTTGCTTCGAGGAGTTCTTGATTAAGTGTATTCGGAACCGTATTCGGCATTTCCATGAAAGAAGTAATCCCACCGGCAACAGCAGCTCTTGATTCCGATTGGATATTGGCTTTATGCGTCAATCCAGGCTCTCTGAAATGGACCTGGTCATCAATGCAACCGGGAAGTAAATGCAATCCTTCACAATTGATTTCCTGCACTGATCCATCAACAGAAATCGAAGCCGCAATTTTTGAAATTCGTTTCCCATCGATCAACACATCTGCAACAAATTCCTTTCCTTCGTTTACAAGCGTTGCGCCTTTCAGTAAAATCTTTGCCATTACACCTTTAAATTTCTCATTTTCCACACCCCAAAGAAGGCTTCCTTAAATATACTTGAAGACATTTTGGATTCTCCGAACTGACGATCTATAAATGTGATCGGAACTTCAATAATTTTAAATCCCTTTCTTTTTGCGGCGTACTTCATTTCAATCTGGAAAGCATATCCTTTGAAATGGATGTTATCCAGATCAATCGCTCTGAGCACCTTGCTTGAATAACACATAAATCCGGCTGTGGTATCGGAAATTCCGATAAAGAGGATCATCCGAACATACACCGATGCAAAATAGGACATCAGGATACGTCCCATCGGCCAGTTTTGTACCTTTCCCCCTTTTGTGTAGCGCGAACCGATACTTACATCAGCTCCTTTTTGAGTGCATGCTTCCAATAATCTCGGCAAATCCAGCGGATTGTGTGAAAAGTCGCAGTCCATCTCAAAAATGTAGTCGTAATTTTGGTTGAGGGACCATTTGAACCCATGAATGTAAGCCGTTCCCAAACCTAACTTACCTGCTCTTTCTTCCAGGAATATCCGATTGGGAAATTGCTCCATCAACCCTCGAATAAGAGCAGCCGTTCCGTCGGGAGAATTATCGTCTACAAAAAGAATATCAATCTGAACGGGTAAGCCCATTACTGCCTGAGCCATACGCTCAACATTCTCTTTTTCGTTATATGTTGGGATAATTACAACTGCTCGCGTCACGTGAGTTCAATTTCAGGTGATAAAAATAGTCAAATTCCGCTTTCTTCAATGCATTTAAGTAGTTTCTGACATATTTTTGATGAATTCCGAATGAACAGAACTTATTTACGGATCAAAAATCTTTACTCGCAGAAAAATACACTAAATACCTGTTACATTTCACATCATATTCGGTACATTTAAAGGAAAGTAAGGTTCAGACTTTCAATAATAACTATCTTTGGAATAGATGAAATGGACTTCTCAAATAGCATTTTTCGTATTTTCTTTTTGCCTGAATAACGCATTATTTGCTCAAACATTTCACAACATGACACTTTTGGATCAATGGCACCAGGACAGCCTGATCGCAAACTCCTCGAAAGTACGTTATTCGGATTGTTTCGGCTTCACTCAAAACGGAAACGAATATGCGGTAATCGGTTCAACCGAAGGAACACATGTTTTTTTGATCAACGACCAGGACAAACTCATTCCGAAAGGATTTATAAAAGGCCGTTATTCCACCACTTTCGTCCAGCACCGGGAATATGCTGTATTCAAACATTACCTCTATGCCGTTTGTGATGAAGGTGTAAGCAGTCTGCAAATTATCGACCTTCAGTACCTGCCGGATTCTCTTCACCTGGCAAAAGAAGATACCGTGCAATTTGGCCGCGTACACAACATTTTTATAGATACGGTCCAGGAAAAATTCTATTCCTGCACTCACAGAAGTACGGTCAATACACAAGCAATTGACGAACCCATGAAAATCTTTTCACTGGCTGATCCGTTGAATTTACTGGAACTTTGGAGCGGACCAGGAGATGTCAATGAAGTACACGACATTTATGTACGAAACGGAACAGCCATTCTGAATTGCGGCTATGATGGTTTGAAAGTTTACGACTTCACCAATACAAATACCCCGCTTTACTTAGACTCCAAAAACATTTACACCGACCAGGGTTACAATCACCAGGGCTGGCTCACTCCTGACGGGACAAGGTATATATTCGCCGATGAAACAAATGGAAAACGTGTCAAAACCTGCAGTTTTAACGGTTCGGTGGTTACGATCAACGGTTATTTCGGTACGAATTATGAAAACGGATCCGTACCTCACAATATCAAGGCCACGAATGAATTTGCTTTTGTTGCTTATTACAATGAGGGAATCCGGGTATTTGACCTGCGTTATCCGGCTCCATTGGAAGTGGCACATTATGACACCTATCCGGATGAACATCCTTACAAAATGAATGGCAACTGGGGTGTTTTTGCAGACCTTCCATCCGAAAGACTGATCGTTTCAGACAGACAATACGGTTTGTTTTTACTGAACTTTGACCGAAAGAAAATGCTTGAGTCCTTTCCTTTGACTGATGAAATGGAACTCTTCCCCAACCCTGTTTCCAGTTCCGAAACCATTTTCATGACTATTCCCATTAAAACCGAAAAAACCGAATGGAATATTTATGATTTGAGCGGTAAACTGGTGTCAAGTGGTGTTAGCGAGCATTTCAACTACACAGAAATCCCGGTAGATTTTTCTGCAGGAACATACCAAATCAGAATCCGGCTGCACCAGGACGCCTACAGGTCAAAAGAGATTATTCGAAAAATAGTAGTTATTTAGTGTTAACCAAAATCCAATAAAATGAATCTAAGACACGCAATTATCCCCGTTTTATCCATCGCACTTTTTGTAATCGGTGCGTGTGGAAGCCCTGCTAAAAAAGATTACTCGAAAGAAGTGGACGAAGGTACTTTCAACGGGAACAAATACACCAGCCAGGCATTGGGCTGGACCATGGAATTTCCGGATAACTGGATTATCACATCCAAATCAAGCCTGGAGTCATTGGATGAACGCAGCAAAGCTTCCGTAAATGATACAAGCTCAAACATGTCGGGGATCAAACGAACACTGGCTTTCCAGAAGAATTTTGACAACAATTTCCAGTCGAGCTGGGAGGATTTCTCCGGTGATGAAGCCGCATACAAGCGTGTTATTGCCAATAATCACGTAATGATCTATACCAATTACCTGGAGCGCAACATGTATACCGATACTGTTCCCGGAAAACTGACTGTCAGCGGAGTAACATTCGACACCTTTGAGGTTTCATTAAACGACAAAGAAGCAAAAGTTTTCACCACACAATTACTGATGAACGCTCTGGTAAAAGGGAAATTCATGACAGTTACGATTTCCTATAACAACGATGCCGACAAAAAGAAAATGCTCGACTTGTTTAAGAAATCGACTTTTAACTAATTATTCTCCATCCATTTCAGAGAGCGCTTCATAGATCAAATCGTTTTCAAAACCTTTTGACTGCACATAGCGAAGCAGTTTCGCTTTCTTTTTCCAGGGATCTTTTTCATTCGAAAGGTCCCTTTGTTTTTTGGTGATCTCGTGCTTCAGGATCTTGAAATATTCATCGGGGTCGATGGTCTTAAAAGCAAGCTGAATGATCTTTTCGGGAATTTGCTTTAGTTTCAGCCCTTGCTTGATCTTGATCCTGCCCCAGTGCTTGATACGCAGTTTACCGGAGACATAAGATTCTGCAAAACGTCCTTCATCGAGGAACTTATTTTCGATCAGGTATGCAGTTAACTGATCCACCTGTTCGGCACTCTGTCCCCAGGAAAAGAGTTTATTCTTAACCTCAAAATGGCTTCTGTCCTGGTAGGCACAGTAAGATTCTATCTTTGATTTTGCCTCTAAAAAAGAAATTTTCTTTGACGTTTTCTGATCCATCTTTCCTCCCCCTTCATCCCCCTCAAAAGGGGGAGACTTTAACGAAAAATTGCTCCCCATATCAGAGAGCAATTTCATTATTATCTTTATCCTGGAAATTGTATTCCAATAAGTGATATGCTGTAATACCACGTACATCGACCCACTTTTTATACTTAAAGAACCATTTCCACTGCTTGGAAATAAATCCTTTTTTGAAGTAAGCTTCCAGGTACGGGTGAACCAGCAAAGTCACCTTTTTTTCTTTTTTATCGGCTAATAAGAAATTCAGGTTCATTTCAATTTCCTCGGCAAAAAGGATGGATGCCTGTACTTCACCTGTTCCGTTACAAGTAGGACAAGTTTCAGAAGTATTAATATCCGTTTCAGGTCTTACTCTTTGGCGGGTAATCTCAACAACACCAAACTTGGACGGAGGAAGAATATTATGTTTCGCTCTGTCGGAACGCATAAACTCTTTCAACTTCTCAAACAGGTCCTTGTTGTTTTCCTTATCATGCATATCAATAAAATCGATACAAACGATTCCACCCATATCACGCAATTGAAGCAGGCGTGCAATTTCTTCAGCAGCTTCCACATTGGTTGCCAATGCATTGGATTCCTGTCCGTCGGCACCCTTGCGGTTTCCGCTGTTTACATCAATCACGTGCATGGCTTCAGTGTGCTCGATAATCAGGTACCCTCCGGAAGGCAGGGGAACTTTTTTACCGAACATCGTTTTGATCTGTTTATTGATCCCGAATCGCTCAAAAATATTGAGTTTTCCGTCGTACAATTTCAGGATTTTCTCACGGCCGGGGGCAATTCCGCTGATATATTCTTTCAATTCGGACATCAGCTTTTCATCGCTGACATGAATATTTGAGAAATCAGCATTCAGTAAATCCCGGAGGATCGATGAAGTTTTGTCAATTTCACCCAGAACACGACGAGGCGGAGTTGCCTGCTTTAAGTTTGCATGCATATTCTTCCACTTCTCCATCAGGTTTCTAAGGTCCTGGTCAATTGCTTCCACTTTTTTGTTTTCAGCAACAGTACGAATAATGACACCAAAATTCTTAGGCTTGATATCATCCATCAGATTGCGTAAACGATCACGCTCTTCCTGACTCTTAATTTTTTGGGATATCGAAACTTTTTCCGAAAATGGCACCAACACCAAATAGCGTCCTGCAAGTGTCAATTCTGCACTTAAGCGAGGTCCTTTGCTTGATATAGGCTCTTTGGCAACCTGAACCAATATGGGTGATGAAGTGGATACAATTTCGGTAATTTTCCCGTCTTTTGGAATGTCCTTTTCCGGCTTAAAATAAAGCAAATCAGCAACATTCTGCTTCCCTTGCAGGGTATCTTTGGTAAACTTATTCAAAGATTGGAATTGCGGGCCCAGATCGAGGTAATGCAAGAATGCATCTTTCTCATATCCAACATCCACAAAAGCCGCATTCAAGCTTGGAACTACCTTTCTGACTTTACCGAGGTATATATCACCAACAGCAAAATCGGTACTTCCTTGTTCCTGATGCAGTTCAATCAATTTCCCATCGCGCAAGAGAGCAAGCCAAACACCACCTTCACGGGTGTCTACAACTAGTTCTAAACTCACGAACGTATAATTAGAAAGTAACTAAAACAGAAAAACTTAGTAAGCAAATTCACTTACTAAGCTCTTCCAACTATCTTAAGAAGATTCTTATTTCTTCTTTTTATGACGATTTTTTCTTAGTCTTTTCTTACGCTTGTGCGTCGCCATTTTATGTCTTTTTCTTTTCTTACCGCTTGGCATAGCAATATTATTTTATGGTTATTAATTCAATTATTTCAATTTCAACAGCTTTTAAAAAAAGCACTCCTGCGTCAAACAGGAGTGCAAAGATATTAAAATAAGTTTTCCCACAAACTAGTTGTAGTAAAAAAGATGGAATTATTTCACAATCACCTTATTCTTCACCTCTTCAACGAATGTTTTAGCAGGTTTGAATGAAGGAATATTATGAGCCGGGATAATAATCGTTGTGTTTTTTGAAATATTGCGCCCTGTCTTCTCTGCTCTCTCTTTCACAATGAAGCTACCAAAACCTCTTAAATAAACGTTCTGACCTTTAGTCAAAGAAGTTTTAATAGAAGTCATAAAAGCTTCAACAGCTTTCTGTGCTTCATTTCTTTCCAATCCTGTTTCCTCTGCAATCTCAGCAACGATATCTGCCTTTGTCATCTTATTATAAATTAAAGTTTTTCAACAATGTGATTTTCAGGTGCAAAAGTAGTCAGCTTAAACGTTTATTTTTGCTTTATTTTTAAAAAACTTCAATTTTTTCCCTAAATGGCTGATTTTGTTCTACTAATAAGCGATTGGTACAGACTAAATGCGCGTGAGCTCCCCTGGAGGAACACAAAAAACCCGTATTTCATCTGGTTATCGGAGGTCATTTTGCAGCAAACAAGAGTCGACCAGGGCATGAATTATTACCTGAAATTTATCGAAAATTATCCTGTTTTGAATCAACTTGCAGACGCCGATGAAGCATCCGTTTTAAAACTTTGGCAGGGATTGGGGTATTATTCCAGGGCACGGAATTTACATAAAACAGCACAACAGGTCAGGGACGAATATGGCGGAGAATTCCCGAAAACCTACGCTGAGATCATCCAATTGAAAGGAATCGGCCCATACACAGCTGCTGCCATTTCATCTTTTGCATTTGATCTTCCTCATGCTGTTGTAGACGGAAATGTTTACCGGGTGCTTAGTCGTTATTTCGGGATTGACGAACCGATAGACTCCACACAAGGAAAGAAAACCTTCCAAAACCTGGCTGATTCGTTGATTCCGGAATCAGATCCGGCTCTTTTCAACCAGGCAATCATGGAATTCGGAGCCATTCAGTGCACTCCCAACAACCCGGACTGCAATTCCTGCGTTCTAAATCAAAGCTGTGCAAGTGCATTTAATGCTGATCTTATAAAAAAGCTTCCTGTCAAAAAAGGAAAAACCAAAGTTCGCAAACGCTATTTTCACTACCTGCACATAGAGAAAGAAGGCGAAATTGCATTGGATCAGCGCACAAATAAAGATGTTTGGGAGAAATTATACGAATTTCCGATGATAGAAAGCGAAAGCGCGGATATCCCTTTCGAATTCAAAGACTCCGCCGATCTATGCTATCAAACCAAACATATACTGAGCCATCAGCACATTTACGCCTATTTCTACAAAACCGACCGGCCTGAAATAGAAGGATTGGAATTTCGTTTCGTGGAGAAAAGCCAGCTGGAGGATTATCCGATTCACCGGTTGATGGAAAAATACCTGGAGTCAAGATAATTACCAATTCCAAATGCCTAATTACGAATTTTGATGATTTCATTCGTAATTCGTAATTCGAAATTCGTAATTTTATGTTTGTATAAACAAGCACAAATTATGTCAGGTAGTGTAAACAAGGTGATTTTGATTGGAAACCTGGGGAAAGACCCGGAAGTAAGACGTTTGGAAAACGGAGCCGTAGTGGCAAGCTTCCCTATAGCAACCTCTGAAACTTACGTCGACAGAACAACCGGAGAACGCAAAGACAATACCGACTGGCATAATATTGTGGTTTGGAGAGGTTTGGCAGAAGTGGTTGAAAAATACGTCCGAAAAGGAATCAAAGTATATATTGAAGGAAAATTAAAAACACGCTCCTGGACAGATCAATCTGGTGCAACACGTTATACTACGGAAGTTGTCGCAGACGAGCTGACAATCCTTACTCCAAGAAGCGAGCAGGACAACAGATCAATGGGATCAAACACTCCTCCATACCCGACTGAAGAGCCGCAAAATCCAAGCCCGATGAACCTGGACATTAGTCCTAATGATGATTTACCATTTTAAACATGGACAGTATAGCCGGATTCAGTTCAGATGTTGTTCCCGTCAGTATTCATGCAGGATTCACTCTATCTGATAACATTATTTCACTGATTGTTGTTTTCATTTTGATTGCATGTTCCGCCCTGGTATCAGCTTCCGAAGTTGCTTTCTTTGCTTTGGGACCCGCTGAAAAAAAAGACCTGGCGGAAGACCAATCAAGAAGTTCACAGGCTATTTTGAAGCTTCTTTCCAAACCAAAAGACTTGTTGGCGACCATCCTGATCACGAACAACTTTATCAATGTCTGTATCATTATTCTTTCCACGGAAGTCATTGATCAGTTTTTTCCTGATTCCGATCAGCCCAATACACTGCGCTTTTTAATTGAAGTTGTAGGAATAACCACATTCCTGCTCTTGCTTGGAGAAGTTGCCCCTAAACTTTATGCTTCCCGGAACACCTTATCAACAGCACGTTTCATGTCAAGCCCAATTACGTTTATCAATATTCTCCCTCCATTTTCCTGGCTGCGCTGGTTGTTGGTTAACGGAACAAATATGATTAACCGCAGGGCTAAGAAACGAGGAATCAATTTATCTTCCGACGACCTGGAACATGCTTTGGCACTTACCAAAGAAGATTCGGACAATGAAGACGAACACCGGATCCTTGAAGGAATTATCAAATTCGGCAATACGGAGGTGAAACAGATCATGAAATCACGCCTCGATATTGTAACCATTTCCAATGAAGCGAGTTTTCAGGAAGTGCTTGACGTTGTTCTGGATGCAGGATATTCCCGCATTCCGATCCACGAAAGTACTTTCGATAATGTAACCGGAATATTGTACATCAAAGATTTGCTTCCATACATCAACAATGAAGTCTTCGATTGGAAAACGCTTTTGAGAAAGCCGTATTTCATTCCTGAAAACAAGAAAATTGATGATTTATTGAAAGAATTCCAGGACATGAAAATGCATATGGCTATCGTTGTGGACGAATATGGCGGTGCAAACGGATTGGTAACACTGGAAGACGTACTGGAAGAAATTGTGGGTGATATAACGGATGAATTTGACGACGATGACCTTATTTATACGAAAATCGACGAGCTAACTTATTTGTTTGAAGGCAGAACATCATTGGTTGATTTTTACAAGGTATTGGATATCGACGGCAAGGATTTCGACCATATCAAAGGAGAATCGGATACAATCGGCGGGTTTATTATCGAACAGGCGGGCCGGATTCTGCGAAATAACGAATACATTCGCTGCGGAAATATCAAACTGGTCGTTGAAAGTTCCGACAAGCGAAGAATAAAAATGATTAAAACCATCCAGGAAAATGATTAGAATAATTGGTTCACTATGTTTAATACTTGCATTTTTGGTAAGCAGTTGTGGTGGCGATGAGCTACTGATCCCAAAACCACCGACTTATTTGCGCACTAACTTCCCCAAGCATGAATATGTGAAGATTGATGATGCTACCACTTATTCTTTCGAACTGTCGAAAGTGTATTTTGCAAAACCGCTGACTTACAAGGGAGAAGTGACCAATCATAAAGAAATTAACCTGGGTCCGCTAAACGGGATTTTGTACCTGAACTACTACCCAATCCCAAATCGTGATACGCTGGTCCGATACATTAACTTATCCAACGACAAAGTAGACGAACACCAGATCAAGGCAACCGGAATTAAAGACCAGAACTTCGTCTTCCCGGATAAAAAAGTTTACGGAACGCTCTTTGAGTTCGAAGGAGATGTGGCAACGAATTTTCAATTCTATCTTACTGATTCTACTTCAAATTTCATTAGAGGTGAAGTCCTAATGAATTGCAGACCGAATTACGATTCCCTGCGTCCGTCATTGAATTATTTAAAAGCGGACATTCTTCATTTGATTGAGACGCTTGAGTGGAAAAAATAATATAGTAAGGGCGAAAAATTTTTCACCCTTACTGACTAATTAATTGGAGTATAGTCTATAAGAATCATTATTTTTATGGGAAACTATACTCTATTATGAAAACAACTCTCCTATTATTTTCACTCCTGTTTTCCTGTTGGGGATTTTCACAGGAATATTCGCGGGCAAAAATTTTCACCGACTCCGATGGCCTCCAAACCCTTGCGGAACTTGGAATCGGTATTGACCATGGAGTCATAAAGCGCGGAACATTTTTTATTTCAGACTTCTCCAAAAATGAAATAAAGCAAATTCGGGATGCCGGATTTGAAGTTGAGATCCTTATTCCGGACGTAAAGGCTTATTATGTAAACCAAAACATCGGTTTAGACCCGAATTCCACTTCGGTCGAAAAAAATACTACCTGCCCCCCTTCATCCGGTTCAAGTACATTCATTCCGGAAGTTCCTTCCAATTTCAATTTAGGAACTATGGGCGGATTTTACACTTACCAGGAATTCATTGCTGAGATAGATGCAATGGCGGCTCAATACCCAAACCTGATTTCCGTAAAAGACACTATCAATAACTTTTTGAGTATTGAAAACAGACCTATTTACTGGATGCGTTTAAGTGATAATCCGAACTCTGATGAACCGGAACCGGAAGTTCTTTACACTGCCATTCATCACGCAAGAGAACCTAACTCCTTATCTGAAGTAATCTTCTACATGTGGTATCTGCTCGAAAACTACAATACAAGCGACGAGATCAAATACCTGATCGATAACACCGAAATGTACTTCGTTCCGATGATCAATCCTGACGGATATATCTACAATCAAACCACGGATCCCGCAGGAGGCGGTATGTGGCGAAAAAACCGCAGACCAAACAGCGGTGGAAGTTACGGGGTCGATTTGAACAGGAATTACTCTTATGGCTGGGGAACAACCGGAACATCCACTAACCAGGGGAATGATACTTATTGCGGAACAGCTCCCTTTTCTGAGCCCGAAACACAAGCCATCAAATGGTTTTGCGAAAACCGTGATTTCCAATACGCCTTTAATGCACATACTTATGCCAATGACATCCTCTTCCCAATCGGAACAACCACCAATGAGTTTGCGGTAGACCATAATTATTTTGATGCTTTTACGCACCACATGGTACAATACAACGGATATGAAAACAAAAAATCATCTGCACTTTATCCGGCTTCAGGAGATTCAGACGATTACATGTACAAAGTGGACACTGTTGTAAAGCCAAAAATCTTCGCCATGACACCGGAAGTAAGTAATACCAGCGGTGGGTTCTGGCCTGCAGCGAATGAAATTACCGGAATCTGCCAGGACATGGTTTTCCCAAACCTCATCTTATCTCATTTAACACACCGGTATTTGGTGGTGGAAGATGTTGATCCTGCGATGGTAGCAACAACAACGGGCAACTTCAATCACAGTGCATATCGTCTTGGCCTTGAAAACGGCCCGGTAACTGTCAGCATCACTCCTATTTCCGGAATACAGTCTGTAGGCCCTTCAAGCATACACAACCTTGCAATTATGGGAACTCAAAACGGAGCAATTTCTTATGTTCTTAATCCGGCTATCCAATTCGGTGACGAGATCAAATATGTTTTGAATACGGAATACACCGGCTGGACAAAACACGATACTATTGTAAAGACTTTCGGAAGTATTACTTCTCAATTTATCGACGAAGCGAATAGTGCTGTAAACTGGACCGGAAGCTGGGCTACTACTAATGCAACTTATGTTTCACCAAGTAATTCGTTTACTGATTCTCCGGGGGCAGATTATCCAAACAACGTTACAAGAATTTACCAGTTCAATAACACCATTGACCTGACCCATGTAACGGAAGCAATGGTAAAGTTCTATGCGAAATGGGAAATTGAAGCGGATTACGATTACTGTCAATTCCAGGTTTCCACTGATGGCGGAACAAGTTGGATCGGTCAATGCGGGAATTATACTGTTCCGGGAACAAGTGCTAATGGCTCTGTCCAACCAAACAATCAACCGGTTTATGAAGGAACGGAAGCAAACTGGGTATTGGAGGAAATCAACCTGAGTGATTATATCGGCGATAGTATCAAAGTGCGTTTCATTCTAAAATCTGACGGCGGAACAAGAGGAGACGGGTTCTACTTTGATGATTTTGAAGTACTTTACAATATAGATGTTACCGGTCTTGCAGAGAATGACAAAGAATTATTCCACCTGGTACCGAATCCGGCAAGTTCTTATGTAAATATTATTTTTGACCAGACGGTTCAGAACGGCTCTATCGAAATTGTAAATACGAGCGGAGAAACGGTTTCGACTCATTCAGTGGAAAGTCCGAAGGTTGAAGTCCGAATGGATAAATTACCGGCAGGTGTTTATTATGTGCGCTACATCGGTTCTACAGAACAGAAATCTCCTGTGAAATTGGTGGTGATTCATTAGGCAGAACGAAATAAATCAGTAGAGGTGAGTTGCGACTCACCTTCTACAATAATTAAATAAAAACATTTTTACAGCAAAAAAGGCTTTCCATTCCGGAAAGCCTTTTTTTCACATTTATGCGAAGAATGATTTTATTGATCAATCCATTTATCATCTTTCATTTCACCTAGAATTACTACGTCTTTTGTACGTGAATAATCCTCAGCTGCAAGAAGCATTTGCTCTCTAGTATCTCTTCTAATTCGTATACCTTGTGATCCTGAATTTCTTACTTCAATGTAAAAACCATCTCGCAATCTTGCTGGTTTTGTTGGAGGTCTACCCATTTGTTTGTGTTTTTCTGCATCTAATATAATAATACATTAAACGCATCGATTAAAATTATATTTTTTTAGGAATCCAATAAATCTGATTCCACTTTTTGTTTGTATAGGACTCCTTGTTTTTTAAACCTGTCGGACTGGATAATTCCAACAATGGAAAAAGCCAAAACCATGGGTGTAAAAAGAAAGAAGGCTACACCAACTTCGTCAAAACTAATACTCGACGGTGAGCTCAGCATGCCTAAATCCCACAGCAAAAAAAGTGCCGAAACAGACAGGCCTATAATTGACAAAACTTTATTTGTAACTCGTTTAATCTTAATTAATCCGAGTAAAAATGTTACGCAAAAAAAAGAAAAGAATAATAAGCTAATCCATGCTCCCTCTTCCGTCTTCACTGCTCCCTGATCCAAACTGTAAAAATCCGGAGCATCCCAAAATGAATCGGGGTATCTCGCAGAGGCAACCAAATCAATGTAGTAGATTATGATAACACTGAATAGTACACTAAGGACCAAACTTGAAACGTAAAAAGCTTTATTCATCCCCAAATTTGGCGCGAATATATGACTTTATTTTGAAATTCCTAAAAAATAGACTGATTATCACTAAAATAGCAAGCTATTCATTTTCCCGAATCTGATAGAAAGTACCGTTCTCATTCATTTCCATAGAAACCAGATCCCAGCAGATAAATAATACCATCAGGCGGTCAATCGTTGATTTCTGAAGATTTGACAGTCGGTAAATTTTACTCAGAGTTATTCCCGGGTTACCGGATATCATTGCAAGCAGCTGTGTTTCTTCTTCCCCGATCTTTTCAGGTTTCTTCTGGTCAAAACGCTCGTGTTTCCAAACGTTCAGCAGGATTTTATTGGCTAAAAGAGTATGATCCTTTCTTCTGACAAATGCTTTCCATTTCCCTTCTTCATCCAATGCCAAAACCGGGCGATTAGCCGCTTTTTCAATGGAAATTTCAAGAACCAGCTTCATGTCTTCCTGCCAAACACGTGATTTAAATTCTAATTTGGGTTTGGAATACATTTCTGCGGCAGCTTCAATCATGTGGATTTCTTCTGTAGGATCAACTCCGGTTATCTTTCCGTTATCTTTCACGCCGATCAAAAGCCTGCCACCATCCGTATTTGCGAAGGCAACGAGTGTTCGTGCAATCTTTTTGGAATCATCAATACGGAACTTAAAATCCTGTTGCTGGTGTTCGCCTTCTCGGATCAACTGTTTTACAGACTGCATCCGACAAAATTACTAAGAAAACGTCCATTTGGCAAATTTGCCAGTTTGCCAAATGGCAAACCGTGGCTTCCGGCACTACTTAGCTATTCCAGATCTCCCAGGCCTTATTTGCCTGCTCTTTAAGCATCGAAAGCCCATTTAGCGTTGTTGCCCCTCTCCCGTGCGCCTCCCGCAGGAATCTGGTCTCTTCCGGATTGTAAATCAAATCAATACATAAATGTGATTCCGTAAGAAACTCAAACGGAAAAGGAATGCATTCATCGATGTTAGGAAAAGTCCCAACTGGCGTGCAATTAACCACTACTTTGCATGCACGCAGCATGTATTCATTCATTGCTTCATACCGAAATTCCTTTTCATTTTTCGGATTCCGGGAAATCCAAATAACATCCAGTCCGATATTTTTCAAAACGTAGGCAACCGCTTTCGAAGCCCCTCCCGTTCCGAGAATTATTGCTCGTTCATGCTCATTGGTCAAAAAAGGTTTGATCATCTGATGAAAACCAAATGCATCCGTATTATAACCTGTTTTTTGACCATCCGCTGATATTCGCACACAATTCACAGCGCCTATTTCACCCGCTTCTTCACTCATCGAATCCAGGAAGGGTATAATTTGTTCTTTGTAGGGAATTGTAACTGAAAAACCTTTTAGGTCAGGAATACTAAAAACTTTCCTAACGTCTTCAATGGCGGGCAATTCAAAGTTTTCAAATGTATGATCGAGGCCTTCTCTTTGAAATTTCTCTTCGAAATAACTCTTCGAAAAAGAATGTCCCAACCTCTTACCGACCAATCCGAACTTAGGCATCTTTCTTACTGAATTTTGACTTCAGGAAACTGATCAACATCGGAAGAACGGATACCAAAATGATGAGTAATACTACTTTTTCGTTGTTCTCACGAACCCATTCGATTTCTCCGAGGAAATATCCGGCAAGTGTCATGGAAGTAATCCATAAAATTCCCCCGATGATATCGTAAATCAAAAATGTACGGTATTTCATTTTCCCGATCCCGGCTGCAAACGGAGTAAATGTTCTGACGATCGGAACGAAGCGTGCCATAATGATTGCCGCAACACCTCTTTTTTCAAAGAATTGTTCTGTTTTTGTAAGGTAAGATTGTTTCACCAACTGACGGCCTCTGATTTTCCATTCAAAAACTCCTAATCCAAGTTTACGACCGATCCAGTAATTCACATTATCTCCCAAAATAGCAGCAAAAGCAAGGGATCCAAGAATAAAAGCCAAATCCAGCTTACCATTAGCAGCAAACATTCCAGCCATAAACAGCAAGGAATCTCCCGGAAGAAAAGGCATGATGATCAACCCTGTTTCAATGAAAATCACTACAAAAAGGACCACATAAATGGAATCGCGGTAATGATCGAACACCCAGTTAAAATCCAGGTGGAATAAATGTTTGAATAACTCTATCATGCTTAGTACATTTCGTAATTCGGTTCGAATGTTTCAAACCAATTCGTAATTCCTCCTTCCAAAATCGCCACATGCTTAAATCCATGAGCACATTCCATCAGGTTTGCTACCGATTCAGCCCTTCTTCCCGTCTTGCATACAATAACATAATGCTTAGACTTATCCATAGATTCTGCTACTTCAGGAATTTTGTGCATCGGAATTCGTGTCCCTCCAATGGAACAAATTTCAACTTCCCACGGCTCGCGGATATCGATCAATTCTGCCTCATTATTCTGGATTAGCTGCTTACAGGCTTCGGAGGTAATACGATTCATGCTTTTTTTGAGGCAAAGATAGACTTATTTGGAAATTGAGAAGTGAAAGAGAATTATCAATTATCAATTCTATAAATTATCAAGTATTGAAATATCTTGATAGTTCAGTCATTCATAATTGATAATTTATTTGATTTTGACAGATATCTCCATTTCGAAAAGTGCAACCACCTCTCCGTTCAGATCTTTAGCTGTGACCTTCACCCAGTGATTTTGTCTTTCGTTTGTTTGAATTGCCTTTAGTACCTGCTCCCTCACAGCAGCACCTTCATTACAGGTAAACAGAACATCTGTTTCAGCACGTTTTATGAACTCCGATTTCATCGCTTTAAAAGCGAATGAAGGACGAACATTCAATTCATCACAAAAATAAAATGCGTGCAATCCTGCCGTAACATCAGCTCCTACGGCCAATACTCCGAAATACATGCTTTTCAGATGATTCTTTGTTCTTCTTCTCAATCGAATCTTTACAACAACATCGGTATCATTGATTTCAACCAGCCTGGGACGCACATACCCGATCATCGGTATTTTAAAAATACCCATTAGACGAAGCATCATCCCATATTTCTTCAAATTCGGATTACTCATGGCTTTGTAAGGGTTTCGATGATCTCTTTTACCGGTCGGATCGATTTCACATGCTCAATACTTGGTCCCGCACACCAAACGGTTTTATAAGTTGCGCTGAAAGCTGCTTTCTCCAGGGATTTCATCCCCCGATAAAATGTCAGTGCTTTTACCCATTTCTTCAAACGCTTGTTTTTATTCAAAATGCGTTCCAACCAGGATTGTTCAGTTCCAATTTCCTTTACATATGGTGTGTTTATAACTGTACAAGGTGTTCCTGAAAGTTTGGAGGTCATTACAATATCCTTTGCACCGTAATCTACACATGCCTGCTTATATTCCTGCGAAACGCCTGCTTCATCAGATGCAATGAAAACCGAACCGATAGAAAATCCGTCAGCTCCTGCCTCGATCAATTCGTCCATTTCTTTTTTTGTTCCTACACCTCCGGCAGAAATAACCGGAATTGAAATAGCTTTCTTAATGCTCTTGATCAGTGTCGGAGCATCTATTTGGCCTGCATGACCACCTGCCCTGTTGTTGACGGCAATTACAGCATCAGCTCCCAAGGTTTCTACTTTCTGCGCATAAGAAACATCCGTAACATCACAAAAAACTTTTATATTCTTTCCATGAGCCGCATCAATGACTTTTTTAGGAGATCCTAAAGAGGTTATGAAAAAATCGACGCCCTCTTCCACACAGATCTTTAATTGCTCTTCCATGTAAATATTAGAAGCATTTACGATCAGGTTAATCCCGATCGGACCTTTCGCTTTTGCTTTCATACGTCTCAGACCTTCTCTCAATAGTTCGGTAGAACGGTAATTCAAAGCCGGAATAGCCGCCGCAATCCCATTTTCAGTACCCGCAATGATCATTTCTTCATTCGAAACCAAAAACATAGGCGCCATAATAATCGGATGCTCAATATTCAATAAGTTGCTTAAAGCCAATTTTTCCATTTTCAATTGATTACATCCAAATATACAAATAATTATGCATGCATATATTAATTATCAATTATGAATTTCGGGAATTATCAAGAATGTTCAGAACTTGATAATTTGAATTCTTGATAATTGATCATTAAAAAAGCCCTCCCGATTTCTCAGAAAGGCTCTCAATATGTTTTAAAGGCTTTTTACATTCCGAAACCGAACTTGATTCCGGTTGCCGCATTCAGTCTGACTCCCGTATTGCTTGTACCAACCCAGCGAGACTGAACATTGCCCTGGTCGTCTACGTAATTATCCATGTACTTGTTATTAATATCGAACGTTCCCAGTCCAACTCCGAAATACATGTCGATGCTGAAATTTCCGTCACCCGGCCAAAACTGGAATCCCATATTAAATCGGAATATCAATTGGCTTAAGCTAGCTTTTGTGTCATCGAGCACTCCACTTATATCCTGGATCAAATAATTGTATCTTCGATACTTAAAGACCGGAGAAAGGTAAAGTCCCTTCAATTCATTATCTTCGGAAAGCGGGTAAAATCTTGGAGCAAGTGATGCATGAAATCCAATATTAGCATCAGCATCCATATTTATCGGATCAAATTCCCAAATATCGCTGCGCCACAAACGCTGGTTTCCAAAGTTCAGTCCGAATTGAGAAATGGTAGGACCGACTTCCAGCTCCAGGCTGAAAATACGTGCCACCCGCTGCTCGTAACTGAAGTTAAATTCTCCTGCAACCAACTGTGTGGGAGCAAATTTCAGGACGAAATTCTTTCCAAAGCGGTCTTCTTCTGCCTCGTCTTGTGACCAGGTTGCCAGTGAAATAGTTGATAGAATGATACATCCAAGTAATTTTTTCATATACCTTGATTTAGTCTTACCAAATTAACCTTTTTTTCAATCAAATGGAAAGTTTAAATTCCAATTGGAACAATGAAGAGATAAAATACCGAAATTTGGGCATGGCAAATTCATCAGACTGGATTAGTGCTCTTCGGTTAAGAACACTTCCTTTATCCATTTCGGGAATACTCGTTGGTTCTTTTGTTGCGGTTTTCCAGGGTTACTGGAACCCCGTTATTTTCTCTTTAGCCTTGTCTACAACCCTTCTTTTTCAAATCTTGTCGAACCTGGCAAACGATTTGGGGGATTCTCTAAAAGGCGCCGACAATTCGGAAAGGGTGGGCCCGATGCGTGCCGTTCAATCCGGTTCTATCTCGAAAAAGGCAATGAAAAATGCAGTAATCCTTACTTCCCTGTTGTCTTTTTTAAGTGCAGGGCTGTTGATTTACTTCGGAACAAAGAACCTTTCTGCAACAAGTGTTTACATTTACATTGCTTTGGCCGTTGCATCGGTTTTTGCTGCTATTACTTACACCATTGGAAAAAAGGCTTATGGCTATAATGGTTTGGGTGATTTGTTCGTATTCATCTTTTTTGGCCTGGTAAGTGTTATCGGTGTCTACCCGTTATTTTCGGACACCTTATCCTGGATACTTGTCTTTCCGGCTGTCACGATCGGTTTTTTAAGTACAGCTGTATTGAACCTGAATAACATGCGTGACCGTGAAAACGATTCAAAAGTCGGAAAACGGACCTTGGTTGTAAAATTGGGAGCTTCAAATGCAAAAAAATACCATTTCTTCCTAATTATCAGCGCTTTTGTAAGCTGGGGAATTTTCCTGGTACTGACTAAGAACTGGCTCGGATTTATCTCCTTTCTTCCAGCATTATTATTTGTGAAGCATTTGGTATTTGTAGCGAAGAACACAGTCCCTAAAGAATTGGACTCTCAATTAAAGATCGTTGCTTTGGGCACCTTTTTTATCAGTCTGCTCTACGTAATCAGTGTTTCGATCAACCAATGGATCCTCTAAAGCAAGCAAAGGCAACCTTTGAGGCGTTTACACTTGATTTCAAACGTCCGAGCGGGACAAGTCGCGGAGTTCTGACCCAAAAGAAAGGCTGGAAACTGCTATTAACGGATCCTGAAGGCACTACCGGATTGGGAGAATGTTCCATCATTCCGGGATTATCGCCGGATTACACTACTGATGAAGCCTACGAGCAAAAACTGACTGAAGTTTGTTCAAATCCATTCCTGTTTGCTAAAAACAAAACACTTCTGATTGATTACCCTTCTATCCTATTCGGTTTAGAAAGCGCTTATTTCGATTTGTTGAACGGTGGAAAACGGGTTTATTTCGAATCAGCAAAAAGAAGTTCCGGGTTCAGCATTCCGATTAACGGGTTGATCTGGATGGGGAATCCCGGTTACATGCGCGATCAGATCGAAGAAAAGCTGGATGCAGGATTCAACTGCATCAAACTGAAGGTCGGAGCAATCGATTTCAAACAAGAATTGAAACTTTTAGAAGGAATCCGCGCCAGATTTGACGCGTCTAAAATTGTATTGCGTGTAGATGCCAACGGGGCTTTCAGCATGGAGGATTCAACCTGGAAACTAAAAGAGTTAGCTCAATTGGACCTCCACAGTATTGAACAGCCGATCAAAGCCGGATCCTGGAACAACATGAAGAAGCTTTGTGAAGAAACACCGCTGGCGATTGCTTTGGACGAAGAGCTGATCGGAGTTAATGAAACAAACAAAAAGATTGAACTTCTTGAAACGATCAACCCTCAATACATTATTCTAAAACCAAGTTTACACGGCGGATTCAGCGGGTCAAAAGAATGGATTGAGCTGGCAGACGAACGCAACATTCCGTGGTGGATTACCTCAGCTTTGGAAAGCAATATCGGGTTGAATGCGATAGCGCAGTTTACAGCGGATTACAACCCGGTTTTACCGCAGGGACTGGGAACAGGCGGATTGTATGAAACGAATTTTGAAGCTCCGTTAACGATTGCAGAAGGGAATTTGATTTATCTAAAATAACTTTCAAAACAAGGGCACAAATTCTTCGCGAGCGAAGCTGTTTTAATTTGCGCACAGATCTCGCTGATCTCGCAGATTTTTATTCTGCATAGTATAGGGACTTCGCTAGCTCAGTCAGGTCATTATTCCCGAAGATAACACAGAGGAACGCTGATTTTATATGGTGGTTATCCTTTAAAACAATCTCTGTTTCTCACGTTGAATTAAAGTGATGTTTCCTGATTTAATTTCTATTCTTACCGAAATTTCGTTTCTCAATCCGAGGAAGCCATTATAGCTCTTACCACACAACAAAAGCAAGTCATATTTTTCATTTTCAAAAGGAATATCAATAACATCAAACCTTAATGCTGTATCATTAATTTTTGCAGCTCTTTTTTGTTCAGATTTGTCGAATGAACTCTGGATATACAAATCGATTTCAGTGATATATTTTTTATATCCATCCTTAAAAAAGTTATAAGTAGCAATTTGCTCCTCTTTCACCTTTCCCTTTTCAGAACCGAAATAGACATCGCATTCCCCACCCAATCCATCAAACATTTGTGTCTTAATATAAGACTTCGAGTTTTCTGGTCCTACGAGTGAATAATCACTCATAAGCGTTTCCAATGTCAACATATTTTTCCAATTGTTGTTTTTTTACTGTCTAAAAATACAGATTACAAAGCAGAAACGCGATAATTGCATACCTGCTATTTTTTAATAAATCCGCGGAATCCGCGGGCCAAAAAAAGAGGGCCTCTGCATCTGCAAAAGCCCTCTTTTTGTAATCTATTTATTTGTTACTTCTTATCGTTCACTTCTTCGAAGTCAACATCAGTTACTTCATCACCTGAGTTTCCTCCGGCATTTCCGCCTTGAGCTCCCTGATCTGCACCACCAGCATTTGCTGCGTTATACATTTCCTGAGAAGCTGCCTGGAAAGCTGTATTCAAACGCTCCATTGCCGCATCAAGGTTTGCCATGTTCTTCGCTTCAAACTCAGTCTTCAATGCCGCTAAAGCATCTTCTATAGGTTGTTTTTTATCTGCAGGGATCTTATCTCCGTACTCTTTCAACTGACGCTCAGTTTGGAAGATCAATGAATCTGCTTTATTCAAAGTTTCAGCTTCCTGCATACGCTTCTTATCTGCATCTGCATTTGCTTCTGCCTCTGCTTTCATACGCTTGATCTCTTCATCAGACAAACCTGAAGATGCTTCAATCTTGATAGACTGCTCTTTTCCTGTTCCTTTGTCTTTTGCAGAAATGTGCATAATTCCGTTCGCATCCACGTCGAATGTTACTTCGATTTGCGGTTCTCCACGACGAGCAGGCGGAATATCCGTCAATGAGAAGCGACCCAATGTTTTGTTATCGCCTGCCATCGGACGCTCACCCTGCAATACATGAATATCTACTGCCGGCTGGTTATCCGCTGCTGTTGAGAATGTCTCAGATTTTTTAGTCGGAATAGTTGTATTCGCTTCGATCAATTTCGTGAATACACCTCCCATTGTTTCAATTCCTAAAGACAATGGAATAACATCCAACAATAAGACATCTTTCACTTCACCTGTCAATACACCTCCTTGAATCGCCGCACCAACTGCTACTACTTCATCCGGGTTTACTCCTTTTGACGGAGCTTTTCCGAAGAAACGCTGCACTGCATCCTGGATTACAGGAATACGAGTTGATCCACCAACCAAAATCACTTCATCGATATCGCTTGTAGACAATCCTGCATTTTGAAGAGCAGAACGACAAGGTGCGATTGTTCTTTCAACGATTGTTGCGATCAATTGCTCGAATTTTGAACGTTGTAAAGTTCTTACCAAGTGTTTTGGAATACCGTTTACCGGCATGATGTATGGCAAGTTGATCTCTGTTGAAGTTGTTGAAGACAATTCGATCTTCGCCTTTTCAGCAGCTTCTTTCAAACGTTGTAAAGCCATCGGGTCCTGGCGTAAATCCAATCCTTCTTCTGCTTTAAACTCGTCTGCCAGCCAAGTAATGATTGCCTCATCCACGTCGTCACCACCTAAGTGCGTATCTCCGTCAGTTGCCAATACTTCAAACACTCCGTCTCCCAATTCCAAAACGGAAACGTCATGAGTACCACCACCGAAGTCGAATACTACGATCTTTTGGTCTATTCCTTTTTTATCCAAACCGTAAGCTAAAGCTGCAGCTGTAGGCTCGTTGATAATACGTTTGATTGTTAAACCTGCGATTTCTCCTGCTTCTTTTGTAGCCTGACGCTGAGAGTCATTAAAGTACGCCGGAACTGTTACAACCGCTTCAGTTACTTCCTGACCCAAATAATCTTCAGCTGTTTTCTTCATTTTCTGAAGGATCATTGCAGAAATTTCCTGCGGAGTATACATACGTCCGTCGATATCTACTCTTGGTGTGTTGTTATCGCCTTTTACAATTTTGTAAGGTACGCGGCCAGCCTCTTTCTGTGTTTCATCATAGGAAGATCCCATGAAACGCTTAATCGAGTAAATTGTTTTTGTTGGGTTGGTAATCGCCTGACGCTTCGCAGGGTCACCAACTTTCAGTTCGCCACCATCTACGAATGCTACCACAGAGGGTGTTGTACGCTTACCTTCAGAATTTGCGATTACAACCGGCTCATTTCCCTCCATTACGGAAACACATGAGTTTGTTGTTCCTAAATCGATTCCAATTATTTTTCCCATTTTATTTAATTTTCGTTTTCAGAATTTTCCTTCCATAAGTCAAAGGTTGTGCCAGTTGAAAAAAGGCGCAGGATTCTGACAGATTTGGCATAAAAGGTCTAAAAGGTGGTATTACTCCTGTCGATTTGTCAGAAAAATGTCTTTTGAATCACCATTTTTGTCAGTTTAAGCGGAGAACTAACTTGATTTAAAATTCAAACTTACTTCGCAAGCGTTTTTCCGGAAGTTTGCTACCTGATTATTGGACTTTGCGGACTCATTCAGATTTGAGTGTTCGATTGGGGCGGGTTCGCTGCATCCAAATTTTCATACAGATGGTTATTCCGCCAACAAATCCAACAATATAGGAACTCACATGAGCCCAAGCTACTGCGAGAAACATTTCCTGTTTCGCAATAGGAATGGTTGCTGAAAATTCACCCATCAAATGAATTGCCCCTGTTTTAGCGAGCAAATAACCGATTAATCCCGCTAATGCAGCGGTAAATGGCAGAATGAGCAGTAAGCGGATCACATATTTCCGAATCTTAGAAAAAGGAATTTGGGGCAATTTTCCAATACTATTAAAACACACGATGAGCAGCCCCAATATCAAACCTACCCACCAGGTAGCCAAAACTCCCCAAACAAGCGCCAGGAAAATCGGGTTCTGACTTTCAATCACTTTCGGATGCCCTATCGTGAAATACTCTACACAGATATTTGCAGTAACTAAATCATGAGTAATCCCGAAAGTAATTGCTCCCAGTAAACAGAGTAAGATCGTTTTGAAATTAGTCAACTTGCTGTTTTTTCTTAAACACCAGGTAATAAATCGGAATTCCTGTAAGAATCAATAGAATACTTCCAAACGTATTCTTGTCGAACACCGTCAAAGAAACACAAATGATCACAGCAAAAACCAAATACAAAAACGGGATTACCGGATAACCCAACGCTTTGTAGGGACGATGTGCATCCGGCATGGTTCTGCGTAATTTAAACAATCCCAGGATCGTTACGATGTAAAACACCATGGAACCAAAGGTTGCAAACTTTATCAGAATTCCATAGGAACCCGAGCAGCATAAAATAATAGCCCATAAAGCCTGTATCCACATAGCCCACGCAGGAACTCCAAAACGGTTCAGTTTACTCGCTTTCTGAAAGAATAAACCATCTTTCGACATGGCATAGAACAAACGTGATCCAGCCATGATCAGCCCATTGTTACATCCGAATGTGGAAATCATAATCAGGATTGCCATCAGCATATTAGCCACATTACCAAACAACATATATGCTGCTGCTGTACCTACCCGTTCCGAACTTGCAAACTGGATCCCGGCAGACTGAACGGCTTCTCTCGTATAAACAAAATCGCCATCAAACGGAGTTCCGTGAAGCGGAAGCAAACCTAAATAAGCAACGTTTGCAAGAATATAAAGAATCGTAACGATAAATGTTCCCAGGAACAAGGCGCGCGGTAAGTTTCGTTCCGGATTGCGGATATCTCCGGCGATGAAGGTCACGTTATTCCAGGCATCGGAAGAAAAAAGCGAATTGATAATGGTGGTTGAAAGCACGATCATTAATCCAACAGCTGTCAAATCGGTCGTTGTCCATCCTCCTTCTTCTTTTTTTGTGGAAGTTGCTTCCCACATATTGTGAAAGTTATCATCAAAAAAACCGGAGTAAAATCCCACGATAATTCCTGCTACAATCAAAACAGCCAGGGCAATAAGCTTGGAGCTGGTAAAAACGGCCTGGATGATCTTTCCATAATTGATCCCCCGTACATTAATGACCGTTAGAATGAGAATAGTCCCTACCCCGACAAAGTTTGCACCATTGATTTTAATAACGCCGAATTCCACTAACGTTTTATCAACCAAAACCGGAAAGAAAACACCTGCAAACTTACCAAATGCGACGGCAACGGCTGCAATCACCCCGGTTTGAATGACTGCAAAGGTTGTCCAGCCATAGAGGAAAGAAGGTAATTTACCCCAGGCCTCCCGAATGTATACGAACTGCCCGCCGGCTTTCGGGAACATGGCTGCCAATTCACCGTAACTCAACGCCCCGAACAAGGTAATTATCCCTGTTAAAAGCCAGGTTACAAGGAGCCAGCCTGAACTTCCCAGATCGCGTGACATTTCCGATGACACGATAAAGATTCCGGAACCGATCATACTTCCTGCAACCAGGAAAGTAGCATCCATTAAACCGAGTGATTTCTTTGAGTTGTTTTCGTCCATAAGCAGTAATAAAAAAGTCTCGCCGGAATTGGCGAGACTTCAAGTAGTATCAATAAATTATTCCGGGTTGGATTCCTCCTGCTGTTGATCTATCTTACTATTTCGTTTACCATAAGTAAAGTAGATCAGGAAGCCCATCACCATCCACAAACCTGCAACAGTTAGAGTTGTTAAATCCAAAGCAATGATCATAAATGTACATACCGCCATTCCGAGGATCGGAACCAACGGAACCAACGGTGTTTTAAACGGACGCTCCAAATGCGGGAATTTTTTTCGCATCACGATGATTCCTGCGCAAACGATCACGAAGGCGAATAACGTACCGAATGAGGTAAGATCTCCCGCCACGCTTCCCGGCACAAATGCGGCAAATGCACCAACCAAAACAAACAAGATCATGTTTGATTTATACGGGGTTTTGAATTTCGGATGTAAATCAGAAAATACTTTTGGGATCAACCCGTCTTTTGACATAGAATAGAATACACGGGACTGTCCCATTAACATCACCAAAATCACAGAAGAGAATCCTGCCAAAATAGCGATCGTAATACTTGTAGCAAGCCATCCATAACCAGGCATATATGTATTCACAGCGTATGCAACGGATGCTTCTTTACCAGCTTTTTCGTATTCTTCCCAAGGAGCTACTCCGGTAAGGACATGTGCAAACAATATATATAAGATCGTACAAATTATCAATGATCCGAGAATTCCGATAGGCATATCTCTTTTAGGGTTTTTAGCTTCCTGTGCAGCTGTTGAAACGGCGTCAAATCCAATGAAAGCAAAGAAAACGATCGCTGCACCACCTACAACTCCACCCCAGCCATGCTGGAAAATTCCTTCGTGATTTTCAACTCCTTCCGGAATTAAATATGGTGTATGATTATCAGGGTTGATAAATTGCCACCCGATCGCAATAAACACTAAAACAATAGCCACTTTCAGGAATACCATGATCCCATTGATAAACGCAGATTCCTGTGTTCCTTTGATCAATAAAAGGGTTACTGCTAACAAAATCGCAAGTGCAGGTGCGTTTAAGTACCCGGTAGAGGTTTGTACCTGAGCTTTCAATTCTCCCGGTAGTTTGGCCAATTCACTATCCGACAGCATCACAACTCCATTTTTAGCAGTTGTCATCAATTCTTTCGGAAGTTGCGCAATGTATTCTGTTCCTACTAATTTGTTTACATGTTCGAACGGAGAATGGCACCATTCATAGGGTATTGCACCGCCGAGGAGGTTATTGAGGTATTCACTCCAGGCAATCGAAACGGTAGCGGCACCCAGTGCATATTCCATTAATAGCGCCCAACCGATAATCCATGCCACAATTTCTCCCAAAGTAGCGTAGGAATAAGTATATGCACTTCCTGCAATAGGAATAGTCGAAGCAAATTCTGCGTAACAAAGCCCCGCAAAAGCACAACCAATTGCTGCTAAAGCAAACGATAAAGTAACTCCGGATCCGGCAGCTTCACCTGCAGCAGCTGCAGTTCGCACAAATAAACCAGCACCGATAATAGCACCAATTCCCAACGCAATTAATGACCATGCACCCAGTGTCTTTTTCAAACCACCCTCATTTGCAGCGGCCTCTTTCAACAAAAGTGAAATGGATTTCTTCTTAAAAATGTTAGACATAAGTTTTAATTGTTAATTCTTTTAGCAGTGATGATTTTATAACCACTAATTTGTTTCAAGTCGCTAAAGATAGAAAAAATGTGAATGAATGCTAAAATCTGAAAATTTGTTCCGGTATTTAACTTACCTTATTCAATAAACTAAACTTTCAATTACATTTGATATAAATAATAATCTTTTATGTGGATTTTTCGTTTTAGTTCAAACCTTAAGAATTTTTTCAGATTATTATCGATTATTCGAATCATTGCGGGTCATTATGTTGCCAATTGGCTTACAACAGGACCTTTGCGGGTAATTTTTGATCCGAGAGGAAAGAACCGGAAAACACGTTCTGAAAGATTGCGCTTGATTATCGAAGACCTGGGACCGACGTTTATCAAATTCGGGCAAATTATTGCCGACAGGCCTGATATCGCTTCCGAGGGTTTAAGAATGGAGCTTAAAAAGCTGCAATCCTCTGCCCGGCCAATAGCTGACGACATAGCCATTCAAATCATCGAAAATGAAATTGGAGCTTCTATTAGCACTGTATTTTCGGAATTCAATGAAAAACACATAGCTTCTGCATCCATTGCGCAGGTTTATACTGCGAAACTTCACACAGGTGAAAAAGTGGTCCTGAAAGTGCAGCGTCCGAATATCCGAAACAAGATCCGTCTGGACATCAAACTCCTTCAGATTTTCGCTCAGAAAATCCAAAATCAATACCCGGAGATCAGTAATTTCAACCTGATCCGCTTCATTGAGGACTTCGGTGATATTATGCTCAAGGAACTTGATTTCATGAATGAGCTTTCAAATATGATGCGTTTCACGCATATGTTTAAGGAAGATGACCGGGTATATGTTCCTAAAATTTACAGCAAATATTCCACATCTAAATTACTGGTCATGGAATACGTGGAAGGTGAAGCTCCGGACAATTTAGCCAACCTTATTGTCAAAGGATATGACCCGAAAATTATTGCTGAAAACGGAATGAATGTCATTTTGACTATGATCCTGAAACATGGTTTCTTTCATGCCGACCCACATTCGGGAAACATGTTTATCCGAAGAGATAACCAGCTCGTTCTGATCGATTTCGGGATGTGTGCCAGTTTAAAGCCTAAACAAATTGACGGATTAATCGATTTCCTAATCGGTTTTGCGGATAATAATCCACATAAAATTGCCAAAGCCCTTTTGAAATTAACCGAAGTGGAGAATTTCCGCGATCTGGAAAGCCTGGAGTTTGAGATCAACGAATTGACCATGAAATATACCTTCTATTCGTATGACGAAGTAGATATTTCCGGGTTGTTCACTGATACTTTCAAACTGTTGATGAAATACGGGATTAGCATTCCAAGCAGCTTGTACATGCTTTTAAAAACACTGGTAACCATCCAAAAAATTGCGGAATCCCTGCAGGTAAAACTAGACCTTATCGACATGGTAAAACCATACGCAACCGACAAGATCAAAGAGCGCTTTTCCTGGAAAAACATCAAATCCAAAATCGTTACTTCAGCAGAAGACTATCTGTACCTTGTAGAAACACTTCCGAAAGATATCAAAGCCATAGTTACCAACTTCAAGCATGAAGGACTTCGCCACAATATTAAATTGGGTGAAGAAGGCAATACGATCGGTAACACCGAAATCCGAAGACACATTTACCGTTTTGGGGCGATTGTTTTACTGGGTATGTTATTGATCTGTGCGACGCTTCTGAAAGTTTACAACGTAAAAACAGTGATTTACAATTCCAAGGGAGAACCGTTCATGAGCAAGGTGTTCGGGAATTTCCCGGATGTCTTTTTTGTTACAACGGTGATCATATCCGTTTTTGTGGTATTGCGCTTGATGTTCAGGGCAAAATAATCTGAATATTTCAGGGTTTTTCATCCTTAAAATTGACTTATTCGACTAAATTTGCGCTCATTAAATTTTATTGAACGCTAGTTCGCAAGTTGAATACCAATGACAGTACACGAAATTCGCAAGCAATTTTTTGATTTTTTTGCGTCGAAAGGACACCAGATTGTTCCTTCAGCACCAATGGTTGTGAAAAATGACCCGACCTTGATGTTTACGAACGCCGGAATGAACCAATTCAAGGATTTTTTCCTGGGGAATGCGGTTCCAAAAAACCGTCGTGTCGCCAACTCTCAAAAATGTCTGCGCGTTTCCGGAAAGCACAATGACCTGGAAGAAGTGGGTGTTGATACTTACCACCACACCATGTTCGAAATGCTTGGAAACTGGTCATTCGGGGATTATTTCAAAGAAGACGCTATTGCATGGGCATGGGAATTATTGACAGAAGTCTATAAAATCCCGAAAGACCGGTTGTACGTAACCGTTTTCGAAGGAGATGAAAAAGACGGCGTTCCGAGAGACCAGGAATCGTATGATATTTGGAAAAAATTTATTTCTGAAGACCGCATCATTCTTGCTTCCAAAAAAGATAATTTCTGGGAAATGGGTGATACCGGACCGTGTGGCCCTTGTACCGAAATTCACGTAGATAACCGCCCGGAAGCAGAACGCGCTAAAGGAGACGGAAAACAATACGTAAACGAAGACCATCCGCAGGTGATCGAGATCTGGAATAATGTATTCATGCAGTTCAACCGCAAAGCAGATGGAAGTTTGGAATTGCTGCCGGCTACTCACGTAGACACCGGTATGGGATTGGAGCGTTTGGCTATGACCCTGCAGGACAAAACATCCAATTACGACATCGATTTGTTCCAAACATTGATCCGTCACATGGAAGGCGTTTCGGGAAAAAAATACGGTCAAGACGAAACAACGGATATCGCATTGCGTGTAATCGCAGACCACGTGCGTGCAATTGCTTTCTCTATTGCTGACGGACAATTACCATCCAATACAGGAGCCGGTTATGTGATCCGCCGTATTCTGAGACGTGCAGTTCGTTACGGTTACCAGACTCTGGGATTGAAAGAACCATTCCTTTCCGGATTATCTGTTGTTCTTTCCGAAGTGATGGGAGATCCGTTCTCAGAATTGATCAAGCAGCGCGAATTGATTGAAAAAGTGATCCGTGAAGAGGAATTATCTTTCTTCAGAACCCTGGAGCAGGGAATCAAACGCATTGAAAGCTTAATCAAAGCAGCAAAAAATGAAAACAAAACAATTCTTGACGGAGTTTCCGTTTTTGAACTTTACGATACTTACGGCTTCCCGTTCGATTTAACGAGCCTGATTGCACGTGAGAATAATCTTTCCGTAGATGAGGATGGTTTTAATGCAGAATTGACAAAACAAAAAGACCGTTCGCGAGCTGCAACAGCTATTGAAACCGATGACTGGGTGCAGTTGATTGATGATTCGGTAGAAGAATTCGTTGGATACGATTATTTGGAAACCGCTGTGGATATTGTAAAATACCGCAAGGTTTCTCAAAAACAAAAAACTTTCTACCAGTTGGTTTTCTCCAAAACTCCGTTCTACCCGGAAGGTGGAGGTCAGGTTGGTGATACCGGAAGAATTTACAACGATTCCGAATCAGTAATCATCTTTGATACGAAAAAGGAAAACAACCTGATCGTTCATTTGTCTGAAACACTTCCTGCAAATCCGGGTAAACCTTTCACAGCTGAAGTAGATAAGCAAAAACGCAAATTATCCGCATACAATCACTCCGCTACCCATCTTTTGCACCACGCATTGAGAACAGTACTGGGAACACATGTAGAACAAAAAGGATCTTTGGTAAACCCGAACTACCTGCGTTTTGACTTCTCTCATTTCTCAAAAGTGACAGACGAAGAATTGGCAAAAATCGAATCTTTGGTTGGAGAAGCAATTCGCGCAAGCATTGACTTAGACGAAAAACGCAATGTTCCGATCGAAATAGCAACAGAAATGGGTGCGATGGCTTTGTTCGGTGAGAAATACGGTGATACTGTGCGTGTGATCAAATTCGGTGATTCGGTAGAATTATGCGGAGGAACACACGTGAAGAACACCGGGCAGATCGGTTTATTCAAAATACAATCCGAGTCGGCAGTAGCTGCAGGTGTTCGTCGTATCGAAGCGATTACCAATGTAGCAGTTGAAACGTACTATGCGGACCAGGAATCAAAATTGAAGTCTGTAAATGAGTTGCTGAAGAATCCGAAAGATGTTTCAAAGGCTGTGGAAGATTTGATTTCGAAAAACAATCAGCTTCAAAAACAGGTTGAGAACTTCAAAAAAGAACAGGCTAAATTGGTTAAAGCTGATTTGAAGACGAAGATTGTTTCCAAAGGAGACTTCTCGTTCCTGGAGTCCATTATTGACCTGGATGCCGGTTCAGTGAAAGATATTTTATTCCAGCTGAAAGGTGAAGTTCCGAATCTATTTGCGGTAATCGGCTCCAAAGAAGAGGACAAATGTGCAATCAGTGTATTGGTTGATGAACAACTGGTTTCTTCTAAAGGTTGGAACGCGGGTAACCTGGTAAAATCAGTTGCATCCATGATCCAGGGCGGCGGCGGCGGACAAGCATTCTTTGCTACTGCCGGAGGTAAAAATGCTTCCGGATTGGAGCAGGCAATTGCCGAGATAAAAAAAACAATCGCTTAAACGATTTTTGATCGAATAAAGGCCATTGCCTTTTTGATATAATTGATCGTTTCCTGTTCGAGTGAAAATACGTAAATAGGAACCAAAAATAAGACGCAAACAAGAGTGGATTCAAACAAAAACTGGATCCACTTGTTGTTTATAAGTCCTTGTGTGAAATATCCGGCAAATATGGTCATAATTCCCAATCCAATGATCACAAACTGTTTCCAGTGAAAGGGATGTAATCTATAAGCAAACCACACAAACAATAATCTCCCGATATTATAAACAAACAATGCAATCGAAGTTGAAATTGCTGCTCCCACAATTCCAAAGATCGGAATCAACCAATAATTCAACAGATAAACTGCAACAATCAGGAATACCGTGAAGAAGATATCGTATCTGTACTTCTTGGAGGTCGAAAATATGGATCCGTTTATTCCAAAATACATATCTACCAATCGTCCCATCATAATGAAGAAAAATACCCAGATTCCCTCCCTAAATTCTGATTTGATAAACGAAAACAGAAAATCAATATTCACCCAGCACAAAAGAAACATCGACAAACCAATCACTAAGGAAACGGAACTGACTTTGGTGTACAATTCTTTCATCTTATCCATTTCGCGGTGTTTCCAGAAGTCCGAAACCAGGGGTGCACTTACGCGAAGGATGGATTTAAATGGAACTTGAAGTACTCCTGCCAGGAACACCACTGTAGCAAAAATCCCTGCTCCTTTTAGCCCCACAAACTGAGCAATCATCAACACATCCAATGAGCTTACCCAAACTCCCCCTAATGTATTCACATAGGAATAGGATGAAAAGTAAAAGATGATTTTTTTGAATCGCTTTGGAATTTGGATTGTTGAAATCCGCACCTGGAATTCATTGATGTTTCTCAGATAAAAGACCAGGATGAGGGTTGGAATAATGTATAAAAGACTATGCAATCCTACAAATAATTCAAATGAAATAAGGTCTGCCCATTTTAGTACCAGAATTACAGTTGTTGCAAGGCGAAGAACGACCTCATAGGCAAAAACAGCAATGATATTCTTATACAGACTGCGCAGATAGGTTTCCAGGACAATGAAGAGCGAATAGGAAATTCCAATCGGTAATATCCAATAATAATAATCCAGGAACATGGGGGATTTTTCAATATATCCCTGCTGGATCTGATCTCTGAAAAGAATATAAAGTCCGCTGTAGATAATGATACCTGCGCCAACTATTAACAGGACGAAGGGCAAAAAACCATGATGCTTTTTCTCTTCATTTTTCAGAAAAGGAAAAAACTTCCAGGTCACGTAAACAGTCCCGAAATTCGCCAATTGCGCAAATAAGGTTCCAATGGAAATAATCAGGTTGATCAGCCCGATTTGGGCTGTGGAAAGAATGAGTAAAAACAAAACACCTTTATTGAGATAACCAATAAGAATTCCTACGTAGGAAATAACAGTTGTTCGAAAAGCGTCTTTTTGTACCAGTCCCATTGAAAGCGAAATTAAGTAATATTTTCTGGAAAAGGTCGGGACGATTTGCTATTCTGCGCATTCCCGGCCCCCTGAATTCCGGGTTTCGTAATTTTATCTCCACGAGTCATCTTACTTAAACTTTTGTTATCTTCGGCTTTTATTTAAAAATGCAGCAAACCGGCGGGCAGATTTTAACTTCAAACTATGATCTCTTTCTATGAATTTTAAGATGAAAATGGCGGCTACTCTGATCAAAATGGGAGTTCCGATTCTAAAATATTTTAAACCTGATTGGCTGAGGAGATCTCAAATTTTAAAATACCATGGGATTGATCTGTTGTTTGACGTAGGAGCAAATGCGGGTCAGTACGGTGAAATGTCGCGCATGTTGGGTTATCAGGGAAAAATCATTTCCTTCGAACCGGTAACGGATGCTTACAAACGGCTGGAACAGGCTTCTGCCAAGGATCCAAAATGGACCATCCATAAATACGCTTTGGGTGATGTTGCCGGGAAAACAACCATCAACGTCTCCGGAAATTCTTTCAGCAGTTCCATCCTGGAGATGGAAGATGCGCATGTGGAAGGTGCACCTGAATCCAAATACATTGGGACCGAGGAAATCGAGATCAGAACATTGAATGAAGTATTTCAATCCTTTCATCAAAAAGGGAATAAAGTCATGCTTAAGATTGACACCCAGGGATATGAAAAAAATGTTTTGATCGGTTCGGAAGAAGTATTGGAACAAATCACCCTCATTCAATTGGAAATGTCTTTGGTACAGCTTTACCAGGATGAAGCTCTTTACAGGGAAATCATCGATTACCTGGATGAGAAAGGATTCACACTGATTTCCCTGGAAAACGGATTCAGCGATGCTAAAACCAAACACTTGCTGCAGGTTGACGGAATATTCCTGAATACCAAACAGGTGAATAAATGATTGGACGATGAATGACAAAGATCTTTTAACCGAACGAAAATTCTGGGAAGATTATTGGAACAATAAACGCGACCAATTAATCACACCTGTGCCTGAAGACGGATTTCACCAACGGGTACTGAACACACTGATGTCGTCCAACCCTCAAATCAAATCGGCTATTGAACTAGGCGGTTTTCCGGGAACGTTTTCCATTTACATCAAGAAGAAATTCAATGTCGAAACTACCCTCCTCGACTATTTCATCGATCAATCCATTGTAGATGATCTATTGCAGGTAAACGGACTGGAAAAAAATGCCATTCACCTTATCGAAGACGATTTAACGTTGGACCACCCGGTTACAACCAAGTACGATTTTGTGTTTTCGGTAGGACTTATCGAGCATTTTAAAGATACCAAGGGAATTATTAAGCGCCACCTGGATTACATCAACCCGAACGGGGACTTACTGATCATTCTTCCGAATTTCAAAGGAGTGAACGGCTGGCTGCAGCGTAAATTCGACAAGGCCAACTACGATGTGCACAACATTGATTCCATGGACCTGAATCTGTTGAGATCCATTGCAGAAGAATTGAAAATTGAAGATGTTTCGGTTTACTACACCGGGAAATTCAGTATTTGGCTGGAGAATTACAAAACGCAATCGGTTTTAGTAAAAGCATTCTACAAAGCACTTTTTGTATTCGGAAAAGTATTTACGCGCGTAATACCGATTGAAAGCAAAGCACTTTCTCCGCTGATTGTTCTAAAGGGAAAAGTATCATAACATTGTCTTGTACAAGTCTATGAACTGAGGTGCGACCACACTTTCTGAAAACGTATTTTGCGCTTTTTCCAGGCAATTGTCTGAAATTTCTGTTTGGTCCTGCGACAAAACCCATTCTATTCCGTTTACCAGGTCGACAGTATCTTTGTATACTGCCAGGTAACCGTTGTATTGGTGATCAATGATATCCGGAATTCCTCCCACCTTAAATGCAACGGCAGGCGTTCCGCAGGAAATACTTTCAACCAGTGTGTTCGGTAAATTATCTTCCAGCGAAGGAGCAATAAACAGGTTTGCCGCATTGTAGCAGGAAACAATTGCATCCACATTACTCAAACGTCCTAAAAAATGAGTCGGGAAATAAAAATTAATCAGCGACGGATCATCCACATTCCCCATCACAACGATCTCCAGGTCTTTTTTGAGCGGCGAATCGGATTCAAACAAATTTTTGAGAGCCGCAGACAGGTAATGATACCCTTTGCGTTCATTATCTATTTTAACTGCTACGAACAAAAGCAGGATTTTATCTTCCGGCAGGTTGAATTGTTTCCGTGAAAGTATTCGATCTTTCTTCTTAAATACGGAACGGTCAATCGGATTCGGGATACAGGTAATGTAATTCGGTTTCAACAGGCTGCTGGTCCTTGCCAAATCTGCAAGCCAGTTACTGCAAGCCACGAATTTCATTTGATCGGAATACATATCGCGCTTGATCTTCCAGATTCTGTGTGACAGATCGTTCTCTCCCGAATGTTTGATTAGGATACAATTTCCGCATTCCTGCATGAAATGGTCACATTCCCGGGTGTAATGACAACCGCCTGTAAAATACCACACATCATGCATCGTCACCACCATCGGTTTTCCCAGTTCAATTAACTGACGAAGGTTTTTGTGGGACAAAAAGCTTTGATTGATCCAGTGGAGATGCAGGATATCTGCTTCGCGAACCAAAGGATGCTTTGTAATGTCTGTTCCAAAATATGCCGTTGAAAAGGAATAGCGTTCCTTTTTAGACAATTCGTACGGCAAAAAGAGAATACTTTCGACAATAAAGCGCAATTTGCGCATCCATTTTTTCCATTTCGTATCAGCAACTTCCGCCACTGAAGGATCTTTTGTCTGAGCCACATTGACCAGCAGTTTCGCCTCTACTCCCTCCGATTTACTCAGCGCGGCAGTCAGCCTTTTAGCGGCGATAGATCCGCCCCCGTGAGTTTCGTATGTGCTAATTACCAGAACCTTCATAAATCGATTTTCAAGCGTGTTTAGGTATTTCCGAATAAGCATCCAGCACCTGCTGTTTCAATGATCCGATGATATTTTTAGTCTGAGCTGCTTTCACCGCAATTTTTTCCCGATCCAATTCTTCCAGGAAGTGAGCTATTTCGGTATTCATCGATTCGTTTTCGGGAATAAACCAGGCTGCTTCTTTAAACATTTGCCAGTTATCACTCTGCTCGCTTCCGCAGAAAACAATCGGACGTCCGGTAGAAATCGCTGTAACTGCCTTGGAAGGAACGGCTGCGTGTGTCCAGGATGTTCGTAAAGTCACCAAATGCACATCGATGTACTTCAGATGTTCCTGCGCAATCCCATTCTCAACAATCACTACATGCTCAAAACTCCGTGCAAAGGCTTTGATCTCTTCAGCCCGAATCCCATAAACCGATAAGATAAATTGAAAGCCATGAACTCCGGAAACACGAATCATTTCCCGGATGAACTCCGGATTGTGAGCCTGTCCTGCATTCCCAAAATAACCCAGAGTGATCTTCCCCGGATTATACCAATCAGGCTTGCTTTCGTCGGAAACAGTCTGGTTATCTTCCAGTGAAACTCCGGCGGGCAAAACAATCACCGGAACAGGTTCGTTATATTGTGCCTGAATGTACCGGGCCTGTTCATTTCCAAGAGAGATCAATAGATCCGGTGCATTTTTGTATGTTTTCTTCAATAAGAAACGGTAAATCAAGTTGCTTGCTTTGATGGTATCCGCAGATACAAATCCTTCGGGGAACAAATCCAGTGACCAAAAAGCCCATTTCTTTTTCTTCAAAAGTATGGAAGCCCACATCGGAAGCAGCGGCGGACTGGAAGTACAAATGATCAGGTCTGATGGATATTTCTTACTTTTTTTGATCAAAATATATCCGTCGTAAAGCATGTTGAAAAGCTTTCCGAATTTGTTATTGTTACTGAATTTTTGCTTGATCCGTGTCACATTACCCGTCGGATTGATAGTACTAAGATTCCCTTTTTCACTGATATCCATGCAGAAAACCTTAATTTCCACATTGGAATCACGGATCAGGTATTGAGCCATTTGATCGGCTAAAATTCCGTTGATATTCTTACTGGGCGGATAATGTCGTAAAACGATGGTTATCTTTTTCAAAGCGACTTATTTTTTCTCCTGATCCAAAAACGAGGAATAAGCTTTCCGAATACCTGCTTCCAATTCGGTTGTTGCTTTCCATCCCAATTGATTAATCCGGGAAACATCCAATTGTTTTTTAGGTGTTCCGTCGGGCTTCGAAGTGTCAAAAACGATCTCGCCTTCAAAACCTACAATTTTCCTTACCAAATGAGCCAGATCCGCAATGGTAATATCCGATCCGGTTCCCACATTGATAGCTCCCGGTTCGTTGTAGTTTTCCATCAGGAAATAACAAGCTTCCGCCAGGTCATCTACGTAAAGGAATTCACGCATCGGTGTTCCGGTTCCCCAAACAACTACTTCTCCTACTCCATTGTTTTTCGCTTCGTGGAATTTACGGATCATAGCAGGTAACACATGTGAATTCGACAAATCGTAGTTGTCATTCGGACCGTACAAGTTGGTCGGCATGGCTGAAATAAAGTTCGATCCGTATTGATCGCGGAATGCATCGCACAATTTAATTCCTGCAATTTTTGCAATCGCATAAGGTTCGTTGGTTGGTTCCAGTGTTCCGGTCAAAAGACTGTCTTCCGAAATCGGCTGATGCGCAAACTTCGGGTAGATGCAGGAACTTCCAAGGAATAATAGCTTTTTCACGTGATGCGCATGTGCTGCATGGATCACATTGGTCTGAATCATCAGGTTATCGTAAAGGAAATCGCCTTTATAAGTATTATTTGCCTGGATTCCGCCCACTTTTGCAGCTGCCAGAAATACATAGTCCGGTTTGTTTTCTTCAAAAAAAGCCTGAACATCTGCCTGGTTGATCAGGTTTAATTCTTTGGATGAACGTGTGATGAGATTCGTGAAGCCTTCCTGTTCCAGTTTCCGGACGATGCTGCTTCCTACCATCCCGTTATGTCCGGCGATGTAAATTCTATCCTCTTTTTTCATCCGCAAGTACCTTCGTATGTTTGACCATTTTAATGTCGTGTTCCATCATAATCCGCACCAATTCATCGATCTCCACTTTCGCTTCCCAGTTCAGTTTATTTTTTGCCTTGGTAGCATCTCCGATCAACAAATCCACTTCCGTCGGACGGAAATATTTCGGATTCACCTCGATTATTTTTTTGCCTGTATTCCGGTCAATGCCGATCTCATTTACGCCGGTTCCTTCCCAGACGATATCAAATCCTACATATTTTGCAGCCCTTTCGACAAAATCTCTCACTGTATAGGTTTTCCCTGTTGCAATAACGAAATCTTCCGCTTCATCCTGCTGCAGCATCAGCCACATAGCTTCTACATATTCTTTGGCGTATCCCCAGTCACGTTTTGAGTCCAGGTTTCCCAATGACAATACCGGACGAATTCCCTGTGCAACTTCGGCCAGGCCAATGGTGATCTTGCGGGTAACAAATGTTTTCCCTCTACGCTCACTTTCATGGTTAAAGAGAATTCCGTTGCATGCATACAAGTTGTAAGCTTCACGGAAATTCTTCACAATCCAGAAGCCGTAGATCTTTGCCACACCATATGGACTTCGCGGGTAAAAAGGTGTGTTTTCCGTTTGAGGAATCTCCTGCACTTTTCCATACAATTCAGAAGTTGAAGCCTGGTAAAAACGGGCATTCGGGCAGTAATTCCTTAAAGCATCCAGGATCCTTAAAGTTCCCATGGCATCAACCTGAGCGGTATATTCCGGAACTTCAAAAGAAACCTGCACATGACTTTGTGCTGCTAGGTTGTACACTTCATCAGGCTGGATAGTAGACATCAGCTTGTTGATATTCGAGCTGTCCGTAACGTCTCCGTGATGCAGGATAAAATGCTCCTTTCCGATCAGATGATCAATTCTTTCCGTATTAAAAACACTTGCTCTGCGGATAATTCCGTGAACTTCGTATCCTTTTTCAAGAAGCAATTCTGCTAAGTATGATCCGTCCTGACCAGTAATCCCTGTAATTAGCGCAACCTTCATTCAATTTATTTTGGCTATCAAAGATACGATTTTATCAGTGATAAATCGGCAAAGCCCCTCAGAAACGCATTTTATCAGGCAGATTGTTCCTTCAATCAGTTATCAGTAGAGGTTTATTACTTAACTTTGGATTTCAACAATCAAAAACGGAATTAAAGTCATGATTAAAAGAACTTTGGGATCGCTCTATCGAAAACTATACAAAAACGGCGTTGAAGAAAGAACTTTCAGAAAACGTCTTCAGGAGCAAAAAGGACCAATTAAGCTGGTTGTAGGGAGCTCAGGTATTTTTGATGAAGGATGGATTCCAAGTGAAGCACATTTTCTAAACCTGCTGGATGAGAAAACCTGGTTGAATTATTTCAAGGAAGGGCAGGTAGATTGTATCATGGCTGAACATGTTTGGGAGCACTTAACACCTGAAGAAGGAAAAAAAGCGCTCCGTGTTTGTTATAAATTCCTGAAAAAAGGCGGCTGGATACGCGTAGCTGTTCCCGATGGCTTTCATGAAAAACCGGAATACATTGAGTATGTGAAACCCGGAGGACATGGAGCCGGAGCAGACGACCACAAGGTTTTGTACAATTATAAAACATTCAGTGCCGCATTTGAAGAAAGTGGTTTTAAAGTAGATCTTTTGGAGTATTTCGATGAGAACAAGGAATTCCATCATAACCCATGGGAAACCGAAAAGGGATTTATCCGCCGTTCAGCAGAACACGACAGCCGGAACCAAAACGGTGAATTGAACTACACAAGTCTTATCATCGACGGAATTAAACAATAATATAGTAAAGCGGTGAGCAATTCCAAAACACCTTCAAAACTAAAGGCTTTTACAACCCTGATTGCTAAGCCGGGTCGTCTGAAAGCATTACTTTCTCTTGGTCATAAAGGTTACTTACACCACATCGGATGGTTTAATGCCTACGAAAAAAAGCAATCTGTCGACGGACAGGGAAAAGCTATTCCCTGGGTTACCTACTCTTTCATTGATTTTATCAAGGACCGAATTACTAAAAATCACCGGATTTTTGAATACGGTTCGGGGAATTCAACCATTTTCTATGCAGAAAGAGCTGGTTCTGTGACTTCGGTAGAACACGACCAGGCCTGGTTTGACATGATTAAGAAGTCTAGTCCTGCAAATGCCGAAATGATCTTTTGTGAACTGGAAAGTGACGGAGAATATGCCAAAAAGGCTGCTTCCCTGCCTGAAAAGTTTGACATTATCATTGTAGACGGGCGCGACCGCGTAAATTGCTGCAAATATGCAGTTGATGCGCTTTCTTACAATGGAGTAATTGTACTTGATGACAGCGAGCGTGAAGTTTACAGTCCTGCCCGGAAGTTTCTGAAAGAAAAAGGATTCAAAGAATTATATTTCAGTGGAATCTCACCCGGATCACTGATAGCCAAAGCTACCTCCGTGTTTTACAAATCCGAGAATTGCCTGGATATTTGACAAACTTATTTTTCCAACTATGGCAGAATTTCTAACAGACAGTGTAAAAACAGCATACGATCAGTTCTACACGAACGATCAAACGGCCTGGCGCATGCTTGGAGCGAAATATAAAGCACAAAACATTGTGGATGTTTGCAAAGACATCAAACCGACCAAAGTACTGGAGGTGGGTGCCGGAGACGGCAGTATTCTGCATTTCCTGGACCAATGCAGCTTCGCACCGGAACTCTATGCCCTGGAAATCGCTCAAAGCGGTGTAGATCAAATACGCGACAGAAAATTACCGCGTTTGAAAGAAGTGCAGGTTTTTGACGGATACAAAATCCCCTATCCGGACAACAGTTTTGATCTGATCATTCTTTCTCACGTTTTGGAACATGTGGAACACGAACGTATGCTCATCCGGGAATTGAAAAGAGTGGCTCAATACATCGTGATAGAAGTTCCGAAGGATTATCGCTTTGGAGTTGATAAAAGAATGAACCATTTTCTGAGTTACGGACATATCAATATGTATACGCCTACTTCCTTACGGTTCCTGCTGCAAAGTGAAGGCCTGGAGATTCTGAACGATAAATTATCACTCACTGACCCGGAAATCACTCGTTTCAGTGAGTTTACGATCAAAAAAGCACCGAAAACTTTTTCAAGCAATTTAAAGATCAATCTCGTTTATCGCGTTAAAAAATCATTGGGAAACCTGCTTGGAAAAAAGAAACAGGAACAGTTTGCCAATGCATATACCGTTTTAACGAAAAAGTCGAACCAGGATATTCACATTTTCTAAGTTACTTCAGCTACAATTATTCCTTCTCTTATGCAGAATCTTGCTCCCATAGCTCTGTTTGTTTACAATCGTCCGCAGCACACTCTCCGGACGCTGGAATATCTGAAACAAAACAAGCTGGCTTCGGAAAGCAGGTTGTATATTTTTTCAGACGGGGCCAAAACTCCCCAGGATGAAGCGAAAGTAGCTGAGGTCAGAAGTATTATTAACCACGTGACGGGGTTTTACTCTTTAGAAATCATAGAACGCACTGAAAATGCAGGCCTGGCCAATTCGATCATCGCCGGTGTAAGCCGCTTGGTAAAGGAATTCGGGCAGGTTATTGTTTATGAAGACGATATGATTTCCTCGCCTTACACGCTTACTTATTTTAACGATGCATTAAATCGTTACCGCGAGGTTGAAAAAGTGATGCATATCGGTTCTTACATGTTCCCCATACAAACAGAAGGCCTTCCGGAAACGTTCTTTTTCAGAGCGGCAACAAGTTGGGGCTGGGCAACCTGGGACAGGGCCTGGAAGCATTTTGAACCCGATATCGACAAACTTATCGCACAGTTTGATGAACCAAAGAAAGCTGCTTTCGCTATTGATAACACCATGAATTACTGGAAACAGATCCAGGAGTTTAAGAGCGGAAAAAATAACAGCTGGGCCATTCGCTGGTACGCCTCCATTTTTTTGATGAACGGACTGACGTTAAATCCTTCCAGGTCATTCGTACATAATATCGGGCACGATGGCACTGGTGTTCACTCGGGTATTAACGACATCTACGAAGTAACAATCAATGAAAAGCCTGTCACTTACTTCCCTGACGTCCTGGAAGAAGACAAAACTGCTTACGAAGCCCTGAAAAATTACTTTGCCAACCGAAAAGGCAGCCTAGCGGCAAGAGCAAAACGGGTTGTACTCCTCAAACTGCATCAGTTATTCAAAAAATAAACGTTATTTCATCCGATAAAAAAATCCCCGATCTGCGAAAGACCGGGGATTTTTAGCTTTTATAAAAGTACTTTGTTAATTCTCAGAAACAGGTTGCTTTTTCTTTTTCCAGGAATAATAAAATGCAAATCCAAGCAGGGCAAGCATGATGATTGAACCAGTCATAGCGATTGTCCCGAATGTATGGTACTTCGGTAAATCGTAAGTAAATTCAATCTTATGAGTTCCGTCTTTTAATTCCAATCCACGGAGCAGGTAATTCACTTTCAAAATAGGAGTTTCTTTTCCGTCAACGATTGCTTTCCAGCCAATTGGATAATAAATTTCGGAGAATACTGCCAACTGATCTCCTTTGACATCAGCAGTGTAAGTCAATTTATTCGGTCTGGATGATGTCAGTTTGATGGTCCCCTCTCCCGAGAATTTCTTTTTGGTCAATTTATCGGAAAAAGATGACAACATCACAGCCTCATTCTTCGGATCAAAAGTACCTGTTACTTTGAGTTGAACCAATGGTGTGAATGATTGTGCCGTGTCCATTTGTAAAGTAATCAAAGGAACAAGATTCGTATTTCCTTTTACATCCATTACGAACATCGCTTCCTGTCCCAGAGAAAGTCCGTTTGCCAGTTGAACTGTAAGAGAATCTTTTTGTCCGGGAACCAGGTACTGCAATTTCTCTCCACCGTATACATCTGCAGTTTTAGCAGGCTTTTTATTTACCAATAAAACTCCTGTTCCTTTATTCTCAAGACGGAATCTGGTACCTAAAGCTCTGATCTCATCATTTGCTGTTGCATACGTTTCCACCTCTTTAACCAACCAGGCATTCCCGAGTGCATTCGGATTCAGAATCGCTGTATCCATTCCGTTCTGCAATGGCTGCAGGAAGTACTTCACATTGAGCATATCCAATACATTGCTATTCGTTTTTGATAAGTGGAATGAGATCAAATTATCAATATTTCTCAACTTCGCTCCATGGTATCCACCCAAAGATTTGTGGAAGTTCGAAGCACGACTGCTTGAGAATGCTCCGGAATAATCCAATACACGGTAATTGGTAGCAGCGCTCAACTCGTAAAAACGATAAGTATTGATCACATTCATTCTTGCTGCTCCTTCATATCCAAGTTCATCGGCCAAAGCTTCTCCTTTTGCTTTTCCTTTCGCGATTTTAGAAGCTAATGACGGATTTTTAGCAACTTCTGCGGCCATAATTTCCTCATCTCCCTTTGTAGCCGCATTCGGATATGCAGACAAAGCCGCGTCTTCCCAATATTTATATCCGTTACCTGAAATATCATCTACTGCTCCCAGGTAGTTATATGCAACCGGTACCATATCGATAAATGTCAACACGACCAATCCTGCCAATAAAACCGTACGGGCTGTCTTTTCAGACTTCATATAAAGGAATATCACCAACAATCCGCCTGCAAGAACTACAAACAAGATGGAACGTGTCATACTTGAGCTATAGATCTTTTCTCTTGCTATTTTTACCGCATTGTAAGACTCCATCTGGTTGTCTACCTGCATGTCCACAAACTGTTTAACTTGTTGTGGATTGGATATGTCCAGCTGGTAATTTGCCATAGCAGCCTGTGGATCCATTTCCAGGATCTGTTTGGTATACATTTCCCCTAAACCCGCATATTGTTTCGCTTCCATCGGGTTAGTGTATCCGTCGCCCAAACCAACAACTTTAACAATTACCAGGAATATAAATACCCCACCAAGCGCAATGAAAAGCTTTTTCTTTTGCTCAATAATGCGTTCGCGCTGCTTAATTAATTCATTCAGGAATAAAACAGCCATCACCGGGATTGTCAATTCTACAATCACCAAAATCATGGTTACTGCCCGGAATTTGTTATAAGCAGGAACATGATCGATGAAAAAGTTGGTTAATCCCATAAAGTTTTTACCCCATGAGAGCATGACCGCCAAAATAGTTACCGCGAAGAGCGCCCATTTGATGTTGTTCTTCATGAAAATCAATCCTAAAAACGCCAGCAGGAACGCAATAACTCCGATATAAACAGGTCCGGAAGTAATCGGCTGTGCTCCCCAATAGGAATAACCATTCATAGCGCTGTTGATCTGCTGCTGGTTTAAATCGCTGTTCTGAATGCTTTCTGCAAAAGGAGATTTTGCCAAAGGCTCGGATGCACCACCTTTTACGTAAGGCGAAATCAGGGTGAAAGTTTCTCCGATACCATAAGACCACTGTGTGATATATCCCTTATCCAAACCGTTGCCCTGATCTTTTAAAGCTGTCCCGTCCGGATTAATGGTTACATCGTTTGCTCCACGAATACTATACTTGGCGTAATCATTCGTCAATACAATATTTTCACTATTGATCACAAAAGCAAGCAGATAAACAGCGATAATCCCTCCGGAAGTAATTAAGAAACCTTTGACCTGCTTCTCTTTGATTGCTTCAACCAGGAAGTAAATTCCTACGAAGAACAATACAAAAAAGAAGTAATAAGTGATCTGAACATGGTTCATTGTGAGCTCCAGCGTCATAAGAACACCTGATAAAACAATCCCCCAGAGCCTGTTTCTCTTGTAAGCATAAATAAATGCTCCCAGCAATGCCGGTAAAAATGCTGCTGCTGCAGATTTGATTACGTGTCCGGCCTGGATAACTATCAACTCATAACTCGCAAAACTGTAAATAATGGCTCCTATCAATCCGATCCATGGATTCAACCTCAAAAAACGGGCGAAAATCAGGAACGATAAAAAGTGCAGGAAAATCAACCCGAATGGCTGAGGAAAAACTTTAAAATAAGCTCTTGAAACCGATACAAACCAGTTTCCGGGTTTTTCCAAACCGATCTGCTCTGCAGGCATTCCTCCGAATCCGGAATCGGACCATTTCGGTTCATCACCAGTCGCCTCGCGGTACATTTTAACCGAATTTGCCATTCCGATTGCTTCTTTGTTATCGTGTTGTTTTACACCATATCCCTCAAATTGAGGTTTAAAGAAAACAGCCAAAACAATCAGCACAATGCCGATAATTGCTAAATAAGCCCAGTTTCTTTGGAAAAATCCTTTTATGTCCATAAGTTAAAATTGTTCAAGCCAAAAATAAGAACTTTAATGTTCCAAAGGGAGTTTTGTCAGAAATTATCCCGTTTTCTGATTTTTAGCGTTTTTTTGAACCAAAGTTGATTTGGAATGTATAGTCATTTGTTCTAATATCGAATTATGAAAACAGGCTTTTTGTTCGTGCTTTTAATGGGATTTGTTTTTGCCGCGAAAGCTTCAGATCTCCGGAAATCTGTTCCCGGTTTTTACATCTATAAAACGATTTCCAATAAGTCTGTCAAAAACGGGGAAGCATCTTTGACACTGCATTTCAATGCTCCCAATTTCAGGGATATTCCTTCAGGCTATCAAACAATGATCTATTATTCGGTGAATGAATTTGTCGACACCCTGGTTTTGGACTCACTCTTTTCGGCAAACATCCGGATTCCTGCTAAAAAAACTGTTTTTAAATTTTGGCCTGGTCCGGGTTATGAGGAAGTAATCACTGATTCGATGCTTATTGAAAATCAAACGGATAATGAAGCCCAGGTCAATTTCCTTTCATGGAACACAATGATTGAAGTGGACAAACCCGTTATTTACCTTCAGAGTCCATACAAAGTTGATTTTTCAATACAGGTGAATCCTGTAAATGACTTCACTTTTACTTACCCGGCTTACCCGGACGGTTGGAAAGGAACTCTTGACCCAAGCGGACAAATGACCATTAACGGTAAGAAATATCCTTATCTGTTTTGGGATTCGAAGCAGGAATTTATCCCCGGAAAACATCCTAACGGTTATCACATTTCCAGACAGGAAGTCATCTCATTCCTGGAAGAGCAACTTTCGAATGCCGGATTGAACTACCGGGAAAAAACAGATTTCATCACCTATTGGGGACCTCGATTAATGAAATACGAAAATGTCTTTCTGCAATTCTACCTGCAGGAAGCTTGTGATCAATTTGCAACCATTCAATGCGATCCGGTACCAACAGCGATTAATCGATTATACATCGGGTTTTCCGAATGGAATGACCAGTTTGAAAAATACATTCACCCTATCGAACTTCCAACATTTAAGCGAAGCGGATTCAACATACTGGAATGGGGTGGATTTGAATTTAAATCCATTGAATTATGAACCGTAAACTCATTATCCTCTACTTTTTAGTCCTGCCGTTTCTCGGGTTATCCGGAATAAAAGAAAGCCTTCCTTCTTATTGGATCATTAAAGACAGTGTTTCCTCTAAAATTCATGCCGACAGTACGAACCTCGTTTTCAGGGTCGAAGATTCTTACGGACAACTCCTGCTTAATCAACATCCGGTAATCGTTCAGGTGAAAGTTGATGGAAAAACCAAAAGGTTTACGGTTACCAATAAGAAACCGACGTTTAAGTTATCCCTTCCCAAAGGGAAACACACATTGGCTTTCTTCGTCAATGCAAACTTTGATGAAATTAACCTGGAACGAGCGTTTACGGGACAACACTATTATGAAATCGGGCTCAATTTCCAGGGATCGGCCGGTTCCGGACCACAAATTATGTTGGAAAAACCGGTCATATACCTCTACAGTCAAAAGGAAGAACCATTTAATCTGAAAATCAAAACCGACGCAGAACTAAAGTTTACCTATCCGGCATACACTAATGAATGGAAAGGAAAGTCATCTGCAGACGGTACAATTCAAATGGACGGTTCTAATTATCCCTACCTGTTTTGGGATGCAGCTCTTTCGGTAGAAAAACTAAAACCAAATTGGCTTCATGCCGACCAGTTTGAAGGTTCAAATACAGTAACTTATTTAGAGAACCGGTTAACTAACCTGGGATTCAACGAAAAGGAAAAAACCGATTTTATTACTTACTGGGGGCCGCGCATGCAGCAAATGAAGGTCGTACAAATAATATGGATGCAGGATGAGCAGCTTGATCCGATTGCTTCTCTGGAAATCGTTCCTTCTTTCAGGCAAAACCGGATTTATATTCTTTTCCGCGAAACGAGTGCATTCATGGAACAGACGACAGTATTAAAGGTTCCTCCTTTAAAACCATTGGACAGATCCGGTAATTACCTGGTTGAATGGGGCGGAATTGAAGTTGAACCAACTCTATAAGTTATGCGCATTTTATTATTTTCCCTGTTGATCAGCTTCAACTTATCGGCAACCAATTTTGAAGTTATTCCCGATTATTTTGTCCGGTTGACAATCATCGGAAAGTTTTCATGAAACCGCAGAAAATCGAAAAATGAACCATGACGGCTTTGATGTCCTGGAATGGGGCGGGATTGAAGTGAACAGTGAATCGGAGTTGTAAATTCGGGACCAGGTGCATTCACTTACCAATTTTCTGTTTTCACTTATCAATTCTACATGCTCGCTTCTCAATTTACACGATCTGTATTAATTAATTTGCTTAGTTTTAGAAAAAAACATATGAAAAAATTAATCCTTTTACTTTCAATTTCGAGTGCAGTTCTGGTAACTTCCTGCAACATGGCAAGCGATGCAGATTATGAAGCAATGGCTAAAGACATGTGCGACTGTGTGAATAAGTCTTCAACAGGTATTTCAGATGACATGAAAAATGCGATCATTCAATCTGAAAAAGATGGAACAGATATGGAAAAAGCCATGACTGCTGTGTTAATGAAAGACCTTGAAAAAGGAATGGCAGATGCTCAGGCCATGCAGGAACTTGGAACAGAAATGCAGTCTTGTTCAAAAGACCTGGAGAAAAAATACGACCAGGTGTATACTTCTGAATCAGAAGACGAGGTAATCAAAAAGATCCTGAACGCTTTGAAAGCAAAAGACGGATGTGAATTTACTTATGCAATCATGAAAATGGGTGCGAAAGAAATGAAGAAATAATTATCCCAAAAATAGAATTATCAAGTGGGCACGCGATTAATCGCGTGCCCACTTTGTTTCAATGATTTATTTCTTCGGATTTGCGAACATCTTCACATCATCTCCCGTGATCTTCGGACCGCACAGAATTACCAGACGTTCTACAATATTTCTCAATTCACGGATATTTCCCGTCCAATCGGTTTGCTGCAATTCAAGCAGTGCATCATCTGTAAATTCTTTCTTCGGGATTCCATGCTCGCTGCAGACCAGGGCAATAAAATGCTCCGCAAGCATCGGGATGTCTTCACGACGCTCATTCAAAGAAGGAACGTGAATTAAGATCACTGCCAAACGATGGTACAAATCCTCCCGGAAACGTCCTTCAGCAATTTCTTTTCGCAGATCCTTATTGGTTGCCGCAACCACGCGTGCGTCGATTTTAATATCTCTTTCACTTCCTACGCGTTGTATCACGTTTTCCTGAAGAGCACGCAATACTTTTGCCTGAGCAGAAGCACTCATATCACCGATCTCATCCAGGAACAAGGTTCCACCCGAAGCCAGTTCGAATTTTCCTTTTTTGTCTTTTACGGCAGAAGTGAACGCTCCTTTTTCATGACCGAACAATTCGCTTTCGATCAATTCACCTGGAATTGCAGCACAATTCACTTCCACAAACGGCATTTTCCGGCGGTTGGAAAGATCATGAAGCGAGCGGGCAACCAATTCCTTTCCGGAACCATTTGCTCCGGTAATCAATACGCGCGCATCGGAAGGTGCCACTTTTTCAACCATTTCCTTGATATTGTTGATTCCTTCGGTTTCTCCGATGATCGAAGATCCTTTGAATTTGCGCACGGTTGTTTTCAACTGCTTGGTTTCCTCGACCAATACTACACGGTCTTTCGCATTCCGGATCGTGACCAGGATACGGTTCAAATCGAGCGGTTTTTCAATAAAATCGAAAGCACCTTTTTTGATGGCATCCACAGCTGTTTCAATATTTCCATGACCCGAAATCATGATAACCGGCGTATCGATCTTTTGAGCCATCAATGCATCCAGGACTTCCATCCCATCCATTTGGGGCATTTTGATATCACAGAAGATAATATCGTAAAGCGTGTTTTTTGCTTTTTCAAGCCCTTCCGTTCCATTTTCAGCTTCATCTACCTGAAAGTCCTCAAATTCCAGAATTTCACGCAGAGCCCGGCGAATAGCGCGCTCATCATCTATGATCAGTATCTTTGCCATATTTTTTTATTGGTGAACGAAAATAACCAATTAATTATGAATGCCGAATTACGAATTACGAATTTTTCGATCTTAGTTTGCCGGATCAATTATCATCAGGTAATAGAATATTCAGGCAACCGTTAATTGGCAGAATTCGTACTTGATCCAGACCAATTCAAAAATCATTCGGAACCCGGAATTAGGAATTCGTAATTTCAGAAAAATCGTCTTAAAACTCCTTCTTTCAATGAGCATGGAGAGATCACCACTTCTTTGATTCCAAACTTCTCCATAACCCATTTGGTTTTTAAAGCAGCGATCGGGGCCATTTTTCTTCGAATCGGGATAATAAACGGGTGGTTTTCCCGCTGTTCGGAAGTAGAATCAATGATCCAGTCTAAGGTGTCAATTAATTCGGCTCTCGGAATACGGATATTTTGCAGCATGTTCGGAAATGCTTCTTCATGCACCATTTCATAGAAAGTTTCAAAACTCCCGGATGCTCCAACCAATACTTCACAGGACCTGAAATTTTCAAGTTCCTTCGAATTTTCCTCAAACCACGCTATTAATTGATTTTTGTTTTCCCTGGTCAACGGATCTCCCAATGAAAATAGCTGAACAGCTCTTGACACACCGATATTTGCACTGATGAACTCCAGTTCTTTACCTGTTTCAATACGAATGAATTCCGTACTTCCACCTCCAATATCCATGATCAGTGAGCTCTTATCAAATTCATAGGACCAACTCACTCCCTGGTAGATCAATTTCGCTTCTTCCAATCCGTCAACGATCTCGATATCCAAATCAAACCGTTTTTTTATCTCGTGCAGGAATTCAGCCTTATTACCGGCATCACGAACCGCGGAAGTTCCAATTCCAACAATCGTTTTAACTTCCAGGCTCCTGCAGGTTTGCTTAAATTTTTCAAATGCCTGAAAAGCGCGTTCCATGGCTTCATCCGAAATGATCCCTTCATTGATACCTCCCATTCCGAGAGCAACTCCTTCTTTTGAATTATGTACAATATCAAATCCGGTGGTATGCACATCCGCAACCAGTAGATTAAAGGTATTTGTTCCAAGATCAATGACCGCTACACGCATGCTATTTGACTTTCAACCAAAGAATAATATTTTTAAATCGCAGTGTGTGGCCAAATTGAAGTAAACCGTTCTTGAATAATCGCGCTGCAATGGCGATCACACCTACAGAACTTACCAGGAGTAAAAATAAGGAAACAAACAATTGGTACGCATCTCCATCTGCAAACCCCATTGCCAATTTCACCATGGCTACTACCGGAGCTGTGAACGGGAAGTACATCAGGAATGTTGTCCATGGGCTGTCCGGGTTCTCCAAAGCAAAATAACCGGCATATAACGCAAAGCACAAAATCAGGATTAAAGGAATCAGGAACTGCTGTCCGTCGGATTCTGAGCCTGAAACTGCACCCAGTGCCGCGAAAAATGCTCCATAGAATAAATATCCGCAGGCAAAGAACAGCGAAAAATAGAACAGCATCACTCCGAATTGTACACGGTCGAAGACTAATTCCACGAACTGATTGTAATCGCTTACCTGTCCTGCTGCCTGGTTCGACGCATCATAGATATCCACGAAAATCGTTTCTCGCATAAAGTACAGCCCCAACCCGATAATCAGGCACCATAAGAATACTTGTAAAAATGCGCTGATTCCAATTCCCAGGATTTTCCCCAGCATCAACGATCTTGGTTTCACAGTTGCCAGTAAGATCTCCACTACCCGATTCGTCTTTTCCCTGGAAACAGAGCGAAGGATCGTCATGCCGAAAAGGAAAATAAATACAAAGATTACTGCTCCGAAGAACAATCCGACCCAACCGGCCATATCGCTTTTAACATCCTTCGGATCATAAACATTTCGAAATGCAAAATTCAGGGGCTGCTTGATCTTTCTAAATTCCGCAACTGACAATTTCGTAAACTGTTTGGCTAGTACTTCTTCCAATCGTCTTTCAACCTGGTAGCGGATATTTACCGACATGGTAAAGGAAGGTTTTTCCCGGTAGAACAAAAAGCTCGATTTATTCGACAGGATCTTCTCGTTGACTTCAACCATCGCGTCAAAATCAGCAAAGCGCTTGTCATTGGCAAATTGCTCTATTTCGATATAGTTCGTAGCAAAAGAGTATTGAATATTCGGATCTTCAGCCGACATGATCTTGTGTTCCATAATATTAGCCGGATCCACAATCAACACGTGCCATTTCTGCTGGTCTTTTCCTCCGAATTGGAAAATCAGGAAAGTAAAGGTCAGCACTACCATCGGACCTAAAATGGCCATCAGTATAAAAGAACGGCTTCCCAATCGTTCTCTTAGTTCACGCATAGCGATTATCCAACTATTTCTCATCACTATCAGTTGTTACAGTTGCAATAAATACTTCATTCATACTTGGTAAAACCTCCCAGGCAGCTTCAATTTTGACTTGACCCATCAGGGTTTTAAGCAAATCCTCGAAGGAATTATCGCCTCTCATTTTTACATGCGCAATAAAGCGGTCATCGCCCAATATTTCTTTATCAATCAGTTCAAAGCCTATCCACAATGCATTCACGAAGGCAATCATATTGCCTCTGAACTTAACTGCGTATTCTCCTGTCTTTTGCTGATCCTGGATTTCGCTCACACGCCCTTCCAACACTTTTTTGGATTGATGAATCAGTACTACCCGGTCACAAATCTCCTCTACGCTGCGCATATTGTGTGTCGAAATAAGAATGGTCTTCCCTTTCGCTTTCATTTCCTGCATTTCAGCTTTGATGAGTTCCACATTTACCGGGTCAAATCCCGAAAACGGTTCATCCAGGATCAATAAATCCGGTTCATGCAATACTGCAAAAATAAATTGTACTTTTTGGGCCATTCCCTTCGAGAGCTCCTGGATCCTTCTTTTTCTCCAGTCGGCGCAATTGAATTTTTTCAGCCAATAATCCAAAGAAGTATTGATCTCCGATTTACTCATTCCACGCAATGCACCCAGGAAGTGAGCATGCGCTTCAACAGTCATTTGTTTATACAACCCTCGCTCTTCAGGCAAATACCCGATATGAGCCAAATGTTTCTGCTGCAGCAAATCGCCGTTAAAACGGATTGTTCCCGAATCCGGTTCAATGATTTTATTGATTATCCGAATCAGCGTCGTTTTTCCGGCTCCGTTTGGTCCCAGCAATCCGAAAATCTCCCCCTTTCGGAGGCTGAATGAAACCTGGTCGATTGCCGCTTTTCGCTGATAGCGTTTTGTAAGCTCTTGAATTTCTAACATTTAATCAAAAATGATTTATTTACTCTGTAAAAGTACCTTATTCCAGTTTTTCCATCGGTAAACCAACCAAAAAACAAGAATCATTAACGGATAAAACAGGAACATGGTTACATACATATCCCAACCTAATACCGGTGAAGACACATCCATAAACAAAGCATCGGTTTGGATAACCTGCCAATTATTTGTCACGATGATAATTCCAAAGAGATTGTTTGACAAGTGAAAACCCCATGAAAGTTCAATTCCATTGTCCATCACAGTAATAAAGGAAGTGAAAACTCCTGAAATAAGGTAATATCCGACTGCAAATAATCCCAATTTGTCGATTTCCGGATTCATTAAGTGCAAAGCACAGAAAAGAAGTCCGTTGATACCGATTAAATAGATCCCTTTTTGTGTCACTTTCCCAAATAACTGCAGTAAAAAACCTCTGAAAAGAATTTCTTCAAACCCGGTTTGAATCGGTACAAGAATAATGGATAACAGTAAAAGACAGAAGAACTGTTCGTTTTTAAAATTCCACTGGATCTGGTGATTAAGATCAATGAAAGTGATAAAAAAAGAAACCATCATTAATATCGACCATAAACCAAAGTAGAAAAAAAACCGGTTAAAATCAAAGCGCGAACGTGCTGTTAAGAATGTTCTGAAAGGTCTTTTAAAAATGAGTTTTGAACAAAATATAATTGTAAGGACACCCAAAGCAAAGGGAATCATATTTAGTGCGAAAAATTCGTTTTTTGAAAACAGATCTTTAGTTTCAGAAAATGATCTGATCGTTTCTCCTGCAGGTAATTTGAACGATATTACCAGCTGCATCAGGAAACCTCCCAAAAAATAAACACCGATAAGAATAGCTACAAGACCCAGTAAATAGTGTCTAAACCCAATAGT
>NZ_CABHOL010000007.1 GCF_902168135.1 uncultured Fluviicola sp.
ATTTTAGATTGATGAAAGTTCATACAACTAATTATATCAATACGTTTATTACCGTTTCCGATGATTGTCCTATCGGAAACGGAACTGTTCCACCGTTAAAAGGCTTTGATTTCCTGGTCATGGGGATTTTATTGCTCGGAACCGGTTCGGTTTGCGAATTGGTACTCAGAACGGTGGAAAAGCGTACAAACAGGCTGATATTGTGCCTGGCAGCTCTTGGAGTTTTTATCCTGGTTTGGATGGAATTGGCCGTTGGTATTTTCGGGACTCCTTTTGCTGGATCTTAAGAGGTTTGTTTCCGAAGCCAGATTTCCGTATTTTAGATTGATGAAAGTTCATACAACTAATTATATCAATACGTTTATTACCGTTTCCGATGATTGTCCTATCGGAAACGGAACTGTTCCACCGTTAAAAGGCGATGCTTTAACGATTGCAAACCGGCAGTTTGACATGATCAGTAAAAATCCCTACAAATACACTTCTGATGAGGTGTTGTTCCGGGTTTTCGCCGACAAGAATGACTTAACGGAAAGTGAATACGAAGCTGCAAAAGCTCAATTCTTTTCGAAGGGGCAGGCTTGTTTCAGGGCATCACCCTTAGGAAAACGCTATGGCTGGGGTATTCATTTCAACCACGAAGGTAAAATGGCCTTGTATGGTTCGGAAAGTGAGGAGTACAAAAGATACCTGGAAGATAAGTCCCTGAATATTGTGAAAGCGATGCGTTCGAGTCGTTAGTGGAGTCAGGTTTTTGTCAAATGAGATTGGAAGAAACGATGAACAAATTACTAAGCCTGAATGCGAAAAAAATGCTTTTGCTTGATGCATGGGGAGCAGGAATTACCGTTTTATTGTTGGCTGTTATTGTCGAACCTTTTCAAGAGCACTTCGGCATGCCGCTGGTCGTGCTGAGGCTTTTTTCCATCATAGCCTGCGTGTATACGATTTATTCGCTGATGTCCCATTATTTCGGGAACCGAAAGCATACACTGCTTCTAAAGATCATTGCCTTTGCGAATACTTTTTACGGATGTTTGATTGCTTTCTTCGTTGTCCGCTATTTTGAAAAGCTCACCTTGTTGGGAAAGATTTATTTTGCAGGTGAAATTGTTCTTATACTGAGTTTGGTTATCGTGGAACTGTTAACGGCCTATAAGACTTCGGAGAAATGAATTATTAAACCATACCCTGGAAGTAGGTAACAGTTTATTGGCAAAACATGTATTTTCACATTCTTATATGAAAAAATTTATTTACTTATTTTTCGCGTTCAACTCCCTGTTTGCTTCGGCCCAGGAAAAAATTGCCCTCACAAAACTTACAAAATCCGATATTCCCAAAGGAATTTCCTACAAAGGCACTTTGAAAGAAGCTGTCCGCTGGACAGATGAATCGGGAGTAAACCTGGTGATTACCTGTAAAACCGAAGAAGCAGTCAGCAAAACAGCACCTTCCGAAGATTACAGGGAAAAATACCTGTTTGCCCATCACTATTTGTTATTCGAGGACAGCATCAGGCAAACCTGGAAAGTAACCGATTATATCAAAGAATGTCCATTGGACATAGCTGCTGATTTTGTGAAGAATACCTTCCAGGTGACAGATTTGGATAAGGATGGTATTGCCGAAGTTTGGATGATGTATCTGCTAACCTGTACCGGTGATGTAAGTCCGGCAGAAATGAAAATCATCATGTATGAAGGAACACAAAAGCATGCCATGCGTGGAGAGAATAAAGTAGATATCGGCAATGGTGAATTTGTGGGTGGTGATTATAAATTTGACAAAGCATTCAATCAGGCTCCTGGCGCTTTCAGGGATTTCGCCATGAAATTGTGGAATGCGAATGTGAAGGCAAAATGGTATTGAATCTATTTTGATTTCTTTTAAAAAAAAATCAGTAATTGGCCAAAGTGAAAAAAAGTTATTTCCAGGAAGAATAATCTGCTTGATAAATTGTACATTGCAGTACGAAACCCATCCAAATCAATCAGTCATAACAAAAATGACATGAAAAATAACTTCAAACAAAACCTAAGAAAATTCTTCTTGGTTGTACCTATGGCAGCAAGTATTTTGGCTTGTAAAAAAGAAAAAACACCAGCCACTTCCGGAGCTAAAGCGTATCCGGATGAAATTGTAGCCGGAGGATCTCTTCCAACAGAGTATGAGGTGGTAAGCTGGGAACCTAATGATTTATTAGGCTGGTGGGATTCGACAGTTACTACCAATCCTTGTGATCTAACAGGTGATGGGGTGCCGGATATCAGTTTCATTGTAAGTAACCAGGATACCATGGGAAACCTGACGGAAGATGGTCACTCCAACGCAACGTTGAGCATAGAAACTCTCAATCCGGATGTATACATTCTTACCGATGCCGATTACGTGGTTCCCTTTAATTCCGGAGATAGTATCCACATCACTGATCATTGGAATCAGGGAGTTTTGACGCTGTTAAAAAGAACATACACCTGTTGTCCGCCTACTCCGCATGTTTATGAAGGATTGTGGAGTAATAACGTGAGTAATTATGTTGGTGTCCGTTATAAAAATCGTTTAGGCTGGATGCGAATCATGGTAGTCTATAACTGTGCTCTCAAAACATATAGTTACGGGTTTTCTAAATGATTCGTTTGCATTTCAAACAGTTAAATGGATTATGGAACACTTTTTCTTGCAAGTTTAATAATTCGAACAGCTATTGTGATACCCGGTGATTTCGATCACCGGGATGAATCTCAGATAATCATGTAAGAATGAAAACTTATTGCAATATTGTTGCATTAGATACTTAAAAGTGTACATTTGTGCTACAAACAAACTTTTAGCAACATGACAAACAAGATTTACGACACCATTATTATCGGGGGAAGTTATTCCGGGCTGGCAGCAGGAATGGCGCTTGGAAGATCATTGAGAAACGTACTCATCATCGACAGCGGGAAACCGTGTAATGCACAAACGCCTCATTCACATAATTTCATTACACAGGACGGGGAAACACCACAGGCAATTGCTTCAAAAGCCAGGGAGCAGGTGGCACAGTATAAAACAGTGGAGTTTTATTCCGGTTTGGCAGTTGGAGCGGAAAAGAAAGAGTCCGGATTTACAATTACCACTGAAAACGGGGAAACTTTTGATGCGAAAAAACTGATTTTCGCTACAGGAGTTAAAGATATCATGCCCGAAATAAAAGGAGCAGGAGCATGCTGGGGAATTTCCATGATCCATTGTCCGTATTGCCACGGCTATGAAGTGCGGAATGAAAAAACAGGAATTCTTGCAAACGGTGAAATGGCCTTTGAATTTTCGAAGCTGATTGCTAACTGGACGAAAGAACTAACCGTATTCACTAACGGGAAATCAACCCTCACACCCGAACAAAATTCGAAACTCAAACAGCACGGAATCGCAGTGAATGAAAAGGAACTGGAAGCATTCCATCATACAAACGGATACATCAGCGAAGTTCAGTTCAAAGACGGAAGCAGTTTTCCATTGAAAGCCATGTATGCCAAACTGCCTTTTTCCCAGCATTCGGACCTTCCTGAAAAATTGGGGTGTGAGTTGTCAGAGCAAGGTTTCATCGTAGTTGATCCGTTCCAAAAGACCAGTGTTCCGGGCGTGTATGCCTGCGGCGATAACGTAACCCAAATGCGATCCGTGGCAAATGCAGTTGCAGCGGGAACACTTGCAGGAGCAATGCTCAACAGGGAATTGATAGACGAAGCGTTTTGATATCTCCGGTAGGGCTGAAAAATATTTCTTCTCTACTGAAAGATGTCATAAAAGATCCTTGTTGTAACGTCCTTTGTATTCAACCGGTGACATTCCAGTGAATCTTCGAAATACTTCCCGAAATGCTTTTTGATCGGAATAACCAACCTCATACATAATTTCGCTGACTGTTTTCCGGCTTATTTCCAGGGATTTTTTGGCAGACTCAACTTTTACGCGCTGAATGTACTCAGTGGGGCTGTTTCCGGTTGCTTTGATAAACCTGCGGTCAAAATTTCGTCTTCCAACTGAAAAACGGGAAGATAATTCTTCGATGGAGATCTTTTCGCGGAAATTTTGTTCGATATAGTTTTGGACTTCTTTTACCACTTCATCATCATGGTTTTTTTGACCTCTGAAAATGCTAAAGGCAGATTGGCTTTTTCTGTCAGGTTCTATTTGAAATACTTTTGAACAGTAAATAGCCGTCTGCCGGTCGAAGTGTTTCTCTATAAGGTAAATAATCAGGTTTAGGAAGGAATAAGCACCGCCGTTGGTGTAGATTCCTCCTTCATCTGTAATCAAATGATCGGTTTGCAGTTTTATTTTTGGGAACAGCCTCCTGAAGTCTTCCGCTGCACTCCAATGAGTAGAGCAACTTTTACCATCGAGTATGCCTGAAGCCGCCAATAAAAACGCTCCGGTACAGATACTCGCTATTTCAGCACCCTCTTTTCGATGTTTGAGAATCCATGAGATGAGTTCTTCATTGAGCAAGAGATCGCTTTCGGATAGTTGTGGTTCAGGGAAGGAATGATAATCAGATCCGTTTTCAAAATATCGCATATGGAAGTGTGGGGTTTTACGGAAAATAGACCTTCGTAAAAATCAACCTGCTTTGAGATTCCGGCCAGCTGGATTTCGAATACCTGTTCGCTGTGTTTTTCTTTCCAATATGCATTTGCCCTTGAGAATAGTTTGTATGTGCCTACAATACTGCTTAAATTGTTTTCCCCTTCGGGTACGATAATGGTCAAATGTTTCATGGAACCTTTTTCGCAAATGTATGGAATTGACATGTCCGGATCAACCCGTTAGATTGTCTCTTTCACACCTTTTGGGTTTCATACACAGCATATACATTTGTTAAAATGACTAAAACAAGAATATGAGTGTACTACAAACAGCGGTAAAATTGATTTTGGACAGATGGGAAGCTTCCATACAGAATTGTGATGTATTGCTTAAAACCCTGTCGGACGACCAATTGCAAAAAGAAGTTTCACCGGGAAAAAACAGAGGAGTTTATTTGCTGGGACATTTGATCTCAGTGCACGACAACATGCTTCCTTTATTGGGTTTTGATGAGAAGCAGCATCCTGGGTTAACTAAGATTTTTATAGAGTCACCGGATAAAACCATCCCGGAAATTCCGTCTGTACAGGAATTGCGTTCGATTTGGGAAAAGCAAAAGATTTATTTAAAAGCAAAAATGGACCGGTTAAAAGCGGAAGACTGGTTCGAAAGGCATACAGCCGTTTCGGAAGAGGATTTTGTGAAAGAACCGCACCGCAACAAATTGAATATTATTTTAACCCGGACAACGCATTTGGCCTATCATACCGGGCAATTGATTTACTTAAAGCAAGCGTAATGGAAACAAAAAATTTTACCTATTCAATCCAAACAGAGAAAAGTCCGGAACACGTTTTTAAAGCGATTAGAGAGGTACGTTCCTGGTGGTCGGGACTTTACAACGAATCTTTTTCAGGAGAGACGAAAGAACTGAACGATGAATTCAGTTTCAGAGCAGGAGACGGGGCGCATTATTCCAAACAAAAGCTGGTGGAAGTTATTCCCAACGAAAGAGTAGTTTGGTTAATAACCGAAAGTGAGTTGAGCTTCCTGGAACAGAAAGACGAATGGGTCGGGACAAAAATCGTGTTCGAAATTTCAGAAAAGGATGGAAAAACAGAGCTGGTATTTACACACCAGGGATTAACTCCCGAAATTGAATGTTATGACTCCTGCGCACCGGCCTGGAGCATGTATCTGCAGGAGAAATTACTTCCGTTGATTCGATAAACCGCCAGGGCTGAAATTTTTTCAGCCCTGGCGTAAAATCACCTGTTCCGGTGAATGAAAACCTTTTTGGAATCATTAATTTTACCGCATGAATAATTCAAAACTTTCCATGCGCGTTCTTCACCGCTACCTTGGTTTTTTCTTAGCCGGAATAATGGCTGTATATGCAATCAGCGGCATTGTATTGATCTTTCGTGATACAGATTTTCTCAAGAGCGAGCACACCGAAGAAATCAGGATTGAACCGAACGTTAAGAATGAGAGCATCGGGAAGGCCTTGGATTTACGCCGTTACAATTTCGAAAGAGAAGAAGGCGAAATGGTTTATTTCAGGAATGGCGATTATAACAAGAGAACGGGTGTTGCACACATAACAACCAAAGAACTTCCTTATATATTGGATAAAATGACGCATTTGCACAAAGCATCAACAGACGATCCGCTTTACTGGCTGAATGTGTTCTTCGGAGTATCCCTGCTGTTTTTTGTCTTGTCCGCTTTCTGGATGTACCTGCCAAAAACCAAAGTTTTTAAAGCAGGCTTGCTTTATTCGTTGGCAGGATTAGTGTTGACGCTGATTTTGCTGTTCGTATAAATTACGCAAACTTAAATCCGTTTAAACTTGAAAAAATGAATTGGATTATCTTAATCATCGCAGGATTGTTCGAAGTGGCATTTGCATCTTGCCTGGAAAAAGCGAAAATATCTCATGGAAATGCCGTTTATTGGTGGTATGCGGGATTTGGAGTTTCACTCGTTATCAGCATGCTTTTATTGATGAAAGCTGTACAAACACTTCCCATCGGAACTGCATATGCGGTTTGGACCGGAATCGGAGCTGTAGGAACAGTGCTGGTAGGAATTTTCGTGTTCAAAGATCCAATGAGTACCTGGAAGTTGTTTTTCATGACTACTTTGATTGCATCCATCATTGGTTTGAAAGTAGTTTCGCATTAAATCTGCCGGAGTTAAAATAGAAAAGTGATTAAGCTTCCATGATTCGGATAATTTTTCGCTGCTCCTTTTACAAAAGCGGGATTTTGTCCTGTAACCAGGTTTCCGTCAGCGATACTGTTTGCTTCTCATAGCGCAACCCCTCCGGGAACAAATACCGAATCGTATTAACTGACATCCATATCGGTTAATTTTACCGCTTTTTACATGTCAGCCCATCGTTTTCCGGTTAGGAAAGCCAGATTTTTCGGATCATCCGCAAGATAAGGCGCGTCCGGATATGGAGTATCGCCGGTTAAGCTTGCAAAGTTGACCTCATAGTTTGCTGCGCTGAATTCTGTATATGGGTGAGCAACATCCGGTGAAAATGTCCCTGTTCTTCTGTTGTCAGTACCGATTGTGTTTGCATTTGAAACGATAATTAGAACTTAAAAATAGTTGGTGCCAGGTATTGCATGAGCCTAAAATAATCAGGAAGCAGCAAAGTCGACTCTCAATTATTTCTTTATCTTAGTTACCCGGAAAACAAACCGTTTATCTGCCAATTGGCTGATGAACGATAAAAAAAGACCCGATGACAGATCGCGAATTAGTGCAGAAAATTATACAATGGGATGTAAAAACCTGGTCTAAGGCACTATTCTTCTGGGAAAAAAAGGTGGATTGGAATCAGGTCGAAAACGGATTGGAATTGGGTGGGCGTGAAGGTGGTTTGTCTCTTTGGATGGCTTTAAAAGGAAAGAAAGTCGTGTGCTCCGATTATGTCTTGGATGTGAAGGGAACAGCCGAAAAATTGCATAAAGTATACAAGGTCACGGAATATATTGATTATGAAAATATCGACGCTTCCAACATTCCGTATGAAAATCATTTCGATGTGATTGTCTTTAAATCGATCATCGGTGGAATCGGACGCGGTGACAACTTTGAAATTCAGAAAAAGGTTTTCAGAGAGATCCATAAAGCATTGAAACCCGGTGGAAAATTGTTGTTTGCCGAAAACCTTGTTGCTTCACCGCTTCATAAAAGATTGAGAAAAAAATACACGGACTGGGGAAACACCTGGCGTTATTTGACAGTGGATGAAATGAAAGAGTGCCTGGGTGTTTTTTCAAATTACGAACTGAAAACAACCGGTTTCCTTGGCACACTTGGAAGAAGCGAAGGTCAGCGAAAGTTTTTAGCATTGATGGATCAATTGTTTTGGAACCACGTAAGCCCGAAACGGTGGAAATATATTGCTTACGGGGTTGCCATTAAATAGGAAGTCCGGTTGAAGACATTCAGGGCATTTAAGTTATCTTTGTTCCAAACACTGGAAAATACTGCACAATTTGTTAAAGTCCTACCGAATAATGCTTCTTTACGGGGTTTCCCTCGCCGGACTCCTGTTCCTCATGCGCTGGCTTGAATTCCGGCTGCTGGTGATGAGCCATGCCACAGAATTATACGTTGCTGCAATTGCTGTTGTGTTCCTGGTTTTGGGAATCTGGCTTGCCAAACAGCTTACAAAACCTAAAACAGTTTTGGTTGAAAAAACAGTATACGTTTCTCCTTCGGATGAATTTATACGCAATGAAAAAGTCCTCGAAGAATTGGGGATCAGCAAACGTGAACTGGAAGTACTGGAATTGATCGCCCTCGGGTTGAGCAATAACGAAATTGCAGGGCGTTTATTTGTTTCTTTGAATACGGTAAAAACACACAGCTCGAAGTTGTTTGAAAAACTGGATGTTAACAGAAGGACTCAGGCTGTGGAAGCAGCCAAACGATTGGGGATAATTCCGCTTTAAAATGAAAAATCACCCGAAAGTATGAGTATCAAACCCTTGTAGAAAGGCACTTTTGTCGAAATATTAAACTATAAAATATGAAAAGAAATGTACTGGTTTACGGAGGAATCGGTGGTTTGATAACTGCAGTTTGGACCTTTATTGCATTGCTCGTTTTACCCCCGAATTGTGGGTCAACCCTCGGAATGGTTCTGGGCTATACGTCCATGTTTATCGCGAATATTTTCCTGATCATCGGTGTGAAGAACTATCGGGATAAATACAGCGGTGGAATTATAACCTTCGGGAAAGCATTGAAAGTAGGATTGTTAATCACTCTTTTCGCATCTACGATTTATGTCGTAAACTGGCTGATTTATGATTATGCTACCGGCTCAAAGTTTATTGAAGTTTACACAGAATCAATGCATGATCAGCTGGTTGAAAGTGGAGCGAGTCCTGCAGTGGTTGCAAAACAAGATGCTGAAATGCAGGATTTTATCGTGATGTACCGGAATCCTTTGTTTAAAGCTGCTATGACTTACATGGAAATCCTCCCGATGGGAATCCTGTTTGCTTTGATCACAGCGATTGTGATGCGTAGAAAAGTACCGAAAACAACTTAAACGGTATTTGCTGTTACTGGAATACTAAAAATTTCCCGGCAATGGAGCAAAGCTATTGTATGTACAAAATTCTGGTTATTTTGGTAGAGAAGTTGAATAAAAAGGCTTCTTTACTGATACCAGAAGGTAAATGAAATACGTAAAAGAAAATAAGAATTGGAATGCAGCTCCGGCGGTTTCAAAACCTCAAATTACAGCAGGGGAAAATTACCTGGAATTGGTTTTTGACCTGGATCCGGATTTTGCACATATTGATGAGGGAGAAAAAGGGACCCTTGAATTTAGTGAGCCGTATGCTTATCAATTAACGGAAATAAGCCAGGAAGCATACAAAAACAATGCGTTTCGTTTCAAAAATGACCAATTGCCCTGGGGAGGATTTTATGAATTGAAAGATGCTAACCGGAAAACCGACTTTCCTTCCGATAAAGTAGTGGTCAATGAATCGTTAAAAGATCTAAAGCTAAACCATTACCTGTTTTTCCTTCCCGGATTTATTTTCGAATGCCTGGCTTTGGATTATACCTTTCATTTCGATCAAAGAGTTGTCGGGAAATTGGAAGAAACCTATCCGAAAGGTTATTTTAACCATTATTTATCCCTGTTTTCAATCCACTTTAACCAGTTGAACGCAGATAACTTCAGGGTTTACACAAACCTGTACATTCAGCTGGAAGGTAAGAAGGAATTCGAAGGGCTGAAAGAAGAATTGAAAAAGATCAAAGCCAATAAAGATTTGGATGCGTTTGTGAAAATTGCCAATTACAAGATTCCGAATGTCGGGAGAAAACAGTTGGATGAAATGATCAAAGTGATTGAAACGTATGATGCGAAAAGTAAATACGTGTAAGAATTCAAAATATTTTGTAGTTGAACATTTGAACATTTGAACATTTGAACATTTGAACATTTGAACATTTGAACATTTGAACATTTTTAACCTTTAATAAATGAGTAAACAGGCTGCCGGACGCATGTTCCAGGATATCAACTTCACTGTAAAAAGTGCCAAAGGAAAGAAATTAGAACAGTTGATCGGTGTTGAGAACCCGGACAATCCCGATTCTGGGCCTTGTTTGGTTTATATTAAAATGGAAGGGGTCAGCTGGTCGCAGTATTTCCTGGATGTCTGCTTTGGAGTTTGGGAAAACTGGGGAGAGATAGATACGGAAGACGAGGCGTATACCTACCACGATTATGCGGAAAAGTTTGGAGTGAAAGACAAAATCATTAAATCGGCTTACTGCAAAGAGAATGAAATCACCCTGGAATTTGAAACAGGGGAGAAACTGATCCTGAAATACCAAGATCCGGATGACTGGGACGGAGATACGGAGATGGTGAAAATAGCTTGATGGGGATGTTAGAGAAATTGCTTCAATCGGGTTTGTGTTCAATGACCTTTTTCAGCATTCCCTTTACGTATTTGGTTCTTCTGATTTCTTTGCCCGATGATTTATCATACTCCACACACCAGCCGTGACGCAGTCCGTCTCTTATGCTGATTTTTTCTCCGGTGATTGCTGAAACGAATTTTCCCGAGTAGGGTTGCTCTTCGGAGATAGCTGTTCGAGTGTAGTAGGCGCTTATTATGGTATCATTTTGACAAAACAGGCTCTCAAGTACTCCGGCATCAGCATGTAAAACACCGATTTTCCCAACTTCTTTTCCATTTTTGTAATTCCCGTTTTTTTGATAGTCGGAGGTTTTTAAAACGAAACGGCCATTCAGCGATTGAGCCGTAGTTTCAGGATCGTTTTCTATCGAATTGACAAGTGTTGTAAGTATTGTATCTGACCATAAGTTTTCGTCTATTTTGAAACGATAGGACTTTAGACAGAAAGTGTCATACTCTGCAATTTCAGACAATACAGATACTGAGTCGTTGTTTTTTGTAAAATCCAGTGTGTAGAATCTGTAATCAGAGTTTCGCTCAAAGCACCTTAAGCGCTGAAGCATACCGTGAATATAAAAACGCTCTTCGGACTTGAAACCTTTGATTGTTTTGCGGAAATCCCCATGCCTTTGATTGTCCACATAATGCTCGCTTAGAATAACATGGTCTGCAGGGGTTTCAGTGATCCATTCTCCGGTTTTCACTCCTTTCTCATAAAATCCGGTAGTTTTGAATTGTTTTCCATCCGATGATACCATTGAATATTCCTGCTTGCCGTGAAGAACACCTTCTGTGTAATGCTGAAAAGTATAGTTTTCGGAATCTTTTTGATAAATGAAATCACCGTTTAGAAGATCGTCCGTATAGTTTTCCCGACGGGTTACTTTTTCCCATGCTCCCGGAGCGTAAATTCCCGGGTCAGGACCTGCTTTTTGATAGTATTGAATGGTCAATCCGTTTAATTTCCCGTTTTGGTATTGTTCAATGCGGTAAATGGTGTCTTTCAGCGGACCCGAAGGTATCCGGTAAATGCGTTCTCCAGCTTCCAGGCCATTTGAAAAAGTCGAAGTATAAAGAATACCGTTTTGTTCGTATCTGGAAAATGTGCTGTCTAATTGTCCTGTTTTATAATAGGCAACATACATCGTGTCTGTTGTATTGAAATAGGTACAGACGGCTTTTCCGCTTTTCAGTCCCTTGTCGTATGCCACATCCTCGATACCTAAAGGTGGATCATTCAAAGTATCGAGCGGGTAATTTGCTTCAGTATGTGGATCGAAATATACCGGGATTTTTGCAGGTCCCTGCCTGGAACCATTGATATAAGAAACACTTCCGATAGTGACTCCGTTAAAAGTCTGTTTTTCAACTCCGGTAGGAACATCCCGTCGCCATTGCAGTGATTTTACAAGTTTTCCTTCGTGGTTGTACCATTTTTCCAAGCCGTATTTCCAATGGTAACTGTGAGTTGAGCTGTGGACTAATTTCCCTTCCGGGTTGTAGTCGCTTGCTGTCCCGTTCAATCTTCCTGCCCGGTAATTTTCAGTGCGCCTGATGCTTCCGTTAGGAAAGAAGATCGTCCGTTGTCCGTCGAGTAATCCGTTTTTATAGTTTTCCGCGATTTTTAGACCTTCTTCTGTAAAGCGGATTTTCTCCCCGTTCATACTGTCAAATTGCCCGTATTTACGAAAGATCCGGTATCGAAAATAAGCGATTTCCCCTTTTCCAATTGGATTTGGAACAGCTTCGTAATCCTCCTGGATTAAAAAATTCCCGTTATCATAAGTAGTGGTGATGAAGTTTCCGTTGATGGTTGTACCGATTGATTTGAACCTACTGCTTTTCAATCCCGAAACAATCATTTGCTTTCCCTGGGAGTAGGTATCTATCGAAATAAATTCTAAAGTGGAGTCACCGAGCAGTATATGGATAAAAGGTTGTGTGCCGTTTTCTGTTTTTACCAATGAATATGTGAAAAGGTGAAGATCCGCGGAATCTTTCTCTCCAATGAACTGGTAACTGCAATGCTTCAGGTAATTGTCAATCGTTGTTCTATCTGTCTTATTGAACCACGAAATTGCATTGTTTAGCAGGGAATTTTGTCCGAAGGAAATAAAACAGCTGCAAAGGAAAAAGATCGGGAGTAATTGGCGCATGATTCAAAATTAGGGATTTTAATTTCATAGCCACAAATGAAAATGGATTGTATCGAGCCGCAAAATGACTTTGCAGAAATAGTTTGATAAAAGTGGGAGGGGCTGTTTATCCGGATGCCGGTTTGATCTTAATAATATCCGTATTGGGGTTGAGAGGAGATTCATTAAGCCTTTTATAAAGGTCATCCGTAAATTTTGCCGGATCAATTTCAAGTGCTTCGTACAAACGGTTCATCCAAAATAAAGACGGACATCTTTCACCTCGTTCATAACTGGAAATGTTTTGAGCGTTTACGTTCATACGTGAGGCCAACTCCTCCTGGGTAATTCCTTTCTCCTCACGAATTCTCTTGATCTCTCTCCCCAAAATGTCATTAAATGACTTCGTATTCATAGTTGACAAAGTCGAAATATTTAATAGCTCAGATGTAACACGATTGTGTTTATTTGCTATTTTTGCCAAAATAAAACCAGTTTATTCAATTGATCAGAATTGCATATATGAACCCCCTTTTTGCCACAGGTATATTCAAGAAACTGAGCTTCAATAAAATAATAGACACAGAAAAAAACGAGTGTCACAATGAGGCAAATTGCTTTATGTTAGCCAAAGACCAAAGATAAATACAAAGACCCATTTTACTGAGTATGAAGACTAAAAATGCAATCAGTGCACAATTAGCAAGTTACGAAAAATCGTACGAGGAAACAAATGATTTTGAAACATTCAAAACCAACATTTACAGCACGATACAAGATATTGAAACAATCACGCCTATAAATCCTGTGAATTCATCCTACCTGTTCCAAAAAAAACTGGATTGCGAGAACCTGGATAGGAATAGTGCCCCGAGCCTTTTAGCATCCTTAAAGAACTTCCTCGAACGCCTGGATTGATTGTTGAAAAAATGAACCAAATAACTCGTAATTAGTCACTGGGAATTCGGAATTAATGAAGTACTTTGGAATTCGTAATTCGCAATTTTCATGAAACGCTTTCTCTTTTTGCTTCTTCCTGTTACAGCTTTAGCTCAGCAAAAAACTGTTGATTATGTAAATCCGCTTATGGGAACCGATTCCAAAATGGAGCTTTCCAATGGAAATACCTATCCTGCAATTGGCCTGCCATGGGGAATGAACCTGTGGACACCACAGACAAATGTTATGGGAGATGGCTGGGCTTATCAGTACAGCGCCGATAAAATGAGAGGCTTTAAACAAACGCATCAGCCTTCTCCGTGGATGAATGATTACGGTCAGTTTGCAATTATGCCGGGAAGCGGGAAAATGGTTTTTGACCAAAATGAAAGGGCAAGCTGGTTTTCACATAAATCAGAAGTTTCAAAACCGCATTACTACAGTGTTTACCTGGCTGATTGTGATGTCACGACAGAAATTACTCCCACAGAACGAGCTGCTGTGTTCCGCTTTACCTTTCCTGAAAGCGACAGTTCTTTTGTTGTGATAGATGCTTTGGACCGCGGATCTTATGTAAAAGTTTTTCCCAAAGAACGAAAGATCGTAGGCTACACCAAACGCTATGCACGCGGAAAACTCACCAATTTCAAGAACTATTTTGTCATTTACCTGGACAAGGATATTGCCTTTTATTCCATTGCTTCGGATGGGAAATTAGTTGGTAATCAGGAAGAATCAACTTCAAACCATTCAGGAATTGTGGTTGGTTTCAAAACGAAAAAAGGGGAACAGGTTCATTTGAAAGTTGCTTCATCTTTTATATCGCAGGATCAGGCAGAATTGAACTTACAACGTGAGGTAGGGAATAGTAGTTTCGAAGCTGTTCGCAATAGTGCAGAATTACACTGGAATCAGACACTTGGTAAAATTGAGGTGTCGGGTGGAACAGAGGAACAAAAGCAAACATTCTACTCATGTTTGTACCGAACCCTTTTCTTCCCGAATAAACTTTATGAGATCGATGCTGCCGGTAAGGAAGTACACTGGAGTCCTTACAACGGAAAGGTCCTTCCAGGGAAAATGTTTGGCGGAACGGGATTCTGGGACACGTTCCGGGCTTTGTATCCTTTGCTGAACCTGGTTTACCCGGAAATCAACAAAGAAATGCAGGAAGGATTGGTGAACGACTACCTGGAAGGCGGATTTCTACCCGAATGGTCGAGCCCGGGATATGCAGATATCATGATCGGGAATAATTCGGCATCCATTGTTTCCGACGCATATATCAAAGGTTTACGCGGTTATGACATCGAAAAATTATACGAAGCCCTGCTTCACGGAGCAAATAATGAAGGCCCGATGAGTGCAGTAGGGCGTTTTGGAGTAGCTTATTACAACAAACTGGGTTACGTTCCTTACGATGTGAAAATCAATGAGAATGCTGCCCGGACATTGGAATATGCTTACGATGATTTCGCGATTTACCAGCTGGCTAAAGCATTGAATCGTCCGCAGGAAGAGATCGATCTGTATGCAAAACGCTGCCAAAATTACCGGAATTTGTTCGATCCTTCGACAGGAATGATGCGCGGAAAGAATGCCGATGGACAATTCCAGTCGCCTTTCAATCCGTTTAAGTGGGGAGATGCTTTTACCGAAGGGAACAGCTGGCATTACACCTGGTCTGTTTTTCACGATGTGCAGGGATTGATAGACCTGATGGGAGGTAAGGAACGTTTTGTTTCCAAACTGGATTCTGTTTTTAGCTTGCCTCCGGTTTATGACGATAGTTATTATGGCGGAATGATCCACGAGATCAAGGAAATGCAGATCGCAAACATGGGGCAGTACGCACATGGAAACCAACCGATCCAGCACATGATTTATCTGTACAATTACGCAGGTGCTCCGGCAAAATCCCACTATTGGATAAGAGAAGTATTGAATCGCTTATACAAACCAACTCCGGACGGTTATTGCGGAGATGAGGATAATGGACAGACTTCCGCGTGGTATGTCTTTTCATCTTTAGGATTTTATCCCGTTTGTCCGGCAACGGATGAATACGTGCTGGGGGCACCTCTGTTCCAAAAAACAGTAATCCATTTGTCGGGAGGAAAGCAGGTAGTTCTGAACGCACCGCAAAATTCGGCTCAGAATAAATATGTCTCAGCGGTAAAAATGAATGCGAAAGAATATTCCAAATTATTCCTGAAACATTCGGAATTGATGAAAGGAGCTGTTGTTGATTTTAAAATGACTTCAACTCCTGCTTTGGAACGCAAATTCTCAGAAAGCGATTTTCCATATTCGTTCTCAAACGAACAAAAAGCCGTGAAAAAATAATGAAGCAGCTAACGGATTATTACTTGCAGCAGGAGGAACCGGTTAAAAGCACTTTGCTGGCATTAAGGGATATTATTTTAGGTCAGAATAGTGAAATCACTCACGAATTGAAATATGGAATGCCTTTTTTCTGCTACAAAGGAAAGATGTTTTGTTACCTGTGGACGCATAAAAAACACAAACAGCCTTACATCGGTTTTGTAGAAGGAAAATTATTTGAAGAACCATTCATGCTGCAGGAAAAGCGATCACGTATGAAAGTCTTCCTGGTTGACCCGGATGGTGATTTGCCTGTTGAGCAAATTGGATTGCTGGTGCAGAAAGCACTGGATTTTTACCATTAAAACTTCATTGATTTTAGTACACCCCATTCGGGAAGCCAGGGTATTTCAGATTTGATGGATTTCGGTTCCCTGAAGGATATGAAGGTCTATGCGTTTTTGATTGCTGGTCCCGATGCGAATAAGTATCCGTTTGAAACCTTGGATTTGATCACAAATTTTGAGAAATTGCGGAACAATAAAACAGTCTGCAGATACCGGGAATTAGGACGGGTAAGTTTGTTTACAATCTGCGGCCGTCAGCGGTCCTCTGCGGGAAAAATGTTGAGTATGAGCATATCCAAACAACTGGCAAAACATGTAAGAGACGTTCATTTCGGCGGGAACTGGACAACAACAGACCTGAAAACAACCTTGTCTGATGTGAAATGGGAAGATGCCCTTACACAAGTGTACTCGCTGAATTCGATTGCGGCACTGACGTTTCACATGACCTATTATGTGGAAGTATTGATAATAGTCCTGGAAGAAAATAAATTAACCGGAAAGGACGAGATAAGCTGGATGCTTCCGGTTATTGAGTCGAAAAAGGATTGGGACGAGCTGCTGGAAGGCATTTGGCAGAAAGCTGAAAAAGCGGCTTCTTTGATAGAAGCATTACCGGATGAACAACTTACCCGGGATTTTATTGACCCGAAATACGGGACCAATTTCAGAAATATAGCCGGTATTGTGGAACACATGTATTACCACCTGGGACAAATTGTATTAATTAAGAAATTGGTGGTTCAGTAGTTCAATAATCGTATTTTTAAGTTCGGAATTGACTAAATGAATAAAATAAGAAATGCGGTTTCTTTCAATGCCACAATTGATATCATAGGTATCAATCCCTTTGTATTTATACCTGAGCCAATTTTAAACAATCTGTTCAGAGAATTCGGAAAAGACAAAGGTCCGGTTCCGGTCAAAGGAACCATTAACGGTAAAGCTTACCAGCAGACATTAGTCAAATTTGCAGGCGAGTGGAGACTTTACATCAACACTAAAATGCTTCCGAAATCCCCGGAAAGGATAGGAGAGTTGGTAGAGCTTAGTATTGAATTGGATTTTTCGGACCGAACTATACATCCACATCCGAAGCTGGTGCAGGCTTTACACGATAATCCGAAGGCAAATGCTGTTTTCGAAAGTTTGGCACCATCTCTTCAGAATGAGATAGTACGTTATATTGCGAACCTGAAAACAGAAGCAAGTGTTGAGCGGAATGTCCAGAAGGCAATCGGTTTCCTGTTGGGAAAGGAGCGATTTATTGGCCGGGACGGATTAAAGTCATAACTTCGTTATACTCACACTTCGCAGGATATACTATGGCAAAAACCAAAACAGCAGAAACAAGCAAAGATGTTTCTGAATTCATCCTGGAATTCACCGACTCGGAACAAAAACGCCAGGACAGCAGGGACCTGATCCGATTGATGGAACAAGTTTCCGGTTTCAGGGCAAACATGTGGGGACCAAGCATCATCGGCTTCGGGAAATATCACTATAAATATGCCAGCGGACATGAAGGCGACGCACCCTTACTGGGGTTCTCTCCCCGGAAAGCAGCTATTTCGCTCTATGTTTCTACCGGAGAACCAGGGCAGGAAACATTGATCAATGACCTGGGAAAATTTACCATGGGAAAAGCATGCATCTACATTAAGAAATTATCGGATATTAATCAGGATAACCTGGTTAAACTGATGAAAAACACCCTGATACTGACCCGGGAAAAATATGGATCCACGGATTGATTAATCAGCACTTTATGGCTATCGTTGCGGAATTCGTAATTAATTGAATTATCATTTATTAACTCAATCGCTTTGCTATCTGTAGCAGGTTTGCCTAACTTCAAACTGAATATTAAAATTTTCGGTCATGGAATTCAAGAAGTTACTTTTTATCGTTTCACTGGGTTTTGCACCGATGGTACATGCTCAGGGTACACAGGTTGTCGGTACGACGACTCTTTATATAGACACACTGGCTTCCAATCTTCAGACTCCCTGGGAAATTAAAGTCAATGACAATTATTTATGGGTTACAGAGCGAGTAGGTAAAGTCAGTCGGATCAATTTACAAACAGGGGTGAAATCCGAAGTGTTGAATTTGACTTCTACGGTCAACCAAACAGGAGAAAGTGGCATGCTTGGCATGGCCTTCCATCCGGATTTTTCGGTTACTCCGGAAGTGTTTCTGGTTTATACCTATGGCACTGCTGACGCAGAAGGTTTTTTCAAGGAGAGACTGGTCAAATATACTTTTAACGGAACTAATTTGGTTAATGAAGTAATCCTTCTGGATGATATCCTTGCATGGGGAGCTCATAATGGATCAAGACTTCACTTTTTACCGGACGGAACCTTGTTGATGTCGACCGGTGAATGTTACGAAGATCAGTTGGCTCAGGATCCGGCGTCATTATCCGGTAAATATTTAAGATTAACTGTATCCGGTGGTATCCCGGCTGATAATCCAACTCCCGGGTCTTACGTTTATTCCATGGGACACCGCAATTCGCAGGGAATAGTTGAATTGCCTAACGGTAAAATTGTGATTTCCGAACACGGTCCTTCTACCGATGATGAACTGACCGTTCTGGAATCCGGCAAGAATTATGGGTGGCCTTTGATTCACGGTTTTTGCGATGAAACATTTGAAAACACCCCCTGTGCAACTGGTTTGTATACAGAACCTATTCATGCCTGGACACCCACTATAGCAACTTCCGATTTGGTGTATTATCAAAATGCCGCTTTCCCTGAATGGGATAACCGCCTTTTAATGGTGACACTGAACGGACAACGTGTTGTAGCCATGGAATTGAACTCTCAGACAACCGAAGTAACAGATGAAGATCAGTATTTTCAGGGACTTTTTGGCCGCTTGAGAGACATTGCAATCGGTCCGAACAAAGAAATTTACATTGCAACGAATTCAGGCACCAATCCGATCATTAAAATGGTACCGTCGAATCCTTTGAGTGTTTCGGAGTTTGAAAGCCAGGTACCGCTGGTTATGCCGAATCCGGCGGAGAGTTATATTCAGCTTGTGGACAATAGGCAGGCCGATCAGGTTTCAATCCTGGATCTAAACGGGAAAACAATCCTTGAGTTGAAGAATGTTGAAGCCGGGAACCAGATCGATATCACAAAATTAGCGCAGGGAACTTATTCCTTGGAAGTAAAATTCACCGGTAACGAACAAGTGCTGCGGTCGAAATTTATCAAAGAAAGATAACAATCATTCATGGGATCTGCGGGAATTTCTTTTTTGCAGATCCCTTAACTTTTCATTCCTTTGTAAAAATACCAAGGAGTATCTTTATGAAAAAGGCGGCAGCAACACGCTTAACGATTCTGCAGAAAGCATTCGAACTGATTTATGTCAAAGGGTATCAAACCACCAGTATTGATGATATTTTAGCGACAACCCAGGTTACAAAAGGTGCTTTTTATTACCATTTCAAAAATAAAGATGAAATGGGTTTGGCAATCATCAATGAGATCCTGAAACCTACGATGACCGAAAGCTTCATTACCCCGCTGCAAAACCCGGGAGATCCTTTGGAGTTTATCTACGGAATGATGCAGCATTTACTCATCGGTAATCCTTTTCTTAAACCAGAGTTTGGCTGTCCGGCTTCTAATATCACACAGGAAATGACTCCCTGGAATGCCGATTTCGGCCATGCAATGAACGAATTAATGAAGCAATGGGAGGATACGTTGGTTGAAGTTCTTGAAAAAGGAAAAGCAGCTGGTTTTGTAAAGAAGGATGTTCATTCGAAGCAAGTTACGATCATGGTCATGTCGGGGTATTGGGGAGTGCGGAATCTTGGAAAACTGGATCAGGGAAAAGAGTCTTACAGCCGTTATTTAAAAGAGCTTAAGAACTATTTGAACAGCCTGAAATAATTTTTTTAATCAAAAACATACTGGTTAGTATGTTTTTGCTTTACTTTTGCATCGATAACTATTTTCGATGTACTCAACACTTATATTTCTTCATTCTTTAACCCGTTGGCTGGTAGTAATCAGTTTAACTTATGCCATTTACCGCGGTTATACCGGATTCAAATTCCAAAAGACTTTTACTAGAACCGATAATGCGGTGCGTCATTGGACAGCAACCATTGCACATATCCAATTGATCATTGGTATACTGGTTTATACGCAGAGTCCGTCCATTAAATACTTTTGGAAGCACGCCCGTGAAGCACTGCGAAATTGGGATGTGACATTTTATTCATTGGTTCACGCATTGATTATGCTGCTGGCTATAGTGCTTTTAACTATCGGTTCGGCGAAGTCCAAACGAATGCCGACAGATCCGGAAAAGTTCAAAACGATGCTGCTGTGGTTCTTTATAGCCTTTGTGCTCATTTTTATTGCCATTCCGTGGCCGTTTTCACCTTTGTCAAACAGACCTTTTTTCAGATAATATGTTTCAAATGATCCAGTCAAAAGTCGGCCGTTTGCGCCTGGCAGGTATTCTCGAAGGAATTTCCCTGCTGATTCTCTTATTCGTAGCCCTTCCCTTAAAATATGGTTTCGGGATTCCGGAATTCTCGAAAGTAATGGGAACCGTTCATGGAGCTTTATTCCTGCTGTTTGTGTTCAATACTTTGAGCGTGGGAGTAGAATACCAATGGAAATTCCGGGAAACAACCTGGAAAGTACTGCTGGCTTGTATTGTTCCTTTCGGGACATTTTACATCGACCGGACAATCTTAAAAAGAATCGATCCATCAAACAGCAAATAGTATGAAAACCATTGGAATTATTTTAGGAGCCTGCTTACTGATTTATATCGGATACCGCACATTTCGCTTCCTGAACCTGGATAAAGGATTGGGAAAGAAAATAGAGCAGGGAGCGGTTATCCTCGATGTAAGAACACCATCCGAATACCGGACCGGACACATTGAAGGATCGGTTAATCTGCAATTGAGCCGTCTGCATGCGGATAAACTTCCGCTGGATAAGGACAAAACATATATCACTGTCTGCTCCCACGGACTTAGAAGTGTGAAAGCCATGAACCTGTTGAAAGAAAAAGGATACAAAGTATTCAATGGCGGGGCACTGGCAGACCTGGAAAGTGAAATTAAACAGGTAAAGTAACTAGCTAATTCAATATTTGGTTACTTTCAAATACTGATTTGAAAGTAAAAGATGGATATTGAAACAGTAAGAACTATTTGTAAGGAATTGCCGCATGTAACAGAAGATGTGAAGTGGGAACACGATCTCGTGTTTTCAATCGGATTGAAGATGTTTTGTGTTACCGGCCTGGATGAAACACCTGTTTCTGTTTCATTCAAAGTAACAAACGAAGAATTTGAGGAATTGTCCAATAGTTCCGGTTTCAGGCCCGCGCCTTACGTTGCGCGATACAAATGGGTGCTTCTGGAAGATATTTCAATGCTGAAGAAATCGGAATTGCAAGCATACATCAGGCAGTCCTATGAACTGGTAAAAGCAAAACTTCCGGCAAAGATTCGAAAGGAACTGGATAATCAGTAATTGTTCAAATCGTGCAATGTTCAAATGTTCAAAAATGGAAGCTAAGCTTGCTTTGTACCGTTCCATTTAAATTTTGAACTTTTTGAGCCTTTTGAATGTGATTGTCTGTATTAAGGACTTTTCAGTTATCTTTAACCTGTTAAAAATAGAAACACCATGAATCGTAAAAAAATACTTCTTGCATCTGCTTTTTTAGTGAATGCTCTTTTAATTCAGGCTCAAACACTTGTCGTTCAGGTAAAAACTTTCGAAACAGGCAAATGGGGCTACTCCAATGTTGATGGTGAATTGGTTATTCCTGCCGAATATGAAAAATGTTATCCGTTTTCCTCCAATGGACTTGCGGTGATTTACGATGAGAAAGAACGCCAGTATCATTTCATCGATTTAAAGAACCAGCGATTAACGACTGATCCGGCATCATTTAAGATTAAAGACGGATTGGGATTTAATGTGAGTGGTTTCAATGACCATTTGTTCCTGGTTCAGGTAAATGGAAGATGGGGGTATATGGACGATGAAGGAAAATTAATCATTAAGGCCCTGTATGATAACGGAAGTGACTTTAATGGTGGATATGCAACCGTCGCTAAAGGAAAGCAATTTTTTGTAGTTGATACAAAAGGGAACGAAACAGCTCTTGAAAGTGGAGTAATGGACGTAAAGGAATTTACAGAAGGACTGGCTCCGGTAAGAATGAACAGCAAAAAGTTTGGATTTATTGACACGAAAGGAAAGGTGGTTATTCCTGCTGAATTTGAAACAGTTGGATACTTTAAAGATGGATTAGCTTGGGTCAAAACGATGGATGGTAAATTGGGATATGTTGATAAAACAGGAAAATGGATTATTAAACCTGAATTTGAAGCGGGAAAAGAATTTGATCCTGCTAGCGGCCTTGCGCGTGTGAAGAAAAACGGAAAATGGGGCTACGTGAATAAATCGGGAGAAATCTTAACCATTGATTCGGAATCCTTCGGTGATTTTTCGGAAGGTTTGGCTGATGGAAAAAAAGGCGGTTTAGTTGGTTTCTTTGATGAAAAGGGAGAATGGGTGATCAAACCGCAGTTTGAAGCTGTGCGTGATTTTCATAACGGATATGCAGCCGCGCGATTAAATGGAAAATGGGGATTGATCGATAAGGCCGGAGAATGGAAACTGAAACCTCAGTTTGACGCTATCAAAGATGTAACTTTGGTGGAATAAACAATACCTATGCGTATATCTTTTACGGCGCTATTCCTTCTCTCCATTATTTCAGGATGTTCCAATCCGGAGAAAGAACCTGAAAAAAAGATTGATTTTTTTAAAGAACCGGAAAATAAGGCAGTGCCCGCAGAAAAAGATTCCACGGCAGTTTTTAAGTGGGAATCCGAATTGTGTACGCATGAGAGTACTTTCAATACGCGTCTTTATACCGAAGAAGAATTAAGAGGAACCCGTCAGTTGTTACAAATGACCGGAAGCGTTCTGCTGGAAGTAAAAGATGTGGCCTTTAAACCGGACCAAATAGCTGATTTGAGCAGTTTGAAGGAATTGGACCTGGAATATCAAACGAAAAGAAAGCAGCTTCAGAATCTGAAGATTGTAAATGATCCGTATTGGATAAAGATCAAAGAACGACTCCTTGCAGCAATGAAAGACGAATACGATTTGAGCCGGATCTGTATCCAGGCCTATACGACTCCGAATGTGCTCAAAGGAAATCGATTCTCCAAATATTGTCCGGACCTGATAACTGCACTAACAAGCGGTGATTCAACGAAATTAATAGCTGCCTGGAAAACATTGGTAGAAGAACAATGCAAGAAAAATGCTTCTCCTGACTATTTAATGGAACGCTTCGAGAGAGAGTCGCATGATCCCGACTGGATGATGTACGGACGCGTAGAGTTAGTTACTTTTGGCTGGAGTAACCGGGTAAACGATCAGATTGTGCACGTAAAAAATGATGCAGCAATTAACAGGAAGTTTGATCAATTGTTCTTGAAAACACATTCCGAATGTGATGAACCTTAAAAGAGAGAAGTTTACTATTCTAAATCCACAAAAAAAGCGGAAGAAAACAACTGTCTTTTTGGAAAAGAACATCAATCAGAACGAGGAACTAAAGCGTTTTCAATACACGGATAACTTCCTTTCGATCAGGATAAGTGACTCTTAGAAGATACGTTCCGGATGTTAGGTGACTCATGTCAATGACTAATTTATCGGAATCAACGGAGTATGCATAAATGATTCTTCCCTGATTGTCTGCCAATTCAGCTGATTTAATGGTCTTTTCCGGCGCTGCGAATGCGATTGTCAGATTTCCTGATGTCGGATTCGGATAAACTGTTGTTTCGCTTACCGTTGCTTGTGAAGTTTCAGGATCACAAACAAAATCTTCCAATTCCGTACCGGAATTTCTATAGATCGTATTTGAAACACTATTGGTAATTACCGCCGGATTGAAATCAAAATAAATTTCAGCGTGATTGGAGATCGGGGTGTTGTGTGGAAGTGATAAGTTCTGGTTCAAAGCAACTTCAAAAACAAGATACCCATGACTTAAGGGCTCATTGGCATTGCTGTCTATCAGATGGATCTCATCAAAATGGAATTTCAGGGTGTTGTTTGCCAGTACTTCTGTCCAGCACGGATGACTTTTAGCGATGATTCTTACCGATCTGATATCCAGATTGGGATTCAACTGATCGACCACATTGATATTGATAGCTTCCGAATTCCCGGTATTTTGAAAGCGGATTTGGTAAGTAAGTTTTTGATCAGTGTCGATGTAACCTTCTTCACATTTTCCTGCCGGATACACTTTTTTATCATTCGGGTCAAATCCATTTACAATCGGGAAAAGATAAGACACCAGGTTATTAGTGGAATCAAAATCATTTTGCAAAGGTGTTAATTCTGTTTGGAAAGCAACAGAATCTCCGATCTGAGCATTTACCGAAGTCAGAAATTGAATGTGCGGAGTAAAATGAGGTGAATCAGCAGTCCAGTTCTGGAAGTTCCAAATCAGTGTATTCCCATTAACCGTGGAAGGATTGGGTGTTGCTGTTACAAAAGAGACCAGCGAATTATCATACGTTAGTTTTAACTGTCCCGAAACAGGTACACAACCGTCGTTAAATGCATCTACCACATAAGTGCTGTGAAAACCGGGTCTGAATTCTCCCGGAATGCTAAATGATCTTAGCTCGAAATTATTTTGCGGATTCCCGGTAATGAGAATGCTAGCTGTTTTACTGTCACCATAGACATCGGTTACCGTGCAGGAATAAATACCCGGACTTGTAAAAGTTGCTATAGAATCGTTGGTAACAGGAACCGTATTCCAGGAATAGGAGTAAGGCGGAGTTCCCGAATACCCGATTGCTTTGGCAGATCCTGGGTTTGCACATGAAATATCTTCAACGGCTTGAAATGTGAGTTTAATGAATGGAACATAGGAAACATCATTGAGCACCCGGCCGATATGATTCGTAATAACATCACCGTATTGCTTGAAAAAACCTCCGATAATGATTTGACCATGCTGCTGCAAACTAATCGAATGGATACCCCAACTGGAAGTACTAGTATTATCCTGACTTTCAAAAGAATTGTCTGTACTCAGATCCGGATTTAAACGGATTAGAGTAATTGTGTTATAAACAAGTATTTTTCCATTGGGAAGAAAAGCCATCGATTCTGCAGGAACATTCGAACTCCCAATAAGAATCCCATGTGGATTATATTTCTTCAATAGTCCGGGATAGTACTGATCATAGAGGCCGGATGAATAAATAGTATCCTGGTTATCTACAGCTAATGAAATAGTTTGTTCTGATTGGTTGATAACAGTATTGAGAGTCCCATCTGTATTTAATTGATGAATACCATAAAACAGCCTGCCTGCAACTAAAATCTTATTGGCTACGGGTTGTATCTCTAATAAGTCCGCTTCCTGATAAGAGGCAAATGGTGGATGAAAGTCCCCATCTAAAAGTCCGTTTTCATAAAAGCGGGTAACCATATTTCGAAGATCAGAATTGTGGTCCACGTAATGAAGCTTTCCTGCAACTAACAAACTGCCGTTAGCCTCTAGTTTAATAGCATTGACCCAGTTTGTAGTTCCGTTGACAGTTATGAAAGAATTTCCGGGGTCGTAATCCATATCAACAGATCCGTCTGTATTGAGACGAACAATGGAATTTCTGCTGACCCCGTTAAAGTGTTTGAATTTTCCACCGAGGATTATTTTTCCATCGTATTGAACGGCAATGGATTTGACTTCATCGTCTGCGCCGGTACCTGTATTGAAACTGTGATCAATCGTACCGTCTTCATTCAACCGGATGAATCTTCCGTGGGCTTCATTGTTGTACATCGTAAAAGATCCTCCGGCCAATATGCGGTTGTTTTGGTCAACAGCTGTGCAGAATACGGTATTGTTACAACCAACAAACGGAAGGAAACTGTAATCCAACTTAGCATCCGGCTTGATGCGGATCAGGTCTTTTACCAAAACACCGTTGTATTCATCAAACTGACCGCCGCAAATCACGGTTCCGTCATTCAAAACATCCAGGCTCATGATCTGGTATTCCGCAGGTGTTTGTGAATCGACATTAAATGCATTTGCAATAGGGAAGCTTGAATCATAGACACCATCCGGGTTTGCTTTGACAAGAAATCTCGGAGATTGAATCCCACCTGAATAACTTAGAAAATTACCTCCCAGGTAAAAGGAGTCATCCGGTAAAACTTTCAGGCACCGTCTGATGTAAGGAAACGTACTGGTGCCTCCTAAAAAAGCAGGATCGATACTTCCATCACCGTTAAAGCGCATCAGACCTCCAAAAGTTTGCCCGTTGAAGCTGCTGAAATTACCACATGCAAGGATTTTTCCATTGGATTGGAATGCAATATCAAAAATAAATGCGGAAGTATTGGTGCTTATGCCTGGCTGAAATGTGGGGTCAAAATCACCATTGGCAGTTAGTCTGCAAATGTTAACGGCTGTATTTCCCTGGCAGTTAGTAAAATACCCCGCTGCAATTAATTTTCCATCCGGTTGAACAAGGATCTTATAGATATAATGATCTACTCCTGAGGTGTTAAAAGAGGGATCAATAGAACCGTTTGGCAGTAAACGGACTATTCCGTTACAGGGTACTCCGTTGTAGGTCGTGAAACTTCCGGTTACAAGAATCTTTTGATCCGGCTGAACCGTTAGCCCCATAATACCGGCTTGAGACCAATTCCCACTGATAAATGCGGTACCGCTGGAAAAACCGGAAGCCAATTGACCGTCAGGGTTCAGTAAAGCAATTCCGTAAGCAGCAGTCCCGTTTACCTCGTTAAAGTCTCCGGCAATCAGGATTTGATTATTTGCAAGAACCTCAATTTCTGTTACATTGTATCCCTGAACGGATGTTTGAAAAGTTTTGTCCCAGCTTCCATCCGGATTCAAACGAATAATCCGATTTGCAGGCTTTGAATTATAGGTGGTGAAATTTCCGCCTACCAGTATTTTTCCGTCAGGCTGGACTTTTACAGCATACACCATTTCAACATTTCCCCATGATAGATCGTTATTTTCAAACCCATTACCAAAGTGCTGAACCCTCCATTGATTAAAAGTCGTATCGGGAAGACCCGCTTGTCCGAAAGAAGCGCTTGCTAAAACAAAAGAAAGTAACCAAAGAAATGATTTCATGAGTTAGTCATTAGTTGATGATGTAAAATTAGACAAAATCAGTTAAATGATGTGACAGGAACGTTAAAATTGTTGCCTGATCCAAATGGAATAGGTACTTTAAATCATCATAAACCCAAATTCACATCAATGAATAGGTCCTTAAGTGTTATTGTCATCACGCTTTTATCCTTTGGATTCTATTTTCTCCTGTCCCGGACTTATTTTTCGGAGCTCAGAATCTGGGTCAATGGATTTGTCCCTGACCTCGGGACCAGTCATTTATTGGTCTACATCATTGTTTCGATACCTATTGTTCTGGGAGCATCCATAATCAACGAATTTAAACGCTGTCAAACCACATTGGGATTGAACCGCTCCATCCTCAAAGGAGTACTATTTCCCTTTATTTGTGTACTTCCCATGTTCATAGGTTTTGCCTGTATCTTTCCGTTCAACACTGCTTTAACTACTGAAGATGTATTGATTTCCGGAGTTGCGGCGGCATTTTTTGAAGAGTTCATTTTTCGCGGATTTCTTTTCGGTCAGTTATTCCGTTTTACCAAACTGGGATTTGTTCCCGCTGTTTTACTGGGAGCCTTCCTGTTTGCAGCAATGCACCTGTATCAAAGCGATGATATTCCTACTTTAATCGGTATTTTTTCGACCACTTTTATGGGAGCAGTACTTTTTGCGTGGTTGTTTGCCGAATGGAATTATAACTTGTGGGTCCCCATATTCCTGCACTTCTTTATGAATCTGTCCTGGATGCTTTTTGCCGTTTCGGAGAATGCCCTGGGCGGATTTTACGCAAATATTTTCAGGATCGCCACTATTACACTGGCAATAACCGGAACACTGTTTTATAAAAGAAGGAAACAACTTCCCCTTGCCATTAAAAAGGAAACCATCTGGATCAAAAAACGGATTAATTACTGATGTTGGCTTCATGAAATCTATTTTTTGCTTTCTGTTAATTGCTTTACTGGCTGCCTGTAATTCTGCAGATACCCTGGAGGCAGGAACGCTTAAACAAATCCTTGTTTTCAAATCCGGCTTTGATTCCGGGAAAGAGAACCGGCTCCGTCTGTCTGAACGGAAGGTATTTGATGAGAAAGGACTGCTCCTTTCGGATGTAACCTATAAAGAATCGGGTGGAATCGATTACAAAAACGAATATGTTTATGACACAAAAGGGAGGAAGACAAAAGTCACCTATTTCCTGGGGAACAAATGCCATTCCATTTCAGAGTTTATCTATAACAATAACGACAGCATCCACATGATCGTAGTCTGTAAACCCGATAATAAAATAGACTTTACCATTCAACCTTGTTACACTAAAAAAGGGTTCAACTACCAGGATATCTGCAGAGGTGCAGATCAAAAAATCCGGTTTTGGGATGCATACGAACGAAATGGGTCCGGCAGGCTCGAAAAATGGACGCGTTTTAATCCGGATTCAACCGTTCGGTCAAAAGTTGTCTACAAATACGACAAACAAGGACGCGAGATTAAAAATACCTGTTCGGGTGAACTGGGCGGCACGTATGCTTTTAAATACAATAAGAGAGGGCTGATCCGTGAAGAAATAGCGCGCAACACAGGAGATAAAAGTTTTTTATGGCTGAAAGTATATATCTACGATAAATGGGATAATGTAGCTAAAATCGTACAATACAACGACTTCGACGATCGTCCGGAAAATCCGTATATGGCGGTCAGCTATAGGTATGAATATTGGTGATTCAAAGATTTTGATCATTTTTAATGAACCAACTTTCGGGTAAACTGTATGGTTATTGTATGAAAAATTGCCTGCTCCTAATATCGATTTTCTTGGTGAAAATTACCTTTTCGCAGACTCCGGAAGTATTTTATCAGACTTCAGACAACAAGTATGCTTTTAAATTTGAAGGAAATACCTGCACCTTGTATGAGTTTTCAAAGTACGAAAGCTGGGTTTCCGAAGAGTGGGAATTAGAACCGGTGATTCGGTTCGAAGGTCAGCTGGATAGTTTAGGCATTCTATTTTCAAACGGGCAATACGCTGTTTCTTATGATTACAAATATTACCGGGTGAGTAAACTGAAAAACGGAAAGATCAAAGACCGCCATACATTTGCTGCAAAGAAACTGGAAAATCCTTCTAAAGTGTATGAAGTGATCAATCATACCTATTGGCAAATGCTTTACAGGAAGGAAATAGAAAAGATCGAAAGCAATTACCCGCTTTTCAGAGAATACCGGTACCGCTCTTACCGGCCGGGAGATTACGCGATTTGGGAATCAATGAATTTCAAGCAGGAATCTCCCGAAACATTTGAATTGCTTGCAGCTGAACGAAATAAATTGCTAATTGACAGTTTGGTATCTACAAACAATCGGTTGATTTCCCTTAATGATTCTATTGAAAGAAACATACAAACACTTACACCGGAAGAGCTGAAGAATAATTTATTAAGCCGCCCGATCCATGTGCTTCCGTATGATGAATACCAGGATGTCATGTTGAACACAGTTGCGGAAAAACGGCCGGCTCTCTTTTTAGGTCTGGTGGAGGCACTCCCGGATGAAAGATCCTATTTGTTCAATAAGATTCACGAAAGAGGTGCCGTTAAATCACTGAAGAAATTCGAAACAAATACCCCGATCAGGAAAGAATTCCTGAAGTATAGAAGAAGACAAAATTTTAAAGCGGGATTGCTGATAACAGGGGCAGGTCTGCTTGAGGTCGGAGTCATTGGCGGTGCAATAACCGGAATTGTTTACTGGATACGGAAATAATCGGTCGCACGTTTTTCACTTTGCATGTTATACCAAAAAGAAAAAGATTCAGTTTATAGAGGGTGATATTTTTTATTTGCGTAACCTCACAAAATTTGTTTAAAAAGTGATAATTCAAACATTCTGTTATAACTTAATATAGGAGAAAAACAGGTGTTATGGACT
>NZ_CABHOL010000008.1 GCF_902168135.1 uncultured Fluviicola sp.
GCCAAGAGCTGTTTACCCGATTTGTTCATCTTACAGAAAGAAATCATGGTTCTTCTTCAACATTTATCATATCAACATCCCAATAAGGACCGGTTGTTTGAAAATCTCAACCTGGCTGTCCAAACTCATCACAAAACTGCCATCATTGGAAACAATGGGTCCGGCAAATCTACCCTCTTAAAATTAATTGCAGGGAAACTCCAACCGACTTCCGGGCAATTGTCTGTTGAGTCGGAACCGTATTATGTACCCCAGCAATTCGGGCAATACAATGAACTTACGATCGCGGAAGCATTACAGATCGCCGAGAAACTGAGAGCGCTCAACCAAATCCTGCTGGGAAATGTTTCCGAAGAAAACCTGGAAATACTCAACGACGACTGGGCCATAGAAGAGCGCTGTGAATCTGCACTGCAACAATGGCAGCTGCAAGAACTGGATTTGGAGCAAAAACTGGAATCCCTCAGCGGTGGACAAAAAACGAAGGTTTTCCTGGCTGGAATATCGATCCATCAACCGGGATTAATCCTGATGGACGAGCCGACTAATCATTTAGACCTGTCAGGCAGATCATTGCTGTATGACTTTATCCGGAATAGCTCCTCGACCCTTCTTGTTGTGAGTCACGACCGAAAACTGCTTCAGTTGCTGGACACCATGTACGAACTGTCACAATCCGGAATCAGGACTTATGGCGGTAATTATGAATTCTACACCGAACAGAAAGCCATTGAACAAGAAGCCCTTCAGAGCGAATTACAGCACGCGGAAAAAAGTTTAAAACGAGCCAAAGAAAAAGAACGCGAAACCCTGGAACGTCAGCAGAAGCTGGATTCCCGCGGAAAAAAGAAACAAGACAAAGCCGGCGTCGCCCGTATCATGATGAATACCATGCGGAACAACGCTGAAAACAGCACGGCCAGGGTAAAAAGTATGCATTCCGATAAGATTGAAGGGCTTTCAGGCGATCTCCAGCAAGTCAGATCCAAATTTTCAGGACTGGATCAGATGCAGTTTGGTTTCGAGGAATCCGGTCTTCACAAAGGGAAAGTACTATTCAAAGCCGATGGATTGAATCTTCATTACGGAAAAACCAAATTGTGGAAAAAACCTTTAAGTATTCAAATCAACAGCGGTGAACGCATTTCAATTCATGGATCAAATGGTTCCGGGAAAACAAGCCTTCTGAAAGTCATTTTGGGAGAAATTCAGCCCGAAAGCGGGAGCATTCACCGAACAGAAAGCGTTATTGTCTATATCGACCAGGATTATTCATTGATCGATCCTTCAAAAACAGTTTATGAACAGGCACAAGAATTCAACACCATTTCTTTGCAGGAACATGAAATCAAAATTCGCCTGAACCGTTTCCTTTTCGGCAAAGAAGCCTGGGATAAATCGTGTAGTAGCCTGAGCGGCGGAGAACGGATGCGGTTGCTTCTGTGCTGCCTGACGATTTCAACAATTGCCCCTGATATGCTGATATTGGACGAACCAACGAATAACCTCGATATCCAAAACAGTGAAATCCTCACAGCAGCGATCAATCAGTATCACGGCACAATCCTTGTAGTCTCGCACGATGAAATTTTTCTCGAACAAATACAAATTGATCACAGGATCAATTTGTAAGTTCAAAAAGGTTCAATGGTTCAAACTATTAAGCTATTTTTGAACGCTTTGAGCACTTTGAACTATTTATAAAAACAATTATGAAAGCACTACTAGCATTTGGACTTTTATTCTTCGGAACGGGCCAGGCATTTTCCCAGGAAGTTTACTCCGTAAATTATGAATCACAAGCAGACGTGAAAGTTTTTGTGGTGGACTATGAATCCCAGGCAGACCTTAAAGTCTATAAAGTCGCATATTCTTCGCAGGCGAGCGGAAATTAAGGAAAATGGTTCTTCGTAGATTATGAAAGTCAGGCTAAAAAATCCATTTACTTTGTAAAGTATGAAAGTCAAGCAGATTTGAAAATCTATTTCGTGGATTACGAAAGCCAGGCCGGATGGGTGAATAATAGTAAGAAACAGCTGATGTACTAACATAAAAGTAGGGGTGAAAAATTTTTCGTCCCTACTTTTTAATTTTCAATTACCTTCGTGGCATGTGGCTTAAAAACCTGGTTAAATACCATTTCAGCAAACGCATACACCGCGATAAACTACACCCTTCTGTCGGCATTCAGCAGCGTGCTTTGATGCAGCACTATCAGCTTGCACAAAAAAACAAACAACTGCCTGCTTTCAATACGACAGGATTCAAGGTGTTTTCCCAATTCGAAGAAGACGGACTGTTGCTTTTTTTGTTTTCTCTGATCGGTGAAGGAAGCAAGACCTTTATAGAAATAGGTTCCAATGACGGGATCAACAGCAATTGCAGTAACCTGGCAATCCACTTCGGCTGGTCGGGATTATTCTTTGAAGGCGACGAAAAACTGATCCGGCGCGGGGAAAAGTTCTATTCGAAAATCCCTACCCCTTACCATCCGAAACCAAAATACGTCCGGGCAATTATCAAACGGGAGAACATCAATGAATTGGTTTCAAAGGCAGGACTTTCCGGAGAAATTGAATTGCTTTCCATAGATATTGACGGAAATGATTACTGGGTTTGGGATGCATTGACGGCGGTTCAGCCGAAAGTAGTTGTCATAGAAACACATACGGAATTCGGTTTAGAGAACATCGTAGTACCTTACGATCCTGATTATATGTATCCGGGCAAACACCCGATTTACCATGGAGCAAGCGTTATTGCAATGAATAAGCTGGCTGAGAAGAAAGGTTACAGGCTTGTTGGAGCAAATGATTTGGGAATGAACCAGATTTATATTAGAAAAGACTTACTTTTGGAAGAAATTCCAAGCGTTTCCCCCGAATCGACTTTGTGGCACCCGAAAGCAAAAGCGGATTATGCAAAGTTCCATGAAATAAAAGATTGGGAATACATTAAAGGTTAATTTATGATCAGAAAAACGCTCTTTTCGAAACAAGCTCTGGATGTAAGCATTGATCGAATCAATCAGTTACAAGCTGATGCAAAGCCGCTTTGGGGTAAAATGAATGCGACACAAATGCTGGACCATTGCAGTGAAACCATGAAAGTGGCACGCGGACAAAAGGAATTGAAGCGCATGTTTATCAGCTATATCCTTGGAAGTATGATGAAAAAATCATTTTACAATGACAAGCCGGTTCCGAAAAACAGTCCTACACACAAAGATTTTATCATTACCACCACTTCCGATTTTGAAAAAGCAAAAAAGGAATTGATTGATCATTTGATTGCTTTCCAGGAAGGAGGAATGGAAAAATGTACAGCTCTTCCGCATGCATTCTTCGGAAATATCACCAAGGAACAATGGGGATTGGGAATGTACAAGCATTTGGACCATCATTTACAGCAATTCGGAGTATAAATATGGAATTTATTGATCAGGCACTGGATGATTACTGTTGCGCGCATACCACGGCAGAATCTGCCTTGCTGGCAAAACTGAACCGCGACACGCATGTGAATATTTTACAACCACGTATGCTGAGCGGACATTTTCAGGGTCGTTTATTGAGTTTGCTTTCGAAAATGATCCGTCCGGAGCGTATCCTGGAAATCGGAACTTACACCGGTTATTCCGCCTTTTGCATGGCTGAAGGATTGACTGAAAACGGGAAGATCATTACCCTTGACATCAATGCACAATTGGAAAATTTTGTTCGTTCTTATATTGCAGAAAGCGAATATGCTTCCAAAATTGATTACCGCATTTGCAATGCGATGGAAGAAATTCCAAGGATGAATGAACAATTCGACCTGGTATTTATTGATGCTGATAAAATGAACTACATCAATTACTACAACCTGGTTTTTGACAAAGTGAAACCGGGCGGGTATATTTTTTCCGATAATGTTTTGTGGTCAGGTAAAGTTGTTCAAACAGAAGGAAAAATCGATAAAGACACGCAGTTATTGAAAGAATTCAATGAATTGATCCACAACGATCCGAGGGTCGAAAATATTTTACTTCCGATCCGGGACGGGATTCTTATCGCGAGAAAAAAGTAAAACTTTTTTCTAATTATCAATGAAGGAATTATCAATTATCAAGACGAGAAATCTCTTGATAATTATTCCTTGATTATTGATAATTACTGAGGACGTATAACTGCTTTTTCTTTCTCCAATTCAACGTCTGTTGCTTTGCTTTTTGAAACAAATCTTCCTTCCTTGAATTCCACCGTTAAAAGATCGTACCCGTCATAAAGTGTGCTGACACCTTCATTTTTAAATGGAAGAGCGATTTTCAGTACACCGGTAAATTCTTTTCCGTTGATGTAAAACTCGTGTGTTTCCAGGTTATTCAGGAACTTACTGTATTCCAGGAATATTTCGTCCGTTTCGGTAGTTTTTCGATTGGAAACGTAGTAATGAACAATTTTATAGGTGTTTTTACCGTCAATCTTTTTTACAAGTGATTTTGTTGTCAGAAAGAGCTTCTTTTTCTCCGTAACAATATTACCGGAACAGATGCTGAAGTAGCTTCGTCCTACTTTTTGCTCGCTGCAGCCTGACTGGGCATTCAATTTTCCGGGAAGTAAAAAACCAAATATCAAAAGATTAAGGCTAAAGAACAATTTCATTTTCATGGGTTTGTTTTTAATAGAACTAAAGTATGCATTTTAGCGACGAAACATAAGAAATAATTGTGCCAAAAAGATTTAAAAATGCGCAGCGTTCAAACGTTCAAGCAGTTCAAAACGTTCAAATGTTCAAAATTGAGCCATTGAACATTTTATCTTTTGAACTTTTCTTGAACTTTCTTTGGAAAATGAGTAACCTTTTCGTCGAAATTACGATATAGTAAATCGGGCATAATTATTGCCTATTCGAACTGTATTTTAACGCATATGTGGAAGAACTACTTATTTATTGCAGGAATTTCTCTTGCTTTCAACACTTCTTTTTACGCGCAGGAAGAAGATCCTTCGTGTTTAGCTCCTTCTAAAAAGACCCAAAAACTCATTGATGCCGGTAGAAACTCAGCGGATCTTCAATCGGCCGCAACGAATTTTGCCAAAGCCATTGAGTCGGAACCTGAAAATGCGGGCCCTTATTATGAATTTGCCATGTATGCCTATGAATCGGGACGAAAAGCTTATGAAACAAGTCCGAATCCGGCAACCGGCGACCGCAGTTTCCTGAAAGCGGAAGGATTGTTCCAAAAAGCAGCAGAACTGTGTCCGGATTATCATTCTGACATCTACTATTATTTGGGAGTTATCAACTATACACAGGATGACAAAGAGTCCGCAACTGCCTGGTTCCAAAAATTCGTAGCTTTTAAAAATAATGATAACAGCCGCTATGGCGCTGAGTATACCAAACAACTGGCCGACGTAAAAAAACTGCTTGTTTCCCAAAAAGAAGAATCGGAAATGCTTGCTAAAGAGGTACCGTTCAACCCGAAAAAAATCCCGAATGTGAGTACGGATAAAGACGATGAGTACTTACCAATGATCTCTCCTGATAACCTGTTGATGTTTTACACGCGCAAGCAGGACATGAAAAACCTGGGAGATGTAGTTTCCAATATCCAGGAAATTTACACCTATTCCAGCAGAACGGATGACGCAATTGCATTCGATGGCGGAAAAGCATTCCCCAAACCTTTCAACAAGGGCGATTTCCAAAGTTACGGTGGAGCAACTGTTTCTGTCGACAACAAGGAAATGATTATTTGTGCCTGCAAGAAAACAGAAGTAAACGGTCAGCCATACATGAATTGTGATCTTTATTCGACAACCTATCAAAAAACAGGACCGAATCCTTCTGATTATCAATGGACGGACCTGGTAAATTTAGGACCGAAGATCAATACTCCTGATGGCTGGGAAGCACAACCGTCCATGTCGGCAGACGGGAATACTTTATTTTACACTGCTAACCGCAGAACCACCAAGGACAACGATGTTTTCGTAGTTAAAAGAAATGCTGACGGAACCTGGGGAGCCCCGCGTCCTTTTGACGAAATCAATACAGCTGGAAAAGATAAAAGTCCGTTCCTCCACCAGGATAGTGAAACTTTGTATTTCGTCTCCTCTGTTTCGGATGAGCGCAAGGGAGTTGGAGGTCTTGATATTTTCTACATGCGTGAAGAAAATGGTGTTTGGAGCAAACCAAAAAACATCGGATATCCGATCAACTCCAAGGGAGATGAAGTCGGGATTTTCGTTTCAACAGACGGAAAGCTGGCTTACTTCTCTTCGCAGCAACAGGGAAAATGGGACATCTATGGCTTCGACCTGTATGAGGAAGCAAGACCGAAAGCCGTAACGATCATTAAAGGAGATTTGAAAGATCCGGCAGGAAAGCCTATCGAAAATGCGACTATCGAAGTTGCTTATGAAAACTCTGAAAAGGTAGAACAGGTGCGTGTAAACGGGAACGATGGAAAATTTGCCGTGGTTGTTAAAACGGACAAGCCGCAGGATATCATGGTCTCTGTGAAAAAAGAGGGAGCCGCTTTTGACTCCAAACTGATCACCAAGGAGGAGATCACGAAGAAAGAAAACCGTTTGAACAACAAACTGGAAGTCAAAGAATTAAAAGTGGGTGAAGCTTATACCATCAACGATATCCTATATGACTACAACTCCGATGTTCTTTCCGGTAAATCGAAATTCATTTTGCGTGAATTTGCGCGTTTCTTAAAGTCTAACCCGACGATTAAGATCATGATCCAGGGTCACACCGATAGTGATGGCGATGATGCAAAGAACTTAGATCTTTCCGACCGACGTGCCAAAGGTGTGAAGAATTACCTGATCTCATTGGGAATCGAGGATGATCGCCTGGAGGCAAAAGGATATGGAGAAACAAAACCAAAAGCTGAAAATGATACTCCGGAAAATAAAGCGAAAAATCGTAGAACAGAGTTCCTGATACAAGGAATGTGATCTATGAATTATCAATGATTTTAATTATTAATTATCAAGGGGGATTTTTGTTTATTGCAGGATCCCCCTTGCTAATTTCATCCAATTGATAATTTATAATTTTCTTATGTTTGATTGATGAAAATAGTTTTATTCCTTCTGATCTCAATTATGCTTTTAGCATGCGATCAAAAATCGACCAACGGAAAAACGATAGTTGTAGATGTTCGTCCGGAACTTACCTGGAAACAGGGACACGGACAAGGAATCAATATTCCCTTACCCGAACTGGAAAAGCACAAAACCGAATTATTGCAATACGATACGGTGATCTTTGTCTGTGAGACCGGTGCTAGTGCTCTGCAGGCCACATCGTATATGAACACGCAGAAAGGACATGAAACTGTTTTTAAGAACGGTGTTTCCTGGACCAATTACCAAGATTGTCCTTAACCGGTTCAATGGGTTCAAAAGTTCCAACGGTTCAACTAATTCAATTTGAACGCTTGAACAGTTGAACTTTTTCTATTGATTAATAACCTTAAACGAAGTTCTTCTGTTCTTTTGGTGCAAGACTTCACGTTCAGCTTTCACCTTAAATGTATTGATGTATGCTTCAACCAACATAACGGGTTTTCCTTCCGCGTCCAAAACTGGTTTCTTATCCGGTCCGTACAATTGGTTCGGCTGGGTTTCTCCGTATCCTTTCGGAATCAAACGCGAAGGATCAATTCCTTTGGAAACGAGGTAATCCACACATGATTTCGCTCTTCTTTGAGAAAGGTCCAGGTTGTAAGCATCCTTTCCGCGGGCATCGGTATGTGAATTGATTTCCACGACGATGTTGTTGTTCAATTCCAGGAAGTCGAATAGTTTATCCAAAACGGCCTGGGAAGCAGGTCTTAGTTTATCGGAGTTAAAATCGTACTCAATTCCTTCGATCTCGATTTCTTCCTGGGGAATCGGTTTTAAATAGAAATCCCTGATAATACTTGTTGTCTGGGTAATGGAATTGGTATTTAAACTCGTTGCATCGGCAAAATAGTTAATCTTCTGACCTTTAATAAACAACTCCACCCCATAAGTCAATTCCTTCTCATAGTAACCGTTTGAATCCGTTACAATGTTGTAAGAAGGAAAAACTCCGCGCACGTCTTTGAAAGTCAGTTTGACATTCGGTAAGATTTCTTCCGTGTCTTTATTGTAAGAATATCCGCTCAGATAGATACGGATCGGTTCATTGACTACTTCGTAGATATCGTAACAGCTTCCGCCATTACACGGCTCTCTGTCGCTTGAGAAGAATCCTTTGGACAAACGGGAGTCCCACATCATGTAAGCATCATCTCTTGCCGAATTGATAGGCATTCCCAGGTTAAGAGGAACGCTAAATGCTTCTGTTTCGCGGTCGTAATGTGCTTTGAAGATATCCAGTCCTCCCATGCTTCCGTGTCCGTTGGATGAGAAGAACAAAGTGGATGAAACCTCGTGAAAGAATGGCGTTACCTCATCCTGATCGGAATTTATCAACGATCCAAGGTTTTCACAATGACCGATCGTATTTCCGGCAGAGTCAATTGCAATCTTCCAGATATCCATTCCTCCTAATCCTCCCGGGCGGTTGGACGAGAAATACAATGTTCGCCCATCCATGGAAACATATGGCTGAATACTTTTATAACCCGGATAATTCACCGATGTATCCAATTTATAAGCTTCGAAGAACTTCATGTTCATCATTCGCGCCAGGTAGATATTTTGCTCGGTTTTCTTTTCTTCACTCCAACGAGTATAGAAGATCACGTTGTTATTATTAAACGATCCAGCTCCATCGTTTTGGGCACTATTCAAAGGACGCCCGAAATTCGTTGGTGCCGACCAGGTGCTGTCATCACTATTTAAAGAAACCCAATACAAATCACACAAGTATTCCGATTGTTGCTTTTCGTTCAAAATAACTCCTCCGGTTCTTGCTGAGGTAAACATTAACTTTTGGTCTTTATCGAAGTACATCGTAGCAAAATTTGCTGTTCCCTTGTTAAACACACTGGTATCAGCCATTTTCACACTAATCTCACGTGTTTTCTCGATCTCTTCCTTTGCCAGGTGACAACCCGTCATTGCAACTTGTGCAGCATGTAACAATTCAATATCGGCCTGTGGAGAGCGGATATAATCTTCAAACTGAGCAATTGCCTCATCATATTTGCTGTTATTCATGTAGCTCTGAGCCAAATAATAACTATCGTGAGGATATGCTTTTTCATCGACCGTGTTTTTCAGGTGTTTTTCTGCATTCGGGTAATCGTGTAAACGGAAATAACACCATGCGATATGGTGATGCAGGTACTCCTCCATTGTTACACGCAGACTTGTATCCACTTCTATTTTTTTTCCGGAAAGCTTTTGGTTGCTCACCTGGATCTCGTACGGATAAGTCATGGTTGACCTTGCCACCGAATCAGACAGGGCCAATTTGTATTGCTCAACGGCATTTGCGTAATCCAGTTTATTGAAATACTCATTACCCAAATAGATATACATTTTTTTTGATTGTGCCAGTGACATGCCGGATATCACCAAAAACAACAAGCATATGATCTTCGATTTCATAGTTGCGAATGCGTATTATAGTCGTGGACAGATTTTGTAATCGGTTGGTTTTTTCTTTTTGTGTACATAGGTAAAGGAAATTTCAAACCCTCCGCGGCTCTTGGATGTGGAAGTCAATGAGGAAATATTGAAATCGTAAGCCAGCTTCAGCGTGTAAGCATCTTTTTTCATACCCAATGTGGCTATCATGGCATCCTTTGCACGGAAGATAACTCCTCCCAATACATATGCGCCGCTTCCTTTCAGGAAATAACCTGCTTCTACTGCATAAGTTTGTTCATGAAACTTCTTTTGCTGCATGATCAACACTTTCGGAATAACATAGAATAGTTCCGTAATGTTGATACGCGTACCTAAATGTGTATACATCCGCAAGGGAAGTTTACTTTCTCTCCCGAAAAACGATTCATTGGGCTGAGTCAGGTTGAACATGGAAACACCGATAAAAGGATTTAAACGCGCCTGAGATTTCGAATAGTAATACAAAGCACTCGCATTCAACATCGGGATAAACTTGGACTGAGCACCAAAATCTTCCCCGGACACCAGGGTTTGGTCAAACTCTCCACCATTATTCAGTGTGTATTGATTATTGAAAGACAATAATTGGTACTCGATGGATTTCTGGGTAACTCCACCCTGAATACCGAAGTTCACAATATGTGTTTTGTTCTTATTCAGCGGAACATAATAAGCTGCAGAGAGCAATCCCTGCAACACATTAAAATTACCGGCTCCGGCCCTGAAGTTGTTGATTTGAACTCCAAATCCCCATTTCTTAATCGGCATATCAAAGCTGATCAAAGCCGAAGTATATGGTTTGTAGTTCACGGATTTCCATTGGGTACGGTATTGACCATGCACTCTGAAATCACCTTCCATAACTCCCGTAAGAGCCGGATTCAAAAATAACGGTGCAGCATCATACATTGATAAATGTGCATCCTGTCCGTAAGACAATCCATTCAAGAAAATGGCAAAAAAACAAATTCTCAATTTCATGACTTAGCGTATTAAAGTTACGTCGCCTGATTCTCTGACAACAAAATTACTTCCCATATCAATCACAAAAGTCCAGGTGTAAACACCCAAAGGAACCGGTTCTCCTTTGTATGTTCCGTCCCATCCCACTTCGGAGTCATTCGATTCAAAAATCACCTGCCCCCAATTATTATATACTTTAAAATCTACATTTCTAAACGGTCCGCCGCGAATAATGAACACATCGTTCTCCCCGTCTCCATTAGGAGTAAATCCACTTGGAAGCACCGGAAGCAGAGCAATTGAAATTTCTTTGGAAACCGTATCGATACAACCGATATTGTCCACAATGGTCAATGTAACCACGTAAACTCCACCATTCGGATAGCTGTGGGTTGTGATTTCCGTATTATCTCCTTCTCCATCCCCGAAATCCCATTGCCAGGAAATAATATTTCCGGAAGTTACGTCTGTGAAAGTAATATCCTGCTCAACAAGCGCCGGATTTGGCGTAGCTGTAAATGATGCTGTCGGAATTGCATGTACATCAATCTGCTGGATTACCGTATTCGTACAACCGAAATCAGATACTGCAGTAAGGCTCACATTGTAAATTCCACTTGAAGGGAATACAAACGAAGGATTAGGCTGCGAACTCGAACCTATTCCGTTGAAATCGTAAGAATAGCTCGCTATAGTTCCGGAAGGAATGAATGACGTATTCGTGAAATTTGTCGGGTATGACTCACAGGCGATCGAAGCATTGAACGACGGATTCGGCAAAGGATAAACGGTTACCGGCTTGATAACCGTATCCGTACAACCGTTGCTGGAAGTAACGATCATCTGCACATTAAAGTTACCCGGACTTGTATATGCATGCTGCGGATTTTGCGCAATTGAGTTGGTATTATCCCCAAAAGACCAGGACCAGGAAGACAATGTTCCGGTATTAGCCACAGAGGCATCTACAAAATTCATATTACTAACCTGACATACATTTGTAAAATTGAAATCAGCTGTCGGGATCCGGTTGAAAGTAATCTGGATCGTATCTCTATCCGGCGGACACCCGAAATTAGATGTGGAAGTAAGGATCAAACTGATTGGTCCGCCTGCAACATCACCCGCTGAAGGATCATACAATCCGTTCAGATAGCCGGGTCCCGGAATAAATGTTCCTGTTCCTAATGTAGACCAGGTTCCGGTAGTATCTGCCCCAACGATATTTCCGTTCAATTGCACCATTTGGTTCTGACAGTAAGTTTGATCAGTTCCGGCATTTACCTGTGGAGGAGAAACAAAGGTCACTCGAATAGAATCGTGTGCGATCGGACAAATACCGGTTGTAGACAAAATAACATCGATAAATCCGTTTGTGACATCCACCGGGGAAATTGTATAGAATGTATTGAGGTTGGAAGGATCTGCAATAGTACCGAAACCGGAAGTTGTCCATTGCGTTGAAAAACCGGAAGTTACCGTTCCTGTAAGGTTCAACGTTGCATTATTCGAACAGATCGAATCCATGGAAGTAATTGTTACAACCGGGAAATCGATGATTTGTATTTCAAGACTGTCCATTACAGCCAAACAGTTTCCGTTGTTGGTCGATTCAAGGTATAACATAACCGTACCGTCTGAAATATCAGCTGTTGACAGCACGTAATCTGCATTCAGGTTTGACTGGGAAGGTGAAAAACCTCCGGTGCCGTCTGCAGACCAAATACCGGTAGTCGTAACTCCGGTGATAATTCCATTTAAAGGAACATTCGTTGTATTTGAACAAACCAGCTGGTCTCCGCCGGCATCAATAAATGGAGCTTCTGTAAAATAAATGACTACGGTATCCTGTTTATTGGGGCAAGAGAAGAAACTTCCCGTGGTGGTATAGAAAAGCATAACACTGTCAGATGCCAGGTCAGCCGGTGAAGGCGTGTAAGTTGTTGATGCCGATCCGATGTTGCCGAAAGCACCTCCATCCCCACCGCTCCAGGTTGCCGCTGCAGAATAGGAAAACGTTCCGTTAATCGGAACTGCTCCTACGTTGTTCTTACAGTAAGAATTATCCGTTCCGGCATCAGCTTCCGGCGACTGGATAAATGTCACTACCATCGTATCTCTAACCGGATCACAGTTTCCGGTAGAAGAAAGTACAAAAGTCAAAGTTCCCTGCGTGTAATCCGAAGCAGAAGGAACATAAGAAGTCGCTAAATCGGTTGCATTGACAAAAGAACCTGCTCCATTAATTACTGTCCACTCACCTGTAGTTGCACCACCTTCAACGGAACCATTCAATAATACAGAAGGATCTCCGTTACAAAGCGTTGTATCATTTCCGGCTTTGGTGTATACTTTTCTGTTGAAAGCAGACATATAGTGGTAATAACATCCCGAACTTGCTCCACCGTTAATTACTCCCATTCCAAAGTATTCACTGGAGTTTGTAATTAAGTTCGATGAACCAACCGGAATATCTGTCGTGTTGAACGTAATCTGGGCTCCGCTCCAAAACCCTCCCGTTCCGGGAACAGGGCTAAAAGCAGATCCGGGAACAAGTGTTGTACTTCCGTTCAGCGTAAAATTGTTGATTGCACTTGTGGGACAAAGCAGGTTTAAGATAAAAGTTTCTGAGTTGGTACGTGTAAAACTTACCTGGTTGGATCCTGCACAGTTAATCGGAGGTAACAATGCTTCCCCGACCTCGCATCCGAAGCCGCTTGCCTGCAACACGTATACATTCTTGTCTGCATCCACATAAGCAAGGGCTTCAGTGGCCGTCAGTACATATTTCCAGGTATCACCCTGGTTTAATAATTGTGAAAATGTTCCAAGGTTTGTTGTAACACTTACAGAAGTAAAGTTTTGAGTTGCAACAATGAAAATTCCTTCCTGGGAGTTTGCAAACATGTTTCCACGGTTCACAATGTAATTGGTACCAACCACATCTACCGGAACAATCTGATCTCCCATCAAATCGCGGCATCCACCACCGGAATTAGTTACCGAGTCATCCGAAACAGTCACCGCAATCGGTTTATCCGATACTACAATGGTTCCGCCAAGGTTATTCCCAGGAGTATTGGTTGCCTGGGAAACATTCTCAACAGTATAGGTCTGACCTTTGTTTAAGACGATTGAATAGGTAATCCCTACAGGATGTCCGACCACCGTTGCTTTGGGAGTAATCCAAACAGTCGTATTATCCTCAGTTGCAACAATACAGATCATTGATTTAGGTTGTATCGGTGCATAATTACCATTTGCCCAGGTATTTTGGAAAGGACAAACAAACTCTGTTCCCAGTGCATTTTGTCCTTTCAACGAGTATGTTTCGGGATTATTGACAACTGTAACCGCCTCATAAACTACCGTAATTAGAGTATCTGCTTCGATTTTAAGTCCGTAATTCAATACGGAATTAGCCGGTTTTGATTCCAGGGTATTCACAATTGAACTTAAAAAGAGCGAACTCAGAGAGTTTGCAGGAACAAGGAACGTAGAATCATAAGTTCCGGCAGGCTGATAAACCCGAACAGTTGTTGGTGCATTGAATGTTGATATACGCAACGCAATGGGTGTATTTCCGGCGTGGCTTGGCGTTACCCAGGGTGCAGCAAACCAAAAGACCGAGTCAATCTGACCTTTACTTTCGAATGACCCGACCGTAAAAATCAAAGCTAGCAGTAGTATTATCCGACGTAATTTCATAAGCTCTAAATTCATCCTACTATTTATTCTTATCGATTTCCTTTTGGATATCTTCCAGAATACTATTATTCAATTTATCATCTTCCTCCTCTAAAGAAGGCCTGTTTTTCGTAATTACAAATGAGATACCGATCTCATGCGATCCTGCGCTGTATTTTCGCAGTTGCGTATAACTGTAGTCATACCCGTAGGTAATAGCCAACCGGTTTTTCAATCTCACCCCGAGGAAAATCCCCAAAGCATCGTTCGTTCTGAAATTCAATCCTCCGAAGAACTTGTCCTTATATGCCAGCTGGGCCATAATGGATAGTTGGGCAGGAACCGGTTTCGTATAACGGAATAAAATGCCCGGTCTTAGTTCCCAGTTCTTTTTGATCAGGAATTTATAGGAACTCTGTATCGTATAGTGAAACTGTAAGTTCTGGTTGTAAGAATTAAAGCTTTTCCCCATAATCATATGATCAAGTGTTCCGCTAAACTCAAACTTATCGCTGTATAGGCGAAAACCGGCATTGACATCAAATGCATTTCCGGAATAACTGTTCCCGGTAAAGATCGGATCTCCTTCGTCGGCGATAACCGCATCGTACAAACGAACCCGGTACTGAACGAATCCCGGACGAATTCCCAATCCCAATTTCCATTTCGATTCCTTGCTAAATTTCAATTGATACCCATAATTGACGTAAATTCCGGTTTTTCCAACTAATCCCATTTGTTCGGTCAATACCTGAACTCCGTAACCGTGTTTCGCTTTATTCTTAAAAGAACCATGGAAATTCAGGTAAAAATTGCGCGGAGCATCCTTAAATCCAACCCACTGGCTTCTATTGTAGAAACTGACTTCGTGGTAGTTGGTACTTCCCACATAAGCCGGAGAATAATGCAGTGGATTTGCAAATACATTCGTGAATAAGCTTTGCTGCTGTCCATATGAAACAAAGAACAGAGTCACAAATAAGGTTGTAATAAAATTCTTCTTGTTCATCTTAATCTCGTTTTCTTAACACCATTAATACTCCTTTGTAAATATCAGGGTCGGCATTTGCATTCAATTGAATGACAAACAGGTAATTCCCATCAGGAACAGGCTCACCGTCATAAGTTCCATCCCAGGGAGTATCATAACCATCCGAAGTAAAAACGGTCTGCCCCCACTCATTGTAAATTTCTATATGTGCATTCGGATAGGCCAATTCGAGGAAATCGAGTTTCCAAACATCGTTGGCGCTATCTCCGTTTGGAGAAATAATAGTAGGGATCAAGGTGTTGATCTCAGTTGTAACGGTATTAATTGCTACAAAACGGATCGCACTATCTGTGCACCCCAGTGCATTAGTTACTTCGAGAACAATGTAATAATTCCCGTTCCCATAATAAGTATGACTCGGGTCCATTGAATTGGAAGTAGAACCATCTCCGAAATCCCAGGAATAACTCACCGCATAATCCGATGTGTCAATGAAGTTAAATACGGCTCCGATGTTCATACCGCCGTTTGAGTTGTAGTAGAAACCTGCATCCGGAAGCGGATCTATGGTAATTGGTTCAATGATCGTATCGGAGCATCCGTTCACCGTTGAAACAATGTGTGTAATCGTATAAGTCCCGCCGCTCGCGAACTGCTGGTTGACATCAGCCATAGCCGCCGAACCTTGTCCACCGAAATCATAGAACCAGGAATTAATCGTTTCTGTACTTGCAGAAGCATCTGTAAATGCAACAGTAACCTGGTTATTCGGACAGGAGTTGGAAGAATTGAAGTCCGCAACCGGCTTGTCGAAAACAGAAACTGAAATGGAAACGGTGTCTTTGCAGCCGTTTGAATTGGTAACAATTAATTCTACCGGGTATGAACCTGCTGTCCCAAAATTATAATTTGGATTTTGATTTGCGGATGTTTGGCCGGTTTGGAATGTCCATGCCCAGTTTGTCAGTGTTCCCGAGCCGGGAAGTGAGAAATCCGTGAAGACATTCGGAAGTCCTTCACAGACATTTGTCCCGCTGAAATTCGCAAAAGGAGGTGCTACAAAATTTACCTGAACTGCATCCGAAACCACCGTACATGTTCCATTGTTCGTTGATGTCAGAGTAAGTACAACACTTCCGTTAGAAACTTCAGAAGCAGAAGGCACGTATGTCGCATTCAATGCACTGGTTGAAGGACTAAATGTTCCGGAACCTCCGCTCCAAACACCTCCGAAAGGACCACCGGTAACATTTCCGTTCAACTGAACCAATGTTGCATTCGAACATTTCAACTGATTAGGACCCGCATCTACTTTAGGTGCATCATTGATAGAAATATAGATACTGTCCTCGACCGGGTTACAGTTCCCGTTTGAAGTTGATCTCAGGTAAAGCCATACAAAACCTGCCGTAGTATCAGCAACACTCGGGATGTAGGTACAATTCAACGAGCTGTTATTCGGTGAGAAAATACCTGTTCCGCTGGTTAGCCATATTCCGGTAGTAGTCGGGCCGCTAACAGTTCCCGATAAGGAAACATTCGCATTGTTTGCACATACAATTAAGGTGTCGGGACCTGCCTGCACATTCGCCGCATTTGTAAAATTGACCATCATCGTATCCGAAACCATAGCACAGGAAGGTGCATTAGTAGATGTAAGTACAAATTGAAGTGTTCCGGAGGCCAAATCAGTCGCAGAAGGAACATAAGTTGCATTTAAAGTTGCTGCATTGGGCAAGAACGTACCGGAACCGTTCGAAGTCCAGACTCCGGTTGCTGCGCCACCACCGATAATTCCATCCAGCTCAATAACCGGGTTGTTTTCACAGACCGACTGATCGACATTTGCATTGACAAGCGGTGCCGGAGTAATCTCAAGATACATGGTATCTCTTGCAACCGGACAAAATCCTGTAGTCGATAAAATAATCCTGATCGGGCTGATAAGCGTATCCAAAGGACTTGGAATATAAGTATTCGGAACAGAGTTCAATCCGTTTTGGAAAGATCCATAACCATTACTTGACCATGAACCGGTCACAGCACCTCCTCCTACATTTCCATTTAAAGTGTAGCTTACATTCGCACAAACCGTGTCATTCACTCCTGCCTGTGAAAATGCAGTTGCATAAAAGTCGGTGGTATAAGCATAAGCCGCACCTGTATTCGTTCCTCCTCCTGAAATCACTGCCATGGTGAAGATATCTCCAAGGTTCACGATCATATTATGACTGTTTACCGGAACTTCTGCAGTATTAAAGAAAATACGTGCTGCTTTATACTGACCACTGGTTCCGGGAACCGTTTGGAACATACCTGCAGTAATCAAAGCGGAACTTCCGTTGAGCAAAAAATCCCCCTCGAACCCCGTTCTGGTTACTAAAACAACTCCCAATGAATCTGTGCTTGAACGGGAAAAAGCCATGTTGTTATTTCCTTTACAGTTCAAACTCGGAACAACCGCCGCACTTAATTCACACCCAAAACCGGAAACATGATACACATATACCGGCTTGGTGGATTTGATAGAAATCAGCTGATCCGTCATAGGGATTTCCAATGTTTCGGAAGAATTGATAAGTGTAGTCGTTGTACTTACGCCCGCTACTTCAATAGTTGAGGCGTTCTGTGTTGCCAAAACGTAAATACGATCAGTGGTTGAAGTTCCCTTATAAATTGCATAGTCTGTTCCGATGGAAGGAGTCGGCACCAATTGGTCTCCGATCATATCTGCGCAGCCTGACTGAACCAGCTGCCCGTCGAAAACGGTAATGGCTATTGGGTTATTGGCTGAAACAATAGATCCGGCAAGACTTGTAGATGCATTTACATCAACATCTCTGGCACTGTATGTCTGCCCGGCATTCAAAACCACCGAAAAGGTAGCATTAGCCGCGTGGCCTGTAATTGCTGTTCTTGGAGTAATTAAGACTGTTGTATTGTTCAATGTCGCAACAATTTCAATTCCCGAATAAGTAGCAGGAGTTGTTACTTCATTGTTCCAAAACTTTTGGAAAGGTGTGTAGAAATTTATTCCCAAAGCCTTCCCGCCTTTCAGACTGAAACTTTCTTTGTTATTCGGGGCAATTACCTCGTAAACCGCATTGATCAAACCGGTAGAACTGATTTTTATCCCGTTATTCGAAACAACATTCGCTGCCGGACTCTCGATCTGAGCCAGAACCAAGCTGAGATCAATACTATCGCTTGAGAAAGCAGGCATCGTTAGGATAAGCGGAACAAATGCGCCGTTTGCAGGCTGGGTAACAGTAATTGTTGCCGGCTGGTCATACGATTGAAAACGGAGCTTGACGGGATCCTGCCCTATACCAGCAGAAACATCCGGAGCAGCAAACCAAAAAACGGTATCTCTCTGCGCATGAGAACTTACAGTTGTAGCCAGGCCAAACGCAAGAAGGAAAAGTTGTATAAATCTGAACATAATTAAGTTATCTCAGTTTCGAGATCGCAAAGATAAGGCTTATAAGATCAGTTTTAACTAAAATTAATAAAGCGAAACATGCCATTCACACAGTGAAAACGGAAATTTATAAATAAAAATCAGTTAGTTACGAATTTAACAGCGTTTTAGGGCCATTCGTCGAAAGACAACTATTTTAGACGTTTAAACTAATATTTACCGGTGATTCGGGGGAAGATCCGGTTTTAATTTTGCTGCCCGATCGTGCAGGACGATGCTTCCGGTTACGGCAACATTGAGCGAAGAATTTCCCGGAAGTTTAATCACTTTCCGGCATTTCGCCAAAACCGATTCGGGAAGTCCCTGGTCTTCGGATCCCAACAGGTAAATTGCGCGTTTCGGATGCTCAAAATCATGCAAAAATTCAGCATTTTCGGTTAATTCAACCGCAATCAAGTGACAATCGTAAGGAACATTCTCACACAAATCTTCCAGGCTGTCGTAGTGAAAATAGGGAATCCGTGCCCAGGTCCTTGTCACGTCAGAAGTTTGCTTTTTGTAACGTTTCCCAACAGTAAAAATGTAAGACGCGCCTAAAATATAAGCCGATCTCCACAAGGTACCGATGTTATGGTCCGTCTTGGCATTAAAAACACCAATTGCGCAATATCCCTGAATATTCGATGTTTTCATAGATCAGACGACTTGAATTTTTCAACGTTCATTGCGCTTCCGATATGAAAGATTGCGTCTCCCTTATTCACCAAAGGCGCTTCATTGGTACAAATGATATATCCTTTCGAATTGGATTTGATCTTACGCTCCGAAGAACCGTAGGGGTCGCTTACATAACCGATCACTTCTCCTTTTTCTACATACTGCCCGTTTTTTGCAACTGCATGAAAAACTCCTGAAAGCGGTGCCCGCAGCCATTTGGATGATTTGATGATTATTGTTTCCTTTTCCGGCTGCTCCAGTTTGAAACTTTTCATGTTAAAATAATTTAGGATACGCTGAATTCCCAGCAATCCCTCTTCAACAATCGTTTCATCAATTGAATTCGTTTTGCCACCCTCGAACAAGAGGATCTTCTTCCCCATTTTATTCAGGGCCTCGCGAACCGATTTGGAAATGTAATTTGAATGAACAATAAACGGCGGATTAAAAACCTGAGCCAACTCCATACTGACAGGATCAGAGAGCAGGCAGCGAATCTGGGCAATATTAGAGCGCTGTGCGGAACCCGTATGAAAGTCAATTACAATATCTACATTCGGAGCGATCTGGCTCATAAACTGATAAGCAAACTGGCTTGCTAGCGAGCCGTTTTTAGAACCCGGAAAACTTCGGTTTAAATCCCTGCCGTCAGGAAGTTCGCGTTTCAGGTTCAAATACCCGAAAATATTGAATACCGGAAGACAAATGATCGTTCCTGAAATCGGTTTGTTCCATTTTTTACGGATCACCCGGCGTATAATTTCCATTCCGTTGATCTCGTCACCATGCATTCCTGCCATAAGCAAAACGATTGGTCCGTCTTTCAGTGAACGCTCAACGAAAACCGGGACCTGCACCGGCGTGTGCGTATGCAGTTTTGCTACATCCATGCTAAGTTCAACACTCTGTCCCGGCAGAATTTCCTTTCCAAGTATGTAGAATCGCGCCATAATTTATTTTTTTACACTCTTTTCAATAAAAGCAATGATTTTTCCGGCAATATCAACCCCTGTTGCGCGTTCGATGCCTTCCAGCCCCGGAGAGGAATTTACTTCCAGCACCAGTGGTCCGCGTGAAGACTGCAAGAGATCAACTCCTGCCACTCCCAAACCTACAGCATCAGCTGCTTTAATAGCCGTTCTTTTTTCTTCCTCCGTCAGCTCGAGGATAGTTGCTGTTCCACCACGATGCAGGTTCGAACGGAATTCTCCCTCTTTACCCTGGCGTTTCATAGCTCCTACAACTTCTCCGTCCACAACGAATGCACGAATATCCGCTCCTCCGGCCTCTTTGATAAATTCCTGGACGATTACCCGTGCTTTCAAACCATTAAATGCTTCCAAAACAGATTGGGCCGCATTTTGGTTTTCTGCCAAAACAACCCCCAACCCCTGCGTTCCTTCCAATAACTTCAAAACCACGGGAGCACCACCTGCAGATTCAACCACGTGTTCTACATTTCGGGAATAATTAGTGAAGACGGTTTTCGGCAGTCCGATACCTTCCTTTGATAAAACCTGAAGACAACGCAGCTTATCACGTGAATGGACAATTCCGCGGGAACTATTCACGGAAAAAACATTCATCATTTCGAACTGACGAACAACCGCAGTTCCGTAAAATGTTACAGACGCTCCCACACGCGGGATTACAGCATCAAAACCTTCCAAATACTCAGCCCCATAATACAAAGACGGTCCTTTTTGTTCGATTTCGATATTGCAGCGCAAATGATCTACCACATGAGCTTCATGTCCATGTTTTTCAGCGGCTTCAACCAAACGTCTGGTAGAATACAACTGCGGATTGCGTGATAAAATGGCAATTTTCATTCTTTTTCATGAAAGGCTCATCCCTTTCCTTCGATCAATATATTTCTTTATTTATTCTCGTATTTATAGGAACAGTTCGTTTTGGACGTATCAATCAAAAAACGTTTGTTCAACAACCTGCGGCCTAATAAAATCGGGTTTCTTAAACCGGTCCTTTCTGTCAGCGAAAATACGGTTTCATATGTTTTTCCGAACAACCGAACGGTTCCTTTAACAAAAAAGCGTTCCTGAGCTATGCCATTGGAACTTTTCACGATCTTCGTTTTAAAATCGTCAAAAATGACTTCTTTCCCGGTGTATCCGGAGATCCCGGAATCCAGGAAGACAACCCGGAGCTGTTCTTTCTCACCGAACTCCACTACTTCTATCGACTGACAATGCATGGAACTGGAATAAGCTCCCGAATCAATTTTTACAGGTACATTCTCCAGCTCAAATGCGGGAAAGGAAACCAAATCCTTGCGCCCGAGTATTTTCTTTTCCACTACCTCCATATTCTCGCTATCTTTGTAAAGAAGTTTGTTATTCGGTAATCGAAATTAGAAAAAAAGCGATTGAGATGAGAAAAATGGCTTCAAATAAAAAAAAGTTAGGGCAAACTATCCTAAAATGAAAAATTATTCCTAATATTGCACCCCCAATTATGGGATAGTGAAAGAAAATTAGAGTCATGGATTTTATCAGAGAGCTTCAAAAAGAACTAGTAGAATTGAAAGAATTCCCAGCATTCGGAGCTGGAGATACAGTTACTGTATCTTACAAAATTAAAGAAGGAAACAAAGAGCGTATTCAGCAATTCCAGGGTGTTGTTTTACAACGTCGTGGTCAAGGTACAACTGAAACGTTTACAGTTCGCAAAATGTCAGGAAACGTAGGTGTAGAGCGTATCTTCCCTATTTCATCTCCTTTCATCGATACAATTACAGTAAACAAGCGTGGAGCTGTACGTCGTGCACGTATTTTCTACTTCCGTGGTCTTACTGGTAAAGCAGCACGTATCAAAGAAAAAAGAAGCTTCTCTCACTAAGTCGAAGATTATTCTCAATATACGACCCCGACTTCGCGCTGCGAACGTCGGGGTTTTTCATTGCCCTCATTTTTCATTGCCCTCATTTTACAATGTCATTACGGCACCAATTTTGTTTATGTGCAGCTATGAAATTTATACCCATTCTTTTTTTGCTGTTGGTCATTCAATCATGCACCGGTCAAACCGAATCCACCAAATCCGTTTCTCAGCCAATCCCTGAAAAGAGCATCAAGCCCAATCCCGTACAGGGATTATACGATCACTATCAAGCTAATACTTCTCCGAGTATTTCTTCGGGAACTGTCAGCAATGGCACTTTAAAGAATGGACGCATTTTTCCCTTCAAAGGTCCAAACTTCATTTACTTCGATACTACAAGCTACCTGAATAAACACGCTTTCACTCACGAAAAAGTAAACCGGACGGTTTTGGCTACCTACAAAAAATTTGAAACACTGCTTCCAGCCTTTGAATTCGGATTGATGGAATGCTCCAATGAACACGGTGGAAAGATCTGGCCTCACAGAACGCATCAGAATGGATTGAGCGTTGATTTCATGTCGCCGCTCCTGAAAAACGGAGTTTCATGCACAGATTTCAACACCATCGGACTTCCACATTACCTGATGGATTTCGACGAGAACGGGATTTACACGGAAGACCCGACTTATTCAATCGACTTTAACCTAATGGCCCGGCACATTTTGATCTTGAATGAAGAAGCAAAAAAACAAGGATTAAAGATCGAGAAAGTCATTCTAAAAATTGCACTCAAGGACAATCTGTTTGCGACCGAATACGGGAAGAAACTAAAAGCCAGCGGTATTTATTTTGCGACAAAACTGAGTGATCTGATCGATAGCCTGCACGATGATCATTATCATGTGGATTTCACACTAAAATAATTACGAATTACGAGTTCCTGATTCCGAATCAGCAAACACATTCTCCTCGAATTCAGCAACCATTCAATCAATCATACCAAACCTTCCAATCTTTTCAACTCACGGTTCCATTAAACATTTTAACTTTCCGGTTGTACAACTTATCTCAATCCGAAAACATGAAGATCATTTTCCCGCTTCTTTTCCTTTTCAGCCTAAACATATCTGCTCAATCAGATACTACCCGCATCAAAGAATTGCTGATTGAACTCACCAAAACATCCAAGCCGCGCAATTACCAAAATCCGGATCAGCTGAACGAAACAGCCGCATTCATTTACAGTTACTTCAGGCAGTATGCTGATACCGTTTTTTATCAAACATACCTGGTGAACGGAATCACTTATGGAAATGTCGTGGCCCGATTCGGTGACACTATTCATGAACGTTTGGTGATCGGAGCGCATTACGATGTGTGCGGCAACCAGGAAGGTGCCGATGATAACGCTTCAGGGATCATAGGTTTACTGGAAATTGCACGTCTGTTGAAAACACAAAAACAGCATAAGAACATCGAATTGGTCGCTTACACACTGGAAGAACCGCCATTTTTCCGGACGGAATACATGGGATCTTACATTCATGCACAGTCGCTCAAACAATCTCATGCGAAGATTTCCGGGATGATCTGCCTGGAAATGATCGGGTATTTCAAAGAGGAGAAACACACCCAGGATTACCCTATTCGATTCCTGAAACTATTTTATGGTTCGCGCGGAAATTACATCACAGTTGTCAACAAATTCAGCAAAGGAAAAACTGCCCGGAAATTCACCAAACACATGAACCATTTAGCGCAACTTCCGGTCAGGAAATTCAACGGTCCGAAATCACTAACCGGTATAGACTTTTCGGATCATTTGAACTATTGGAAAATGGGATTCAGCGCCTGTATGGTCACAGACACAGCTTTTTATCGGAACAAGAATTACCACCAGAAAACAGATGAGATGGGAACCCTGAATATTTCCAAAATGGCAAAGGTCATTGACGGCATTTTTTTCAGTATCTTAGCGTAAATTCACGGATTATGAAACTAGTGATATTCGCTTCGATATTAGCAGTTGGCGCTTCGGCTAAAAGCTGTAATAAAACAGAAGACTGTAAAGAAAAAGTAAAAGAAGATTGTGTCTGCACGATGCAGTATGATCCGGTTTGCGGATGCAACAATAAAACTTATTCCAACGCCTGCACTGCGCAGTGTCATGGAATCACGAAATATGTGAAAGGGGAATGCCCGAATTAATTATCAATTATGAATGGAATAATTATCAAGCTACGATTCGGATTCCGAAAGCTTGATAATTGATAATTATTGAATTTATAATATGACAAGTTTACACATCGTAAAAGCGTATTACGACGCATTCAATGCCCGAAACTGGGACAAAATGTTGTCCTTAGTAGACGAAAACATCAAACACGAGCCCAACCAGGGAACGCCCCGTATCGGGAAAAAACTCTTTACAGAATTCATGCATCACATGGATACCAGTTATTCCGAAACATTGAAAGATATGGTGCTCTTTTCGTCCGAAACAGAAGGACGCATTGCAGCTGAATTCGTGGTTCACGGAACATATAAAAAAGCGGAAGAAGGTTTACCTCCGGCACACGGACAAACATACGTGCTCCCCGCAGCTGCATTTTTAGAAGTAAAAGGAGGAAAAATAAGCCGGGTAACCACGTATTACAACCTGGAATTATGGATCGAACTGGTTTCCAGATAAAGGTGGATCAATTACATTACGAATCCGTTATTGGGCCGGATATTGCAAAACTGATCCCGAAATTGGGACAATTACGCATCCGCGTTTTTTACGATTTCCCCTATTTGTATGAAGGCTCACAAGAATACGAAGAAAACTACCTGCAGGTTTATACCAAAAATCCGTTGAGCATTGCTTTTGGCGTATTTGATGGCGAACAACTTGTAGGCGCAACCACTGGAATGCCTTTAATCGCTGAAACGAAAGAAATACAGCAGCCATTTTTGGACAGCGGAATGAACATCGGCGAAATCTTCTATTTTGGAGAAAGTATTTTACTCGATACATACCGGGGGCGTGGAATAGGACATCTTTTTTTTGATGTCCGCGAAAAACATGCTTTGGAAAACGGATTTACAACAACCGCTTTCTGCTCGGTTATCCGACCGGAGGACCATCCGCTTCGGCCGGCGGCTTACCGTCCGAACGATGGTTTTTGGACGAAACGCGGGTACAAAAAGCAGGATTATTCCTGCCGCATGGCATGGCTCGACAGGAACGAAACACAGGAAACTGAGAAAGAACTGATTTTTTGGACCAAAGAATGGAAGTAAGAATTGCATTGGCACAATACCCGATCACATTCCATCAATCATTGGAAGATTGGAAAAAACACACCGAAAATTGGATTTTAGATGCGTGTTCTCAAGGCGCTCAAATCCTGGTATTTCCCGAATACGGAAGCATGGAATTAACTTCTCTGTTTTCAGAAGCTGTGAGAAATGATTTGAAACTTCAGATCGATCAAATACAGGAGCTTCTGCCCTATTTCATCGAATCGTTCCGGGAATTTGCTCAGAAATACCACTGTGTCATCGTTGCACCGAGCTTTCCGGTTGATTTGGGAGAAAAAACCGTAAATCGCTGCTTTGTGTTTACCGAAAACACCTTTTCCCACCAGGACAAACATTTTATGACCCGTTTCGAAGATGAATCCTGGGGAATCTCCGGTTCCGACGGAGCTCTGCGGGTATTCGACACCCGGTTCGGGAAATTTGGCGTTCAGATTTGTTTCGATATCGAGTTTCCGATTGGAGGTCATTTATTGGCAGAAGCCGGTGCTGAGTTCATTTTAGTGCCTTCCTGCACGGAAACACTGAAAGGCGCTACGCGCGTGCATATTGGCGCCCGGGCAAGAGCCATGGAGCAGCAACTGTTTACCGGTGTTTCTCAAACAATCGGAGAAGCATTGTGGTCACCTGCAGTCGATATCAATTACGGTTACACGGCCTTCTATTCCTCACCGGACGGCAATTTCGACGATGAAGGAATTCTCGCAAAAGAAAAAGCACAACAATCCGGCTGGCTGATCGAAACACTGGATCTTTCTAAAAACACCGAAATACGCGAGAACGGTCAGGTTTTGAACTTCAAACACAGTCAAAAGCTGGAAATTCGGGATGAATCTTGTTTTGTAGAAGTCGTTTCTTTGAAACAGAAACAGAATGAGGAAATGGAATCTGTTTCGCAATCAATCTAATCAATTATCTTTACTTCCAAATACCTTTAAAATGAAACAATTCCTCATCATCTTTTCCCTTTCGGTTCTTTTGTTTTCCTGCAGTGATCCCAAGCGTGACCTGGTTATTTCGTTTGAAGAAATCAACGGTTTGGACGAAGGCGATTATGTGATCATCAAAAAGCAGGATGTGGGAACCGTTACTGAAATCGAGTTCAGCAAGGATTATAAAATTGACGTTCATATCCACTTAGATAAAGTCGATCATTTACCGCGCGATTCCAAATTCCTGATCGCGAAAGACGGTATCTTCAGCAACGCACTTTATGTTATTCCCGGAAAGTCGAAATATGCTTTAAAAAGCTCTGACCACGTGAACGGTAAAGCCATCAAGGAAATTGACTGGGGTAAGGAATTCAATGACATGATGGATGAAAGCTTCAAAAAGCCTGCTCAAACCCAGGATTCCATGCTGCATGAATTGCGCGATATCAAAAAAGAGGTGCATGAAGTGAATGAGAAAACGAAATAGAGAAACCACCAGGTGCACTAAGCGCACGAAGTTTATTTTTGCATCATCAATTTTTAGCTATCTTAACTCTATGAGACTTCTTTTCATTTTCTCTTTATTGTTACTTTATTCATGTGGGCAATCGAACCGAGAGTTGGTTATTAATTTCGAAAACTCTCATGGAATCACTGCACAAAGTAAAGTGATTTGTAATGGTAAAACAATTGGCTGTGTAACTGATTTAGGCCAGGTAATCAAACCGAATATTACCGTAAACATTCACATTTTATTGGATATTGAAGGTTTACCAAACGATTCGAAATTCATTATCCGGGAGAGAGATTTATTGAGTAATGCTATTTATGTAACGAAGGGAAAATCCAGCCGCTACTTCTCTAAGTCAGATAGAATCACTGGAAAAATTGAGACTTTAAATTATATCCAGAGAAGACAATTTTAAAGCGTTTTGTTTTCAATGATCTGCTTATTTTGCTAACTTAAGACTATGAAAGCATTCATTGATCAGCAACGCGTATTTTTCAATTCCAATCAAACGAAGGACCTGAATTTCAGAACGGAGCAGTTACAAAAGCTTAAGAGTCTGTTATTGTCGAACCAAAATCGCTTGAACGAAGCCATTTACGCTGATTTCGGCAAATCCCCTTTCGAGACTTTCACCAATGAATTCGGGCTTGTTTTCCTGGATATTGATGAAGCCTGCCGCAAATTGAAAAAGTGGGCGAAACGAAAACGCGTTCGGACAAACTGGGTGAACTTCCCGGCGAAAAGTTACATCATTCCGGAACCATTGGGAGTTTCACTGATCATTGGCGCCTGGAATTACCCTTATCAATTGTCATTAGCTCCAGCCATTGCGGCCATAGCTGCCGGAAATACCGTTATCCTGAAACCCAGCGAACTTCCTTCCAATACCAGCAGGATCTTAGCAGAGTTAATCAACAACTCGTTTGATCCGGGATTTTTCCGGGTTGTAGAAGGCGGAGTTGATGAAACAAGCGCATTACTCGAACAACGCTTCGACAAGATTTTCTTTACCGGAAGCACCAATGTAGGGAGAATTGTATACCAAGCAGCCGCTAAACACCTCACTCCCGTTACATTGGAACTCGGAGGAAAAAGCCCTGCCATTTTTACCGAAGGAGCCAATCTGAAAATGGGTGTCAAGCGGCTCATTTGGGCTAAATTCCTCAATTCGGGCCAAACATGCATTGCTCCGGATTATGTAATGCTCCCAAAAAGCATGAAAGATGCATTTTTAAAACTGGCAAAAGCAGAAATCGAACAAGCAGGCTACTCCGTGGAGAATGGAAACTACATCCGAATCATCAACGACCGGAATGTAGAGCGCCTAAAGAAACTGATCGATAAAGAGAAAATCTATTTCGGTGGAGAAATCCGGGAAGAAGAACGGATTATCCAGCCGACTTTAATGCACCGCGTCACCTTCGACGATGCGGTCATGCAGGAAGAAATTTTCGGCCCAATTCTACCGGTAATCACTTATGAGTCTTTGGAAGAGGCCATTTCAGAGGTCAAAAAGCGTGAAAAACCGCTTTCCTGCTACGTCTTCACTAATGACAATTCCATAAAAAACAAATTACTGAACGAACTTTCATTCGGAGGCGGAGCAGTCAACGAAGCTATCATGCATATTTCCAACAGCCGTTTACCATTTGGCGGTGTGGGGCAAAGCGGAATGGGATCCTATCATGGTGAAGCAGGATTCAAAACATTTTCTCATTACAAAAGCGTATTGGAAAAAGCAACCTGGTTTGAAACAAAGCTCAAATATCCACCCTATTCCGAAGGAAAACTGAAATGGATCAAGCGCTTGATGGGATTGTAGAGAAATTCAAAACCAGCATGTTTTGAATCTGTAAATGATATAAGAGAATCCTTTCATACCTGCACTAATTCTTGTTCGGAATTTTCGTAAATTGATTGATCAATACGAAAGTCATGAGTACAAAGAAATCAAGCAAAAAAGACGGAAAAGATCAGGAACAATTTCCAGGGTATCCGGCTTATCCGGCAAGTGAGGATATTTATCGAACCGATAAAGAAGAAAAGGACCTTGACCCTGAAAACCCTGTCAGGAAGAAGTCTTTCAATGAATCTTCCATTGACAAAAACCTGGACGTCCCCGGCTCAGAACTGGATGATGAACAGGAAGATACCGGTAATGAAGATGAAGAAAATAATTATTACAGTCTGGGCGGTGAAAATCACACTGATTTAGAAGAAGACAACCAATAAGTTCAACATTCTGAATGCTGAACTTATTGGACTAATTGTTGTTTTTTTGAGTAAGATTTTTTCAAATACCCAATTTTTTTTGAATCTTATCAGAATGCTTCCAGGTTACTCCTTTCATGTCTTGTCTGTTTGAAGAAAGACGGAGAAAGCCCGGTGATTTTCTTGAATTGATTGGACAAATGCGCTACACTGCTATAATTTAACTTGTAAGAAATCTCTGTGAGATTCATTTCATCGTACATCAAAAGCTCTTTTACGCGCTCAATCTTGTTCATGATAATGAATTGCTGAATCGTAATTCCTTTTACTTTAGAAAACACATTTGAAAGGTATGTGTAGTCGTAGTTGAGTTTTTCACTGATGTAATCAGAATAATTGACTTTTGGGGCTTCATCCGAGTAATGGATCATTTCGATAACAACCCCTTTTATTTGTTCTATCAGGATACTAGTCCGGTCTTCCAACAGTTCCAGTCCGCATTTGGACAAATTTATCCGTATTTTTTCACGAAGTTCATCAGACACATGATCTTTCACCTCCACAACTCCCAATTCTACTTTACTCGGGCGCAAACCCAGATTTGCAAGTTCCTCCTTCACAATCATCTTACAACGAAGACTTACCATGTATTTAATAAATAACTTCATCCCACTTTAATTTTTAAATTAAAAACTAACTCTGTTCACTTAGTTATTCAGGTATCAGAAAAATATTGGTAATCCCTTAGAAATTTTAATATGCTATAAATTCAGTAATAATGTTGTGCGTGTGTTATGGATCTAAGATACAACGAAAAAAACGTGCAGCAAAATAACATTGTTATGTTTTATAATTATTTCACATTTCCATTCTACCGTTTAAACCCAAAAAAAACCATTCAACAACACATATTGCCAAATGGTTTTGTATTAAACTTCACATATATCATTAATCCCTTCTTCCCGGAATCAGCTGCAAAACTATTGCTATCAGTGCAATTACCAAAATTAAGTGAAATAAACCTCCGGTATGGTAACCAAAGTACCCGATGGCCCAACCGATAACTACTATAATTGCTATGGTGCTCAATATTGCTCTCATGATCATTTGTATTAATTGGTGAATAATTTTTCCCGTCCGCCGGAGCGGGCCGGAAATTTGTCTGTTAGTTTTGAAATCTATAAGGTCGTTGAAATAAAAAAGGAGTCCGCTGTATGCTTAGGCCGGAGCTGCAGCATTTCTACAGCGGATTCCTTTTCTAAAAACCAATTTTAACCTATCAACATGGTATTCTTCAATGACCGTGCAAAGGCTTGCTATTATTACTGTCTGCCGTTGCAGACTCTTATTTGTATTACTTGACATTGTCCTTTCCAAGATCTCTAAAAGCTTGTCCGAGTTCATCCATATCATTATTGAACTCTCTTTTAAATTCCTGCCAGTTTTCTCTTCTCGTATTTTTCATTTCCTGCATACGAGCTTCCATTTCATTATTGCGCTTTTTCAGTGCTTCAATTCGTTCATTTCTTCTTTGAATGACATCCGAACGAGCATTGATTTTTTCTGCTCTCAGGCGCTCGATTTCAAGTCTGTTATTATCGATATCTTCCTGAACGGAACGCCGGTATTCGGCAACCTCTTCCTCATATTCTCTTTGTGCCTGGTCCAAATCTTCTTTTGCATCCTGTACCCCATCCGCAGCTCTGTCAACTCTCTTTGACCCGGTATCTGTACAACTCGCAAGAATGACTACCAAAAGTGATAATCCCAGGCGGATTATTATTCTTTTCATGACTATCCAGATTAACAGTGAATTTGTTTTCACCTGTAACAAATATGCGAGTTGAAATCTTTTAAAACATTACATGATTCGACTCATTAATTGCATATTTTACAGAAGCCTTAAGGATTGTTAAAGATACTTTTGACTTCTCTCTATGCCTTTATTTCAAAAAAGCCTTGTGTTTGAATACTTAAGAAACGGGGCTCAGCCACAAAAAAGCGCCGGTCAAATTGACCGGCGCCCTTCTCTAGATAGAACCTAACAGTTACTATTAATCAACTAATAGTAGCTTTTAGCTTTTTTACACATCTAAAAACAATTATTACAGCGTGAATCGATCAGTTTCATCCTCGTTAAACTGGCCTTGATCAGACTGGTTCTTATTGGATGGATTCTGCTGATTGTGATTCGGATTATTAAACTCGTTCAGGATATTTGTGACTTCATCACGCGACTTGTTGAGTCTTGTACCGATTTGGTTCATCAATTGATCTTCCTGCCCGGGTTTAAAATCCAGATCGGAATCTGTAAGCTGACTATACTTATCCTTTAATCGGGATGATTGCTGTCCCCAATTGCCCGTAATTTGGAACGGTGCAGTGTTTTGTCCTGTACCTGAATTTTGGCCGGATCCCTGGTTTGCATGCATGTTGGTACCTGTACCTGTGTTGGAATCCTGTTCATTCCCTCTTTCATTCCACTGATTGCCTCCCGAATTACCCTGGTTTTGATTTCCCTGACCTTGTTTAGTCTGCGAATCCTCACGTTGAGCACTCGGGTTACCCTGGTTTTGGTTAAAACCCGTATTCGGATTTGAACCTGTAGACTGACTTTGACCAGATCCCTGATTTTGGTTCTGATTCTGCTCGCGATCACGATTTTGATTCGTATCGGAACCTGTGTTTCTCTCTTGCTCTGACATAACTTTAATATTTAATGTACTACCTTCTTCTCTCTTACAAAGGTCATTCAATATCAAAGCATTACCATTACAAAAAATTCCCTGATTATTACATAAATCTCACCCGAATCAGCGGACAAACTGGCTTTTCACATATTCCATGTAATCTGCCTGGGAAGGAAGGTCGGGAATATCACACTTCTGCAGATAAGGATAAATTTCCACTACCATGTTCTGCATAATCTCAAAATCATTGGCTGCTTTCGCCTGCTGGAAAGTTGTCATGAAATAATCGTTGATCTTACCCAGATACGCATCCTGGTTTTTCACGTTTTCTTCGTTGTTCAGGAATTCTTTGCTCAAAGGAGATTTATAATCATGAACGGCACTATTAAACACCTGTAATTCAACCGGATCTTTTAAATCCAGGTTTGGGTATTTCTGGTAATACTCTGCCGCATATTTGGTCAAAGAATCATGCTCATTATCTGACAAAACTTTCACAAAAGCCTTCAGATCTTCGCGTTTCTTTTTAGACTTCTGGTATGTCTTGTTTGCCAGGAAAACCGGATTTCCTTCCGGATTCAGAACTTCTTTTCCTTTTGCAAGTAGTTGTTTTGCCTGTTGACCGCCAACCACTTTTGCCACCAGCTCTCCGTTTGCATTGAAATACAACAATGTAGGATAAGCACTGATACCATATTTATGCATCACTTCAGGACCATCGTTCTTTTCTCCGTCTAATTTCAAAGAAATAAAGTTGGAATTGTAGAAAGCTGTCACTTCAGGATCAACGAAAGCAGTTGCCGCCATCTGTTTACAAGGTCCGCACCACACCGCGAAAACATCTACGAATAAAGGTTTTTTAGCCTCTTTTGCTTTTTTCAATGCTTCATCCAGGGTTCCGTGTTCGAAAGTAATCTGGCTAAAAGAATGTGCGCTTATTAACGCTATTATGGCAAGAAATGTCAGTCTCATTATATCCTATTTTTTGTTGAAGTTACGAAAAGACAAATATCAAGCCAAACAAATCGGGAAGAGAAAATTGGAATGTCAACGAGAGAGCCAGGACCATTTGAGTCAAGAGTCAGGATTTTTCCGGAATTTGAACTTTTTTGAATCTTTGCGCCTATGCTGAAGCTTTAGCGCAAGCATTTGAACTTTTTCAACTATCCCAACAAATGAACTTCCAGTTCTACCAGGCGCGGTAAAAGCACATCGTCTTCCAAAACAGCATGTATTGCCAGGTCTTTTTCAAAATGCTCCAACTGGGTCATAAATATACGGAAAGCCAAAGGAGTCTTCAGACCTGCTATATTTTCCGTGATCTTATTTCGTACTTCATTCAGGTCTTCTTCCAGGTTGGAATGGTTCTCAAAGAACTGCTTCAAGGTAAAATTCCCGAAACGCTCCCGGTCAATTGGTGTTCCTGATTTCCTGAATTCCAATAACGATTCAATATAAGGGAACAGGAAAACTTCTTCGTATTGAATGTGAGCAACCAATTTCTTTTGGTAAGAAATAAAGAAACCGCACAACATCAGCAATACATTGTCTGAATCGGCCTGTTTACTGTATAGATTGTAAATAGACTGTTCAATTTCCGGAAGTTTGGTATTCAGGTAATTTCCGTGTGATTTTTTTAGTGCCTGAAGCATGTCCGAAATTTCTACCTGATGGATCAGTTCTTTCGGAAATTCGGTAACACCCTCCCTGGCAAGATCTACCAAACGGTTCAAAGCATCTTCGGAAGCATCAAAAACTGGCATGTTATTCAGTCGTTCTTCCAATAAACGGTCTGTCAAACTTGCACCCAATTTCGTTTTTTGCTCTTCCTTCATTTCAGTTATGAATTGTAAAAATCAACTTAAACAAATGTACGAATACGAACCTGCTTCATCAATACCTTAAAAGTGGTAAAGCTGTTTGAATGGTATTTATTTTTCAGGGAGTTATTAGATATGGAATGGCTGAAATTATCCCATCTAAAGTCAATCTCATTTCCCCGGCTGAGAATTTTCATTAATTTAACGTCTGAATTATCGATTGATGAGCTTTTTAAAACATTTACTCTTCACCGCTTGTATCCTTTTTTCTACTGTTTGCAACGCACAAAACCGGAATAAATCAGTTCGTGAGCTCAATCATGTAATCGAATTAATGAATGCCTTCAGTCAGTGTCACCAGGATTGGTATTTCGATGCACTTCAACTACAGAAAGCACTTCACATGAGCGCTCAAAGGGTAAATGAGAATTATTTCTACTGCAGCAAAACACAACACAGCGGACTTTTAAGCTATACAGATATTGAGCAGGACTTTCGCTTTAAAGAGATTACCCCCAACAAGGAGAACCAGATTCCGGCTTACCAGGCAGATTACATTCCATGGCTGAAAGCACGTGAAACAGTTTTAAACATACAGGCAAAACCCAAAAGCGAATACACTTCATTTGGTGCAATACTTGATAAATACCTGGCTTCAACAGATAGCTTATACAGTATTCATGAAGAACTGATCAACTATGTTTCGGAGAAAAAATACCGGTCTGACACTCAATTCCAAACAGCTAAAAAGATTTTAAGAGCGCATGAACGTTTCTTCAAAGAATGCTATTCCCGGTTGAAAGAATTGGACAATGCTTTGGTAGCATACTGCAATTTCCATTATCCACCATTCCAAACTCATAAAGAATTGCAACAAGGACTCCAGGAGTTGAACCTGACGATGAATACATTAACAAACTGGGAAAAAGAATTGTATGCCGAAAATCTTTCCAATAATGCGAAATACGATGCCAAAATCAGGCAGTTGAATGCAACAGGTTTGAAAAACGATTCACTTTACCTTTACAAAACGCGCGGATATGGTGTTTTGCGCAGTGGATTCTGGCTTCATACACGCTACCGTACTTTTTATACATCCATGCAGAGCAGGCTTTATTGGTTTGCCACTTCCAAATACGCAACGGAACCTTACGTCAAGAAATCTCAGCAGGCTTACAATGAGTTTGTTCGAAGTTACAACGCAGTTGTAGAAGATTACAACGATTACATTGCAATTGCCGACGGACTAACGTTTCGCAAAACCTCTGACTGCTGTCTCTCCCCTTCCGAGATCGATACGAACCAAAACGTGCTTCTAATGGCTCCGAGATTGATTTATAAATTCGAATATTCGGAAGAAATACCCCCATCCATTCCGAAGGATTCTGCTTCAGTAACTGCCAATCTCAGTAATGAAGAATTGCTGATACAAAAAGCAGCTCCGCATCATTTGGTTTATTTGCTGGACGCTTCCTCTTCCATGAACGAATCCGGGAAATTGGCGCATTTGAAGGAGCATGCAACAAACCTGGTCAGGATACAACGTGAAGTGGACCGCATTTCAGTTGTTACCTTTTCCGGGAAATCAGATATCCTGCTGCAATCTGTTCCCTGCAACCAGAAAAAGCATATCCACGAAAAAATCGAACGCATACACGCTTTCGGTCAAACAAACATTCAACGCGGATTTGAAACAGTGAAAACACTCCTGGCTTCCGACAAACTGGAAAAAGGTGTAAATGCGGTATTGCTGCTGACGGATGGTGAATTTGTCTTAAACAGCGAAACCCAGGCTATTTTAAATGAATTCAAAGCCGGCAATATTCCTGTTTACTTTATTTACCTGGGAAAACCTTTGAACAAAAAGGAAACAAAAGCTTTCCGGAAGACTTACACTGATATGGGAGTGATTTTATACGACACGAACAAGATTGATCTGAAAGAAGCTTTGTTGAAGATTGCTACAGAATGACTTAAATTATGCAGTAAACTAGTAGGGTTGAAAAATTTTTCGCCTCTACTATCCTTAAAAACGGTAGCCAATACCTGTAGAAGCAATCCAGCTGAATTTAGCGTTTGGCCTATGTTTTGAAGTATATTCCACTTGCTCCGAATCGATATTATAAAGGACAGATTCGGTATGGGAAAAAGAAGTTCCTGCGCCACAACTTACAAAAGCAGTGAGTTGTTTCCAGATTCGTACATCAACCCCAAAACCTCCGTAAACACTTAGGTAATGCGTTTTTCTATCCCATTCTCCGCGGAAATTGTAATCGATTTGCGGACCGTATGCAAGCATCTCTCCGCTGATGTAATCATAGTTATAAGCAATATGTGAATACCCGTACTCTGCTCCTGCCTGTGCAAAAAGACGTGTTCTCTTCGCTTCAGACATGAAATAATAACGGAATGATGCATCGATAATCAGCTGCTTATTGCGCACATAGAAGGTTGATTTTTCACGAAACATTCTCTTATAGTCAAATCGTGGGCCTGCAGAAAGCATCCACCTGCGAGAATTCAAAGTCAGAGCAGGACTAATCCCATGGGCTTCGCTACTTGAAAAAACAGAAGAGATTTGAATTCCGGGTCTTAAACGATCAGTGGTTTCCTGTCCGTATGAAAGGGTACTAAAAAGAGCAATTAAAAAGGCGAAACGGTTCATAATGATTAATTTAATGCATTACAACGCGCCGGCGCACTATTTATTTTAGGCAGTATTTTGAAATTCACACATCCTGGTAGCCTTAAAAGCCAGACTGCGGCGTCAAGCGTTTTTCATCTTGATAATTCCCCTTTTTAGAACTGCACTGACGCTTGTTCTGTATCAAAAGTTATCACTTTTTCTTATCCTTAAAAATAGCATCACTCAATCCGCCATTGACTTTGTAATCGCTCAAAGTAATCGTAATCGTTCCTTTTGTACGCTTTTTCTCCTTAGCCTTTTTTGGATCCGTGGAAGTTTTATTAATATCTGCAGCAACGCTTTTAGGCATTTTGAATTTCTTCACATCGATTTCGAACTTCAATTCACTGGGCAGGCCGTATCTCAATTGCGATCCGTACTTAAAATCGGTTTTTACCGTTCCATTTGTTTGCGTTGTAACCTGCGAACGCATGATCACCGAGTTTTTTTGATCGACCCAAATCTTCGCCAATACGATTTCTCCGGAGGCTGCATTCGGAATGATATTAATAAGGCGTGTATCCGTACCATTGATTTTCAGTGAATCACCGAACACAGCCGAGTATTTGGATTTATCGGACAAAAATGTATTCAATTCCGTAAAACCCTGCTTCGGCAAAATGGTAATTCCTTTCGATTCGATTTTCACTTTATCCTTCTGCTTGAAATAGATCTTGGCATTGGAAGGCATGATCTTGATCATCGGAATGTCTGCATCTATGTGCGCATTGACCGTATAATCTTTGACGGAAGTGATCTTCGCATTGATCTTATCAATGACTTTTTCCGGTTCTTGTGCAAATCCCCCCCCGAAGGCTGCAAACAGGAAACCAAACAAGAGGAAGTATTGCTTTCGATGATTTTGGACTTTTTTCATTACGATGTGATGTCTTTTCTGTTAAACTTAAATAAGGTAATTCCGACAAGCAGTACAATATGTGTGAGTAAAATGACGATAGAATTGATAATGTCATCAAAAGGTACGGGATCTTCGAAGAAACTTCGCCAGGAAGCCATGTGTGTCGTAAACAGATACGGTTTGATAGTATCGAAAACAGTAACATCCAAACTCCCGATAATGGTAAAAATGATGATAATTGCCATGGTTGCAACGATCGGGCCTATGGAATTCTCTGCAAAGGCCGATAAACAGATCGAAAGTGTTGCAACTGTGAGCAAGGACAAATAAGCCACACAAAATGCCAGTCCGAAACGCCATAAAATATCAGCTTCGGGTAAAATGACCAGTCCGTCGCTGTTTAACACCATTAAATCCCCGGATCCGAATACCAGGTGAGAAACCAGCAGGGACAATATTCCCAGCCAAAGTGTAATAACCAGCGTATAAATGGCCCCGGCGATGAATTTGGAAAGGACAATCTGAGTCCGTGAAATGGGTTTGCTGGCCAGCATGCGGATTGTTCCCATTGCTGCTTCCCCGGAAATGAGATCTCCCGTTACCAAAGCGATCAATAATGGAATGTGGACCACCAGCATCTGCAAAATGATAAAGGCAATGAGGTTTCCGTTTACCAATTTCCCGTTGAACGAAAGTGTTTGTTCGAAACTGGCCGTCACGAAAGAAACCATGGATTCTCCATCCGCCTTCATGGCAAAGATGATTAAACCGATCAAGACCGTTAAAGCTCCTAATCCCAGATAACTCCGGGGTTTTGATACGATCTTAATGAACTCGTTGTACGTATTTTTGAAAAGCATCAGGATTGAATGGTTTTAATGAAATAATCTTCCAGTTTGCGTTTTGGCTCCACGGCATGAATGGTAAACCCGGCTAATACCAGTTCTTTTGTCAGATCCGGAATGCGTTTTTTTGAAATCAATACTTCCAGCTCCTTTGCAGAAGTGCGGGTTATTTCGGCAGGATTAAACCTGGATCGGACCAATTCGAGAGCCGAATCTACCGAATCGATCTCAATGCGTACCATGGTCTCTTCACTGTTCAATAATTCGTCCACTGAACCTTCCACGATGGATCTTCCCTGGTTGATAATGACCATGCGGTTGGCGATCAATTCAATCTCTGACAATTGGTGTGAAGAGAGCAAAATGGTTTTGTTCTGTTCGTTCTTCAGCCGCAGGATCAGGTTCCGGATTTCAATAATTCCCTGTGGGTCCAATCCGGTCGTCGGTTCATCCAAAATAATCAGCTCCGGTTTGTGCAGCAAAGTTTGGGCTATGCCCAGACGCTGTTTCATACCATGGGAAAATCCTTTTACCTTGTGTTTCGCGCGATCTCCAAGCCCAACAAAATCGAGCATTTCATGAATTTCCTTCTTTGAAACATCGGCCCCGGAAATACGTGCAAAGATTTCCAGGTTCTTTTGTGCCGAGAGGTATTTGTAGAAATCCGGCTTTTCAATAATACTTCCAATGTTTGCCAGGATCTCCGAACGATTTCTTTGCAGGGACTTATCGAATAGTTCGATGCTTCCGTTGTCCGGACTAATGAGTGACAATAAACAGCGGATGGTGGTACTTTTGCCGGCTCCGTTTGGTCCTAAAAAGCCAAAGACATCTCCTTTATGAACCGTAAAGGAAACATTTTTGACTGCTTCGAAGGACCCGAATTTCTTGGACAAATTCCGGACTTTGATAATGGTTTGCTGTTCCATAAATCGATACAGATTAGTTGTCAAAAAGACACTTAAAATTACGCATTATCCGAATTCGTTAAACCTGATTTTTTTAAAAATCGGTGAATGGTATCTGTATAGCGGTACACTGTTCTTTCTCCGATTATCTTAACAAATCCGACGCCATCTTTGCGATCAAGGGGAAACCCTGAGCTGGCTTTTAAACGAAAAACCAGGAATCAGTAACTTGCTGAAAATCAAATGGACCATTTGAAAATCACCATTCAAAACCCTCTGAAAGCCACTATTTCAAAGCACTTTTCAGGCACAGGGGTTACCCCTGATTTAATTACTCGGAGAAATTCCGGTCTACAAAAGGCCTAGTTTCGTCAAAAATCTAAACATGAAAAAAAATTACTTCAGCGGCTTGCTTCTCGGCTTGCTAACCACTTTCACCGGACACTCCCAAACCTTTTCAGGTTACGGGAGCACACCGAGTAATGACGATTACAACCCCATCAATTATTCCAATGACACGATGTATTATACCTTCAATACATTACCCGCAGGAGCTTACCAAGACGCGGTCATGACTATTGATGGTTCAGCATATTTTGATGGTGGTTCATATAACGTATTTGGCCCCGGATTGGTACTTCTTGGTACTTTCAGCTATAATTCCGGCACCTGTGCTCCTTTCTCGGCGCAGCTTACAATCCCTTTTTCAACTATTAATTCTTACGGCGGAAGTGCTGTCATCAAGCTGGTAAAGCAAGGAAATGTATATCCGTATTGTTCATCCAGCAGAGCACGCGTCGAGCTGGAATACAACTATTGTTTAACCGGTGTTCCTTCTCAACAAGCAAGTTTCTCATTAACAGATAGTCTTTTTTGTCATTCCGAAGGCCCGTTCAATTTGGTTGGATCTCCAACCGGTGGTACTTTCAGTGGTATGGGAATTACGAACAATACACTTGATCTGAGTACATTACCTGGTGGTTTCGGAATTTATAACATCACATATACGCTTACCGAAGCTAACGGATGCTATACACAAGACAACGCCCAATTCACTGTGCTTGAAAATCCGGCGGACGAATCGAAAGTAGTATGTGAAAACGCATGGACAGTACTCGATAACGGAAACAACGTAAAGGTGTATGCCACAGATGTCAACTTATTGAACATACTTGGAACCGGAAACATTATGATGCTACCTCCCATCACATCCAACCCAACAGAGCTGTATACTGCAACCGTTTCGGTTCCTTACCAATATGAACTGACGGCTATAGACACCAGCAATTTTCAAACCATTGATCACGAGCAAATTAACGGAGATGACCGCGGCGGAATAGCGGTAACTTCAAACTACGTATACATTGTCGGAGATAATGCTACAGCCCGATTCGACCTGAACCTACAAAACGGGATTGATCTGCCTAAACGTGACGGAATCTTTACGAATCTGGCATCTTTGAAATTGTATACACTTTACAATACAACAGCGCCATTTACTCCAAACTCTGACAATACGGATGAATTTACCATGAATGCTTTACGCTCACTCAATGAAGACTTAAGCTATGGAACAGAGATAATCATGCTTTCTCAACCTATTACATTAGGAACTAATGATCAGGGAGTTATGCTTGCTGGCTACAATGAATTGATTGTTGGAACTGCATACGGAAATTATGATTTTTACCACATTTCTATTTTGAACGGATTGGTTACGCCAATGGGCCAACACACCCTGAACGTATATGGTTCTGAGAACTGGGCTTCCTGGGGAATGTCGGGATTTGACGGAACAGACCGTCATGCTTATTTCCGGGATGAGGATGATTCAATTGTAGATTACAACTTTACAACAGATACCTACACAAGCATTCTTTCCATCACCGATTTTTCAGATATGGCCAGTTTTATTGTTCACCCGTCGAACAATCGTTTTTATGCGCATTATGAAGGTAGTACATCTACTTTCGGAGGTGATGAGGAAACATTACTTTACTTCGAAGCAACAGACATGGAAATGCAATTAACTGCTACTTCCGCAAACTTTGGCTGCCCGAGTAAACTGACGCTTACATTCAATACACTTGACCTGGGGGCTGATACAACTGTTTGTTCGGAAGACGGTTTATACATTATCCCAGGAGGAAACGGTTATACTTCTTATACCTGGAATGGTGTGAACAACAACTTCAATTCTTACCCGGTACAAAACACAGGTGAAGTAGTATTAGCTGTAACAGATGACTACAATTGTACACTTACGGACAGCATTTTGGTAACGGTTGTTGACTGTACGGCCGGAATTTCAGAATTAGGAGAATCCTCCATGGAAATCTATCCTGTACCGAATAACGGATCGTTCCAGGTTAATTTTGCCGCTTTAACAGAAGAATCTCAATTGGTGATTATCGATGCACAAGGAAAACAAATTACCGAAAAAACAGTTGCTAAAGGTGAAACAACTGTGGGAATGGACATCCAGGTACAGCCAGGAATTTATTTTGTTCGATTGATTTCTGAAAACGTTGTTACGCAGCGCGCGATCAGCATTCAATAATATAAAAACGCATTAAAAAAGCCGGTTTGAACATTCAAGCCGGCTTTTTTGCTCTTACTTCAAGGTTGGTATATTACCTCATGATATAAATAGTTTCGCGTTTCGACCCACATCGGAAATAATAGGTTCCGACAGGCCACGATTCTGTTTCGATCAATTGAGTTCCACTAATTGTTCCCGAATACATTTCTTCTCCCTGCGCATTCACTAATTCAAACGGAAGTGCTTTTGCCGTTCCACCGATTATTTCAAGTGTCAGGTAATTCGAATTGAAGGTATTGTGGATATTCATTGTCAGGGAAGCCGACTGATCATTCGATCCGGAAATCTCTCCGGAAAAAGATTGATCAAAAGCAGTTTCCTGGACGAAAAGACACATCGGAACCGGCTCATATTTCTGAGCAAAAGCAAACATGCTGCTAACTACAACTACTGCTAAACTGAATGATATAAAACGTGCCATACTCTTTAATTTTAATGAACCGTTCCAGCCTGGTGATTGCATATAGACAACAACTATACCAAGCAAAAAAAGTTACATTCCAACCAATGGCAACGAATGCTAAATCGATTTAAAAACAAAGCTATCAGAAGTCAAAACCGCTTAAAACCCCTTGTTTTTAAAAGCTTTTTCCTTCTTTACATTTTCTTATTTCGGAAAGACGAGTGCATACCCGGTATTTGAAGATCATATGAAAAGATGTTCAAATTGAAAACAAGTTTTTTCAATTTGAAAATAAATGCATCACGGATCTTACTCCAAACCGTTCTTCAATGCCCATTTCAAAAGGACGTTCTTTTCCTTGGGCAATCCCAGTTTTTCAATGATATTGGAACGATGCCCTTCAATGGTTTTTTCTGACAGGAAAAGCATTTCGGCAATCTGCCTGCTTGTTTTTTGCTGAGCGATCAATTCAATGATCTTTCGTTCCGAGAAAGTGAGCTTATCCAATTCACTGGTTCCTGTTTCACGTACACTTACCAGGTCATTCAGAAGAGAATTGCTCACATATTGGTTTCCCTTTGCGACTTCAGTCAAACAGTTTTTCAACTCCACCTGTGCATGCTCTTTCAGGATATAACCGTATACTCCGTATTCTTTGGATTTGTTGTAAATAGTCATCTCATTGTGCATTGTCAGGAGAATAACTTTGGTCTTCAATCTTAATTCCTGTATTTTTTTGGCCACGTCCAGGCCGTCAAGCGCGGGCATGTTAATATCCAAAATAGCAATATCCGGTATGCGGAGCTGGATCATATTCAGGGCCGAAACACCGTTAGCACAAGTCGCAATAACCTGGTATCCGTATGATTCCACAAAACTCTGAGTTCCCTGAAGGGTAAACGGATGATCGTCTGCAATGATGATTGTCATGTTGTTTTCTTTAAGTCAATAGTGATGATGGTCCCGTTCTTGTCGGAGTGTATTTTCGCATGACCTCCGATGGCCTTACTGCGTTGAATGATATTGTGAAGTCCGAAAGCATCTTTTTTAGAAAGTGTTTCAGACACATTAAATCCTTTTCCATTGTCTTTGATCTGTATCATCAAATCTTCCTGGCTTTCGCGAATGATGATCTTTGCAGCAACCGCCTCGGCATATTTGATAATATTGGAAAGTGCTTCCTGGATAATCCGGTAAACCTGCAATTCATCCGATACGGATAAAGATCCGCAGTAAACGATATCGGAAGTTACCATCAACTGATTGATCGATTGCGCGCGGTCGAGCATTTGGTTAATACTTGCTGATAAACCCACTTTTTCGAACATCACCGGATGCAGGTTCCGGCTTATACTTCTTATGTCCCGGATAATTGAATCTATCTTTTCACCGGAATTGGGCGTATTCCCTACAATTGAATGCTTCAGGTTCAGTAGTTCGTGGCTCACGCTATCATGTAGATCACTGGCAATGCGCCTTCTCTCCTCTTCTGTTTTATCCAGTAATTTTTTGGTGTAAATCTTTGCACGCTTATTCTCCTTTTTGATTTTATTTTGTTTCTGGCGCGAAAAAACAATGAACACGACCAATAGCAGAACCATCAGGAGAGAAAACAGCAAAGCAATGGTTATCTTCCCGTTATAAATCGTTTCTTTTTGAAGTGCTATCTGCTTCTCTTTGCGTTTGGTTTCATACAATTTGTCCAGCTCCATGGTCTTCGCAATGATTGTATGATCACTGATCTTATTCTCGGCATGTTTTAGTTTTTCAGAATAAAAATAGGCCTGCTTATAATTCTTTTCCAGGACAGCATTACTCTTCAATACTTCAGCAAAAGCAACCTGGTTCTGATAATCTTCCTGTTCTTCTGCGGCTTTCAATGCTTCTTCAATGAGCGGAATATCAGTTATTCCCTTGCCAGATCCGATCTCATACTCCGCTAATGCTATCAGGTATTCGATATCGGCGGTGGCTGACTTCAATTTTTCAACCATCAATTTCATGTCATCCAGCAGCTTTTCAGCTTCCGATATCCGGCCTTCACGCAACAAGATCTGAATATAGAATGAAGACAGGGAAAGCTCCAGCGATTCATCTATAAGTTTGCTTTTCTTAAAAAGAAGATAAGTGGATTTGATTAGTTCGTATTCTTTCGGATGTCCCATTTCCTGGTAAAGAATGATCTTATTGTACAAAGAAGTGAACATATTTACGGTGTCATTTACTTCTTTAAAAGACACCATTGCTTTATCAAAATAAGCTTCAGCATCTTTGTAATTCCGTGTGTAAAGACTTACGAGTGCCAGGTTGTCATAAATACCTCCTTTTCCGGTAATATTATTTGTTTTTTCAAACCATTGCAGTGCCTTTAAATCATTTTGCATGGCTTTTTCATGCTGCCCCATTGCAAAATAGCAAAACGCCAAATCTCCGTAACCGTGAGCAACTTCGACACTGGTATTGTAATCAAAAGGCTTATTCTTTACCACACTGAGGAAATATGGGATCGCATCCCGGTATTCATTTTGGTTGACATGGTAATTTCCAAGGTAAGATTCCACAAAAAGTGTTTGGTCCCACGGGAGTTTTGCTTCAAAATACTTTTTGAAGGTTTTAACTTCTTTCAGTGTACTTTCCTTAAAAAAAGAAAAATACATTTCTACTTCTGTCAATGCTCCTAGTGCACAAGCAGCTTTGTCATACCGTTTAAGTTTTATCTGCTTTTTGTAATAGGTATTGAAAACAGGGTAATAATCGGGATTGTGAAAATGCTTCCGCCCGGTCAGCCAAAAACAGGTATCGTCCAGTTTTTGGGTTGCCTCTTCTTTATAAATAACAGTACTATCGGGTCCATTGCATGCACTTAGTACAAGCAGTAACAGTGAAGCGGCACCCAAAAGTTTTGTTACTTTTTTAATCATCCGGATAAATTTCACGTTAAAAATACCAGTTTGAAAGATATCCGCGATTGCCCTACACAAAATAGAGGGTTTCCCCTTAGTCCCTAACCCATGGAAATAACTGACATTTGTGCCGTCATCTTTTTATAAAAAATGGTGATCCGGAAAGTTCTTACTCGAAATAACCAATAGCTACTCTACTTATAGCGTAAGAGAAAAATCCTCCGTCAGCTGAATGAACGGAGGATTTTGTTTTACACCTTCATTCCAATATGATTTTCATGAAGATGCAACTTTTACGCAAGTGTAAGTGGTAGGACGTTTGTAGTTATTTTAATTTTTAATAATCTCTTAAAAAAAGCAGAGGCCGCTACTGCCTCTGCTCCCATGTGAAAGCTAACATTTAGGCGCTATTATAGTTTGTGTTTCAGTGAATAGCGGTGGTAATCTTTTTTACATCGCTGCTCTCTCGGAATTAATTTCCTGCTGTAATACAGTCATTGCCCCTTTTAACTGATGGATATAAGTTCTGCTTGGGAACTGATCGATAATCTCTTCCGGGAAATCAGAAGGAATGTCCATCCCGTTCGCATAATGCAGGTACAATACATAATAGTTTTTCAAATATTCGTTCTGAATAGCAAGGTATGTATTGATGGTATTCATCTTATTGGCTATGTCTGTCATCAGCAGTTGTTTATAAGACCTGTCAGGAAACCTATTCATATGCTTCTGAGGAAAATCGAACGGCAAGATTTCTCCGCGGGAAAAATGCCAGTACAGTTCCAGGTAAGCCTCCAGGTCTTTAATATCATCCAAAACCAGTTTAGCATCCGGAAGTGGTGAAAGTCTTATATCTGTAAGTAATAATTCCATTTTTCTTCATTTTAGTCTGCAACCCCATTGTTATTGCGTTTTGACTATAACAAGTATAGGATTCTTACCGATTTGATTTCGTTGGAATGTCATGAAATCCGGAATCGATGTCATGAAAAACCTAAAATGAAGCATGGAATTTTTTCAATTATCAATGATGAATGATTTAATTATCAAAACCGATTTGATCCATTGATAATTAATCATTGATAATTACTTGATGATCTTAAACTGGTTCAGCACTTCTTTGTAGTGATCGCTGATAGGGATATGCTGTTTATTGCTCATTACCAACAAGCTGTCAGAAGGCTGGATCTCTTCGATCTCATGCGCATTGACGATGTGATTGCGGTGTACACGGTAAAACTTAGACGGATCCAGCAGATTCGTTACTTTGGTCAGTGAAATCTGGATCACAAATTTCTCAGTTCCTACGAAAATGGAGCAATAACGCTCTTCCACTTCGATATTGATAATGTCGGAAACAGCGACTTTTTTCAGTGCGTCCTTTTTCTTGATGAACAAAAATTCGGAGCTGATCACCGTATCCTCTTCATCACTCTGGAAGATATCGGGTTGTCCGTAAAACTTCTCAATGGCCATTTCCAGCGCATAAAGTACTTCCAGCGGATTGAAAGGTTTTAGCAGGAAACTGTATGGTTTGGTAAGCCGCGCACGTTCAAAAATACTTCGGTCGGTTGAACTGGTGAGAAAAACAAATGGCCTGGAAGATTCGGGAACATTGTTGAGCGTTTCGGCAAATGTGATTCCTTCGGGAATACCGTTCAGGAAAATATCAATCACCACGATGTCTACTTTATTAGCGTAGAACAGCTGCAGGGCTTCCTGGTGGGAGCGCGCCACTCCTACTACTTCAAATTGACTTTCAGTCAATGTATCTATCAATTTATCGCTTTCTGCTACCGTATCTTCAACAATCAGGACCTTAATTTTTTCCATCAGCACATTTCTTTAAGGTAACGATCATAACCGTCCCCTCATTTTGTCTACTCCAAATATCTAATTTCCCAGCGTTTTTTGCTAGCATTGCGCGACATAAATTCATTCCCAAACCTGAACCGATGGTTTTTTCGTGGTCTTTTTTGGTCAATTGAGGCGAATCACTGAGCAATTTCAGGCGTGTTTCTTCTGACATTCCTTTCCCGGTATCTTTCCATTGGAAACAGACTTCGTCCTCATTCTCGCTCTGTACACTCACACTGATCATTGCTCCGGATTCAGAGAATTTGATGCTGTTATCCATAAAATTACGCAGCACGATCTTCAGCGATTCCGCATCTACAAATACTTTGACCGATTTTGGAATCGTATTTTCGAAAGTGATCCCTTTTTGGTTCAAAACTCCTTTGAAGTTAAAAGCTACGTGATCGACCAGCATGCTTAACCGGTGTTCTTCCTGTTTGAAATAACCGCCATTTGTTTGTAAAAGCGCCCAATTCAACAAGTTATCGAGCATGTTGTAGGTGTTGGTTGCAATCACACTGTTTTCTTCCAGCTGATTTTCCAAACTGGCATATTCCTGCTTTTGAACTTTGTCTTTCAGTTTGGAGTTACTGACACTGAGTGCATGTACCGATGACCTCAAATCATGGCTCACAATGGAGAATAACTGGTCCTTCGTTGCATTTAAAAGATCGAGTTCCTGCTTTTGGCGAAGGATCACCCTGGAACGCAGGACACTTTGGCGGTAGAAATAAGTTCCAAAAATGATTACAAGAAGTAAAAACAAAGCCGCAAATAAATAAGTATTCAGGCGTGCCTGCTTCAGTTTATTTTCTGTTTGCAGTAATTTCACCCGTTGCTGCTCATGGGTCAGAGCCAGTTTTTTCTCGATCTGCGCAACTTCGTAAATTTTGTTTTGGTCATTGAGGGAATCCCTCCAATCTTCATATTCTTTCCGGTAAAACAAAGCCTTATCGTAACGCTTTCTGTTTTCTTCTACCACCGCCATGTTCAAGGAGGTCTTTTGTTTCGATTCGAATGAACCGTATTTTTGGGAAAGATAATATGCTTTTTCAAAGTAAACAATGGCCTTTTCGTCCTGGTATTGCTCATAATAAACAGCAGCCAATTCCATGTACGAAACCATCAATGCAGAATCATTCTTAGCTTCCAGAATTTTCTGAATAGCCATCAATAAGTATTTTTCGGCTTTTTCAAAATCTCCCAGATGAAAATAACAGGTTCCAATATTATGGAATAATGCGTCAATCGGGATAGTTCGAATACCTTTTTGATCCGTTGTATCAATGCTCTTGAACAAGTTTAACGCGTGGTTATACTTTTCCCAGGAGAGAAAAATTCCGGCCTTGTTGAATCGAACCATTGTATAGAACTCAAATTCACTTCCAACCAGGTTGAATTCACGCATAGCATATTTCAAAATATTTTTTTTGTGGAATGCCTCTGCCCTGTAATAATGTATGAAGTTGAGTAATTTCTGGTTTTCGGTACGTTGCAATAATTTTTGCGTATTTACTAAAACTGAATCCCAGTTTTCCTCTTGTACAAAAGCAATTGTTTTAGAGAACTCTTTTAAATTGGTCCTCTCACCTGCCAATAACAGTGCCTTTTGATCCAGGAACTGATTACTTTTATTCCGCTTGGCAGAAACATTTGCTGAAACTAAAAAAAGTGTCCCGAAAAGAGACACTTTTACCAGGTTTATCACTGTATTCGAAAAGAACATGGGCTTCTAAACTTCGGTGGTCCTTACTTGAGAACTAATACCTCTTGAAGACTTAGGCCCGCACGAATTCACCATCATGGTTTTAACCGTTAAAATACCTCCCATAGCGATCGGGCTTCCTGCCGCATCGAAGGGGCTTGCTTTAAATCCGCCTGTATATGTTTTAAGATTCCCCGGAGATTCGCAATAGTATGTCAGGTAAAAATACAATTTGCTCGAATCCGAAGCATTGTAGTATTGAGTAACAGTCACCTGGTTGGGATTCACATTTCCGGGAAGCTTGAAGGTTACCAGTACATTTAATTCCTGCGAGGAAGTTGAATAAGCTGCATCCACAGCTACGGCATCATCAAGTGTCGCGGGTACTACGGGCAACATCGGTGCTGCTACCGGTTGGACAATGTAAGTCTGAATGGTTGTTTCCATAAAACGCTTTTTTTAGTTAGACAAAAGTTTGTTGTTATCAAATATGCCCTTTTTTAGGCAAAGAAGAAAGTTATTTGCCTGAAAATAACGGAATATTTTTCCTCACTTCACATTCAAAGGCTCAATCTAACATCCCTTAAAAATAGTTGATTTTTTTGTTTAAAAGCCATTGAAAAATCGATTCATCTAAATTTTAGTAAACAAATCCGTTTTTAATGTCTCTATACAAAATCATTGACCTGTAAATTCATGCTGTTCACTCAATTTTCGGTCTGATTGAGCATCTTTTCTGCCACAACGGATAAAAGACTTTTAATTTTGTACTCAGGAAGGAACTTATAGCGTTCGCTTCGGCGAAATTCCTCCGGATTACAACTTATACTAGCAAACTCTTGCTTTGTTAAGAAAAGCCATGGTCTCCCATCAGATTGTGGCTTTTTCTTTTTTAAGGCGCAACATGTTCAAATGTTCAAAACAATTAATCTTTTAATTTTCTAAAGCTGCAAAACACAAAATTCTGCTTTGTATCAAAAGGAGTCGGATGATCAACCGTCAGGCATTCTATTTTTTCAAAGGCCTCACCCGTGACCTCATCCAAAGTGCTTTCGGAATATTGTTTGATCTCAATTCCGCTGCATTTTAAGGGACCGCTTTCCGAAAATGTTCCCAGAACAAGAGTACCTTCTTTTCGGATATACCGTTCCATTTGGGAAATGTATCGTTTGATATCATTGTCGTTCGTTACAAAATGAAATACCGCTCGATCGTGCCACAGATCATAGGTTCCATCCAATTCCATTTCCAGGACATCGGCTGCGATCCATTTCACCGAATCGGCACGCGCCCCCAGTCTTTTCCGTGCACGCTCCAGTGCATGTTCCGAAATATCGACTACGGTCAGGTCGGTATATCCCATGTCCAGCAGGTGATCGGTCAAAAAACTATCGCCGCCGCCCACATCCAAGATCTTAGCATCTTTCGGTAAATGGGCTTTTTCAATAAAATACAAAGACGTTTCCGGTTTCGGTTGATACCAGCTCACTTCATGCAGCTGCTTATTTGAATAAACATTTTCCCAATGCTCTTTTTTATTTAAATCTGACATTTTCCTTGGTTTTTAAGCGCATCTAAAATTACGGATTCATTTTTCAGGATGACAAGAAGGAACGAAATTTTTAGATCTTGTTCCAAAAACGATCTTTGATAAATAGAACATTTCGATTTATGAAAATGCGGGGAAAGTTTTTAGTGGTATTGACTCTAACTATGGCTGGATGTAAATCTGAATATAAAAAAGAGGCAAAACAAATACCTGATTTAATAGGTTATGAATCATAAATGTTCATTGTTCACTCGGACTCATTAATAATAGATCGACAGGCAAATCCAACCAGAATGAGGTTTACAAAAGGTGATACAATCACTGCCGAATTTAAATTTTGTAATCAAGTTCCGAGTAAAGATTGTTATGTAACGATTAAGTAATGTTGATAATTCGGTTAGCGTTCCAAAAAATCATTTTTGATCAATTAGTCTATTTAACCACAAAAAAAATCATCCAACTTCTCCCCTTAGATTCAGCGTGTTAGAAAGGAAGGTGAACTTTTTTGCGTTTTTTTTGCTTAAAACCCTTGCATAAACACAAAAGATATCTATCTTTGCACCCGCAATCACGAATGAGTGATGAAGAAAAAATAAGAAGATTCCGTAGCTCAGCTGGTAGAGCAATACACTTTTAATGTATGGGTCCTGGGTTCGAATCCCAGCGGGATCACAAAAAGAAAAAGCGAATTACGAAAGTAGTTCGCTTTTTCTTTTTGCCCTCAATACTCACTCTCACACTCGCTCTGTTTTTCAGAGCTTTTTCTTTCAGTAGTGAGTGTGAGAACTGAGTGTGGATCCGTGTTCGAAGCTAAGATTCTGTTTCCCCCTTTGGAGGTCAGACGACTCTGACGAGTGTCAGACTCCGTCAGAGGGGAATAAGAGGGAGGATAAGCCTAATCTCCCCGCAAACCATTGATTTTATTCAATTTTCCACCGATCCAACTCGGTTCGAATCCAACTGGCTTTCAAGCTAAATTTCTTGTGAAAATTTTTAAAGACTCCCTGTTTTCAGAATAATTGTGTAGTATTGGAATGATATAACAAAGACTATCGCGAGAACACCTAAAATCAAGAGTAATGTTAGAAAAATTTAGAACTGTATATAGGAATTATTTATTCATTAAAATAATAACAGTAATACTTGTGGTATTCTTTTCAGTTGCGATTATCGTACCTCTGATAAGGATTGCGGAACTATTTGGGATTAATATCCGAGAGCATACAGGAGTAAATTTTGATGTTAGTTTTGGAAACGTATTTTTCTTTTTTTTGTTCGGTTTATGTTCAATTGGAATAATATGGTTTGCACAAAAATATATACATCAAAAAAAATTATCCGAATTAGGATTTCAAGGTAAAATTTGGAGGACACTTTTGATTGGGTTTATTGTTGGTGCGATTTTGGTTTCTCTAAAAAATAGTGTTTTAATCTTAAGCGCTGAGAATGTTAAGTATGTAAAAGTCATTCCTACGGATGTTTCCTTTCTAACTTATTTGGCTTACTATTTCTACTTCATGGTCGGATTCATTTTTTGGAATTCCTTTATTGAAGAATTATGTACAAGAGCATATCCGATTAAAAAACTAAAGAATTATATGAATCCGCATATAGTATTTACAGTTATGGGATTAATCTTTAGCCTTGGACATTTTGTGCTTAGGGATTTTAGTCCCGGATATTTTCTAAGCCTTTTTATTTTTTCATACATTTTTTCACTTTTGTATTTCTACTCAAATTCAATTTGGTTGCCAATTGGTATACATAGCGGGGTGAATTGGGTAGAGTTTTCATTTTTTGGAACAAATTGGAAGTTAGGAGCAATTTACAATATTGAACTATACAACATACCTGATTGGTCATACAATTACGCAAATGTATTTATCCTATCCGGGTTTTTATTACTGATTATTTATTTGAACAAAAAAGGCTTTTTCAATAAATACTTCTCAAGAGAAAATGAGTTGGAAATAAAGAACTAAGCACTATAACACAACTAAAAAACAAGTTGAATAATTGTAAAATCAATGTGATGACATTTACCATACAAGGGGAATCGGATTATCTCAGACTGACATATCTTGAGGTTTTTGGATTTCCTGATGAAACTGGTCATTGGGGCGGATACGATGCTCGTGTTAATCTGGAAATCAAGTCCCGAAATTTTCGGGTAAATGAGAGCTTTTACTCGAGTACCGGGGAATTATACGAATTTGCAGAAAAGTTGAACATTGCCAATCAGCAAATTGATGGAACCGTCGCTTTTAGTTCGTATGAAGGAACTTTGGAATTCACAATCAGTTACAATAAACTAGGACACGTGACAATCAAAGGGAGATTTTCCGAGCAAAATGATTTCTCCAATGAATTAATCTTTGAATTCTATTCTGATCAATCTTTTATCAGCAGATCCCTGGAAGAAATTTCGAAGATCACTGAAAAATATGGCGGGATGACCGGGGTAAAACAATAATCATTACTCAACTATCCGATTGAGACTGCCTAATGCGCTCTTGGGCTAACAAAAAAGCGAACTACTTCCGTAATTCGCCTTCTTCTGTTTTTAATAGCTGTAAAGCATGTGAGCCAACTGAGTTTACGAGGCCGGAATCCACCTTCCGATGGTAAGTGTTACATCCTGTCCTGATCCCACAGAGTAGTTGGTTTTGGATGGCACATTATTTCCTCCCGACCAGCTTCCTACATTCGGGTTTTCATCCAGGCTGAATCCATAAGCCATTCCCAGAGTTTTAGCAGAGTTAAGTCCCATAATTATTCCTCCGTGATTTTTTGCGCAGTGGAAAAACTTGGCGTATGCATCATAAACACTCGGTTTCTGGTTGTAAGCATTGTTGTGATTTGTGTACCAGTTTTGAATGTTCGTCCATGCCGCAGAGGTATAACCATCAGAAATACTTCCCCCCTCGCCTACAACTCCGTCCAACAACACTCCGCGTGAAATGGCCTGGAAAATGGCGGCTTCAATTTGGCTGAAAGCATCGTATTCATTTTGATTTTCTCCTGTTTTGATCCCCCGTACTGCCTGCATGAATCCCTGATCACCGGCAAAATCACTTGCCGGAATGATTATCGTTAATTTGTTTGGTCCGTTAAGTGTAAATTTTGTTCCGTCACTAGTCCCTGAATAGGTACCCACTGTGGCAGCGTTCAGGTAAAGATTGAGTTGATTTCCCTTTGTAAAAAAGTCATTGATGGTGTTCGTCCAATAACCGCTTAGTCCACTGGCACTAGTGTTAATTGCCAGCCAGTCTTTGGGCGAAACAATGGCAGAAAACTGACTCATGATCGAATCAGGATAACCGGTACCTGTCGGACTGGTATACAATAATTGCGCGAATGCACTTCCCAGCGGATCTGAACCGGTAAACGTATTAAAAGCTGCTGCAATCTCCGGACGCGAAACAGCCGGAATCGCTCCATAGACCAGGGAATCGTTCGCTACCGTAAAGGAAAGATTCAAACCGAAAGAATCCACCGCAGATACATCGTACTGGGCATTGGGGCCAAATTCAAAAATGTCGTAAGGACCCGGAGGACAAACTCCCGGAGCAGCATTAAACGGATAGGCTGTATATCCGGTAGTCGGTGAAAGCGCCGCAGGTGTGGTTGTAATTTCCGTAACCAGGAACACCAGGCGGTTGTTGCCCAGGTTTGTTACATCCGGTACATTGACCGTCAATCCATCATTGATATTGATATAATTGCCGGTGGTTGCTGTAAAATTCCCGTCCGTATTCAGATACATGTAAGCGTCTGACTGCTGGATAAATCCGGCAACCCAAACGGTATATTTAGAAGTATCCAGGGAAGTACCATTTTTTAGAGTAATTGTATTAAGTGTAGTTGCTGACATAAGCTATCATTTTTTAGTCCTACTCGTATGGCTTTTCGGGTTACGCCTCCTGTTGAGTTGACCGAACAGGAACAGCTTTTATTTCAAGTGGTTTTATTGTAAAACCGGCCCTGACAAAAAGCAAGAGCCGGTTCTTCAGTGTATTTCCGGTCAATTAGTTATTAACGTTAATGAACGGATCCCAAAGATAGTAGCCAATAACAGCTCCGGTTTGGGTATTTAATACTGCAAAAGACATGTTGTATTGTGTCGATCCTGCTCCGTTAACCTGGAACAGCCATTGCGCACAAATAAATGTATTCGGGTTACCGGCATTCGGATACCCGGAAGGAATTTTATTGGCAAATTGCGGTTGACTTCCTGATCCTCCGGATTGGAGGCAGTAGTTTGTCCATTCCGCCGTGTTCGGACCTAAACTTCTTACGTTGGCATTACTTAATGCTGTGTTGTAAAGTACCGGGTAATAATTTTGACCTGCTCCGGGAGCTGAAATAGTGAAGACAATTTCATCCCCGACATTAGCAGAAATGGTTAATTCTGATCCGCCCTGGTCATTTACAACAGCACTTCCCTGTGCCATCATTTCTACGTAAACATCAGAAGAACTATAGCTTCCCAAGCTAATTGGAGCATTCCACGAACCTCCCGGTTTACTTTGTGCGAGTGTAATTGCGTCGACTGTAATTGCGACAAAAATTTGTGCCATAATGGGTAGTTTAAATTTCCTTACTCATAAGGCTTTTCGGGTTCCGCCTCCTGTTTGAGTTGACTGAACAGGAACAGTCTGTTTTTTGAGTGGTCCAGCTCCACTGCTATAAGGTTGCAACACTTACTGAACAAGACAAAGTAAGAGCAATATGATGGGAATTCTTTACACAGAAATACCGGTTTTAAAAAACAGGTATTTTTATCTGGTTTTTAGATTTAGAGGTATGATTATTTTGAGAACTTATTTATACTTATAAATTCAGCACAAGTATTTATATTTGATGTCAAATACTAAAAACACATTTTATGAACCCACAACTCCACGATTCAACTGAACATTTCCGTATATCTGTTCCTGAAGCCGATACCAGAATTAATCGCTGGCAAAATGAAAATTACATCCTCGTTCCAAAAAATTTTGAAGGCTCATTCCCCCCGGGATATAGACCGCTTGAAATTAATTCGTTCAGCCTTTCGGTAGAGGACCTGCTTCATTTGACAGAGCGCATAAAGACTTACAATCTAAATGAATCCGGAAAAGATAACTATCCGATATCGGGATTTGCCTGCCGACTTGGAATAAAGGACTATATCAATGAAAAGGGAGAGCAAGAACCGCTTCCTTGCTTATTGATCGAACCGCTTCTTGATTTTGAACGCAATGATAACCCCGACAATCCAATAGCGGCAAATCCCGGTGAACTGTTGGAAAGAATCCCCGAAGAGGTACATGGCAAGATCGTAGATTATTCAGCCATTTATGATTTCAGTTATCCTTGTCCCCCTACCTGTCCAACCAAGAAAGACTAGGATTTCAGGTTGAATGGAGCTAAAAGCGTTTTTATTTAATTATGGTCCCTGGATTATTATCGCTCCTTTTGTACTGGCTGTTGTCCGATACAATCACTTAAGCAAGGAATTGAAAATAATTACCTGGTACCTGGTTCTGTCGGTGGTAACACAGGCAGTATCTTTATTGCTATGGAAAAAAAGCATCAATAACCTGCCATTGCTGCACGTGTTTACCCTTCTTGAATTCCTATTATTGTTCACATATTATTCTTTCCAGAGCAAACCGTTTCTTCCACGTTTTTGGCTTTACCTGGTAATGATTTTGTTCCTTTCGTTCTCCGTTTTGGATGCCTTTGTCCTTGAAAACCTCCACAACTTTAATATTTACACCCGCTCATTGGAGGCTTTTATCTTCATCGGCTGTTCCGTTCATTGGTTTATACGTTCACTGACCATTGAAAGTGAAGTTGATTTCCCTGAACAAAACGCTTTGAAATACCTAAATGCAGGTTTCTTTATTTATTTCTCAGGGTCTCTGATTTTGTTCGCTTTCAGTAATTACATCAATTACCTGGGACAGCCTTTGTTAATGAATATCTGGACACTGCATACACTTTTATTGATTGTTCTTTATCTATTTATATTCACCGGATTTTGGAAAAACAGCAGGAAATAGACTTTTATTACGGCATAATTATAACAATGGCTGCATTCTTTCTGATAGCCTGCGGAGCCATTTTATTTTTTATCCGTTATCAGAAAAACCTGTTGAAAAAACAGGAAGAGTTGTTTCGAATGGAGGCCGAACACCGGAAAGAATTACTGAGCAGTAATATCCAATCAGCTGAGGAAGAACGTTTACGCATTGCGCGGGATGTTCATGATGAACTGGGCGGAATTTTTTCTACGCTCTCTCTTTCCATTCAACAATTAAATCCGGAAGTTGAAAAAAATAAAGAAACCCTTCAACAAAGTAAGCTGCTCATTCAAACCGGCATAAACAGTGTTAGGCGTATTTCACATGCCATTATCCCCTTTGAGCTGGAATTACTCGGTCTGGACCAAACCCTGAGCAATTACACGGAATCTGTTTCAAACGCATCCGGAATTGAAATTCACTATGAATTCGAAGATGTACCTGAGGAAATGAATCCAATGGTAGCCTTAGCCGCCTATCGGATCATCCAGGAATTGCTTAACAATACTTTAAAGTATGCCAGGGCCGGATCCGTATCAATCAGTTGCCGCGGTTCAAAAACCCTTTTACATCTGAACTATAGTGATAACGGAATTGGTGTCGATTTAACCGACAAAAAAATAAAAAGAGGCATCGGTATTAAAAACATTGAAAGCCGTGTTCTCGCACTTGACGGAAACGTGCATTTTAATTCTTCTCCCGGCCAGGGATTCAATTGCGAAATAAGTTTACCTTCCAATCAAACAAAAGAATGATGATTAACATTGCTATAGCAGAAGACCAGGTACTTTTCCGTAAGGGAATTATATCATTGTTAAATGCAGTAACTGATTTAAGGGTTGTATTGGAATGCAACAACGGCGAAGATCTGCTTCAACAGCTCGATGCCTGCCCGGAAACTATTCACGCAGCCCTCATTGATATTAATATGCCGGTATTAAACGGATTAGAAACCATGAAGATCATGCGGGAAAAACACCCGGACATCCGGAATATCATACTGACCATACACGAAGAAGAAAGATACATTCAAGCCATGGTTGAAGCCGGGGCAAATGCTTACCTGGCTAAGAATGCTGACTTCAGTGAGGTGGAAAAAGCAATTCGGGCGGTTGTGGCAAACGACTATTATTTTAACGAGCAAACCATCAAGGCCATGCATCATTTTATGCATGGAAAAAAACAAAAAGTAGTACTTGGAGAAATGGATATTACGCGCCGGGAAAGAGAAGTGCTAGAACTTATCTGCCAGGAAAACACGAGCCTGGAAATCTCCCAAAAATTATTCATTAGCGAAAGCACCGTTAATGGTCACCGAAATAATTTATTACTTAAAATCGGCTGCAAAAACACCGCAGGATTGGTATTGTTTGCTATTCGGCATAACATTTACCGGATCCATTGAATCTTAAAGAGATCTGAGAATACTGTTTTCCAAACAGAACCATACTTTCCCAAAATGAAAACACGTTTTTTCATTTTGAAAACAACTTCCGTTTTTGGCACACCCTGCTATCCTTCCCTATCCCAGTTCCCACAAAGGCTTTAACATTTGTTTACGGAATACGGTACGAAATTTCGAAAGAATCGGATGTTGAACTGCTAAAACATTCAACCGTGAGGAAATCATAGTCCATATAGATCACTCAGCGCGGAAAATAGATTGAACAGCAGGAAAGCGCCCATTTTACAAACAAAAACAAACGTCATGGAAAAGCAGCCATTCTTCGGATTACGTATTCAGGTACTGGACGACAATCCATTTTATACGACACTCTATAAACTGCAGCTGGAACGCGAACTGCTTACGGCATATGCCATGCACCAAAATCATTTCAAGATCAGTACATATACGGATTCCAAGGCATTTCTATCCGACTTGCCGGGCATCCATTCCATTATATTCCTGGATTACAACCTGGGAGCAAACCTCACCGGTCTGGACATCATGGACAAGATCAAAAAGAAAACTTCTTTGGCGAAAGTTTATATTGTCACTGACGAGAACAATTCATTCATACTGCGCTCCTGCCTGGATGCGGGTGCTGACGGTATCATCTTTAAAAACAATGAATTGATGGAACTTTCCCTGATGGTTATCCAACAGACATTGAGCAGCAACGAATTCCCTTACCAATTGAATATTCCGGGGAGCAATTAACAGCTAAATAGAATCCGTTTGCTAAACAGGTATGACCGTTTAGGTTTTTGTTAAAAATCCGGTTTTCAAAAGAGTTAGATTCGATAAACTCTAATCTCAATTTATGAAAACGCTCATACCTTTCAGCTTAATGATCTGGGCACTTATGCTCGCTCCTGTTTCGTTCGGTGAAACAGATACTCTCTTAATCAATAACAACATTCCGGCATGGGTAAAACCCATTTTGGAAAAATCGGAAATGGCTCAAAAGCACCAGATTCTGACAGACTTCAATCCCTTTTATTTTGAGGCTGATTTCTCCGGAGACGGACAAGTAGATATTGCCTTCTTTGTAGAGAACAAAATCGACAAAACAAGAGGTGTTATGATTATCAACAATGTCAAAAACCTCGTTTACGTGATTGGCTGCGGAACAGCTACCGACATGGGAACTTCGCTTTCCTGGACAAAACGCTGGTTCATCTACCGCAACAAATACATTATGAATGACGGAAACAAGAAAAAGATCACTTTAAAGCTTCCGGCTATTCAACTAATCCGGACCGACACCAATAGTTTGGTCATTTACTGGACCGGGAAGAAATACAAAACGTTTATGCAGCAGTCATAACAACCTGTAGGGGCGCGATTAATCGCGCCCCTACAGGTCAAAAAAGATCCTTCAAATGCGGTCCCATTTCCACCTCGATATCCTTTCGAAGTTCCATGAGGCGTTTAGCATATTGTTGCAGCTGCATTTCGCGTTCGGTATTCGGAATCCATTGATTCGTTGGTTTCGGATTCCCCTGTTCATCCACAGAAACGAAAACGATCACGCAATGGGTCGTCTTTTCGAATTTGGCTTCGCTCATTTTGCGGGAAAAAACATCCACACCGATATGAATACTCGATTTTCCGGTATAAATGACGCGCGCCTGGATCTTCACCAAACTCCCGATATGAATGGGTTTAAAAAATCGGATACCACCTACGTAAACTGTTACACAGTAACCTTCCGACCAGGTTGAAGCGCAGGCATATGCAGCCTGGTCGATCCATTTCATTACCGCTCCACCGTGAACCTTTCCTCCAAAATTCACATCCGTAGGCTCACTTACGAACTGAAAAGTAATTTTATCTTGCATAGGGAGCGAAAATAAAGGAATAGTTTGTTTTAATTGAATTATCAATTAATTTTGTTTGTTTTTCAACAAAAATACAACCTTTTGATTTTTTTTTCGTTCAAACCATACTGAAAACTAATGCTTCGAAGATAATTCGATTTAGCAATCCTGTTATTCGCAAACGAGCATTGCAGATTTGTTAGAAAAATAACTATCTTCGTCTGGTAGAAACTAATACACTTCCGTTACCTTGACTAAACGTATATGAAAAAACTACTTATTCTCCTATCATTCTCCATGATAGCTCTTACGAATTGGTCCCAGGTCTCCAACGCCTGTTTCAGTTCGAGGAATGATATTTCCATTCGTAAAACCTTTACCGCAAGCCGCGGAATGGTCAAAGGCGACTTTGACAGTGATGGGGTACTGGACATTGTCAGCTCCAATTATGTTACATCAGGATCAGCAACCAACCGATTTTCCTTTCAGAAAGGATTAGGAAACGGAAAATTTGGTCCTTCGGTTGGTTATGGAACTACTGGTCTGCAAACACAAGACATTCGAAGTGCTGATTTCAATAATGACGGGAATCTGGATATAGCTTATATTAATTTAACCGGAATTTATATCTGGCACGGTCAGGGAAATGGGGTTTTCGACAGTATTACCACCCTTACTTTCACTAATGGAAAATATATGGCTGTCGGAGATTTTAACGAAGACGGTGCGATGGACATTGTTGCTACTATAAGCAATGCTCAATTTACGTTGTTTGCCGGAACTCTTGGAAATCCAACATTATTCAATTCTACGGCATTTAACATAACTGGGACTATCGTAAACATGGAGGTCGCTGACATGAATGGAGACAACCATTTAGACGTGGTTTCTTATACTGGAAGTGGTGTTTATGTTTCTCGAAATAACAATGGCAGTTTAGGCAATTTCTTTACCGGAGCAAATGTTTCTACGGGTACTTCGAACGGGGCAGATCTCACCTTGTGTGATATTGACAATGACAGTGATATTGACGTCATAACTACAAACAAAAACACTGCCAATAGCATTTGTGTACTGAAAAACAACGGTTCCGGAACACTTACTCTAAATGCTACTTACCCGACAGAATTGGGTCCGGAGGGGATTGACAACTTTGATATTAACCAGGATGGATTTAAAGATATTGTAGTAGCAAATATGGGAGCGAGTACTGTTTCCATTTTCTTTGGAAGTGCCGGGGGTGTATTGAGCCTATATCAGGCCGTTCAGGCACCCGGGAATCCTAAGACTGTAGTCGTTGGGAATTTTACATCTGATAGTTATCCTGATATTGTGTCTTTACAAACTTCGGGGGCATATTTCAATTCTTTTGTTGGGAACTCAACAAATAATTACCTTCAAACAAACCTAATTGATGTAGGAGTTTCTCCTAGTTCGGCTTTTGCAGCTGACTTCAATGGAGATGGGAATCAGGATGTTGCAATTACACAAGCCGGAGCAAATAATGCCCAGATTTATTTGGGCAACGGATCAGGAGGCTTCACCGCAGGAGCTATCTTAGCTACGGGTACAACACCATCTTACATTACCGGGGCAGATTTAGACAATTCCGGTTCGATGGACTTGGTAGTTGTCAATAACGCAAGCAGCAATATTTCTGTTTTTTATGGAACCGGAAGCGGGACTTTTTCTGCTGGTACAACCTATGCAGTAGGTACTACTCCGGTACAGGCTAAAATCGGTCATTTGAACGGAGATGCTTTTGCCGACATTGTAGTAACCAATTCAGGCAGTACCAATTTTTCTGCCTTACTGGCAAGTGGAGCAACTTCCTTCAATGCTGCTGTGAATTACACTACAAATGCCACCCCTTATCCAATACTGATTACCGATTACGACCTGGATGGATTCAATGACGTTATTGTTGGACATAATGCCAGCTCCAATTCACAACTTTTAAAGTTTAAAGGAAATGGGACCGGAAGTTTTACAGCCAATGGTAACATTGGGGTTGCTACGGCAACTTATCCATTAACAACTTCTTTAGAAGCTGCAGATTTGGATGGAGATGGAGACAGTGATATCATTGTGGGAAGAAGTGGTGAAGTTGGTAAAATCTTTAACCCGGCAGTTACTACAGGAAGTATGGCAACAAATACAACTTCTATTATTAACACAACACCGGGATCAGGCAATGTTGTTGGTCTAAAAATCGTAGACGTTAACAATGACGGAAAATTGGATGTCATGGCTGTTTACAACAATGGTGGAGGTACACTTTGTGGTGCACTTGCCGCCAGTGTAGCAACAAATTTCGGTACTAATACATCATACGTATTGACTCAACCAACCACTGGATTTGCTTCTGAAACAGACGCTTCCGGGTTGGCTGTAGCAGATTTCAACAACGACGGAAGGGTTGATGCAATTATTCCGAACAAAGGATCAAACAGTTTTACCCTTCACTTAAATACCACTCCGGTGATTACTGCGGGCGGGCCAACGAGTTTTTGTAACGGGAACAGTGTAACGCTTACTTCTACAGCGGCTTCCCAATGGTATGACTGGGACCCGAACCATGAAACTACTCAGGCAATTTCGGCATCTGCAACAGGGCCTTACTATGTGGTAACGTCTTCTTCCTGGAGTGACTGGTGCCAGGCAAAATCAGATACCATTACAGTAACTGCAACTCCCGGCCCTTCTGCACCAACGGTTACTGCAGGTGGATCGACCACCTTCTGTTCCGGCGGAAGTGTTGTATTGACTTCTTCACAGGCTACAGGAAACCAGTGGTACAAGGACGGAATTCTTATTACCGGTGCTGTTAACCAAAACTATACAGCTACAACTCCGGGAGTATATACTGTAACTTATACAAGCGGCGGATGTACTTCGGATCAGTCAAGCGGTATCACAGTAACTGCAAGCGAAACTCCCGTAATTACTGCGGATGGACCAACCACTTTCTGTACGGGCGGGTCCGTTGTTTTGACTTCCAGTGTAACTTCCAATCTTTTGTGGTCAAACGGGGCCACTACCCCATCTATTACTGTCACAACTTCCGGAAGTTATTCCGTACAAAATATTGTGGGTGGATGTCCCACGCTTACTTCGAATACCATCACGGTTACGGTTGCATCTTCATTAAGTACACCGACTATTTCACCTGCCGGACCGATAACTCTTTGTCCAAGCGGATCTGTTACGCTTACGTCATCTTCGCCAACCAACAACATTTGGTCTAATGGTGCAACAACACAATCCATTACGGTGAATACAGCCGGATCTTATTTCGTTCATTTGGACAACGGTTCCTGTACTTCCGGAAATTCTGCGACAGTTAACGTAACAAACGGATCTACCCCTGCTACTCCAACTATTACCGCAGGAGGTCCAACAACATTTTGTGCCGGAGGTTCGGTAACATTAACTTCCAGTTCAGGAAGCTCTTACTTGTGGTCTACTGGTGCTACAACACAATCAATTAACGTAACAACTGCAGGTTCTTACACCGTACAAGTTGCGAGCCCGGCGGGATGTCAAAGTGCTTCAAGTGCTCCAACAGTAGTTACAGTCAATACACCTCCTTCAGCACCAACAATCACTGCTGGCGGTCCGACAACTTTCTGCGCAGGCGGGTCTGTAACATTGACTTCCAGTGCCGGAAATTCTTATTTATGGTCTAATGGAGCAACTACTGCTTCTATCAACGTTACAGCAGCAGGTTCTTATACGGTTCAAATTACAGATGCGAACGGATGTCAAAGTACGGCAAGTGCGCCAACTGTAGTAACTGTAAATGCTCTGCCGACAGCACCAACGATTACAGCCGGTGGCCCCACTACTTTCTGTGCAGGCGGGTCAGTGACATTGACTTCAAGTGCAGGAAACTCTTATTTGTGGTCTAATGGAGCAACTACTGCTTCTATCAACGTTACAACGGCAGGTTCTTATACGGTTCAAATTACAGATGCGAACGGATGTCAAAGTACGGCAAGTGCGCCAACTGTGGTAACCGTAAATGCCGTACCAGCCGTACCAACGATTACAGCTGGCGGTCCGACAACTTTCTGCGCAGGCGGGTCGGTTACATTGACTTCAAGTGCCGGTAATTCTTATTTATGGTCTAACGGCGCTACAACAGCTTCTATCAGCGTAACAACTTCCGGTTCTTACACCGTTCAAATTACAGATGCGAACGGATGTCAAAGCACAGCAAGCGCTCCAACTGTTATAACTGTCAACCCTGCTCCTGCTGCACCGACAATCACAGCCGGTGGCCCGACAACTTTCTGTGCGGGTGGATCAGTTACATTAACTTCAAGTGCAGGAAATTCTTATTTATGGTCGACAGGAGCTACAACTGCTTCCATTAACGTTACCACTTCCGGTTCTTATACCGTTCAAATTACAGATGCTAACGGGTGTCAAAGCACGGCTAGCACATCAACTGTGGTAACCGTAAATGCCTTACCGGCCGTACCAACTATTACTGCAGGCGGACCAACAACTTTCTGTAACGGAAATTCAGTAACATTGACTTCAAGCACGGGTAACTCTTATTTATGGTCAACCGGTGCTACATCAGCTTCTATTAATGTAATAACTTCCGGTTCTTACACCGTTCAAGTGACCAATGCAGCCGGATGTCAGAGTACAGCGAGTACTCCAACAGTGGTTACTGTTAATCCGGGACCACCTGCACCAACTATTACTGCTGGGGGAGCAACAACTTTCTGTGCAGGCGGATCAGTAACATTGACTTCAAGCGCAGGAACTTCTTATTTGTGGTCGACCGGAGAAACTACTGCTTCTATTAACGTAACAACATCCGGTTCTTATACTGTTCAAATTACAGATGCAGCAGGATGCCAGAGTACAGCCAGTACTCCAACTGTCGTTACTGTCAATGCAGCTCCTGCTACTCCGATTGTCACTGCTGGAAGTTCAACAACCTTCTGTACGGGAGGTTCCGTAACATTGACTTCAAGTGCAGGAAATTCTTATTTGTGGTCGACAGGAGCAACTACTGCTTCAATCAACGTAACGACTTCCGGTTCTTACACCGTTCAGGTTACAAATGCTGACGGATGTCTAAGTGCAGCCAGTTCTCCAACAACTGTAACTGTAAATGCTTTACCGGGTGTGCCAACAATTACAGCCGGCGGTCCTACCACCTTCTGTGCGGGCGGATCTGTAACACTGACTTCAAGTGCCGAAAATTCTTATTTATGGTCGACCGGAGCTACAACTGCTTCGATTAACGTAACAACTCCAGGTTCTTATACGGTTCAGGTGACCAATGCAGCCGGATGTCAAAGCTCAGCCAGTGCTCCAACTGCTATAACTGTAAACCCTGTTCCCGCCGCACCGACCATCACAGCGGGTGGACCAACAACTTTCTGTTCAGGTGGATCTGTCACATTGACTTCAAGCGCCGGAAATTCCTATTTGTGGTCGACCGGAGCTACTACAGCTTCAATCAACGTAACAACTTCCGGTTCTTACACCGTTCAAATTACAGACGCGAACGGGTGTCAAAGTACTGCTGGTACTCCGACGGTGGTAACCGTAAATGCTTTACCAGCTGCACCGACAATTACTCCGAGCGGTTCCACGTCCATTTGTGCAGGCGGTTCTGTAACATTAACTTCAAGTGCAGGTAATTCTTATTTGTGGTCAACAGGTGAAACATCAGCTTCAATTAATGTAACAAGTTCAGGTTCTTATTCCGTTCAAATTACGGACGCGAACGGATGTACCAGTCCGGCTAGTTCACCTACAACTGTTACAGTAAATCCTTTACCGGCTTCACCAACAATTACTGCTGGCGGACCAACAACATTCTGTGCGGGAGGATCCGTTGCATTAACTTCAAGTGCAGGTAATTCTTATTTATGGTCGACCGGAGAAACAACGGCTTCTATCAACGCTACAACATCAGGAAACTATACTGTCCAGGTAACAGATGCAGCAGGATGTCAAAGTCCGGCTAGTTCACCTGTAACTATTACTGTGAATGCATTACCTGCAACACCAACCATTACAGCGGGAAGTTCTACTACATTCTGTTCAGGCGGATCTGTTATTTTAACTTCAAGTACCGGTAATTCATATTTATGGTCAACAGGTGAAACAACACAATCAATCACTGTTTCAACTTCCGGATCATATACTGTTCAGGTAACCGATGCTTTGGGGTGCCAAAGCGTTGCAAGCGCATCGACTTCTGTGACTGTAAATGCATTGCCTGCAACACCTACAATAAGTGCAAGTGGCTCTACAACCTTCTGTTTGGGCAGTTCAATAACTCTAACTTCCAGTGCAGAAACATCTTACTTGTGGTCAACAGGCGAAACAACACAATCCATTGTAGTAAGCACTTCAGGATCTTATACTGTTCAGGTAATCAATGCTGCAGGATGTTTAAGTCCAGCCAGCTCTCCAACTGCAGTAACGGTAAATGCTCTTCCGGGCGCTCCAACTGCTACTGCCGGCGGACCAACTACCTTCTGTGCGGGAGGTTCAGTTGTATTAACTTCTTCGTCTACAAACAATAACCTGTGGTCAACCGGTGAAACGACACAGTCTATTACTGTTACTACTTCAGGAAATTATTCGGTACAAAAAGAAACAGGGGCTACTTGTCTAAGTGTTCCGAGTAACGTGATTACGGTAACCGTGAACCCACTTCCGGGCACACCAACGATTACTGCCAGTAGTTCTACAACATTCTGTGCAGGAGGATCCGTTACATTAAATTCCAGTGCAGGCAATTCTTATTTATGGTCGACGGGTGAAACTACTCAATCAATTAACGTAACTGCTTCCGGTTCTTATTCCGTTCAAATTACTGATGCGAACGGATGTACCAGTCTGGCTAGTATTCCAACAACTGTAACTGTTAATCCGATTCCTTCCGTACCGACAATTACAGCAGGCGGTACAACAACATTCTGTGACGGCGGATCTGTTGTATTGACTTCTTCTGCCGCAAGCGGAAATCTTTGGTCAACAGGCGAGACTACTCAATCCATTACGGTAACAACTTCTGGTTCTTATACAGTGGAAGAAATCACAGCAGGATGTTCTTCCGGAAACGCTACTGCTTTAAGCGTAACAGTAAATCCAAATCCGGCAGTGCCAACAATTACAGCAGGTGGACCAACTACATTCTGCGCAGGCGGATCCGTAGTATTAACTTCTTCTGCTTCTGCTGACAACGTGTGGTCGACCGGCGAAACTACCCAATCCATCACTGTTACCACTTCCGGTTCGTATTCGGTGGAGGTCTCTAACGGATTCGGTTGTACTTCAAATTCAACTGCAACAAATGTTACTGTTAATCCAATCCCGCCAGTACCAACCATTACAGCCGGTGGATCAACAACAATCTGTTCAGGAAACACGGTGGTATTGACTTCTTCTGCGACCAGCGGAAACTTGTGGTCGACCGGTGAAACAACACAATCGATCACAGTCTCAACAGCAGGTTCTTATACTGTAGAGGAAATTCAGCTGGGATGTTCATCCGGTTTGTCTGCTCAGACAGATATTATAGTGAACCCAACTCCTGTTACTCCGACAATCACAGCCGGTGGACTCACAACCTTCTGCCTTGGCGGATCGGTCGTATTAACCTCTTCATCTTCAACCGGGAATGTGTGGTCGACCGGGGAAACGACCCAATCAATTACGGTAACAAATTCTGGTTCTTACTTCGTAAATGTTGTTGACGGATCTTGTACTTCTGCTCAATCGAATACGATTAATGTTACCGCGAATCCTATTCCGGGAGTTCCTACCATTACGGCAAGCGGACCAACCACTTTCTGTTCGGGCGGATCTGTCGTACTGACTTCATCCTTCTTATTAGGAAATGTTTGGTCAACAGGTGAAACAACTCAATCAATCACTGTCTCAACAGCAGGTTCTTACACCGTGGAACACGTATTATTGGGCTGTTCTTCCGGGCCTTCTGCTGCAACGAACGTACTAGTAAACCCTACTCCGGCCGCTTCAACAATTACAGCTGGCGGACCTACAACATTCTGTGCCGGTGGATCTGTTGTATTGACTTCAACTCCGGGTACTGCTTATTTGTGGTCAACCGGTGAAACTACTCAGTCGATCACAGTAACAGCTTCAGGTTCTTATTCTGTCTCAATTGTTGACGGGGCTTGTTCTTCTGCAGCATCAAACGCAATCACTGTTACAGTTAACCCGATCCCTGCAGCACCGACCATTACAGCTGGCGGACCTACAATGTTATGTACTGGCGGATCCGTAGTATTGACTTCTTCCTACACGACAGGAAATATTTGGTCTACAGGTGAGACTACACAATCGATCACGGTATCTGCAAGTGGTACTTATACGGTAAATGCAACGGTATTGGGTTGTACCAGTCCGGATGCATCTCAAACCATAACCGTTAATCCTATCCCGGCAGCACCTACAGTAACTCCTGGCGGACCAACAACATTCTGCTCCGGAGGTTCTGTCGTATTGACTTCTTCTGCAAGCTCAGGGAATACATGGTCTACAACAGAATCAACACAATCCATTTCAGTAAGTACAAGTGGTTCATACACGGTTACTCAAACAGTATTGGGATGTACATCTGCTCCATCTGCTCCTATAGCAGTTACCGTGTCTCCGCTTCCTACTGTTCCTACTATTACAACCAGCGGACCAACGACATTCTGTGCAGGTGGTTCTGTTACTTTGACATCTTCTTCCGCAACAAATAACTTTTGGTCGAACGGAGCTACAACACAGTCTATCACCGTAAGTAGTTCAGGAACGTTTGTGGTTCAGGTAATTTCAGGGGGATGCAGCTCCGGAACTTCTGCACCTAAAACAGTTACTGTTAATCCACTTCCTTCTGCGCCGACTATCGTTACAGGAGCTACCGAGTCAATCTGCTCAGGTTCTTCCGTGACATTGACATCTTCTTCAACAGGTGGCAACCTTTGGTCAACAGGTGAAACGACTCAATCAATAGTTGTTTCAACTGCAGGTTCCTATTTTGTGACTGTAACCGATGGTAATGGCTGTTCTTCGCCAGCATCAGCTTCAACAGTAGTAACTGTGAATCCTCTGCCAGCCGCACCGGTTATCACTGCTGACGGACCTACTTCATTCTGTTTCGGTGGATCTGTAGCACTTACTTCATCATACAGTTCAAACAACCTTTGGTCAAGTGGTTCTACGGCAAACACAATTACAGTAAGCAGCAACGGAACTTATACTGTTACTCATACAGATGCGAACGGGTGTGCTTCGCCTGCTTCTGATCCGGTAATTATCACTGTAAATTCAATTCCGGCGGCTCCTGTTATTACAGCAAGCGGACCAACCTCATTCTGTTCCGGAGGTTCAGTGACATTGACTTCATCACAGTCAACGGGGAACTCCTGGTCAACAGCTGCATTAACTCCAAGCATTACAGTAACAACAGGTGGTGTTTACAGTGTAATTTATATTGACGGAAACGGATGTGCATCACCGGCTTCTGCTCCGGTAGTTGTTAACGTGTTCTCAAATCCTGCACCTCCATCGATTACTGCCGGTGGTGCAACCACAATCTGCCAGGGATCATTCGTAACTCTTACCTCTTCCTATACGAGTGGAAATACGTGGTCGCTAGGTGGAAATACGCAAAGCATCAATGCAACTGTCAGCGGTGCATACGCAGTTACGTATACCAATGCGAACGGATGTTCAAGCACCAGCCCAACAACCAATGTTACAGTTATACCGGTATCTGCAATACCAACTATTTCTGCATCCGGATCAACAACAATTTGTGACGGTTCAAACGTTACATTAACTTCTTCCGATCCGAACAGTACCTGGTCAACGGGAGCTACCACGCAATCGATCACTATAACCACTTCCGGTTCATACTCGGTTGTAGGAAACCAGACAGGTTGTCCTTCACAGCCTTCAGCTCCGGTTGTTGTAACTGTGAATCCGGCTCCTGCAGCACCGATCATCACTCCAAGCGGACCTACGACGATCTGTGAAGGGGAAGAATTATTCTTATTTACGTCCGGAACTGGAACAAACACCTGGTCAACAGGGCATACCGGTCAGGTACTTCAGGTAACAGCTACCGGGAATTACTGGGTCTCCGTTGAGAATGCATACGGCTGTTCAGCTTCCTCAACAGTAGTTCCTGTTATTGTAAATCCGACTCCGGCGGTTTCAATTAATCCGTTTGCGGATGTATGTACATTCACCGCACCGTTTACAATGTCAAACGGATTGCCTGCAGGAGGTACTTATACAGGTGATGGTATTACAACGAATATCTTCTACCCTGCTGCAGCCGGTGAAGGATCTTCCATTGTAACATATACTTATGTGGATGTAAACAATTGTTCTGCTTCTGCATTAACAACCATCAGTGTAAACAGTTGTCTTGGAATCGATGAGAAAGAGCAGTCTTACTTCTCTTTATTCCCGAATCCGAATAACGGACAATTCCGCGTAGAATCAAGTGGTACTCCAATGGATCATATCATCATTTACGATGCACAGGGAAAAATGGTCTTCAACGAATCTTATCCGGGAATCTTTACCCAAGAATTTGATCTGAACGCTTATTCGAATGGTGTTTATTACATAGAAATCAGCAGTGATCTGGAAATCAGGGAACGAATTCCTTTGGTCATCAATCATTAAATAACAAACCCCGGCATTTATCGTCGGGGTTTTTGTTAACAACTATTTCTGTTACGTATTTTAGTAAAACCAATTATTAGAGATATTTGAATTCCATAATCAAACGAATGAAATACGTTTACATCCTTTTAATGTCATTTGTCTGTTTGACATCCTTCGGACAAGGAACAAGTGATTTGACAGCTGAAGACCGCGCATACCTTTTCCACATTGTAAAGAAAAGCCCTATTCTGGATAACAGTATCGGGCGTTATTTTGAATATTCCGGACCGCTTGTCCGGTTGATGAACAAAGAGCTGAATTACGATTCCATAGAGAGCTATATCATCAATAATCCGAATTCGCTTTTCATCCGCAAAGGAGAAATTGAAAAATCACCGAAAGGAATTATTGCCGAAGCAGCTAATAAAATGGCTTTATGGGAACTGAATAAAATGCTGCTGGCATCCCGTCAATCGGAAAACGACCTGGAACGCTACAAAACGCAGTACAATCAATTTGAATCACTTCTAAAATCAAAGCTTCCCGCTTCAGCATTGAAAAATGACAATGGGAACATTGAAATCCAAAAAAAGATTCTGGCTGTTTTGAATCCCAGTCTCAGCTTCGATGATAAAGCGGCCATGCTGGCAACTTTCCATTTCCTGACCGTAGAAGACCAACTTGTTACCATAGAAGCCATGAACTATGCTACGAACGCTTATGTGGAAAAAAGAGCTTATGAGATATTTTTGCAATTGGGTGGAACAGCTACTACCTTTAAGAATATTTTAATTGCCGCGGGCGATGGTTCCGAAACATCAGGCCTGTTGAATGAGCGCGAAAAAGACGAAAGCGGAAAATGGAACAAAGGACTTCCCAAAGCAATTGGTTTATTCCCTTACGAAGCAAAAATCATCGATCCATCCAAACGGAATAAAACATCCCTGGAACCGGTTCGTATGCCGGTTATCGATTTTGAAACTGTGGGTGAAAACAAACTGACGCAGCTTCATTTTGATGTTTGGGGATATAATTCTAAAAAACAGACAACGGTAGTCATCGAACGAAATGGTAAGTCCTACCACCTCTTCGGTTCAAACGATACCCGCTTCTTGTCTCCGGATTCAACTTACAGTGATGGAAAAACCTTCCAAACGGTTATCAATGAACTGGAAAAGGATAAAATTGCCAAACTATGGGACAAAATCTATGGCAAAAGAGGTTACGATTATGACATTGAAACCGCGAAAAAGAAAAAGGACGAAACCGAAAAAGAGATCAACAATAACGAGCACAAATATTCCAATATGACCCAGGGCACAATCACCACCAGCAACAGGGTTCCGGGTTCCGTGAAAAGGAAAAAGAAAAAAGCAATGAAGAAATCAACCGGTGGAGAATTCGTTGCCCAGCCAAAAACAGATTCGGGTAAAAAAGCGCGAAAAAAAGAGCAGACAGGGCTCGTTTATCTCTATGGGGAATACGAACGCTATAAAAAGATCATCGAAGAATTAGAGATCGAGAAAAAGAAGGCTATTGACTTACTGGCAATATTCCAAAGACGTCTGGACAATTACAAATCTGCGATGGGTTATCATTGGGTAGATTTCACTGAAAAGGACGGACTTTACACCTTCGCGGATTCATCTACTTTTGATATTTCCACCCAGGAATTCACCTTTAAGGCAGATACCTTAAAAACACCTTTTGAGGTGCGTTTGATAGCCATTCCGGACGGGCCGCTTTCAGACAATGCGGATGAAGTCATGCTGCATGTCAATTTAATAGATTCAAAACCCGGATTTGATGCACGTGTACAGTTGAACCTGGTAGATCAGTTCGAATCCAACAAATGGGACCTGAATAAACCCTTGTTCCAACCATCCGACAGTGTTTCTGTTCGACAATTATTCGAAGCGCTTTTGGATAAAAAACTTCCCTTCAGCATCATTGCACGCGGCCAGGGAGTTGGAAAATGGAACGGAACCAACGTAATAAGAGCAACCGACAGGACAGAATGGAATGCATACATGGGCGGAACAGATGAAGAACGCATGAAAGCAAAAATGGATTCTTCCAACGTGCGCCTGCGTTCCACACAAGTCAATGTTTTCCTGAACAGGGGAATTTTACTGGAGATTAACACATTTACAGATCCTGTTAAAACCAACCTGAAAGCTCCGAATGAATCCATTCAGACCGAGCTGAATAAATACCATTTAAGTGGAAATGATTATTTATCTGCTTTGCGCACAGCTGCAGTCATTCAAAAACTGAAGACAGAACTGAATGTCCTTGCCGGAACTTATTTAAGCAGAGAAGAAGCTAAAATCGTCATTGACCGATTGAACAAACAATTGGATGTAGTCAAAGTCAGCTGTGGACCAACCTCCTTTAAATGGCAGGAATTATTAAACATCAGATAACGTGCTGCTGGTCCTAACCTACTCGCTCATTTCGCTGTTTATTGCCTGGATCTGGGTAGATTATTTCCGCCTGATTGACATCCATCATAAGAACAGCCTGGCACACGTAATTGCAGCTTTTTTGCTGGGCGGAAGTTCCGTATTCGTTGTTTTCGGTTTTCACGCTTATATCCTTGACGGAAGCGCTCTGGAGATCAATGGAAACATCCTGAATGATTTGGCATATGCCATTTTCCAGGTAGGAATGCTCGAAGAATTTTCCAAGATTTCGGCGTTCTTTGTATTCTTCCTTTTATTCCGTTCACACCTGAAAGAACCGATCGACTATTTGATGTACGTCTCCGTTTGCGCACTGGGGTTTTCGGCAGTGGAACACGTGACTTACTTCAGCAGAAGCGGACCTGAGATCATTAACGGACGAGCAATCCTCTCAACAGTCGGGCACATGTTCGATACTTCCATCATCGCTTATGGATTGATTTTGTTTAAGTTCAAATCAGAGAAAAACTCGTTCCTGACTATCGTTGTCTGCTTTTTGCTGGCTTCATTGGCTCATGGTATCTACGATTTCTTCCTGATGTATCCCCCGCTCCACCAGGTCGGATGGTTATTTACCGTGCTCTATTTCCTGGTCACAATCTCAGTATTCGCAGTGATCCTTAACAACTCTATAAACAATTCACCTTACTTCAGTTACAAGGAAATTATCGATTCATCCTTTGTTTTTAAACGTTTATTCATTTATTACTGCATCATTTTCGGGGCACAATTCCTGCTTACTCTTTGGGACCACGATCTGGAATGGAGTATACGGTCGATTGCTTTATCCGTTGTTTTTTCAGGAGTTATTATCATTTTGACTATCGGGAGACTGAGTCGTTTCAACCTGGTCAAAGGTCGGTGGGAAAAGATCAAACCGGAATTTCCCTTCAAGCTCAATTCAGATTCTTCCCAATCCAGGAGCCGCATCTCCATTAAAGGTGAAAACTACAATGAAGCACACATCAATCCATTCATGGAGACTTATTTTTACTTAAAGCCAATTTCAAAGCATTCGCATTATCTCCGTGAAAAGAAACTCGCATACATGGAACACAAAGTGGTTTCTAAAAAGAATGAAGTATTCTACATCGTTCGGATTTATGAAAGCGATAAAATGAGTCCCTACTCTATTCACCTGCTTCGTGCAAAGCCCACCTATCCGAATATGGCAAACGATAAATACCCGATTGCAGGAGTTCTTCGCGTGGAAAATCCAAACGCAACTTCAGAGGCCAGATCGATCAAAAAATACACTTTCCGGGAATACGCCGTTTTGTTACCTATGTGAGACATCTAAATTATCAATGTTTAATGATTCAATTATCAAGATCCGTCGTGGCAATTAATAATTCATAATTGATAATTATTTATCGACCAATTCCTCCATCAAATTCACCGTATACAACTGCTCACTTGCACGCGTAACAGCGGTATAGAGCCAGCGAAGAAAGGAAAAATCAATCTGCTCGGGTTCCAGGTAACCGTGATCAACAAACACCGCAGACCATTGTCCGCCCTGAGATTTATGACAGGTTACGGCATATGCGAACTTGATTTGAAGTGCATTGAAATAAGGTGATTTCATAATTTCCTGGTAACGTTTCTGTTTGTTTTTCTCATGCATAAAATCCTTTTCGATCTCAAAGAATAATTCTTTCAAAAAACCGCGGTCCAGGTTCGGCTGTTCGATGGTTAGCGTCTCCATAAATGCAATAGCTTCGAAACGGTCCAGATCCGGATAGTCAATCAGAGAAACTTCCAAACGTGCAAAACGCACACCATAAACTTCCTCAATCCTTCGAATCCGGTGTACCTTCAACAATTCTCCATTAGCAATAAATCCGGCAGAGCTTAAGGGATCAAGCCAATAATAATTATTCTTCACCACCATAAGCAGATCCCCGCCGCACAGTTCTTCCTCCATCATCAAGATCCGGTTGCGGATATGCTGATTATACAGATTAGCACGCTTATTCGAACGGGTAACAATCATCACTTCATCGGCTCCGAAATTGCTGTAGGAAGATTCTATTTTCTCGATCAGTTCATCTCCCGGAACAGCTTGTACATCCTTAAACGAATGCAGGTCCAATTGAGGAACCGTTTCCTGTACCTGTGACAACCGGATACGTGTTGCATTTTCCAAAATCCCGGAATCCGTGCGCTGTCTTACCACTGAAGTAAGTCCGTAAACCGTAAAATGAACCAACGGGAAATGCTGGTTCAGATAAGCAGTGCTCAACGCCGGACTTTCATCTGATCCGACCGGTGGCAGCTGGCCCTCATCACCCAACAAGATCAACTTACAATTCTCACCGCTCAGTGCATACTGGAAAACATCCTCCAGTAAATTCCGGGAAACGCTTCCATCCGACTGCAGGGAATAATCCCCGATCATGGAAGCCTCATCAATAATGAATATCGCGTTCTTCGATTTATTGGGTGCCAGTTGCAGCTTCATTGATCCGTCTGGTCCGGCATCCGTAAAATAAATGCGTTTGTGAATGGTAGTTGCAGGCATTTTAGACCGCATGGAAAGCACTTTAGCAGCTCTTCCCGTGGGGGCCATCAAGACCGTTTTTCGCTTCAAGACATTCAACGCCTGGATATAAGCCCCCAGGATGCTTGTCTTACCTGTTCCGGCATACCCTTTCAAAATAAAACAGGACGGATTTTCCGTTTCAAATGTAAACTCAGAAAGATGACGTATGAGTAATTCCTGCTCTTCATTCGGCGTATGACCAAAAAAAGAACAAATCAACCGGTAACACTCCTCCTGAATAGACGCTGAGTTCATAAACTAAAATTACCCATAATTTGCACGCTGATCTCGCTGATCACGCAGATGTTTTATTAAAGTTGTACCAATAGTGTTTGGATAGACACTGGAAAGCAATCAAGATCTTACCCTAAAAGAATCTGCGAAACGCAAGTTCAGCGAAGCTGAATCTATTAATCTGCGTGCTAAAAAACATCTCGGACATCCCTCATTAACAACTCATATTCAATAATTTAAGAATAAAAATCAAAAAAGTCAATAGCGCATTATTTCTATTTTGTAATTAGCTTCAACCTATGACAGAGAATGAAATATCCTATAAAATCAGAGGTGCTATCTTTGAGATTTACAATACGGTTGGTCCGGGATTATTGGAAAGTGTATATGAAGCCGCTCTATACTATGAGCTTAAGAAAGAGGGTTTAAAAGTTGAACGACAAATTGAAATTCCCTTTTTATATAAGGATATAAAACTTGACGTAGCTTACAGACTTGATTTAATTATAGAAGATAAGGTAATTGTTGAACTCAAATCAGTGACTGATTTTTCTTCCCTCCATTTTAAACAGTTGACGACCTATCTAAGGTTGACAAATCTAAAACTTGGATTATTGGTAAATTTCAACACCTCCAATATGCGAGAAGGTATAGCACGCATAGTAAACAACTTGTAAAAAGAAGATATCTGCGAAATCTATTAATCTGCGTGCTAAAAAACACCTGATTATTAACCAGGACAAACTCACTTCTCTTTAGGGAATAACCCAAATGAGTTTTCTTATATTTGTACAAAACGAATTTGTGCAGTTAATACTTGAAATTACTCAGCAAAGCATTTCAGCCTTCCAGCTCATTGGGAGTGAAATCCAGCTATTGGAAAAAGCAAATTGTACCAAACGAACAGATGCAGGCTACAAAGAAGTATTGACCCAGGTCATCGAAAAGATCGGGAACCTGGATCGTTTCAATGATTTCTCCTGCTCCTACTTTGCTCATGAATTCTGCCTGGTACCAAACTCGCTGTTTGCAGCCTCAAATCCGGAAACACTGCTTCAATATACGATTCACAAAACCATTTCAAAAGGGGAAGTCGATTACAACCGTCTGCCCGAATGGAGTTCCGTAATCATTTACCAGCTTCCGATGTGGGTAAAATCCGTTCTGATACTCAAAGCACCCAGAATTGTGATCCAGCATGAAATAGCCCATGTCCTCCGCCAACTTACAACAGGGTCGCTCATTCCGCTGCGCAGCCATTTGGTTATCCACGAAGAGCAGTTTTCACTGGTAGTCCGAAAAGATGGAAACATTGCACATACAAGTATCCAGGAATATCAAAGCGAAGAAGACATTGTATACCATTTGGCAACCGTGTTTACACAGCTTAAAATTGATTCTAAGAACGAATTATTTCTTCATGGTACCGGAGAACAAATCGAAAATACTCAGAAACGTTTGGAATCTCATTTAAAAAAGATCCAGTTGTTCCAACAATCAAAAATAGAAATCCAACCGTCCATTCACCTTCAATTCCAGACATTGTGCGTATAGTAAGAGGTATTTATAAAGCCCGGAGATTTAGCCCTCCTAAAAACTTTCCTTCAAGACCCACAACGGATTTTGCAAAAGAAGGTATTTTCAATGTACTGGAAAACAGGTACAGCCTGGTCAATCTTAATATATTGGACCTTTGTGCAGGGACAGGCAATATTTCACTCGAATTCCTCTCCAGGGAAGCAGGAAATGTTACCTCCGTAGACAAGCATCCGGTTTGTATCAAATTCATGTACAAATTGAAAAACGAACTCGGGATCGAAGACGAATGGCTCATTACTAAAAATGAAGTGCGGGGTTACCTGGAAAAGTGTGAGGACACCTTTGACCTCATCTTTGCAGATCCTCCATACGACCTCACATTCCACGACAGCATCGTTCGTATTATACGTGAACGTAAACTCCTGAACAAGGGAGGGATTTGTTTGATAGAACACGGAAAACAAACAGACCTCAGCCAGGAAGAAGGATATTTAGAAACCAGGAACTTCGGTAACGTTTACTTTAGTTTCTTCCAATTTTAATGACATGAAAAAAAGTGCTTGCTTTCCCGGATCTTTTGATCCGTTTACAAAAGGTCATGAAGATATTATCCGCAAAGGACTCGATTTGTTTGACGAAATCGTTATTGCTGTGGGGGTTAATTCTACCAAAAACTATTTATTCCCGCTGGAAAAGAGATTACAGCACATTCAAAGTTGTTTCGAGGGCGAACCAAAAATCCGGGTAATCACTTACGAGAAACTGACTGTTGAAATGTGTCAGGACGAAGGCTGCAATTACATTTTACGCGGATTGAGAGATGTGAAAGATTTTAACTACGAAGTTCCAATAGCTTTGATGAACCGTGATATGACTGAGATAGAAACAGTTTTCCTGATTCCTGATACATCCTTGTTTGCCATCAATGCAACAATTATTCGCGAGATCTATAAAAATGGCGGGAAAATTGATAAGTATGTAACAAATTTCGATCAGCTCGTTAATTAGACATGAACAGATACACTCTTATCCTTTTTTTCGTTTTTATTCTATTTTCCCGGGTCCAGGGACAATCACTCACAGAGATTAGCGGATTTGCTCCGGCTTACGCAGGAAAAGAAATAGAAGTCTACCAAATTTCAGATTATATTACACTGAGAGAAGAACGCATTGCATCTTCAACAGTAAAAGAAGACAGTACTTTCAGCCTGGTTTTTAACCTCGACGAAACGCGTAAGCTGATCTTAAAAAGCGGAAATAACAAAGCAAATATGTTTGCCAGTCCCTCAGCAAAATACGAGGTATTGTTTCCTGAAAAAAGCAAATACGACCCCTATAACCCTTCGGGAAATTTCGTGGAATTGATCTTCTACGGTCTGTCGAAAGATGACATCAACTATAAAATCCTGGAGTTCAACCGCTGGAATGATGAGTTTGTAGCGCGTTATTATACCAAGAACAATGCTGATTCAAAATATTTCGTTGCCCGGCTCGACACTTTTAAAATGGATGTCGAAAAATACTACAAAGCAGATACCCTCGACAGGTATTTCAACTATCACAGAAAATACACCATTGCGAAATTGGATGACCTTCGTTTTATGGGGGCGCGCAACCAGTATGAAAAATTCGATTTCTATATCTTCAATACACCTGTTTACTATCAGAATGAAGCCTACATGCAGTATATCCTCCATTTTTATGAAAAATTGCTGCCGCGCATTAGCTCTGAATTGAATAACCAGGTTTACCTGGGAATACTGAAATCAAGTCCAACAGCAATTGCCAAAGCACTTTCAAGGGAATACACTTTGTCAAAACAGTATAAACTGCGCGAATTAATCATGCTGAAGACACTTGCTGAATGTTATTATGAGAAAGATTACCCGCAGACCAATATCCTGACCATCCTGGACAGTGTTTCGAAAGTTGCACTATATCCTGAGAACCAAGCCATTGCTCAAAACATCCGTTTTAGGCTTACCGAATTAAGTTCGGGATCCAAAGCACCTGATTTTTTGCTGAAAGACGGTAACCAGGACCTGACACTTCAGAGTTTCCAGAAGAAATACCTGTATCTGTTCTTTACTGATCCGACCAGTACGGATAACATGAAACAAATGAACCTTCTGAAACCGATCTATGAGCGTTACAAAGACAATTTTAACTTTGTAATGGTCTATAAAGACAAACCGGAAATTGATGCCTCGAAACTGAAGAATGAATTGCCCTGGAAAGTAATTCCTGCTAAAGAAAGTAGTTCCATTTTCAAGAATTACAACGTGGTCAATTACCCGTACTACATACTCATAGACCCGTTCGGATATGTGATCAGCGCTCCCGCATTGGGTCCTGTTCCCAATGGTTCTTATGATACAATCGACAAAATCTTCTTCCTGATCCAAAAGGCATTGAAGGAAGGTGGAAATGGTTCGGATCGCTAAATTGTTGGACTGTAATTCGTGAATTCGAAGTACTTTTACAAAAAAAATTGAAAGAATGCGTTACAATCTGAGTGAAGTAACAGCGATTATTCGCGATCGAAGAACCATATACCCGGAACAATACAGTACCCGAAAAATACACAAAGAACAAATCGAACTTTTGCTGAACAATGCTGTTTGGGCACCAACTCACGGCATGACACAGCCATGGAGATTCATTGTTTTCCAGGAAAATGCGCTAAATGATCTTTCTGAAGCTTTGGGAAGCATTTACTTGTCAGAAACGCCTAAAGAAAAACAAGTTGACAGTAAACTGGGAAAATTGATGAGCCGTCCTAAAATGGCAAGCGCAGTAATCGCATTGATACTTCACCGGGAGGAGGGAACACGCATTTCGGAAGACGATGATTTCGCAGCCATTGCGTCTGCTGTCCAAAATATGCACTTAACGGCCACTGCTCAGGGAATCGGTGCTTTCTGGTCTACACCCGGAATTATGAAGTCCGGGCGCTTCCATGATTTCCTGGGACTTACCAATGAACAGCGCTGCGTGGGCTTATTTTACCTGGGATATCCTTCTATAGAATGGCCGAAAGGACAGCGCAAACCTATTGAATACCTAACCGAGTGGAAACAATAAGTTCTACAAATCAACGTTAGTCTACCAACGAGTTCAAAACAAAATCCGTTTAAAAGAAAAAGAGAAAAAAGTACAATGCAGAAATTCCTATTTATCCTATTTATTTGTGCTTTTTCGCTTGCTTCCTTTGGTCAAAAACGAAAAAAAGAACGTTTTCCGTCCTATTTTGGTGTTGTAGCCTCTCCTGTTATTCCTAACAATTTCATTGGTGCAGTGCATACGGAAATGCAAGATAGTACCGGCTCAATGACAACCGATTTTCACAACAAATGGGGATTCACCTTCGGAGCAACGATCCGGATCGGATTGACTAAAACCATCAGTATCGAAACCGGGATTTCACAGGTCAGAAGAGTTTACAATGTGGGAGTTTCTATCCCGGACTCCAATATCTATGATGAACAGAAACTCTCTTTTGTGAATTACGACATTCCGCTCAATGCACTTTTTTACGTTCCGCTGAGTGAGAAATGGTACGCAGATGCTTCCCTTGGAGTATCAATTACACATTACCCTTCTGATGTACAGGATTCCATGCTTCCTGAAGCCAAAAAAGCTATTTTTATACAGGGAAGAAGAACCGCAAGCACCTATTTTGCATTCAACGCCGGTGTAGGTTTTGAGTACCGAACTGAAAAAGCAGGTACATTCTATCTGGGTTTTGGAGCCAAAGTTCCGTTTAAACCGCCATTCTTCGGTGTCTCCATTTTGAGACAGAGCGGAACAGCCCTACAGCTGTCTGCTTATAAACCGATATCTGCAGGTTATTTCACCATCGATTTCAGGTATTTCATTCCCACACCTAAAAAGAAAAAAGACCCGGTCAATAAGCCGATTATCGAATAATTTAGCAGTTATTCCAACGGTATTAAAGGAGGAACCGTTCTAAAAACAAACCTCTCAATATGCCAAGATCAATTTCAATTTCAGTTCCGGTTTTCTGCGTACTTTCTTTTCTTTCGATTACTCAAAAACAAAAAAAGGAACGTTTTCCATCCTATTTCGGAATTACTGCTTCTCCGGTTATACCAAACAACTTCATCGGTTCTGTTCATACGGAGCTGAAGGATAATTCAGGCGCTATGACTGCCTATTTTGATAACAAATGGGGATTTACTTTCGGAGGTACAATCCGAATCGGATTATTCAAATACATTAGCATGGAAACTGGAATTTCCCAGGTAAGAAGGGTGTACCAAGCAACTGTCTCCATGCCGGACTCAAACATTTATGGAAGTCAAAAATTAGCATTGGCAAATTATGACATCCCTCTTAATGCTCTTTTTTATGTACCTCTAACAAAAAAATGGCTGGCAGATGCATCGCTTGGAATATCACTGACACATTATCCTTCAAATGTTCAAGATTCCATGCATCCTAAAACAGAAAGAACTATTTTTGTCCAGGGAAGAAGAACAGAAAGGACATATTTTGCTTTCAATGCCGGAATTGGGCTTGAGTACCGTACACTGAAAGCAGGAACATTCTTTTTGGGATTTGGTGCTAAAGTTCCGTTCAAACCGCCATTTTTTGGAGTTTCTATTTTTAGATACAGTAAAAAAGGCGACAAGATATCAGCTTATAAGCCACTTGAAGCAGGTTATTTTACCATTGATTTCAGGTATTTCATCCCAACACCGAAAAAGAAAAAAAGTTTGGGAAACAAACCTCTTATTGAATAAACATGGAAATCCCGCAGAGAGCAAAAGACCTTATTGAAGCGTTCAATCTGAAAAGTCACCCGGAAGGTGGTTATTATGCTGAAACTTACCGTTCTTCAGAATCAATCCCGGGAAAAGACAGACAGCTCTTAACAAGTATTTACTTTCTAATCACCGGAAACAGTGTCTCCAGGTTCCACCGGATACAATCGGATGAATGCTGGTACTTTCATGAAGGCTCTCCCCTGCTGGTCCACAGTATCCTGGAAAACGGTGAACATCAAATTACTGAACTCGGACTCGATTTAACGCAAAATGAAGTTCCTTTTCATGTAGTCCCCGCAAGAACTATTTTTGGTTCTCACCTGAAAAATGATACCGGTTATGCTTTCGTTTCCTGCGCAGTAGCACCAGGTTTTGATTTCGCCGATTTCGAATTGTTCACTGCACAAGAACTAGCCGGACTTTATCCTGAGCATCAGTCTATTATTGATAAATTGACGTAGATGTCAAAATGGAAAGTCTACTTGATGGGATTTGTCACCTTACTGCTGGCACCTCTCGGCTGGCTTCTTTGCGGGATGCCTGAAATAAGCCAATTCTTACAATTCGACAGAATTGATTCTATCTGGACGGGAATAGGTATTGAGTACGGAGTAGTCTTCGGGGTTTTCATGCTCATATTGACCAATACAGAGGAAGCCCGCAAAAGCTTTTCAGGTCAGCATCAACTGATCCGGGATATGCGTTTATCGATTATCGATATCCTGTTCCTTTCGCTTTGTGCCGGTTTCGGCGAAGAAATTCTCTTCCGGGTAGCTGTTCAGCAGTGGCTGCATCCTATTTTGGCTTCCTTAGCTTTTGTGGCTATCCACGGCTACATCAACCCGAAAGATTGGGATACTACAAAATACGGTCTCCTGGTTTGTTTATTCATAATGGTACTGAGCTTTGCCATTTCAGGCGAACAAGGATTGTGGTTTTGTATCGCCGCACATGCAAGCTATGATTTTGTCCTGTTCTATTTCTGGGGAAGAAATCACGGTTCGATGTAAATCACCAAACGGTTGGTCTGCTGTGATAAAAAACAGATAGGGAACACAATAGACGGATCGGCTTTTATTTTCTCTATAAACCTTAAAGTACATGCTGATTCGGGAACCCGCAGCATAGCTCCTGCATATTGAAGGTTCAATTCTCTCAACCCCCGCATGTACTGCATAGAATCCGGCAGCTTATCCAGGTTATTAAAGCTCAGGTCCATAAATTGCATTGATGATAAATAGCCCAGGTCCTCAGGAAGGTGCCTGATGGAATTCCGGTTAAGATCGAGCTGCTCCAATTTTTTTAAACTTCCCAGAGAATCAGAAACATATACCAATTTATTATTGGATAAAAACAAGCGTTCCAGGTTTTGAAGCCTGCAGATACAATCCGGTATCGAATCAATATCATTATACGCCAAACTAAGCACTTTCAGATTCTTCAGGCTGCAAATTGCTACCGGGAATGATGTCATTTTATTCCGGCCTAAATAAAGCACCTCTAGGTGCTGTAGATTGACTATATCGCTGTCAATATCCGTAATCTGGTTGCCAAAAAGTGAAATCTTGGTGATGGTGGTGTCGTAATACAACTCAAAAGGAACAGCTCCCAAACGTTTATGGTTCATGAAAACCTCTCTCCCATCTGTTCTGGAAGCAGTTATAACTGAACAAGCTGTTCCTGCAACTGCGGTGAAAAGAATGAAAAGGATTTTCTGCATATCCCGAAAATACAATAATATACCGATGCATTTGAATTTTTTAATCCATTGATCTCTTGAACAATTAAACCAATTGGCACAATTTCTGTCTTAACGATAAGAAATAAATAAAACAGTTCAATATGAAGACACTTATTTTAGCATTGGCAATGGTAGTTGGCGCAACAGCAATTGCGCAACAGCAGCCACATCCCAAAAAAGAACGTAAACCTGCGGAAGAAAGAGCAACGAACTCAGCTCAGAAAATGAAAACAAAACTAGGTCTGGATGATGCGCAAACTGCAAAAATCCACGACATCAACCTGGGAATTGCTCAAAAGAATGATGCAATCCGTGACAATACTTCTTTGACAAGAGAACAAAAAATGGCACAGTTGAAAGAAAACCAAAACGCTCGCAATGTGCAGTACAAAGAAGTACTTACAGCTGATCAGTATGCGAAGTATGAAGCCTGGGAAAAAGAAAAACGCGAAAAGATGCAGGCCAAACGTGCTGAAAAACAAGATGCAAAGGGTAGAAAAGGAAAACCGGCAAGCCCTCCTGCAGAAGAAGATGAATTATAAAAATAAGGGGCAATTTGTAGGGACGCGAAGCATCGCGTCCCCATCAACCCCAGATATTTTCATTTCAATCTGTCAGCAAATACTTTTTTGAATTTCTCATATTTCGGCCTTACTACTGCCTGGCAATAAGCATTTCCCGGATTCAATTCCAAATAATTCTGATGGTAATCCTCTGCAGGAAAATAGTTGGAAATCGGAGAAATTTCAGTAACAATCGGATTTTCCCACACATGCTCTTCGGTTAATTTTGCTTTATAAGCCAAAGCTTTCTCCTTTTGTTCGGCATCGTGATAGAATATGACCGAACGATACTGCGTCCCGATGTCATTTCCCTGGCGATTTAACTGTGTCGGATCGTGAACAAACCAAAACACTTCCAATAACTCATCAAAGGAGATCAGTGATTCATCATAAACGACCCGGGCCACTTCCGCATGTCCGGTATCTCCGTTACAAATCTGCTTATAGGTCGGATGGTCGACATGTCCGCCGGCATAACCGGAAGTCACGGAAATAACTCCTTTCAGGTCTTTATAACATGCCTCAATGCACCAAAAACATCCGGCTCCCAATGTAGCTTCTTTCATTTTTAAGTTCTTTTTATCAAAAGTACGGGAAGTTTTAGAATCCGGATTCCTTCACTAACCAAAAGGTTTGACTACTTTTGAGCTATCTTGAAAACGTATAGTTCCAACTTTTGGAAGTTAAGCTTCTCCATGCTTCTTTTCACAACGAGTTACAATATTGTAATTCCGGAAATGAATGCGTTTCTAACTGATCTTGGTTCTCCGGGTTTAAAAGGATTGATCATCGGATTATTTACCATTTCGGCAGGTTTTTCCAGGCCGTTTTCCGGGAAGTTATCAGATATAATCGGGCGTAAAAAAGTCATGTTAATTGGATTGCTGATCTCCGTGGCTGTTTGTTCCTTGTATTCCTTTGCATTTGCAGCCTGGTTTTTATTGACACTTCGTTTCCTGCACGGATTCAGTGTTGGCTTTTACCCGACCGGTGCAACAGCTTTGATTACGGATATTCTACCCGAAGACAAACGCGGTTTCGGGATGGGGCTTTGGGGAACTTTCATATCAATCGGCATGGGACTGGGGCAAGGGCTTTCCAGTTTTATCGTAGATATCGGGAACCGGGATGCATTATTTTTTACAGCGGCACTATTCACTGCTCTGTCTTACATCTTGTATTTCAATGTAAAGGAAACACTTGCAAAACCCGCGAAATTCAAATGGAGCAACCTGCAAATCAAATCCGATGAAATTATTGAACCCAGCGTAATCCCGGTAGCTGTCGTGATGTTTCTTTCCGCCATGTGTTCAGGAATTATTTTGGTGCTTTCTCCCGATATTTCAGATCATCTGCACATTGAGAATAAAGGGGCATTCTTCATTTTCTATGTAATGGCCACTATTTTAATCCGATTAGTAACCGGAAAAGTATCGGATACTTACGGAAGAAGACAAACACTGGTAGTCGGGATGGTTATATTGTGTATTTCCATGATACTGATCGGTCTGTCAAAGACGGAAAGCTGGTATTATATTTCGTCGATCATTTTCGGAATAGCGACCGGGATTATTTCTCCGACTATTTTTGCCTGGACGGCAGATCTTTCTCCTAAAAACAGGCGCGGTCGCGGAACGGGAACCATGTTTATCGCGTTGGAATTCGGTGTACTCAGCGGTGCTCTGTCTACCGACTTGTGGTATCAAAATAACCTGGAATCGATTTGGAATGTATTCTTATTTGGCGCGGGAATGGCATTTTTATGCATTCTTTACCTGCTGTGGCATCTAAAAACGAAAAAAGCGAAACACTAGTTCTTCGGAGCAATTCCCCCGTAATCCAAACGCTTGGACTTTAAATAGCGCGGAACATAATAACCGCTGTTATTGAAGGTATCAATAATGACTCCGCGGGAAGTTGAACTGTGAATGAACTTAATAACACCGTCTTTTACCTCCACAACCATTGCAACGTGACCTACACCCGCCGAACGCGTACTTCTCCCCTTGAAGAACATCAGGTCTCCGGGCTGCAATTCAGACAATTTAACCGTTTTTCCAAACTCCGCCAATCCGGGGCTTGAGCGCGAAAGACGCATTCCGAAGTTCCCCATTACGTAGTAAATAAAACCGCTGCAATCGAAACCAGATGGTGTTGAACCGGCATAATGATATGGAGTTCCTAAAAATTTCTTCGCGAATTGAATGATTTCTTCTACCTGCTTATTGATTTTTGGAGCAGAGTCTACTGCTGATACCGCAGAAGTCGCTGCCTGTTTCGAAAGGGTATCCGAAGAAACCGGACTCTTTTGAGGTAAAGAACCTGTAGCTGTCTGTGCGTGAACCGCACTGCTCGTTAGAATGACAGCCATCGAAAATATGTAAGTTTTTAAGGACATAATATTTCTGACGGTGCAAAATTATCATTATTTTCACAGAATCAAAATAGTTGGTCTTGAGTAAATTAGAAAATATCGTTTTAACCAAGTTATATTATTCCATCGGGGAGGTTGCTGCTATATTTGACGTAAACACCTCGCTGATAAGGTTTTGGGAGAAAGAATTCACAGTCATTCAGCCCAAGAAAAATAAAAAGGGAAATCGTTTATTTACTGTAAAAGACATTGAACATTTTAACAAGATTTACCAACTGGTAAAAGAACAGGGATATACGCTTGACGGTGCCAAAAAAGCCCTGAAATCAGGCGACAAGAATGTCACTGAAGCCAATCATGGACCTCAAAATGAAATCCTGATAGATAAGTTGGAAAAGATCAAATCGAAATTACTGGAATTGAAGAAATAGTATATATGGCTGTCTCTTATA
>NZ_CABHOL010000009.1 GCF_902168135.1 uncultured Fluviicola sp.
TTTTCAAGCAGAAGACGGCATACGAGATCTAGTACGGTCTCGTGGGCTCGGAGATGTGTATAAGAGACAGACTCCAAGTAGTGAAAACGACCTGAGAACAGGTGGTAAATTCAAACATCGAATGGAAGCCAAAGACGGGAGTTTCGGTTTTGACTTTGAAGGCACTTATGACCAGGTGGAGCTGCATCGGGAAATTACATACACAATGAGTGACGGAAGAAAGGCTACGACTTTGTTTACAGAGCAAAACGGGGAAACCAAAATAGCGACCATATTTGATCCTGAAACAGAAAATGACCCTGAATTTCAGAAACAAGGATGGCAAGCGATCCTGGACAACTTTGTAAAATATGTTGAATCAAACCAATAAAATTTAATAAGATGAAAAAGTTTAAAATTATTTTTTGGGTGGCAACCGCCATCCTTATCCTTTGGGAAGGTGTCATGCCGCTTAGCACCGTGATCTTTGCGCCCGAGTATGTAAATGCGGGCACAAAACCTCTGGGCTATCCCGATTATTTCGCCTACACCCTTATTATTTGTAAAGTACTTGGAGTGTTGGCTATTTCTTATTCTAAAACTCCGGAGAAGCTAAAGGAATGGGCCTATGCAGGACTAACCTTTAATTTAATCTTTGCATTCATCAGTCACGCCTGTGTTGACCAAAATATGGGGTTTATGTTAATGCCACTTGTGGTTTTGGGCATTCTGGCAGTTTCCTATGTCTACAACCATAAAATTCAGAATTACAGCCAAAGCAGGCTATCCGTTAATTGATGAGTGTAGGCGTATGGATGAGCTTACTAATAAGGTAACCAGTGCGATTTTTATCACATTTTCCGGGAATTGTATAAAAGCACTCAGATTTTACCAATCCTGCTTTGGTGGTACCTTGCAATTTGAAACTTTTGGGAAAGAATTATTACAGGTTTACACAGAAACACCTGTCGTAAGTGGATCCCTGGTTTCCGACAGAATAATTATTCATGGCTCGGACCTGGTACACGAAGAAGGAAGAAAAATTGGGAATTATATGTCTATTTTTCTATACTGCAAAACCAGCAATGATAGGAAAGTGCTTATAGAAAAACTGGAAGCTAACAAAAAGAGTCCTTTTAATAGGAATGATGATGACCAAAAACTAATTGAGATAACGGATATGTTTGATGTAAGATGGTTATTAGGGGTTTAGCCGCAATGGATAGAATTATACAAAAAGAAAAAAGCATTCAGCGGTAGTTGGATGCTTTTTTGCTTTTGTCCCTTAATACTCTCCCAATAGCTATCGGGAGCGAAATCACAGTTCGAAGATCGAATTTCCCTGAAAATACGGTATCTCACATTTTTTTGGTAGTATTGGAGTACTAAAATGGCTATGCAGCAGATACTATTTGACTTTTTAACGAAATATGTTCCTCTGACAGAAGCGGAGAAGAACGCAATCGTTTCCCTGGATATCTTTCGTTCGGTAAAGAAAGGCACTGTTTTACTCCGGGAAGGACAAATTACGAAAGAAAGCTATTTTGTTCTGAAAGGATGTATCCGGAAATATTATGTCCTCGAGGGAGAAGAAAAAACAACTGCTTTTTACACCGAAATGGAAGGTTTGACGCCTCATTGCGTTGCAAGCCAAATGCCTTCTGAATATTATGTAAGCTGTACGGAAGACTGCATACTCATCGTTTCGAATGCGGATATGGAAAGTGAAGTCAACGGTAAGTTTCCAAAGTTCGACACCCTTTGCAAAATACTATCCGAAGAACGTTTGGGGAAACAACAAATCGATTTCGATGCGTTTAAAACCTCTTCTCCCGAACAGCGTTATTTGAATTTATTGCAGTCCCGGTCCGATCTTATTCAGCGTGTGCCGCAGCACCAATTGGCGAGCTATTTAGGAATCAAACCTCAATCATTAAGCCGTCTAAGAGCAAGAATTATCGAAAAAAGTAAGGAATAAGCTTCTTTCTTAACTTAAGTGAACGAGTTGCAGCGTTTCACCCGCCTACTTTTGTGGTATCCATTTGATAATTTATGAATACACAAAAAACAACACAGAAACCACTTGAAGAATTTAAAGTCAGTGTCAGACTGAAGCTTGCTGCATTATGGGTCAGTTTCATGTTTCTCTACATCTACGTCGATTATTTCCACTTATTCATGCCCGGAACTTTGGAAGACATGCTAGCCGGTAAAGTGTTTACGTTTAAGGTTAGTCAAACATTTCTTTTGATCGTGCTCGCTGCAGCTGCCATACCTGTATTAATGATTTTTCTTTCGCTTGCATTGCCGGCTAAAATAAATCGGCTTACAAACATCATCGTTGCGTTAATCCACATTCCTTATATGCTGTTTAACCTGGCGGGAGAAGCCTGGATTCACATGGTGCTTGGGGCTGTTTTAGAAGTTATTCTTCTTGGTCTGATTATCCGTTACGCCTGGAAATGGCCCCGGATGGATGAATGAAAAACGGCTTGAAGTTTTCGGAAACGATAGTTTTGGGAGGGTGTCTTTCTCCGGAAAAATTTTAATTCTTTGATCTTTTTCCTTAATATTGAAGTATCCGCGTAACAAAACCTAAGTCAGGCCAATTGGATTGCTGTCAGCGGTTTTATAAAACAAAGCAAAGATGAAAAAACTTTTAGTCATTTTTCTGATCTTTTCAACGGCTCAGTGCCTGAAAGCGCAGCAATATCAGCCTTTTGATCTTAATTCGGGAATATGGTACTGCTTTTATTCTACAAAAGGCGGGATGTTTGGAGGTGGAACTCCTGTAAATTACTATGCCTCAGATTCCGTTAAGTTTTACTGTGACGGAGATACGATCATTAATGCGGTTGCATTTAAAAAATTAATGTATGCAGGAAATACATCCTCTCAAGTTGTACCGTTAACTCCGATTTCAGGATACTATGGCGCTATCCGGAATGATGTGCCCAATAAGAAAGTATATTTCGTGTCTAAAGGGTATGATTCCAGTTACCAGGGAACGGGAGATTTACTTTATGATTTTGATTTGAATATTGGTGACAGTATTGCAACACATTTTATTTCCACGGATAAGGAACCCGTTTCCCAAATAGATTCGGTTCTGTATTGCGGCGCATACCACAAAAGATACAGCAGTCCGTCGGGATATTTTATTATTGAAGGAATTGGTTCGCAGCATGGATTGATCCCGGTAAAATTCGCGACCAATTTCGGCTATACGATGTGTTACGAGGAAACAGGAAATCAGTCCTGTACAAATTGCAATATAGCGTTATCGTTGGAAGACAACACTTTAAATCGTCTGGCTATTTTCCCGAATCCTACTACCGGAAGCATACAGATCCAATCGGATTTAGACATTCTATACCTGGAATTATATGATGCGGATGGAAGCCTGGTGGAACGGATCAATGATTCCAAAACGGGAATAGATTTGAAAAGGAGTGGGGTTTATCTGTTGAAAATACACACCGATTCAGGAGAGTTTGTAAGAAGACTGATCAGGGAATAATCAAGTACTGAATTTGCAAAAGATTGAGTTACCGGATTCCGGAGTCATTTAACAGATACTAAAATCAATAACTGTTCGTTAAGTATCAAAACACGCTTAAAATACTAACACATGTCACTGATTTCTAATCGTTTTTTTCTTTCGGGAACTTTCTTTATCCTGCTGTTTGTACCTGTTTCCTTCGGGCAAGCTTTCCAATGGGCTAAGCAAAACGGGGAATCCGGATGGGATAGGGTAAGTGCAGTCCAAACGAATACCATGAACGAGGTTTACCTCTTAGGTAGTTTTGAAGGAACTGTTGATCTTGATCCCGGAACCGGAGTTTTTCAAATGACTTCCGTGGGGGCTAGAGATGCCTTTATCTCTAAACTTGATTCCAACGGAAATTTTATCTGGGCCAAACAGTTCGGTGACAGTGCTTTTGTAGATGAAATAAGTAAGCTGGGAATAGATTCTCAGGGAAACTTGTATATCACCGGATCATTCCTGGGATCCATGGATTTTGATCCGGGACCGGGAAGTTTTTCTGTGACATCCCATGCAATGGACCGGGATATCTTTATTCTGAAACTGGACGATAGTGGTAGTTTTGTCTGGGCCAAACAAATTGGAGGACCATTCAATCACTTTTTTCCTACACCGGCCCACGCTTCAGCAATAGCGGTGGATGAGGTAGGAAATCAATACTTAACCGGTTATTTTGACGGGACCATCGACTTTGATCCGGATCCGAATGTGGAGTTCGAAATGATATCTCAGACAAATTCCTCTGACATCTTCGTATGCAAATTAAGTACGAACGGAGCCTTGGTATGGGCCAAACAATTCCATGGAAATCAGCCTCATTTCGGAGGAGTAGGGTATGATATAGCTGTCAATACACTCGGAGAAGTTTATTCTACGGGCACCATAGGCGGATCAATTGATTTCGATCCTGGTATGGCTAATTTTTCCCTGGAACCGTCAGTTTCCGGTCAGACGGAGGCTTACCTCAGTAAACTGGATGCACAGGGAAACTTTTTATGGGCCGAAATAATGGGCCCGGGTGAAGGAAATGCTTTAGCTGTCGACGATCAGGGAAATGTATATTCAAGTGGATCGGCGCCTCCGGGATATACACCACTGATCCATAAACTGGATGCATCCGGGCAATTGTTGTGGGAAAAAGAATTGGGAGGCACGGACGGCGTATCTATTGCAGTAGATAGCAACGATAATGTATATACGATCGGTTCGTGTTTCGGAACAAATGATTATGATCCGGGACCAGGTGTTTTTCAGCTTTCAGCTGGAAATTCAGATGCATATATTCGTAAACTCGATTCTTCAGGCAACTTTTTATGGGCAGGATTGCTAAGCGGGACTGACCAGGTTTGGGCTTGTGATGTGACAATTGATTCGGATAACGCCATTTTGGCCGCTGGTTATTTCAGTCAAACGGCTGATTTTGATCCTTCACTTTTAATTTTCAACCTTACGGGACCAGCTTCCGGTTACAACTTATTTGTAACCAAATTAAGCCAGGATTCGGAACTTGGAATAGCTGATAATGAACTTCGCGATGAAATAATCCTTTATCCGAATCCCACCGGAGGAAATATTACCCTGGTTTACGAAGGAAGTGATGATAACCTGTATTTCCATTTGAAGAATATCAACGGACAATTGTTGGGCTCACAGCAGCTTTATCCGGGAAGCAAAACGGAAATAGAGTTAAATCTGGCAAGCGGAATGTACCTGCTGGAAATAACCGATAAAGAACAAGTTCGTTCGGTGCACCGGATAGTGAAAAAGTAATCGTACTGAAAGGTTTCGTAAAGAAAAGCTGCGTTTTGGTGAAAACCCGGTAACTCTAAAACTTGAATACAAAAAAACGCCTGGCTAACCAGGCGTTTTTTTTAGGAGTTATTTTCTTTTATAATCTTCGTCTTCATCATCGTAATCCTCATCATCGTAATCTTCGTCGTCATACTCGTCTTCATCGTCGTAGTCTTCATCCGAATCATCGTCACTGTTTACCAGGTATTTACGGTAGTCTTCTTCAATTTCTTCTTCTTCGTTTCTGCCGAATAAATCCAATTCTTCGTCTGAAAGATCATCGTCATCCAAAAATTGATTGTCTTTACCACTTTTGCGGTAAGCTTCCATTTTTGGTTTCTTCGGAGCATCTTTACTAACACTTCCGCCTAAGCCTTTTGCATCTTTCTCCTTTTTGCGCTCAACTTTCGCCGGAATAATGTCATCCGGACTGGTAAAAGCAGGTTTACTTGTACGCTCTTCCGGTTTTTTGTAATCCGACTTGTATTCATTCGTATTACTGCGGTCTTCTCTTGGACGATCACTTTTGAAAGAAGGTCTGTCCCCGGAACGGTTGTCACCACCAGACGGTTTTCCTCCCGAAGCACGGTCATCCGCTTTCTTAACAGCGATATTTCGTCCGTTAATGACATAATTATCTAATGCCTGGATTGCCTGATCTGCTTCTGATTCATCCGCCATTTCAACAAAAGCAAAACCTCTTGGCTTGCCTGTTTCGCGGTCTTTTGCAATGGTAATACGGTTTACTCTTCCGTATTCTTCAAAAAGGGACTTCAACTGATCTTCTGTTGCGTTGAAATCAAGTTTTGCCACAAAAATACTTGTCATCGGTATTTAAATATTCTCTTTTGCGCCCCAAATGAGGCTTTTGTTTCGAACGAAGATATATAAATTTTCAAACCCACAAAACTTTGAACGATAATTCTGTGTCACCAATTATTCATTGGTTTCTGTCAAAGATTTTAAAGACTAATTATTGCTTGTTCTTTAACAGGTCGCGGATTTCCATTAATAGCTTTTCTTCATTGGAAGGTTCTGGTGCCGGAGCAGGTGTTTCTTCCTCTTTTTTCTTGCGGAAATTGGCAGCTTTATTCATCAATTTAATTATTAAGAATAAACAAAATGCAATTACAAGGAAATTGATAACTTTTGCCAGGAATGCACCATACAGAATACCTCCTTCTACTACTTCTTTTCCGTCTTTTACTACTGTAGTTCCGAAAGCTTTTAACTCCGCAATATTGTCTACATGTGCAGCTTTTAATGCCGGATTTAATAGAGCTGGAGTAATAATATCGGTAACCAGCGAGTTAATAATTGCTCCGAAAGCGGCTCCCAGGATGACGGCTACTGCCAGGTCAACCACATTTCCGCGCATGATAAATGCCTTGAATTCCTTTAACATAGTTCTTAGTTTGAAGTCTAATATACAAAACAGAGTGAGAAACAGAAACAGAATGAGGAAAAGATTTTCAGCGGAAAAGGAAGAATATGAACAGAAGAATTAGAATCTTTCTTCATGCTCATTCTTGGCTTTCATTCTGATTAAGATTGAAAAGGGATGCGCTGCTGTATCGACCGCGAAAGTGTAATCTCGTCTGCGTACTGGATCTCAGAACCAACTGCAATACCTCGTGAAAGGGCTGTTATCTGTACATTGGTGGCGTGCAGTTTTTTGTACAGGAAGAAATTCGTCGTGTCTCCTTCCATGGTCGGACTTAAAGCCAAAATGATTTCGTCCGCTTGTCCGGCAGTACACTTATCAACCAAGGGCTGAATAAACAGGTCATTCGGTCCGATTCCATCCATGGGAGAAATAATTCCGCCCAATACGTGATAAATCCCCTGGTAGGTCCCTGTGCTTTCAATAGCCATCACATCGCGGATATCTTCCACTACACAAATCAGGCGGTGATTGCGTTTTTCATTCGAACAAATGGAGCAAACCGGAGTATCTGAAATGTTACCGCAGGAAGAACAACTTTGTACATGGGATTTTAATTGCTGCAGAATATCTCCGAAACGCTCGAGTTCTTCCGGATCGCGTTTCAATAAATTCAATACCAGGCGCAAAGCAGTACGCTTACCAATTCCGGGTAAAGAGCTAAATTGCTCTACTGCTTCTTCAACATATTTCGATGGAATATTCATCGCTTCAAAAGTACGGATTTTAGCTTGTTTTCATGTTTACAGCCGATGAATATCGGTCAAATTAAGAACTCATTCGAACGAAGTACTTGTGTTTTCTGGCTTGAAGCAGTATTTTCGCGGGGTGGATAAGATAGCATTTGATTTTTTAGGATTACACCTTTTGGAACCGATGGCCCTGATATTGAATTGGATTATAGCAGGATTCTGCCTATTTGCGTTCAATAAACTGGGGAAGTATAAGAACGAAGCAAATTTTTACTGGCGCCTTTTTTACCTTACATTCGGACTTTCTACCTTTTTTGGCGGGTTGGGACACTTGTTCTTTAACTACTGGGGATTTTTCGGAAAGTACCCAAGCTGGATTTTCGGATGTTTGGCTAATGGTTTTGCTGCGGTCGGAATGTTGCGTTTTAAAGGAATTTCCACTCCGAAAGATTATGCTTTTGCTTTGATCTGGATAAAGAGTATTGCCCTGTGTGTGGTTTCTATTTTGACCCAAAAATTCATTTTCACAGCAATTGATGCCATTATTACTTACATCAGTTATACCGGTGTGTATGCTTATATTTTACAAAGAAGGCACCCGGAAGCCCAGTTTTTGAAAAAATTCATCATTGGTGTCTGTATCCTGACTCCTTCGGCATTTATCTTTATTTTGAAGATCAATGTGCACGAATGGCTGAATAAAGATGATCTGAGCCATATCCTGATGTTGGTAACGATTTATTATTTTTACCTTGGTATAAAAGAATGGGGGCAAAGTCAGTCTCCGGAATTAAAACATGTCTAAGAACGAAGTAAATATTAAGAACAAGCGCGCACGCTTTGAGTATCAGTTGGATGAATTCTTTACTGCAGGAATGGTGTTGTCCGGTACGGAGATCAAAAGTATCCGAAACGGAAAGGCAAGTATCCTGGAGGCGTATTGTATTGTAGATAACGGACAGGTCTTTATTCGTAATATGCACGTTTCTCCGTATGAGAATGCTTCATTCTACAACCATTCTGTTCGCTCCGACCGTAAATTACTTCTGAACAAAAAAGAGATCAAAAAGCTGGAAAAATGGGTGAAGACAAAGGGAAATACCATCGTTCCTCTGAAACTATTCCTTTCGGAAAAAGGCTGGCTGAAATTGGAATTAGCCACCGGTGTGGGTAAAAAACTCCACGATAAGCGTCACGATCTGAAAGAAAAAGACGATAAACGCGAAATGGACCGCCTGAAGAAAAATCGTTCTTAAGATAACAAGGTTTTATTTCACCGCAAAGATTCTGAGAACGCAAAGATTAGATGTTTCCATTTGTACATTCGCCTCTTTGCTTTAAAAGAATGGAAGATCTTACAAGAATCCCAAAGTCAATAAGTGCCAGATCCTGCCCTGTGTAAGCAAAATATAGGTTGCAATCGTACCTACACCCCAAAAGGAAAGGTGGTAGAGGAATACAAACGAAAGTGTTTTTCGGCGTATTAAATAGGGGTAAAGCGGAACAAGGAACAAAATGATCAGCCCGAAACGGATACTCCTGATATGGAAATCAAACGGTGTGCGGTAACGTGTAAAATCATCCGAAGTGATCATTTTTACAGGAGTGTGCAGGAACCAGGTTGTTTCAATGATAACCTCCGGATAGGCATATTTCCAGGCGTAAATGTTGTTCTGCACGTAGTATTTCCCCCTGTTTTGTAACTCGATACCGGTAATATTTCCTTTGATAATTCCATTGTTCAGTGATTTGGAAGAGCCCAGCAATACATCGTGCTCATAATGCATGGGCAGGAAAAACTCGGTCGACAATGCCAGCGAAAGTACCAGGGATATCCGCATGATATATTTGTAAATACTCCAGCGCATGCCGCTTGTAAGAGAGACGAAATAACGGTTATTGTCACGTGCCTGCTGCATTTTTTGTTGTTCATAGCGCATTTTGGCCATGCGCATACGTTCCAGGCGTTCTTCTTCAGATTCGTTTGCTGCTCTCCGGGAAGTTCTCTTTTCTTCTGCGACAGATTCTTTGTAATCCGGGTTCAGGAGAATTTCAACTGCTTTCCCTAATTTAATGAAGACCTCGTGTGCCAATGGGTCCGGGTTCACGTCCGGGTGTAAACGAAGTGCAAGCTTTTTATATTGTTTCCTGATCTGCGCATCCGTTGAATCGGCAGGAAGATTTAATAAACGAAAGCATTCCGCACGCGTCATTTGAGGAGCGAGTTTAGGGTTTCTTTTCGGCGGACCTTCCCGTTTTCGGTCTTGAGAATGGAGGAAATAACCTGTTCTTTGGGAGCTGCATATTTACCAAACTTCTCCCGTATAATTTCACGGATTTTCCTGAATTTTTCTTCGGTAAGTGCTTCTTCCAGGATTAAAACACATGCTTCTCCCAATGTTTCATGCGGCATTCCTCCAATCATGAACGGAACATGGATATATTCGGCTATCACCTGCTCAATGATTTCCGGGTGGATTTTAATTCCGCCGCTATTAATAACAAAGTCTGCTCTTCCGAGCCATCTGAAATGCTTCGGGTCAATCAGTTCAACCTGGTCGTTTGTCTGCATGCGGTCAATTCCCAATTTGGAATCGGTAATAACTAATGAGTCATTAGAAATAGTAAGTTCCACACCATCCAATGTTTCATAAACCGGGTTGTTCATTGTTCTCAAAGCAATGTGGGAAACAGTTTCGGTCATTCCGAATCCGATGTAAACCGCAGGCTTTAATTCGGCAAGTACCTGTTCAAGCTCACTTGAAAGGCCCATTCCGCCCAATAGAATGGTATCAAATCGATTCAATTTTTCAGGAGTTTCCTCCAAAATGACTTTCACCTGGTAAGGAACCAGGGAAATAAAAGAAAAACGGGATTTCGGATCGATTTCTTCCAGTGGATTAGCCCGTGGTTCAACTACCTGAATGGGGTAATTTCCTACAAGGGCACGAATAAGCATCATTTTCCCTCCGATTGTATGCGGAGATAAAGGCATCAGCACAAGTGAACTTTCATTCAGTCCGAAAAAGGCATTGCTGCGCCTGGCTGAAGCTTCCAATTGTTCTCTTTTAAGTGAGATGGATTTCGGCGCTCCGGTGGAACCACTCGTTTTCACTTTATATTCCGGAGATTTCTCTTTCCATAAGGCAATGATCTTTTGGATCTCTTGATAAGTCTCTGCAGAACAATCTGTATAGGTTACTTCAAAAGCCATTTTTGAATTCAAAATTATAAATGCAAAATGCAAAAATTAAATCCTGGTATGTTTCTGTTCAATCAAAAATACTTCTTTTGAATAGTTGGAACAATACTTGTTGTGAAAGTTCAAAAGTTTAAATGTTCAACAATTGAAAAAAATCATGATTTTAAACTGATTTTGCATTTGAACCATTTGAACAGTTTATTTGCTAAATTTAGACAAAGATAATGACTCAAAAAAACACCCATATGAAATTTATTGCTTTGTTCCTGCTGGGACTCTCATTCTTCGTTTTTTCCTTTAACTCCACGGAGAAATCTGTTGCAAGTCCTGAATGGTCGATACAGGCTGGCTCAGGGATCAAGTTTTCAAAACTTACTTTTCAGAAAGCGATCAAACAAGCCAAGGCTACCGGGAAATTGATATTTATCGATGTACATACCAGCTGGTGCGGACCGTGTAAAGAAATGGCCAAAACTACTTTTACGGATTCAGAAGTAGGGAATGTATTCAATCAGCGCTTTATCAATTTAAAGATCGATGCGGAAGAAGATGCGGACGGACCAATGATTTCCAAAGCATACACGGTTACTGCTTATCCGACTTTACTGTTTATCAATGGCGAAGGGAAGATGGTGAAGAAATTGGTTGGGAAACAGAGCAAAGAGAAGCTGTTGGCAGCTGTTTCAACGATTAAATAATTACGAATTACGAATTACGAATTGAACTTCCCAAAAATAGGTTGAACTTAAATTCCTTTATGAAAATTTTGAGTCCTCCCATGGTTATGATTTTCCTGTTTTCTGCTTGTAGCTATTCAACGGATAAACAAGAAGTTGAACCTGAAGTTGAACAGGAGCAGGTTGATGAAAATCCAGTCTTAGAGATTGATACAAACGACATTGAAAATCAAATTGCTCTTCATGAATATTTGATCAGAGAACATTACGGGCAATGGGGTATGGATGAAGAAAAACTCCAAAAACTGAAAGATTCTATTAATTATGATTCTATTCTCAGGAATAGGAAATATCCGGTTTACAAGTAAAGACTATTTCTTTTGAACGATTGTTGAACTCTTTGAACCTTTTGAACTGTTTTTAACCTTGAGTCTCAAACAATACCCTTTATTCGACGTTGCATAAAGTGTTTTCTTTTCCAGCAGAAGTGCACAAAAATTTCCTTTCATTAAAAAATACCAGGTTTCCCCCCCGTCTTTGGAATAATCAATTCCTGTTGTTCCACAGGAAAATAAGATCTTTTTGTTTCCGGTAACACAAGAGCGATACCCGTTGGGAAATACTTCCGAAGCTTTCCATGTTTTTCCTCCATCAGCAGTATAACATGCATTTTGAGTTGCTTCCGTACTTTTCCGGTAATCACCGCCAACTACCACACCATGCAGCAGATCCCAAAAGAATAGGGAGAAAGGACCTGCTCCTTCACCGGTTTTCATAGGAAGTTTAACGGACAATGTTCGTTTTGACCAAAGATCAACGTAATGGAATCTGGCAGAAGTATCGCCGCCCGAAACAAAAAAGTATGTTTCCGGACTCAGAAATTGCGCGCAGGTTCCGCTGGCTGCATAACACCCTTCGTTGGGTTCACTTGCAATCTTTTGTCCGACCTCATTGAAAATAAGTGATTCAGGACCTTTCTTGCGTAAAAAGAAATTTCCGTCTACCGGGTCTCCTAATATAACCAACTCATTTTCCCAAATCGATATATCGTCCAGGAAAATTCCGTTTTCCCGGAAAACCGGAGCAAAAGATTCTAAATTCCCTTTGTAAACAATTCCATTGTCGCCGGAAAGAATAGCGTATATAGTATCCTCATGAATAGCGATGTCTCTGAATTCGCCGCCTTTCACCGGTGTAACAAGCGTTCTTCTGCTCTTGTTTTTTTCATTGAAAGCAATGACTCCGGTTTTTGACGTTCCGAAAAGCAGCCAATCTTTTTTATAACGGACCACAATGCGTGAATAAGAAGTATCTGCCGCAAAACGAAGCGTGTCCGCAGCTCCGACTTTTTGAGAGATTCCGTTATGGCTTAGGAGAATGAGTCCTAAAAAGAGAATTGAATTTTTCACGCTGTTCTTCTTTTAGTTTCGGAATGTTGTCGGGAACCGTTCGTTTCCATCGTTTATGCGACCACAACCATGGTCCGGGTTCTTCCAAAATACGCTTTTCAAGTAATTTTGCGTGCCTTTCGGTAATTTCCCCCCAGGGCAGCGTTCTCGGTTCATCCGTCAGGAGTTGCAATTCCACTTCGTAATATCCGCGTTTGATCTTTTTGGGCAGGTAAAAAACAACCGCTTGATCATACGTATTTGCCAATTGTTCTGCCCCGAAAAGAATCCCGGTTGTTTGATGCAGGAAAGTCATCCAGTAGCATTTTGTAGAATCTGCCGGACTTTGATCACTCAATACCAGGGTTGCCGTCGGAACTCCTTTCTGAAGGTACGAATTAAATGTTTCTTTGACAATTTTTGCATGAATGACTTTCATTCCGAAACGCGAACGAAGTGTATTGATCTTCTTATCCCAATATCCGCTGGTTAAAGGCATGCCGATCCCGATTGCCTGGTGCGGGAAGAACAGATCCTGACCGGTAATCATCCATTCCCAATTCATGTAGTGAGCAGAAACCAACAGAACACTTTGATTTTGCTCGTAAAGCTGCTCCATGAGTTCGGGGTTTTTAATCCGGAAGCGCTTACTTAGTTCTTTTTCCGAGATTCCCAGGTTTTTAACTCCTTCCAGCAGCATATCCGCAAAATAACGATAGAATGAACGTTTGATCTTGCAGTGTTCTTTCTTTGTTAAGTTCGGAAAAGAACGGGCAATGTTTCCCTCTATAACCTTTTTTCGGTAAGGGAAAACAGTGATTAGCAAAAGGAAGAACAAATCGGAAAAGCGATAAGTAATCCAAAGCGGAAGTTTGGAAAGAGGAAGTACGAACAAATAGTAGGCGACTTTACTCATTTCTTGAATTTATTAGGCCAAAGTGTTTGTAACTGCTTGTGGATTTCCTGCTCACGTGCACTGCTTCCGGCGTGGAAGAATGTACGGTCTTTCAGTGAGTCGGGAAGGTATTGCTGTGAAACAAAGTTTCCCGGGAAATTATGCGCATATTGGTATTCGGCACCATAACCGAGGTCTTTCATCAATTTCGTCGGAGCATTTCTCAAATGAAGCGGTACAGGAGCGTTGGGATCTTGTTTTACAGCCGCAATGGCTTCATCAATAGCCAGGTAGGCAGCATTTCCTTTCGGTGAAGTTGCCAGGTAAATAGCACACTGGGAAAGAATGATCCGTGCTTCCGGCCATCCGATTACCTGGATTGCCTGGAAGGTGTTGTTTGCCATGATCAATGCGGTTGGATTCGCCAACCCGATGTCTTCCGAAGCAGAAATAAGCAGTCTTCGTGCAATGAATTTCGGATCTTCACCGCCTTCAATCATGCGTGCAAGCCAATAAACGGCAGCATCCGGATCACTTCCGCGAATGGATTTGATGAAGGCCGAAATAATATCGTAATGTTGTTCACCGTCTTTGTCATAGCGGACGCGCTGCTGTGCCAGCTGGTTTACCAGTTCATCAGTAATAACGGCTGTTTCATTGGGGGAAAAGGTGTTTAAGACCATTTCCAGCAGATTCAGCATTTTTCGTGCATCACCACCCGCAACTGCGATCAATGATTTGTATTCGCGGAGTTCTATTTTTCGTTTGGACAGGATAATATCCTGCTTGATTGCCCGGTTGATCAGTTCCAGTAAATCTTCCAGTGTATGGCCTTCCAGGGTATAAACCTGGCAGCGGGAAAGCAATGCCGAAATAACCTCGAAGGAAGGATTTTCAGTTGTAGCACCGATGAGCGTAATGGTTCCTTTTTCAACTGCTCCGAGCAGGGAATCCTGCTGTGATTTGGAAAAACGGTGAATCTCGTCGATGAATAAAACTGCACCGTTTGATTGGAACATTCCCTGGCTTTCCGCTTTTTGGATAATTTCACGCACATCTTTTACGCCTGAAGAAATAGCCGAAAGTGTATAGAAAGGCCTGTTCAACTGCTTTGCGAGTAAATTAGCCAAAGTTGTTTTTCCAACTCCCGGTGGTCCCCAAAAAATAATGGAAGGAAGGATTTTGGATTGAATGGCTTTCTTCAGGGCTCCGTTTTCCTCCAATAAATGCCTCTGTCCGATATATTCGGACAAATCATTGGGACGCATACGTTCTGCTAAGGGAGCACTCATCTTTAAATGTTCAAATGTTCAAGAGTTCAAAAGTTTAAAGGCTTAAATAGTTCAAATAGTTCCAACGGTTTCCACGAAGTGGATACAATCCTTTGAACCTTAAACTTTTTTGAACGTTTTGAACATCTTATCAAAGATAAGATATTTCCTCCTAGTTGTCTGCCGGATTTACAGGATAATCAGCCATTAATTTATATTTTCCGCCCAATCTGGCCAATAAGTCCCGCCAGAGATCATCATCGAATGCATTGAAAATATTGAGGTCTTCCGGAGCTTTCATAACAACCCAGCTTAGTTCATCAATCTCATTTTGAAGCTGTCCGGAACCCCAGCCGGTATATCCGATGAAGAAACGCAGGTTTTCGGGCGTCATTTCGTCATTGGAGATCAATTGTTTGATTTCGGGATAATCTCCGCCCAGGTATAAGTTCCTTCCGATTTGAACACATCCGCTGATAGTTTTGTTTTGGTGCATATAGAACAGTTGGTTCCGCTCCACAGGGCCACCGAAACCTACCGGTATTTTTGCTTCCGGAAAATCAGCCACCACAGAGGTAATCTCAATTTCCAATGTATTGTTTAGTATTAATCCGAAGCTCCCTTCGTCGTTGTGTTCACACAATAAAATTACTACACGTGAAAAGTTACTGTCCATCAGGAAAGGTTCCGAAAGCAATAAATCGCCTTTTGCAGGGTTTGGTTGTTTGTTAATTTGTAAGGGAATCAAAGTAGTTTGTTTTTGAGGTAAAGTACAAACTTTTTTTAGTTGAAAAAAGAAACCCGATCCAATTTTGAATAATTAGTTAAGAACAATAGGTGGTTTACGGATATTGATGTTTGCATTCTGCAAAATGGAAGCATTTCCTCTAATTCCTATTGTAAAGCTCTTGTTTGTTCCGATCGGAGTCCAGTTAAATACCACATTCCAGCAATGGATATTCCGGTATAAATTGACATTGAAGTTGCTAATTACGCGCTGTTCAATATCATACATCATTCGCGCCCCGATTTTCCAGTTTGGAGTCAGGTTTACATCTCCGCTCAATGTTACCGTATTGGTTGGCAAGTAGCGCTTGCTTCTGTAAGTGGAAGTGTCTGAGTTTAAATTGAGCGATAAAATATGGTCAACGGTCAGTTTCCAAGGAATTTCAAAATAGACCATTTGGTTCGGATTTAAGATCCACTGCTGGTATTCCGGGTTCCAAACGTTCGACATCTGGTTGGAGATATTTTGCAGACGGTCACGGCTTTTTTTAGTCGTCAGGATAAGCGTTGTAGCGAATTGAGCAGATTTTATACGTCCGATTCCTTGTTTGGTTTTGAAGGCGTAGTCTTTCCTGATCAGACCTGTGGTATCATTCCATCCGTACCAGCTGTGATTGGCTGTGATCGTCAAATTGATAAATTCGTTCGGGTTAATGACCATACGCATGTTCAAATCTCCCCAGTTCATGGAATCTTTGAAAATATCGTAATCAGTGCTTAGAAAGAAGTTGTCGATCAAACGCGTTTTCCTGAACCCGGTTACGGTGTCTTTTTCGCTTTTTTGTTTCAGTTCAAAAGTGTTGTTCAGGCCAAAGACCACTCTTCCGGAAGATTGTGTGATGTTTTCTGCATACAAACTTCGTTCGAATTTGCTGTAGCGTACTTCGGTTGCCGTACCATTGATTGTGTCCGTATAGCTTTGGATTCCCTGCTGGATGACCGGTGCATAGTTGAATGAAATAGTAGGAGTCATTACGTGGCGAAGCAACGTTTTTCGTTTTCCTACGAAGCGATAGTAGGAATACAGGTTGGTTGTCAGGGAAACACTTGAATTGAACGAGTGGCTGAATCCCCCGGTGCCAATCGTATCAATGTTCACCACGTCAGCATAATCGCTGGTGTCGCTAACGGTTTTTACGATCGACTGGAAGTTGTAAACTTGTTTATAAGTAGCTGAAGGAGTAATCCGAACGGTGTTTTTCAACATGCTGAACGTTGCCTGAACATTGAAGTTCTGGGTGATCCCGTTCCTGAAATTCTGCCCGATGCGATTGAAATCCCCGTTTTTCAGATAAGTATCCATGAAGGATGACCTGTTCTGTATTTCATTGGCGTAGCTGATCCCGACGACTTTATTGACTTTTTTGAACGGGAAGATCCGGTTGGTGGTTTGGAAGTTGAAAATAGGAGAGGTAAGGTCAATGATTTTCGTAGCAGAGTTTTGTCTCAGGCTCAATTTCAGGTCTGCAGAGATAGGAAGCGACCCGAAACGTTTTCCCAATCGGATATCCGAGTTCAGAGTATTGTTGAAATACTGCGGATTGTTCTGGGTATTTAAGGTCTGCTTATTGGTCGAATTGGAGTTGTAGTTTACGTTTGCCGTAAACGACCAGTTCGGATTTAGTTTCGGGTCCTGGTTGTGTGTCCAGCGGATAGTTGTGGTGCTGAATACTGTTGAATCCGGGTAGCCATATCTGAAACGGGTATAACCGAGATCAAAATTCCCGTTGTATTTATAGCGGGTAGCATATTCCGAGTAATTTCTGAAACCGAAACTTCCGCGGGTATAACCGGTAGCATAGGCAATGGTTTGGAAACGTTCGGAAATGGGAATGTAATAGCCCAAATCCAGGAATCCCATTCCATAAGCAGAAATAAGTGAGTACTGCGGCATGATGAAGCCGCTTTGGCGTTCTTTTTTCTTTTTCAAAGGGATCATCGCAAAAGGAAGTCCGAGCGGGGTAGGAACTCCCATGACCCATAAATTGATGGGCCCCGAAACGATGCGTTTATCCGGTACCATTACGGCCTTCGAAAGCGCAAAATGGTAATGCGGTTCTTCCAGGTTGCAGGTAGTGAATTTACCATGAACAAAATGTACATCCTCATTGGGCTGGCGTTTCGCCTTTTCCATCATCAGATAATATTCATCCTGTTTGATAGCTGCTTCCTGAATGTATCCTTTTTCGGTTTCAAAATTGTAGCGGATAGAAGCGGCTTTCAGCGTATCACCGTTGTCTATGAATAAAGGTTTCCCGACTTTTCTTCCCAGGGAATCCTCCACATACGTAGCAAGTACTTCGTTTTTATTCAGGTCAATTAATAAGTATTCTGCCGACATGTCGATTCCTTCGTAATTCAATTTGGCTTCACCGTACAAATGGACCTGTTTCTTTTTTAAGTCCGAATAAATAGAATCACGGGCAGAATAGGTGATGATGGATTTGAAATCTGTGTCGTTGATGTAGACTTTGCGGACTTTGTTAGTGTCAGAAGGTATCCTTTTAATGGTGTCTGCCGGTAAAGCCTGTTGACCGAAAGCGAAAGATACAGGCATGCAAAAAACACAAACCAGCAAGCAGAATCCGGTCCTGATTGCAGCAGAAAAAATAAGGAAAGCGCCTTTTTTTGTTTTCAATGCTTGTATTAACGGTTTGCAACGCTTGTGCCAAAGCTTTTACCTCTGAGCCAATCGGGCAAAATAAGGACAGCGACGGCACAAAGCTACGAAAATCCTTTGCGATCTCTTTTCTTTGCGGTTAATTAAAGTTATTCTTAAATCTGTCACCGCAGAGAAACAAAGAGCACGAAGGTTTTGTTCGATTCTAAATTCCAGTTTAAAAAGTCCGTGTCTTGCAAAAGCCGGGCCAGAATTGCGTTTTCCGGATTGTAACGGTTTTTTCAACATTTAATTATAGATAAGTTTCCGTTTGGTCTCAAAATTGCTTGCAAAAGGGCATTAACTTTATTCCGGAATCGATATAACGCAATATGAACCGATTAGAAAACAGTTTGAAAGCACTTAGATGGATCGCAATGGCGATTCCGTTTATTCTGCTTTTTGGCTTTCAAAAAAAGGAGCAGCGCATTCACCTGAAACAACCAGGGACGATCAAAACCATTGTGATTGATGCAGGTCATGGAGGAAAAGATCCCGGTTGTCATGGTTCTTCAGCTCATGAAAAAAATGTCTGCCTGGCTATGGCTTTGGAATTAGGGCGGAAGATCAAAGAAAGTTATCCTGAGATAAAAGTCATTTTTACCCGAGATAAAGATGTTTTTGTAGAATTGGATGATCGCGCTAAAATTGCCAACAAAGCAAATGCTGATCTCTTTATTTGTATCCACGCCAATTCTGCTTCGCCATCCGCTTATGGAACTGAAACCTATGTTTTGGGATTGCACAAAACGGATGCGCAGGCAAAAATTGCCGATCGTGAAAACAGTACGATCTACCTGGAGGCTGATAAGGGTGAAAAATACAAGGATTTCGACATGTCACCGGACGCAATCATTGCTCGTCAGTTGCAGCTGTCCGTTTTCCTGGACCAATCGATCATTTTTGCAGATAAATTACAGGATGAGTTTAAAGCCATTGGCCGTTATAACCGCGGAGTGAAACAGGCCGGATTCCTGGTGCTATACAAAACAACAATGCCAAGTGTATTGATTGAAACCGGTTTTCTGACCAATAAAGACGAGGAGAAGTTCCTGGCAGATGAAGATGGACAGAAGAAAATGGCTGGAGCTATGTTTACTGCATTTGAGAAATACAAAGCCGGACTGGAAGGAGTAGATTATAAAACAAGAGGGAACCAGGAAGAAGTTGTAGACAAAGCCCCTATTGAAAAAAAGGACCTGAATGATAAGGTTGTATTCCGGGTGCAGATTGAAACCTCGGAGACAAGAATTTCCGCTAATTCCAGTCGTTTTAAAAAACATGAGGTATTTGAATATCAGCAGGATAAATTATATAAGTATACGGTGGGGGAATTCGCAGGAGACTTCACCGCGGCAAATAACTACAAGAACGAATTGAGACAAAAAGAATTTCCAAATGCTTTTGTGGTAGCTTTTCAAAATGGAGAGCGCATTAGTTTGGAAAAAGCTATTAAATTAGCAGAAAAATAAAAGTTTTGAAGATCAAAAAAGAAGTTAAGGCAGGTTTGATTGCTATTGCTGCAATTGGTTTGCTTGTCACCGGTATTAATTTTTTGAAAGGCTATTCATTTTTTGGGGGCGACCAAAAGTATACGGCGTATTTTCCGAATGCAGGAGGTCTTAGTGCATCTACTTCAGTTTATGTAAACGGCGTTATCGTCGGAAAAGTCATTTCTGTTGATTACAATCCCCAGGGAGATTCCACCAAGAAAGTGAAAATGGTATTTACCATCCAGGATGATGATTTGAAAATTCCAAGATCATCTGTTATTGAAACAGGTTCCGTGGATTTATTGAATAAAGGCTTGCTCATTTTTATGGGAGATGATCTTTCGAAAGGATATTTCACCGAGAAAGACCATATCCAGGGAAGAGTGCAGTTGGATATGTTCGGGCAGTTGAAATCATATGCCAATCCGGTGCTTCAAAAAGTTTCTGCTTTGGTAGTGAATGTGGATAAGACCATCACCTCACTAAAAGGATTCTGGGATACCACGGCAACTTCCGAAATCAGAGAATCTTTGGAGGAGTTAAAATTTACTTTTAAAAAATTCGGGAATATTGCAAATGATGTAGAAGGGTTGGTAGCAACTGAAAAAGTGAAACTGAGCCGTATCATGAACAACGTGGAGTCCATTACAGCAAACCTGAAAGCTTCGAATGAGAAAGTAACAAAAATGCTGGGTAACTTTGAAAAGATTTCAGACGACCTGGTTTCTGCGGATTTCAAGAAAGTTATCACGAATGCGAATGCTACGATCGAAAAACTGAATGCTACTTTTGCTTCCATTGAAGCCGGTAACGGTACACTTGGTAAATTGCTGAAGGACGAAAAGCTGTACAATGAATTGGTGCAAACCAATAAGAGCCTTCAGAACCTGGTTCAGGACCTTGAAAAACATCCTGAAAGATACATTCATTTCTCTGTATTCGGGGCAAAAACCAAAGGAGTTCCGATTACCACGAATGATGAGAAAAAATTACGTAACTTGTTAGATTCTATCCCTGATTAAAAACAGTTTATGATTGCTGCGATTATTTTTAGTGTATTGCTGATTGTCGGATTCGGATGGTTCGGTTTGAACATCTTAAAAATCCGTTCGAATATTTTATTGGGGAGAGAGGTCAATCGAAAAGACAATCCGGGTGAGCGTTGGAAGGTAATGACGCTGGTTGCTTTGGGACAAAAGAAAATGTTCAAAAGACCGATTCCTGCAATTTTGCACCTTGGTATCTATGTAGCTTTTGTGATTACACAGGTTGAGCTGATCGAGATTATTTACGATGGAATTACCGGTTCTCACCGGGCTTTTATGGCTTCTCTAGGCGGATTTTACACCCTGGTCATTTCGGTTATCGAGGTACTTTCCGTTGCGGCTTTGATTGCTACGATTGCTTTCCTTTCACGCAGAAATATTTTAAAACTTGCTCGTTTCCAAAAACCGGAAATGAAAGGTTTCCCGACATTTGATGCGAACCTGATCCTGGTGATGGAGCTTATTTTGGTTTGCTGTATCTTCACCATGAACGGAGCGGATGAAGCTTTGTATTTGAGAGGTGCATCACACGCTTCGCATGAAGCAGGCTCTTTTGGTTTTGCTATTTCTTCCTGGGTCGGTCCGCATGTTTTTGGCGGAATGAGCACTGAAATATTACTTGTTTTGGAGAGAATCGGGTGGTGGGGACACTGGTTCATGGTTCTGGCATTCCTGAATTACCTTCCGTATTCCAAACATTTCCACATTTTATTAGCCTTCCCGAATACCTATTACTCCAACCTGGAGAAAAAAGGGAAATTCACCAATATGGAGGCTGTTACCAATGAGGTTAAGTTAATGCTTGATCCTACAGCAGATCCGTTTGCTGCCCCGGCTCCCGATGGCGCTCCTCAGCGCTTTGGTGCAAAAGATGTAAACGATCTGACCTGGAAGAACCTGATGGATTCGTACACATGTACGGAATGTGGGCGTTGTACGGCATCTTGTCCGGCAAATATTACCGGTAAAAAACTTTCACCGCGTAAGATCATGATGGACACACGCGACCGTATGGTAGAATATGCTGACGGAAAACGCAAGAACGGAAAAGATTACGAAGACGGAAAATCCTTATTGTTCGATTATATCTCCGAAGAAGAAGTTTGGGCTTGTACTTCCTGCAACGCCTGTGTGGAAGCTTGTCCGGTAAATATTGACCCACTGGCAATTATCGTGGATTTGAGAAGGTATTTGGTGATGGAAGAGTCTAAAATGCCGACTGAATTGACAGGAATGCTGACAAACATTGAGAACAATGGAGCTCCGTGGCAGTTTTCTCCGGCAGACAGGGGGAATTGGATTCACGAAGATTAATACTTTGTAAGTTAAATGTAAAAAGTCAATAGGTTAAAAGTACACTTTTGAGAAATCAAAGTTTGAACCTTTTGAACATTTCAACTTTTTGAACACTTTAGAGAATAAAATTATGAGCACGATACACGTACCAACAATGGCCGAAATGATGGCGCAGGGACAAACCCCGGACATTTTGTTTTGGGTTGGTTGTTCAGGTAGTTTTGACGACAGAGCTAAAAAGATCACTAAGGCATTGGTTCGTATTTTGAATGAATGCAAAGTGAATTTTGCAGTACTTGGAGCAGAAGAGTCATGTACCGGAGATCCTGCAAAACGTGCAGGGAATGAGTTTACATTCCAGATGCAGGCAATGATGAATATCCAGGTTCTGGATGGATACGAAGTCAAAAAAATTGTGACTGCGTGCCCGCATTGCTTCAATACCTTGAAAAATGAATACCCTGAATTGGGAGGGAAATACGAGGTTATTCACCACACGCAATTGATCCAGGAGTTGATTAATTCCGGAAAATTGTCTTTGAAAGACGGTGGTGTATTCAAAGGAAAGAAAATCACTTTTCACGATCCGTGCTATTTGGGAAGAGCGAACGACGTGTATGAAGCACCGCGTGTTCTGATCGAAAAACTGGATGCCGAATTAGTGGAGATGAAACGCTGCAAGACAAACGGCTTGTGTTGTGGTGCAGGTGGTGCCCAAATGTTCAAGGAAGCAGAAAAAGGAAACAAGGAAGTCAATGTAGAACGCACGGAAGATGCTTTGGAAACCCAGGCTTCGATCATTGCAACCGGCTGTCCTTTCTGTAATACAATGATGACGGATGGAGTGAAGAACTTCAACAAGGAAAATGAGATCCAGGTCCTGGACGTAGCAGAATTGATTGCAAACGCAGCTGAATTATGATTCCCTTTGATAAATTAGAAGATCAGGCTAAGGTTTGGTCTTATCAGTCAGATCGATTGTTAACAGATACTGAAGTACAGTGGATCAATGAGCAGTTAGACCCTTTTTTGGAGGAGTGGGCTGCTCACGGCACCAAATTGAAAGCTTACGGTGAAGTGGTAAATCACGCACATTTGATCCTGGCTGTCGATGAGAGTGCACACAATGCTTCCGGTTGTTCAATAGACAGTTCTGTAAGGTTCATCAAACAATTGGAGAAGGAGTTGGGAATTTCTTTTTTCAACCGTTTAAAAATGCTTACTCTGAACAATAATCAGTTCACTTACGTGAATTATGCCGATCTGAGCAGTTTGCCGGAAGAAACAATCGTTTTTAATAATACGATCAGTAATATGGGAGAATTTAAGTCTTCCTGGAAACTGCCGGTAAAAAACATCATTTCTCAACAATAACGTTAAAAAAAGTTCAGACTGATCTAAGTCAGTTTTCGTCTGTTCATTTTGTCCAAACTTTGTAAGAAAACAAAGTAATGGAGTGGAAACGAAAGTCAGAGGCGGAAAGCAAACAGCGTGTTTTTGATGCTCTAAAAAATAATGTGAACTACCGAAGCGGATCTGTTTTAGGAGTTCCGGGTACTTATCTTGATCCCAAAGTGTTTTCCGAAGAGATAAGTTTTGTAAGGGAAGCACCTTATCTTTCAACATTGGTCCACAACCCCAACCATATTGGCTGTCACACCCTGGGTGATTCCGAATCTTATTTCGAGGGAACGCAGGTACTGGAGCGCGAGGTCATTCGTATTTGTTCTGAAAATATTTTGAAAGCAGATCCCGATACGGTTGACGGGTATGTTGCAGCCGGAGGAACCGAAGCAAATTTGCAAGCCATCTGGATTTATCGAAACTATTTTTTGCAGGAACGCAAAGCTTCTCTCTCAGAAATTGCGGTGGTTTGCACTGAAGACAGCCATTACAGCATGCAGAAAGCCGGTAATATTTTTCAAATCCAATGTGTTTTATTACCGGTGGAGAAGGAAAAGCGCGTGATTGACCGTGCTGCAGCAGAAGCAAAGTTGGCTTTATTGAAAACAAGTGGTGTAAAATACATCATTGTGGTCAGTAATATGATGACGACGATGTTTGGTTCTATTGATAAGGTCGAGGAGTATGTCGAACTGATGACAGCTTTTGGTTTTCAGTTTAAAATACATGTTGATGCAGCTTACGGAGGATTTTACGCACCTATCGTAGATGAGAAAAACACGATCAATTTTACTCACCCGATGGTCAATTCATTCACGATGGATGCTCACAAATTATTACAGGCGCCTTATGGAACAGGGATTTTTCTAATCCGTAAAGATTGGATGAAATATGCACATACGGATGCTGCTTCCTACGTTGTTGGTGCGGACTGTACGCTTTCGGGAAGTAGATCAGGAGCGAATGCAATTGCAATCTGGCTGATTTTTGCTGCTTACGGAAGGCATGAATGGTATGAGAAGTGTATGACGTTGGAACGGCGAACTTCCTGGCTGACTAAGGAATTGGATACACGTGGAATTCGATATTTCCGGTCGCCACTTTCCAATATCGTGGCTATACATGCAAATCAGATTCCGGTTGGATTGGCTTCAGGATATGGTTTGGTTCCGGATGATCATCATCAGCCATCCTGGTTCAAGATCGTAGTGATGGATCATGTAAGTATCGAAAAATTGGAAGTTTTTTTGGAGGAATTGGATGCAAGTATGGTGCATAATGAGCGTCTGTGATTTTTTTGACTATAAATTGCTTTTTAATAAATATTTGATTATTAAATATTTGGGTGTATTCTTGTGAAGTCTTAATTGAATACGTTCGCAATTTAGCGAATTTGCGAAGCAGAGAATTTTAAAATTCAAAACTAAACGTTCAATCGGTGTTTGATTTATCTGAACATCGAATTCAAATAACTCATTTGAAATGTCGGGCAAATAAATGAAGGGTTATTTTCTGTCTTCTTTAGCTTTTTTCTCGGCAGCTTCCCGTGCTTCCTTCTTTTTGCTCACATTTAAGCGTATTCCTCCTACAAGCCTTAGGTTGTAATAAGTTTGCTTGTAACTGAAATCATTGAATGCAATCGATTTGTTGTCAAAATCACTCACAAACATGATGAAGTATTTAGGTTTGTTGATTCCTCCGATGATTTTGAAATCAACACGAGGAGCAAGCCCCAGGAAACTTCGGGTTGTGCCGTCAAATGTATAGATCTTGGATTGCAGTACTAAGCCCAGACCACCCATGATTCCAAACTGGAAAATCCGCCATCTGCGTACGTAAGCATAGCCTGGAACAACACCTACGTCAAAAGCCGCGATTAGATTGGAAGATGTCTTACTTTCTGTTGTATCCTGCAATTCACCTGGCAGTATAGGTTGGGTAGACGATATTCCGTGATAATTCGTAGTGTACTTCAGGTAAAAAGTCCTGACATCCCGATGGTAGGAAGCCGTTTTTCCTCTGAAAGCAGCCATTTTGAAGTCGTTCTTGAAAAACTGCCATGCATTGATGGAAAAACTGGCAGCATTGATGTCTTCCCGGATCAGGTTGGGTTCATCCGGATTGATCGTGTCGTTCCAGCGGTCGGCATTTTTCAGAGCATATCCCTGGTACAAATGCCAGTCCACATCAAAATACATGTTCTTGAAACTGAAATCAAATCCTAAATCGTAATATTTGGTTTTCCCGAATTTGTTTTTGGAACGTACGGAATTAGGAAGTGTAATCCCAAAGCGCAGAGACATCCATTTGTAGGAAAATCCGAATCCCAGCACCGGATTGAAGTTGTTCCGGAATTTTACGTTCTTCATTCCATTCGGAAATGGATAGGAAATGGACATGGGAGCAGTACTCCATCCGAAATCCGAATAGAGAACGAGCCTGTTCCTGTATTTCTGATAGGGTAATAAACTGTCTGCTTCCTGGCCGATAACCCCGGCGGCAAATACACATAAAAACGATATGAGAACTAAAAATCTACTCATTTATACCTTGCATGGAACATAAAAATGCGAATTCTTTTGCTACTTCCAGTCGTTCGGTAGATCTTCCCGAACCTCCGCCGTGCCCGGCGCTCATCGTACAATCGAACAAGATCGGAGCAGTACCTGTTTGGTTCTTTCTCAATTTAGCGACCCATTTCAAAGGTTCCCAGTACTGGACCTGTGAATCGTGATAGCCGGTTGTAATCAGCATGGCAGGATAATCCATCTTTCGTACATGATCATATGGAGAATAGCTCAGCATATACCAATAAGCATCTTCTTCATTCGGATTTCCCCATTCTTCGTATTCACCTACAGTTAAAGGAATACTTTCATCAAGCATGGTCGAAATCACATCAACGAAAGGAACCTGAGCTATAACACCTTTAAATAAATAAGGTGCCATATTTGTAACGGCTCCCATCAATAAACCTCCGGCACTTCCGCCTTGAGCATAAATGGAGTTCGGGTCGCAATATCCTTTTAGTGCCATCCATTCAGCCGCATTGATAAAATCTGTGAAGGTATTCCGCTTTTGGTTCAATTTACCGGTTTGATACCAGTTCTCACCCAGGAATTTACCTCCGCGAATATGTGCAATGGCATATACAAATCCCCTGTCAAGTAAACTTAAGCGCGTTGCGGAGAAAGCTGCAGGAATGGTGACACCATAACTTCCGTAACCGTAGAGCAGGAGAGGTGCTTTTTTCAGATCAATTCCTTTTTTGTAGACAATTGAGATCGGAATTTTCTGACCGTCGTTTGCAATTGCCCAGATCCGCTCCGAAACATAGTTTGCAGGATTGAATTTTTGGTCGATCAGTGTTTTTTGGAAAAACAATTCGGAAGTTTTGCTTTCAACGTTATACTTGTAGATCGAACCGGGAGTTGTCAATGAGGTATAATGATAATTCACCGTTTTGGATTCATAGTTCTCATTGAAGCTGAAATTCAACTCGTAAACTTCTTCCGGCATGGAGATCACATCGAAGTTTGTAGCATTTAAACTTCCGACCGAAATCTCGGTTCGTCCCATTTTTCGCGACTGAACAGCCAGGAAATTTTTGAAGACTTCCACTTCTTCCAGGTATACATCGTTGCTGTGTGCGATCAGAATCTCACAGCTTTCAATAGAAGCCGGAACAGATTTTGAGAAAACCAATTTCCGGTTCGGACTGTTTTGGTTCGTTAAAATATAAAAACCGTTTTCATGGTGATCGACCTCATACAAATGATCTTTTTCACGTTTCAGGAAACAGCTTGCCTTTTCGGCCGGTTTGTCGGCTTCAATCATCCGGGTTTCCGAACTGGTACTGCTTACGGCATGGATCAGGATGAACTTTTTATCCAGTGTTTTAGTAATATAAACGTAAAAACGTTCGTCCTTTTCTTCAAAGACCAATTCATCTTTCGAACTACTGGTTCCCAGAACGTGTCTGTAAACCTGGAATTCGCGCAGTGTGGTCGGATCTTTTTTGACGTAGAAAACAGTCTTATTATCGTTTGCCCAAACTATACTGCCGTCGGTTCCCGGAATTTGCTCTTTAAGAATTTTGCCGTTTTTGTTTTCTCGGAATGAAATGGTGTAATTGCGTCTTCCGATCTTATCCTGGGAAAAAGCAACCAGTTCATTGTTCGGAGAAATAGAGAAATCTCCAAGAGCGTAATACTCATGACCTTTGGCCAGTGCATTTTCGTCAAAGAAAACGGTTTCTTTTTTTCCTTCAATCAGGATGAGCTGCCGGTAATCTGCGTCTTTTATTTGGCGCCATTGAAAAGTCTGGCCCTGTATTTCGAAGGGAGCGCTGGTTTCTTCCGGATTTATACGCCTGTCGAATTCAGTAAGAAAAGTATTAACCAGGTTCTGTTTTTGATCAAAAAATGCTTTGGAATAATTGTTCTCTTCGGCAATGTAATCCAGTACGGGTTTTGAATCGCGTTCATTCATCCAGAAATAAGGATCAATCCGCACGTGATTGTGTTTTACGAGTTCTTTTGGGATTTCCTTAGCAACTGGAATGTGAGACTGGCTTTGTGAATTCACGATAAATGGAGTAAATGAAAATAATGAAAGTAATCGGAGAAAATTCTTCATACTTACAAATTTACGAGAACTCTTTTTAGAATTGTGGGTCGGTTGCGTGAGTTTATTAACTTTGTTTTATGAAAAAAGTATATAAGTTTCTTCTGAATAAATTACCAAGACCTCTTTTAATCCGTTTAAGCTACGTTTTTAAATTCTTTGCTCCTTTAATTTATAAGGGGAATAAGGTGGAGTGTCCGGTATGCGAACAAAAATTCAGAAAGTTCTTATCGTATGGTTCGAATGTCTCGCATCGCGAAAATGTACTTTGCCCGTACGACCTGACTTTGGAAAGACACCGCTTAATGTGGCTTTATTTGAAGAGAGAGAGCAATTTTTTTACAGCGGATAAATTAAAGGTGTTGCACATCGCACCGGAACAATGTTTTCACAAGAAATTTAAGCAACAAAAGAACCTGGATTACCTGACCGGTGATTTGCTTTCACCGATCGCAGATATGCATTTTGACCTGCACCAGATTCCATTGGAAGATAACCGATTCGATGTGGTTTTTTGTAATCACGTGATGGAGCACGTAGACGATGCTTTAAAATGTATGAAGGAACTGCACCGCGTAATGGCTCCGGGAGCATGGGGAATCATGCAGGTTCCACAGGATATCACACGTACTGAAACTTACGAAGATTGGAGTATTACTTCACCGGAAGAACGCGAGAAGCATTTCTGGCAGAAAGACCATGTGCGTTTGTTTGGAATGGATTACCCGCAATGGTTGGAAAAGGCCGGTTTTGAAGTGGAAATTGCCTTTGAAAACAATCCCATTTCGGATGAAGAAATCGAACGCTTCCGTTTGGCGAAGACTGAGATACTCTATATTGTGAGGAAAAAGTAAGCGTCATTTTCTTTTTTCATAGTAACTTAGAAGCTAAGGTGTTATGAAATTCAATAAGAACTTCTTTTTTTTAGGTCTTCTGATCTTATCTATCGGTTGGAAATGCTCCGGACCCGTGGAAAAACCGATTATTTCCGGAATTCCTTTCCCGAAAGATAATCCCATTACAGCTGAGAAAGCCGCTTTTGGAAAACGTTTGTTCTTTGATAAGCGCCTGTCGAAGAATAATGATTTGTCATGCGCAACATGCCACCGTCCTGATAAAGCTTTTACCGACGGACGGACTAAAAGCATCGGAACAAACGGATCAACAGCTATGCGGAATGCTCCGAGTCTGCTCAATGCTGCTTATGCTAAAAGTTACATGTATGACGGGGAAGTGAAAACGCTTGAACAACAGGTACTTGTTCCTATCCAGGACCACCTTGAAATGGGAAGCTCCATGAAGGAAGTACTTCAAAAACTTTCAAATGACCCGGAATACAAACGTCTGTCAAGAACAATCTTTGATCGTGAGTTGGATGCATACGTCATTACCCGTGCTATAAGTACTTATGAAAGAACACTTATTAGTCGGAACAGCAGGTTTGACAGGTACCGAAAAGGAGAGGAACATGCATTGAATTCCGATGAGATTGCCGGCTGGAAATTGTTTTCTGAAAAACTCTATTGCATCAAATGCCATTCTGGTCCGGATTTCACGAATTACAGCGTTGTGAGCAACGGGCTTTATGTAGATTACGGATCAGACCAGGGAAGGTACCGGATCAACGGTTTGGAGAAAGAAAAAGGAGCGTTTAAAGTACCAAGCCTTAGGAACGTATCTTTAACAGCTCCATACATGCATGACGGGAGCCTCAGGACCTTAAAAGAAGTTATTTTGCATTATTCGGGAGGAGGGGCTGAGCATTCTAATAAGTCTACTCTAATTAAACCATTTCATTTAAATGATTTGGAAATCAATCAGTTGGAGTCTTTTTTTAAAACATTAGTTGACACATCAGGAGTGAATTAACGAATAATTCTACTTAATTGATAGGATTAATTGTACTATTCGTCGAAAAACTGTTAAAAAAGCGGACGTAATTTTCTTATTTGATAATAAATTGAAAAATATCCCGTTATATTAGATATACCCAAGCAAAAAATTATGCAAACCCAAAATCCAAATATACCATGGCAATTAATGTCTATTTCCACCAGTCACCGGAACTTCTCCAGGAGGAGCAAGTATGGGTGATGCAGGCAAAGGAGGATCCGGCAAGATTCGAACCTTTGTACCGTAAGTATTATGATGCGATACTTCGTTATTTGAAACAACGCATGGAAGACCCGGAGCAAGCCCACGATGTTGCTTCTCAGGTCTTTATCAAGGCGATCAAGAATCTATCGAAGTATGAAGACCGAGGAGTGCCGTTCGGTTCCTGGCTTTACAGGATAGCCAAGAGCGAATTGTACCAGTCCTATCGAGAAATGCAATCGAACAGAACCGTTTCTGTGGAGCATGTTCAGATTCCAATTTTCGACACTTTGTTTTTTGATAATCAAGAATTTGAACACAATCAATCGTTGCTTTTGTCGGCAATGCAAAAATTAAAAGAAGAACAATTGAAGCTGATCGAAATGCGATTCTTTGAACAACTAAGTTTTAAAGAAATCGGGGAATCGATAGGTATCACCGAAAACAATGCGAAAGTGAAAACTTTCAGAGCATTGGAGAAGTTGAGAGAATACTTCCTGGGCAGGTACGCAGCTTAAAAAATGAGACCCTGACATTTATCGTCAGGGTTTTTTATTTATAGTTCCCGGGTGGAAATGCAGTAAGTTAAAAAAGCGTTGTTTTTTGGAAATTAGTTTTGAAAGCGCTAACTTATTATCATGAAAGCCATTAGTTCACTGAGATTTAAGATCCGGTATGCGTTTCTTTCCACCTTCATGGTGGTTTCGCCCATTTTTCGTGCGCAGCATTTGAATACGCAGCAAAATTGGGCTGTAAATAAACATGAGATTTCATTAGGTCTCGGCGCAACGGGTTTTTTAGGAGATTTGGGAGGTGCTGACCAAGCCGTTTCCGATTACAGTCTGAAAGACATCGATTTCAATTCCTCACAATTTGGAGGTTCGTTTTCCTACAGGTATCGTTTTCACCGATATTTCGCTACATCTACAATGATTCATGCAGGAATGCTGCAGGGAAGTGATGTTTTTACATCAGAGCCCGTCCGAAATATGCGTAATTTGAATTTTCGTTCGTTCTTTACTATGATAAGCCAGCGGTTTGAAGTTGTTTTATTAGCCAATGAACGGGCTGGTCGAAACCGCAGATCAGGAAGGTACATTGACCACAACGAACAGTTTTATGTTGTCGGAGGTATCGGTGGAATGTATTTCAATCCTAAAACCAGGTACCAGGGAAGCTGGGTTACACTGCACGATAAGCATACGGAGGGGCAGGGGTTGCCCGGAGGTCCTGCGCCATATAAGCGAATTACAGCAACCGTTCCGCTTGGTGTCGGTTTCAGAATGGGAATTGGTCAGTTGTGGAGAATCGGTCTGGAAGTAACTTACGTCAAAACATTTTCTGATTACATTGATGATGTGAGTGGTGAATATTATGATCCGGTAATGATTGGAGCTGCTTATGGTCCGGATGCCGCTTATTTGTCGAATCCTTCAGAAACTCCGGAAGCCTTTAATCCGGGTAGTCAGCGGGGAGGAAAGCACAAAGACGCGTTTTTTTATGCAAATATTATGCTTATCAGGAACATTACTTATAAATCCAGGTCAAACAGGTTTTAAAGTCCGAAACCGGTTTGCAATAACAAATTATGAATTAAACAGATGTAGTTTAAGAGGAAGTATTCTGTCTTTTATTTTCGTGGAAATTTTTTACATTTTTTTTGTATTTGTGAAAAAATCATTCAACAAAACCGGTGACTTGTTCATTAACAATTACCTTTTAAAAAAAAGCAACAAAATTTTTAGGTGGCTGTTGTTTAAAAAGCTAATTTAGCGTCGTGGAATCTACTACAACATAAATTTTTAGAATGAAATACATAACTCTAACTATTTTATCTATAGTTTCAACAATTTCACTTGCGCAGAGTTCAAATTTCAATACACAGCGGAATTGGGCAATGAACAAGAAAGAAATTTCTATTGGTCTTGGCGCAACCAGTTTCCTGGGAGATCTTGGTGGTGCGAATCAAATTGGTACTGATTACAGTTTGAAGGACATTGATTTCAATTCGACACATATCGGTGGTTCTTTATCTTTCAGATATCGCTTTCATCCTTATTACGCAACATCTACGATGGTTAATCTTGGTATGCTTCGTGGTAATGATGCATTGACTGCCGAACCGATCCGTAACATGCGTAATTTGAATTTCCGTTCGTTTTTCGCGATGTTAAGCCAAAGGTTTGAAATCATTGTTCTGGCGAATGAAAAGATTGGACGCAGATACAATATTCCCGGATTGAGAGGTTTTACAGACCATAATGAGCAGTTATATTTTATCGGGGGTATCGGTTTGATGTATTACAACCCGAAATCACTGTACCAGGGAAGCTGGGTGGCTTTACAAAAACTGCATACTGAAGGTCAGGGGCTTCCGGGAGGTCCTGAGGAATACAAACGAATTACAGCTACGGTTCCACTTGGGATCGGGTTTAGAATGGGAATCAATCGTATGTGGAGAATTGGTTTGGAAGCATGTTATGTAAAAACGTTCTCCGATTATATTGATGATGTTCATGGGACTTATTACGATCCTGCAATTATCGGAGCAACTTATGGACCTCAGGCAGCATATTTGTCAAATCCGTCCAATAATCCTTCGGCATTTGAACCGGGTAGTCAAAGAGGTGATAAGCAGAAGGATGCGTTCCTTTATGTGAACATCATGGTGACACGAAATATTACCTATAAGTCTGCATCCAGAGGCGGACCAATGAAATTTGGAAAACGCCACTACAGAGCGAAGTTCTAAATCGATTTTTAAAATTCTTTTAACAAAACGGGCTTGTCTATTGATAAGCTCGTTTTGTGTTTTTAACTTTGGTACAAATTAATCGAAATGTACCCTTTGTTGAGATGGTTTCTCTTTAAGTTTGACCCCGAAAAAGTTCACTATTTTACCTTCCGACTACTTGGCTTCTGGCTCAAAGTGCCCCTTGTAAAACCGATCTGGAAGTCCATTTATTGCATGAAAAATCCGCTGTTGGAAACGACCGTTGCCGGAATAACTTTTCCGAACCCGGTTGGACTGGCTGCCGGATTCGATAAGAATGCACTGCGAATAAATGAATTGGCAGCTTGTGGTTTCGGTTTTGTCGAGATCGGAACAGTAACACCTGTAGGCCAGGAAGGAAATCCCAAGCCGCGTTTGTTTCGTTTGCTGGAAGACCAGGCGATCATTAATCGCATGGGGTTCAATAACGATGGTGCGGAAGTAATCGTTGAGCGCCTGAAGAAGCTGAATCCTGAATGCATCATCGGCGGAAATATCGGGAAGAACAAAGTAACTCCGAATGAAGAAGCAACTTCAGATTATTTAAAGTGTTACCACGCTTTAGAGCAGTATGTGGACTACTTTGTAGTGAATGTTTCTTCACCGAATACTCCCAATTTACGAGAGCTTCAGGATAAGGAACCACTTACTGAACTTCTGCAAACTTTGATGGATGAACGGATGAAGATCAATTCTTCCAAACCGATCTTTTTAAAAATTGCTCCGGACCTTACTGATTCCCAGTTAGATGACATTGTGGATATTGTCCATGATACAAAAATTGCAGGAGTTATAGCAACAAATACGACTATTGAACGTGGAAATTTACTAACTTCAGACAGCAAAATCGAATCAATCGGTGCAGGCGGAGTTTCCGGTAAACCCCTGGCACAAAGATCTACTCAAGTAATTAGCTATTTGTTCCAAAAATCAAGTGGCTCTTTTCCGATCATTGGTGTTGGCGGGATTTATTCGGGAGAAGATGCAGTCGAAAAATTAATGGCAGGAGCAAGCCTGGTACAGGTTTATTCAGGATTTATCTATGAAGGACCGGCTCTGGTAAAGCGAATCAATAAAGCGGTTTTGAAAAAAAGAAAGGAAATTGCACATGGATAATAGTCGCGTTTTTATTACAGAGTGTCCCAGAGATGCCATGCAGGGAATCAAGGAGTGGATTGATACTGCAGATAAAATTTATTATTTGAATTACCTGCTGAAATGCGGTTTTGACACGCTTGATTTCGGAAGTTTTGTTTCCCCTAAAGCAACTCCTCAAATGCGCGATACTTCATCTGTCCTGGAAGGACTGGATGAAAGTGAAACCAAATTACTGGCAGTCATCCCTAACGAAAGAGGAGCTGAAGATGCAGCTAAATTTGAGCGGATCCATTTTTTAGCATATCCTTTTAGTATTTCGGAAACATTTCAATTAAGAAACACCAATGCCACCATTGAAGAATCTTTGAGAAGGGTAGAAGCAATTGCTAATATTTGTCACAAAGAAAACAAAGAGCTGATGTTATATCTTTCAATGGGATTTGGAAATCCATACGGAGATGCCTGGTCCCCGGATCTGATTGTAACGTGGGCAGAACGGCTGACACAATTGTTTGAAGTTTCTCGCCTTTCATTGGCAGATACCATCGGTATTGCAACTCCTGAGCTGGTGAAACAGGTGTTTTCAACGGTTTCTACCGAATTTTCAAATATTCAGATCTCTGCTCATCTCCATACTTTAAAGGAAAATGCTTCTAAATTAACACAGGCTGCTTATGAAGCTGGTTGCCGGTATTTCGAAGGTGCTGTTAAAGGTTATGGAGGATGTCCGATGGCCAAAGACGAATTGACGGGAAATATGCCTACTGAGCGTATGCTGGATTGGTTCAAGGAAAAAGGAATTGAGACAGGTGTTGATGCAGCTCGTTTTTCAGAAGCATTTGTAACTTCTTCTAAAATCTTTCATTAATTGGTTAAAGTTCTTATGAGATTCAGATTTATTTACTTTCTTCCGTTTTTTCTCCTGACATTATCTTGTGATGATGATGCGGACGATGAAATTACGATCGAAAAAAGACATGCTGCGGATAAAGAACCTGCCGACAATACAATTAGTACGGATTTTAATGCAAATGCATTCTCATCGAAAGTGGAAGCAGAGTTGTTGAAGGAACTGCACCTTTGTGATCCGAAAGCCACATCTGATGACGATCCGGAACATCCGACCTGCAGCCCGAAATACTTCCGTTTCTTCAAATTGAACAAACAAACACCATTAAAAGATGGATTTAAACTGCTGATCAAAGCCGGAGTAAATGGCTTTCCATTAAGAAGGCTGTTGATTTTCGAGCGTGAAGACGATGTACTGGTGAAACTGAACGGTTTTAACGGGAATTTGATCGAAGAACGTGAGTCGGCTTCAGGATATAATGATTTGGTAATCCGCTTCCCGGATAATGTTCAGGGAAATATTACCTATTATAACTGCTTGTTCCGATGGAAAGACGGAAAATACGATTATGTGAACTGTGAAGTAATCGATGAAGATGTTCCGAGAAAAGTGAGAGCTGAGTTCATTGATTCGATGGGGGTTGAGATTAAGAAAATCCTTGACCGGAATGATATGATCTTTTAATTGAAAATAAGAAGAAGCACTGCTTCTGATAACCGATCCACGGTAGTGGATTGAAAATAGATTGGAGTGAAAAGTTTCGTGTTTGTATTTCTGATTTTGATGCTGAGTGCTTGCGGAGATACGCACATTGAACCGATTGATCATTATATTTTAGTTCACGACAATTCTTCGAAAGTTTGGCTGGTAGACAAGCAGTTGGATGGTGATAAAGATTATACGCCGCTTCAGATCGAGTACAAAGAGATTATTGTTTTTCACGAATCTCGGAATGCCTATTTTCACACTTTGAAAACACTGGGAACAAAACCCGGCATTAAAAGATCTTACTGGCTGGATGAGTCCAAAAATGAATTCGGGTTTGTAGGTTCCAAAAAGAATATCGTTTTTGAGATCGTGAGTATGTCACGGACAAAGATAGTTCTGAAACCTAAAAATAATTCTTATAAATATACAATCGTACTGATCCCATTTCCTGAATATTAGATTTGGGCGTTTGATATGTCAATTTGAGTGAATGGATAAATCTTGTTCTTCAGGACATTCTTTCTATATTTGCCTGTAACTCAACCTTATGAAAAAACGAGTATATTTTCAATTCTTATTCCTTGGTTTGTTTGCTGTTTCCTGTGGTTCTAATGAGGCCTGCAAAGATTGCGAAACAGAAACAACTACTGATACAATTGTAGAAGCGGATAATTTAGAAGCGGCCTTAAAAGATACGATTACAGAGAAAAAGTCTGTTGCGATTGAGAACAAGGAAAATCACGAAAAGATTGTAAAAAAGTACGGAGAACAATGGGATTTTTGTACATGCGTTGTGGCAAACGATTCCATTAATGATGCTTTTGAAAAGGGGAATATGACTCCGAAACAAGAGGAAAAGCTCATGGCCCGCTGGGAACATGTGGATAATAAGTGCAAGGAATTACTGACAACCCCGAACACTACCCCGGAAGAGCGTGCCAAACACGATAAAAAAGTGATGAAGTGTTTGAAACAGAACGGATTGAAGAAATAGATCTTTAATCAGATAAAAACATTCAAAATGTGGGGACGCAAGGCATTGCGTCCCCACTGTATTTATAATTATCCTGATTTTTTAAAACTCTTATTGCAATTTAATTGCATTTAGTTTATTTTTGCCTCATGAGTAAATCAGTGATGCGGATTATTTCTTCCATTTTACTGATCGGTTTCCTGGGATTCCTGGTTCCGATAAACACTTGGCATGTCCTTTCTCATGATCACAAAGCCACACACCAGGCAGAACATTCCAAAACACTCACCTTCAAGCAGGGCCTTGAAAAATGTGGAATGTGTGATTTACAGCTTCCGCTTTTATTTCACGAAGCAGAAAGTGTTGAAATTCGTCTGGCTGATTCCTTTGATTTTCTTTTCATTGACTATACATGTTGTGAATTACCGGTAAAAGACACGCATTTATCCCTGCGCGGTCCGCCTGTTAATGAGTTAAGCTAAGAATCAGCATTTGGTGCTGATAACTCGTAGTTTCTTAACATCATTCAATTTTCATGAAATTTTATTTATTGGGAGTATTTATTTACTGCTCCTTTTTGACGTATTCACAAAATTGTACGGAAACCTATTCCATAACCGGACAGGTGAGGGATGTACATACCGGCCAGGCTATTCCGGATGCGCGTATTTCCATTGCTACGAAAACACTTCAAACGGATTCGCTGGGTTTTTTCCGATTCGATAAGCTTTGTCCCGGAAAGTTGGTCCTGCGCTGTGTTCCCCATTTTGGGTGCGAACCGGTAGATTTGGTTATAGCTATTCCTTACAATGATCTTGTCATCTTTCAAGTGGAAACGCATCAAATGGAATTAGATGAATTATTGATCGAAGCTTATCGTTTTCCACGGGAATCGCAGGAAACCATGACCTTGAAAACCAATGACATCTCTCAGATAAAAGGGAATACATTGGGAGAACAACTAATCCGTTTTCCGGGAGTAACAAGTTTGAGTACGGGGTCTTCCATTGTAAAGCCGGTCATTAACGGAATGCACAGCAATCGATTGGTGGTTGTGAACAACGGGATCCGGCAGGAAGGACAGCAATGGGGAAGTGAGCATGCTCCGGAAATCGATCCGAACCTCGCTGGAAACTTAACGGTAATCCAGGGAGCTTCCGGCTTACAATACGGAACGGATGCAATTGGCGGAGTAATTCTTGTTTCTCCGGATGAACTGCGTTATCATAAAAATACGGCCGGATGGGTGAAGCTGAACGGGAACAGTAACGGCCGGGGAGGAGGAATTTCCGGATTAGTTGCAGGTTCGTTAACCAAATCCGGGAAATGGGCGTATCGTGTTCATGGAACAGGAAGAATCTCGGGAACACAAAAAACACCGGATTACCGGATAAAAAACACAGCTTCCAACGAATACAGCTATAGCGCAGCTCTGGGATATAAAGGAGAAAAGTTTGAAATGGACGCATTTTATACGAAGTATTCCACAAACTTGGGAATTTTTACGGGCTCACACATCGGGAACTTATCGGATCTGAAAGCAGCATTCGAGGCTTCCATACCGAAAGATTCCGGGTATTTTACGTATCAGCTGGAAAACCCGAAACAATTAGTACAGCATGACTTGAGTAAGGTACATTTGGCATACAACTGGAACAAAAAGATTCGTACCAGTCTGGTATACGGTTACCAGTTCAATTTAAGACAAGAGTATGACCTGCACAAAGTTTATAACGATAGTCTTGCGGCATTGGACCTTCCGGCTTTCGAATTGAATCTTTGGACGAATTCACTGGAGGCGAAAACAGAGATTAAGCATACGGATCGCTTTAAAAGTGTTTTTGGTATTTCCGGACTGGAACAAAGCAATGCTTATTCGGGAAGGTTTTTCATTCCGAACTTTAAGAAGCTGCAGTTAGGTGGTTATTACTTAGGGATTTACGAAAATGAAAAATGGTTGTTTGACTTCGGTGTGAGGTATGACTATTCGAAATTGCAGGTCTTTGTATATGAGGAAGATGTGTTAACGAAACCGGTCAACCAATTCCAAAATCCGAGTGCTTCGGCCGGAGTATCTCGTTTGTTGGGACATCACTGGATCGTAAGATTGAATATGGGAACAGCCTGGCGCCCGCCGTCGATTAATGAATTGTACAGTAATGGGCTTCATCACGGAGCTGCGTCGATTGAAATTGGTGATGCACAACTGGATAAAGAGATTGTTTACAATTCTCAATTGGGAGTGCAGTACAAATCGCACCTTGCAAAGGTAGATCTATCTGTGTTTTACAATTATTTCGACGGGTATATCAACCTGCAGCCTTCGCTTCCTCCGATGTTAACGATTATAGGTGCTTTTCCGGTGTTTCATTACGTACAGTCTGATGTGCAGATCACAGGTTTGAACGGGAGGTTGGAAATTCCCATTGGAAAATATGTTTCCTACCAATTCCAGGGCAATTTCTTGTTGGGCACTGATTTAAGGACCAATCAGTATCTGTACGGAATGCCTTCCAATCGAATCACCCAGCGTTTGCGTTTTTCTACTGTAAGAACCGGAACAAAACTGAATTGCTTTGTAGAAGTAGAGTTGTTGGATGTGTTCAGGCAAAAGCGCTATGTCCCGAACTCCGATTATGTGAGTCCGCCAAAAGGGTATGATCTGTTGAGTGCACAAGCAGGGATTACCAAAAAAATGAATAATGGAGAGAATTTCCAGGTTGTTCTGGGATGCTCCAATATCACCAATTTAAGTTACCGTGATTACATGAACCGTTTCAGGTATTTCACAGATGAATTAGGACGGAACTGGACATTGAAAGTTATTGTTCCATTCGCATTAACCAAAAAAGAAAAAAGATGAAAAAAAGAGCAATTATTTTTGGATTACTATCCATTGTTATCGCACTGGCAGTTGCGTGTAAAAAAGAGAAGAAAAAAACAGTAACCACACCAACCAATCCGAATGAGCAGGAATTGATTACCACGTTTAAGATCGTATTTACGGATGCAAACGGCGTTTTACCCAATGTGGAAGCTCAATTTGTGGATATTGATGGTCCCGGGGGAAATAATCCGACTGTTTTTGATACGATCCGCCTGGCTGCAAATGCAACTTATAACGCCACAATTACTTTATTGAATGAAGCTGCAATACCGGCTCAAAATATTACTGAAGAAGTGGAAGAAGAAGGAGTCGACCATTTGTTTTGTTTTGATTTGACCGGCGGCTTGAATGCGGTGATCACTAAAACGGACCTGGATGCAAATAACCTTCCAATCGGAATTACGAGTCAATGGACTTTGGGGAATGCTTCAACCGGAACTTCAACCATTCGATTGCGACATCAGCCGGGAGTAAAGAACGGGCAGTGTGATGTAGGTGAAACGGATATCGAATTGAATTTCCATACAGTGATTCAATAATAAACCCTAAGGACGCGATGGTATCGCGTCTTTTTTATTAACCGCAGATAATGAAAGGCCGCGAAGGATTAAATCATTTCCCCTTTGCGCTCTTCCATTCTCCGCGGTGGGAAAGAAAAAGGCCTTCTCTTGCGAGAAAGCCTTTTTAATATTCAGTAGCTGAACTTGATTAATCCTGACGATCCTATGAATTGTCAGGATCAATGGCTAAAGCCATTAATAATAAATCAAACGCTGCACTTTTGTAATGTGTTTCGCTAAGCGGATAACTTGTTTTGTGTATCCGAACTCATTATCATACCAGGTATAAAGAACGACATTCTTTCCGTCAGGAGAAACGATTGTAGCATGAGAATCGTAGACCGAACAGCATGTGTTTCCGATGATATCGCTGGATACCAATTCCGGATCGTATGAATAGAAGATCTGGTTTACCAAATCACCTTCCAAAGAAGCTGTTCTTACCACGTTGTTTACATCATCAATCGTAGTTCCGTTTTTCAATTCCAGAGAAAGGATTGCCAATGAACCGTTTGGAGTTGGTACACGAACCGCGTTAGCAGTCAATTTGTCTTTCAAATCAGGAATTACTTTTGTTACAGCCGCACCGGCACCCGTTGAAGTAATTACCATATTGATAGCAGCAGAACGTCCGCGACGGGATGATTTGTGCATGTTATCGAGCAGGTTTTGGTCGTTCGTATAAGCGTGAACTGTTTCGATATGACCTTTCACAATTCCGAATGCATCGTTTACTACTTTCAAAATAGGGGAGATTGCATTCGTTGTACAGGAAGCCGCAGAGTAAATCGTTTCGTTCTCAACATCTAAAGTTCCCTGGTTAATACCATAAACAACGTTTGGAACTTCTTTACCAGGCGCAGTCAAAAGCACTTTGGAAACTCCTTTGGAAGCCATGTGTTTCGATAAAGCTTCACGGTTTGTATAAACACCTGTGTTATCGATAACCAAGGCATTGTTGATGCCGTATTTCGTGTAATCTACTTCTTCCGGATTGGAAGCGTCGATCATATGAACGATTTGTCCGTTGATGATCAATGTTTTGTTTTCCAAATCTTCTACAACACTTCCCTTGAAAGCACCGTGAACAGAATCAGAGCGCAGCAAAGCAGCACGTTTAACGATGTCTTTATCACTTGCACCACGTGTAACGATTGCACGCAGACGCAATTGCTGACCCTTACCTGCTTGTTTGATCAACTCACGGGCAGCCAAACGACCGATACGACCGAAACCGTACAAAACAACATCTCTTGGTTCAACAGAACCGGAAGCACTGGAGAATTTCCCCAATTTATCAGCAAGGAAAGATGCTTTTGAATCGTAAGCACTTCCTTCAGCAATCCATTCGCTGGATAATTTACCGATATCGATCTTAGCCGGGGCTAAATCCATTTTCAACAATTCTTCTGCCAAAGCAGCTGTTGTTTCAATGTCGATAGGTTTCTTTACAACGTTCTTTGCATACTCATGCAAGTTCAGGATTTCAGAAATAGTAATGTCTGTAAGGTGATTACGGAACAAAACCAATTCGATTCCTTTGTCATAAAGCAATTCACCAACGTGACTTGACAATTTAACAGCAGCGCGTTCTTTTTGAACGTGCATGTTTAACTCTTTTTCATAGCCTAATGCAGCTTCCATTCTTAACGGGTATATTTATTTGTATTTGTTTTCCATTTAATAGCATGTGTATAAAGCAAAAAAGGCCGCCCGCGTTAGCAGACAGCCTTTTTTCTTATCCTAAATATGCTTTCAATAACTTATTTCGAGACGTGTGTCGAAGACGTCTGATCGCCTTCTCTTTGATTTGCCTTACACGCTCACGCGTCAGGTTAAATTTAGCACCGATCTCTTCCAGGGTCAAACCGTGGTTCATACCGATTCCGAAGAACAAACGGATGATCTCACGCTCTTTATCTGTCAAAGTGCTCAATGAACGCTCAATCTCTCTTTGAAGGGACTCAGCCATCAATGCATGGTCAGCTTTCGGAGAATCCGTGTTTGCCATAACATCCATCAATGTACCGCCATCTTCAGAAGAAGAAAGAGGAGCATCCATGGATACGTGACGACCGGAAACGTTTAAGCTTTCTTTAATTTTATCTTCCGGAACTTCCAAAGCCTCTGCTAATTCTTCCGCTGAAGGAGGTCTTTCGAATTCTTGTTCCAGTCTTGAAAATGCTTTGTTGATCTTGTTTAAGGAACCAACCTGGTTTAAGGGTAGACGAACAATACGCGCTTGTTCTGCCAAGGCCTGCAGGATAGATTGACGAATCCACCATACAGCGTAAGAAATGAACTTAAATCCACGCGTTTCGTCAAACTTCTGTGCAGCTTTGATCAAACCTAAATTCCCTTCGTTAATTAAATCGGGTAATGTCAATCCTTGATTTTGATACTGTTTTGCTACAGACACGACGAAACGTAAATTTGCACGGGTTAATTTCTCTAGTGCTCGTTGATCGCCTTGTTTGATTTTTCGCGCCAATTCTACTTCTTCCTCAGCGGTGATTAGCTCTTCTTTACCAATGTCCTGAAGATACTTGTCTAATGACTGGCTCTCACGATTGGTAATCGATTTTGTAATCTTAAGTTGTCTCATGTAATGAACTTCGTTTTATAACGATTAATGAAAATCAGGGTGCAAAGTTACGACGAAATGGAAGTGATTTCCAAATAAAAAAGGCAGATTTTCAAGAGATTTTCACCTCTCAAAAACCATGCCTTAACAATTTTTTTATGTTTAGTCCACATTTCAGTGACTTTCCACAAGGATGTTTAATTGGTTCAAACAGTTAAAATGTTTAAAATGAAAATTTTTGGAACTTTTCGAACCTTTTGAACGCTTGAACAGTTTCAGGTTACAAACCAAAACCTACGTATTCTTTTTTACCGCTTTCGGAGACAATTTCTAAAAGAACTCCGCCTTTGCTGGTGTTCAAAAGTCGTGTAAGCTGTTCCACCGATTCAACCTGTGTCTGATTGATTTTTGTAACGATATCACCCTCCGTAAGTCCGCTGGATTTTAGTTTCCCGGGCTCCAGCGTTTTTAACTTTACCCCGTAATTAATATTCAGTTCCTTTTTTTCTTTGGCAGTAAGCTCTGCAAATGTACCTCCAAGAGCGGTTGTTTTGCTCATTTCTTCTTTTGATTTCAAAACAGTTTCACCATCTGCAGACCGCAGTAAAATCTCCTTGATGACTTCCGTTCCGTCTTCTGTGCGTAAAGTCAAATTAACCTTGTCACCAGGTCTTCTTTTTCCGATCTCTTCCTGCAGTGAAGCAACAGAGTTTACATCTCTGGATCCGACTTTCAGAATGACCCAGTTTTTCTTTACTCCGGCTTTGTCAGCACCGCCGTCTTCTGTAACAGATGAAACAAAAACACCTCTGGTAGAAGGTAATTTGTTCTTTTCTTTGATTTCCTGGCTAATATCTGAGATCTGAACTCCCAGGTAAGCGCGCTGTACGATCCCGAAATCGATAATATCGCGCATGACTTTGTTTACCAGGTTTACCGGAACCGCAAAGCTGTAACCTGTATAAGAACCTGTTTGCGAAGCAATAGCTGTGTTGATACCCATCAATTCCCCTCTTGTATTTACCAGTGCTCCTCCTGAATTTCCGGGATTTACCGCCGCATCAGTCTGGATGAATGATTCGATAGGAACATTGGAATTGCTGGTCCTGTCGGAAAGTAAATTGATATTTCTTGCTTTGGCACTCACGATTCCCGCTGTAACCGTTGAAGTAAGATTGAATGGATTTCCAACTGCCAGTACCCATTCTCCAACGCGCAGGTCGTCACTGTTCCCGATAGCAATCGGTTTTAATCCCGGAGCATCGATCTTTAATACTGCAATATCTGTTGAAGGGTCTGTTCCGATAACAGTTGCCGTGTATTTCGAATTGTCGTTCAGAATGACTTCTATCTCAGAAGCATCCTGGATTACGTGGTTGTTGGTTACAATATATCCTTCACTGGAGACGATTACTCCCGAACCGGACCCGCTTCCGTACTGCTTGTATTCTCGTCCGCCTGTTCCCGGCCCGTAAAAGAATTCATAAAACGGATCGCGCTGAACTTGTGTGCGAACTACTTTAGTAGTCACGTGAACTACTGAGTTGATCGTGTTTTCGGAAGCTTCGACGAAAGATGCGCCTTCTACCGGGGGCATTCCATTATAAGATACAGTTCTTGCTAAACGATTACCATCAATTACCTGTTCGGAAAGAGGAGCATCGTAGCTGCGAGATAACAGGAAACCGAAAGCAAATGGAACCATTCCACCAACAATTCCAAGTCCTAGGTATTTCAATGAGTTGTTCATGACATTAAATTAGTTTATGCTAAATTTCTACGCAATTATAACAGTAATCGGAGGATGATTGTTACTTTTGTGCTGTTAAAGATTGTTAAGCCCGAATGGCTTGTAACTCAATCACAGCAAAGGATATATGAATTTACGGTTTGTAAAATACCAGGGCACGGGGAATGATTTCATCATGATCGATAATCGTTCGGGTGAGTGGGACAATTTATCCGTTTCTACGATACAGAAATTATGTGATCGTCGATTTGGAATTGGTGCAGACGGCCTGATCAAAATAAATAGTGTCGAAGGATACGATTTTGAAGTGGATTATTACAATTCGGATGGTTCGAAAAGCTTTTGCGGAAATGGTGCGCGCTGCTCTGTGGCATTCGCCCACGAGTTGGGGTTTACATCGGATTCCGTTTCTTTTATGGCCATTGACGGAGCGCATGAGGCTCTTAAAAAAAATGGTTTGGTCCATTTGAAAATGAATGATGTGGCGGAAATTGACGATTCTCAAAAGGAATTTGTTTTAAATACAGGATCACCTCATTTTATTCATTTCACTGAAAATTTACGCGATTTTGATATCCTGGCATACGGAAAACAGATCCGATATTCAGATAAATACAAGCAGGAAGGCATCAATGTGAATGCCATTCACCAGCTGGATAATCATACTTTTGAGATCAGAACGTATGAGCGCGGGGTAGAAGACGAAACGCTGAGCTGCGGAACCGGAGTTACTGCTGCTGCACTGGCTTTGGGGAAGAAGAATGAAATAACCGGAGATTTTGAATACAAGGTAAAATCCCGGGGAGGAGACCTTTCCATTAAGTTTAGGAATACAGGTGCAGGTTTCACCGATATTTGGCTGATCGGTCCTGCGGAATCCGTTTTTAAAGGGGAAGTGGATGTCTAAATTTGACTTTAAGTTCATTCACAGGGACCTTCCGGACCAATTGCTTCAAAAAACATTTATCTGGATTTGGAATGCAGATAAAGTCCCGCCGCACATCGGGATTTCAGCCGGAAAAGATTATTACAGTTTAACTTACCGGAAATCGGAGCATCTGTTAACTGCTTCTGTGCTGAAAAAAGCAAAACGCTCTGCCGTGCCTGTGGTTTTGGTGGAAATTCCCGGGGAACTGATCCGAAACGAAATTGCTTCCGTTTTTTCGAAATTCGGGCGTGCAAGCGGGGAAATAACCTGTATCTATCCGATTCGGGAAGTGATGCAGTTGGAAGGGATAAACCAGTTGGCAAATTTGCTGACTTACTTGGATTCTGAAGGCCTGATGCTTCAGGTGAGTGGTTTGAATTTACCGGAAGATTATAAAGGAATTCCCGATTATTCGATGGAAGATATTCTAAAAAGGATTGAAAGTTTGAATGGAAAACATTGATAGTAATATCCTTAATTTGCCTTTTTACAATTTAAATAGCTATTTTAAGTAAATATGTTACTGAATATTGTATGGCGAAAAAAAGGATTTTAAACGTTAATGAATCATCAATAACAGTTATTCACCAAAAAGAATCTGATTATATTAGTTTGACTGATATGGCATCTTCATTTCGCGAAGGAAGCGGACTTATTGGAAAATGGATAACGAATAAAAATACATTGGAGTATTTAGGCGTTTGGGAAAAGATAAACAATCCCGATTTTAATTACCCTGAATTCGGGGTAATTGGACAAGAGGCCGGAACAAACAGGTTTATTATGTCTGTTGGCCAATGGATTAATCGCACAAAATCGATTGGAATGCTTGTTAAAGCGGGTCGGTATGGAGGTACTTTCGCCAATAAGGATATTGCTTTTCATTTTGCAATGTGGCTAAGTCCCGAGTTTCAAATTTACCTTGTCAATGAATTTCAACGGTTAAAAGAAGATGAAAATAATCGTTTGAAGGATGAGTGGAATTTACAACGAATTTTAGCTAAGGTAAATTATCAGATTCATACTGATGCGATCAAAGAAAATCTTATCCCCAGAGAAATTACAAAACAACAAATAAATATTGTATATGCCAATGAGGCTGACCTGCTGAATGTTGCTCTTTTTGGGATAACGGCAAAGGAATGGAGGGAAAAGAATCTCGATAAAAAGGGGAATGTTAGAGATTATGCCACTCTGGAGCAATTAGTAGTTTTAAGTAATATGGAAAGTATTAATGCTTTACTTATCGGGCAAGGTTTATCACAAGGAAATCGTCTAATTGAACTAAATAAAGTCGCTATAACACAAATGAAATCATTGTTAGAAAGTAAAGCGATTAAGAAATTGATCTAAGCATGATAGATTAAGGTTATTAAGGGAAAGGGAATTATTCATCTTAGTAACTTGTTAATATTATTGTTCTGCTGCATAATATGTAAATCTCTTTTTCAGTTACATTTGAAGGCTTTTATAAGCTGATAAAACAATCGTGATGAGTTTAACCGGTAAGTCTGTTTTCCTGCGTGCTGTTGAAAAAGAGGATGCAACTAAACTGATGCTTTGGGAGAATAATCCCAAACATTGGAAGATTACCGGCACCGAAGTCCCTTTTTCTTTTTCGTCTATTTTGGAATACATTGATCAGGCACAGCATATCCGCACCCACGGACAATTGCGTTTGATGATTTGCGTGAACGGGACCAAAGAGCCAGTCGGGGCTATCGATCTTTACCAGGTCGATTTTAAACACCTTCGTGCTGCAGTTGGGATTTTAATTGCTGATGAAGACAACAAGAATCACGGTTATGCTTTCGAAGCTTTAACACTTCTTGAACAATATGCCACTCAGATTTTGGCTTTGCATAACCTGCATTGTTCTATTCACAGTGATAACCTGGCGAGTGTAGGTCTGTTTGAAAAAGCAGGATTTGTAAGAGTGGGAGTAAGAAAAGAATGGTACCTGGAGAAAGGTATTTGGTTGGATGAAATTTTATATCAGAAATGTCTGGAAAGAAAAGAAACAAAAAATTTGTAGTTGCGGCAGTTGCTGTTGTAATAATCGGTGTAGGATTGGTTTTCGGGTGGACACCCTTGATGACCTATCTGAAAAAAACAGATAAGACGGCGCGCGTAATCATTGATAACCGCGGCTCACTGGAAGATATTGCGGCTGATTTGAAAAAAGCCGGAGTAATCAATGATACGGATGAGTTTCTTTCTATGGCAAAATCCAAAGAGCTGACTATTGATAAAGTTGAGCCGGGAATGTACGATTTTCCTGCCGGTACATCTTACCGTGATTTATTAAACTCACTGAGAAGCGGAAATTTTGAAGTGGAAGTGGTGGTTACATTCAATAACTGCAAAACCATTCATGATTTGTGTGTAAAAGTTTCGGAAGCCATTATGGTAGATAGCACAGAGCTGGAAAATTACATCACAGACCAGGAAACACTGAACAAATATGGATTTACATTGGAGCAGGTGCCGGCTTTATTTATGCCGAATTCCTACCGCATGTATTACGATACCAACAAGGAAGCGTTCCTGGAGCGTATGGCGAAAGAGTTTAAGAATTTCTGGACTCCGGAACGCATGGCGAAACTGAAAGAAGTGGGACTGAAATCTCCGTCTCAGGCTGTTACCCTGGCTTCTATTGTTTATGGTGAACAATCCAAAAATGAGTCCGAATGGCCGATTATTGCACGTCTGTACCTGAACCGACTGAATACAGGGATGAAATTGCAGTCAGATCCTACCTTTAAGTTCTGTTGGGGAGACCAGCTGGAAGGTGTTCAGCGTCTGACATACGAACACCGGAATAAAGATTGTCCTTACAATACCTATTTGTATGCGGGACTGCCTCCGGGACCAATTTCCATGCCTCCAACAGGAGTTGTGGAAGCGGTTTTGAATCCGGATAACAATGATTATTTATACATGTGTGCTCAACCCAATTATGACGGACTGCACAATTTTGCGAAAGATTATGCAGATCACGCAAAATATGCTGCTGAATTCCAAAAGTGGTTAGCATCCGAAATTGCCAATCAATAAATTATGGAACGCAGATCTTTTGTTAAACTGGGGGCTGTCGGATTAGCAGCTTCAGTTGTATCTCCCGTATTTTCAAGGGAAGAGAACTTTTTGAAAACAGAAACTTCCGAATACAACGGCGGAGCAAAAATGATTTCTACCTGGAGTCATGGTCAGCCGGCTAACCAGGCGGGCTGGAAGAAGCTTGAAGCGGGAGGAAGCTCGCTGGATGCAGTAGAAGAAGGTGCGAGGCAAACAGAGAGTGATGTAACGAATCGCAGTGTTGGGATCGGTGGAATGCCTGACCGTGAAGGTCACGTGACCCTCGATGCATGTATCATGGATTGGGAGTCGAATTGCGGATCTGTAGGCTGCCTGGAAGGAATTGCCCATCCGATCTCCGTTGCAAAGCACATTATGCAGAACACTCCGCACGTAATGCTGGTTGGAGCCGGAGCAAAACAATATGCGCTGAAGCATCAATTTGAAACCATTAAAACGCCGCTTCCCGAAGTGAAAAAAGAATGGGAGAAATGGAAGAAGGAACAAGCGGCAATTTCTAAAAAACCGGAAATCAATCACGAAAATCACGACACGATCGGTTTACTGGCAATTGATAAACAGGGAAGGATCAGCGGAGCTTGTACAACTTCTGGCTGGGCGTATAAACTTCCCGGGCGTTTGGGGGATTCCCCCATCATTGGTTCCGGATTATTCGTGGACCAGGAAGTAGGCGGAGCTGTAGCAACCGGTTTGGGAGAATCCATTATCCGTATAGCCGGAGCGCATACTGTTGTGGAGTTGATGCGCCAGGGGAAAAGCCCTGAACAGGCATGTAAAGAAACGGTTCAGCGTTTGATCCGTAAACACAAGGATATGACCGGTTTACAATGTGCATTTATTGCGATAAATACCAAGGGGGAAGTCGGAGGTTTTTCTGTTTACAACGGATTCAATTATGCCTTGAAAACAAATGACCGCGACGAATTAATTGATACTCCTTTTGATCGAAAATGGTAAGATCCGCTCTTTTAGCTGTCTTGATTTTTTGGACAAGCCACATGATAGGACAAACAAATTTATCCTGGAAAGTACAGCATCCGGTTTCCAAAGCATGGATCCGGCTTGGTGAAAAAGGATCTGTTCAGGAAGCCTTAATTGCAGCCAAGCAGCTTCCGGACCCTTTTGTGGGGATGAACGAAGATAAGTTTATGTGGATTGAGGACCATCAATGGACGCTTGAATCGGAGTTTTTTCTGACAGAATCAGACCTCAAACAATTTATTGAACTGGATTTCCCCAGCGTAGATACTTATGCTTCCATCTTTTTGAACGGGAAACCGGTCGCTGAAACCAATAATGCGTTTGTTCATTACCGCTTTGATGTGATGGACAAAGTTATTGCAGGCAAGAACCAGCTGAAAGTTGTTTTTACGCCGCCGATCATGTACCAAAAACCGCGAATGGCAAAGGTTGGGGTAACACTTCCTGCTCCGAATGATGTTGGCAGGACAAAAGTAGCCCCTCACTGTAGAAAACCGCAGTACCAGTTTGGTTGGGACTGGTCTTTGAGGATGCTGACGATGGGGTTCAATGAACCGGCCAAAGTGATTGTTTATTCCTCAAATCGCGTACTGGCAAATTATTCAAACACATTGGAAGTGAGCGATGAGCAGGCTGTTTCGGAATTTACACTGCTGTTGGCGAAAGAAACTTCGGAATCGTTTACCTGGAAAAGTAAGCTGTTCGGAGACCAAATTCTTAAGAGTGATAACAAGCATTTAAAGCGTACGGAAATCATTTCAAATCCGAAATTGTGGTGGCCCAGAGGCCAGGGAGATGCCCATTTATATGAGGATCATTGGATTTTGCAAAATGAAAAAGGGGATGTCATTTTGGAAAAAAACGTCCGTTTCGGATTGAAAAAGGTGGAATTGATACAGGAAAAAGACCAATGGGGAACATCTTTTCAGATCAAAGTAAACAACCGTCCGGTTTTCTGTAAAGGTGCGGATTACATCCCGGATGATATTTTCCCGGCACGCATTACGGATGAAAAACTGAGAAATGCGGTCAAGACCATGCTGGATTGCAATTTTAACATGGTGCGTATCTGGGGTGGTGGATTTTACCCGAGAGAATCGTTCCTGGAAGCCTGCGATGAAGGCGGATTAATGGTTTGGGAGGATTTTATGTTCGCTTGCGCCATGTATCCCGGAACAGAGGATTTCTTAGCGAATGTAAAAACGGAGTTGGACCAGCAGATTCCGAGATTGGCTTCTCACGCTTCTTTGACTTTGTTTAATGGGAACAATGAAGTGGATGTAGCCTGGAAAAACTGGGGATTCCAGAAAGATTACAAGTTGTCGAAGAAAGATGAAGCCGTCATTAATTCCTTTTACCGGAAATTATTCAAAGAACTGATCCCACAGACGATCAAAGCTTACTCCCAAATACCATACGAGCATACTTCGCCTTTGAGCAACTGGGGAAACGAACAGTTTTATAACGATGGAACCCAGCACTACTGGGGAGTTTGGCACGGAACGGATCCGATTGAGGATTTTGGACGAAAATCAGGACGTTTCAATGCAGAGTACGGGTTTCAGTCATTCCCGGAATTGGCAACTTTGTCTTCATTCAGCAAACCTGTAGATTGGAAACTGGACAGTCCGTTGATGAAAATGCGTCAGAAAAGCTATGTTGGAAACAACATGATTGCCAAACATTCGGACCTGCTTTACGGTAAAACGGCAGATTTCCAGCGTTTCGTGTATTTTTCACAGCTTACACAGGCGAAAGCAGTGGGCATTGCAGTGGTTGCCCATCGGACTACTTTTCCAAGATGCGCCGGAACACTTTACTGGCAATTCAACGACTGCTGGCCGGCACCGACCTGGAGTAGCATCGACTATTACGGAAGATGGAAAGCTCTTCAGTACCAGGTGAAGCAGGATTTTAAAGATGTAACGATTGCTGCCCGTATAGATACGCTCGGAAAGGAAAAGTACGTATTGATCTCAGATATCCCGACAGGATTTTTGTGTGAAATAGAAGCGGAGATCTATGATTTCCAGGGAAAGGTTCTGGATACATTAAAATGCCGTCAGGCCATCGCTTATCCGCATTCTGTGGAATTATTTCCGCAGGAGCTGAGTGCATTCCGGGGAAAGGATTTTGCAGTCAACTTTAAATGGAAGGATGAGACAGGGAAAACCTGCGAACGCTTGTTTATTCATGATTTACTGCCGGAGAAACAAGTTCCGGTTATGGAGCCTTTGGTAACGGTTGAATCACTTGACCCGGAGACGGGAACAGGAGTGGTGATTATTGAGAACCAAACGATCCTGAAAGATTTTTGGTTTACGTCCAGGGAAGGTAAAGTAGTGATGGACCAAAACTTTGTTCATTTACTGCCCGGTAAGCACCGATTTGAGTTTATTTTCGAAGGAAAACTGACAAAAGATTCTTTTTTTTGGTTTTATCGTTAACTCAAATTAATAAGTATTTTTAACGAGATAAATTTTGTAAATAATACCACGGTAATTAATTTTGTGTCATGGAAATAGGAAAAGTCATCCAATCAAAATTCAAGAACTCTAAGCATAAGGCTGTGGTAAATCTCCGTTATACCTCCAATTATTTGGGGAATATTCAGAACACTTACATGGCAAAATTTGATTTGTCCATGCCTCAATTCAATATTTTGAGAATCCTGCGCGGAGCAAATGATGCGATAAGCGTAAATTCCGTAAAGGAAAGAATGGTTGAAAAATCTCCGAATACTACGCGATTGATGGATAAATTGATCGATAAAGGTTTAATGGAGCGTGTTCGCTGTGAATCCGACCGTCGTGTTGTTTACGTTTCCATTACTGAAGCGGGTCTGAAAATCCTGAAGCAGATAGACGATGATAAGCAGTCTGACCTGGATTTCAGCGGAAATTTGACCGAAGAGGAAGCAGAAGTTCTGAGCAACTTACTGGATAAATTACGCGGGTAATCTTTCACTGCAAAAACACGCTTTAGAACGCAAAGTTTTGTTAAAAGTCTTTGCGCCCTTACATTCTTTGCAGTTAATGTCCCTTTGGATTAATTACTTTTGCCCAAATTTCTTCCCGTTTTATGCGCTTTACGCTTTTTACATTCTTTTTACTGACAAGTATTATTGCATTTTCACAAGCTCCTGAAGGTACAGGCTCTATTGATGGGAAAGTACTGGACTCCATTTCTAAAACTCCCCTGGAATACACGATGGTCCGCATATTTAGCGTGAAAGACTCATTGGTTGTAACAGGTATTTACACGGATGAGAACGGATATTTTGTATTGGAGGAGATTAAGTACGGAAAATACTACATCGTTATTTCCAATCCCGATTACAGGAATAAAACAATCCCGAATATTTCACTTTCCGCGGATAAAAACCTGCGTAAACTGGGGAGTATTGCATTGGTAAATTCAAGCAGGGAATTAGACGAAGTGGTTATTCAGCGTGAAAAAACACCATTGCAGCTTGGACTGGATAAGAAAGTCTATAACGTAGGTGATGATATTGCTACTTCCGGAGGAAATGTAACGGATGTTCTAAATAACGTTCCCTCGGTTGAGGTGGACCAGGACGGATCTATTTCCCTTCGCGGAGATGGCAATGTAACGATACTTATCGATGGGAAGCCAAGCAACATGTCGGGAGGAAATGGAAAAAGTGTTCTCGACGGAATCCCTGCAAGCAGTATTGAACGCATTGAAGTTGTAACGAATCCTTCTGCAAAATACGATCCCGACGGAACTTCCGGGATTATCAATATCGTTTTGAAGAAAAATGCCAAAAAAGGAATAAACGGAAATGTTTCATTAACTGCCGGAACCGGGAATTTATATACCGGATCTTTAGGACTGAACCTGCGAAATACACGCTTCAATCTTTATGGGAATTATGCGTTTTCCTACCGGGACGGCTACCGGAACAATTTTTCGGACCTGAACCAGTATTCGGGAGACACAACAGTGACTCTCAACCAGGTAAGATATGGTGCGGATCTGAACATAACGCATACGGCAAAAGTAGGGATGGATGTCTACCTGAAAGACCGGAATACCTTGTCCTGGAGTATTGCCGGAAATGCCGGAGACCGCACACGTTTGGGAAACCAGGTTAATACACGTTACACGAATTTCGGAGACACAAGTGATGTTTGGACCCGGAACTCCAGTGACCCCAGCACTTCTCAGAACATCGATTTTTCTTTGGGATACAAATGGGATTTCAAAGACGATAAAGGTTCCCTGGATGCCAATGCTTATCAATCACTCTCAAAAGGTACAGACGAAGGTTTCTACCAGCAGTCCTATGCTCTTCCCGATAGTCTTCCATCAACTGACCAGCATCTTTTCAGCCGGGAAGCAAATGACTTTACAACGCTTTCCCTGGATTTTATTCGGTTGTTGAAGAATAAGCTGCGAATAGAAAGCGGGTTGAAGATGATCCAGCGGAATATGACCCTGCGGTCTTCATCGGAAGCAAAAGACGCTTCCGGAGTATATATTCCGGATACCTTATCGAATTACAATTACAAGTATTTGGAAAGCATTTACTCGGCTTACGGGATTATCGGCGGTCAGTTGAAAAAATTCAGTTACCAGGCAGGTCTGCGCGCTGAATACAGCATCCAGAACCCAAATTTAATCTCAACGAACCAAAGTTTCAAGAACGAGTATTTCAATTTATTTCCTTCGGCAACAGTGCGTTATGAAGCAAAAAAGGGCTTGGAATTTTCCCTGGGATACAGCCGGCGTATTAATCGTCCCAGTTCCTGGAATTTGAATCCGTTTACTTCCTACGCGGATCCTTATAACCTGCGCAGCGGAAATCCTGCTTTACGGCCGGAATACATCCATTCTGTTGATTTGGGACTGGATTTCAATTCCAGGAAATTTACTTTGGCATTTGCTTTATACCAGCGTTACACCAGTTCCGTAATCCAGCGGGTGAAAGTGTTTTACGAGAATGGAACTTCAAACGGTACTTTTGCAAATATTGATAATTCGGTAAGCTCAGGCGGAGAAATCGTGATACAACTGAGGCCTTTCCCGATCTGGAAGAATATGTTGTCTTTCAATGGGAATTACATCACCTATACAGATGATAATCCGAGTGCGAACTGGAACAGGGAAGGTTTTGTGTTCGGAATGAAAGTCAGTTCAACAGTAGAACTGATGAAGAAAACGTTAACGCTTCAGGTAAATGGAAGGTACAATGCTCCGTCCATTACAGCTCAGGGGAAAATGAACCCGAGAGGATCAGTTGATTTTTCTGCTGATAAATCGTTGTGGAATGGTAAGTGGGGCATAGGTTTACGTGTCACAGATATCTTCAACACACAAGATTTTAGTTTTGAAGTAGATCAGCCAACAGTCTCCCAGACTTCAAGGTTTAAATGGGAAACCAGAAGGATTATTGTCAGTATTCGCTATAAATTCGGGAAAACTGACTTCAAAGAGGACAAACGCTCCAATGAAAACAATGGAGGCGGAGGTTTTGATTTCTAAGCTTTTTTGATCACAACCGGCTGTACCGGGTAATGGATTCCCAAGTGGATCAAAGCTTTATCAAAACTCTTTGAATAGCTCTGCTTTTTATCTTTTATCGTTTTCATGACGCTTGTTTTTCTTAAACTTAAGCAATTAATATGCCAGCATAGGGCTTCATTTATTAAAATGTCTTAATAAGTGATTTTATTGTGCAGCATAATAATTAAACAAAAAACGTGTTAGAGTAAAGAATGGATTTATCCAGGTACCGAAAATTGCACCATTTAAATAAAATTATGAGAATATTTAAGCAGGGCTGTTGTAAATCCTTAAAAGAACCGTACTTTTGTAAGCCCTTTTTTTAACAAATGATCGACGAAGAGCTGTTCCAAGCAAAGAAATTATACCCATTCCAGGAAAAGACTGTAAATGCAATTATAGATGAACTGGATAAAAATGGTGCTGATTACAATCTACTATTCCAGCTTCCCACAGGAGGAGGAAAGACTGTGATCTTTTCCGAAGTAGCTAAAAGTTACATCGAGCGTTATCAGAAAAAGGTATTGATCCTCACTCACCGCATTGAACTTTCCGTTCAAACTTCCAAGCAGTTGAATGCAATAGGGATTTCCAATAAAGTTATTTCCAGTGATGTAAAGAACCTGATTGATGAAGAACATCATCCGTGTTACATTGCCATGGTTGAAACCCTGAATAACCGCTTGCAGGAAAACGAGAATTTCGTTGACGGAGTAGGATTGGTAATTGTTGATGAGGCACATTACAATAGTTTCCGTAAAATATTCCAGTACTATTCGGGAGCGAATATTTTAGGAGTAACGGCTACACCATTGAGTTCCAATAAAGCTTTACCGCTAAATGACCATTACAACAAACTATTGGTTGGTGAAAGTATTGCTTCGCTGATCCAGGGAGGTTATTTGTCGGATGCGGAAACATTTACTTACGATGTAAACCTTCATGGTTTGAAAATCGGGACAAACGGAGATTTTACCGTAAGTTCTTCCGAAACGGTATATGGAAACTACTTCATGCAGGAGAAATTATTGTTTGCGTATGAAGAAGTTGCTGTGGGTGATAAAACCCTGATCTTCAATTCTGGAATTGAAACATCGCTGCGTGTAGAAGAAACGTTCAAGAAAAGAGGGTACAAGATCCGTCACCTGGATTCTACTTTCTCTGACAAAGACCGGAAGGATGTCCTTTCGTGGTTTAAAACCACGAAGGATGCCATTTTGACATCTGTAGGAATTTTGACAACCGGTTTTGATGAACCGACTGTGGAAACGATTATTTTGAATCGCGCAACACGTTCGCTTACTTTGTATCACCAGATGATTGGCCGCGGTTCACGCCGTCTGCCTAATAAATCCAACTTTAAACTGATCGACTTAGGAAACAACGTTCGTCGTTTTGGTTTGTGGCAGGATTATATCAACTGGCAGGATGCTTTCCGTTTCCCGGACAGGTTCCTGGAATCGCGTTTAAGTGAGGATGATGACCTGGAATTTGAGGTGGAATTCGAGTTTCCGCGTCACATGGAGCAATTGGTAGATACTAATTTCCTCGAAGAGTTCAGTATTCGTGATGTTTATTACGAATGCCTGGATAAGGGAGAGAAGGGAAAACTTGCCGTGGATCTTTCACTTTCAAACCATTGTGAAGGAATTGTCAGAAAGACAAAGGACCTGGATGATGCCATTGGAATTGTAGATGCGCTCCAGGATCATATTGAGCACCGTTTGAAAACATATACCAAGTGTATTGCCAAGAGTACACCGAATTACTTTAAATATTTGATGGAAACTTACAACCGTCAGCTTCGACAGGAAATCCGGATGAAGTTTGATGAGATTGAGGCGGAAGCGGAAAATAATTAAAATACTAGCAGGGGCGTCCCGTACTTACGGGAAGCCCCTGATTTTTTAGTAGCTGATCAGAATCTCCGTGGTATCGAACGGAACCGTAGTCACAGACAATGTTCCGTTGTTGGTAGTTCCCTGTACATCGTAAAATATCTGGTAAGAAGTATTCCCGTCATTAATACAATAAACACTATAATCTGTGATGTTGCTTAATTGTGTTTCACCACCCGGGCAGCATTCGGCACATCCGTTTTTTCCAGCCTGTTTGAAATATTTGATGGTTTTCGTTCCGTCACTTACAAAATGAAGCCTGGCCCATGACTTGGCGTAAATTCCAAAATTGATAGTGTTGTCGAACTCAAGGGATAGATTGTCCAGGGTAGTTGTTCTTGAATCGCTGAAATAATTGTCTTTTTCAACCGAAATGACCACATTCTGAAGTTTTTCCCGGTCCAATTCGTATGAATAACTCCCGCTTGCGTCCGTTGTAAGGGTTGTTTTTTGTACAAGTGCAGAACTGGAAGTGGTTGTAATAGAAATGATCACTTTTGCCCCTGCAAGCGGAGAACTGTAAGATTTATCCATAACCGTTCCTTTAATCACATATTTCAGATCTTTCTTTTTACAGGAAAAACTAAGGACCATTAAAAGAGCTCCGAAGTACAGGGCTAAATTTTTCATAACATTAAATTTTAACAAAAAAAGCGCTCAAATGCTTAAATTAAAACGCTTTTTCAGCCACTCGGATTGTTAACAACCTTTTCAGTGAATTTTTTAGTAAAATCTTTTTTAGTTCTATTTACAGCCTGAAACACTGATGAATAAAGTCTTCCCGGAGGTTATTAACTAAAAACATTGAATAAAAAAATATTCACTTTTTTTAACAATAGTGCTGAATCTAAAAATAAAGATATTATTTTCGCCGAGTAACTCAAAATTTATAATTATGTCAGAAAATTTAGACGCAACAACATCAGCTCCTCAAGGAAAAGGAATGGCAGTAGCAGGATTTATCATTGCATTGGCTGCTTTATTGTTAAACAACGTAATGGCAGGTATTGCTATTCTAGCGATTATCGCTGGTGGAAGCGGATGGTTAATGTACCTTTGGTTGGTAGTTAACATTTTAGGTATGATTTTGTCAATTATGGCAATGTCTAAATTGAAAAAAACGGGAGGTAAAAGAGGTCTTGCTATCGCAGGGATGATTATCGGAATCGTTGGTACGGTTTGGGCTGTTATCCTTGTTATGGGGTTAAGCGTTGCTGCTGCAGCATCAGGAGACTTATCTAACGAAATGCGTGATGCATTCAAAGAAGGTATGCAAAAAGAATTGAATGACATGTAATAACATGTGATTCGGTTTTTTGAAACGAATATGTTTAAATCCCCGTCTCGGCTAATCCGAGACGGGGATTTTTTTTATTTTAGAGAAATTGATTCAGGATGGAAAGTTGGCGAACAGAAGAAGCGGTAGACAGTTTGGAAGTTTCCTTGAAAAACAGGAGGTCTATTGCTTTGACCGTTGTCTGTATATTAACCTGGGTGGGTTGCGGTATTCCTTTCACAATAAATACCCTGGCGTTTTTTAGTACAGACCTTACGAAAGCATTTATAGGTACCGATAAATATTCCGGTATTTGGTTTTTCCTGGATTGGTTCGTTTTTCCGGCAATGTGTGCGTTGGGAGCAATTTTCATGTTCCGTTTAAAGCGATGGGGATTCTGGATTTATTGCCTGGGACAAATACCACCGGTTGTTTATTCCGTGTTTCATATTATCGGAATGACCAAAAGCCTGGGGTCGGGGATGTTTTTCGGATTGCTTTGGAATTGCCTCTCCATTGCTTTTATCGTTGTTTACGCCGTGGAGATGAATAAATTGTCCCGCAAACCGATTTCAACTGATTTTTAATTTCTATTTTAGCTCGCTTAATTATTTAATACTAGTTTACTTATGAATGGAGGTATCATAATCATGATCGTTTTGTTGTATTTACTACTTCTTGGAGGAAGTATTACAGCAAGTATCCTTTATATCAAGAATTTACAGGATTTATTAAAGCAGGTTGATCCTAAAAACCGTTTGGTCCATCCGGGATTTGTCTGGATGCTTTATATTCCTTTTTATGGAGCGGTTATTTTCCCATTTATGCTTTATCCGCGAATCGCAGAAAGTTTGAGAAAAGAATTTGACGAGCGCAATAGTCCGCAGCCTGGAGATTACGGGAAATCATTGGGAATCGTTTTACCGATTTTAATTTGCTGTATGATCATCCCGTTTCTGAATATTCTTGCAATGTTAGGATTTATAGTAATAGGGATTATTTATTGGGTTAAAATGGCACAGTATAAAGGAATGCTGCGTTCGATCCCAAAAACTGACGGAGTTCGTATTTCAAGCAATTCTGATTTATTGGATTAAAAAAAAACAAAAATATGTACGGAGAAGTTCTTGCTGTAGTTATCATCGTCGCTTCAATTGTTCTTGCAGGAGTAATTGTTGTAGCAGTATTTTTTTTCAAAAATCTTCAGGATTTGTTAAAGGAGTGCGACCCTGCAAATCAGCAGCTGCCTCCGGCAAATGTTTGGCTGATGTTTATTCCTTTGTTCAATATCGTTTATCGTTTCATCATGTATCCGAAGGTTTCAGAGACGCTTAAACGTGAATTCGAATCGAGGGGAGCCCCTCAACAGGGCGATTATTTAAAAGGATTGGGGCTGGCTTTGTCGATTGCAAATGCTGTGAATATCCTTCTCCCTCAAAGTATCAGAGGACTTATTGGTCTTGGGTGTATTGCGGTGATGATCGTTTACTGGACGAAAGCTGCGGAAATGAAAAATAAACTGCGTTCGCTTCCTAAAGGGGATGGTGGAGTTAGGTTCTCCGATAACCCGGATTTACTGGATTAAAATTTACACGAATGGATGCTTTAGATCAACACATCGAATTGGATTCTGATCAGCTAAAGATCAATAATTCCATCAAAGAGAATTTAATGACAGCTGCGAAGTGGGCACGTTTCCTGGCGATTATAGGTTTTGTTTTTACCGGTTTCATGGGAATTGCATCCCTGTTTGTATTGGTAACAGCAATGGCCAGTGGAATTGGAATGCTCATGCTTATGGCGGTGGTATATATCGGTTTGACGCTTGTGATGATTTTCCCCGCTTTGTACTTAATCCGTTTTGCCGGCTCTACCGAGAAAGGGTTGAACTCCAACAAACAGGGAGAATTTGATTATGGAATCCAAAACCTCAAATCGCTGTTTAAATTCACAGGTATTTATACCATCGTCGTGATTGTGCTTTACATTGTTTACATTTTTGTACTTGCACAAGTCGGTTTCAACAGGGTTTTTTGAGTGAACTGACTTTATACTTATTGAGAGAGTCCTGATAGAATCGTCAGGACTCTTTTTTGTTGTACAAACTCTGAATTTAACCGCAGTTTTTCCGTCAGAATGTTATCTTTGTTTTCCTAAAAATTCAATATGTCTGACGATAAGAAAATCATATTTTCCATGGTGGGAGTTTCCAAAGTGACTCCACAGGGAAAGCAAATCATTAAAAATATTTACCTCTCGTTTTTCTACGGTGCGAAGATCGGGATCATCGGTTTGAACGGTTCCGGAAAATCCACCGTAATGAAGATTATTGCCGGTTTGGATAAATCTTACCAGGGAGATGTGGTGTTCTCACCGGGATATTCTGTTGGTTATTTGCCGCAGGAACCTGAACTGGACCTGAAAAAGACTGTAAAAGAAGTCGTTATGGAAGGGGTGCAGGATATCGTGGATATTCTAAAAGAGTACGAGGAAATCAATGCCGCTTTCATGGACGAAGAAGTCTTGAATGATCCGGATAAAATGGATAAACTGATTGCCCGTCAGGGAGTGGTACAAGATAAAATTGATGCAGTAGATGCATGGGAACTGGATAATAAGCTTGAACGTGCAATGGACGCTTTGCGCTGTCCGCCGGATGATCAGCTGATCGAAACGCTTTCCGGAGGTGAGAAACGCCGTGTTGCTTTGTGCCGTTTATTGCTTCAAAACCCGGATATCCTTTTACTGGATGAGCCTACCAACCACTTGGATGCAGAGTCTATTGACTGGTTGGAACAGCATTTACAGCAATACAAAGGAACGGTGATCGCTGTAACGCACGACCGTTACTTCCTGGACAATGTTGCGGGATGGATTCTTGAGCTAGATCGTGGAGAAGGTATTCCGTGGAAAGGAAACTACTCTTCCTGGTTAGAGCAAAAAGGAAATCGCCTGAAAGAAGAAGAAAAAACAGAATCCAAACGTCAGAAAATGCTTGCCCGCGAGTTAGAGTGGGTGCGTATGAATCCGAAGGGCCGCCATGCGAAGAATAAAGCGCGTATTCAGAACTACGACAAAATGATGTCGGAAGAAATGAAGGACAAGGAAGTGAAATTGGAAATCCCGATTCCAAATGGTCCGCGTCTTGGTAATAATGTGATCGATGCAGAGCATGTGATGAAAGCATTCGGTGACAAGGTACTTTACGAAGATTTGAACTTCAAATTACCGCCGGCAGGAATTGTTGGGATTATCGGGCCGAATGGTGCCGGTAAAACAACGATTTTCAAGATGATAATGGATGAATTGAAGCCGGACAAAGGAACATTTGCAATTGGTGAAACGGTGAAGATCGGTTACGTAGATCAGACACACAAAGATATCTCTCCTGAAAAGACGGTTTTTGAAGTGATTGGAGGAGGGAATGAGTTTATCGAGATCGGAAACCAGAAATTCAATGCGCGTGCTTATTTGTCGAAATTCAATTTTGCAGGTTCTGACCAAAGCAAGAAAGTAGGAGTGCTTTCCGGTGGTGAACGGAATCGCCTGCATCTGGCAATGACATTGATGACTGAGGCAAACGTGCTTTTGCTGGATGAGCCTACCAACGATATCGATGTGAACACATTGCGCGCTTTGGAAGAAGGAATTGAAAGCTTCGCAGGTTGTGCGGTGGTTATTTCCCACGACCGCTGGTTCCTGGACCGTATTTGTACGCATATCTTGGCTTTTGAAGGAGATTCACAGGTCGTTTGGTTCGAAGGGTCTTATTCGGAGTACGAAGAAAACAAGCGCAAACGCCTGGGAGATGCTGCTCCGAAACGGATTAAATACCGTAAACTGGTTTAAGAAGAGAATTATCAATTATGAATGGAGGAATTATCAAACTTGATAGTTGTAGAATTGATAATTGATAATTTTTTTCAAATTTTAATTTGAAAAAATGGACCCTCTACACGGAATAACATTGGAACGTATAGTAACCGAACTGGTTGAAGAGTTTGGCTTTGAACGTTTGGGAAAACTGATCCCGATCAATTGTTTCATGCATGAGCCGAGTATCAAATCCAGCCTGAAATTCCTGCGTAAAACACCGTGGGCAAGGGCTAAAGTGGAAGATTTATACATCAACAGGATCGTAAATATTCGAAATAGCTAATATGTAATTGTCAATTATGAATGGAGGAATTATCAAGCTTGATAATTGTAGAATTGATAATTCATAATTTTAAAAAATATGGAAGTAAGAGATTTAGAACCGAAAGCATTGTGGAACCATTTTGCTGATTTGAATGCAGTACCACGTCCGTCTAAAAAAGAAGAGCGTGTAATCGGATTCATGATGAACTTTGGAAAGTCGCTGGGTTTGGAGACTATTCAGGATCATATCGGTAACGTGATTATTAAAAAACCGGCAACATCCGGGATGGAAGGCAGACAAACCATTGTGATGCAATCGCATTTGGATATGGTGCACCAAAAAAATTCCGATACGATCTTTGATTTTGATTCCCAGGGAATTGAAATGCTGGTAGACGGAGATTGGGTGCGTGCAAACGGAACAACTCTTGGGGCCGACAATGGGATTGGTGTTGCGGCGATCATGGCGGTACTGAAATCAACAGATATTGCTCACCCGGCCATTGAAGCGTTATTTACCATTGATGAAGAAACGGGAATGACCGGAGCTTTACAGGTTGATGCTTCCAATATTTCCGGAACGGTCTTATTGAACCTGGATACGGAAGATGATGATGAGTTATCTATCGGGTGTGCCGGTGGAATCGATACCAATACAAGTACGGCAATTACCTATGAAGATCTTCCGAGCAACTATGTTTGTTTTGATATCAAGCTTCGGGGATTGCTCGGCGGACACTCCGGAATGGATATTCATTTGGGAAGAGGAAATGCCAATAAATGGATGAACCGCTTGTTTAAACATGTAAGATCAGTTGTGGACCTGAAATTATGCAGCCTTGACGGTGGAAGTCTGAGAAATGCTATTCCGCGCGAAAGCACAGCTGTTGTTGCTGTTGCAAAAGATGAAAGAACAAAATTCCACGAAGCAGTTGACGAAATTATTGCTCAAATCAAAACTGAATACCAGTCGATTGAGAAAGATGCTAGCTGGACTATTTCTGAAAGTGGAGATTTAAACCGGGTTGTAAAAGATTCTGATTTCGAACGGATTATAAATTCAATTTACGCGGTTCATAACGGGGTTTACCGCATGAGTCCGGCGATTGAAGGATTGGTAGAGGCTTCTTCCAGTTTGGCAAAAGTAACTGTCGGAGATGGTGTCTTTACAACGCAGTCTTTACAGCGTAGTTCGGTGGAATCATCCAAGGCAGATGTAGCGAATACGATTCGTGCGGCATTTGAAAGCGTGGGAGTGGAAGTTGTTCAGGGCGGAGAATATCCGGGCTGGGAACCAAATGCAGATTCTGCAATTTTGAAACTGATGGCAGACATGTACCGTCAGAAATTCAATGCGGAACCGAATATTAAAGCGTGTCACGCCGGTTTGGAATGTGGGATCTTAGGAAAACATTTCCCGGGAATGGACATGATCTCTTTCGGACCGAATATTCGCGGAGCGCATTCTCCGGATGAATGTGTACAAATTTCATCCGTTCAGAAATTCTGGGATTATTTGCTAGAGGTGCTAAAACGTATTCCTGAGTAATATATTGATGCAGTTTGTGTTAGTTGAGAGAATTGGAGGGATGACTCATACGGAGTTTTTCTTCTATTATTCTATTCCGATTGTTATTGTTTTGATAGCACTCTTTTTTACTGTAAGGAAATACAGTAAGCGGGATTCAGCTAATTATTCCGATGATTTTATCAGTGCCGCCGTTGTACTCGGGAGTTTGCTTATTTTTCGGGAAAATGAACATTTGGTAAGCCAAAAGTTACACTGGATGAATGCTTATTTAAGAAAGCGTTTCCCTGGTGCGGGCTTCGATATTTCACAGATCTACCAGGATGTAGTCGAAATGGGTGTGGATCTGGTTGAATATACAAATCTTGCAAATGAACGGCTGACGGTTCGTAAGAAGATACATTTAATGGAGTTTCTGGTTCGTTTGGGAAATACAAATGGCGGCATTAATCCGCGCGAATCGGAGCTTATCTTTTATCTTCTGAAGCGTTTAAATTTGCATTTGGGTGATTTAGATGCTGCAATCCGGGATATCTTGATTCCAAAGAAAACCAAATCTGAAGATAGCATTTTGAAAATGCAGTCGTATTATTTGAAGACGCTTGGTGTAGAAGGAAATGCAAGCTTGAAGGAGTTGAAAAGTGCTTACAGAAAATTGGCAAAAATTCATCATCCGGATAATCACCGTCATGCCAGTGAAACAGAGAAGAAAGAACATGTTGCAAAGTTTTTGGAAATTCAGAAAGCTTATGAAATGCTTACTTCTGAAATGAATGGTCAATAAGTTTTTTTGTCATGCAGGCTTAAAATCAAGAATTTGACGTTTATTTGTTATTGAAATCTAAATAATGGACAAACTGAACACGAACTGGTTAGAGTTTCATGAAAAAATGAAATTCCGGCTGGTATTGCATTTATTGTATTTTTTTGCCGGCCTGATGTCCATAGTTACGGTTGTCAATCTTTCTAACGAGCATTTTAGTGCAACCCCCAATTTCTTTGCGGTCGGGATGTGTGTGCTCGGACTTATTGTGATTTATTGGACCAAAAATTACCGCCTGGTCGGAGCTATTTGTTCCATCCTGACTTTTTTCATCGTTTCGGGCGCTTTTCTTTGGCTGCATGCAACGCATTATCTCACGCCGATGTGGATGATTGTCAATATCATGTTTACGTTTTTCGTGCTTGGGAAAAAATGGGGGGTCCCGATCCTGGTGGCGCATTTCCTGGTTTTGTTTTATTACCTGATCTACCTGCATGAAAGAAATATTGTTGCGGTGGAGTCTTTTTCAGGAAATGATGTGACGACCTTTATTTTGGAGTATTCCATCGTTGGATTTGCAATTGCTTATATTTTGAACCTTTACATATTGACAACCAATTACTCCCGGGTTGAGTTGATCGAGAACAATCAAAAGCTTTCCAATCAGAATAAGCTGATCTCCAAACAGAATTCGGAAATGGAGGTAATGCTGCGTGAAATTCATCACCGTGTGAAAAATAACCTGCAGATCATCACCAGCTTGCTTCGCCTGCAGTCAAATAACATGAACGGAGAAAATAGTAGTTCTTACCAGGAGGCTATTGATCGCGTCACGGCTATGGCTATCATTCACGAAAAAATGTACCAATCGGGTTCTTTGTCTAAGTTTGATCTTGAAAAATACCTTAAATCATTGGTAGATAGCCTTTTATTGAATTATTCGATTGATAAGAAGCCGGCTTTATTTATCCGGGTAGAAGTGGTCGATATGAAGTCGAAAAGTATTGTTCCGCTGGCACTTTTGATCAACGAATTGCTTTTGAACTCCTTGAAACATGCCTTTTCAGAACAGGAAAACCCGGAAATTTCGATCAGTCTGCTTGAGAATGAACAATATAAGTCTCACCGTTTTTTTCTGTATTACAGCGATAACGGATCCTGGATGGATAATTCGGTTGCTTCATTCGGAACGGAGATTATTCAGGCTATGTCGGAACAGCTGGAAGGAACGTTTGAACTTGATACGAGCGGTTTAGGGACGAAATATATCTTTGATTTGGCTAATTTGAGCTAAATTTACCTGGTGGAAAATCCGTTTAATCCTAAATCGATCAAAACGACATGAGTTTTTTCTTAATACTAGAAATTTCGTCTGCGGAAGCACAAAGATTAGCAGAGGAAGAATTTTACAGGCAGAAAATGATCGAGACGATTGTTGGTCTGTCAATCACTGCAATCATAGTGGCTGCACCAACATATTGGCTGTTCCGTTATGTGTTTTCCAAATTGCGAAAGGAGTTCCGTTTTAAGACAAAGTTCAATGCCTATAATCACATCGATGCATTGGTGCTCCTGAGCATGAATGTCCTGAGAACGAATCCGGATTGTTTTAAGGAAAAATGCATCTACCTGAAAGAATACATCATTTACCTGTACCCGGAAGAAAACAGTTCATTTCATGAATCCCTCAAAATGGCATATACGGATGTTTATCGCTCGGAATCGATTGTCAGATGGCTCAGTCGTTTTCAACAGGAAGAGCAGCGAAAGGACATCGTTCGTTTTCTGATTCATATGGCAGCCCGGGACGGAGTGATCGGATCTCGTGAAAAAGCCGAGTTGATCCGCATAATTGATGGCTTTGCTTTACTGCACCAGGAATGGCTGGTGTTGATGGAAGACATTAACCATGCTTTTAGAAGAAGGCATGAGCGTAGAAGTGAAACAGCCGGTTCTTCACGTTATCGCGAAAATCTGGTGGAAAGTGCCCTTGAATATTTTGAATTGCAGAAAGACACTTTGGATGAGGAAGAACTTCGTCTGAAGTACCGGAAACTGGTGAAAAAATACCATCCGGACCGACATCCGGAAGCCGATGCTGAAAAGCGAAAAGAATTGGAGGTGAAATTCCAGGAACTGCAATTGCATTACGAGGAATTGCTCAGGCTGTTGTAATGTAATTTCGTTAGGAATATGTTTTTGATCTGGTGAATTTGAACTAAATTCACTGCATGGATGAACATCAGTTAGTGGTACTGGCTAAGACCAAAATGCCTTTTGGGAAATACAAAGACCGGTATTTGATTCATTTGCCTGAAAATTACCTGGTTTGGTTCAAGCAAAACGGTTTTCCTCCCGGAAAATTGGGGCAGCAATTGGAATTGGTCTACGAAATCAAGATGAATGGGCTGGAGCACCTGATCTATCCGTTAATGCCTAAATCCAATTACTAACATGCTGCAGGTTCAATTGTTTCTTTTGTTTCCGAGAGTTCACGTGGGAAATACCCAGATGTCGGACCAGGAGCGTTTGTGGACAGCTGTTTTTGTAATTGCTTTGTTTGTCGGATGCTTTGGTTATGTGATCTATAAGAATCTTACCAATAAAGGTGAAAAAGGAGATTATGAAACCGGAACAGAATGGGATAGGGGCATTATTCCGTTAAACTTTCTTCCGACGACAGAGAATATATACGAAATTTTTATAGCCTCTGCGTGTGCAATCGTTGTTCGGGATTTGGATAATTACTACATGAAGTTTCCGTATATCGATAACTATCTGAAGAAGAATTTCAGACACGAATATTACTATGCAGAAGAATCGTATGCCTATTCCATGAGACATGTGGTGAGGATTAATTCACTTGCTGATTGGTCTAACAGAAACCTTAAGAAAGTTTGGAAAGTGAAATTGATCAACTTTCTGGCGGGAATTGCTTTGTATGACGGAGGCATCAATGATAATGAGCAGCGCTACTTATTAACTTTAATGAATAAGTTGAACCTTGAAATTACAGATTTTGAAACAATTTATCAGGAGAAGCTGACGCAGAAAAATGAACGCAGTTATCAGTCTTCGGCGACTTCTTATGATAGGGATTCACTTTATCGTGTTTTAGGACTTGAAAAAAGCGCTTCAATGGAAGAGGTGAAAGCTAGTTACCGCAGGTTGGTTAAACTGACCCATCCGGACCGCTTTATGAACGAATCTCCCGAAGTTCAAAAGCAGATGAGTGAAAAATTCCGTTCAATTCAGGAGGCATATGAATCTATTGTAAATTTGTGATATGTTAATACTAGGGATCATATTCGCAGTGGTTTTCAGCGTGCTTATTTTGGTGCTGATCAAACGTCAGGTGAAAGATTCCAGCGAGCGGAAAGTTAGTTCGGAATTGGTTCTTAAACGCAGTTTTCAGCCTCCTTCCGGTAAAAAAACAGAAAAAATGATCTTCCAGATCTATGTGCTTCTGGCTGCCTGGATGATGCGGAAGAATGCAATTAAATCTTTTGAAAAACAGTCTTTTATAGTTGTTTATATAAATAAAAAGTTCAATATAGAATCGCTTATAGTTGCGAACGAATTGGAGCTGGTTGAAGAAACATCCATTCACGTGCGGAGTGTAGCAAACTGGGTCGTTCAGAAAATGCACCAAGCCCAGGAACGTGCTGATTTGATTGATTTCCTTGTGGATCTTGTGTTTGTGGATGAAGACATGATTGATCGGGAATTTACAGCCTTGGTTCGATTGGGGGAGTTGATTGGGGTGCAGTCCAGGTATATTGAAAAGAGAGTTATTGAATATCGTAAACGGATTTTTGGTTCTTCGGCCGGAAATGAGCGTCTGCATACGATTGCCAATTCCCGTACCAGGAAGAATATGGCACTTGCAATCCTGGATTTGGGTCCGACAGCAACAGAGGAGGATATTAAAAAGAGTTACCGCAGGCTTGCAAAGAAGTACCATCCGGATAGTAATCCTGAGCTGGATGAGGCGGAAAGGGAAGCGCATGCTCAGCGTTTTTTGGAAATACAGGATGCTTATGAAGAATTAATTTCAAATTAATTTTCAAAAATTAGTACAAATGTGTTTTTGGGGTTAATTTTCTGATTTTAAGTTTTTTATAGAGTATAAATAAAATGCTTTGTTCAATCAATTTTAATTTTTTTTCATTTTTTTTGATTGGATTTGTAACCTAATATACAACTGTGGCGTAAATGGGTCAAAACAGCATCGCATTTAAAGTTTTATATAATATGGAAAGCACAATGATTAATAACGCAGTGAGCCTTGCAAAAACAAAATTAGAACGTCACAAGGCAATGGGAAAAAATAGTAACTTAAGTATTGTTGAAGTTGCTCAATTAATGGACTTGGTTACATTTGGACCGAATCTGCCACAGGTTACAAACAGCATGCTTTTCTTTGGATACGGTATAAATTAATACGTTCAAATATACATTGAAAAAGCCCTGACATTTATCGTCAGGGCTTTTTCTGTTTTTAATTGTTACAAATGTAAACTGATTTGAATTTAATTTTGTAATCATTTAATGGTACATTTGTATCATGGAAATAAAAGATCGTTTAAGAATGATCATGGAATCGCATAAATTGAATGCGGGATCTTTTGCGGATAAGATCGGTGTGCAGCGTTCGAATGTGAGTCATGTGTTGAGCGGACGAAACAAGCCCAGCTTCGACTTTGTAGAGAAGTTGCTACAGGCTTTTCCTCGTGTTTCTGCGGAATGGCTCTTTACTGGCAGGCAGTCGGAGAAGGCTGTTGTTTCCGATTTGCTGATTGATGCTGAACCAATGAAAATGTCGGGTGACGCGGAGAAAGAGCTTAAACCTTCAGGGACGGGTAAGAAAATAGTCAAAACCCTTGTGTTTTATGAGGACTTTACCTTTGATGTTTTTCTTCCTAATGAGAAATAATTCCGGAACCGATCAGTTCTTCCTGTAAGTAGAGTGCTGCAAATTGTCCTGGAGCAATTCCACGCTGTTTTTTATCGAATAGGATGTAGTATCCGTCTTCCAGGCGGGTTAGTATTCCTTTTTGCAATGCCTGACGGTATCTGATGCGGATATCGAATTCTTTGGCGTCTCCGATGTTCATGGCGAAATTCGGATTGATCCAGTGCATCTCTTTGGTTTCGATCTTTAATGCCCATTTATTGAGTCCCGGATGGTCGTCTTTCTGACCGGAGTAAACGGTATTTGTTTCGGTGTCTATGCCGATTACAAACGAAGGGTTGGGTCTCCCGCCGATGTGGAGTCCTTTTCGCTGCCCGATGGTATAGTAATGTGCTCCGATGTGTTTTTCAACTTCCAGTCCCATGGTAGGAGAGTAGATGAATTCTTTACTTAGTTCAACAACGTGTTCCAGGTTTACAGGAATGTTGGAGTATTCGGTAAACTGATTTTCTAATTCGTTGATTTCAATTATTTTACCGTGTTTTACCTGTAGTTTTTGTTGAAGAAATTCAGGCAGGGAGATTTTTCCTACGAAACACAATCCCTGTGAGTCTTTTTTCTCAGCAGTTACCAGTCCGATTTCCTTAGCAATGGCTCTTACTTCTGATTTTTGAAGGTTTCCGATCGGGAAGAGTGCTTTGGAAAGTTGTTCCTGCGATAACTGGCAAAGGAAGTAGGATTGATCTTTGTTCGGATCTAGTCCGGCTAATAAATGGTGAATTCCGTCTTCTGTAGTTGTTTTTCTGCAGTAATGTCCGGTTGCTACATAGTCTGCGCCCAGTTCCATAGCGGCTTTTAAGAATACGTCGAATTTGATTTCGCGGTTGCACAACACGTCCGGATTGGGTGTTCTGCCGGCTTCGTATTCGGCAAACATGTAGTCGACTATGCGTTCTTTGTATTCTTTGCTGAGATCCAATACCTGGAAAGGAATTCCAAGGTGTTCGGCTACTAAGAGGGCGTCGTTGCTGTCGTCGATCCACGGACAGTCGTTGGAAAGTGTAACGGTTTCATCGTGCCAGTTGCGCATGAATAATCCGATTACTTCATAACCTTCTTGTTGCAGTAAATGTGCTGTAACGCTTGAATCTACACCGCCGGACAGTCCGACAACCACTCTTTTCATGTTGCAAATTTACGAACTTTTAAAGAGTGTTTTTGAAATTTTGAGTTCTTTCGAAAAATTAACATGTTACAAAAGTGAATAGATGAATGTTACATTTGTTTCTTTTCCTATCTTCACCGCAAAGAATGGAAGATCGCAAAGTTTTGAATAAATATTCTTCGCGTTCTTTGTCTCTTTGTGGTTAATACTAAGAAAGATTCTTTGTTTGGAAGAATGTAAATATTAGTTAACAGAAAAGAAACCGTAGAAAAAAGCCCTATTTTCGTTTCATGAAACTGATTACTGGAATCTTATTGTTCTTATGTGGGACTGCTCTTGCCCAGGAACCTTGTACGAAGGTTTGGCTAACCGGAAAAGTGGAAGATACTTTGGTTAAACATGCCTTTTTAAATCTGATGGTGGTGAATACTTCCAATGGTAAAGGTGTTTTTGGTCAGCCCGACGGAACTTTCGGGGTTTATGTGAATAATAATGATTCGATCATCTTGTCTATTAAAGGATATGAACGTTATGGGTTTCGTGTAAAAGGCGATTCTTCCTGTCATTTTGAGGTATATGCGGCGGTTGAAAGAAAGGCTCGTCAAATTGATGAAGTGGTCATTAAGCCTCTGAAATCGATCCAGGAGATCAAGGAGGAGCGTGCGGCACTGGCTTTGAGGGAAACACGGACGATTACCGGTCTGGAGGCTTTCCAGAGCCCGATAACGGCTTTGTATCAGCGTTTTTCCAAGAAAGAGCAGTCCAAAGCTATTGTGGCTAAAAAACAATACGAAGATTCGAAAGAGGAAGTTGTGCAGGAGTTGCTGAGATTATACGTTTCTTACGATATCATCAAGTTAAATAATGAGGATTTTATCGATTTTATCCGTTTTATGAATATGGATGATAATTTTCTGAAGACTGCTACGGATATTGAACTGATTACGTTTATAAAGGATAAACTGGAGCATTATTTATTGCTGCACCCGGAGAAAGAGTAATTATAATTATCAATGTCACAATTATAAATTATCAAGAAAGTTTAAAAATGGATTTTCTTGATAATTCACACATTCATAATTGATAATTATTTCCGGTCTAGTCCTCAATAACCTTTGGTTCTTCCATCAATTGTTTGTCGTGTAATTCTCTGTATTGGCTATTGATTTGCAATAGATCGGCCGGTTTTCCTTCCTCTATGATTTTTCCCTCTTCCAGCACCAAAATGTAATCAGCATTCCGAAGACTGGAAATACGATGGCTGACGATAACCGATGTTGTTTGGTTTTCCTGGTTCAGCTGCTTCAGGTTTCGGAGGATAATTTCTTCGGTTTCCGTATCAACGGCTGATAAACAGTCGTCTAAAAGCAAAATATCCGGTTTCCGTATCAATGCACGTGCAATGCTTACGCGTTGTTTTTGTCCGCCTGAAAGGTTCACGCCGCGCTCACCGAGGATGGTTTCAAATTTATCCGGAAATGCTTCGATGTTGTGCAGTACGTGTGAATTCTTTGCTGCATTCGTGATTTCTTCTTTTGTTACGGCTTCAAAATTCAGTGCACCGAAAGCTATGTTGTTATAGATGGTGTCGGAAAATAAGAATACATCCTGGGGGACAACGGAAAGGTGTTTGCGGTATTCGGTGAGGTTGAGCGAATCCAGTTTTTGGTCATTATATCGGATTTCTCCCTGGGTCGGATCCAACTGACGAACAATCATCTGCAGCAAGGTCGATTTCCCGGAGCCTGTTTTCCCGATGATTCCCAGTGTTTCTCCACGTTTTAGCGTGAAATTGATGTCTGAAAGCACATCGGGTAAATCTGGTCTGTAACGAAACGACATGTTTTTGAACTGAAGTTCTTTGAATACTTCCAGTGGAGCTTCCGACTGGTTTTTGATTGCCGGTTCTGTTTTCAGGAATTCGTTGATGCGCTCCTGGGAAGCTGCTGCCCGTTGATTAATACTCGTTACCCAGCCGATGCTCGCAAAAGGCCAGGTTAGGTTGTAGATCAAAAGAATGATTGAAACAATATTCCCTGTTTTGATGCTTCCGTCAAAAGTGAGCAATCCGCCCATGTAAATACTTAACAGGGTGCTTGTCCCGATCAATAAGGAAATAGTCGGCATAAACAATGCATTCGTTCTTACCAGGCGCATGGTTTTCTTCAAATAGGACTTCGAGCTTGTTTCAAAGTTCGTTTTTGCATGTTTTTCCTGGATGTATGCTTTGATCACGCGGATGCCGGAAAAAGTTTCCTGTCCCAAAGTGCTCAGGCGCGATTGTTCCTGCTGCACCTCTTTGCTCAGCTTATTCATCCGGTTTGAAACCAAATAGATCAAAGTTGCCATCAAAGGAAGCGGGGCAAGTGCATAAAGTGCCAGTTCCGGATTAATTTTCAACATTTCATACAAGCTGAAAGGGAATAACGCAAACAGGTTGACGGTATACATGATTCCCGGTCCTAAATATTGTCTGACTTGCGAAACGTCTTCGGAAATGCGGTTCATTAGATCTCCGGTTGATTGTCTTTTGTAAAAGCCGTAATCCAGCTGCTGGTATTTTTCGAAGATTTCGTTTTTCAGGTCGAATTCGATATACCGCGACATCACGATCAGCGTTTGACGTGTCAGGAAGAGGAAGAATCCTTTAATTATGTTAAAAAGTATGATGAGCCCGGCAAGTCCAAGCACTGTCCAGAAAAGAGTCTGACCTTCACTTAATGGATTCTTTCCGGAAAGAAAGTTCATGGATTCACCTACAAAGACAGGGATTTTGGCTCCGAAGTAATTACCGGCAATAATAAACAGGATGCCAAGCAGCAATCGCCAGCGGTATTTGTATAAATATTTGTTTAAATAGCTTAGAGACTTCATTCGATAAATTTCCTATTTTTGCGAGCGCTAATGCGATTTTGTTCGAATTACAAAATTAGCCATTCGCATTGAAATAAAAGATTAAAAGTCGCGTATGTTTGAAGTAAAAGAAGTCAAAGATCTAAATCTGGCTGAAAACCCCGTTATTTCTCAAATGAGTATGTATAACCACGAGCAATTGTTATTCTGTAACGATACTGCAACTGGCCTGAAAGCAATTATTGCTGTACATAACACCGTTTTAGGACCTGCTTTGGGAGGAACCCGCATGTGGATGTACAACAATGAAATGGAGGCTTTGAATGACGTACTGCGTCTTTCAAGAGGGATGACATACAAGAATTCAATTTCAGGATTGAATTTGGGAGGTGGAAAAGCGGTGATCATTGGAGATTCTCGCTCCATGAAATCAGAAGCTTTGTTCCGTCGTTTCGGGAAGTTCGTAAACTCTTTGGCTGGAAAATATATTACTGCAGAAGATGTGGGTATTTCTCCGGTGGATATGGTTTGGGTTTCTATGGAAACAGATCACGTAGTAGGTTTGCCGGGAAAAAGCGGTGATCCTTCGCCTGTAACTGCTTACGGTGTTTACATGGGAATGAAAGCATGTGCAAGCCAGCAGTTCGGTTCTGATTCTTTGGCTGGTAAAAAAGTGGCTGTTCAGGGTGTTGGTCACGTAGGTGAATACCTGGTAAAACACCTGGTTTCTGAAGGTGCAGATGTTACAATCACGGATATTCACCAGGATACTTTGAAACGTGTAGCGAATGAATACGGAGTGAAAGTGGTTGGATTGGATGAAATCTACGACGTACCGATGGATATTTATGCCCCATGTGCTTTGGGAGCAACTATTAACGATGATACGATCAACCGTTTGAAGTGTTCTATCATTGCCGGAGCTGCAAACAACCAGTTGGCAAACGAGAAAATCCACGGTCAGCTGGTGAAAGACAAAGGAATTATTTATGCTCCTGATTTTGCATTAAATGCAGGTGGTGTGATCAATTGTTATTCGGAAGTGGCTGGCTTGACAGCGCAATGGTCGATGGCTAAAGCGGAAGAGATTTACACAACGATCGGAAACATCGTTTCCCGTTCAAGTGCTGAAGGCGTTCCGACTTACCAAATTGCAAACAAGATCGCTGAAGAGCGTATTGAGTCAATCGGTAAAGTAAAATTACCACTATAAAAAGATAGGAGAGTAGTTTATAATGCTGAATAGAAGACATTTACGAATTAAAGTTTTGCAGGCGCTTTACGCTTATTTCCAGGGAGATGAGGAAAGCATCAAGAAAACCGAGAACGAACTCATGCAGGCAGTGGATCGCATTTACGATCTTTACTTGTATTTATTGCTGAGTTTCGGTGAGTTGAAAGACATTGCAGAACATCGTATTGAAGAAAATAAAAAGAAAATCCGTCCTACGGAGGAAGATCTGAATCCGAACCGGAAGTTTGTGGATTCTTTGGTTATCCAGGCATTGCAGGACAGTTATTCCTTGCGGGAAGCTTCGGAAGACCGTTCGGTGAACTGGATTGGTGATGAGCACCACGAAATGTTCCGCAAGATCTATCTTCAAATGAGAGAAGGGGAAACCTGGTTTGCTCATATGAACAACGAGGCAAGGGATTTTGAAGAAGATAAAACCTTCATGATCAACCTGTTTAAAGCAGAGATCGCAAATTCCCCGTTGATTTATCACTTCTTTGAAGAGAAAAGCATTCACTGGCTGGATGATATTGATCTGGCTTGTCAAATGGCGATCAAATCGATCAAAGCGATGGAGGAAGGACAGAAATTCATTGCAATGCCTTTGTATAAAGACAAGGAAGATGAGCAGGAATTCATCCGTACTTTGTTGCGTAAGACCATTTCAATGGATTCGGAGAATTTGTCATTGATCGATGAATTAACGGATAACTGGGAGTTGGAGCGAATTGCCAAAATGGATATTCTCCTGTTGAAAATGGCAATTACGGAGCTTCAGGTTTTCAAAAGTATCCCGAAAAAAGTGACTTTGAACGAGTATATTGAAATCTCGAAATTCTACTCCACTCCAAAAAGTCACGGATTTATCAACGGAATCCTGGATAAGGCCGTTGATAGATTGGTAAAAGATGGAAAAATTTCTAAACTCGGAAGAGGTTTAATGGATTAATGTTATGAGAAAAGTTTTGTTTTTGGGCCTGGCCTTATCGTTTTTGAGTGCTTGTGGATCGGATTCTCCTTCGGAAATCGTTGGTTACAAGACAACGATGAAAGTGGCAAGTGTTTTTAATGCCGGGAAAATTGCAAGAGGTGAGGTAATTCACGCTAACTTTGTAGTTGAGAATACCGGTGAATACCCATTGGTATTGTCTGATGTTTCAGGATCTTGTTCCTGTACGGTTGCTGATTGGAGCAAAGAACCGATCGCACCGGGAGAAAAAGGATTTGTGAAGGCAAACGTTAAAACGGAATCTTTTTCGGAAGGGCCGGTTACCAGAAGTGTAACAATCCTTTCAAATACAACGCCTCCAAATACCAAAGTGGTGGTTGAGGCAACGATAATTAAGTAGGTTCAAAAGTTCAAATGTTGAACAGTTCAAACCATTGAACTTTTTTAACTCTTTGAACACATTGAACAATCAGTTAGTAATAGTTAAAATAAAAAATAGAGTTATGCAAATTATAATGCTCGTGTTGATGTTAGTGGTGTTTTACTTCTTTTTAATTCGACCGCAACAGAAAAAACAAAAAGAGCTTAAAGCGTTTCGTGAGAATTTGAAACAAGGAGATAAAGTGGTGACTATCGGTGGAATTCACGGTAAAATCCTGGAGATCACAGATACAACTGTTTTGATCAATTCCGAAGGTACTAAATTGCGTTTTGAAAAATCTGCAATTTCTACGGCAGTAGCTGATAACTTGGGAGTTCAGGCTTAATCATCCATTACCGGTTAAAAACATCAAAGCATCGTCGATTGGCGATGCTTTTTTGTTTCCCGCAGATTACGCAGAGGAGCGCAGAAGTTTGGATGTTTATTCACAATGTTTAAATTTATTTCCGAAATTAACAGAGTAATACTTAATCACTATAATGAATGCATTCGAAATTTTAAGATTCACAAAAAAGTATTTTCCTTTAGTTAGACCTAGTAATGAGGATTTTGAAGGTTACATAAATAATATTTTAGATGAATATCAAGTTTTAGTTAATGAGTCAATAGAGCTTTTTGATTCTGAAAAATTTATAGATAGTGGATATATTAAATTGGGAAGAGAAAAGTTTATTGATTCATTTAACTTTCTTACAGAAGCAATTTCTGCTGCGATAACACTTTATTTAAATGGTTTTCCGAATCGTGCTTTTGAGAAATTAAATCACGCAATGTCCAAAATTCAATATGAAGATAAAAGCATCGAATATCTCGGTGGAGCTACTATAGTAGGAAATGGGTCTTACAAGTTTTACCGAATAAGAGAAAGTGATTCAAAACATACATTATCTAGATCAGAATTATTTCATGTTCCATTTTCACAAAGACGAAAAATTCATACTAAAAGATATAGTATTCCAGGGTTACCATCGCTCTATTTGTCAGATTCGATATATGTTGCCTGGGAAGAATTGGGACGACCAAAATTTGATCAGATACAAGCTGCTCGTTTTGAACTTGATAAAAATTTTTCAATATTGAGTTTAACCACAGAAATATATTGTAAAGAAGATTTCTTGGATACTATAATTAATTCATCTACGATTAATTATGGTAATGAGAAAACTTTTAGTGCTTATGATAGAGCATTGCAGGCAGTATTCATGTTTCCATTAATTTTAGCATGTTCTATTAAGGTTAATGACAATTCCGATGTTTTTAGGCCGGAATATATAGTTCCACAAATACTGTTGCAATGGATTACAATGAATAGTCGTTATCAAGGAATTTGTTATACGACTTCACATATTAATTTTACCAATAATAATTTTGAAGGTAATTTTAGGAACTATGTTATTCCTTCAACTCAAAGAGATAGTGATTATTGTTCTAAAATTGGGCGACTGTTTAAAATGACAGAGCCTATTTCAGCAGAATTGGTGTCATTAAATGAAAAGACGAATATAATTCAGCATGCATCTTCTCAATATGAAAATGCAAAAGTCAAATCTGTCGAGATAATTAATGGGCAAAAATCAGTTTATACATATACCAAATTTGCCTCATTAGACGAAGCCTTAAGCCATTTACCAGCAACTAATATAGATTTTGTCTAACAATAGTGAATTCTAATAAATAACTTCTGCGCTCCTCTGCGTAATCTGCGGGAAATATGAAAACAAAAAATGCCACCCCGAAAAGGAATGGCATTCATTAGTGTATTTATCTCTTAAATATTCTCGATAATCATCGCAGAAGCACCACCGCCTCCGTTACAGATCCCTGCACCACCAATCTTTCCGCCGTTTTGTTTCAATACGTGGATCAATGTTACAATGACACGGGATCCGGAGTTTCCTAGCGGGTGGCCTAAAGCAACAGCTCCACCGTTCACGTCCACTTTTGCAGGATCCAATCCTAAAATTTGTGTATTTGCCAATCCAACCACAGCGAATGCCTGGTTCAACTCCCAGAAATCAACCTGGTCAGTTTTTAAACCCGCTTTTGCCAATGCTTTCGGAACTGCTTTTGAAGGTGCTGTTGTGAAGAATTCAGGCTCGTGAGCAGCATCTGCATAACTAACGATTTTTGCAATCGGCTTCAATCCGTGTTTTTCAACTGCTTCTTTGGAAGCAAGGATCAATGCGGAAGCTCCGTCGTTCAAAGTAGAAGCATTTGCTGCCGTAATTGTTCCTTCTTTATCGAAAGCTGGTTTCAGGGAAGGAATTTTATCTAAAAATACGTTTTTGTATTCTTCGTCTTCAACTACTAAGATCGGATCGCCTTTACGCTGCGGAACAGAAACTCCAACCACTTCGTCCTTGAATTTTCCGGATTCCCATGCTGCAGCTGCGCGCTTGTATGAAGTAATCGCAAAATTATCCTGGTCTTCACGAGTGATGTTGTATTTTTGAGCTGTTTTCTCAGCACATGTTCCCATAGGAACTTTGCTGTAAACATCCAGTAATCCGTCTTTGGTGATTCCATCCAGCATTTGGATGTTCCCGAACTTCATACCGTTTCTTCCGTCCAAATAATGAGGTGCCTGGCTCATGTTTTCCATTCCACCTGCAACAACGATCTCGTTGTCACCTGCTAAAATCGTTTGAGCACCCAACATGATGGACTTCATTCCGGAAGCACACACTTTATTTACAGTAGTACAAGGAACCGTATTTGGTAATCCTGCACCCAAAGCAGCCTGACGGGCAGGAGCTTGTCCGACACCGGCTTGCAATACATTTCCCATGAAAACTTCATCAACCAATTCAGGCTTCAATCCTGATTTGTCCAATGCACCTTTGATCGCAACTGATCCTAACTGGGTAGCAGGGATAGAGGATAATCCACCCATAAACGCTCCCATCGGAGTGCGGACGGCGGCAATAATGTATACTTCTTTCGACATAGCAATTTTAAATTTCGAACCCAAATTTACTCATTTTCTTGGTTTATTCACTTTCCGAAGTTGGAATCTAAGAGAAGGATTGTTAATTTACGATACGGATTTCACTAATTTTACACCTTAAAAATAAATTGTGTATGAAGATCAGTATTCTTATTGTAACATTATTGGCCGGATCTATTGCTTTTTCTCAAACCGATGCAGAAAAACTACGGGATGATATCAAAAAACTCGACGCACTTCATGATTCGTTGATGCCAAAGAGATGGACAGTAACCAGTTTGTTCGGGTTGTCAGGATCACAAACAGCTTTTGTGAATTGGGCTGCCGGTGGTAGAAATAACGTTGCAGTTCTGGGATTCATTGATTTCTCTGCAATTTATCAACATAGAAGAATCAAATGGTCAAACGATGTGAAACTGGCTTTGGGGGGAATGTATTACACGGATTCACTGGGGAAAGTTCAGGGACTTCAGAAAACCGATGATCGCATTGACCTGGCAACTTCCATAGGTTATGAATTCAAAAAGCATTGGTTTGCAACGGCAATCGGCGGATTCCGGACACAATTCCTGGATGGTTTCAATTTCCCGAATGATTCTGTGCCGATATCGCGTTTTATGGCTCCCGGGTATGCTAGTTTTTCATTGGGTATCGAATATGCGCCGGTAGAATATTTCAATGTTTACTTGTCCCCGATAGCTGCTAAAATGACTTTTGTAAACGATCAGCGCCTTGCCGATGCAGGAGCATTTGGAGTGCAGGCCGCAGAACTGGATACCAGCGGAAATGTGTTGAAAAGAGGTCTGCGTTTCAGAAACGAGATCGGAGCTTATTTCAGACTGCGGTTCCAAAAGGAATTGTTCAAGAATATTGAAATGAAAACGCGTTTGGAATTGTTTAGCAATTATGCTGAAAATCCGCAGAATATTGATGTAAACTTTGAAAACATCTTCACTTTTAAAGTCAATAAGTGGTTCCAGGCATCTTTACAGTGGAACCTGATCTATGATGACGATATTGATATTCGCGATTCAAAAGGCAAGACCGGACCGAGAACCCAGTTTAAATCTGTTTTGGGAATAGGAATTTCGTACACTTTAACGAATACGAAAAAGTAAAAAGCGTATTTTCGTTCCATGAATTATTTTTCCGATCATTCTTTATGGTGGTTGCTGCCTATATCCATACTTGCTGTAGGCTTCTCGTTTTATTATTATTTCCGGACGGAACAAAAATCGATCTGGCAGAAGAACCAGTTGCGCGTATTGTTTTCACTGCGTACTCTGAGCCTTTTCCTAATTGGATTGCTGCTCCTGGGTTTAGTTTGGGAAACGATCACTTACCGTCCTGAAAAACCGTTGATCATTACGATGGTAGATTCGTCTTCTTCCATGATGAATTACAAGGACAGCAGTAATGTAAAGAAGCAGATCGGAAATTTCAGGCAAGAGCTTCCTAAGGTATTGGGCGACGGATATGAGTACCTGGAGCTTGCTGTGGGAACGAATGTCCGCGATTTGGATAAATTGTCCTTGAAAGATAAATCCAGTGACCTGGCAGCCGGGTTCAAACAGATCAAAGATCGTTTCTTCAACCGGAATATCGGAGCTATTATTTTAGTGTCGGATGGAAATTACAATCAGGGTGTTCACCCGATGTATGAAGCGGAACGAATTGAATTGACACCGGTTTTTTCGCTTGCAGTGGGTGATACAACACTAAAACGCGATATTATCGTAAGATCGGTTAATTCCAATGAGGTAGCTTTTTTGAACAATGAATTCCCGATCCAGGCATTGGTTGATTTCCAGCGTGTTCCTCCTGGTTCTTACCAGGTGAATTTACTGCAGAATGGAAAAGTGGTTCAGTCGCAGCGGGCAGTGGTGAGTAATTCCAGCCTGGACCAAAAAGAGTTTTTGTTTACGGTATTGGCTAAATCCAAAGGTTACCAGCGTTTTACGGTTTCTGTTCAAAGCATAAACGGGGAATTTACCAAAGACAACAACCAGCAGACTTGTTTTGTAGAAGTCATTGACTCGAAAAGCAATGTTTTGTTGCTGGCAAGTGCACCGCACCCGGATATCCAGGCTTTGCGCTCGGTTTTTGAACTGGACCAGGAAGCGGTAATTACTTCGGAATTAATAAGCAATTATTCGCTGGGAGCAAAAATTCCGGATTTTGTGGTTTGGTATGAGAATGGTTTACGACCGAATGCTTCTTTGTTCAAACAATTGCAGGAAAAGGGAATCCCGGTTTTAATGATCTTAGGTCCGGGTGTATCGACCAGCTTGCTTCAAACATACGGACTAGCCATGAAATCTCCGAACGGGAACCAGTTTGAGGATGTTTATCCTTCGGTTGCCAAAGGGTTTAATTCATTTGGCTTATCGGCCGATTTTACATCGATTGTTCCTGTTTTGACGCCTTTGCGTACAAAATTCGGGATGTATAAACTTCCTGCAAACAGCGTGGTCATTCTGAATCAGCGTATCGGGAATATTTCGAAAGATAATCCATTGATTGCGGTTTCACAGACACAGAAGTCCAAAATAGGTTTTATCCTGGGAGAAGGTCTTTGGCGCTGGAAAATGAAGGAATTTATGCAGAAGAAAACAACTGCAGGTTTTGAAGAGTTTGTTCAGAAATTGACTCAGTATATTTCGGTGAAGCAAAACCGCGAACCTCTGCGTGTAACACTTCCAAAGCGATTCAACACGATCGAAGATATCATTTTTAAAGCCGAATTTTACAATGAGTCCATGGAGTTAATTACGACTCCAAACCTGGAGATGACCATTACAAAACGTGGCGAAAAACCATTCAGGCAGTTATTTTCACCGACAGCCAATTTTTACCAGTTGAATGTGGGGCAATTAGAGTCCGGGACTTACGATTGGAAAGTGATTGCAGATAACAACGGGAAAAAATATGCGAAATCAGGATCTTTTGCGGTTGATGAAATTTCGCTGGAAGACCAGGATACGCGTGCCAATTTCTCCACTTTAAATCAGTTGGCAGTGCAGTCGAATGGTTCCTACAAGACTTTGAGTCAGTACAAAGCATTGATCAGTGAAATTAAAACCCGCGGAGATATTACAACCATTCAATATGAAGATACCGGTTACCAGGAACTGATTGACTGGAAATGGATCTTTGCACTGATTATAGCGCTGCTTTCAGCAGAGTGGTTCCTGAGAAGGTGGTGGGGATCGTATTAATTAAAAACGTAGGGGCGTCCTGGATAAGCCGGGACGCCCCTACGTTTTTTAACGATTAATTATTTTTTCTGGGGGGTCATATTCGCAGCCATCATCTGCTTTACGGTTTTTTCCATCCCGTCAACAGAACCATCTAAGAAAATGACGTTTCCTTTTCCTTTCTCGGCGAATTCCTTCACGGCTTCTGTCCACATGGAGAACAAGATCAGGGAAGTGTCCAGGTCTGCAGCTTTCATTTTTTCTGCAGCTTCTGTCATACCTTGTGCAACTTCCTCGCGGAATAAGGCAATCCCTTGTCCTTTCAACTGAGCCGCTTCTTTTTCTGCCTGTGCAGCAATTTTGATTGCGTTTCCGTCTGCTTCGGCGGCTTTTGTTTTGGTGATCAATAAAGCCTGACCTTCGTTTTCTGCAGCAGCCTTTAAGTTGTTGGAAGCCACTACTTTTGCCATGGAAGTCGTGATCTCAGCATCAAATGTGATGTCATTCAACTGTAGATCGATCAGGTGGAATCCCCATGTTTCAAGGGTGTGGTCCAGGCTTTCCTTAACATCTGCAACGATTTCACCACGCAGCAACAGGATTTCTGCCTGTTTTTTAGTTGCAACGAATCCGCGCACGGAACCTTCAATGGTGCGGATCAAAGCCTGAATGAAACTTCTTTGATCGACAAATTTAAAGGCTACGTTCTTGATGGTTTCTTCCTGGCTGTCCAGTACCGAATAAACAAGCATTGCTTTGAAGTAAACATTTGCCTGGTCTTGCGTAATTGCCTGGAATTCCATTTCGATAGCGCGGTTTTGGATAGACACGCGGTTATTCAGGCGCTCGAAGAACGGAATGCGGAAGTTTAACCCCGGGTGCATGATTCTGCGGTACTTACCGAACATAGTTACAACAGCAATGGTTCCCTGCTGAACGGTTACAAAGCTGAAGAAGAGAAGGAGCACAGCAACTCCGATTAGAATGTATTTGATTTCTACTACCATAAAAAGTGATTTGAAACAAACATAACTATAATTCAAAAGGTAAAATTCAAAATTTAAAATTTGAACACTTGAACTTTTGAACATTTCTGCTTGTTTCATTTTTTTCGAAAAAAGTTTTTCCTTGTTATAAAATAAACTGAAAAGAAATGCGTTAGAGTAAAAAACGCCCCTTTAATAAGCCTATGGTAAATAAATACTTGACAAACATGCAAACACAGGAAGTTACTGAGATTGCGAATCCATCCGCAGCTGTTATCAGTCAGATTCTGAACTACAGCAAATCATTGGAAGTAAAGAAATTAAAGCGCAAAAAAGTGCTTTTAAATTTAAACTAGAAAAGAAGGGTCCTTAAACGGACCTTTTTTTGTTTACCACCAAGCACACAAGGCACACGAAGATTTATTTGCCCAACCCGTCAATCTCGCAAACAATATTTTTAAAACAACCTCGTGAGCTTTGTGCGCCTCGTGTTAAAACAAAAAGCACCACCCATTTCTGAATGATGCTTCCATTATTTTTTATTCCGGATTACCAGATTTTCGCAACTTTCTCATCCGGGTTACGCATTCTATCTCCCGGTTTTACGTTGAATGCCGCAAAGAATTCGGGGCAGTTCATCAATGGTCCGTTCACGCGGTACATGCCCGGTGAATGCGGATCCGTTGCAATTCTTTTCTTCAATTCCGCTTCCGTGTAATTGATCTTCCACAATTGGGCGTAGGAAATAAAGAAACGCTGAGCCGGAGTGTATCCGTCGATCATCACATTTTTCTTGAAATCATCGGTCATCGTGTAGGCGTAGTAAGCCATTGTCAAACCTCCAAGGTCAGCAATGTTCTCTCCCATGGTCAATTCCGGATTCACACAGTTGTCCGAAATAGGGCAGAACGAACTGAATGTTTTTCCTAAGATTTCTGTTTTGGAAACAAATTTTTGCTTGTCGGTATCCTGCCACCAGTCGTTGAAACTTCCGTCAGCTGCGAATTTGGAACCGTTGTCATCGAATCCGTGTGTGAACTCATGTCCGATTACCATTCCGATCCTTCCGTAGTTTACCGCATCTTCTGCATTTTCATCGAAGAAAGGAGGCTGCATGATTCCGGCTGGGAAAGCAATCTCGTTCAAAAGCGGATGATAATAAGCATTCACTAAGTGTGCGGGCATTTCCCATTCTTTACGGTTGACAGGTTTGTGTAATTTTTCCAGGTTTTCTTTGAAAGCGAAATTTCGGCTGTTATCCGTGTTTGCAACATAATCAACCGGACTGATCACCAATCCTTTGTAGCTTTTCCATTCATCCGGGAAACCTAGTTTTCTTCCGATTGCATTTAATTTTGCCAAAGCTTCCTTTTTGGTATTGTCAGACATCCAGTCTAAACCGTTGATACGCATTCTGAAGCTTGCCAACAGATTATCCACCATCGTGTTTACCCTGTTTTTTGCATTTACGGAAAAACTTTTTTCTACAAATGCTTTTCCAAGTAATTCAGATAAAGTTGAACCTGTGATTTCTTCAATGCATCGCTCTTCGATAGGTTTCATAGTGCCTGTACCGCTCAAAACCCCACTGTAGAACTCAAAGTTGTGTTGTACCCACTCCTCATCCAGTTTGCCCGCGTATGCATTAATCGTACACCAGGACAAGTAATTACTCCAGGATTGGAAAGAGACTTTGTCCATCATGGTATTAATCTGTTTCATGAAGTCAGGCTGTCCAACGATCAGTGAATCAAAATGTTCGCATCCGATTTTTGTGAGGTAAGCTTCAAAGTCGAACTTAGGCATTGCTTTCACAACCTGGTCCAGCGACATTTTGTTGTAAGTCTTTTCCGGAAGGCGGGATTCAGCCGGGGTCATCATGGCAGCAGCCAATTCTTTCTCAAAATTAAAGATGTCGTTTGCTTTCTTTTTCGCAGCCTCTTCCGATTCACCCAATAGTTGAAACGATTTTTGAATGTGCATGATGTAAGCATCACGAATTGCCTGCTTGTTATCCTGGAAATAGTAATCGCGGTTCGGTAGTCCGATTCCGCCTTGTCCCCAGTAAGCAACGTTTTTGTTAACGTCTTTGAGATCTTGTCCGACCCCGAAACCGAAAACGGATTCAATTCCGTACTGGTGCTGCTGAGCTATTACTCCAACAAATTCGTCTTTTGATTTCATTTCGGAGATCTTTGCCAAACGATCTGTCAAAGGTTTTGAACCCGCTGCATTGCGGACAGTCATATTGGTGTAAGAGGTGTAATAATCCCCCAACAACTGGTCCTGGCTTCCGGAAGTTTTTGCAGTGGAAGCTGTAGCAGATTGAAGGATCTCCTTCAGGGTAGCTTTATTTCTCTTGTCCAGTTCGTTGAAGCTTCCCCAACGGGATTCGGTATTTGGTACCGGGTTGTTCTTACACCATGTTCCGTTCGCAAATTGGAAGAAATCATCCTGCGGTTTCACGGAAAGATCCATGTAAGAAACATCAATGCTTGTAGGTTTTGAAGAAACTTCTGTAGCGGTAGCAGCCACTTTTTCAGGAGCTTCGGTATGCGTTTTAGGCGAGCAGGCAACCAGTGAAGTTGCGACAACCGCCAGCGGTAAAATTTTGTTAACCATTGTTTTCAGGATTTAAAAGCATTTCAACATGTGGGATTTCATCTTCAAAGTATTCTTTACCTGTAGATACAAATCCGGATTTATTATAGAACTTTTCCAGGTGTTTTTGGGCCGAGATACGAATCGGAACTTTTCCGAATTCTTCATGGACAAACTGGATACATTTTTCCATCAATTCATATCCGATACCATTTCCACGGCATTCGTTGGTTAGAACCACACGACCGATGGCAACTTCCGGGTAGGAAATTCCGGGGTGGAGGATACGCGCAGTGGCAATCACATCTCCTTTTCCGTCGCGCAGAAGCAGGTGATAGGCTTTCTTATCTTTTCCGTCCAGATCCAGGTAAGAACAGTTTTGTTCCACTACAAAAGCTTTCAGTCTCAAGGCAATAATGTCGTGAAACTCATTCAGTGTTAGTTCTTTGTAAGGTTTGAATTGCCAGTCTAAATGCATACTATTAATTATTAATGGGTTAATTATCAATTATCAAACTTGATAATTCTGAAATTGATAATTGATAATTACGTCTGGATTACTCCAACATTATACGGTTTTTCTGCTTTTTTATGGTTTGCCATTTCAATCCCGATAGACAAGAATTCTCTTGTTTTCGCAGGATCGATGATTGCATCCAACCATAAGCGTGAAGCTGCGTAGTAAGGTGAAATCTGTTCGTCGTAACGCGCTTTGATCGTATTGTAAAGTTCGGATTCTCTTTCCGGTGTAATTTCTTCACCACGTGCTTTCAAAGAAGCAACTTCGATCTGAAGCAAGGTCTTAGCAGCTGAAGCACCGCTCATCACAGCAACTTCGGCAGTCGGCCAGCCAACGATTAATCGCGGATCATAAGCTTTCCCGCACATGGCATAGTTCCCGGCTCCGTAGGAGTTTCCTACTACAACAGTGAACTTCGGAACTACCGAATTTGCCATTGCATTTACCATTTTAGCCCCGTCTTTGATGATTCCGGCGTGTTCTGATTTGGATCCGACCATGAACCCGGAAACATCCTGGAAGAAGATCAGCGGAATATTCTTTTGATTGCAGTTCATGATGAAACGTGCGGCTTTGTCGGCAGAATCGTTGTAGATTACACCACCGAACTGCATTTCACCTTTCGCGTTTTTGGAAAGCTCGCGCTGATTGGCTACAATTCCCACGCTCCAGCCATCCAGGCGGGCATAAGCACAAACGATTGTTTTTCCGTAATCGCTCTTATATTCTGTGATACTTCCTTCGTCAAAAATGCAATCCAGGATATCGTGGACATTGTATGGTTTTGCTCTTTCTGAAGGCAGGATTCCATATACTTTTTTAGCATCTTCCTTCGGTGCAACCGGCTCAATGCGGTCAAATCCTGCAGATTCAGGAGCTCCGATCTGGCTCATCATTTTTCGGATCGTTTTCAGGCATTCTTCGTCATTTGCAACTTTGTAATCACAAACTCCGGAGATTTCAGTGTGCGTGGTTGCTCCGCCAAGTGTTTCGTTATCGATGTTTTCACCGATAGCTGCTTTTACCAGGTAAGATCCGGCCAGGAAGATAGTTCCCGTTTTGTCAACGATCAAAGATTCATCCGACATGATAGGAAGGTATGCACCACCGGCAACACAGCTTCCCATTACGGCTGCAATTTGGGTGATTCCCATGGAACTCATTACGGCGTTATTTCTGAAAATACGTCCGAAATGCTCTTTATCCGGGAAAATCTCGTCCTGCATCGGAAGATAAACTCCAGCTGAGTCCACCAGGTAGATAATCGGAAGTTTATTTTCCATGGCAATTTCCTGGGCGCGCAGGTTTTTCTTCCCGGTAATCGGGAACCAGGCTCCGGCTTTTACTGTTGCATCATTGGCAACCACAATACATTGTTTCCCGGAAACTTTTCCGATCACCATCACAACTCCGGCAGAAGGGCATCCGCCGTGTTCTTTATACATTCCCATTCCGGCAAAAGCACCTACCTCAAAGCGCGGGGTATTCGCATCAAGCAGCATGTCAATTCGCTCACGGGCTGTCATTTTTCCTTTTTCGTGATGTGCAGCGATGCGTTTTTCACCACCGCCTTTCATAATAGAAGCTAGTTCCGACTCCATGCGGGAGATTTTCAGCCTCATTTCATCGTCGTTCTTATTGAATTCCAATTCTTTTGAATCAATTGCCATGTTTCTTCGTTTATTAGCGTTCCAAATATACACAATTCACTGTAGAAACTTTCCTGGGCAATCGGAAAGAATGACCGATTTCTAAATTACTTTTGTTGGATGCAAGATACTTACAAGCACAAGGGAATGAGAAAGCAGTTGATTGATCAATTGCGTCAAAAAGGAATTACGGATGAACGGGTGTTAACAGCTTTTGATGCGGTTCCGAGGCATTTTTTCCTGGATTTGGTGTTCGAACAGCAGGCTTATTCGAATGTGGCTTTCCAGATCGGTGCAGGACAAACGATTTCTCATCCGTACACGGTTGCTTTCCAGACTTCGATCCTGGAATTGAAAAAAGGGGAGAAGGTACTTGAAATTGGTACGGGATCCGGATTCCAAACCTGTATTTTGTGCTCCATGGGAATGAAAGTATTTTCGATAGAACGTCAGAAAGAACTGCACATCAAAGCGAAGAAGATCATCGATCACTTCCGGTTTACGCCCAAATTGTTTTTCGGAGATGGTTACGAAGGGAAAGAAACATTTGCACCTTTCGATAAGATTTTGGTGACGTGCGGAGCACCCTTCATTCCCGAAAAATTGGTGAAACAGCTGAAAGTAGGAGGGATGATGGTGATTCCTGTAGGTGATTTGGATTCCCAGGAAATGCACCGGATTACGAAAATCTCAGAAACAGAATACAAAGAAGAAGTGTTCGGAAACTTTAGTTTCGTGCCAATGCTGGAGAAAACCGTTCGATAATTCAAAATTCAAAATGTAAAATGCAAAAGGTTTTGAATTTTGTTTCATCCTTTTGAATCACAATAAGCGTTGAGCTCATACGTTTTAAAGTCATGAGTAAACTGCCTTTTATTGTTTCGGTATTCTTTTCATTTTTAGGGTTTTCCCAACAGCGTGTCGGTTTGGAACTATTCAGTCATTTGGATGATTTGTCCCTGGGGGCGCATTTCCAGAAGGTAGTAAAAACCAAATTCATTCTGGGCGGTGGTTTCGTGTGGATCAACAGAAGATTGGGAGAAGCTTTTTCGGAAGAGCAATCTTCATCTCTAAGTACTGCAATCCGCAGCGTACCGGTTTCATTTGACCGGAATGGTGAAAAATATGTGGTTCAGGGTTACCGGACAAAGTCCAAAGCCTTCATGCTTACTTTAAATACAGGTTTTTTTCATGAATTTGGTACTGTTCACGGAATCCGGGTGAATTTAAACGGACGTATCGGTGTGGCAGAAAATAAAGGAACATATCACTATTCCGGACAGATAAATGATACGATTGTCCCCGTTAAGTATACCCGGAACCATTTAGTAACGGCTGTTAGCCCGGAAATTTACCATACGCTGCGTCAGCGGCAAAAACTGACCTTTTATTACGGCCTGCGTTTTCCTGTTTATTTCTCTCTGGATAAGCGGTATTTCGATCCCGTTTACAGGAAGGACGGGTTTTACGGATTCGAACCTGAAATTGCTATTGGGATTACATATTTCGTAGGAAAGAAGCTTTAAATTATCAATTATCAAGGGGTAATTATTAAGAATGAGCTTGATTCATTGATAATTAGCCGATCAGGCTTTCGTAAGCATTCTGTATCTCCACAAACTTCTCAGCTGCCATTTTTTGCTGTGATTCCGTTCCGGTAGCGAATCTGTCGGGATGATGGAGTTTTACCAGTTTCCGGTAGGCTTTCTTGATTTCTTCCTGGCTTGCATTTTTCGGAACTCCCAAAATTTCGTGTGCGTATTTTTTAGAAGGAGCTGTTTTTTGCGTTTCTTTCTCCTTGCGGTGCTCGCTGTATGCGGCATAAATAGCAATGATTTTGGTGAGATTATCCGGAGTTAAATCTAAATCGGTATTGATCTTTTTCAGGAAATTGAGTTCGGAGGAATTCATTTTTCCATTGATCAATGCCAAACCTGTCAGGAAATAGATGATCTGTGAGCGGGAACCTTCGTCTTTCAGATGCATTTTCATCCAATCCGTAATGGTTTCTGTGCGAATAGGGTATTTTAGTGAGAACAGGAGTGAATCGCCAAAGTTGTAAGTTGCTTTCGGAAAATACCGGTTGAAATAGTGGTTGATGAACTGGATTTTCTCTTTGGATTCCTGGTAATTGTACAGCATGAGTTTCGCTCCCAATGCCAAATATGCTTCGAGGTAATTGTCTTCCGTGGGTTTCAGGCTTTGCGGGAAAATCCCCTTTCTCCAGGAGCGTGCATGTCTTGTTTTGTAAACATACAAAGTAATTCCGCCTACAAATGGAATTCCGAATAACAAGATCACCAGCCAATCCGGTAAATCGGCTACGGGTTCGAAGGAGAGCGGAAGAAATAGCATCATAAAGAGGTGTTCTAATCTATAAGGCTTAAAAATCCCAAAGTAACAAATATTGGTGAATGAAACTGTGGTAGAAATCTTACTTTTGCTCAGATGGAAAAAAGTGTGGCTGGAGAAGTTAAACCTTATGAGTAGTGACATAAGCGATAATCAATTATTGGATGACCGGGTGGTAATTACGGATTTGTAAGCCTTTTAGTTAATTTCCCTATTAAATATAATATATTGTAAATCAATTATTTAACACGTGTTTTTTACATCGTTTTACACTTTCTTTAAATTAATTTCCACTTCCGTGTCACTTTTCCGCTGCACCTTACACTAACTTTATCAAGAGACCAATTTAGCAAGATGACGGCCACGAAGAAAAAGCGTTTTATGGAGCTTTATGAACCTATACATGTGAGGTTTGAAAAGTTTTGTAAGGCAAGAGCGTACGGGAATTTCAATTTCAAGGATTTGATGCATGATGCGTTGGTGGTCGCGTACGAACGTTTCGATACTTTGAAGCATGAAGAAGCATTTTTGCATTTTCTGTTTGGAATTGCCATCCGCTTATTAGCGAATGAAAACCGAAAGATCAGTACAGAACGTTTCTCCGATCATTCACAAGTCTACAATTATTCGGTAGAGAGTGACCGGACGGAAAGATTATTGGAGATCAATTCCCTGTATGAAGCGATTTCTCAATTACCGGACCTGCAAAAAGAAAGCATTATCCTGTTTGAGATTTCCGGATTTTCTATCAGGGAAATTGCAGCACTGCAGCAGTCTTCGGAAGATGCCGTAAAACAACGATTGGTCAGAAGCAGAAAAAAATTGGTTGAATTGATGACCGAAAAAAAAGAAGTAGCATTAAATAATTTGAGTTATGACAGAAGATAAACTTTCAGGTTTGTTTGATGAGATTCGGAATGAATCGGCTCAGACTTCTATTTCGGAGGTGGATCAGTGGATTGATGCCGCGGTAGCTGCCGGTGCAACAGTTGGACTCTTAGCAACATTGAAATTAATACTCATTAAAAAACCTTTGATTATGTGGACAACATTATTAACTGTAACGGGTGGTGCTTCACTGGGTGCAGTACTGATTTTCAGCAAGCCGGAAGTAAAAGAGAAACCGGTAAAGAAAGAAATCGTTTCTTATACCGCAGCTCCGGCCAGGGATTTGAAAGAAGAAAAAATAGAGACTTCTGTTGAAATAGAGTCTCCCAGGCTGGACGAACCCATCGGAGAGACGAACTCCGAAACATCCAATTTGCCCGAGGATATGGGAGCTCCTGTTCCTGTAAAATACCCGAGATACGATACCCGTTATGAAATCCCGGCTTACAGAAAACCGCAAACAACGGAATCATTTACAAAGGTTCATGTTTCCGGTGCCTTGTATGTAGAATTATCCCAGGGAAAAGCCTGCAGCATACTCGTTGAACCGGAAAGTGCGAAGGACCTGGTGCAGATCGAAATTCAGGATGGAACCCTTTACCTGAAAAATACACCGAATAAAAAAGACCGCAGGGAAAAAATGGTCATCAAAGTCTCTGTGGAAGATTTGAAAGAACTGCACATGAGCGGAGCTACAGCTTTAATGACCATGCACCAGTTCGGACTGGGAACTTTGTCCCTGGAAATGGACGGAGCGAGTAATGCCAATTTGAACCTGAAAACAACGAAACTAAAAGGAGAATTTTCTGGAGCGAGTAATGTAACAATTGAAGGAACTTGCGAAAATGCGGATTTGGATATTTCGGGAGCTGCTCAGGTTAATTTGACAGATCTGCCGGTTAAACATGCAAAAGTTGTTAACAGCGGAGCGGGGCATGCGGAAATTTCTATATCAGAAACTCTGAAAGCTGATGCCTCAGGGGCAAGTGAAACTTACTACAAAGTAGCTTCGGGTTCCACTTCAATCCGTGTAGATGTAAACAGTAGCGGAAGTGCTGTTATCAAGGACGTGAAAAAATAAGAGCCCGCCGCGGCGGACGAAGACGCAGCAATGATCCGTCAACTGACGGATTAGCGCGAAAATTGCCAGGATAAACAAATCGAATTAAGACGCTGTAACAAAGCAAGTTAGTTTATAACCTAAGTAGAGTAAAGAGTCGGCAACGGCTGACGAAAAAGCCCCCGAAGGAGAGTCGGGGGCTTTTTTACGTATGTAATTTTGAAAGGCAACTCAGCCGAGTCTCAAAGGTGACTGAGCGAAGTCGAAGTTACCTTTGTTTGAGAGCGCACCGAAATTTAATGCTCTAAACTTGCCAAATAGCGCTCCGCATCCAAAGCTGCCATACAGCCAGTTCCAGCAGCGGTAATTGCCTGACGGTATGTTTTGTCAGCAGCATCACCTGCAACGAATACTCCCGGAACATTCGTTAAGGAAGTTCCCGGTTTTTCGTATTTGATATATCCCGTTTCATCCAGGTTGATCCAATCCTTGAAAACATCGGTGTTTGGTTTATGTCCGATTGCTACGAAGAAACCTGTAGCCGGAATTTCTTTTTCTTCTCCTGAAACGTTGTTTTTTACTTTTACTGCCGTAACTCCGTTTCCGTCACCCAATACTTCAACGGTTTCCGTATTGTGAAGGATCTCAATGTTCGGTGTATTGCGAACACGGTCTGCCATGATTTTGGAAGCGCGGAATTTATCCGTACGAACCAGCATGGTAACTTTTTTACATAACTTTGAAAGGTAATGTGCCTCTTCACATGCAGAATCTCCGGCACCGACAATCACAGTCTCTTGTCCGCGGTAGAAGAATCCGTCACAAACTGCACATGCAGAAACTCCACCACCGATTGAAAGGTAATGCTGCTCGGAAGGTAATCCCAAATATTTTGCAGCTGCTCCGGTAGAAATGATTACTGTGTCAGCATGAATTTCATGTCCGTCTTCAGTCCAGCACTTATGAATCGGTCCTGAAAAATCTACTTTTGTGATAAAACCAAAACGCACATCTGTTTCAAAACGCTTAGCCTGAGCCTCCAATTGAACCATCATTTCAGGACCTGAAATTCCGTCAGGATATCCCGGGAAGTTCTCCACTTCGTTGGTTGTTGTTAACTGTCCGCCCGGTTGCATTCCCTGGTACATGACAGGTTTCATTTCTGCTCTTGCAGCGTAGATTGCAGCAGTATATCCGGCAGGACCTGAACCGATGATCAGGCATTTTATTCTTTCAGCGCTCATGTTTTGTTTTATGTTTAATTTATGTTTGATCCGTTGTGGCGGATAATTTGTCAAAGCAGTGCTTCTTTTTAATCTATAAAATTAGAATTTTCTTTCCTTCCGGTAACACCTGGGGAAGCAAGCAGATTTTAATAGGAATCCAAGTTTATTTTCGACAGTAATAAATAAAAGCAGGAGGGAAGTTGGCAGGAGTAAATGCAATTTCCATATGCTTAAAGAACTGCTTGATGTTTTTCCTGGCGTTCAGGGAATATTGGAACTGGACATACAGGGAGTTGGCATGCATCACGCGATGACTTTCTTTTAAAATATTGTTCTTCAATTCACTCGGAAAATTGGCAAGCGGAAGTGATGAAACAACTGCATCTGCCTGCGAATAACCATTTTTTTCGAGGTATTCACCAATTTTTTCAGCAGAGTCGTGGATCAGGATCACACGCGGGTCTTTGAACTCTTTCTTCAATTGGTTCATGAAACTGTCATTCAGTTCAAATACCAGTAAAATGCCGTCAGGGCTCAGTTTTTGTAAAATTTTCCGGGTGAACACACCGGTTCCGGGACCTAGTTCCACAATCACTTTAGCAGTTGAGAAATCAATTTTCTGCAACATTTTTTTTGCTAAATACTTGGAGCTTGGAGCCATTGCTCCAACCATTTTACGTTCTTTCCAGAAATTACGTATAAACGAACGCTTATCAGACATTTTCTCTTGTTTCTTTCAGTGCGAATTTACCATTATTGATAATTCCATATACAAATCCGCTCAATTCTTTATTCAATGCAGGTGTGTTGGTGCAGGGGATCACTAAATCCTCCCGGGTGAATGTCCAAGGTTTTCCGGGGATAAACAACGATAAATCAGCTATTGACTGGTCTTCAATCGGCGCAGTATTCAGCGACAATAGCGCTCTGGATTTTTCAGTCAGTCCATTCACAACCAATTCCAGGTCAAAGTCCGGACAGGCTCCCAATTCGCCGAATAGCGTTTGGATAGTGCTGTTCCCGAAGTTCGCATGGTCAAATTCCAAATCGGTTTCTTCCGTGTCATTCGGACGGTGATCGGAAACAATGCAGTCGATTGTACCGTCTTTTAATCCGGCCCAAAGTGCTTTGCGGTCTGTCTCCGGTCGAAGTGGCGGCATTAACTTGAAGTTCACGTCGAAATCCAGTACTGCAGTTTCGTTATAAATCAAATGCTGAGCATGAACGTCTGCCGTGATATTCAATCCTTTTGCTTTCGCTTTCCGGATCAGGTCAACGGATTCTGCTGTTGAAATACCTGTTGCATGCAGGTTTCCGCCGGTGTATTCGAGTAATCTTAAATTTCGTTCCAATTGAATGATCTCACTGATTGCCGGGTCTGCTTTCAAGCCTGTTTTTGTGGAAGCTTCACCTTCGTTGACCATTCCGCCTCCTGAAATGGATTTGTCATGTGCAAATCCAACTACGATTCCGTCAAAATTCTTCGAATAGAGCAGGGCACGGTACATGATTCCGCCGTTTACAGGAACCAGGTCATCTGAGAATAAGCGCACTCCGGATTGGAACATGTCGTACATTTCTGCCAAAGCTTCTCCCTGGTTCTTTTTGGTGATACAGCCCATCGGGTGCAGGGAAGTCACGGCATTCTCACTTCTTCTCAATACATATTCCACGCTCGTCTTGTTGTCCAGAACGGGCTGAGTGGAAGGTAAAACGGCAACGTGTGTAAATCCGCCGAATGCAGCAGCGTCTAATCCGCTTTGAATAGTTGATTTATGTTCTTCTCCCGGGTCTGCAAAATGTGCTTTCAGATCGACCCAGCCTTTTGAAATGTGCAGGTTTTCTTCCCGGATCTCCAATTCACAAGAACGCTCGATTTTAGCCGAAATCTCATGAATTTTACCGTCTTCCAGGTAAATATCAACCTTTTTGCCATTCCATTTGGAGCTTTTGTCTATAACCGTTGCTTGCCGGATCAATAATTTCATATGTCTATTTCTTGTAGAAAATTAGTAAAGCCATTTCGCACAGGACGAATATTCCTGCAAAGAAAACAAACCAAAGCCAACTATCATAACTCTCTCCGATTTCTAAGAGTGAAGCACTGTTCCAGTTGGATCCGTCCTGCATGGAATTAACACGTATTCCGGCCTGTTCGAACGATTTTTTGATTTCTTCCGGGGAAGATTCCTGTGTTTGTGATCCCAGTCGGTTGTAGTTGGTTGAAAGCGTTCCTTTTACTTTTCCATCCTGGGAAATACTGTAGTTTCCTGCTTCCAGTATTCGGATAGCTTCCAGTCCCTGAATGGAAAGGTACGGACGTTTGTTCTTGGTAAAAGTTACCGGGATAAAATCGATAGTTCCCTGTTTCAGATGAACCGGATTTTCACTTGAAGTATTCATTGTGAGCGGATAACTTGCGTCCGAACCGATAATCAGGTAATACGGATTTTGGCGTTGGCTCAGGTTTCCGGCATGCAGTAAAAGGGTTGAAAACAATTGGTTACTGGTAAATGTGCTGAATTCCGGCTTTAGGGAAGTGGAAAACAGGTATGCATTGTTCTTTCCGATGCTCTTTACGAAGAAAGGTGTTCCGTTTTGGTAGTTGATCAAACTGCTGGAAAGTGTTTTGGAATTGTTCAATAAACGGTAAGCTTTGGCAACTGCAGGCAAAGAGATGTTTTCCGGTTTTCCCTCAAAAACTCCCCGGAAGAAAGGGTCTTTGATGTTCAGTTTTTGAATTCCGAGCCCCACGGTTTGTGTTCCGCTGATTGCCGGCAGGTTTAATTTATTCAGCAAAGCATTCCATCCGGAAGGAGAAACGTTTGTTCCCGGAATGAGTAAAATGGCTCCCTGTTCGTCGTAATAAGCGGCTAATTCGTTGCTTAAGCTGCTTGGTATCTGGTTTAAACCGTTCAATACGATTAAATCAACGGCTTCCAGGTTTTCCTGGGATGCCTGGTTGGTGGAAACTTCTTTGATCCGGTAAAAATCATCCAGTCTGTATACAACACCAACGTTCTCAACGGCATCTTCACCGTTAACTATCAGAACAGAACTGCTTTTCTTGACCTCGTAGTTGAAGAAGAAAGAGTCGTCTTGTGTCATCTGCTTATCGTTGATCGCAATTTTTCCTTTAGCAATTCCGGCATCCTGGTTGAAATAATTTAAATGCAAAGTGTCTGCTCCGTTGGCAGGTAATTCCGCAAACAGGTCGCGCTTCAGTTTCCCGATCCGTACACTTACTACTGCCGACTCAACGGCCTCTTTCCCGGTGTTCACCACACGAATGGAAAGCGTTTGTGCAGATCCGAGTTTTTGGATCGGAGTTTCAAACCAAATGGTGTCTACGTAAAGATTGCCGGTGTTTTGAGGAGCCAGGATGAGTGGTGAAACACTCGTGATTGACTTAAATTTTTTATTTAGAATGGTTGAATTATCTTTTTGAAAATCAGAAACATAAATCAGCGAAGGTTTTGATTGGATATTTCCTTCTTTTTGTGCGTCTTCTACCCATTGATTCCAATAGGAAAGGATTTCTTCCCGGGAGCGATAAATAGGAGAGTAGTTGACTTTCCCAACCTGGTCCACGAATTTTACTTTCGTTAAGGTTTGTTTTTCGTTTCCGCTCAACTCGTTGGTGAAAAGAACATATTGGGTGTTTCGGGGTGCTTTATCAACAATTGAACCTGCCAATTCTTTGGCTTGTGCCAATAGTTCGCCTTGTCCGCCAATGCGCGACATGGAAAAGGAATTGTCGATATAAACTCCGATTAATTGAACGTCCTTTTTAGTAGAATCCGAATTTGGGAAATAGGGCTGGGCGAAAGCGATAACCAAACAGGTGAAAGCCAGAACACGGGAAATCAAGATCAGTAAATGCTTGATCTTGCGCGGATTTTTCTGTTGCTGTTCAACCGATTTAACGAATGCAATGCTGGAAAAATAGACGGTTTTGTATTTGCGGAAATGGAACAGGTGAATCAGTATTGGGATCACCAAAACCAGTAGGGCAAATAAAAATTCAGGATAGACCCATTTCATAATGCTAAGTTAATTATGAATTACTAATTACAAATTACTAATTCCAAGAGTTTTTCCTGATTTTTGAACAATCCTGACTAATTACGAATGCCGAATGGAAATATGTTTCAGGTTTGATGATTTGAACGTTTAGAACTTGTTAAGCATTTGCCTTGGCTCAGATCCAATAATTAGGAATTAGGCATTCGTAATTATTATTTGATTCCCTCAAAAACACCCAGTCCAAAAAGAGCAAAATCGTATTTGCAAGGGTCTTCAGGATCGAATTGGACCAATTGCTCCTGGATTTCAGCTACGCTTTTCCAATCGTTTTGTGTGCGGGTGAGAATTCCCAGTTTGCGGGCCACATTTCCGGTGTGAACATCCAAAGGCAGGTGCAGTTCCGACATCGGGATGTTGTTCCAGATTCCGAAATCCACTCCGAATTCGTCTTTTCGCACCATCCAGCGCAAAAACATGTTGATCCGCTTGGCAGAAGATCCTTTTTGCGGATTTGCCAGGTGCTTGTGCGTTCTGTCCGGGAAAGGTTCCTGTGTAAAGGCTTCCCTGAATGAAATGATTCTTCCCTTTACCCCTGGAATTTCCGGGTGAAGTTTGAAAGCCTGTTCCAATCCGCCCTGGCGGTAGATACGCTGCAGAGATACAAAAAATGCATTCAGGTCGTCGCTGTTGAAAGTGCGGTGAACGAATTGATGTTTCTGCTCTTCGTAGTTCAATACGTATTCATAGGGCTTGAAATCCATGATCTCCAGCAAACGTTGTCCGCTTTTAATAATTGCTGTTCTGTTTCCCCATGCTAAAGTGGAAATCAGGAATGCGCTGATCTCAATATCTTCTTTCCGGGTGAATTGCCTGGGAATCTGGATCGGGTCCGACTGAACAAAATCGGGTTTGTTGTATTCAACGACTTTTTTATCGAGGTATTCAATCAACTGCTGTTGGTTCATAGCCAAAAGTGCGACTTATTGCAAGGATCCGTCAGACATAACAATGCTTCTGTCGGCCATTTCTGCCAGCAGGTTATTGTGTGTAACGATCACGAATGTTTGACCGAATTCTTTGCGAAGATCAAAAAACAGCTGGTGTAATTCTGCCGCATTCTTAGAATCCAGGTTCCCGGAAGGCTCATCGGCAAAAATGATATCCGGCTCGTTCATCAATGCTCTTGCAACTGCTACACGCTGTTGTTCTCCGCCTGACAGGGCAGAAGGCTGGTGATTCTCGCGCTGGCCAAGACCCAATTTATCCAGTAACTGTTTTGCACGTTCTTTGGATTCCGACATTCCCTTTCCGCCGATCAGAGCCGGCATCACTACGTTTTCCAAAGCCGTAAATTCAGGCAGCAACTGGTGGAACTGGAAGATGAAACCGATCTTTTGATTGCGGAATTCAGCCAAACCTTTTGAATTCAAAGAAAACGGATTGACTCCGTTCAGTGTTAAACTCCCGGAGTCGGGTTTGTCAAGAGTTCCCAAAATTTGAAGCAGCGTCGTTTTTCCGGCCCCTGAAGAGCCTACGATGGAAACGATTTCCCCGGATTGGATTTCCAGGTCAATACCTTTCAATACATCTAATTGACCGTACTTTTTTCGGATTCCCTTTGCCGTGAGCATACTTTTTGTATTAAATATATTCTAAATCTGTTTCTAAATCTGCGCTCGCTCGATATGAAAAAAAGCTACGCTGTTCCCAAATTATTTCCGCACTAAGGTTTGAATAATTTAGTCTTCCAAATCTGCGCTGCCGCTTGATACGAAAAAAAGCTACGCTGTTCCCAAATTATTTCCGCACTAAAGTCTGAATAATTTAGTCTTCCAAATCTGCACTACCGTTTGATACGAAAAAAAGCTACGCTTTTTTATCCAGTTTTAGAGAATGTCCCATTTTAGTTGCTTTTGTCATCAGGTAGCTCTCATTGTGAGCATTGCGGCCCACTTCAATGGCAACGTTTTCCACGATTTCCAACCCGTAACCTACTAAACCGGTACGTTTTTTCGGGTTGTTCGACATCAGGCGGATTTTGGAAACTCCCAAATCGTGCAGGATCTGAGCCCCGATTCCGTATTCACGCTCGTCGGATTTGAATCCTAACTTCAGGTTCGCTTCAACCGTATCGTAACCTTCTTCCTGCAATTTATAAGCTTTCAATTTGTTCAAAAGACCAATTCCGCGTCCTTCCTGGTTCAAATAAACAATCACGCCTTTTCCTTCAGCTTCGATCATTTTCATTGAATGGTGTAATTGCGGACCGCAGTCACAGCGGCAAGAGCCGAAAATATCACCTGTCAGACAAGAGGAGTGCATGCGTACAAGCACAGGTTCATTGGGTTCCCAGGTTCCTTTGATCAATGCCAAATGTTCCTGTCCGTTTGATTTTACAGAGAAAGCAACCAATTTAAAATCACCGGACTCCGTAGGCATTTCTACTTCAACTTCACGGGAGATCAGGGATTCGTGCTTCATACGGTAAGCAATCAGATCGGCAATAGAGATCAGTTTCAGATCAAATTTCTTGGCAATCTCAAATAACTGTGGCAAGCGCGACATGGAGCCGTCTTCGTTCAGGATTTCCACTAAAATCCCAGCAGGCTTAAATCCGGCCAAGCGAGCCAAATCGACTGCTGCTTCCGTGTGACCTGTACGTTGCAGTACACCGCCTTTTTTTGCGCGCAAAGGGAAAATGTGCCCCGGACGGCCTAAATCTTCCGGTCGGGTGTCGTCCGAAACCAATGCTTTGATGGTTTTTGCCCTGTCAAAAACAGAGATCCCGGTTGTACAACCATGACCAATTAAGTCTACGGATACCGTAAATTGTGTTTCGTGCAGTACCGTGTTATTCGTAACCATGAGGTTTAATTCCAATTCGTTACATCTGGATTCGGTTAGGGGAGTACAGATCAATCCTCTTCCGTGTGTTGCCATGAAGTTGATCATTTCGGGAGTAACCATTTCAGCAGCTGCTATAAAGTCTCCTTCATTTTCGCGGTCTTCATCATCAACAACAATAATAACTTTTCCGGCTTTTATATCTTCAATCGCTTCTTCGATTGTATTTAACTTTCCTGACATACCTGTTTAATAAAGTACCGCAAATTTACTCTGAATTCTGCAATGGCGAACTACTATTTAACTTTTTTAAAGGTAAACAAGATCCCGTTCGGATCGTTTTTCACATTTTCAATCCAAACCGACATTTTATTGTCTTTCGGCTTTGCATAATTAATGCGTTTGGGGAATGGGTTTTGGTTATTTACAAATGTTAATGTATCGGCTTCCTCGTAGTTTTCACATTTGAAAACAAGGGTGTCTTTTTCAATCACAATTTCGTAGTACAGTATATGGTTCTTTTCAAAGATCCGGAGGAATTCCTTCTGGAATTTGTTCTCGTAATGCATGTAATTTTCTCCCGAAATACAGCTTTTTTCCAGCTTCCAGTTTTCATGAATGGTTTCGTTGTCGAGGGAAGTAATCCATCTGCCGTGGATCCATTGTGGTAAGTTGTTTCTGTGGGAACAGGAAGGAAGTGTCAAAAGTATTAACAGGGTGCATGCAAGACTTGCAATAGTATTGACGTTTGTTTTTCCCATGAATAGAGTAGTTCAATGTAGTATTTGCCATGCGCGGCAATTGAACTAAAATTACCTTGTATAACTAAACCTTCGGTTATTTTTTCGACAAAGGTATCGATATCTTCTGCCAACAGGATGTTTTTTCCGTCCATGCCGCCCAAAGCATTGTTAGACAGCGGAGTAGTGATGCATGGGAGTCCGCTTGCCATGGCTTCCAAAAGCTTGTTCTGAAGACCCGTTCCGATGAAAAGAGGAGCTACAAAAATACGCGAACGCTGATAACTTTCCCGGATATCATCGACCCAACCGGTCACGGTAATGAACTCGGATTGAAGTTCAAGTACACGTTTAGCAGGACTTGCTCCCGAAAGAAGCAGTTTGCAGGGAATGCCCTTTTTGTGGATGCGTGGAAGGATCTCTTCAGCCAGGCAGACGGCAGCTTCAATATTTGGGGCATAGGAGAAGTTTCCGGTGAAAACCAGCTCGTAATCCTTTTCAACGGGCAGTATCTCGAAGAAAGACGCATCAATTCCATTGGGAACGATGAGTATTTTGTGATTTTCAGGGTGCAGGATCAGTTTCCGGTCTTGTTCGGAAATAATGGTTTTGTGCTCGAAGTAATCGAAAACACGGCGTTCGTATTCTTTCAAACGTTTGCTTTCCAGGCGGTAAAACCATTTTTTGAACCAGGCTTCTGTCCGGATCCTGCGTTCCATTCCTTTGGAAAGAGCATCCATGTAATCGAGGGTTTTCGGCACCAGATGCTCATTTTTTACGTATTCCGAAACACGTATCAGCTGGCAGTAAATGTGACTCGGTTTCGTCCGGGCGATGATTGTACTGATTTTCCGGTGAATGGATTTCCGGTAGAAATAATGAACCTGGAGCGGTTTTGATCCGAATACCGTTTTTAGAAGCTGGAAAGCTAATCCCCATTTGGTAAGTTGAAAAATGTGAATGCTGCTACAAAACTCACTCACGATTGCTTCGTGCTCTTTCGGAACAGGAATATCTGTCGTACAGATAAGAGTGATATTGAATTCTTTGGAAAGTTCTTTCAGTTGGTAGAAAGCCCTGAGTTTATCGCCTTTTTCCAACGGATAGGGAAAACGGGAAAGGATAACCAGGATGTTTTCTTTAGACTCCAAAAGTGTTTTTCATTATAACGATACAATTGTCAAAACTATGAACTTTTGAGATATAATCGCGCGATTTTTTCCCGACTTCTTCCCGCAAAGTTTCGTTTGAGTGTAATTTTAGGATCAGATCAACAAAATCCTGTTGGGTATCAGCAATTTGGACTCCGGATAAGGCGGGGTCGATTCCTGAAGCTCCCAATTTGGTTGTGATGCACGGAATACCTAGTGCCATTGCTTCCAGTAATTTGATGCGTATACCGCTTCCGGACTGAATAGGAGTGACCAGTGTTCCGGATTTTGCCATAAATGCATTGCTGTCTTTTACCCATCCTTTAACTTCAATGGAATTGGTCGCCAGGAACCGGAAATGCTCGCTTTTGGAACCCGCAATTTTTAAAGGAAGTCCGGATACTTCCGGATAGCTCCAAATTTTCTTCACCAGGTAGTTAACCGCTTCCTGGTTGGGTTTCCAGTCCATGGATCCCAAATGAAAAAATCCTTTGTTGGTATAATCTGCCTCAATTTTCGGGTCTATGGTTACAGATACGGGGAGTAAAACCGCGTTTTTCTGTTTGGTACGTGTGCTGATCCATTCCTGGTCTTCCCTGGAAATGGCCCAAATAGTTGCGGCTTTGTCCAGGATTTCTATCTCTTCCTTGCGAAGGGTCTTTTCCAGGTTGCGCAGGTAAAATCGCTTTAAAACTGAAGATTCGAGGTCTGCGTGCAGTTTCCAGATCTCGGATTCAATGTTGTGTGAACGAATGATCACAGGTGCTAATTCGCTGAAATCGAAATGACTCAATTGTGCCGCCGCGAATAAACTGTCACAGACAATATAGTCGTAGTTTTCACTGAGCTGCTTTGCCAGTTCATGGTACAGCTTCTCCGATTTGAAGCGGGAAAGGTTGTAATTCCTGCGGCGCAGGAAATTGACCAGTGCATTGGTGGCTTTTAGTTCCGTATCTATCGGAACAACGGTTTGTTTTTGCAGGTATTGTCCTAAAATCTGTTCGGATTCTTTGGTATACGGATGTTTGTGTGTTGCGAAGATGATCCCGTCAACAGCTGCAACCCGGCTCAGTCCCTTCAGGCATTCCATCATGGCAAAACAGCCTCCGTCTATAATCGGAGCGGGCGATTTGGGTGCGATGTAGAGAATTCTCATCGCTTTCTGCCCAGGGTTAGGATGTAGCGCCACAGTTTTTTATCGAAAACACGCAGGTCATTTGCTGCGGCTATCATCAGGATGCAGGCAATCGGGGTGAGAACGGCAGTTGGGAGCCACATGCCCCAAAAAGGAGAGAGTACACTTTCTGCCGCCAGGTTTTGCCCGATACTGAACAACACAAAGTAAACCATGAAGAGCAGGGCTGCAATAACCACCGGAGCTCCGAATCCGCCCTTCCGGACAATGGCGCCAAGCGGTGCTCCTACGAAGAACAGAACGATAATTGCCCCGGAAAGGGCAAATTTGCGGTGGAATTCAATTTGGAACTGATCGTAATTCGTATGGAAAGCATCCACAAATTGCTCCTGGTCGTTCGTACTTCCGATCATGCTTCGCGCACTTACGATTGCGGCATTTACGGCAGCTATCCGTTCTTGTTTTGTAAGGTCGGAAAGTTTAATGGTTTTGGAAGGAATGGCCTGAAGCTGTTCGATTTCTTTAGTGCCTTTCAATTGCTTTGCAGGACCTGTTTTGGGTAGTTTGGCAAAACTTACGGATTGACTGAACGGCCTGTTGTTCAGGTTTGTTTTCCCGAAATCAGATAGGATTTTATCCTGCTTTCGCTGCAGGGAATCTTTGGCTTCGTTGATCTGGAATACGTTGAGCATTTCATAATCGTTTTTGAAGAGCTCTTCGTCGGATTTGTTCATGTCGAAGCCCAGCAATTCCATTTTGTAGGTTGCGGCTTTGAACTGGGTGGTACGGCTCGGCCTGAAATCTCCGTTGTGGAAAGGTTGTCCCTGGTTGGTAAAAACCGGCGCCTGGGCCTGTAATTCTTCGTGTACGATTCCGTTCGACAAATGGAACAGCAGGTATTTCCCGTTTTCGCCCCTGTAAACCGTTCCGGAATCGGCTTTGACTGTTTTTAGTACATTCGGATCGGTGTAATCGTGGATCGTAATGCCATAAAAGGTATTGTCTTTCCCGGATTTCACTTTGATAGCGTAACCGTCAATTTCTTTGGAGTAGGAGCCGGGGGTGAGGAGCATCCCCACTTTTGTTTCCTGGATATCAAAAATAATGGTGTGCCATTTCAGGTTGGCAACCGGGATCACGTAATTCGCGAAAAAGAAGGTCGCAATGGCAATCAGTGCTACTGTCTGCGTCAATGGCCTTAGGATCCGGAAAAGCGATAAACCGGAAGATTTTAAAGCTGTAAGCTCGTTGTTTTCGGCCAGGTTCCCCAAAGTCATGATCGAACTTAAAAGAATGGCCAATGGAAGAGCTAGTGGAATTAGTCCGGCGGAAACGTAAAACATCAGTTCTATAATCACTCCGACACTCAACCCTTTCCCCATCAAATCATCGATGTAAACCCAGGTAAACTGCATGATCAGCATCACCATGGAGATGAAGAAGGTCACTACAAACGGACCGGCAAAGGATTTTATGCTAAAAACAGTGAGTCTTTTCAAAGTGTATACAGTTTGTTAGCGGACTAAATGCTCGGTTTAGATCTTCTGGACGCGTTTGGTAATCACTTGTCCGTTGTTGGTAGTCATGCGCACCAAATACATTCCGCGGTCAAGCGTTTCCAAAGAGATCGGAGTTGATTTTTCCTGGGAATAGATCAAAGCTCCGGCAGTATTGTAAACAGCAACATTTTTCAGGTTATTTGCAGAAAAATAGATTGTTTCGCTTGTTGGGTTCGGGTAGATCGTCACATCCGGCTGAAGTGCCTGTTCTTCCAATGCCAGCGGATCGTCCTTACGAATGTTGATGCTGTCCAGGAAAAGTTTGAATCCGCCGATTGTTTCCAATACAAACGCAATGTGCACTGTTTCGTTGTTACTGTAACCCATTTCGCTCAGGTTTACTTCGTGCTCGGTCCATTCTTCCCATTCGAATTCTACGCGCAAAAGCGTATCGTTAAAACTGGAGATCTGTGTATCTGTGGTTGAGATCAAAACCTGGTAAGTATCCGGATAACTCGGATCATAAGATTTAGCCTTCCATTTCAGGTAATTCCCGAATGTTCCGATGGTAACGGGAGGGGAGATCAACCAGCGGCTGGCCTTATCATTCGTGGTGAAGTAAGAAGTAGCACCTGCAACGGTGTCCAGCAAACTATCCGGATTCGCAAGGGCAATCCAGCCCGGAGAAAATTCGGATACAGAAATATCTTCTGTGTAAGGGTCGTTCTTAATAACCGTCCAGGATGCAGGAATTCCCTGTTGGAAATCTTCGTCCAAAATGGTTGTTTGAGCATTGGCAGAAAGCGCTGAAATCAAAACGCTTGAAAGAAAGGCTATTTGTTTTAACATAAGGCAAAAATACAAAGACTTTGGCTACATTGCCAGATTTATCAGAATATCCTTGAATTCCTGGTAAAAGGCATCGAAATGTACTAAACGGTCTGACAGGAAATTTAGTATCTCGGGGTGGTCTTCGGGCTTGTAAAAATTCAGGTCGGAACGTTCCCAAATAATGCGGTTGAACACCGGAACGACAGCCGTACTGGCATTTTCAATCCAGACACCATCAGTTCCCATTTCACTTTCCAGTACGATTTTCAGTTCGTACAATTGTTCCCACAGGATCTGACGCACTCCTTCATCTTTTGCCTGGATATCAAAGGTCAAACGTGCACCGTTCTCATCAGCATCCACACGGATATAGATGTCTTTTACTTCGGAAGGATAAGCCAGCCAGTTCATCCTGCGCCCGTTCGATGAGCGGACTTTCTGCATGCGGACCTTGAATTGGTTCCAGAAATCGATTCTGAGCTGCTTTTTTTCTTCCTTCGTGTACATGTATGGTAAACTTTGTTACGAAGGTAATTATCAATTATGAATTGACGAATTATCAAGGAAGTGTTGGAGCGAAAAAATACCGCAAAGAAACAAAGAGCGCAAAGTGAGTCTGTAAAAAACGCTGAGATTTCCTTTTTTTTGCGGTTCAATAAACAAGTGTGGTTGTGTAGAATAGGGGTAAAGATCAAAAAAATACCGCAAAGAGTGAATGCATGCAAAGGATATGGATCAAACTTTGCGCACTTCAACTCTTTGCGGTTCAAATAAACGAGTTTTACTTATTCAAATAATAACTTACGAGTTCCAACTTGCCCAGTTTTAGACTGTACTTTCAGAACCGCCATTCCTTTGTAATCAGCATCAAGGGTGATGGTCGTTGTTCCTACCGGAATTTCGTTTTCAAAAAGCACTCTTCCGTCCAGTGAAACCAACTGTATTGCCGCGGATTCTTCCAGCTCAACCTGGAAATTGCCGTTTGTAACCGGGTTCGGGTAAGCAGAAAATACAGATTCCGTAGAAAATTCGTCGACCGCCAGGTTGCTTCCCGCACCGAAAGTCAGTTTCAGGATGTAAATACTTCCTTTGGTACCTCCGGCATTCGGGTTTCGGTATCCTGTCAGAATAATGTCGTTGTTGCTGGTCAAATCCACATCCAGGAAATTCGCCAGTTTCCCCTGCCAGCCGCTTGGACCGACCATTCCGTGGTCAAATTGCATATAGCCGTTCCCGTTGAAAGCGGTGTTTAACTGTCCCTGGTTGTTCATGCTCACGATCAGTCCTTTTTGCTGGAAATTCCCGCTGACATAATCGGTTGTGAATCCGCAGATCAGGAACTCATTAGGACTTCTTTCAATGATCTTATTGAAGAAAGTTGCGCTGTCCTGCGTGAAATCGAAGTTGGAGAACCCGTTCGGGATGCTCATATCCAAAGAGCCGTTTGTATTCACAAATGCCACAAACCCTTTGTTGGCGCGGCCGTAGGAATAAACGTAATAGTTGTTGACCGGCATGTTGTATCCGGCAACCAATAATTTACCGGCGCTCGACAATAGAATGGAGGCAGCTTCGTCTGTATTGTCTGTTCCGAAGGTGAAAACTCCGTTCGTTCCGAATGCCAGGTCGGGATTTCCGTTCGGGTCCAGTTTGAAAATGATGTTATCGGTATAATTTGCCGAGTCGTAACTCGTAGTGGCCGGATCCCAGCTGCTTGTGCGCAATAGTCCGTAAGTTTCACCGTTCGGCCCTATTTCCATATCGATAAATTGGGTTCTGGGAACTGCGGTGAATGAAAAAACACCGTTTGTTCCGTAGGAATTGTCCGGGAAACCATCCGGCTTCAAGCGCACAATAGCTGGTTTTCCGCCAGGACCTATACCGCCGACCATGAATTTTCCGTTTGGAAGGATCTCAAATCTTTTCGGGATGGAATACGTTCCTGTAGTTCCGGTGAACACATCGTTTGTGAGTAAGTGTCCGTCGTTCCCGAAAGTGGAATCCAGGTCTCCGTTGGTTTTGAAGCGCATCATAATAAACTGGCTTGCCCCGCAGATACCGTTGATGCAGTATTCGGACTCACCGATAATGACAATTTTTCCGTCTTGTTGAATTTCAACATCATATCCGATGCTTTCCGCTCCGCAAAACGTATTGACAGCTCCGTTCGTCCCAAAACCGGGATCAGGCATTCCGTTTGGCAGATACCGATAAAGGTGCATGGCTAAATCCGGTATATTCGGATCTCTTTTCAGGATCGTTACAATTTTCCCGTCGGCCTGCAGCGCAGAGCCCATGCCAGATCCGAGATTTCCTTCACTATTGGAATTTGGTCCGAGGTAGGGGAGGTAGCCGTTCGTATTGAACGTAGAATCAATGTACTGAGCTGCTGCATCCATCGCGAAAACAGATAAACAGCCTGTGACTAATAGTAAAATTTTCTTCATAAAGCGTATTTAGTAATTGGGTTTTGAAGAAAGACGCGTTTTTGAAGGAATGGTTTGCCCGGAAGGGATTGTTTTTTTAGTTGATTTATCAATGAAAATCAAGGTTTTAAGTGCTTAAGAAGCTGGTCTTGAAACCGATTGACGGGAACGGGTTTGGCTAAAAAAAAAGGAGGATTTGACTAAAAAATACCGCGGAAAAACAAAACCTATCGAGCCGATTGCATAAACGCGATGGTAATTGGTTTTCCCGCGGTTCAAATAAACATATATGGAATAATTGCAGAAAAGACGAAGTTTTGGTCCGAAAGGTTCGATGAAGGGGAAAAATTGGCTGGAATTTTTCTATTTAACATAATTCGGGGTAATTACGAATTTCCAATTGCTAATTACGAATGAGTTATTGAAAACCGATTTCACAGTTGTATGTTCATGCAATGAAAAATAAGTACTTCGTGAGAATTGAATATTCCGGGCAATTTCCCGGAGAAAAAATTCTACGCGATTCTCATGATAAACTTTTTTGAAGCTCATTTCTAAAAGAATCCCGGAATTTGAAATTTGGAGATTTTGAGAATTGAATATTTCCGGACGATTGTACTGGTGAGAAATTTTGTGCGATTCTCAGGAAGAACTTTTGCAGGTAATTTTGCGGTCAATATAAACAACCGGGTGCGAGCATTTGAAAATTTCCGGATGATTGTCCGGATGAAATTTTTTGTGCGATTCTAGTGAAGCAGATTTTACACCAGGAATGGAATTAGTTTAAGAGAACTATAAAATCAGAGAAATCCAGGATTGCAGGAATCGATTATTGTGAGCAGTGGTGCAGTAGCAAAATTCTACGCGATTCTCGAGAAGAGGAAATGGAAGTGATGTTTGGATCAAAAGCCTGTAAGATGGTGAATCGTTTGTTTTAGATATTCTATTTAACATAATGTTAATTATAAGACGAATTGGATTTTTGATATATTTGCTTCGCAGTGCTGTGTTCTGTCGCCATATGTGGTGGTTAATTTAAAATGTGGAATCCGGTTATTTTAAATTGTGGAATTCATTGTTCTATTCGTTCAGTTATTTTTGGAAACATAGTTTTAAAGCTTCGAGGTAAATCACCAACTTTTTTATGTCGTAATTCTAATTCGCGCATAATAAAACGTGAAAATGATAGAAATTGATCATGTGGATTACGAGTCATATTAATGTATTCCAAATACCAATTAAAACAATCTTGAATGGGAACTTGTCGATCATGAATAATATCCTGAATTTCGATAAATGTATCTATATGAATAACGATCAAACCTTTGGACCGATGCTTTGCAGAACCCTCTAGTAAAGTTTGATATTCCGAATTCAATAAATAATTAATTCCGTAGGAGTTATATAATTCATCAGTAACGATTAGTATTGGGAATATTTGTATTTCCTTTTGGTTGAAATTATCAAAATCAATACCTTCATTCGCCAATTTATTCGAAAGGATTGCTAGTTGAGATATTCCCTTTTGTTTTCCTTTTTTATTCGACTTCAGCTTTGCGAAAATTTCATTTTTTATGGTTTCGTAGTCGCGAGATAATTTTGCTGACGCTTGAAAAATGGCATCTTTAAATTCAATAATGAATATCTTAGTACCACACCGCACATAAAAATCTGGCCCCTTCTCGCCTGCATTCTTTTCCCATTCTAGACCGTCCAGTGAAAAACATTTTTTTCGTTTACCGACCATATACTTGCCTAATCGATATAACAGATATTGTTCATAAAAGTGCTCTGAAAAATACCTGGACTTAAAATCGGGTATATCCTTTACCGCTCCTGATTCCATTAATGTGCTTCCAAAATCAAAAACAATCGTCTGGAATAATTTATCAATAAGAAAAGAATAATTGTATGCAATATAGGTGTTGGCTTCTGATTTGTAAAGAGGTTTTTCTCTTAAAGAGATAAAATCCGGCTTCTGTTTAAATGAGGTAGGATCAATAATCGACAATGAACCAAAGAAAGCATTAATTGGATCGTCTGGTGGAGTAATAAGTTTTGCTGCATTTTGATCAATATCTCCAGGCTTGTATAAAGTTAAAAAGCAATTCAGTATCTGGTAAATATAGTCTTGCCAGCTTTTAGTGGAATATTTTTGATTAAATGCAGGTAAAAATTCCTTTAACTCATCGTGTTGCTCTACATAAGTAAAAAACTCAACTGATTTATATATCTGCCAACGAAAGTCTCTGTATTTTTTTAGATCTTCAAACGGAAGGAAATGTGGAAGTAAAAATTCTAATAATTCTTGTGGGGTCTTAAATTTTTCAACCGGTTTTTTAATTAGAGAATCTTGGTCTACCCATTCTTGGGTTGCTAGTAAATATGCTTTAATAAATCGTTCTTCTTCCTCTATTGTTAAATTTCTGGCATTTCCTGGATTATAGAATTCTAATGCCCTTTCGATTAAAACAACTGAACTTTGGTTAGAGACAAATGAGAATTGATTCTTTTCAAAAAGGGCTTTTGCCATTTGGTCAGCAAATCGCTTTTTTAATTGAGGTGATTGTCTTTGAAGAACAAACGCAATTAATTCACGTTGAGTATCTAAGTCTCTTTCATTTACAAAAATTCGTGCATTTAATCCTCCAATAATTTCAATGATTGTTGCTGTTGGAATTCCGTTAAATAGTGATTCCCATGTTGGTCTAGGCTGGTCATAAATTGCATCATATTCAATGCTAACGATGGTGGAAAAACTTGTCTGAGTAGTCATTGGCTATAGATTATAGTGAATAGAAGATTTGTTTTCATAGTGGAAAAATTATTTAACTCAAATAAAAGGATTTTTTCTTTGAGTTGATTTTATCTCACTCTAAATAGACAGAAGTATTTACATAATATATATATTAGGGGCTTAACCATTATATAATTATCATGACTGATAACAAAAAAAACACTGGATCACCGGACAATAAACGCATTGACGTTAAAGATCCCAACGAGCTTAGGAATTGGGCCAAATCACTAAATACAACTCAAACTGCAATTAAAAATGCTGTTGCCAAGGTTGGAACAAGTGCAGCGGCAGTTAAAAAAGAACTAGGTAAAAATTAGGATATGCATGTTTTTTTAGATTCGTGTATACTTTTCAAAGATTATTTTCTAGAAAAATCATCTAAACGGCTGCTTGAATTTGCAGAAAAAGGATTGATAGATCTATATATGTCTGATATCGTAAAGCTGGAGTTAAGGAGGCAATTTGAAAAGGAACTTATTGAGCGAAATACGATTCTGAGCAAGTTAAATAAAAATGTTAGAAGACTGAGGCTTGGAGACCCCCTACTATTAACTGACGTCGAAAAACAACTTCGAGTTTTTGATCAATATTATTTAGGTTTATCCCGTTTAAATCACTTCATTTTTTTACCAGTCAAAGATGAGTTTCTTCCTGATATAGTAGATCGTGCAATTAATAAGAAGAAGCCATTTACTGAGAATAAATCAGAGTTGAAAGATGCTTTAATTTGGAAAACTTATTCAAGCTACGTCGAGAGTAAAAAACTAGACGAATGCATATTGCTGACTAACAACACTTCCGATTTTTGTGGTAAGGATAAGGATAAAGTTCATAACGACTTATTAGTTGACACAGAACGATTTAAAGTTGTCAATTCTGCATTAGATTTCATAAAGATTTTTGGGCCAGAATTAGATAAACCAGAAAGAAAAATATTGGCATTTGTTGAGAATACAGAATTTGACAGTGAATTTATCTTAGAGAATATTGACAAGTTCTTTATAGACGAAATTCTATCTAAGATTGACTCTGCAGTAGAAAGATTGGAACCATCTGATGTTTTTGATGAAATTTGGATGGGTGGATATGTTTCGGGGAATTATTCTGAAATTTTAGAATGTAAAAATATTGAAGTTGAAACAATAGGATCTAAAGCCTCTGTTTACGCCAATTTATCGATATCTTATGATTCAGAAGTTTATGAATATAATGCTGCAAGAGATCCAGGAGAAGATCACTTTCATTATATCGGTGAAGCAACTTTAATTTTTACTATGAATATTAGTTTTGATCTTGATTCAGAGGGAGAAGGAGATAATTTAGAAATAACTGATATTCACTTGGATGAAGTTTGTTAAACTTTTATTCTAATTAATTGTCGATATGAACATCTTGAAACTATTATAACTCAATTTCTCCTCCAACTGATTATTCACAATCTTCATAATACTGGCAACCGGTAATCCCAGTTGCTGGTATTCCATGATCTGTTCCCGGAAAGGATCGAGTGCCCTCCCCTTTCGGTTCTGACTTCCTTTTGGCCGGCCGAGTTTCTTTCCCTGGGCTTTTGCTGCGATCAATCCTTGTTTGGTTCGAATGGAAATGAATTCACGTTCCGATTCGGCAAAGTAACTGTAAATAGCCAGGAGCAGTTTTACATGATGTGAGTTCTTATAGGTAGAAAGCTCTGGTTGTCGAATAAAGACGATCTCTACTCCCCTTTCCAGTAATGTATTGATGATGTTGAGGGTTTCGATCATATTTCGCCCTAGCCTACTTAATTCTGCTACCAGGAGAAGATCTCCGGATTCCAGTTTGGAAGTGAGCTCATCGATCTTGCGTTCTCGGACCGATTTGGTACTGGAGATTTCGATTTCAATGAATTCTGTAATGACGATCTGGATCCGTTGCGCATGTTCCAGAAGTAAGTGTCGTTGTTTGTTTAGGTCCTGCTTATCGGTACTTACCCGAATGTATCCTATAGTTTTCATTTTCTTTGATTGAATTAATAATCAGCTTTTCGATTATTTGTGCAATGATTTTGCAGTTAAAACCGACCTATTTCGGTTCAAAATAGATCGGCTGTTTAACGGTCGTTATTTGTTCACTTTTTTTCGTTTCTGTTGGTGATATGCTTCAATGTAATCCATGATCTCCGAGAAGTTTTTACAACTGTTAATCATTTCCTGAATGGCTTCTTCAGAGGTGACATTGTAATATTCACCAAAACCGCGGATTTCTTCTTTTGTTGGCTCGCTTAAGAATTCCCAATGATTAATTCGTCTGTAAAATTCAGGTATACCAGGAATTCCGCGAGTCTTCCATTTTTTCATGTACTCATGGAAGTATTCCGGACCTGCAATGATAATTCCTGTTGTATCCTTTGTGTTATCCCTCAGTTCATGTAGGTATTCAAAGAATTTTGGTTTAGACTTTCCAGCTTCATCAAAGATGAGTAACTTCTTTGTGCCACCATAATTCAGTTTGTGAGAAGCTTGGTTGATCAAAGAATGTAATGTAGAGCCCATGACACGTCCTTCAATTCCCAAAGTATTTAAAAGACTTGAGTAAAATTCTTTCATCGTCATACTTGTTTTAATAACCATGTAATACACATCTTCATTATTTTCTAGGTATTCTTCAAAAGCTGTTGTTTTCCCTGCTCCGGTATATCCAATTATTGCTATCATTTTGGTATTGGAACGAGTATAGTCGCACAGGTTTTGAATAGTGTTGTAATTACTGGTAGCTAATATTTTTTTATTCATCTGTTCCTTTGTTTTTAATTAGAAATTTGTCCATCGATGCTGGAACTTTGTACAATTGATTTTTAGAAGGAATCCGTTTGGGACGAATCCGGTCCTTTTTTGGTTTAGGTTCAATTGAATCCGCTTTTGATTTTTCGGGAGATTTGGTCGTTGCACGTGAGGCTGATTCTAATTTATGAGATCTCGATAGTTCAAGAAGGAACTTTTCATTTTTATCAAATAATTTAATTCGACTTCGATCTTCCTTTTGATAGCAGACCAGAGCAGTTGTTCCGTTTAAGCGGTATCTCCAATCCATTTCATGGATGATATATTGAAATTGGTTGTTTCTTGAACTTCCTTCAGATAATAATATCATGGAGTTTCTGATACGGTATTCCTGAACACGATCCCAGAACATCAAAGCAAATTGACTTTCAGATATTTTCACAATACTCCGATCCATTTTTGCTAACAAAAAGCAGATATCAGGAGATTCTCTCTTAGTATTCGTCTTCTTCGCATTGTACTCCTTTATTAGTTCATCAACCAATAATTCAAGTTCTTTCTTGGGTCGCAGGTTATTTGAGTTCAATGCTTGTCTGATCATTTCTTTTGCAGGTCTCCCCTCTTCCCGTTTGCTTTTAATTCCTTCCCCGATGTATCCATCTTTTCCTTTGCATATAACAGTTTGAAAAGTGGAGAAAAATCGTTCTACATGAGCTTTCTCTCTGGGGGAGTCTGGGCTACACCTGCGAAAATTTGTTCCATAAATAGAGATGTATTCTTCCAGTCGTTTGAATCGTTCGTGTTTGAAGCATGAACTGTTATCTGTCACCATTTCAAAAGGCAGATATCCAGTGTTTTTTACTGCCATTTTGATCGCACTAATTACGAGCGTATGATTCTCAGTTTTTCCGGTGGAATACCCAACAATCTTACGGGAATGAACATCCATTATAACAAATAATTGCAGAAAAGCCGGACGGTTATCATTTTCTAAATACGGAATTTGAAGCCTGCTGCCATCAAGTTGCCAGGATTCACCATTGTACTTAGGTTCCTCCCTCAATTTGAAAGGATTGAAATAATACCTCTCCCAGTCTTTCCCGTTTCGTCTTGTTTTACACTGATTTTGTATGTATGGATCAGACAAAATTCTCTTAACTGTACCAACAGAAACCTCCGAATATCCATTCAATACAGCCCAATTATTTACGCGTTCGTGTATTGTTGAATAGGATAACTGCTTTGGATCTGAATAATATTTTTTGATTTCTTTAAGATGAGCATCAGTTAGTTTACGGGAATTTTTTGTTTTCCCCAGGCTGCGGTGTACAAAGGCCTCGGATCCATATTGCTGAAATTTTTTAAGCTTTGCATAGAATGATTTCAAAGAATCAGTTTCGAAAATTAATCCATCAATTTTACGATAAGCTCTGAAAATTTTATTAATGGGGATTTCAAAACAGTGCATCTGTTTTATTTGATGAAAAACAGCATGGGTTATTGCGTAAGATCGAATGAGTTCAGGATCAAAAAACAGTTCATTGTAATGCTTTAAAAATGCCTGATAGCCTCTTTCACAAGCTGAATGTAGCTGCATTGAGATGAAATCTTCAATTTTACTCTGCTCGTATTGTTTCAGGTTTTTATTAAGGTGATCCTCATGAGGGAGTTCATGTTTCGTCTTGAGCTGGGGGCTAATAGATTCGTATAGAATCCATTTAATGCGTTTATCGTTCGGATCAGTTAAATGTTCGAAATATCGAGTTTTATTTTTCCGATTACGGTTCATACCATTCATAACGCTTTGTTCATTTACACCATACTTTTTAAGGAAGGACAATTGGACATAGATCTGCCCGTCCAATGAAATTATATCCATTAGAAATTGAATTGTGAAAGAAGATTTACAGGGAATCGCTATTCTGTAGGCCTTACTTTCAGGTTAAACAAAAGAAAATTGAATTGAGGCTATGTCAGCAATAGTTGCTCCTTTTCCGGATTTTGTTCTGGAAAAAAGTTCTTACAAAAAAAACATGCCGATTTCTGTAGGATATTATCCTTGGATAGCTTAAATTAGCCATAACTTAAATTTAGATTAAATCCCGCCATTGGAAATGAACAGCCCGAGCGGGATTTTTTGTTGTACAAGGCTAAAGTCCCACTTAATCAAAAACAAATCAAGTATTTCCAAAAATAAAGGTAACCTGGATTGTATTTTTTTAATACATATCTATTTTTGAAGTCTTGCTAAAATAATGGATATGACGCAGTTAATTGATTTAACTTCTTTGTTTCCTTTAATATACTCTGAAATGAGGCTTATGTTTTTAGAGCTTTGTACTGCACTTTTTTGAACGGGAACAAACTCTCCGGATTTGTTTAGATATACGAAAATAGTTGAAAGCTTGTTGCTTAGAGTCGTTAGTTCCCTTCGATCAAGAATATTGTGTTCGATTAACTCATCGAAGAATCGAACAAGTGATGAAGTAGTTCCTTTCCATTTAAGGCGGTGTTTGATATTCACTTTTCGGTCTTGTGTAAACCAGGCAAAAATCACTTTATAATCATCAAGAAAGCCGGCTTCTTTAACCCAGAAAAGTATTTCTTCAAGATAATGAAATTGAATACCGGGTGCAAATCTGGGAATTGGCTTCGGTATAATTTCTTGTTCCCAATCCCAAAAATCAAATTTAATTATAGCACCTTTCAGGATGTCATCGCTGGATTCTCCCCAATGTTCATGAGTTTTTTCCATTTTTCAGTGAATTAGCAGATACAATCGAACTTGGAATGGAAGTTACAAATCTTAAGAGTTATTCGAAAGATACTTATTACAGAAATCAGTCAAACTTATTTGATGATAATTGAGTATTCGTAACAATGTCCCTAACCTAAGATTTTTTCCATTTTCGTATGGGCCATATTGTGATCGCGCCATATCTAATGCATCTGCCAAAGCCTCATAATTTGATATGCCTTTATCAATTCTTAATTGTTTCAGGGCCCGTCCAATTTGATACAATTGGGAATCCTCCTGCGACCTATTTAAAGTGTCTTTTTCCATGAAACAAATCACGGGTACACGAAGGATAAAAGTTACCCTATTATAATAGGTCTTTTTATTATATTTGTCTAAATTTTGAAGATCATGTACAAGGCCAGATATTCAGATTCCGAGAAACAGGAAATATTGAAAGAGCGCAATACTACTGGGATTAGCGTGAGAGAAATTTGCGAGAAATATGGAATTACGGTCCAAACTTTTTACGCATGGAGAACCAGGCTGTCTATTCCTTTGCCAGCATTCTCGTCTGAACCTGGAATGAAATCAAAATCCGATTTACCAAATCCGATTGAAGAAGAAAACAAAACTCTGAGACGGCTTTACATCAACCTTTCGGAACACAATTATCAATTAGCTAAATTTCTGGAGAAATGAGATCAATAACCAAATTTTTAACCCTATTCCCTATCGTATTAATTTTGCTTTGCTCTACAAGCTGCAAAGAAAAGCGTTTGCTTAAAATGGCTGACGGAACCTTTGAAAAGCCTTACCCGTCCCCTTGCATTTATTCAGATAGCTCTACCCAAATTTTCTATGAGACAACAAAACTATGGATTGATAGTAAAGAGGAAGTATTGTCCTGGAGAGGCGGAACTACTGGAGGAACCGTTGATATCAAGCTTGCTAAATCCGACCGCGGAAAAAAAGATGAACTTCGTTTAAGTATAACTGCAGATAGTGCTTTCAACGATATGCTTCCTCCTGGAGCAATACCAAATCACGAATTATTGAGAAACTCCAGGATCTATCTGAATCCAAGTAAAAGAGCAATGACGATGAGTATCGTTATTGATGGTCAGGAGACGATGTATTATTTCAGAATTATTAAATAAAAGATTTATTTTATACTTAATTAGAAGAAGTTTCCAGTATCCTTTTTATTGATGATAGGCTCATTATTTCAACTGTTGTATCTATATCTTCAACCAGTTTCATTAAAGTTTCCTCATTAGTAATATTAAGGAGAAGTATTGATCTGACTTCTTTATCGACAGGATGTTTTTCTAAAAGAATTTTAGTGTCTTTGTCTAACTTACTTGCACTTCTTTTAATTTTAGTGGCCAATTTTCTGTTTTCAGTGTTAAGTTTAAACATTTTGGTTTCGATAATGAATATTACGCTGTTAATCTCAAACACACAATCGATCTCTAAACCTTTCAATTCATTGAAAATTAAATTCGATCTGAAAGATAATTTACGATGCCCTAGTAGATACTCCAGAGCATCGAGCAAAAGTCCATCATTTGCTTTAATTATGCTAAACAATTCTTGATGAATGTCAAATGAAGCAAAATAAGTGACCTCTTTTTGACAAATTGGACATGTTAATTGCTTTAGTTTTTTTGGTTTCAATTTGACATGAAGGGATCCCTTATACATTCCAGGGTCACAATGATGACATTCAACAAAAACATCTTCGGAACCGTAGGAAATAAGTTCTGCTTCAAATAGTAATTCGAAAAGATTTATTCTACTTTCGAAATTATCTTCTGCATTTAAGCTATTTACAAGGACCTGATTGGAAGCATACATGCCTTTATATAACTCACCCAAATACAATTCTTTGATGTTCCGGAGAAATGTCAAAACATCGTAAATGGTTCCATCAGATAACGCATCTTCTATTTTCTTCCTTACAAAATCAGTTTTGTAATAAATTTCTAATTCCTCGAAGGTTTTGATATGTTTTCCAGCAAAACCATAATGATGAAGTTCATCTAGGATTACTTCTTCAAAATTACCTTTCTTAGTGATAAGTGCCGGCACAATTCGACCAATAAGTTCCTGTGGCTCCTTGAAGTCCTCTTTAATTTTTTCAAATGGTTTCCCGAAATGTTTATCTATAAAATCAAACACTAATGGTTTATATCGATCTATTTGATTTTGGAGAAAGTCTTCATTTCGATTGGTCCTTTTAGTATTACGTATATCAATCTGATATCTTTCGTTCTCGACGAAATTTGAAATAATGATTCTAGGGAATGGAATTTCAATTTTTCGATTAATCAAAGTGAATGACTGCGTATCTAGAAGCTCCTCTTTAGATAATAAAAAAAGGTTATAGCATGATCTCTGTTGCCAGAATAATTTGTAAAAATAATCTCTATTTGTCATTACAATAAATATTTAATAGCTTGATATGACTTTTAAATCGATATTAGCAAGTTCCTTTATAAAATTCTCAGTAACCCCAAGAAGTGTGAGTATTTCTGTTGACGCTGTTCTTTTTGAAAACCCTGGTTGAACAACAATTATTTCAAAGGCCATTGGAATTTCCTTCTTTGCGATTGTGAGCCATTTTTCCAGATCTTGTTTACTACCTTTCTCTATTCTTGAGCACGAAACACCGTTCTTGACTTTTTGTTCCCTACGAAGTAAATGGTTGATAAACTCATCTCCCGATTTATGTTTCCAATGTATCGATTTTTGCGCTTGACCACAAACCTCATATAGATTTGTAATCTGATTAGTTACTTTACCTTTAGATGCAAATTTTAAATGGAATAGTTTTACTTCTATACGATCACTGAAGAGTTTCATAGCAACTACGTCAGCAATCTCACCAGAATAATCATCATCATAAATGATATCAAAATCCTGTTTCTTTAATTCCTCAATCACTTTGAATTGAATTGAGTTTGTAATTTTGGGAGTTACTCCTTGAGATTCTTTACTTAAATCTGTTCCGCTCCAATCCCAAGCAATTATTTCTTCTCTAGGATAGACGTTAATTTGTTGACTTAGTGTTATATATTCATTTCCACAAAGCGCGGATCCATCAGCAAACCATATCATGGGAGTTTTATTTTCAAAGAATTTGATAGCTGGTTCCTTTGTGTTTCCGTAAAGGGCCTCCACATTATTTCTACTTCGCAAGATTATTCTGTAGTCTGGAAAAATATTTTCAGGATCCGTTGTGTTTTCGAATAGCTCAATCTCGAAAGTTGCTTTTTTGGATTCGGATGAAATCGAGAACATTAGTGGTCCTCCAATTTGGGGATTTTCAAGTTGAATTTCTATTTTGGATAAATCAAAAAAGGCACCATCTATTTCAAACTGATATCGAGTTTCAGAATACATATACATTTCTTCATCCCAATCTATCCAAACAGGCATGTTTTGTGGAACTGCAGTAACTAATGAAGGAATCAAGGTCTCTTTCAATATTTGATTGGGATCAATATCGGGATCGGCTAGTTTATTCCCTAAATTAATGCACCATTTTTTAAAAGACATTAAATCTCCGACAAGTTTATTCCAAATCCTTCCTTTGTAAGAAGCTCCAAGGTTTACTTGATTACCATTCTCATACCCAACCCCCATAACAAAAGCTTTCTCACCTTTTTTCTCATCAACAACACTTATTGCCTGTGCTACATCACTTCCGACATGCATACGAAACCTGACATTCTTACCAAGAAAATATCTCAAACCAACATTTTGTAGTCTTGTTCTCTTGACATTGTGAAACGTCTTAAACACGTTGATCCCTTTAATTAACTCAGCACTTTCGTCAATAATTGCTTTTGCAAGTTCCCCATACAAGCTACCATTATCGGAACTATTAATAAAAAGTAAATTGTTTTTAGTTTCCCAAAAAACAACAATCATTTCCCAATTAAGTATAGTAATGTCTTTATGATTAATCCATTCAACGTCATTTCTTCTAGCAGTTATAATGACAAGAATTTTTTCTGTATCATTAACGTCGGAGAAAACATATTCCAAGTTAGAATATCCAGGTATTCCTTTGGGAAAATTTGACGGAAACCAGCCTTTAGTCTTGTTTTTGTAAACAACAGTACTGAACTTTGGTTTAATGTTCTGGAAGGGGAGTTTAGTATCGCTTAATTTTGAAAAACCATCAATCAATTCTTTATAATCCACTTCATCACCAATTCTTCCCAGACTTGCTTCGGATAATAACTCATTCCAATCGGCATCTCTTGCATATAATTCTGATAGTTCTGATCTTACATTAAGATCAGCAATATTTGCTATGAATGATGCATTTCCTAGAGCTTCATCGTGCTTAGTTCTGGTAAATCTCCCGGCAAATTGTAAAGTAATTGGAAGACTCTTTCTAATATCGTGAAAAGCAGCAACTTTCAATTCGGGTAAATCAAAACCTTCACCGAGCATATCAACGCACACAATAATTTTGGCTTCTTTGTTAAGTATCTTTTTGTACGTTTCCTGAAATCCTGGTACTCCGGAATAAATTAAAACAGGATTTAGATCCAATTGATCTTTATAATATTCAAACACTTTAATTGCACGATTCTTTGTTTCACAGCGGGCCATTAAAATATGATTGTAGGTTTTTAAATCTTCCCTTAGACGATTGATGGCAGTTTCTGCAATTAGTTTATCTGCCTTTTCAAAGTCGTATTCTCGCAAGGATATGAAATCAATTTTGGTGAAGTATCCTTGTTCTTGTGCCTTCTTGAGAGGGAAATTAAATATGATTTTTCCATCAAGTCTTTTTCCGTCGTTACGAAAAGGTGTTGCCGTGAATTGAACTACTTTTTCGGGTGGAAAAATGTTTTTAAATTTATCCCAGGTTTTAGCTTTTATATGATGTGCTTCATCGATGAATACATTAGAGAACAGTTTAGAGATTTCTATTTTCTGATCATCATCACAACGAGATAATATTCCCATTGTTGTTATTACTACGTTGCATTTAGATACAAAGTCGCTTAAATCTTTAACTGAGCTAAATCCCTGACCGATTGTTCCAACAATAGGGTAAAGTGCATCATCATCGACGATATCAAATTCTTTTAGTAACCCAAGAGTAGAAAACTTACCAGATAATTGTGTTCTTAATGAATCCGATGGTACAATAATTAAAAGCTTTTGGCATTGTTGAGCCACTAAAGCAGATAACATAGTCTCTGTTTTTCCTGTACCAGTGGGAAGTACAACCGTTGCAGTGTTCAAAGGAAGTTTTAAATGCCCTAGTAGCATATATAATGCACCTATTTGTGGCTGTCGTAGCCCCTTATCTCCAGATTGAACATTTTCTTCTTTAAATTTAAAAGCAGATTTCCATGAAGAAGTAATTTTCGCTGGATTCTGTACCATATTTAATCCTGGATGCTTAATCCAATTCTTAATTTCAATACTTCCATCATTAATATTTGAGGTGGTTGGATCAGAGCCAGTCAATAAAGCGTACTTGATATTTTTTGGGATATTAGTTGAATCAGCAGTTAAATAGATATTTGATTTCCCAGCGCTAATAGTCACTGACTTTGAATCGCTATCAACTATGGTAAAAGCTAACTTGATTTTTGGCGAGATCAGATTAGTGATAGAGTTTTTACCGTTTTTAAAAATCTGTTTTTCTAACGGCGGTAAAATGACATGGATAGGTGAAGTAATAGTAGACATAAATAATGGTTATAATTTTTCAACTAAATTAATATTTTTTGGAATCTAGCGCTATAAACAATTCTCTTATTAAGAGATAACAAACTTTGATTAATTAACCTCAGTTATCTGAATATCAGGACCAAATTTTGCTAAGATTGATTCATTTGTTACACTTTCTGGAAAAGCCATGGATAGTATATGTATACAGCTATATATAATTCTGTGTGATTCTGTTGGGATGCCTATATGTTTATTTTGAACTAATATAAATCAACCTTAGCGAGAACCTCAAAGGCTCCAGCTCTAAGATCTAGGTTTTGTAATATTAAATCAAAAGCGTCCATAGCATCTTCAGTAGCTTTATCATCTTTGTTATACTCCCTTAGACAATTATATGCCTGAATAATCACCTGAAGTGGTTCGTTTCTGTGCATCTGATGATTTTTCATCTTGTCAATATGATTGACAAAGTGAGCTGCAAGTTGAATACACTTTTCAGGTTTGTCATTTACACATTTCAATAGATATCGGTAGAAGGAGTCTTCTCTATATTTTCCGACATTCGATTCCACATATAGACTAAGGAATTCATAAAGCTGATCGAACAATTCATTCTGAAGATTAAAAAATGGAAAGATGTAGGCCTTGGCAATTTTATCGTCGTCGGAATCGAGGAATTTTGAAACAATTTTCAAAGCACGATTCACCCGTTCGTTCACTTTAATGAATTCCCAAGCGATTGCAATAGATGCTTCTTTTTGATCATTTCCTTGAGACCAAAACTCCTCTAGTAACTCCTCGGATCCGGAGTAATCAAAGCAATAGGCCTTGGTCAAAAGATGACCTACTGTTTTGCTAGAGTCTTTGACATATATGCTTCTTTTCAGGAACGGGATTAACTCTTTGAAATGAGTATTGATTAAGTATGTTAATACGTGAACAGAAAGTTTCACAAGACCTGGATCGTAATCATGCAGGAGTAGAAGAAAGATTTCAAGAACTTCTTCAGTATTATATTTGAGATAATTCGCCAGTTTATAAAGTGCACAGGCCCGGGTAGATGGGCTAGAATTATTTGCGATCGTTCTTAATACGCCGAAAACTTCTTCTCTACTCTTATCAGAAAAATGATAATCCATCAAGGAACTAACTGCTGCACCACGGGTGGAATTAATGCCCATATTTAGTACATCATTAGTAAAGGCATCTCTTTCTGAGCCATTTATGGAGATGTTTTTAATAAATTCAAATACTTCCTTATCATTAATACCGGCTTCAGTAAAATAATTAGTTATCCAAAGTAAGTAACGGCTGTATTCATTATTGAATTCAGTATGTTGAATCGCAGTTTTGAATCGTATTAATAAATGGTCAGGAGGTAATCCTCCATTTTTTAAGCCCTCAAGCCCCTTTACCTTATAAGATTGGGGAATGGTTGAATCAATCAATATATCATCGATTAAAGGCAGAAAATACTCTATTCTTTGTGAAACTCTATTTTCAAATTCACGGCTATGAGAAAGTTCACCAGGATCGTTCCATGAATCATAATTCGGATTATCGATATTGTATTCTCTAAAAGTTCTTTTCCAATCTTCGAAGGTCATTTTATCAAATGCATCTTGGGGTAACATTTTTTCACCTGAATGAAGAGAAATGCCTTTGGGCTCTTCCAAATTTCCTCTGTCTCCAAACTTACGTTTAAGTTCTTGAAAGCTTCGTTTGAGTTCAGGATAACGATTTCTTTCTGAATTTGGAATGGCTCTGATGAAATCATACTGAGTATTGCCGTATGATTTTCGAATTTTCTTTCCATCGCCAAAATCAATTACCATTAACTCAGAGTCAGGATACAGTTTAACGAGCATCGAATTCACAATCTTTTGCTGCTCGGGGCTGTAATGAGGATAAGCGTTACCTAAACTTGCTTGCAGAAGATAATTCATATAAAGGCTTAGTCCGATTATTTTCTTTATCTCTACGTCCGTAGAGAAGAATTGAAAACTCTCCTGTAGAAATATTAATGGGTGCTTTTCAACTACACTAAATGCAATAATTAAGTGAGTGATAGATTCAGATTTTAAATATTCTAGTACTTCTCGTCTAACAAAATCGTGATCAGTATTTGCCTTTTCAATAAGATAGTCTTGTAACATGCTTAACTGTTCTGAATGAAAGTATAGCTGTTCTTCCTTTTTTGTGTACAAAAGAAAGGTTCTGTCTACTTTTATAGCGCCGCGTTTTTTATTGGAGGAACTATATCCTCTTTTATCAATGATTTCATTGATTATCCGCTTCACTAAGAGATAGGTTATATCTGGATGATTTTCCCAAAGTTCTTTATAAATCTCTGAATGATTTTGTCCAGGAAAATAATCATCTTGCCCGTATTGATCTTTACTGTCTGGACCAATGGAAACCAAACGTAATAGGATATCACATACTCTTTCAGGGTAGTTCTTTATTCCATGTTCCAGAAAATGAAATAATGCATACCCAAGTGTTGGCTCTCCGATTTTATCCAAGATGTATTCTACCAGATCCATATATCGAGAATCATTATACTCCCTTACTCCCCAAAGGAGATCCTGAATTATTGGATCAATGGATATAGATGATTTAGTTTCAATTATGAAATTGATCAACTGTTCACTCTTTCGATGCGTAAATCGTCTTAAAAAAGAGCGAATTAAATCCAGACTTTCAAGGTCATTGCTATTAACTTCTTGCTGAATCCATTTTTTGTCTATAAAAATGTCAAGCCATCCATCACCATGGTACAATGAAATGAATATGTCTTTTGATTTTTTATCGTCCTTAAATATTTTTTCAATGAACTGTTGTTCCTGAACGAGCGGAGTATCTTGTAATGCAACATGCCGTAGCACAAGAAGTTTGATATGAAAACGGATTTGACTATCAGCTAAAATTGCTTGTAAATCCTTTATATATCTTTGGACATCTACACCTCGCTTATAGTTAAGAATTTGTTGAATTTTCGAGCGTAGAAACAAACCTTGGTGCCGGTTTTTTATAGTTGTAAGTAAATCTTCTTTTGATGTCACAGAATTGCGTGCTACGCAGTAATCGAAAAATGTTTGATGAAAGAATTCAAGGTGATTCTCTCTGCGGAATACGACGCCCTCCGTACTTAAATATTCTAACTCCTTCGGAAATAAATCGGTAAAAGAATCATCAGGAATATTAATTGATTGATCCTCGTACATCTTTAATGCAATACTAAAGACAAGTTTTACGACTTGTGCAAAGTCAATATTCTTACTTTTCTCCGATCTATTACTAGTGATTCGAAGATTCCATAATTCTCTATAAAGATCCTGAATGCTTTTTATAGTGGAAATTTCAAGATCATCAGAATATACTTTGAGAAAGACATCTAGGTGTAAAGGTGTTTTAAGTAATTCGATGAGTTCTCGGTTTAGTTTACCGGGATTGATCTTATTAATTGAAAGAATTTGTTTTAGTTCATCAATGTCAAGGGGCTTAATAGCAAAGTTGATCTTATTAGAATAAGTATTGATTATTGGATCGTAATTTAAGTCGTATGTTCGACATGAAACTACAATTCTTACTTTTGATTGATTGGCATAGCGCTTAATAACTCTGTCATACATTCCCAATGGTCTCATGTTAGACGATAGAGTTTGAGAAAGTGCATCGATTTGATCAATGATCAAGACCACCTGTGGTTCGTAGGATATGAACTGATCCATAAATGTAAAGAAATCAGTTCCCAATCCGCTTTCACGTCCCAATTCTTCTACAGTGTCAAAAGCAAGTCGATCTGCCTTTAAGCAAATAGTTGGAATAGATTCTTGCTTGAGTTGGTCATAAAGCTGCAACATTACAACTGATTTGCCTAAACCAGCATTTCCTGAGACGACGGCAATATTATCCTGATTTTCCTTTAGAGGGTTCTGAAGCCAGTATAAGATGTCTTTTACTTCAGATCTTAGGATAGTTGAGGAAGAATTATTGCCAAAATGTGTTTTTAACCCCGTAATACTAGAGGAAGCATTTTTAGCGAGTTCAAGTATTTTCTCTTTTGAATAATCAATTCCCAGGTGATTTTTCAATTCTTGAACTGTTTGTTCATCGATAACTTTCTCAACAGCAAAATATTTTTGAAAAATATTGATATTCGACCTGATAACTGTATCAATATCTGTACTGTTTATCTGAAGTATTCTTATTGAATCAAGCAATTCTTCTAGTTCAGATACAACATCCAAATAATCAAGATGTTTTAGCTTGTTATACTTTGCAGTTGTGGACTCGACTGTTTTCTGTAAATTGAGTTTTTTTCGATTTTGGGAGAAGTCTCCAATTAAGATTTTTGCATCTTGAGTAATATCCTTTGCAGCAACAAAATAATATGTAAAACTGTGGATAGAATGAATAAGAGTTGAGAATGGTTGGCCAGTTTCACGGCACTCAGATATATGGTTTAAAAGAAATTTAACTAGGTCGTCAAAAATCACAGTTTCTGAAACATTTCCATTATATTTTTTACACTGTACACATCCAACAACTTTATCGTTATTATATAACATGAGATCAGCGCCACGCTCTCCTACTCCAACAGAGAGATGAACTTTGTCATAAATCCCATTGAAAAGATTGTTTTTAATTTGTTCGTTGAAATAATGATATACAATCTCTTCAAATTCACCTGGGTTAATCTGTGTAAAATCTATCGGACGGTTAGAAAGTATTGGTGTTTTCATCATTTGTTTGAAAAATTAATTGGGATAGTTCGTTCCTGAAGCCAGTTATTTATTACAAGTTTGTTTACCACTCTTTTATTTGAAGAACACTCGAGAGCTTTGGAAAGCAATAATTCAGCCACTAAATCGTGGTTAGTTACGTGCATGAAACGGTGTCTTACTAAATACTTGAGATCCTCAATCGGTAAGGTCCGGTTAGTAACTCTGCGCGCAAAATCAATCATCTGGAAATCGTCGAAATCGAGAACATGTTTGGCTTTTTCCCAGACATCAACAGCAAATTCATTGTCAAGCTTTTCATGGATATCTTGGCTCCCACTTGCATTTATAGCCCTATTGAAGACTTCAGAAAACAAATAACAATTACTTTCTGAGATTAAAACAAGTTTAGCTTTTGGAGTAGCAATAAGTTGTTGTTTAAAATCAAGCAATATGTCTTGCGAACATAGATCTGAATGTGACCAATGTAAATTTTTAGATGGAGACCGGAATTTTAAGCTATAAAAGAAATCACCATGTTTAGACTTAACGACAATATCGTCAACCTTGATCATTGAGGTTCTCAATGCTTCAGGATAGATATGATAATCTTGTTCGAAGAAGGCATATGAAAACAATAATGTCAGAAACCAGTTTTGATACTCAACACCGGTTGTTGTTGAACTTCCACCAGAATATGGCATAGATTAGCAGATACAGGTGATTTTAAAATTCAATATTTTATTACGATGAATAAAAATTTTAAGACGATTTTTTTCCATGAACAGTAGAGGTTTTGTGCTATAAGTTATTTCGGACTAAAATAATAATTTTTAAAAGCTTTTAATCAAAGTCAACACCCTTATTAATCTCCATATATGTTTTTTTCTTTACCTCATGAAATTTTCTCCAGGTTTTACGATGCTGTTTTGCGATCGTATCATCGCCGTTAATGCTCTTCATAACACTATTCGCTTTGTTCATATAACTTAAAAAGTTTCCCCAGTCCTGCTGAGTTGACTTTATATAACTATCTGGTTTTTGAGGATCAACCAACCATTTTAGACGTCGTCTAGCTCCAATGTGAGTGAATCGTTTATATAATCGTGTCTCAAATAATGAGTCTGAAGGTATATGAGATTTTTTCGCAAAATGAGCACCTCTTCTAAATGATCGTTTCATTGTCCGATAGAACTTTGAAAATGCTGCAGTTTTCACTCTAACCTTAGAGCCATCATAAACAAAACCTAAGTATTCCAATTGATTGTTGGGATTAACCACACCATTTTCTAATAGACCTCCTTTAAATTCAGAATATTCATTTAATTCATACCTATAGATGTTGGTTTTTTTAGGTTGGATATCAAGGTTTGCTTTTACCTCAATTTCTTCACGGATCAGATTATAAAAATGATCTTCATCGTTGCGATCACAAATAATTATCATATCATCACTATAGCGTTGATAATAAGCATTTTTTGAGTCTGATTTAGTTTCGTTGTATACCCTTTCATCAAAATCTAACATGTAAATATTAGCCAAAGCTGCACTTATAGGTGTTCCTTGCGGAATTCCTCTTAAGGGACTTTTACCGCGAGAAACTCTTTCTGCATTATTATTTGGTTTATCGAATCGAATGAGGTCCGTTGCTTCAGCGAAAAATTCATCCTTATTGCAAAACGATACGACTTTTTCATGCCGCATATTGAAAATTTTACTTACAAATTTTCTTTTAAGTTCTTTTTGTTTAATGTTATTGGGCTTAAATCTCTCTATAATTAATTTGTGTTGAAACCGCTTGAACAATTCATTCTCATTAACATATCGTTTAGCAACAAGATTCTTATAAACAGCGTAATGATCATCTGGTAAATTATTAGTTTGTAGAATGCGTTTCCATTGTTTATGAAGCAGTTTATGATCTAAATTGTCAAAAAATGAAGTCACGTCAGCAACAATAATTGAAAGTTGTCTGCTTTTATTCTCCTCTATGAATTTGATAGCTTCATATGCGAATTCGATATTACATTTATTTCCTCTCTTCCCCTTCTCAATTTCAATTTTTCTGTAAGCTACAGCCACTGAGTTGTAAGGTTTGTCTTCTAAAAAATCTTCATACGCTTTAGTAAGAAGATTACTATAGTAACTATAGATTATGGAATCCAAATGAGAGGCAAAGTAAATATGACGCTGTTTGGATTCTTTAACTGCCCGAATACGTTTAAGACTTTTGTTTTTTTTGGAGTTTTTGTCAGGGCGAAATTTTCTTTGGTTGATCACCCTGTGTAGCAGTGGTGAAAATTTGTGAACAGCAATTTTATTTGGATTTAAAACATAACTTTTAATCCATTCTCCATCCTTCCTTTTATTCAAGGGTTCCCCAATATGAGGGTATTTTTTAAACTTTAACCAGTCGTCTTTTTTTAGTTCCATAAGAAAAAAATATAGCCGGTCGTGGCTTACCTATTGGTAGATACATACCTGAAGTTGCTTTTCGTTTTCACAATACACAACGCCACTCATTAGTAGAATAAGATTCGTAACTTTGCTAATAACTATCAAGATGACAGCGATAACAGAAGTCGAACCAGGAATAAGTCTATTCGCCTTGTCAGCGACACATATACTTGCTAAATGTGTGCTGATTTGGAGAATCAGAATTACACCTCACACGTCAGCCTAAATCTGCGTGTGGAACACTTACGTGCACTTTCATAAAACGTACCTACCGGTTTTGTCCCGGCTATATTAATTAATTCATGGTCAGAAATCATTCCAAAATTTAATTAAGTATAAGTTCTGTCAAGATTAGATTTTTTTTACTGACTAATTGTCACATTTTGAGCAGGTTGAATGTCATGACTGACAAATATTATGTAATCTTCTGTATCATCTATTAGGTAATCCCCTCTTCCGAACCAAAACTCCTCTCCCAGCTTATTAGCTAATTACTCCCCGGAATCAATCAAATCTTTGATCAGTAGCGCATTTCAGGCATTTTCGTATTCCACACGAAATCACTCCCAAAAAGTCAATTCCACTTTTTAAGTCAAATCATTGAAAGCTCCGGAAAGTCTTTTAGAGATTGGGATTTAGATGATTTCATGTTCGGGACCATTCCACATTTTAAATTAACCACTACACATACAATCTCCTGTAGCTCCGGAACACAGTGCTGAACTTTAAGCAGTCCAATCTATGCGCTGTGATTTTTGAAAATGAAATTGTTAGAGTTAATGAGTTTATTTATTAATTAAACAATTCCTAAAATGATCTACTTAGAATTCATTAAGTGTATACTTTACCTGGTACACGCTCTTGTGATAGCGGTTGAACTGTGTCACCGATTTAAATAAAGATTTAGAAAGCAACTCACGGTCGCTTTTTTGTCTTTGCTTCCGGATCATCTTTTACGGATTTGCATTTCTATTTAACATAAGTCCTCAAACTCTTTTTATTCGAATTTCACTTGTTTCTGTTCACAGTTCACCAACATCCGTAAATGCTTGTAACACAATTCTGCCAATGGTTTTAAATGCGTATCTGTGCTCCCGATTTCCAGCAATAATCCTTGCTTCATGTAATGATGATACGTTGCTCCCCAGTCAAATTCTATGGATTGCGGAACTTTCATCAAATCGTAAACGATATCAAACAGCTGTAGTTGGTGTTTTTCGTCTCCGTCAAGCCCTACTCTATTCAATCCGTATAGCAATTGGCAGTGTTTGAGGTCTTGTTGGATGAGTCTGATAATAAGTCGTTTGTTGCTCATAATTCGTGCTTCATTCTTTTCAAATGTAAGCGAAATCAGCCTTTTAAGCAACCGGGGTATTTGACGTAATTCGTTGAAAACAATGGTTTTATTGGTTGAAACAATGATTCTATCAGTTTGATTGGTGAAAAAAGTTGGAAATAAAATGTTGTGAAGAAATAAATGAGAAATTGAGTACTTTTATTGAGTTATAAAAAGTTGCAACCACATTTAAAAGACTTGAAACGAATTGCTGAGGTTTTGGACGTTGATATTCGGGAGTTGTTGGTTCCGACGAAGTAAATTGTTTATTTATAATAATTTGATTGTCTTGACTATTAATTATATAGTCGAAAAATATATCTTTGAGAACAACAAACTTATCACTATGACTGACATTGTTAAAGCTGAAGCATTGTTTCACTTTTTTGACCTCAATTTAACTCCTTATAACGACAGTAAAACACTCGTTAATGCAAATCAAATTTTAAAGGATACAGCTCATCACATTTACGATAGTTTAAGAACTGGCAATAAAGCAATTGTTATTGATCGCCATGAGGGTTCAACAACTCGATCCGAAAGAAGATTGGTTATTACGCAGTTCGCTTATTCGCTTCCAGATAAGAAATATAAGGGTAAAATCAGATTGCTTAGAGATAAAGATCTACCTGCATTTTTAAAAAAGGAAGATTATTCAGAGGTTGATTTTGATAAGATTAAAGAAGAGTATTTTGTTGCAGAAACAACAAGTTTCTATATTGATGTAGAAAGAGGATTTCCAATAGTGGCTTGTCAATTCAATAGTAATGGACCAAGAATTTCAGACGTTGAGTATTACTTGAGACATGTCTGTAAGAAAATTAAGTCAGCTAAAAAAGTGGAAGCATTAATCCACATGAAGCATACGGTGGGCGAGGTTTTAGGTTCTATTCAGGAGGTTTTGAAATTTGACATGAAAATAAGTCCTGATTTACTTAAATATCTTAATCCCGATGCAAAGGAATCTTTTTTCAATAATATGAACGGTCTTTCTGGATCAATAGATCCTTTCTTTCTCCGAATAGAAGCATTTTTTCAGATACAAGGTTCAGACAAGAAAGCTAAAAACGGAAAGTCGCTAGCATTTATTAAGCGGTTACTTAATCAAATCGTTAAAGGTGGTGAAGAAACAATTGAGAATTTTGAAGAATTTAATCTCAAGTACATGAAGACCGGCGGTGAAGTGGCTGAATTTGTTCTTGTTAAGGATCGTGAAGAAATGAAAGTCCCATATTTAAATACAAGAGAACTTGCTGCGGCTGCAGTTGCTCAATTTGACCAATATTTAGAAAAGAAATATGGCACGCAAATCAGTGCTTAGTGGACTTCTGGACTGGTATTTTCGACGGCCAGTATTAATTGATTACATTTTTTCAATTGTAGTCTGCCTATTGCTATTTTGGTTAGAAAAGAACAAGGGATTGAAATTTCCCGAAGAAACAAAAGTGATGGGATTATCTTCTGATATTGGAACTATCGGACTTACTGTTTCGGGTTTTATACTAACTCTTTTGACCATTTTGATCACATTGAAAAATGGTGAAGATGCAAACAACAAATCGATTACGGAAAATAGTACTCCTTTTCAAGTGTTTTTCGCTTCACCACTCTATTTTAAATCAACTAAGATTCTTAAAGGAGCAGTGTATTCACTGGTATTAATTTCTATTGCAAACTACTTCACAAAAATATTAATCTCAAAGCATCATATAGATATATTGTTTTTTGTGAATATTACGGGTTTAATAATAATCTCTACTACTTTTTTGAGAAGTCTTCTAATCCTTAGTAGTATTATAAAAATGCAAAAGACACCGAATATACGTTAATCACATTATAATTACTTAAAATAAAATGAAAACAAGAATTATTTTAGAAAATTGGACTAAACTGGATTCTCCAGAATATCGTCAAGTTGTAGAATTACAACACATTCCCAGGATCGGAGAAAGAATTACATTTGAAAAAGAAGATACTAATGGAGATTATGAATATAATTTATATGTGATTGATATTGTCAATCAGTTCTTAGATGGTTATCACAATATAATTATTATCATCTCCAACGACCTTGATTCTGTAAACAGCTTTCACTATCGTGAAGATTAATAGGTTCTAATTGAATCGACAAAAAGAAATAAAACATGAAGCCTTCCTACTCTATTGGATTCCTCGGTCTGAGTTCCCAGCTATACGAACAGATCGCAATAACATGGTGAGGCATTTCTCATCATTCACGCTGGTAAAAAAGCGTTTCATTGCCGTTGCTGAGTCTCATAAAATTCATACTCACCATTGGGTAATTGCCTGTAGTAGCGATGAACCAGCCGCTCAATTACCTTGAATTTTTCGTTCAATAATCCATATTTACCATTCTTTTGAACGAGCAAAAATCCTTTGTAAAACTGACCAACGAAATCATATTTGATAGGCAAAACAATGTTCCCTGTTCTGTCTATCATTCCCATTTTCCCACCTTGCGATACACGGGCAAATCCTTTTTCAAAGTGTTCTTTAGGCAGTATGGCCATGGTATCTTTCGTAACTGAATTTACAATCCAACGTAATTGATTAGCGCCGGTAAAGTGGATGAACTTTGGGTCTAATGACTCGAAACCGGTATGTTTTAAAGCTTCCACCACTACTCCATTTCGATTCATGTATCCGGTTCGATCATCTATTTTTACCTGAATTTTCTCTTCATCAATCCGGATAATTTGATCATACACTATTTCTCCTTGTACATTCCCCGAGCGATCTACAACTCCCTTTTTCTTATTCAGTTCCACAATGGCTATATCATTGCTGAAGGGGTAAATCCTGTCATACCTGAATGGAATAATTGTATTCCCCAAGGTGTCAATCATACCGTACTTTTTACCGTTTTCCGTAGTTTTTAGTAACGTAAACGTCCCATCAGAATTGTCTGAATTTTGAGATAGTTCATATTCAAACGGGGTAATCTGCTGTCCTGATAAGTTTACAATCGCAAATTGATTGCTGCCTGCTGTCAAGACTCCGTAACCGGTTGGAAAAGCACCAACTCTTCTATAGACGGGTTCAGTTTTAAAGGTGAAATTCTTAGACAGGATCCCAAATTTAGGTTCATGGCCTTCTATTGAATAGATAAAATCGGTACTGAAAGAACTTTCTTTGAGGCTCTTAAATGGATACCTCATGATGAATTCACCGTTGCGATCCATGATTCCGCCCATTTTACCATACTTTACATAACGATTGTATCCAATGCGTTCGACGACATCACTATTGTAACCATAGGTTTTATTAAAGGTGCTGTCATAAATGGCGTATGTGTTGCTAATATCAAGCATAACTAAATATTCTCCCTGAAAATATTCGATTGTACGGTGTTTAGCTGGAATAACAACGTTGCCCGATGTGTCCAGTATCCCGAATATATGATATGCCTGTTCCGGCATTTCGGTTCGTCGCTCTCTGATAGTGGTAACAGCAAAACGATACCCGTAACCGTACCCGTCCTTCCATGTAAACGATTGATCGTTATATCGACTTTTCTCGGAGTTCAAATGTTCTTTGTGCGTAATGATCGGTGCATCATTTGGAGGAAGTAAGTAGGTACCGCTTGCGTTGTGGATTCCATATGCTTTCAACACCTTTCCTTTTGAATTTCTCAGGATATATCCGTTCGTTTGTTCACCGTCTGCATGCTTGGAATACCATAACGAGTCTTTGGATGTTTTAACGAATTGGGTTACGTGATCACGCTGCGAATAAGTGAAATAGTCAACTTCAATGAGTTGAACATCGTTGTAAAATGGAAAATAGTAAATAGGCGGACCATTTTTGGGCTTCTCCGCATGTTGGATAGCCTCACAGATCATGGCGTTTAAACTGTCTTGTTGCCCAAAACTTTGAAAAGGGAAGAGAATACATATCAGGAACAATCGCATACACTTATTTACAATTGGAATATTTTTTGGCTCAAGGTGCCGATAATTTTGTAGCAATTAGTGTACCAATTAATCATTTTAATTCGATTAGAGCTTCGGTTGATGTTCTTAAGCATCGCTTCGAGAGGGCCAAAGCAGCCTGTCTCGATTCCATTCGGGATTAGCGCGGCTATGGCGGCACATTCCTACTCTGCGAAATTCCTCGGTCTGAGTACCCAAGCTATATTAATAGATCGCAATTACATTATAAGGACGAAAAAATTGTCGGTAATGCACAATTTGATCTTTAAAGTTTTAGGTTGATTGGTTATTATTGTACTATGAAATGTTGGACGATTGTGTTACTGATAGGGCTATTTGCCGGTGCGTGTACCTCAGAGGTTGAAACTCTCAAGCAGAAAGGATTCCAGGTGTTTCCGGAAATGAATATTGCCTTGAAGTGTCCTTGTGAGCTGAAGTTGGATAAGAAAATGATGAAAGAGCAAAGTTCAGAACTTGGAGCAAAAGTTTTTGCGTATTCGTGCAAGGATAGTCTGTTAACAAACTATGTTTTTCATGCATTAGAGGAACACAATCCGAAAGGCAATTCTAAAGAAAATCGTGAGGATGAATATAAAGCACTTAATCAGAAATTTGAATTAAAAAAACAAATGATAGCGGGGGCACCGGCATTACATTTTACATACAGCTGTATGTCCGTAGGAATACAGATTTATAAGCCTCGTTGGAATTATTTTCTGATAGTCTATAAATCCCTCAATCCAGATCGTGATATGAAAGCATTTACATCGTCTATCAGATTTATTGATGAATGAAAAATCACTTTATAGGTAAAATGTTCGAATCAGTGATAATGTGTATCAAATGTAAATTACTCTCCAAAGATTCATGCGTTAAAGTTAGAAGAAAAGTCCTCCTTCTCTAAGCCGTCACCCCCGAAGGATCATCGTCATCATTGTCTCGGTAATTTTTCCAGATTTCATCATCCCGCGAATCATCATCGCTGTAGTATTCGTCATCTGAATAACCATCCTCAGGCAGATCTTCTGTTTTTTCGAATTTATGGCTTCCGTTGCAGCGCAGGCACAGTGCTCTCAGTTTGGTCGGATCATCGTGGTCCCTGTTGATTTCGGCTTCACTGCTTTTCTTTTTGCGGTGTTTTTCAAGCCGTTTGCTCCAGGGAGGATAATGATCCATCTGGGCAGATTTAATATCGTGCCTTTTATTTGATTTACTGATGTAATAAGTTTCGATTTCCTTGCCTTTGTTAGTTGCAAGAGGCATTCCGCAGCCAGGACAAACGTAATGGCCGTTTTTATTTCGCAAAGCTGTTCTTTTGATTACATCTATCCGAAGCCTGCTGTTGAACGTTCGTCTGTATTTTCGTAGCTCGTTTGGCGGTTTGTATTCATCATCATCGTCGTCACTCTCGTCTCGTTTTCGTTTTTTGTCGTTCAGTTGAATGATCGCATTTCCTTTTGGCCTGAACTGAAAAACTCCGTCTTTCACAGCCCGGAGTTGAGCCGACTGAGGGCTTTTATCGGCGTTTTCCTGAGATTCTCTTTGAACGGCTGCTTCCGGTCTGTTGTCCTGGAATGATGCCAATTGAATACGCTTCTTCTGCGTTTCGGAATGAAGTGTCGTTGATTGATGATTCGAAGAAATGGTCTTTCCGGATAGTGATTTCCGCATGGTTCTTTCGTGTTTAGCAGTACAAATATTCAGTGAGTGACTAATATAGTAAAAAAGAGGATTTAAAGCTCATGGTACCAATCCCCTATCCATTCTTATAAAAATCCAGGAAAAAGGCTGCTTTGTTGCTCAGGAGTTTCGATTCCGAGCGGTTTTCCTGGCTCCAGCGGGCATATTTCAAACCGATTTCATAGTTGGTAGGAAGCAATTCCAGGGCTTTTTTACGGTTGTAATCGTGTTGCTGCGACTGCATCTGGGAAGCGTGGCGGAATTCCATGATTTTTTTGAGAATCTCTGATTTATTGCGGGTAAATAAAAAGGCTGCTTCTTTCGTTTCCGAAGAGTCCAGGTCCGGGTAGTTGTCCTCTATTTTTTGGAGCTTAACCATCACGTCGGAAAGATCAATGCGTCGTGTTGACGGATCCAGATATTTCTCCACGTATGAGATAAAATCGGTGTAAATGTATAGCGGATCTTCGAAATTGCTGCCCTTTATCAATTGGAAAGCCAGTGCCGGAAGCTTTTCCCGAACGCTTTGAATCATGTGGTGGTCTACCAGTCCGGTAGTGCGCACAGTAACCGTGTTCGGAACTGATTTTGACCACACATCGTGAAAGGACTGCCCGCTGACATTTCCGTTTTCATCCGTGAAAGTCTTGTTTGCAGGACCATACATGTTAAAATGCCACAAATCATTTTGCTCATCAAAGATGTTTGTTTCCAGTTTAGCGCGCACCTTAGCGGTTATTTGAACGAAATCCTGTTGGAATTTATCCAGGGCTTCTTTCTTTTTCTTAAAGGATCGCAGCTTGCGCAGGTAATTGTCGTAATTCGGGTTCTGCTCCTCCTCCCGGATACTTCGCAGCATGTCGCGGACTTCGCTGTTCACATCTTTGCGGAATTCTTCTGAGCCGGTAAACCAGCCTTCCCAAACGTCATCCAGGAATACATCCGACTCTACACCGCGGTTATAGTTTTCAAAGGTCACGGTGTCTGGTCCGTCTTTTGCCACCACGGCTGCATGGTGATCTCCGAACTGGACGAATCCTTTTGCTTTTTGATATTGGCTCTTTGCCAGCAATCCCAGCTTTTCGGAACTCGTTTGCAGGGCCAGGAATCGCTTGATTAATTTTTGGGTTTCCGAATGGTCCAGGGTTGTTACATCTACTCCATCGCCGGTTATTCCTTTTTGATCGATGGTTCCGGGTGATGGAAGTGCAAAAGAAGAATAGGATTCCCCTACTTCAGGAGCGGTATGTTCGTTGATCCCAAGGTCTCTTGTGAGTTCCTGGTTGCCCTTTGTCTTCTTGTACCTTATGGTGTCCTGAGTCTTCAGATACCCGGTGATATGCGGGAAAACATCATCTTCAATGGAGTTATTGTTTTCGGCGCTCTTTTGATTGTAAATTTCATAGACCTGCTTCCACAATGCTTTTGGAACTCCATCTGCACTGAGTGCGCGTAATATCCGGTCGCTGGGTCTGACACGGATTCCCAGGAAGCCCGTTTTAAAGTAGTTATCAACTTCCTCGCTGATCGGTCCGTTATTGAAGGTATAAGGACTCACATCATTTTGCCACTTATCCTCGAAGCCCTCGGTGGTATTGTTTTCATCCAGCTGATTCAAAACCCGGCCAAACTTATTACCGTCTGAAAGCTTGACAGATCCGAGTACTTTTTCGCTTCCGGGTTTATTTCCGGTCACCAGGTGTTTTCCTCCCACAATCTTTTCGGATACAAAGGTACAAACACTGACATCCATCAATTCCTCATTCGGATTTACATGCGGACTTTTAACCGGTTTCACACGGATCAGGTCCTGGGTTTGTCCGTCGGGGTTTGCGGGATTTTTCGGGGTGGTTACTTTCGCTCCGGGTTCCTGGTCAAGGGTGATGCGGGACCGGATATTAATCAGCCGCTGGCGGAAATTTTGAATGTTTCCGGCTTCCCCGTAAAAAACTTTGGGCTGCCCAACGGTACTTTCCAGCGCAAGCAATCCTTTTTCGGATACTTTTAGCGGCGGATTATCCTTCGTACGCAGTTTCCAGTTTCGCTTGGAAACAACGGATTTAAGCCCCCCCTGTGTGGTGGTTTCTCTTCCGCTCTCCAGTTGATTGCTCGGGAACAGCGGTTTTTGTCCGTCGTCCTGAGTTTGATAGTCTTGCGGGTCAACGATGGTATACCGCTGAATGACTGCATTTGAACCGGCGGTCTGAGATTTTGCTTTTGCCTGAGTTGTATCCGAAGATTGCCGGATTCCTGCGATGAGCCTTTGCTGCTGAACGGTACTCGCTCTGTTATCTTCAAAAGAAAGCTGCTGCCGGCTGGCTGAGGATTTAGCCTGCTTGTTTTGAATGGCAGAGTTCTTTTGAACAGTTTTTTTGTTGAAAGGAGTGTACATGGTCCAGCGAATTCTGATTATCAGCTAAATATAACCAAATCTTTTTCTGTTACAGATAATTGGTGAAAAATACCTGCCTCGTATTACATTTCAATGAAACTATACTTCGTCTTCAATCCACTTCGTGGCTTTCTTTTGCCTACTTTTTTTGCCTGGGAAAAAAGTAGGAAGATAAAAAAGCTACTTTTGTGTCAAAATAATTTCCAGAATGAAAAGCCATCTTTTTCTGCTTCTTTTAGCTTTCTCTCCATTTGGTTTTGCACAAACGAATCATTTCTTTGAAAAATACACCACTGATTATGAGAAGCGGATTCTGAATGATACCAATGCTTCCCGTTTTGAGTTATTCATGATCTCGGATCCGGCCTGTTCCGAACAAAAAACGGAAGCTGCAAAGAAACAGTTTGATGCATTTATTGACGAATTAAAAGCTTCAAAAATTACAAAGCAGCCGGAGGAAAAGCTTATTCGTGCACTGCACAAAAAAGTTCATGAGCGGTTTTTAACCCGGTACCGGGCATTGGTCGAATTTAATGAGATTTTTGTTACGGGTGAATACAATTGCGTGTCCTCCACGGCTCTTTTTGCTTTGGTACTGGAGGAATTGGAAATTCCCTATTATGTGCAGGAACAACCCGGACACGTATTGATTATGGCTTATCCGAATACGAGTAACATTACCGTGGAAATGACAACCGTTAAGAATGCTTTTGTGATTCCGCCCCGAAAAGATATCAACCGGGCCATTGCAAACTTATTGGAATTGCAGCTCGTGACACCCAAACAAGTGAAGTCTATGGGGGATGTTGCTGTTTATGACCTGTTCTTCAATGTGCGTTCGAAAATCACGATCGATCAGCTGATTGGGATTCAATTCTTTAATCATGCAATAACCTCGGTGAATAACGATCAAGCAGAGAGTTCGCTCAGTGAAATCTGTAAAGCCGAACGGTTTTATGATGTTTACCGGACCAAAATTCTGAAATCGGAGTTGTTGCTTGATGTGGTTGAAAAACAAGATTTTAAGTCGATCGGTTCACTTCCTTATTTGTTTGAGTTTGGTAATACGAATAAATACAAACACGAATACATTGTTTACGGTTATGCGAGTTTTATCAATCAGCGCTTAATAGCAGACGGAAAGCGGCAGTTGGCAGACTCCAGTTTAGTGCTGGTAAAGCAAATGGTCAGGGATACAAACCTGCTGAATGATTTAACAGGGATCTATTATTTAGGAATGTCGGATTATTTTTCAAAGGCTCATAAAAATGAAAAGGCTTTGGAGTATTCGGAGATGGCTTACCAGGCTTCCCCAAACAATTCTTTTGTTAAATCTGCACTTTTAGACCAGATTGCTTATCATTTGAGTGTGAAGTATTTGTCGGAAGACGAATACTCGGATGAAGACGAGGAACTAGATGACGAAGAACTGGATGAAGAACTGGAAACTGCGGAAAAATTCTATTCGGAGATTGACAAATACTGTATGAAATATCCGTATTTGGATTCGAACAACCGCTTTGTTTTGCTGAAATTGTACGCAAATATTGACTTCTCGATGAATTACTACAAGGAGAACGACGGATTGAACGGCAAGAAATATTTTGATGCTTCAGAAAGCCTGATCGATCGCATTACGGATAAGGAATTGATTGATGAGGACTACCTGGGATGGCTTTATGCCGAATGTGCAAGCTATTTGTTCCGGCAGCACAAATACACCGAGGCGGTACAAGCCATAGAAAAAGGACTGAAGATTGCCCCTGATCATGAAAGGCTCCTGGCACGGTTGGAAATCATAAAGTCGAGGATGAAATAGTGGATAAATTTGTTTCAGTCTCTATTATTGAAATTAGTGTTCTCTTAACCAAAATTATCAATCTTCTTTTCCATTTTTCCCTAACTTTATTTCACCGGCTCGCAAATACTTGTTCCGGAATCTCATTTAATACTATTCAAGATGAAAAAGTTAAGTTATAACGTAGAAATCAACGCTTCACCTGAAAAGGTTTACGATACCATGCTGGGCTTGAGCGATAAGAAAACTTATGAAGCCTGGACCGCGCTTTTTGAACCCACTTCTACCTTTGAAGGAACCTGGGACGAAGGCGGGAAAATTATTTTCACATCCAGTGCGGAAAGCGGTGAAAAGTCGGGAATGGTAGCGCGCGTTGAGAAAAACGACCCGGCAAAGTTTGTTTCCATCCTTCATTACGGCATGCTGGAAAAAGGAGAAGAAATCACCGAAGGCCCGAAAGTGGAAGGCTGGAGCAATGCCCATGAAAATTATTGGTTCGAGCCTGCAGGTAACGGAACAAAAGTAAAAGTAGAAGTCGACACGAAAGACGAATATGTAAGCTTCTTTGACGAAGTGTGGCCCAAAGCGCTGGACAAGTTGAAAGAGATCAGCGAATAATCCCCGGGTTAGAACTATAAAATATAAAACCCTGACGATAAATGTCAGGGTTCATCTCTAACTGTACTGATGTCTGCTACTTAGGCTTTGTTTGAGACATGCATTAATGCGTATCAGTTTGGTATGTGATGCGCATGCCGGGTTGGAGGTGTTTTTTTACTTCTTTGAAAAGCGATTCTGACTGAGTTTTTCCGTTAATTATCAAAGCATTATCATTCAATTCAAAGGAATGGATCTTGCCATCATAACCTGCTTTTCGGATATTATTCATAATCTTTTGGGCAAGATCTTTTTGGAGGGACTCCTGGCGTTGAAATTCTTTTTCCTGCAGTCTCATTTTTGCTTCGATCCTGCGCGACTGGGCATCAATTTTACGAGCTTGTTCGTCAATCTTTCGGGCTTCTGCGTCAATCTTTGCAGATTCTGCATCGATCTTGAGTTGTTCTGCTTCAATACGACGCTGTGCCTCGTCGTGCTTTTTCCAGTCAATATCCTTTTCTTTCTTATTGATTTCGGCTTCAAGAATCTTTACCTGCTCATCTATAA
>NZ_CABHOL010000010.1 GCF_902168135.1 uncultured Fluviicola sp.
TGGATTTTTTGTCCGATCAATCCATTTTACTGGCAACGAATAATGGAGCTTTTATAAAACAACCCGACCAGCTTCCAAAACGGTCATCCTGGAAACAATTGTTGAACGAAGAAGTTTTTCGTGTAATTTCTGTTGGGGATGAGATCATGATTGGGACCTCACAGGGATTGATTTCATTGAACAATAAGAAGTTATCCCAAACCTGGAATTACCGCTTGTATTTGTCCTCTGTTGAGATCAAAGGCAGGAAGATTCCTTTTGATCAATTGGATAAATTGAAGTATAATCAAAACGACCTGTATTTTAATTTCGATTACCTGGCTTTCAATGAATGGTCCAAGCAGTTAACTTATTCGCTGAAAGGCCCTTCCGGACTGGATGGTGAAACTGAAGGAACACACGTGCATTTGCAGAATTTAAGTCCGGGTTACTACGTGTTGTATGTACATCCAACTATCCACTCAGGAAAGAGTAACCTGAGCGCTGTTACTTCGTTTTACATTAAGCCTGCTTTTTGGCAGACTGCTTTTTTCAGGATTTCCATGATCGTCCTGGGACTTGTCTTGGCAAGTTTGTGCAGTTGGTTGATTATGCGCTCACGCAGGAAAAAAGAAATGGAACGGATCCGGATCGAAAGGCTTTTGGCAGAATACAGGCTGACGGCTCTTAAAGCACAGGTTAATCCGCATTTTATGTCCAACTCGCTGGTGGCAATCCAGGAACTCATTATCCGGAAAGAAACTTCCAAAGCAAACCAATACCTGGCCAAGTTCAGCGCACTTCTCCGGAACTTGCTCAATTATTCGGACCAATCGGTAATCAGTCTTTACAACGAGTTAAAGATTATAGATCTGTACATCGACCTGGAACAGCTGCGCTTTAGCAACTGCTTTGTTTTTAAGAAGAAAATTCACGAGAATGTCCAATTGGATCAGTTATTTATCCCTGCTTTGATTACACAGCCTTTGATCGAAAATGCCATTTGGCACGGACTTTTGCCTTTATCCGAAGACAAGCTGCCAACCCTTACCCTGGGAATTGAATCTGAAGCAAACGGACTTTGTATTTCGATTACGGATAATGGAGTAGGGAGACCGGATAAAGCGGGACTAAACGAACATGCCGTCGTCTTTAAAGAGTCGAAAGGAATGAAGTTGATCGAAAAACGCATAGAAAACCTCAATAAACTATACGCTCCGGCTGAAGGATCCATCGAATTTGTTGATTTGAAAGATGAAAACGGGAAACCGGTCGGTTCAACGGTAAATATATTCTTTTCGTCAGAAATGCTTAATAAACTATATCATGAAAGGAATCAGGAGCGTAATTATTGATGATGAACCGGCAAATAGAAACGTATTGGACAGCCTGCTGAGAGAACACTGCCCGTCGATTGAATTAATCGGGAATGGTGCTTCCGTGGAAGAAGGTTATGAATTGATCTGCCGTATGAAACCTGATCTGGTCTTCCTGGATATCCAAATGCCCGTGAACACCGGATTTGATCTGCTGCGCATGTTTGAACAGCTTTTTTTTCAGGTCATTTTTGTCACCTCGTTCGATGAATTTGCTTTACAGGCTTTTGAATTCAACGCGATTGATTACCTACTGAAACCGGTTGATAGTTCAAAATTGAAACGCGCTGTTGAGCGGGTGGAAAGCTCAATCAGTTTCGGTGATAATTCCAACGTAATCCATTTTGTGCACTCCATCGACGAACGCAACCGGCTCATTAAACGCATTCCTTTCCACCATAAGAATAACGTCGTCATCGTGGACCTGGAAAACATTAGTTACATCCGTGCTGTGAGAAATTATTCGGAAGTCACTACGACAGATAACCAGGTGCTGCTATCAAGTAAAACCTTGTCGGATTACGAGGTCCTGCTCCAGGCTTATCCGAATTTTTTGCGTATCAATAAAAGTGTCCTGATCAATATCCACCACATCATCCAGTATTCAAAGGGGACTGAATGTCTCATATCCATGAAGCACGGAAAAGAAGATTTTGAAGTTTCCCGCAGGAAAAAAGCTGAGATTTTGGGGTATTTGAAAGAGTAATCCCAACTGAATTCCAATTTCTTACGTTCTTTAGAAAATCCATTGAATTCCGTATGTTTGGGAAACAGACCGAAATTCAGTTGGCATATAATCATTATTCAAAAGGAAAACTATGAAGAAATTAGTACTTGGAATCATCGCAGTTTACGCTTTCAATTTCCTGTCTACGGCACAAAGCGCAACCTGGAATGCACCCGTTAATGTTGCTTTAGGAACAACTTACAGCAACATTTATCCGCGAATTACATTGACCGCAGGAGATAATCCATTGGTAATATGGGGAAATGGCGGGACAGATAGAATCTATTCCTCACGCTGGGATGGAGTTGGATTCACTACTCCTTTGGCCATTAATCCGTTGGGAACAGTTCCGTATCTTGCTTCCTGGACAGGAGCCGAAATTACTTCTTCGGGAGATAGTGTCTTTGTTGTTTTTAGCACAGATCCCAATGCAGCAATGGATCCGCATGTTTATACAATTCGTTCCCTGGATGGCGGAATGACTTTCCAGGACACAGTCCGGGTAGACCAGATCGGTACGGATGTTCCGCGTTTTCCTTCGGTTGCTGTTGGTTTGAACGGAAATCCGGTGGTTAATTTTATGCAGTTCAATGCTTCCATGACAGATCCGGAATATTCAATCGCACGCTCGGTAAATGGTGGAGCATCTTATCTGGCGGCAATCAGCCCTACAGCATCTGTTGCCGGTTATGTATGTGACTGCTGTCCGGCTTCTATAGCAGCTTCCGGAGACCGCCAGGTATTTCTTTTCCGCAATGATGATAACAATATCCGCGAAATGTGGGGTTGTTATTCAACGGACGGAAGTGCGAGCTTTACAGCGGCGTCCGAAGTGGATGAAACCAACTGGTCTGTTAATTCTTGTCCGTCAAGCGGGCCTTCCGGTGTAATTATGGGAGATTCCGTTGTTACAACCTGGATGAGTGCCGGAGATGTTTACATCAGTTCTGCAAGTCTCACCACCCAGCAAATCGGGGTTCACCGTCCATTATTCCCAATGGGAACCGGAGTTCAGAATTATCCCGTAATTGCCGGGAAAGGCGATACGCTGGCTGTTGTCTGGCAGGGAATGAACGGATCTTTTACGGATGTCTTTTTCACCTATTCCGTTACGGGAACCGCAGGTTTGGGAGTGAATATAGATACCTTGACACAAGGAACAAACGGCGCGCAAACCCGACCGGATATTCAATTCTCAAATGGGAAATTCCACATCACATACAGCAATAATATAGGAAATAATGTGGTGTACCTGCAAGGAACGATTGATCCGGCCTCATTAAGCGTAAATGAATCCGAAGAAGTGGACCTCATCCGTATTTTCGCTACCCAGTCTGAGGGAAAGACAATCCTTCAGGTGAAATCGGAATTGGAAACAACAGCTTCGATGCAGCTGATCAATACCGCCGGACAACAGATTTCATTGGATAAACAGCAAATTACAAAAGGAGTTTCAATGATTGCTATTCCTGAAGTTCAAAAAGGGATTTATTTCGTGGTATTGGAAACAAAAGAAGGCAAAGTGTATAAGCAGAAGGTGGTTTTGTAATTAATTATCTTCTGGTGTCAGGTATAGAAGTTGGAATACTCGTTAATTTCAATATGCCTTACAATGATAGTTCGGTAGGGTTAAAATAAGTAACACCAAAAAAGTACATAAGAAGGTAACAAAGATTGAAATTTAGGAGATTACTTTTTAACAAGACAGATATTCAAACCTTAGCGGTTAAATAAGGAAGGATTTATAAACCGCAAAGAAGAGCCAGCTGTGGCTGGTGAAGACGGAGTGCCGTCTGAAAGACGCGGCACGAAGGTAAAAGAGTGCAAAGATTTAGAACTTACCTGCGTTAAGTACATAATTCCCCCCGGTAGGCAGCCTTTTATTTGTGTGTATTTGTGGTGGACAAAAAAACGCCCTGACAATAACTATCAGGGCGTTTCTCTTGGTTATTGGTGTCAATTATGATCGTACTCGTGCCCTAGTGCGACCACATCAACTTCTTTCAATTGGGCTTTCGCCTTCTTGTTTGAAATTTCGCGTTTGAAAATATCGAAGATTAAATACACGCATGGTACAACGATCAGCGTAAGCAGCATGGAACTGATCAAACCACCGATCAATACCCAGGCCAAACCTGCTTTCCATTCAGCTCCCGGTCCGTGTGCCAGTGCAATCGGCATCATACCGAACACCATTGCGAGTGTTGTCATTAAGATCGGACGTAAACGCGCCTGCCCGGCAATGATCAATGCTTCGACTGTGTTGTGACCGTCAGCTTTCTTCTGGTTGGCAAAGTCTACGATCAAAATCGCATTCTTCGCTACCAACCCGATCAGCATGATCATACCAAGCATGGAGAAGATACTGATTGGCTCGGATGACAATGCCAGTGCAAGCAGGGCTCCGATGATCGCCAGCGGAATGGAGAACAAGACAACGAAGGGATAAACATACGAATCATACAATGCAACCATGATCAGGTATACGAAGATGATCGAAGCAAGAATAGCTAATAATAAGTTCCCGAATGCCTCAGCCATGTTTTTCGCATCTCCTTCAAAGCTGTAAACCGTATTTTTCGGAAGCGGATCTTTTTCCATACGTTTTGCAAATTCGTCCGTTACCTGCTGACTGGAAGTCCCCAATACCTGTGAAGTAACAGTAATTGAAGGAATACGGCTCATGCGTTCCAGTTTTGAAGGTCCGCTTGATTTACCGATTTTTGCGAACTGGCTTAGTTTGATTTCTTCTCCTTTGTCGTTGATGAAGAAAACATCTTTCACATCTTCCGTGTTCTTACGGTCGAAATCATCGTAATTTACCAGGATATCGTAATCTTTTCCATTTTCCGAATACTTGGAATTATCGTCTCCGTTGAAAGACATCTGAAGTGTGGAACCAACTGTGTTCATATTTAATCCCAGCTCGGCCATTTTATCGCGGTCAATATTTACCGTTACTTCCGGATTCCCGGTTTCAACCGAAACTTTTACCTCCGCCGTACCTTTGATGGATTTCAGTGTTTCCATCACTTTTGTGGCGGCAACATAGTTGGAGTCCATGTTGTTTCCGGTCACAGCAATCTGGATCGGCGCATCGTCAGCCCCACCCATGATACCAACGGCCGCTGAGTTTACTTTCACATCCGGAAGCATAGCTTCCAGGTCTTTTTTCATCAATTGGGCAATGATGGCTGCAGATTTGTCGCGTTTTTCCTTGTCGATGATTTTTACGGTCAGCTGTGCTTTGTTATTTGCGTTACTGGAAGATCCCATGTTTCCGCTTGCCGTTCCCACACTGGTGAAGACATTAACTACCCGTTTGTCATTAAAAAGGTAATCTTCTACGCGCTGAACAGTTGCATTGGTCTGCTGGATCGTTGCGTCCTGAGGTAATTCCAGTGAGATAACGAATTCTCCGCGGTCACCCTGGCTCACAAACTCCCCACCGATATACGGTCCGAGCATCATCGGGATGATGATAATTCCGAAGAAAGCTCCCAGGGTGATGTAACGTTTTCTGCGAAGTGCAACTGTCAATGCACGACCATAGGAAGTCGTAATGTTTTTCAGAATGCGTTCAAAAGTCATTACAATTCGTCCGCCTAAAGTTTTATTATTCAGCGTGGTTTCTTTCGCAAAGCGTGAAGCCAAAAGCGGTGTCAGCGTAAAGGATACGAATAAGGACATCAGTGTTGAAATAACGATCACCAGGGAGAACTGGGAAAGCAAGTTGGAAATCAAACCTCCGACCATTGTCAGCGGAAGGAATACCACAACGTCCACCAGGGTAATACCCATCGCCGTGAAACCAATTTCATTACGCCCTTCCAATGCTGCCTTCCGGCGCTCTTTCCCCATTTCAAGGTGACGGTAAATATTCTCAAGCACAACAATCGAGTCATCTACAAGAATACCGACTACCAGTGAAATTGCAAGCAACGTCATCAGGTTCAGGGTAAACCCAAGCAGGTACATGGCAATGAAAACGGAGATCAAAGATGCCGGGATTGAGATCATGATAATGAATGCATTCCGCACACTGTGAAGGAATAACAACATCACCAGTGCAACAATGAAAATTGCCAGTCCAAGGTCGGTAACAACTGCGTCTGCCGCTGCAAGCGTAAAGTCGGAGGAGTCGGATGCAATGTCGAATTTCAACCCGTCAGCTTTGTATTGTTCTTCGAGTTTTTTGAACTCTTCCTTAACCATTTTACTGATCTTCACCGCGTTCGCATCTGTTTGCTTCATGATCTGAAGTCCCAAAGAGTTGATCCCGTTGATACGGTTGTATGTTTTGATTTCTTTGGAACCATCCGTAATACTTGCTACTTCGTTTAGTCTTACCGGTGAGTTTGTCTTCGGATCGTTGGCGATTACCAGGTTGTTCAATTCATTCAGGTCTTTGTATTTTCCACGTAAACGAACCAAAGCCTGTGTGCCGTCGCCTTTAATTTTACCTGTTGGTAATTCCAGGTTTGCATTACGGATCGCATTGGTAATCTGAAGAATGGAAATTCCATAATTCTCACAAGCTTCACGGTCTACCTGTACCTTAATCTCGCGTTCTTCACCACCAACCATGGTGATTTGTGCCATTCCTTCCATTTTTGCCAGGAAGGGGAGATATCATCTTTTACTAAAGAGTAAAGTTCTGTCGGAGGCATGTTTGCGGTTACCCCCACACTCATGATTGGTGCTTCGTCGAAG
>NZ_CABHOL010000011.1 GCF_902168135.1 uncultured Fluviicola sp.
GTATTCGGTTTTACCCGGATACCGCCTACTTTGCTTACTTTACTTATGTTGGGTTGGTTTTGATTCTTGCTACAAGTTCAAAAAAGGATTTAAACCATTCAACTTTTGAACAATTGAACCTGTTTAGTTTTCATATGCCTCAAATTCCTCATCAGCATACATAACGCCTACGTATTCTTTATCATCAACTTTTACTTCCATGTCATTGATGAAGAACTTTTTTCCTTTAGGAACTTCGATAATGACTTCAATTTCCTGGTTTCTCAAGCCATCACTAAGGGGGAATGAGTAATAAGGATCGATCATTAATTTATTTCCTTCCACATGCAGTTGGTGCTTGACATGCATGCTTCTCTTTTGTGCAGCCGTTCTGTCGATTCCATGAGCGCTGAAAACCTGGGAAACGTGAAATAAACTGTCGTTCGACTCTTTGTATCTCACATGAACACCATGTTCCATGATTTGATTGTTCTGAACAGAAATAAAGTCTATTCCTCCCGTACTCACAATTCTTCTATTGTTAACGATTATCGGAAGTTCTTTCAATTGTAGTTCCTCCAGGTTCATTGTAAGGTGTTGGTTTTCCACTTCTGAATACACTTCGTAATCCCTTGCCGAATTAATAGATCCTAAAATCCCGAGGATTATTCCGACAAAAATGACAGTTGGAAGCAGGATGAAATTCAATTTGTAGTACTTGTTTACTTTGCCGATCAGTAATCTGACGCCTAATGCAATAGATAGCAGCGGGCTTGCAAATCCTACGAGTAGAATTCCCATCCATATCAGTGAAAACGATTTATTTACCGGAGAAACTAATTGCAGGAATTCGTAAAGAGAGGCAAAATTCTGGTCGCCTGTCATGGGAACTACATCGATGATTCCGCTTACAACCAATGAAAAGATAATCAACCAGATCAGTGCGCCTGCTATCAGGAATACCCCGAAGACTTTTCCAATGAACCGCAATACATTTGCAGCCTGGCTTGTCAGATGCTTGTTGTTACTTTTGAATTTGTTGGTTGCATTAATGGTGTCTTCCTTCAATCGACCGGCTGTCTTTTCAAATTCTTCTTTTAAAGTATCGATATTGACCGGTTTACCTTTCATTTGCAAGCGCTCGGAAGGAGTTTTTGCACTTGGGATGATGACCCATAGGATAATGTAAAGCAAGAAACCGAATCCCATGAATAAAAAGATCACAAAAATGATACGGATAAATACCGGATCTATTCCCAGATAGGCACCAAACCCGGAACAAAGTCCTCCAAGCATACCGTTATCTAAGTCACGATACATGCGTTTCTGACCACTTGAATCGTAATTTGCCTGTGCCTGCTGTTTCGGCTGTTCGGTTTCTTCTGTAATTTCTTCCGGTTCACCCAGCGATGATATTGCTTTTTCAATATCGCCTATGGTAACAACCTGGCGTGTTTCACCCAGGTATTGGGTTAGCAATTCGGCAAAGCGCATTTCGATGTCTTCCACGATTTCCGTGATTCCGGATTCATTTGCCAATGAAGCTTCCAGTTTTTTCAGGTAAGCTTGTAAACGGTCGTATGCATCTTCTTCTATAACGAATAGTTGACGGCCTAAATGTATTGAGAGTGTTTTTTTCATGATCAGTTCTTTTTAGCAGTTAATGTTTCTACAGCGTGATGGAGTTCATTCCATGTAATTTGTAAAGCTTCCAGTGTGTTTTTTCCTCCTTCTGTGATGGAGTAATATTTTCTGGGAGGACCGGAAGTGGATTCTTCCCAGCGGTAAGTAAGAAGTTCGATATTCTTCAAGCGAGTTAAAAGTGGGTAAAGCGTCCCTTCCACAACAATTAACTTGGCTTGCTTCAGCTGATCCAGAATTTCAGAAGGATAAGCTTCGTGATTATTCAGGATGCTTAGAATACAGAATTCCAGGATTCCTTTCCGCATTTGGGCCTGAGTATTTTCTACATTCATAACAAGTACTATTTATGGCACAAATATATGTATAATTTAGTACTATGCAATACAAAGTACTATAAAAATGAAAAATAATTTCCGGAAATTTTCTGAAAGTCAATAGGAGCAAGGGATTGTGGTTTGAGAAAAATACGCGTTTAAACATGTAGTGGCGCGATTAATCGCGCCACTACATGTTGTTTATATGCAAAAAAATCCCCCCGGCACAGCCGGGGGGATTCATTATTTAATAAAAGGTTCCGATTACTCGTTTCCTTCCATTTTCTCTTTCAATGCAGCTAAAGCATCCAAATCACCCAAAGTTGATTTCTCATTGCTTTGGTTGTTTGCTTTAACAGCTTGTGATGTAGAAGAACCAGCTCCGGCCGCTCCTTTTTTACCACCTGCTGCTGGCTTGGATGTTTTCTCATCAGTTCCGTCTTCGAACGTACGTGTGTGAGAAACTACGATTTTCTTAGACTCCTTGTTGAATTCAATTACTTTAAAGTCAAGAGTTTCTTCAACTTTAGCGTTGCTTCCGTCTTCTTTACGTAAATGCTTGGAAGGACAAATTCCTTCAACTCCATAAGGAAGTGCTACGATACCAGCTTTATCTTTTGTTTCGATAATAGTACCCTGGTGAACAGAACCTTCTCCGAAGATAGTTTCAAACACATCCCATGGATTCTCTTCCAATTGTTTGTGTCCTAAAGAAATACGACGGTTTTCACGATCGATTTCCAATACTACTACTTCCATCTCGTCACCTACCTTACAGAATTCAGATGGGTGCTTGATTTTCTTCTGCCAAGAAAGGTCAGAAATGTGGATTAATCCGTCAACACCTTCTTCCAATTCTACGAATACACCGAAGTTAGTGAAGTTACGAACTTTAGCCTGGTGCTTAGTTCCAACAGCATATTTAGCTTCGATTGCAGACCATGGATCCGGCATCAATTGCTTAATACCCAAAGACATTTTACGCTCTTCACGGTCTAAAGTCAGGATAACAGCCTCAACTGTATCACCAACCTGCATGAAGTCCTGAGCAGAACGTAAATGCTGAGACCAGCTCATTTCAGAAACGTGGATCAAACCTTCAACTCCTGCAGCGATCTCAACGAATGCACCGTAGTCAGCTAAAACAACAACCTTACCTGAAACTTTATCACCAACAGCTAAGTTAGCATCTAAAGCATCCCATGGATGTGGTTGTAATTGTTTTAAACCTAAAGCGATACGTTTCTTATCATCATCGAAGTCTAAGATTACAACGTTCAATTTTTGGTCTAATTCAACGATTTCCTCCGGGTGGTTAACACGTCCCCAGGAAAGATCTGTAATGTGAATCAATCCGTCTACACCACCCAGGTCGATGAATACACCGTAAGAAGTAATGTTTTTCACAGTTCCTTCCAATACTTGTCCTTTCTCCAGGCCAGAGATGATTTGTTTCTTTTGTTCTTCCAATTCTGCTTCGATCAACGCTTTGTGAGAAACAACTACGTTTCTGAACTCCTGGTTAATCTTAACAACTTTGAATTCCATGTTCTTACCAACATATACATCGTAGTCACGGATAGGCTTAACGTCGATTTGAGAACCTGGCAAGAATGCTTCGATTCCGAATACGTCAACAATAAGACCTCCTTTGGTACGACATTTCACGTATCCTGTGATTACTTCACCTGAACGCAATACTTCGTTTACGCGGATCCACGCTTTGTGCATACGAGCTGTACGGTGAGAAATGATCAACTGACCACTTTTGTCTTCCTGACACTCAACAAATACATCTACTTTGTCACCAGCCTTTAACTCCGGGTTGTAACGAAATTCTGAAGCAGGAACAACCCCTTCAGATTTGTAACCAACATTGATGATTACTTCTTTTTTGGAAACTGCAATAACAGTACCTTCAATTACTTCTTTCTCGTTAATTGAAGTAAGGGTCTTTTCGTAAACATCAGAAAGCTCTGAACGTTTTGCTAATGTGTACCCGTCTAACGCTAATGCGTCCCAATCAAAATCCGCAGATCCCTGCGCGCTAATTTGTTTTGCCATTTGGCTTTTTCTACTTGTATTCCAGGTCGTTTCGTATTACCTGAAAGAAATTAATAATAAACCGCAAACGAAACTTACGGGTGCTTTCCATCGAAAACGGGTGCAAAGATACAACGAATACTTTTATTTACAAACAGTTGGGGGAAGTATTTCTGTAAATAATTGATCAAAATTAACAACTAAACTTATAGCTAATTACCTGTGTTTTAAATTATTGGAATCTTACTGTTAAATTTTTATTCGTTTAATCGATTTAGTTATCGGGTTTGGTAGTAGATTTGCACACCGGTTTTTTTTGGTATTCAAGTATTTATTTGCTTTTTGAATAATGATTTGAAGATAATTTATGTCAACTAATTATAAACAGTATGGGTTATTGAATCAAACAGATCAACTTAACTTAACATTGAAATCCTAATTGTTAATTAAATGAATTTAATTGATTACTTTTGTGAAGAAAATTGTAAAATAAGTGCTAGGAATGTTAAAATACCAATGCAAACATAGCTTTTTTTAATTGATATATCACATATTTATATTATGTATCTGATTTTCAGAATGTTACATCACTACAAACAATTACAACTAGTTAGTTAATTCAATTAAATTATCGAATTTTGCAACAAAAAATTGGAATCTTAACATTTAATGTTCGACAATAACAACAAATTGAAAGATCGTAACCCACAAATATTCATGATACCATTCAATTTCAACCATAATAACGTCATTCAAATAACTAATACGCTGCGATGAAAACGAAAATTCTCTCCGCAAATCTGGATATGGGATATATCCGTTTTGCACTCTCTGTCGTTCTCTCTCTGTCCGCATTTTTCTCATTCGGCCAGCCTGGAAAGAGTGGAGCAGTTACCATTTCTGCTCTCAATACTGTAGTGAACTGTTATAGCCCGGTTACTAATAATGCAGCAGCAGGAGCAACTTCTGTTACTGTCAATAATTCCGGGGGAAATAACTGTAACTGGGAATGTGGCGATATGGTCATGATTTACCAGGCACAGGGGGCATCCATTAGTACTACCAATTCGGATGCTTATGGAGATATTACTGCATATAATAACTCCGGACTTTATGAGTTTAATTATGTGACCTCAGCATCAGGAAACACGGTAAACCTCCAGAATCCGTTAACCAATAATTACACGGCTACCGGTCGTGTACAATTGATTAAAGTTCCTTCCTATACCACACTTACTGTTAATGCAGGGGCTTCGATTGTACCTATTCTATGGCAAGACGGGGGAGGATTCAGAAAAGGAGGTGTGGTAGCAATCCATTGTTTAGGCACTGTTACTGTAAATGGTACGATTCAGGCGACTTCTTTCGGATTCAGACCAGGCGCAACAGAACAGAACACAAGCGGTACGGGAGCGAACTTTGTAGCTTCTTACATTTCTGCAAGTTCAAATGACGGTGGTGAAAAAGGAGAAAGTATTGCCGGATTTGGTGCGGAATACGTTGGCGGAGCTTATAACCGCGGTGCACCGGCTAACGGTGGTGGTGGTGGAAACGGCCACAATGCCGGAGGAGGCGGTGGAGCCAACGGACTAAACGGAACTCCATGGAACGGACAGGGTATTATGTGTACTGCCTGTCCGGGAGCAGCAGCGTGGGCACTGGATCCATATGTTATAGCAAATGGGAATGTACTCACAACTTCATCTGGAGGTGGACGTGGCGGATATTCTTACGGTTCCAGTAATCAAAATGCATTAACAACTGCTCCGAGTAATGCAAACTGGGGTGGTGACTACCGCGATCCGAATGGAGGATTGGGAGGTAGACCTTTGGTAATCGATCCGCAAACACGCATCTTCTTCGGAGGAGGAGGAGGTGCCGGTGATTCAAATAACGGTTCAAATGCTCCGGGTGGAAGCGGAGGAGGAATTATTTATATCATTGCTCCGAACATTGCCGGCTCCGGAAGTATCCGTGCACAGGGTGGTGCAGCAGTGAATCAAATCTCGACTAATAATGGTTCTGCGAATGATGCGCCAGCCGGTGGTGGTGGTGGTGGAACAATTATCATCAAAGGTGCGGTTGCCAATTCCCTAACGTTGGATGTTACGGGTGGAAAAGGAGGTGATCAGGGACCTCTTGGAAGTGAAAGTGAAGGTCCGGGCGGCGGCGGCGGCGGTGGATATATTGCAATTACTTCAGGAGCTCCGACTCAGATTATTGCAGGTGGAACAAGTGGTATGACATTATCCAGTTCTTTGACAGAGTTTGTTGAGAATGGTGCAACCAATGGTGGAACCGGACAAGTCGGAACGGTGCCGAATACATTTATCAATTATACGGTAACGGATATTACTGCTACAGTAAACACACCGGTTTGTGTTGGAAACGCTATTAACTTCACAACGGTTGTTTCTACACCAGGTGGAACTTTTGCCTGGACAGGTCCGAACGGATATACTTCTACGGCAGCTAATCCTACAATTGCGAGTGCTGCTTTAACTCACTCAGGTAATTACCAGGTAATCTATACCACACCCGGAGGATGTAGGGATACTTTTTTACTGGCAGTTGTTGTAAATCCAAACCCGGTAATCGCTTTGACGGGTACAAATTTATCTTGTGCTACGCCTTGTAACGGGAGTGTGGCTTTGAACATTACAACGACAACTTCACCTGCTTACACGTTTGCATGGAGTAATGGGGCAACGACTCAAAATATTTCAGCATTATGTGCAGGGAATTATTCGGTTACCATGACAGATGCAAATAGCTGTACAGCAACCGGAAATGTTACTATAACTGCTCCAATAGCTGTTTCAGCAACAGTTGCTGTTACAAACGCAACCTGCAATAATACTTGTAATGGCGCGATTGCCGTAAATGCATCAGGAGGAACTCCGGGATATCAGTACAGTTTAAACGGAGCGCCGAACCAGGCGCCAAATAACTACAGTGCTTTATGCGATGGGGCATATGTTGTTCGTGTTACTGACGCAAACGGTTGTTTTGTTGATGTGAATGCAACGATTACAGAACCTCCCGTACTTAATCTAACCCTTGTTTCAACGGTTCCGTCTTCTTGCGGAGTGAATAACGGTTCATTAACGGTAAGCGCCTCAGGAGGTACTCCGGGGTATCAGTTTACTGTCGGTGCAGTAACGCAGGCTTCCGGAACATTTAACGGGCTTGGTGCCGGAACATACAACGTGATCGTAACCGATGCGAATGGCTGTACGAGAAACCTTTCGGTTACTATCGCTTCTACCGTTTCACCTACAGCTTCTATTATAAGCCAGCAGCCGGTAAGTTGTTTCGGTGGATTTAATGGTTCTGCTGTTATTGGTGTAACAGGAGGAACTGCTGCGTATACTTTTTCACTAGCTCCTGGAGGACCTACAAACCAGGCTTCTAACGTGTTTAATAACCTGCAGGCAGGAAGTTATACGGTAACTGTCACCGATGCAAACGGTTGTACCGCGACAGTTCCGCTTACAATCGTTCAGCCGGCTCAATTGACTTACACCACCACAATTACAAATGCCACTTGTAACGCGCTTTGTAACGGACAAATTCAAATTAATGCTTCCGGTGGTACAGCTCCTTATGATTATTCGCATGACAACGGTTTAACATTTACGCCTGCCAACCCGATCACGAATCTTTGTGCGGGAACGGTGGAGATCGTTGTGCGCGACTCCGAAGGCTGTTTGGTGAACTCAACCGTTAACATTACTCAACCGGCACCGCTTTCAGCGACGTTTACAACAGTTGATCCGGTTTGTAACGGAAGCTGTGACGGTTCGATTACGGTAACTCCTTCAGGAGGTGTTCCTGCTTATAATTACAGCCTGAACGGTGGAACGCCCCAAGCATCGAATATTCTTTTAAATGTGTGCAGCGGTACTCAGGATGTAGTTATTACAGATGCAAATGGTTGTACACTGGAAGTGAACCCCATATTGGTTGATCCGCCTGCAATTCAAATTGACCTGGTAGATATGATCGAATCCAATTGCGGATTTAATAACGGTGAATTGATTGTTACAGCAAGTGGTCCGAACCCAGGATTCACTTATTCCGCGAACGGAGGTCCGGCGCAGACCAACGGTACTTTCTCCAATATTTATGCAGGGGCATACGATATCGTTGTAACGGATGATCTCGGATGTCAGGCACAGGAGTTTTTCGGTGTAAATGATGTGGAAATGGATGGTATCCTGATTACACAAACCGATCCGCTTTGTTACGGCTCTTTTGACGGAACAGTTGAGGTTACAAACGTGAATGGTGCCGGACCAATCAACTACGAGCTGGATATGTCGGGGATAACTCAATCTTCCGGATTTTTCCCAAGTTTGGGAGAAGGATCGCATGTTGTGGTGATTACTGATGCCGGGAACTGCGTTTTCACATTGCCATTTACCTTAACTCAACCGGATCCTTTGACATTTGATCCGGTTGTAACAAATGTTGCTTGTTATGGTGATTCTACGGGAGCGATTGAATTTACAAATGCTGCCGGTGGAACGGGTGCTTACCAATACAGTGTTGATGGCGGATCGAACTTCGTTCCGGGAACCACATTCGGTGGTCTTCCTGTTGGAACGTATGGACTGGCAATTACAGATGTAAACGGGTGTATGGAAACCGGTTCGGAAACCATCACTCAAACACTTCCGATAGAGATTACAAATAACAAAATAGACCTTACATGTTTCCAAAATAACAGTGGATTTATCCAATTGGGTGCGACGGGTGGAAATGGAGGCTTCCAGTATTCTATCGATAGTGGAGCAAACTTCTCTGCTTCAAGTTCATTCATCGATTTAGCTGCACAGACTTATAATGTGGTGGTAGTTGATCAGCAGGGATGTCTTCAGGATACAACGATTACTTTGATAGAGCCGGCTTTGCTGGTTGCTGCTGCAGTTCCTACAGATGTATTGTGTAATAATGCTTGTGACGGTACAATTACCGGATCAGGAAGCGGAGGGACTTTGGACTATATGTTCAGTGTTGACGGTGGAGTAATCTTTAACGTAAATGGTTTGTTCAACAACCTATGCGCAGGAAACCACGATCTGATTATAAGGGATTTCAATGCTTGTTCTGACACTGTGAGCACCGTTATCGGATCTCCTGCCGGAGTAAGTTTAACAGTTACTTTAACACCTTCGACTTGTGAAGACTCAAACGGAGAAATCGATATGAGCTTGTCAGGAGGAACGATGCCGTATAATTACAGTATCGATAACGGGGTAAACTTCACTACTAACAATGTCTTTACAGGATTAGCGGCTAATGATTACCCATTGGTTGCCGAGGATGCGAATGGCTGCAGTGTTGATTCTATTGTCACAATTGTGAATATGGCTTCGCCTGTTATTTCAGGAGTTTACGTAACCGAACCTACTTGTTACAGTATTTGTGACGCTTCAGCAACTGTTGACGCAGTAGGAGGAACAGGAGCATTGTCTTTTGAGATCAACGGGGTTTCACAGGCAAGCAACATTTTCAACGGCTTGTGTGCAGGAGCTTATGATGTAATCATTGCAGATGTAAATGCGTGTAGAGACACATTAAATGTAGTGATTGATCAACCGGACACTTTGGTGTTCACATCAGTAGCTACGAACCTGACTTGTTTTCAAAACCAATCGGGAGCAATTTCGGTAACAGTGCAGGGAGGTACAGGACCTTTCGAGTACTCCTACGACGGCGGAACGACTTTCGGGGTAGTTGCTAATGCACAAATTCTTGATGCCGGAACTTACAATATTGTGGTTCGCGACGATAACAACTGCCAGGCAACAGGAACGGAAATACTCACTGAGCCGGCTTTGTTAACAGCAACACTAAACCTGACGGATCCGACTTGTTATGCATCCTGCGATGGTTCTGCAATTGCAGTGGCAACAGGTGGAACATTGAATTATACTTATCTCTGGAATGGAGTAGCGGGGGCTTCAAATACCAATCCGAACTTGTGTTCCGGAAACTATACGCTTGAAATTACAGATGCTAACAACTGTTCTTTCGACACGACTTATGTTATTACGGATCCGGCAGAATTTGTAATTGATTCTGTTGGAAGTACAAGTGCTACATGTAATACATTCTGTGACGGTACTGCAACGATCTTTGCTCCGGGAGCAGTTTCATACAGCTTTGATAACGGTGCAACATTCGGCCCTGCCAATACGCAGGGATCTTTGTGTGCTCAGGCTTACCAGGTACAGGCAACAAATGCTGCAGGTTGTATTGCAACTAGTTCGGTTTCTGTTGAACAACCACTTCCTGTTCAATTATTCTCTTCTATGGATAGCTTGATGTGTACCGGTGATACTATTCCATTGTATGCAATTGCGTTCGGAGGAACCGCACCTTATACATATACCTGGAGTAACGGGTTTGTGGGACAGACACAGGATGTGATCCAAAACACTCCTGAAACCTACACTGTTTCCGTAGCAGACCAGAATGGATGTACCACGGCTGCTCCTGATTCTGTTGATTTGACAATGCTTCCGGTACTTGCATTTACTGTAACAGGTGATTCTTCGATTTGTGCAGGAAGTACTATCGTTCTGGCTGTGAATGTAACAGATGGCGCCCCAACTTATTCTTATCAATGGAGTACTTCGGTGAATGATACTTTAAGCCAGATTACTGTTAGTCCTACAACCGCTACTCTATACAATGTCAGCGTTTCGGATGTTTGTGTAACGGTTGATACGAATGTACAGGTTAACTTCTATGCAGTTCCTGCAGCTCAGTTTGTGACTTCAGCTCAACAGGGATGTATTCCGTTGGACATTACATTCTCAAATGATCTTTCGATTACCAACCTTCAGAATTGTACATGGACTTTCTCTGACGGACAAATATTCAATGGTTGCGGAAGCTTTAATGCAACCTTCGGAGATCCGGGATGCTACGATGTAACTTTCACGGGAACGACCACGGATGGCTGTCCGGTGAGCGGTACTTTTGTTTCTGCCGTATGTGTTTACGACAACCCTGTTGCAGACTTTATTTATTCTCCGCAGATGCCTACAGAGTTGAATAATCAGGTTCAATTTACAAGTACATCTTATGGTGCGGTTACATTCGACTGGACTTTCGGAAATTCTTTCGGAACATCTGCTTTGGAGAATCCGGACCATACATTCTACGGAGTTGATCCCGACCAGATTGTTAATGTTTGTTTAGCGGTAGCTTCAGAATACGGTTGTGCGGACAGTATTTGCAAGCCGATTAAATTCTATGGCGATTTCCTTGTTTGGGTTCCGAACACCTTTACTCCGGACGGAGACGAGTTCAATAACCAGTTTAAACCTGTTTTCTCCAAAGACCGTCAGATCGATGAGTACAACCTGATGATCTTTAACCGCTGGGGGGAATTGATCTTCGAATCACTTGATCCGGAATTCGGGTGGGACGGTACCTATAACGGAGAGTTCGTAAAAGACGGAACTTACACCTGGAAGATTTACGTGAAAGACGGATTGAAAAGCAAAAGCGAGGAATTTATCGGACACGTGAATAAACTACAATAGTCCCGATAGTTATCGGGATCAAAATTCAAAATGTTTTTTTAGGAGTTTGAATGATCACAATACAAAAACCGTCTGTTTCTTTTCGAAGCAGGCGGTTTTTCGTTTCATGCTTAACCCGGAGATGCGGTTGCCAATTTTTACCTGACGCTTATCAATTCATATAACCTTAAGCGGTACTTTGATAGAAAGAAAATTATCTTTGATAGTATAAAAAAAACCGATGAAACCAGATAAAAAGGAATTGCTTGCGGGAGAGAAGCCGCTATTGAATACATTGAAAGTGATACTGGAAAACCGGATAGTGAACTGGGGTTCCGAGGGGCATATTGATGAGAATTACGTTCAGTATAAAGTGCACAATGGATTGTTCACCTATCATGTGAATAAGGAAAGACGTCCGTTTGCGCTTTCCAGTCAACGCTATTGTGCTGAACAAAGCTGGGGACCTTCCGGACAATTGAATTATTACGACGGAATTGATATTGCTCTTGAAGCAATTAAAAAAGGAGCTGATCTGAACGACCAGGACGATGAGGGAAATACGGCATTAATGCTGGCCTGTGCAATCGGTGAGCCGCGCCTTATAAAGCCGATTCTGGCAGAAACAAAAGATGTGCTGGTTTCAAATAAGAACGGAGAAACTGCACTTCATAACATTGCAGGATCCGGCAGGGAGGATGGGGCAAAATTATTCTTAAAAAAAGAGTTTGTACCGGATATAAACCTTACAGATCATGCCGGTTGGACTGCTTTGCATCATTTGGTTGAAAGCGGTGATGAATTGGAGATATTCAAAATGCTCCGGAAGAAAAAGATAAATCTTCAAGCAGCGTCAACAACTGAAAAATCAGGGTTTCCGGAGGGAACAACTGCCTTGGATATTGCCAGAGCGAAATCCAGGAAAGAAATCTTGCCGCTTTTGGATACCGATAAAACAGACTTCACTGCGGCTGAGATCCGTGAAGCTGCGTTGGACGGAAAATTTTCAATCGTAGAAAAATACCTGCAAAACGGAGGAGATGTGGAGTTAATAGATCCGGACGATTCCGCATCTATTTTAATTGATGTTGCACGAAATGACAGAGGACTGGACACCACAGCCGAAATGGTGAAACTCTTGTTGAAACACGGTGCTGACGTGAATGCAGTCGAGTCAAACGGATTTAATGCTCTAATGATGTGTGTCAACAGTTTACATAAAAAAGGACCGAGAATTCCTGCATTTGATGGAGAGTACATGGAACACGTTAAAATAGCGAAGATTCTAATCGACAATGGAATTGATCTTACTCAGGCCAAAAATGGGTCCATGCAAAAGGTTTTACGTGATGCTGCGGAGGTTTCACCGGAAATTACAAAGATGCTCGTGGATAAGTTAAAGACTTCTTCGCGCTTAAAAGAAGAACTGGACTATCAGGATTCGGATGGATTTACGGCAATGCATACCGGTGTTCGTGCCGGGAAAATGGAAACAATCCGTTGTTTGGTTGAAGCGGGTGCGAACATAAATATTGCGGAAGATTACGGATTTATTCCGCTTCATGAAGCTATTATTGCCGGGAACTTTGAGAATGCAAAATACCTGATTGAGAAAGGGGCAGATGTCAACCATAAGATAACCAGGGCAGATGGAGCTTATGCTCCCGGTGATGATGCAAAAGCGATTGCTTCCAAATCCCGGAACCAGGATATTCTGAACTTGTTTTAACCAGGAATTGTTTATTCAATGAAAGCCATTTGGAGTGATCCGGGTGGCTTTTGGCTTAGATTACAATCTGTTTATTTGGATGACTCCACTTCTTTCTGACCGGCAATTTTTCCAACTTTACATTTAAAACTGAAAGCTTTCATATTTTGCTTGCTGTCCTTTTGTTCGTAAACTATTCCGTCTTTCATATTGGAAGTATCAAAACGCCAGCTGGCAATCGGATCGTGAAAGGCATCGTCGGTATCAGTGAGGAAGATGGTGACTTCATCATTTTCAGAGACCAGAAAGCGGAAAATGCGTGGCTTTTCGGGGAATAGAATGGTGTAACTGTTTCCTTTGTGGATATTCCCCACTTCAAGATCTCCCATTTTGAGTGAAAAATCCAGGTCCGGGGCATCCGTACCGAATAGTTCGTGGTCCCAGGCCTGACCGTTATTGTCCAAAGTCTTTACAATCAGTGAATCCAGGGTGCATTCAAAGATCTTTGTAGGTGGTTTGATAAATGTAAATGCTGCAGACCGGGTATTTTGCTTATAGGTTGTGTTAAATCCGTCTTTTCCGCTGAGATCTGCAGAAACAAAAAGGGTTTGTTTTCCTTCTTTGAGTTTAAGTGAGGCGTACGGAATGAAAACCGTATTGCTTATAAGAGCGGGTTTTGAGTCTGAATAAACAGGATTGCAAGTTTGCCGAATCTCAATTAAATCATTCTTGTCGAAAGCTCTTTGGTATCCAAAAGCAGGTTTTATTTGTGCAGTATCCTGGAAAACACCCAGTTTGAACGCAAATTTTGAGTGGATCAAAGCTCTTTCGAGCAAACTGTCAGCAGCATATTTTTTCCGCAGTACATTGTAATCACAAGTGGTAGTAATCCGGAAACCCTTAACACCGTTTTCCACATAATCTGTTTGAACACTGATTTCGGGAATGATGTTTTCGCCAGCTTCAGCCTTTAAGGATTTTTGACCGAAAGCAAACCCGGATAAGAGTGTTAAACAAAGAATAATTTGTCTCATAGCTATTTCGTGTTAATTACTTATTGGACCACTAATAGTTTGCGGAATACAGGTTTTTCCTGGTTGTATCCGGTAACCCAATAGCTTCCTTTTTTCCAGGATGAAGTTGTAAAATCCGTTTTTGTCCCCGGTTTTAAGCGCTGGTCGATGAGTTTTCCCATTTGATCACTTATGACGATCCTGTCCGCAGCAACTTTGCTTTCAACTGAAACAACGCTTGTAGCCGGATTTGGGTACAGTATAACATTCGCTTCATTTTCCAGGTCATTTACTAAGAGGTTTTCCACTTTTCTTCCGATTGCATATTCTCCTTTCTGTAGGTCGGTAGCATTGAATATGCCGGTTTTGTCTGTTAAACTCCCGAAATTCTTGGTGTAAGTAGGGAATTCAATCCAATCTGTTGAGCGGTCCGGGCGATAAAGCAGGATCAGGCTGTCTTCAGTTCCGGTGATTAATAAATGGTCGAGGTATGCACTGCTGCCTGTAAGCTGACCATTGAAACGGAAAGTAGCATTGGTGCTGAAATTTTCATCCCAAATACCATCAATGCGCCAATAGCGCTGCGGCGAGATTAAATTCCCGGATTCCCAATGGATGATAGGGTCGGGAGCTGCCCAGTTGTGTTCTACCAGGATAAATGCGGAGTCGCTGACGTTTTGCACCTGTATCAGCAAATTGGAGTGTGCGAAGTTTTTGGTCCCGGTTGTGGTGATTGTGCTGTAAGTAGCCGTAACTGCGTGGGAGATCAATTCATCCCTGTTCAGGTATCCGAAAGTCGGGGTAAATGGAACGGAAACTGTTACCGCATTGTTCATCCCGGATGAGTGGACGGTTGTTTCATAGGTATTCCAATTATCATCACGCAATGTCAATGTCAGAGGAATCCCGTTACTGTAATTAGTTCTTCCTACCAATTTCTGTTTCAGATAAACAGTTACATCTTGTTGTGTCCCGTTCGGAACTACTTTTAGTGAATCAATGGAAACATGCGGCCATCCACCCTGGAAAATCCAGTCTTTGAAGAAGTTGTCGAGGTTGAATCCGGTGATTGCGCTCAGATCATCGCGGTATTCAATGGCATCTATATCGGAGAACTTATTTTGTTCCAGCAATTCCTTTAATCCGTTAAAGAAAAGGGAATCCCCCAGGTATCCGCGAAGTGTGTGAATGATATCTGCGCCTTTCAGATAGGTGGTGCTTCCGTAAGTATGCTGCTGCGGAACTCCGGAAAGCGGCCAGTAACCCGCATCATCGATGTGACAGGTGCGCAGAAGCTCTTTGTGTTCGCTGCGTACCTGTGATTCGTATGCCGCCCGGCCGGATAAACCTTCTTTGAAAACGTACTCACAATATGCAGCACTTCCTTCATTGATCCACATGTCTTCTGCTGTACGGCAGGTAACGAGGTTTCCCCACCAGTGATGGGATAATTCATGGGCCATAACGGATTGATAGGATAGACTTCCGTCTGCAAGTAATTCCGGGTAAGCAATATTCATAGCATGCTCCATAGCTCCGGCAGTCATTGGAACGAGCACGTAACCTACGCGGTCCCATTGATATGGTCCGAATTTATTCTCGAAAATATCGAATGCATTTTCCAGGTTCAGGAATGAGTTTTTCATTTGAACAGTGTCGGAAGCGTGTGCGGCCAATTTCACCGGAACGGGATTGCTTTGGTAATCTGTAAAGGTTTTACTTACAAAAACATAGTTGGAAACAGCCACTGAGATCAGGTAAGAAGGGATTGTTTGAAATACCTTCCAGTGATGGGTTTCAGACAGGTCAGGATTAATGACCGTAGATTGGTAAACACCGCCACAAGCTGCCTCATGAGCGGGAAGTGTGGTTACGAAAAGATCATAAGTGGAACGAGTGGTAAAATTATCAAAGCAGGGAAACCAGGTTTTTCCATAATTATGTGGAATGTCATCGAGAGAAACTCCCACGTTGTAAGCATAAGCCGAATTAAAGTAGAACCCTCCGAAAGTCGGATCCTGAACTGTAACTCCGTGGTAAAAGACTTCAATAGAAGTGGAATCACCGATGTTGTAAGCTGTACCCAGGTTTACTTTGAATCCCAGCGGGGCGGGAGTGAAAGTAAGATTGTTGCCGTTAGCATCATGCACACTGTCTACTGTTGGTCCCATCAAATCCAATTTGATTTCCGTAATGTTATTGACTATTGGCTTGAAACCGATTTCTGTTCGTCCTTTTAGAATGAAAGTACTGAAATCACGCAGGTCGAGATGGATGTTGTAATGACGGATCGAGATGCTGTCACTTCGCGTATCATAAGGAAACGAGGTTTGAGCGCTAGCCGTTTTACAAAAACCTGCAGTAATAAGCAGTAAGAGAAAAGAAAAGCATGCAGCAGAATGTTTCATAGCTTGAGAAATAGGAGCTAAAGATATGGAATTACAAATTGCGAATTACGAATGCCCCGATAGAAAATTGTTAGAAGTTTTGTAACTGTTTTGAAAGGATTTTGTTCATTTCCGGTACTAATTGAAATTATCTTTACCCAATTAAAAAAAGATGCTATTTTAGCATCGTCAAACTAAAAAACTTATACTTATGAAAGTGATTGTTGATCAGCCATATACATTAGCTGAATTAAAGCCTAAATTGGAAGCTGCATTTCCTGAATATACCGTAAAATTCAGAGGACCTAAGGTATTGGTAATAGGTCACGGTAAAGTCGGGGGAGCACAAATCGTCGGTGAAAAGAAAGGATTTGTTCGTTTAATGGAAGGATTTCCAACGATGGGCGGACAGATGCTTTTTGTCTTGTCGGTTTTGCTTCTGGGGGTTTTGATACCGTTTATTGTATTTCTAACGGCAATCAAACCGAAACAGGTGAAAGTGCGCGATAATGTTGCTGATTTCCTTCGCAAAGAATATGGTTCAGGAGCAATTGGATCTAAGAAAGCAGAAACATCCGATTTATTGGATGCTACCGTTTAATTGTTTAAGAACAACTAATGAAAAAAGGAATTTGCTTCGGTAAATTCCTTTTTTGTTTTTAAATCACTTTAAAACAATTTTAGTTGTCTGCTGGTATCAGGAATTTCAAACAGGTCTGTTCGAAGCCGCGGGAAAGGCTCAGAAGGAAGGAATTTTTTTCGTGCCAATTGTACTTGCCGCTGGATGTTGAGAGCGTAAACTCCTTCACCTTTCATGCGTGTCCCGAAACGACTGTCGCTGAGTTTTCCTCCGTGCATGTCACGCAGCTGGTTCAGCACTTTTTCTGCCCTGTCGGGATAGTTTTTCGTCACCCAATCGGTGAATATTTCTCCGTTCGGCCCGTTTAAGCGCACGATTTGGTGGTACATGCTCAGAGCACCGCGTTTTGCTACGGCTTCTGCAATAGCAAAAATCTCATCGTCGTTTAAAGCCGGAATAATTGGTGCCATTAATACATTGACCGGAATACCGTGTTGCGAAAGTTTTTCAATGGCATCGAGTTTTTTATAACTTGTAGCAGTTCGTGGTTCCAGTTTCCTGCGCAGCTCTTCTTTCAAACTGGTTAAACTGATATTGACTGCAACCAGGTTTAGCTTTGCCAATTCCTCCAGGATGTCCAGATCGCGCGTAATCAATGCGTTTTTGGTAATGATCCCAACCGGATGCCTGTATTTCAACATAATCTCCAGCATCTTGCGCGTAATCCCGAAATCCTTTTCACATGGCTGGTAGCAATCTGTATTTCCAGAAATGGAAATGGTTTGGACTTTCCACGACTTCTTGTTCAATGCTTCTTCTAGTAATTCCGGGGCATTTTTTTTGACAAGAATAATCCGTTCGAAATCCGTTCCTGCACTGTATCCCCAATACTCATGTGTGGGACGTGCATAGCAGTATGTACAGCCGTGCTCGCAACCCTGGTAAGGGTTCAGGGAATAGTACATGCCCACATCCGGACTGCTCAGCTTATTGACAATCGATTTGGGATGTACTTCTATAAACTTTGTCCGTAACTCTGGTTCTTCCAAAGGATCAATGTCATCGAAGTCGTCTCCTTTTTCTTGTGAAAAGAAGCGGTTATGCGGATTGATTTGCGCGCCGCGGCCATTTTTGTATGGATAATTATCAGACATTTTATTCCGGATATGAGCTCAGAACAAAAATAATGATTATATTTTAATTGTTTTAAGATTAATATTTAATCGTTTTGGATTTGAAATAAACCAAAGATTCTCCCGTTTTATGGAAAATAAGTCATTGAACACTCTTATTTAAAAACAGGTGATGCCTTTAGTTCGTTTTTACAGCTTTTTATTGTTTCTGTTTGCAGTCCATTTCAATGTTACTGCTCAATCTTCCTGTTTGTATTTCGGGAAACTGCAGGTGGAATCTACTACCTGGAAAGAAGGAGAGATCGCAATTACCCGTTTTCTTGTAAATAATACGGATAGTGTCGTTTTTAGTGAAAATGGAAAAACATTCGGAAGTTTCCTGGCGAAAAATGAACAGGTTGTTTCTCCGTGTATCGTTATAAGAGATCTGCAAGACAGAATCCGGTCCGTGGATAGTGTGAGACCGTATACTTACTATGAAAAAACAGTCAATTATTTTGGATATTGGGTTGTACCAGTTGTGAAATGGGAATACGGGGTTAACGGAATTCCATCCAAAATGACCCTCAAAAATAAGCAGGGGAGAGATTCACTGGTCCGGGAATGGGATCTGCACGGAGTGCTTCAAAAAGAACAGGTAGAAGGGCTTTACCCTCAAACATGCTATTATTATACGAACGGAGTCTTGAAATCAGTTACAAAAGATACTTTTATTAATCGATATAATGTAAAACGGGTCAGGAACTATTCCGAAAACGGGATTATCCAACAGGAAAGCTGGTTCCGGAACGATGTCCCCTGTAAAAACTGGTTAATTTATGACGGGAATGGAGTACTTAATAAAACCATTAAACACGCTCCGTTGCCCGAGAAATCAGCTGTTCCTTATGCAGTAGATATGGAACCTCCTGTTTTAATGCTTGTAAGTGAGCAGGCAGACCCGGCTGGAGGTCAAACAGCGTTTTTCAGGTACCTGGAATCCAGTTTGGAGCGGGAACTATGCAAGCGTTATTTTTCAGGGAATACCTATGTGCTTCGTTTCGAAATACAGGAAGATGGGACGTGTGTTTATAAATCGCTGCAGGGACCGGATACATTTGAAACAGAACCCTTTTTTAAAGCTGCAATTGAAGCTTCTCCGCGCTGGGTGCCTGCGAAAAGACAGGGAACACCTGGCAGAGAAACGATTTCGTTGTCGGTAAGGATTGGATAAACGGTGGCGGATCGTTTAAACCTGAAGTTTACCTGAACGGAGTCAATTTGTCATGATTTTGATCGTACTCAAAGAGCATGTCGGTATTCGGGCTGTACCACAGCCATTGAATGATTTTCGATTGCCCGTCTGATTGCCCGTAAATTCCCAGTGCAATGTATGAAGGCTCTTTCTCATCCCTGTCTTCGATTGTGAAGGAAAGTTCCTGTTTGTTTCTGATGCATTGCTTCACGGATTCTTTTTTGGAGTTTGCCAAATAGTATTCTACCAGCGAATAGAGCTTGTCCTTAAATTCGGATGTTAGATTATCATCCCCGATTACAGAATAGGGCATCTTTTCGGGATACTGCTTCCTGAAAACGGAGATCTTTCCGTCCTTCATCTTTTTGATAGAAACAATCCATTCCGCCAATTCGGGAGTTTCTCCATCGCCCGCAATGTAGATGGTATCCCATTTCCAGGTGATCTCAACCAAATCGCCGCGCAGTAAGCTTCTGTCCTCGTTCTTGTCATTGATAAAGCTGTATAGGATCCGTCCTTTTTTGGCATTCAGCAGGAAATAATCACCGTCATCGTTGTAATCGATGAATTCCAGTACGACTTTAGAACTTTCCGGGGTTTTATCAAATTGCTTCTTGTTTTGGAAATGATCTTTAATTAATTCCGAAGTCATTTTTCTTGCTGGTGCGGGAGAAGAGGTTTTCTGATCATTGCTGCAGGAATAAAGTACTGAGATGCTTAGAATAATACTGGTGTAGATGAAGTGAGCATATTTCATGGAATGAAGATAGCGTAAAATGGGAAATTAATGAGAGACGTACAATCAGAAAAGAAAAAGTCATTCACTTCCCAATCTTCCGTACAAACTCGCTGATCTCACTATACTCCGTAAACCAAATCGGTTTGATGCGCATTTCTTCGAAGACACGGTGAGTAATAATCTCATCCATGCGGAAGAGTTCGGTGAGAATCATCTGACAGTTTTCATAGACCACGTAATCCACTTTTACAGCTGCTTTCCGCATTTTGTCGAGAATGGCATCCGCTTTCTTTTTGATTTCCTGGGAATCCGCTTCCGTGAACTCGGGCATGGTATTCTTCTTGAGAAAAATGTAATTGTTCGTATGTAACGGAATATTGGCAATGAGGTCGATAAGCCGGCGAAGGTTGCGGTCAGAGAAAGAAAGACCGATCATAAGCCCTGTTCCCTGTGTAAGCCGACTGGTCTGGATGAGGTTTGCCCAGTGGTGACTGTTGTTGGCAATGGAATTGTAATCGTCTTCAGACAGAATGATGTTCCCGGTACTTTGGAGCGTTGGGGCCGGATTCTCGAAAGGCATGAAACCATGCGGGTGGTAGATGGCCAGCGAACCATTCTTAGGAAGTGTCAGCGCATCAAAAACAGATGTGTAATCGCTATTTTTGTTTTTCAGGGACTGCTCCAGCAAATCATCAAAGTTGTAAGTGATTACGGAATTCAGCTTCCGGTCCGGATGTGTTGCCAAAGCGGTAATCTCACTTAGCAGGGCGTTTACCGGGGCGTCTTGAAAGGGGTTTCTAACAGATGCTTCATCGAGCTGATTGTACAGGCATTCGTAAAGTATTTGCAGGAATTCTTCATCGGAAAGGTGAGTTTTCAGCTTGCGGATAATAATATCGAGCGATTCACCTGTTTTGTTCAGGTACCATTCTCCCATAGCATATAAATAGTTGGGAAAAGGTTTGATGGAATGCCAGTGTTCGATATTCATGAACCGGAAATACATACTGACCACCAGTTGTTTCCAGTTTGGAAGCCCGCTTGCGGCAGAAACTCCGGCTCCCAGGTAAAGGTTTAAACTGCCATTCTTATATGCGGACCTTAAATCGTTGAGTGCTTCTTCAGACATCATGAATAGTGTTTTGTTTGAATTTCAATCGATTCAATAGTAGTGAAAAAAGTTGAGATACAGTTCATGCAAAAATTCTCTTTATGTATTCCGTTTTTGCGAAGGAAAAGGGAACACCTCCGGATGTATCTGTAAAAGAATATCAGCGAAACCTTTGTTCAAATCGGTTGGAAGATTTGCACAGCCATGATTTCGTTAACAAAAGCAAAGATGTGCGGTTGTAATAGGGATCTTTTCGTATATTTGTTCGTTACAAACTGGGGTCGACATTGGATTTGACAGCGATTGAGATTTCGGTGGGAAGCATGCAGAGCGTTGCAGTGAAGCTCTTAAATATCTTGCTGCGAACAATAATTGACAATACGTCATACGCACTTGCTGCTTAATTCATTAGATGAATTCGGCTTAATCCAGTGGAAGATATAGTACACGGACAAGTTTCTCCTCTACCGGCTCTGATTTTCGGCTAGTAGGCTCAGGAGAATCATTTTAGAAAATCTGGCACCGAGTGAGCTTCGCACAAGGTGTGAGATCTTAGAAGCTAAGGTTGGATCTTGGGTGTTTTTGTCCGAATCCAGCTCGAAAACCAATCAAAAAATAAGCATGTAGAAGACATTCGGAACCATTGTTTGGACGAGGGTTCGAACCCCTCCGACTCCACAAAAAGAAAAAGAGCGTTACGTGAGTGACGCTTTTTCTTTTTGTCCCTCTTCTCTCACACTTCACACTCACACTTGGTTGTAGCTCTTTTTCTTTCAGTGTGAGCGTGAGAAACTGAGTGTGGAATTGTGGTTCGAAGATGCAATTATGTCTCCTCCCTGCGAGGGAGGATTAAGGAGGGTGGCAAACACCAATCTTCTACAGATGTCGATTTCATTCGATTTCCCGAAATTTAATATGGTTCAATTCCCTTTTGCTCGAAAAGCGTTGTATTTCAGATTTTACCTTCTATGGAGATTGATATACTTTTTTTCGCTTAATACAGGTGTTCCACCTGTTGAAACACCTGTATTTAAAATACTGAAACTAACGTTTTTTCATTCTCTTAGCCTCATTTGAAATTTTGGCAAAAGACTTAGCTTTTTTACGTTTTTCATATTCTGAAACCGAAAAATGCCAGGATTCTTTTCGTAATTTGAGGTAACTGTTGTATACTTCCGGTTCTAAAAGCCCGCTATTTACAGCTTCGATAACTACGCATCCAGGCTCTTCGACATGCGTACAGTTCTTAAAACGGCAGGATCCTGAAAAATCAGAAATATCGAACATATCTGCTAATACCTCAGGATTATCCGAGGCTAAACCAAATTCTCTTACACCCGGTGTATCTATTAAAATGCCACCGCCATCCATCAGCTCTATTTCTCTTCGGGTCGAGGTATGTTTCCCTTTCCCGGAGGATTTGCTTATTTCAGATGTTGAAAATACTGTCCGTTCACACAGCGCATTGATTAATGAACTTTTTCCAACCCCTGAGGATCCCACAAATACGATCGATTCTCCCTGGCTGACAAATTTTCTGACAGGAAGGATTGTTTCGGGAAAAAGAATGCTTGTGAAAAACACCGGCATCCGGTCAAGGATATGTTTCAACGATTCATCTACCAGATGACGATTGAATTCCAAATCAGATTTAGTAAGTATCAATACCGGCTGTATATCTTCTTCCAATACCTGAAACATAAAGCGCTCCGTTCGTCGAACACTGAAATTGGCGTCAAGACTTTGTACAATAAATACTTTATCGATATGGGATGCAATAGCCTGTCTGTCAGATACTGTTCCGCTCTTTCTCCGGTACAGCGTATGTTTACGTGGTAAAATATCAACAATGATTCCTTTACCATCGTCAAAGGGTTGAAAGATAATCCAATCGCCTGTACAAGGAAGTTCAAACGATGACTTTCCATAAAGCACATTACCACTTAGTTCACACAATAGCACGCCACTCTCGGCGATGACTTCATAATTGGTTTTGTTTACTGCGGAAATACGGACATGAAAAAGATGTTTGTATTGTGAAGTTTGCTTTAATTGGAACAAATTATTGTTCCAACCATATAATGATAAGTTATTCACTACCTAATAATTTAATATGATGAAATAAAATTGCTTAATTCTCTATCATCCGAATGGTTTGTAATATATAAATCACCCCAGGTAATATTGGAATTACCAAGCTGGTGACTTAAGAAACAAAACACCCGGAATCAGGCAATGATTCCAACCGCTGAACTATTGTATGTGAATACTTGTTTTTGCATAGAATACAAAGTTACAAAAACTATTCAATCTTCAGGCTTTTTCCTTTTTGCAGCGCGAGAACTGAGAGTGAGAGAAGAGAGAGGAATTCCGGTTCGAAGCTTCAATTCTGTTTCTTCTCCGCCGCGGCGGAAGGAAGGATCAAGGTCTAATGACTCAGACGAGTGTCAGACTCCGTCAGAGAGGAATGAGGAGGAGGATATCCCCAAATCTTCCGCAAGCATTGATTTCATTCGGTTTCCTGAAATTGATAGCGGTTCGATTCTCTTTTGTACGGAAGGCGAATTTTTCGGATTTTTGGTGATCTACAATTCGATTAGACCAAATGTTGGCTTGTCTTTTTCAAACTTTAGCTAACTTCGTTCATACTGTAAACTGATGATAACACGTATATTAATTACATGCGCTATTGCCTCCGCTTTCCCGCTTTTGTGCCCGGCGCAAAAACAGGGAGAGGCACTGATTGATTCGCTTCAGGCAGAATTGCCAATGATGAAAGAGGATACAAATAAGGTTACAATGCTTGGAGATATCGCCTTTAACTACCTTTACAGCGACCCGGAAAAATCATTGAAATACGCAAACGAATGCCTGGATCTGGCAATAAAATTAAACTGGCCCAAAGGAATTGGGAAGGCCCAAAACACTATTGGTACTTACTACAAATTTGAGTCGAATTATACGGCAGCGCTCAAACATTATTACAAAGCCCTTAACGTTTTTGAGAAGAACCACATGATGAAGGAAGCTTCCATTCTTCACATGAATATCGGAACTGTCTACCGCCCGCTCGAAGAATATCAAATGGCACTTGACCAGTACGATAAAGCATTGAAAATTGCACGAAAGAACAAGGATAAAAAAACCGAAGCCCAGGTTCTAGGAAATAAGGGGGTTATTTATTTTGAAACGAAACAATTCGAAAAACAACAGCTTGTCAGCCTCGAAGCCCTGAAATTATTCAGGGAATTAGGAGACAGAAACAATGAAGCCTGGATTCTTTCTAATCTTGGAGACGGATATGCCGAAAGTAAAGACTTTAAGAACGGAATCCGTGCGCATGAAACGTCGATTAACATTTATGAAGAACTAAACAATCAGGCTTTCAAAGCAACCAGCTTACTCAGTTTGGGACAAATGTATTCTGAACTGGCCAAATCAGAACCGGAAACAAGTGAATCCAGAAAAGAACTTCTGAAAAAAGCAATTCGTAATCTGAAAGAAGCAGAAGACATTCTGGACAAGCTGAACGACCTGGATTATTTGAAGGAAGTTTACCTTGCTGAAACAAACGTTTACGAGTTACTCAACAACCATTCACTGGCACTCGACGCGTTTAAAAAATATGCGTCCATCCAGAGAAAGCTAAATAAAAAAGAAACCAGGGAGCAAGTTGCAGATTTGGAAAAAAAGCGTGAAACAGAAGTACACAGACGGGAAGTTGAGATTGAACAATTAAAGAAACGAACAGAATTCATCTATTTAGTCGGTGGAATTATATTATTGCTTGTGGTTATCGGTTTTATTGTTTCCAACAATCTCAGACAACGTAAATTGAACGGACTCCTTACCGTTGAAAAACAAAAATCAGAAGATTTACTTCACAATATTTTACCCGAAGAAGTGGCTTCCGAACTCAAAATGAAAGGATCTGCTGATGCACAATTATTCAATAATGTCACGGTTCTTTTTACAGATTTTGTTGGATTCACAACAATTGCGGAACAAATGTCGCCAAAAGAATTGGTCGCTGAAATTGATGAGTGCTTTAGAGAATTTGACCGGATCATGGACAAATTTGGAGTGGAAAAGATCAAAACCATTGGAGATGCATACATGGCTGCCGGAGGTTTGCCAATTGAAAATACGACTCATGCCATCGATGTTCTAAATGCGGCCATTGAAATTAAGAACTTCATAAATGAACTTGCAATAAAAAAAGAAGCAAACGGATTAGTGCCATTTCGAATTCGTATTGGCATACACTCAGGACCTGTAGTAGCTGGAATTGTTGGAGTGAAAAAATTCGCCTATGATATTTGGGGAGACACGGTAAATACTGCTTCAAGAATGGAAAGTAGTGGTGAGGAAGGCAAGATTAATATCTCTGGTGAAACCTACGAATTGGTCAAAGAACACATAAGTTGCTCATACAGAGGGAAAATTCCCGCAAAAAACAAAGGAGAGATTCATATGTATTTCGTGGAAGAATAATATGTTTGCTTAAAACTGGTGTCAAATCAACTAGTTGAATGATACTTATTCTTTTTGTCTCAATGCTCACCACTCCCTATTTCCGGGCTTTTTCCCTTCAGTGTGAGTGTGAGGACTGAGTGTGGAATCCCGGTTCGAATATGAGATTAGGCTTCCTCCTTTGGAGAGCCTGTCCCGACAATTCGGGAAGGAATGAGGAGGAGGATAAAACTAAATCTTCTGTAAGCCTCGATCTCATTCAGTTTCCCGGAATTTAATGTGGTTCGATTCCGGTTTGCTTGGAAGGCGTTGTAATTTGGTATTTTTGTTAGCATTATACTGTAGGTCAAAACATGAAAAAAGAAAACTTAACCGACATACAACTTCATTCGGTTGGTGCGATTGTACAGCATAAAAGTCCATTTGAAGATTTGGTTTCTTATGTAAATGAGATTGAAATTTCACAGGCGTTTAGAGAAGAATGGGTTATCCCGTTTTATTTTGAGCTTAATAATCAATCTGATGCATGGATAGAAAAGATGATCGAATTGAAGCCTCGGATAACCGAAAACACAATTCTTCAAAATTTAGGGGATTTTGATTGGAGAACACGATCAACAGGAAGTTATTTTGCTAGTATAAAAAAGGCTATTCACTTTGAAAAAATTATCGGGACTCATTTATTGAAAAGTGAGATTTGTTACGCAGGTTCTGGATATGCAAGAACTCTTGCTTCGTTTAATACGGAATATTCAGTCTATTACTTGAATCTTTATTTGGAATACTATTTAACAAAACCGGAACTATATTTTGATCAAGTTTCTGTAATAACTGCGCTTAAATATTTGGACGAGATTAATAATACGCACCATACTGAGAAACACCTGAAAAATTGGGAGGATTTAATAAGTTGGCGCAACGAAAAACAAATTATCAATCTAAAGAGTCTAAAAGAAATGATTCCGGATCAAAGTGAGGAAATAGAAAAACAAATTCAGGAAATAAAACCTATAAATACAGATATTCCTATGACAGATTTTCATAAATCGATCGAATCACTTAATAGAATAGTAAACGGGTAATTATCGGCTCCATTTCCGTTCGCCCTTCTCCACAAAAAAACGAGAATGAAAAATCATTCTCGTTTTATATCATTCTCTGGTATTTATTGTATCAACAGATTACTACTGCTTTATAATTTTCATCGTTTCAGAGCCATCCAAATTTAAAAAATACAATCCTTTGGGTAAATCTTTCATGGATAACTGACTTCCATCCGTAATCACGTCCGTGAGTAACAATACTCCTGTTGATGAGTATATTTTTAATTCATGTTGGTCAATATTGGTTAGTTTAAAAGTGATAGTGTTATCTGTTGGATTTGGATATATGATGAAACCTGATTGTTCTTTTTCAACAAGGCTTAAATCGTCTGTGTGAATGCATGGAATATCATTTGTGAAAGTTGTTGTTACTGTATTTGTAAGAATCGGGCTATTGTAATCGAAGTATATATTCACTTCATTGCTTACAATTGAATTGACAGCCATCCCTTCTCTGGGTAAAACTTTGAAAATAACATATCCATTGCTGCCAACCGGATCCGAAGCGCTATCAGGAAGATGAATGTTACGGAAATTGAATTGGATTTCTCTTCCGCCCATATAATTCACTGAAAGTTCAGGATGACTCTTTGTCATTACCTGCAATGTTGAAAGATCCAAATCCGCATCCATCATATCGATAATGTTCACATGTATTGCCTCCGAGTTTCCGGTATTTTGGAAGCGAACGGTATAAGTCAATTCTTCTCCCATGTAGACATAATCATCACACAGACCTGCAGGAAACACTTTTTTATCATTTGGATCATAACTTGCAAGAATAGGTTCACAGACTACCTTCTCATTATTTAAGGTATCCGAATCTCCAATGAATGGAGTAGCTTGAACTAAAAAGCAAACTGTATCTCCTGTAATAGCAGTTTGGCTGGTAGTCGCAAATACAGTCGCCATAAAATGAGATGAATCACTATTTCCATAAGCCAAATCCCATAAAAGTGTATCTCCGATGATATTGGTTGGTGTCACAGAAGATGAGTCATACTGTGTAAGAGGATCAAGTACCAACATAACTGTACCAGTGGCCTGTTGACAACCAGAGTTAGCGGCATCCAACCAAATCATTGCCGGCTGTCCCTGGACAAAAGTACTCGTCACCAAGTGAACATCCAGATCAATAGATGATCCGGTTACTGGTCCATTGATATAAACACCATTTGTATCCACACAACCATTGGCATCTGTCACTTTAACAAAATACAATCCACAAGTGTCTGTAATCAGATTCGAGCCATTTGTCTGCGGATTCGTGAGCCATGTATAAGAGTATGGAGGTGTTCCATAAACACCGCTAGCCGTAACTCCTCCAGATGTTGAACAGGTAGCATTTATTGGAGAAGACAAATCTGTACCCAGCTGTGAGCATGGCAACTCACCCAAAATGGCCATGTAAGTTGCTATATTCGTGTTATGAGACAGTTGAACGGTATTTGGCCCGGGATCAATATCGACATTACCAGAAAAGGACCCGATAAAGAAATAATTGTTGTTTTGATCAAGCTCCAAATCACCAATATACAAATTGTTACTGCCAAGAAATTCCTCATGCCAAAGAACATTCGCATTACTATCCAATTTCTCTATATAAAGAAGACTATTAATCATGAATGGTGGTTCAATCAATATCAAACCACTGCTGGGGTCAATATCTGTTCTTGAGTCCACTTGTCCAAATAAGATCAGTTGGTCTGACTGCATTTTTAGTCCTGGGGCTTCGTTATAGCCTAGCCCCTGAATAGCTTTTGTCCATACCTGATTACCTAATGAGTCCAGTTTCATGAGGTAACCGTCTGAATAATTTGGTGACTGTGGTATAAATTCGATTATGTTGGGAACTCCTCCGGGATTGAAGTCCATGGTAGATTGGAATGAACCTGTTATATACCTGTTCTTTTCAGAATCTACCACACATACTCCATTAGCTTCGATGTCGGGTCCCTCAATTGTATGGTGCCATTTATGATTTCCAGAGCGGTCCATAACATGGGTAAACATGTCATAGTAAGAAGAGGTGTCAATATCTGTTCCTGTACTCATATCAAAATCCATAATCCCTATATATCGTCCGGTTATGGTAATTTCGCCGACTGCATCCAAAGTCATGTAACTAGGGTTTATAGCTCCAGTGCTTTCGTATGGTTTAGCCCATAATAAATTGAAGTCAGGATCGTATTTTGCAACGTAATAACCATTATTACCGCCAGGAGCGGATTCGTGTACCATGAATGTTCCGGGACCCGGATCAACATCTGTCGAATCAGCATAAAAACCCAGTGTATAGAAATTTTGATCCTCATCTATTTGCATTTTTTGTATCCCATCCACTGCATTCGCTCCCCATGATTTGATCCATTCGAAATTACCATTAGGATCCAATTTATGAACATAAGAATCTGCATAGGATACAACGGGAGTAACGCTATTCTGCGAATTTTGCGGATCATAAAACAAGGTAGCCTCGTGATAGCCATAGTTATAAACACTTCCTGTCGAATCAACAACAAAACCATAGTTCCACATAAACCCGTTGGCCCCGAAAGAATTAGCCCAAACAAAATTGTTCAGAGAGTCAAGCTTCACCACATAGACTGTTGCCCCAGAATTGTTACTTATAGAATTCATTTGGTAAACCCCGGGACCAGGATCAAAATCTTGGGTGCCGGAAAAGGATCCACGGATGAATTTATTATTATGCCTGTCAATGAATACTTCATGAGCATTAGCTGCAATATTGCTATTATTTGAATCTCCTATCTTCGAAGACCAAACGTATTGTAGGTCCTGAGAATTAGAAAAAAGTGAGATTAAAAAAAAAAAAGGTAATATTAATTTGTTCATACAGATTTTCAATAAATGATTTAAAGGGCCAAAATTCTCCGACTAGATTGCAAAATCAGTGCAAGTTACACAGAATTCTTGAAAGCATTCATCGGTAGTTGGATGCTTTTTGTACTTCAATAATCGCTCTCACAACTTGTACCGATACTGCTTGTGAAGAGCGAGAGTACAAACCAAAATCTTTCGCAGAAACTGAGTGAAATCAGTTTCCTGAAATTTAGACCGGTTCAATTTTTTGTAAAAATCAAATCAAACTAAAAATCACACCTCATTCGAAACCCTTGCAAACTTATTTCTATATTCAATCGGAGTAAGCCCTGTAATCTTTTTGAACGTATCTCTGAATGCTTTTGTATCGGTATAACCTACATCAAACATGATTTCTGACACATTCTTCCTGGATGCCTCAAAAAAAGTTTTGGCAGCTTCGATTCGGACTCTTTGTATATATTCTATGGATGTATTATTCGTAGCTTCTTTAAACCTTCTTTCAAACGTTCTGCGGCCTGTATTAATCAAACTTGCCAATGTTTCTATTGTTATCTTATCACAATAGTTTTTTTCAATGTAATCCTGTACTTTTTGAATTTCAGGATCACCGTGATTTCTTTGTCCCCTGAATATGGCGAATTGGGATTGACTGTCTCTTCCAATATCCAATGCAAAATATTTTGAAATCATTACTGCCGTTTCTCTGTCGGAAAACTTTTCGACCAGGTATAAAATTAAATTCCATAAACTGCTTGCTCCGCCACTGCTATAAATATTTTCATGTTCCGTTATTATGGCCCCGTCTTCTACTTCCACATCCGGATATCTTTCTTTAAATTCAGTAATATGCGCCCAATGAGTAGAACATTTCTTGCCATTGAGCAACCCCGTTTCAGCTAAAAGAAAAGCACCGATACACAAACTGGCAAGACTTGCTCCTCCCTCGTATAACTTTTTAAAATAAGGTATTGCTTCTGCATTAGCCTGTATTCCCCTAAGGGTATCGCCAAATGTTGGAGGTATGATCAATAAGTCTGTCTCAGCTACATCCCGGAGCAGCCTGTTTGTTTTGATCGTGTATTCCCCGTTATTTGCGGGCACATATTCAGTTAAGCCAACGTATTCGACCTCAAAAACGGGCTTTTTACCAAATGTTGTCAAAAATTCGTTGGCAGTATGAAAAGTTCTGAATGGAGGTGTAACGGCTTCGATTACCCCATACTCAGGCACAAATACTGAAATTCGCATAGCACTAAAAATTTTGAGTCGAAAGATAACTATGTTTTGTCATAATTCACCCTTAAAGTTGTCATTTTCACAATAGACCCGATTTAACATCCCATCGTAATTTTGAATTATAAAACTTTAAAAAAATAACAATGACTCAAATTACAAGAATTACGGTAGAAGCAGCGTTAAGTGCTCCTGTAACAAAAGTCTGGGAAGCATGGAATACACCAGAAG
>NZ_CABHOL010000012.1 GCF_902168135.1 uncultured Fluviicola sp.
AGGCAGGACAGTGTCATACTGGTCGTTAATAAATTATTGAATATTGATTCACTGGTTGCATACGACGCAAGTTCCTGTTTAACTGACGGAGCCGTGGTAGCATATGTTTCGGGATTAACAATTAACCCGAATCAGCCAACTTACAACTGGAACGGTCCGGGTGCAACGAACCCGTCATTCATTAACTCTACCGTTTGGACCAACCGTTCTCCGGGATGGTATTACTTCACAGTAACAGACGATGCATGTACGGATTCGGACAGTGTTCTTATCAGTATTAAAAATGCTCCGGTAGCAATCATTGATGCAGATCCACTGGCAGGGTGCGCTCCTTTTGATGTAGCATTCGAAAACAACAGTGAGAATTCAACACATTATACCTGGGATTTCGGTGACGGAACGGTGATCAATGAAAATGCAATGAATTCGCATAATCACACTTATTCCGGTAATGCAACGATCATGTTGATTGCATACGATGACGCGAATTGTTCGGATACATCTTATGTGAGTGTTTCCGTTCAAACATGTGGATGTACAGATCCGTTAGCAATTAACTACGATCCTACAGCTGCACAGAACGACGGTTCCTGTCTTTTCCCTGAGCCAGAATTTGAAGTGCCAAATATCTTCACACCGAATGGTGACGGAGACAATGACTTCTTTGAGTTTGTTGTAACCAATTACTCAAACGTTGAATTCAGTGTTGTGAACCGTTGGGGAAATACCGTTTTCCAGGGATCGGGTATGAATCCGAAATGGGATGGTAAAGTAGATGGTGTTATTCCTTCTGATGGGGTTTATTTCATCACTTATAAGATTACAAATGTTAAAGGAGACAAAGCAGTCGAAGGACAAACTTTTGTTCACCTTGTGAGAGAATAAAAAACAATTCATTTGAAAAATCCCGAAGTAATAGTAATATCTGCTTCGGGATTTTCTATTTTTGACCATCTGATCTCATTCAAAAAAGATGTTCTTTATTCTTTCCAAAATATTGCTCTTTACCATCAGCCCCTTTACCTGGCTGTTGATTACTCTGTATTTTGCTTTTTATTCCAAAAAAAGCATTCGTGCAAAAAGAGCAAAATATGCTGCCGTTTTTATCGCATTGTTTTTCAGCAACACCTTTATTTTTAAAGAATTTTGCAGGCAGTGGGAAATTTTCGGAACACCTCCTTCAGAAGTCAAACATTACGATGTCGCGGTTGTTCTAACCGGAATGGCAGAATACAACAACGACCTGAAAGTATTGAGTGCAAGACGGGGAATTGACCGTATCTGGCAGACAATCTCACTTTATAAATCGGGTAAAATTGATCGCATCTTAATAACCGGTGATCATGGCTACATCATCGACAAAGGCCTGCACGAAGCTTCTCAGTTAAAAGAAACGCTTGTTCACTGGGGTATTCCGGAGCACGTAATCATTACAGAAACCAAATCGAAAAACACTTACGAAAATGCGGTTGAATCGAAAAAGATCCTGGACCGTTTATTCCCTAATTCATCATCCATATTACTGGTAACTTCCGGAAAACACATGCGCCGGGCAAGAGGCTGTTTTGAGAAAGCCGGGGTAAAATGCGATACGTATTCAACCGATTTATATACCGGACCCAAACGTTCATATACCTTCGATGAGATACTCATTCCTGATGTAAGCACCATGAATGACTGGCATGGTTTACTGAAAGAAATGTTCGGTTACATTGCATACGACATAACCGGAAAAATCTAAATTAGTTCGTCTTCTTTTCAGGCTCATCAATGATAATCAAAGGGCCGGAACCGGAACCTTGCCCTTGCTCCCGGTTGTATTTAACCGCATTGCAAACACCAACAACCGCGGGAGCCGGAAATGCAATCCAACCTGCGTAATCAAACCATTTCGCCTTCACTTTCAGTGAATCGACCTGCGCTCTTCCGATCGAATCCCGGTAATCAATGTATCGAAAGGTATTTCTGCCAACCGTTGTTTTCACACCGATCGTATCCGGGAAAGGATTGTAGAGAAAATCCCACCCTTTTTTATCAGAGTAGCCCACATCGTTCTGGAAATTGGGATTTATCCTGTTAAAGTACAAAAAACCTTCCCGGTTGCAGTCAACTTCTACCGGATGTTCATCATGCACACCCGTGCTCATAATAGCAGGAAGGCCAACACGAACCAAATAGGCGAATCCCATTCTCTTACTTTGAAGGTAATGGCCATACTCGTGCTGAAAAATACGGTTATCAGGATGTGGGGCGCAGTTCTTTTTTGCAAGGATGTAATTCCCGAAACAAATCCCTGTCCAGCCCACATTCATGTTTAGCAGTGTACTTCCATTTGGATGAGAGACATTGTTTACTTTGCATAAAACGGTATTGTATAAGTGAGCCATGAAAAAACCTATCCCGGTTTGCGGTCCCTGATAAGTAAAACGGGAAGCTACTTCCAAAAAGCGTTTTCCGGATCTCGAATTGGTATCGGAAACAAATAATCCTCCCCAAATGCGCGCATCGTTCTTTGCACTTTGATTCGCTCTTTTCCAGGCAGTTTTCCACCTGTTTTCCTTGGTTTTTACTAGACCTGCGATAAAACCACTCACCCAGGAATCAATAATGATGTATTCAGGAGTTTTCGAAGAACTACCCGATGCTTTTAAAGGAAGCACAAAAAAAATGCATAGAACTAGAAGATATAAGGATTTGATGGAACTTGTCAAACATTTCATGCTCAATTCTAACGAATGAAGGATTATTTTATGATTTTCAAACTTAAAAATAATGTAATTTAGATTGATATTAGCTCGAAACTCTATGAAACAACTATTATTCTGCTTTTCAATCTGTCTGATTACAGCCGCCTGTTCCAATAATTCGAAAAAAGAGGATTCGGATTCCATTAAACCAGCCACGGAAACAGCAGGAAAACAAGAGGAAAAAGTAACCGATACGCTTCCAAAACGAAATGGAGTTGTTCGGAACTTTACCCCTGACCAGGTGAAGAAACTGAATAAAATCCTCCCTCAAAAAACGGTAGAATTGATGGTTGCCTACATGGATTCGCTTTCATACGTCCATACCGACAAAGATTTTGCCCGTGTTTACCATTCCGGGAGAAAGGTGTTCAGTGATATCGAAGAAGCAGTTTCCAAGAAATTCCCCGACGGTTACTCCGGAATGGAAGCCTTAAGCTTTATCAATAAATCCTTTGCTTTCCGTTCTTCTTGTGTAGCCGAATGCACCGAATTCGTGCTGGATTATAGTTTCCTCGATCTTCAAAAATTAGCACAATACACCAAAGGAGAAGCAGACGATGACTTCATGGCTCTAAAAATCCTTGCAGAAGGTGACCAGGGAAAACACGAACCGGGATGGCTCACTTTCTTCGAGCGTACCTGGGATTACGGAGGCGGATCTCTTTTGGGCGACAGCAACACTTATAAATTCCTGAGCGGTTCATTCCAGGTTATCAAAAAAAGTGATTTGTTTAAAAAAGACCTGATTAAACTTCGTGAACGGGCAATCATGGACATGGAACACCGTATCTACATGTTCCCGAAACCAGTTGTACTGGCAGAAATAAACCGCATCCTGAAAACAAAGATCCTTTCTTACCCGGAAGCAAACCGGATATTGCTGCTCAAACAATCAATTGAAAGAGATCAGGAAGAGCCTGCGCTGCAGTTTAACTGTTCCGATCCGGAATCCAATTGCGACTGGGGCGGGTAAGTGTTAATAAGTTCAAAAGAGTTCAAAAGAGTTCAAAAGAGTTCAAAAGTTTAAGAAATTCTATTTGAACATTTGAACATTTGAACATTTGAACATTTGAACATTTGAACTATTTATATCCTTTTTACCTATTGGCGTACATTTTTACAAGGCAGCTGAAAGCCCAATCCTCCTGTTCCCATAAACTGGTCCAGTGGACGTGCATGCCACGGATCGGTTTGATGAATATACTGGCATTCCAAAAAGAAATAAAAGAATTTATACACATGGTAATTCAATCCTGCTTTAACAGCAAAAGCCGAGTTGTAAATACGTTCGCTTCGTTCATTGGTCTGAATGGCTGAAAACCCTACCTGAATACCTACAAACGTATCTAATCGTTTTATTGGAAAATAACGCATGAATCCGGCCTGAACCTGCAGGTGATCGTTTACATATCCCGGTTTTGACTGTGCACTTATGAATTGATAAATATCACCTCTGAAACTGTATTTATCATCAAAATGGTAATTCATATACCCGCCAACGTATAAATTCAGCCCTTTGGTATTCAGCTGTTGAGAAGGATAAATACTTGCCGTTGCCTGTAACAAACCGGAACGCTGACCTTCCGCCAGGACTTGTGTATCTGCATTACCGGCTCCCAACAGGAAACCCAGAAACAAAACGCTTATTTTCTTTTTGATTTCCATAGATCTGCCAGTTTATAGTTTAACGTCAATGAAGTCAGTAAATGCCCTTCGAGAGAACCTCCCTTATGCTGTTCAAAATGCACGCTTCCGTCTTCTTCCACATGTGAGTGGATATCCGTTCCCAAATGGATCATGTATTGGCTGGAAAGTGAGATATCAAAACGGGGGGTTAAATTGAAATGAACACCTACCCCGCCCTGAACAGCACTGCTCCAGCGGTCAATTTTATTACTCCGGTTCGCCAGTTCTGTTTGTAAAGTACGGTCAAAACAATGTCCGGTCAGGATATATGGTTGCACTTTCGGTGTTGGATTCTTCAACAAATAAAACATCACACTCCAACCGATATGCAGGTCATTTCTTCGTGTATATTGATTGGTAACGGGTAAATAATCCATGAACCATTCGGTATTTACGCGATCAGATAATTGAAGCCGGAATTGTCCGCCCAAACCAACAGCAGGACGTTCGTGATCTCCGTTAAATGAACTCAGTGTAGTTCTTTGCCCAACGGACAGGATTCCTCCTCTCCCACCTTTTAAGGTAAGATCCTGGGCAAATGTATGGCATGAGAGAATCACAAAAAATAAGACACATCTCTTTTTCATAGGTTCGTTTATTGTAGTAATGTTTTAATAGTAGTAACGTTACGAAAGTACAAAATAGTATAAACAGTTAGGGGCGCGATTAATCGCGCCCCCACTGGTTTATTTCTTATTTTATTTCTGAGATCAGATTCCTAATTTGCTCAAAACCGAATCACTTACCCCGGTTGTAGAATAACCACCGTCGTGGAATAAGTTCTGCATGGTAACCATTCTTGTCAGATCAGAGAACAAAGTAATGCAGTAATTTGCGCAGTCTTCAGCACTTGCATTTCCAAGCGGAGCAATTGCATCTGCATAATCGTAGAAATCACCGAAACCTTTGATACCTGTACCGGCCGTTGTTTTAGTCGGTGATTGAGAAACCGTATTGATACGTACTTTCTTTTCCAAACCATAGTGGTAACCGAAGCTTCTTGCGATTGATTCCAGCATTGCCTTGATGTCCGCCATATCGGTATAGAAAGGATAGGTTCTCTGAGCAGCCATGTATGTCAGAGCCACTACACTTCCCCACTCATTGATAGCATCCATATTCTTAGCCACTGAAAGCATTTTATGCAATGACAAAGCAGAAACATCAATCCCCTTTTGGAAAAAGTCATAATTCAAGTCCTGGTAAGGGATGTTCTTGCGAATGTTCACACTCATACCAATTGAGTGAAGTACGAAGTCAATCTTACCACCTAAAATTTCCTGAGCTTCTGTAAAAAGCTTTTTCAAATCTTCTGTATTCGTTGCGTCAGCAGGAATAATCTGTGAATTAGTTTTTTCAGCCAATCCATTAATTTCTCCCATTCGCATTGCAATTGGAGCATTTGTTAAAACAAACGTCGCACCGTGTTCATGTGCTTTTTCAGCAACTTTCCAGGCAATTGAATTTTGGTCCAATGCCCCGGTAATAATCCCACGTTTTCCTTCCAATAATTTTGACATAATTGTTTGATTTGGGAACAAATTTAGAATTTAATTTCAAGCCTACAAGGAATATTTCGGGCTATCCTGCGAATTCAAAGGAAATCCAACTAATTCTATCAATTACGGATAAAAAAGGCTGCTTCAATCAAACTCGAATTTCAACCCGTCATAGGCTGCAAATACATTTGGAGGCAATTCCCGTTCGATTTCTTCATGTGTTCCGAAAAGATGCGAAATATGCGTTAAATAGGCTTTTTCGGGTTTCACCTGGCTGATAAAATTCAAGGCCTCTTCCAGGTTGAAATGAGAAATATGCGGTTCTTTTCTCAATGCATTCACAATCAACACTTTTATGCCTTTCAATTTCTCAATCTCGTCGGGAGCAACCGTTTTAGCATCGGTTATATACGCAAAGTCACCAATTCGAAAACCTAAAACAGGCATGAAATAATGCATTACTTCAACCGGAACAACCGGAATTGTACCCGCAAGCCGGAAGGGTTTATTTTCAATAGTGATAATATTCAACTGAGGAATCCCGGGATATTTATCTTCCTCAAATGCATAATAGTACTCGCGTCTCAATGCGATCTCAACTGCCTTGGTGCAATAAATATCCATATCCCTGCTTTCAATAAAATTGAAAGCCCGCACATCATCCAATCCCGCCATGTGATCTTTATGCTCGTGCGTGAATAAAACAGCCTCCAGGCTTTTCACACGAAATTTGAGCATTTGCTGCCTGAAATCAGGACCGGCATCAATGACATAATTCTTACCGGCAATCTCCAAAAGGACCGAACAGCGCAAACGATTATCTTCCGGTTTGCCGGAAGTACAAACGCGGCATTCACAAGCAATAACAGGAACTCCCTGGGATGTCCCCGAACCCAATATAGTTGCCGAAAACTTCATTATTTTTTTGATCGGATTACCTGGATTAACAATACCGTCCACCCAAGAATCATCAGCAAGCCTCCGATAGGTGTTACAGGACCGAAAATTTTCGACAAAGATCCTCCTGCGTGTATTTTGGAATATGTGAGCCCGTAAATACTTCCCGAAAAGAAGATAGTTCCAATTAACAATAAAAAGAAAACAGCTTTACCCGGAATAGCAAAACGTGTTGTTATGAATGGAATTACAAGGAATCCAAGCCCCTGAAAAAACTGGTATTTGGTTGCCGTATCAAAAGCTGCCAAAATATCTTCGTCGGAAGTTAATCCTTTCAATCCATGAGCACCGAATGCTCCCAATATGATTGCAATGATGACCAGTATTAAACCGGTACTTACCCATTTCTTCTCCATAATTTTAAAGATAGGAGAAAAAAAAGAATCAAGCCTCTTTGACCTTTGAAATTATTTCTACCAAGGTATATTTGAATCTTTCCGAACCCGTTTTTCCTTGCTGAAACTCAATTTTCACAATCAAATCATAGGTGTACCCTTCTTCGTAGGTAAACCCTTCGACAGGCTGTTGAAGCACTTCCCAGCTATCCATACCGATCGTTGCACCTTTCTGTACAGAGAAGCACAGTTGCGCTCCGTTAGGCTGGCAAGCGACACGGTGACCTTGTACACGCATTTTTATAACTTCTCCCGCGTTAGAATAAACCGATTGTTCCGGATTTTTTGCTTCGGAAGTAAAGTTGATAGTAGCCAATGAAAGTGTTATCAAAAGAACCTTAAACATAATTCGTGTATTTGTGTTAGTAAAGATACGGAAACAAAGTGTGAAGGTTGTTTATTTGTTAGAGAATTCACTGACTTTGTAGTTCAAAATTAAAAATGCAAAAAGTCGAAGTGTTAGTTCATCAATTCTATAGCTGATGAGCGCGCCAGGTCCGTAACCTGTTCTCCGGAGATCAATTTGGCCAGTGCTTCAATGCGTTCTTCCCGGTTCAACAGATGGATTTCTGAAATAGTCTGGCTGTTCGCATGTGATTTGGAAACTTCGAAATGATAATCACCTTTTGCCGCAACTTGCGGAAGATGCGTAATAGCAAAAACCTGCAAGTGTTTTCCCATCTGCTTCAGTAATTTCCCCATTCTCAGAGCCACCTCCCCGGAAACTCCGGTATCAATCTCATCAAGGATCAGAGTCGGAAGTGATTTTTTCTCACTCATGATTAATTGGATTGCCAGCATAACACGGGATAACTCCCCGCCGCTCGCGGCTTTTTCAATTGGCTTTAACTCCAGTCCTTTATTCGCTGAAAACAAAATCTGAATACTCATTCCACCGTTCGAATCCATCTTCTCCCCCCTTTCCAGCAGAATTTGGAAGCGCGAATGCTCCATTTTCATTTCTGTCAGTAACTCCAGTAAATACGCTTCCAGTTTGGGAACTACTGCAACACGTTTCTCATACAATTTACCGGATAATTGGAGTAATTCCTGCTCTTTTTCTTCAATTTCTTTCGTGAGTTCCGCAATGCGCTCATCTGAAGAATCCGATTCTTCCAATTTACCTTCAAGTGTATGGAAATAATCACTCAATTCTTCCTGCGTTGAGAAATGGTGTTTTTTCAGAATCTTATTGTATTCGTCCAATGATTCTGTTAAGCGGAATAAAGCTTCCGGATCACCTTCCAACTGGTTCAACTGCCTTTCTGAATCCCTTGAGATATCTTCCAATTCCGCAATGACTTCCTGCAGTCTGCCGGAAATAGCTCCCAGGTCAGTATCCGCACTTTTCCATTTGTCGATATGCGACTTTAACCTTCTAATCAGATCCGCGGCTCCGTTTTCCTGGTCTATTGCATCAATTATTGCCGAATATGCTTCTTTAAGATCATCCAATCGGGATAATTTGTTGAAATCATTTTCCAAAGCGGCATAATCCACCTGGTCGAGATTTAACTGCCCGATCTCGTTCAATTGAAAGCGGATGTAATCCAATTCCTGTAATTGACTGGACCTGGCAGACTCCAAACGCTCACGCGTTGTTCTTAAACGGTGGATTTGACTGTAAATACCCGAAACCTGTTGTGCCAGGTCAAGACTATCCGCATACGAATCCAAAAGATCGAACTGGAATTTTGTCTTCTTAATTTCAAGTGTTTCGTGCTGCGAGTGAATATAAACCAACTGCTCGGTAAATTCTTTTAACTGGCTCAGTTGGACCGGCGTATCATTAATGAATGAACGGGATTTTCCCTGGCTGGTGATTTCTCTTCGAATTAGTGTTTCCGGTTCCCAATCGATATCCTCGCTGATAAACCAATCCTTAAAACTTTCATTCAATTGAAAAACGGCTTCAACAATGGTTTTCTTTTCCGGGTTTCGAATGACTGAAAAATCAGACCGCTCACCTAAAATGAGATTTAATGCTCCAAGCAATATAGATTTCCCGGATCCGGTTTCACCGGTAATAACGTGCAACCCTTCATGGAATTGAAGGGAAACATGTTCAATTAAAGCAAAGTTTTGAACGGAAAGGGATTTCAACATTAGTTCAGAATTTCTTCGTACTTGGTTGAATTAGTAGGATCTATTTTCTTTAACACCGTTACGATCTGTGTTTTTTCTTCCGGTTTCGCAGTCGAATACAGGTTTTTCAACTCATTCATTTTACAATACGCAAAATTGATGATATTGATCGTATTCGGGCGTGCCGCAGAAACTTTGGATAATTTATCCAGCGAGTTGTAGATTGCTTTTTTAGCATCTTCCGGTTTGTCGTAAAGATGATCCAACCCCATACGATGGTATTCGTAATAACATTCTCTCAACGGTTCAAATAACTGCTGAAGAGCGTTTTCCACCAACCAGTAACGATTCTTTTTCCCTTGTTCATTGGATTTCCAGCCTTTCGCAGAAGAACTTTGTGCGTTAGTCACGATCTGCTGTGCTTCCTGGAAATATTTTGTTCCACCTTGTTTTGAAAAAGAATCAAAATCCAATGCAATGATGTAATATGCGTAGAATGCCAAAATAGAAGACAAGTTGTCTCTAAACTGGTTCTTTGCATAAATTACCTGGCTGCTTCTGGTATAGGTAAAATCCAGGTTGTCATCCTGGAAATTGAACAAAGTTGTATTGTAAGATCCATTATAAACAGGCCTGCTTGACTGAACCTGGATGGATCCGGTAAATTCTCCGTTGTTAATAGTATTAATTTGCAATTGCAACTGACAATTAATGCGCTCTTCCACTTTGAACTTTTCCTCTGTCCATTTGGTGTTATTCATCAAATCAGTAATTACCTGCTTCAACTGATCAAACAATTCTTTCTCCGCTGAAGTAACTTCGGTCTTGATATTGGTAATCAGTGAAACCTGGCAGTTCAATTCCTGGGAATATCCTTTTACAAAAAGCGTCAAAAAGACAAGGGTTAGAATCTTATTCATATAGATTATTCATCAATTCATTCAACAAAGAGAACGCAAGTTCCTGCTTTGACTGTAACTCAAAGCTACACATTTTATTGTTTTTAAAGAGCAATTTAACGGAATTCGTATCGGTCCCGAAACCAACTCCCGGCTCCCCCATTTCGTTCAGTACAATGGCATCCAGTTTCTTTTTTTCCAGCTTCCCTTTTGCATACTCCATGCCGTTTTGGGTTTCCAAAGCAAATCCAATTACTTTTTGTGCTGTTTTATTCGAAGCTGCCCAGGATAAAATGTCCGGGTTCTTCTCCAATGAGATCTCCAGCTGGTCCGCAGTCTTTTTAATCTTCTGGTTTTGGGCAACTGCAGGCCGGTAATCTGCAACAGCAGAAGCAAATATTCCCATATCGGACTTTTCCCAGTTTTCCTGCACCGCCTGAAGCATCTCGCGTGCAGAAGTTACACGTACCAGCTCAATATTTTTATGCTTCGCACTTAAACTGCTGGGACCGGTTATCAGTGTTACTTTTCCGCCTTTCGAAGCAATTGCCTCCGCCAGGGCAAATCCCATTTTCCCCGAGGAATGATTTCCAATAAAGCGAACGGGATCTATCGCTTCATAGGTCGGACCGGCAGTAACTAAAAACTGCTTTCCGGAAAAACGCGTATCTGCGCGGAAATGGTCATGAAGGTATTGAAGCAGCACTTCAGGTTCTGCCATTCTTCCCTGTCCTTCGAGTCCGCTTGCAAGAAACCCGCTTTCAGCAGGAATAATCGTATAGCCGAATGATTCCAGGCGATCCAGATTATCTTTCGTTGTTTGATGCTGATACATGTCCAAATCCATTGCCGGAGCAATATAAATCGGGCATTTTGCACTCAAATACGTTGCCATCAAAAAGTTGTCAGAGAAACCATGGGCCATTTTGGCAAGTGAATTGGCTGTCACCGGAGCGAAGATCATCACATCCGCCCACAATGCCCATTCCACGTGATTGGTCCATTCCCCCGTTTTGGAGTTATAGAATTCGATTCCGACCGGAGATTCTGAAAGGGTGGAAAGAGTAAGTGGTGTTATAAAATCAGAAGAGGCAGGAGTCATCATACATCTGACCTCTGCCCCTTGTTTCTTTAATAATCTCACGAAGGATGCAATTTTATACGCTGCGATTCCGCCAGTAACACCAACCAGAATCTTTTTTCCTTCTAAAGACATATTGAGTTTGGATTACTCTTGATTTTTTCTGGTATAAATTTGTCCGTCCTTCAACTCTTCAATTGCAACTGCAACCGGTTTAGGAAGTTTCTCATAAAAGCGGGAAATTTCAATCTGCTCGCGGTTTTCGAAAATCTCTTCCAAATTATCTGTTGACGAAGCAAACTCCTGCAATTTAGCAGTCAATTCTTCTTTCATCGAAGAGCTAATTTGATTTGCTCTTTTGGACAATACTACAATTGATTCATAGATATTACCTGTTGTTTGCTCTAAATCTATTGTATCACGCGTTACAGTCGAACGCTCAGCATTGTTGTTTTTGAAGCTCATTTCTTCTATTTATTTACTTGTTAGATACGGGAATATCGATTTTTTTCAATTTCTCAATATACCCTTCGAATTCGCGAAGATAGTTTGAATTTGGGAATTCTACAAGAAAAATAGCGAATCGTTCTTTGGTTTTATCAATTCGTTCTTCAATCTTGGAGTCCACACTATTAATTGCCAAGTGGTATGAGTTTCGAATCAGGATAGCCCATGCTTCTTCCCGGTATGTTGACCGCGGATAATTATCCAGGAATTGCTCCCCGCTCACTACCGCTGCACGGTAATTTTCCGTTTTGGCATACAATCTTACGGTCATCATATCCTTGGTTTCCAGTTTGTAGCGCAACTTGTCCATGATTAGGTTACAGGTATCCAATAATTCCGAATTCGGAAAACGCATGACAAAATTCTGCAGCTCATTTAAGGCAACTTCTGTTTCATGCTGGTCCAATGCAACTTCCGGGCTGTTCTTAACAGCACATACTGCTGCCAGGAACATGGTTTCTTCTACTTTCGGCGAATAGGGGAACTTAGATTCGAAAGACGCCAGGTAATAGCTGGCCAAATACCAGTCTTCTACTGCAAAACAAGCTTTTCCCAAACGGTAAAAAGCGACTTCACCCTGCGGTGAACGCGGACTTCTTTGATAAACCTGCTCATACAAGGCAACGCTTCGTTCGTATTTTTCAGTATCGTACAAGCGATTAGCTTCATTGAACTTAGCTTCGTAATCATCCGATTTCAAAATACGGTTATACGAATTACAGCTGCCAAGCGTGAGTATAGTAAGAAGTAAGAAAATCCATTTCATGACGACAAAAATAGGAGAAATCCCCTAACGCGAAACTTCCGTGAAATATTGTTTCTGAAAAGTTAACAAGTTCAAAGAGTTGAAAAGTATTCAAAAGGTTCAAATCTTCTTCGTTCTTCGAACTTCGAAGGTTCAAAAGAGTTTAAAAGTTCAATCCGAAAAGTGTTTAAGAAGAACATTTGAACATTTAAACCAATTTCCCCGACTTGATTTCCATCAGTCGCAGCAGTCGGTCCATATTCGGAGCTTCATCTTCGAAATAACTGCGCGTTTTTTCAATTTTAGTCTCCATGGTATCTTCTCTTTCAAATTCAGGATTGAATCTGAAATAATGCCATTTCTTGTGATTTCTGACTTCTTCTTCGAATTGTAACTGTGCCTGTTCGGAGAATTGCTGCTCCAAATCGGCATCCTTATGCTTTCCGGAACCGATACTGACAATTACAACGGAATCATCCTGGTACAGACAGTCTGCATAATGCATGGCTTGCAGAATAGGATTAGGCGCAAATTGACTGGCGTTCATCAATCTTCGATAACCCAATTTGATAAACTGCTGTTCATTCGGGTTACCCATGCAGGCTTTTAAAACAGAATCCAGCTTGATAGACTGCTGAGTCGGTCTGCTGTCTGAGAACTGGAATAATTCATCCGAATCCACATCGTAGGTCAGGAAGAGGAAATGTTTCCTAAGAGCAAATAAAGTGTCTTCTTCATCAAAAAGACGGGATACCATTTCTTTGCTGTAGCCGTTATTTTGGTAACGAAGTAATTTTTCGAGCGCCCCCAATTCTTCGATTAACGAAATTTCCTGCTTTGCCAAAAGGCTGGCTAATAACACGCTATCTCCCGAAGCGACCAATAAATCAATCCAATTATAAAGGGATTTATCTATATCAACAGCGTGAATGCGGCGTGACAATGCACTCAGCCCGACAATCGGGACGAGTAAGGCATCTGAACCTCCATCTGTTACTAAAACAATTCTGTAGTTGCACGACATAAAAGCAATTTAAAACAATCACTTTTACGAAACAAATTTTTAACAGTGTAAAATTAGTTGAACGACTCTAAAAGGGTATTCGTCTTTATCTTACACGCAATTGTCGACCAACCTGCAAAAGTGTCGTTGGTCTGATTCCGTTCAGCTTACACAGCCTGGAAACCGTTGTATTATTTCTGGATGCAATTTGTGACAGGGTGTCTCCCGTTCTGATCTTATAATATTTTCGGGTAGCTACGGCTTCTGTTCTTGCCTGCACTGCCGCAATGGATTCCCCAGAAATTTCTTCATCCGTTGGTTTTGCTCCCGGTCGGAATAATCGTTTCTGGACAAGCAGGTTCTCATCCTTCAATTCTTTTTTAGCAAAGTCGATCACTTCTTCCGGGTTCATCGGAGCATCATAAAAACGAACTTCGAAATGTAAGTGTGCTCCAAAAGAACGTCCGGTGTTACCTCCCAATCCGATTGGCTCACCTGCCTTCACTTCCTGATCCGGAGCAACCAAATGTTTTGACAAATGCGCATAGAACGTTTCCAATCCGTTATAGTGGCGAATGATCACCAGGTTACCAAAACCTCCGTCATTCCATTTCGCATAACGCACACGCCCGGAAAATGCAGCTTTTACCGTGTCACCCGTTCTCAGGTTTAAGTCAATTCCGTTGTGGTATCTTCCCTTTCTGTATCCGTAACGGGATGTTACTATTCCCGGAACCGGACAAACAAACTCTTTATGTATATCATCTACCATACACAACCAAAGGGTGTCATTCAAACGTGACATATCCGGTCTGTCGGAAGAAAAACAAATATCATTGTTCCAGGTTTGGATCAAATTCAGGTTGGTATCTGCCTGGATCTGGTTAAACAGAGCTTCATTCATAATCCCGTCGAACTCTTCATCCAATAAGAATTTCCATGTTCGATTGGAATAGATCACCATTGTACCTTTTTCAGTATCAACGGTATCGATCGGAGCCTGAGCGAATCCCGAAAATGAAACAAATAAGAGAAGGGAATAAAGAAATTTGTTCATAATTAATGCCTTGGTATTTTTTCTGGGTGTCACAAAACTAACAAAAAAAAGACACTTTCTACTTGCAAAAAAACGTTAATTCGAACATTTACAAGTTCATAACTCCATTTTGATCATTGAAAATTGCATTTTGATCAACCTGTAGGTGTGCGATTAATCGCGTACCTACAGGGCTTTAATTTTCATTTTGTTGAACGGATTTCCCATCCACATCCATGACAATAATATCGTAGAATAAATCTTCATTCGGTTTTACCATATCCACATAACCTCTTGATCCATAAGCTTCTTTTGCAGGGACAAGTATGTATAATTTGTCATACATCTTCATATCCATCATTGCTTTTCTCAACCCCGGAATCAATGAATAATCTTTCATCCCGAATGCGAACGGCGTATTTCTCTGGTATGAGTTATCGTAACGCGGATTGGATTTCGTACCCACAAAATAATGGATTGCTACGTTAGAGTTTTCCCCGATTTTGGCATCGGTCATTTCCGGATTTTCTTCCAGTTTCCAAACTTTCACTCCATTCACTACCTTGGTCGGTTTTATTTCTTTACCAATTCGAAGCATCACAATATTCGGCGCATTGGGAGGAATGATTCCGGGAATTCCTTTCTTACCGCGAGCCAATTTACCCGGAATAAAAATCTCCACGAAATCACCTTCGTGCAATTCTTTCATTGCTAAATCAAATCCCTGAGTCTGCATTCCGTAACCGGCCAGAAATGGCAGCATATCCCGCTGTAATTTGTAATTTCCATCCACCACTTCCCCGTTCTGGAGCTTGGTCTTGAAATTAATCTCATAAACCGAACCCTCCCGGATCGGCGCACCATCCGTCTTCTCAAACCATTGGATCCGGATTCCGTTCGGAAAGGATTTCTTGTCGACAATCTGCTTTTTAGGCTCGATCAGTTTTTCGGCCTCTGACAATTGGTTTCCGGGATTACGCGTATCCGGAGCCTGGGTGTTGTCCACTTTTTCCACTCCATTCGTGCAGGCAGTTATTAAAAGACCAAGCGCTAAGTATTTCAGGTTTTTCATTCTATTTCAATTAATTCGATATCGACAACTAAAGGAGACAATGGCGGAATCTTATCCAAATCCCCCACCAACCCGTGCGCCAGGTGGCTGGGAAAAACAAGTTTGGCTTTTTCGCCTACACGCATTAATTTGATCCCTTCGTGGATACCTGATTCCATTTCGCTTTTATCAACCCGGAAAATATCAAGTTCATCCGGATCTGTTTTGTATACCTCTGTTCCGTCAAGCAGGCTTATAGTGTATTGTGTTTTTGCATCCATTCCCGGTTTGGGTACCGCTCCGTCTGTCTTTTTCAAAATGACATAACGCAATCCTGTTCCGGTTTGTTTCACATCCCAGTTTTCATGCTGAGCAAAATAAAGATCGATATTAATACTTTCCTCAACCGCTAATTCCTTGTTCATCTCGGTCGATTTATGAATATCCCATTGAACAGGTTTCGGCTGCTGCTCTTCTTCCCCACAAGAACAAAAAATCAAAAGACAGAAGAGAAATTCTTTTTTAATCATGCTTTAGGAATGAAATCTTTTACAAATGTTACAAATTTTCCGACAGTTTTTTCGAGGCTTTCAGTTGAAACTCCTCCGGAAGCATATGCATGCCCACCACCGTCAAAATGAGTTTTAGCCAACTCATTTACAAAATAATCACCCTTCGCACGGAAAGAAATTTTCACTTTACCGTCTTTTTCCACGAACAATACTGCCATTTTGATTCCCTGTATACCTAAAATCTGGTTTACCAAACCTTCTGTGTCTCCTTTTTGATAATTGTATTTTTTCAGTTCTTCCTCTGAAAGGGATGCATAAGCTACATGGATGTCATTGAGGCAAACCAGTTTTTCAGATAATGCATACCCTCTTAATTTAATGCGGTCAACAGTGTTGGTATCATAAACAGCTTCATGTACCAAATAGTGTTTTACTCCCCTGCGGATCAAATCTGCTGCAATCTCATGGGTGTATGCGCTTACGGAAGGAAAACGGAATGATCCCGTATCCGTCATTATACCCAGATAGATACATGCTCCGGAAGTTTCATCCAGATCCTCCAAACGGTCAATATCTTCGATCCATTTATAAACCAGTTCACAAGTGGAGCAAGCGGAAGTTTCCGAGATAACCGCCTGGCAAAAATCGGCCGGATGCAAATGATGGTCAATCATTACTTTGCCGGCATTTGAAGCAACCAGGTATTCCTGCATCACATCTCCCACACGGGAAGGTTCATTGTAATCGAGGCAAAAGATCAGATCTGCTGTTTGAAGGATAGACACAGCTTGTTCGGCCTTTGTTTCAAAGTCCACAATTACTTCCTGTCCCGGCACCCAGTGCAAAAATTCGGGAGCGGGATCCGGATGAACAACCTGCACTTGTTTTCCCCACTTCTTCAGAATATGGTATAACCCCAATGAACTTCCGATCGAATCTCCGTCCGGTGATTTGTGGGATGTGATAACAATTGATTGAGCCTGATCTACAAACTCCTTTATTTTTTGCGATGAATCCATAGGTCAAAATTACGAATTCCCAATTCCGAATTTCGAATTCGTGATCAGAAATTATACATTACGGATTGTGAATATGATTGACACAAAAACAGTAGGGGCGGAAAATTTTCCGCCCCTACTGTTTTTCAATATGATTTAACAGATTAAAATCCTGTTTTCTGGGTACGTTTTGTTTCAATCAAAACACCTACGCAAGCCAATTTCTTTTTGTCCCCACCTGTAATGGAAACGTTGATAAAAATTTTACGTGCTTTATCAGATGTGAATTCCAGGGCTTCTGCACTTCCAGATGAAGCCAATACTTTCTTCACTCTTTTGAATGTCTCTTTTTCACCTTCTGTTTTTTTCTCTACAACCAATTCGTAGATCTCGTAGTTTAATGTTCCTACACTTCCTTCTCCAAGTACGGTTGTTAAACGGTAATCAAGTCCCTGGTGTGCAATAAACGACATTTCATAGGACTCATCAGATGCAATTGATCCGGAGCGGGATTGAGAATTTAAGGTATAAGCATCTTTGTTTTTTTTCTTTTTCATGAAAGCCTCTGCCGGAGGACATTGAGCAAAACCAAATACAAAACTGGCTAATAGGGCTAATGTTAAAGTAAATTTCATATCCAATCAATTAAGCAGTTATAATTTTAGTGCGAATTTCGTTGATTTTTTTTGTGAGGTTGTCAAAACATTTTTGAGTCATTTTGCAGCTGTCACCTCCCGAGAAAGTTAGTTTTCCATTGGAGTTCTGAACCTGCGTTTCACCAGAGTTGCAATCCAGCTGCTCATATACTTTTAGAATCTCTTCAAGATCTGCAGAATATTCTTTCACTGCTTCGTTATCCTTGTAGCTCAGTAAAAACTCCAATAAGTTTTCTGCGACCAATTTCTGATCTGCCAAAGCCTGGTCCAATTTCGGTGATTTTCCAAACCCTTTAGAACTTCCGATCATCAGGTGCATGGATTCAACCCATCCGCCAACAAGCATTAGGGACAATTCATCTCCTTTATCGATCTCGATCAAACGCTGGAATGTACGATTGTATACATCATCACTCAATTTGAACAATGAATCTGCATTTCCGTCCCATTTTTTAGCCAGTTCACCCAATTCATTTCCAAAAACCTGGGCAACACCAATATCAGAACCCAGTTTCTCCAATTTCCCAAAGTAGCTCAGGTACTTGTTGGTCTCATTGAAAGAAGTCAAGTAAGCTACATCTGCTGTATAAACTCCGAAATTCAAAGCTTTTTGAGAAGAATTCGAATACTTGTCTGCCGTCGCGGGATCATGTAGAATCTTCGTATTCTTTACGGCGTCCATTTTAGAGATCAAAGCAAACTGCTCTGAAGGTGACGGGATATTGTAGTTCACATTAGCAGCATCCACTGTTTCCTGTTCTTCAAGGGTTGCGACTTCCTGTTTTTCCTCACCGGAACCGCAAGCATAAGCGAATAGTAATACGATACTACCTAAGATTAGTTTGTTTTTCATCATCAAGTAATTTCCTGCGAATCTATTAATTTTCAATGAATCGCGTGATTATTTAGTCAGTTTTTTTGTTTCTGCAACAATTTTCGCTTTCAACCCTTCGGATACCTGAACCAGCGGAAGACGCATGAACGGTTTCATCCAACCCAATTCTTCCAGTGCAATTTTTACTCCTCCGGGGTTTCCTTCTGCAAACATTAACCTGGTCACAGGAAGTAAGTCGTAATGGAATTTTCTTGCTTTTTCAAAATCACCGTTCAAAGCGCTTGTAACCATTTGACTAAACTGCGCCGGGAATGAATTCGCTACTACGGAAATAACACCGTCAGCACCTGCTGCGATCAAAGGAAGTGTTATTGCATCATCTCCGGAAAGTACCAAAAAGTTTTCAGGTTTGCAGCGAATGATTTCCATGATCTGTTCCATATTGCCGGAAGCTTCTTTCATGGCAACGATGTTTTTGATCTCAGCCAATTCCAATGTAGTTTCGGCAAGCACATTCGATCCCGTTCTTCCCGGAACATTGTACAAAATGATCGGCAGGTCCGTTTCGGATGCCAGGGCTTTGTAATGCGCCAGATAGCCGGCCTGGGTCGGTTTGTTATAATAAGGTGCTACGGACAAAATCCCGTCTACTCCTTTTGGAATATTTTTAAACGCTTCGATTACGGACATCGTGTTGTTCCCACCGGCTCCGTATACGACAGGTAATTTCCCGTTGTTTTCTTCCAGGACTGTTTCCAGCACCTGTTTCTTTTCACTGCTGTTTAAAGTTGGAGATTCGCCTGTGGTTCCCTGAACCACCAGGTAGTTGGTACCTCCTGCAATTTGTTCCTGTACCAATCTGCGCAATGCCGGGAAGTCAATGGACATGTCTGCGTTGAATGGTGTAACCAATGCAACTCCGGCTCCTTTAAATAGATTCATTGTTATTGTTTTTAAACAGTAAAAAGTTGATCCAAAATTACGAATATTATTAGCACGCAGATCTCACGGAGATCACAGATTAAAGATTTTAATATGATCGAATAAGTTATTGATTGTTTCATTATCCGTTTATTGGTGATGCGGATTGGTTAATTTTGTGGTATGACAACAGATCCTCTTCCGTTTAAAGTCCTTTTTTGCTTCGAAAATGAAAGCAGGCTGATCATTGAGATCAAACGCATGAACATTCAATCTGAAGATAAAAGCGCAATTTATAAATGGATTCTTATAAAGAAAGAAATCAGTAGTGCTCAATCGCTACTGAGTGCTACAATTTATGTTCTTACTTTTCAATCCATGGCGCAAAATGATGACAAACATATCCGTGAATTTGCAGAGGGAAAATTGGAATGGGATGGAATTACAGCGCATTTCAATGGAGAACCAATGACACAAATTGAGGACAGTGAAGTATCCGGTGAGTCATTGGAGTTAATCTCTAATTTTCTCGGCACGAGTTAGAGACTCGCGCTAACAAAGCTGAAAACTTTAATTCGTTGAAATCATCGCCAGGAACTCGTCTTCGGAAATAATCGGAATACCCAGTGAGCTGGCTTTTTCCAATTTGGCCGGCCCCATATTTTCTCCTGCAAGCACGTAGCTGGTCTTGGCGGAGATCGATCCCACGTTCTTTCCTCCGTTCTTTTCAATCAGCTCTTTGATCTCATCCCGGCTGAACTTTGCGAACACTCCGGAAACAACAAAGGTTTTTCCTTCCAGTTCATTGGAATCCAATGCCACTTCTTCTACCTCGAATTGAATTCCGGCTGCTTTTAGGCGGTCTATCGTTTGGAGTGCACGCGGATCCTGGAAGAATTGCTGAACAGCAATGGCGATCTTCTCACCGATCTCATCTACGGCAATCAACTCATCATAAGTTGCGTTTGCAATAGCATCAATGTTTTTCAGGGCGTTTGCCAGTTTTTTTGCAACCGTTTCTCCTACGAAACGAATTCCCAAAGCAAACAATACGCGCTCGAAAGGAATTTCTTTTGAATTTTTAATCCCTAAAATCAGGTTGTTTGCCGACTTGTCTGCCATCCGGTCCAGGTTCACTACCTGGTCAAAGGTTAAATCATATAAATCTGCAATGCTGGTTGCCAATCCTTTTTTATAGAGCAAATCGATCGTTTCCGCTCCCAATCCGTCGATATTCATAGCTTTCCGGGAAATAAAATGCTCCATACGGCCTTTCACCTGCGGTGGACAAACCAAATCGTTCAGGCAGTAATGCTGTGCTTCTCCTTCTCTTCGATGAAGTTGAGAACCACATTCCGGACAATGTTCAATAAAAACTACTTTTTGCGCTGTAGACTGACGGGAATCTGTATTTATCCCAACAATTTTCGGAATGATCTCCCCTCCTTTTTCAACAAATACCTCATCTCCCAAATACAGGTCGAGTTTTTCGATTTGATCCGCATTGTGCAAAGAAGCTCTTTTTACAACCGTTCCGCCCAGCAAAACCGGTTTCAGGTTCGCAACCGGCGTGATCGCTCCTGTTCTTCCCACCTGGTAGGTTACTTCTTCCAAAGTGGTAGAAACACGTTCCGCCTTGAACTTATAGGCAATTGCCCAGCGTGGTGATTTTGCGGTAAAACCTAAATCCGACTGCTGATCGTAATTATTGACCTTGATCACGATTCCGTCAATGTCAAATGGCAGGTTATACCGTTCCTTGTCCCAATAATGGATAAATTCCATGATACCTTCGATGCTGAAAGTTTTTTCAATATACCGGTCCTTCACCTGTGGCGTTTTGAATCCCCATTCATGCGCTTTTTCTACGCTTTCCAGATGTGATTCCATATTCAGGTCATCTCCGTACACACCGTATAAATAACAATCCAGACCTCTTTCTGCCACCACTTTCGAATCCTGAGATTTCAAAGTACCGGAAGCTGAGTTACGCGGATTGGCAAAGACAGGTTCTCCCAGTTCTTCACGTTGTTTGTTCATTGCATCAAAATTCGCCCGCGGGAAAAATATCTCGCCCCGAACTTCGAAATCATCCGGGAAATCCCCTCTCAAAGTCAACGGAACAGTTCGTATGGTTTTTACGTTTGCAGAAATATCCTCGCCCTGTGTTCCGTCACCGCGTGTTACTGCACGGGTAAACTTTCCATTCACATAACGAATCCCGATTGCTACTCCGTCATATTTCAACTCGCAGACGTATTCGATTGGTCCGCTTGCCAATTTTTTCAAACGCTGTTCCCAGTCAATGATCTCTTCTTCCGAATAGGTATTCGACAATGAAAGCATCGGGAACCGGTGTACAACCGTCTCAAATTTCTTGGTGATATCTCCGCCCACACGCTTTGTGGGACTCAACTCAGAAGCAAACTGTGGAAATTCAGCTTCCAGGTCCTGCAATTCTTTCAAAAGCACATCGAATTCATAATCAGATATCGTAGGATTGCTTTCTACGTAATAATTGTAATTATGTTGTGTAAGTTCCTGAGTCAGGAATTCGATTCTTTTTTGTGCTTCGACTGGATTCATACTAAATTATTCGGTAGTCAAAAATAGCATAGTAATTCCGAATTATTAATAGCTATGAGTGAAGTAAGGTCGAAAAATTTTTCACCCTTACTTGTCTTACTTGCATTTTTAGATTATTTAGTGATATTTGTACTGATTATAGCCAGCTTGCCCCCAATGACAAATTTTGATTCTTGTATAACTGTTAATGAGCACGGAACTGCTTTTAAATGTACAGGATGCCACACTGTTTCTAAATTATACATCCAGCATAAGCTGCAAACTTTTGCCTGTCCGAAATGCGGCAAAATTCATGATCGGCTGTATTTTGACAAATACCTTAAAATCCCCAATCAAAATGCCCAATTTTTGAAGTATTTTAAAATCGGGACGGTTGGGACATTTGAAGGAGTTAAGTATACTGTTATTGGCCAGGCTCACAAACATGTCGCTTACCGGTATGCTGACAAATGGGACGAAATCCTGTTGTTGAGTGAAACAGGAGAAATTTCCTTTCTGAACTGTTCTTATGGAAATTATACCTGGTTAAGGGAAGACCATACCATTCCTGCTCAGGAAATCCTTTCCAATACAGATGCTGTTTTCAGGTTTCAGGATCGGGATTATGATTTTCTGCAAGGATATAATTATGCCTCTAAATACTGCATCGGTGAATTTCACTACGATGTTATTGACGTCAAGAACATCAGGTGTTCCGATTACATTTCGCCCCCTTATATTATTTCCATTGAAAAAGACGAGAAAAGCAAACGCATCAGCACTTTTTCAGGAAGACATATGACAAGGAAGCAGGTTTCTGCCATGTTCAATGACTACCGGATCGAATCGCAGGAAAAGGAAGGAATCGGTATAGCTCAGCCTGTTTTGGGAGGAATTAATGTGCGTACTTTTAATAAAATGTGCCTGGCATTGATCGGATTTGTTATTCTGGCCTCTATTTTCTGGTCAACGACCAGATCATACCGGCAAATCTTCCATGAAAACATTCCTGTTTCATGGACTGACCCCCAGACTGAAGATTTTGTTAGTAAGAGCTTTTACATTGACAGTAACGCTACCGGCAATTATCTGGAATTCAGCACTACAGCAAGCTTGAGCAATGAGTGGATTGAAGCTGCACTGACTTTAGTTAACGAAGCAAACGGGGAAGAAAGGGAATTCGGTGTGATTTCCGAATATTACTCAGGGGTAGATAATGGTTATTCATGGTCTGAAGGAAGTAATATGGGAACAGTTGGTCTTTCATCCGTTCCCGGTGGAAGGTATCATGTAAAAGCAAAGATTTTCTCTTCGGTCACTTCAGATAAAAACCTATACCTTGAAGCAAGATACGCAAGCACGGAAGTTTGGAACACCTGTATCCTTGTCTTTCCTATATTAGGTTTGATGATCATCATTAATTTATTAAAGCGCAGGTATGAATTAATGAGAAAGGGAGAAATTGACAATTTATTCGAGAGTCAGGCATGAATTTTATAAAGAGAAATAAATTTGCAACATTTATTGCAGCTGCTGTTGTGGTATCCTTTTTATGGGCACAATCCGGCAGTTTCAAGTTGTTTAAATCAGAGTATGGAACCAAGTATGCACCGAATACGACTCACGGTAGTGTGCATCATAAATAAACGCTTATGAAGGGAATTGTAAATTGGGACACGGTATTGGCATCGTTGATCTATGCGGGATTGGGAATAGCAATCCTGATTGTGTCATTTGTAATTATTGAAAAACTGGCTCCTCAAAACCTGTGGAAAGAGGTCTCACAAAACAAAAACACAGCACTGGCAATGATGGCAAGTGCATATATTATAGCTGTAGCGATTATTATTGCTTCAGCCATTCATTAAGATGCATTATTTACTTTTATTCACCATTTTCGTTATTTCTACCTGCGGGTTGATTTACGAATTAGTTGCAGGAACACTTGCCAGTTATTTGCTAGGCGACAGCGTTACTCAATTTTCAACAGTTATTGGAACCTATCTTTTTGCAATGGGTATCGGTTCTTATTTATCGAAATTCCTCCGGAACAACCTCATCGAACATTTTATTCGCATTGAAGTGATTACCGGAGTAATCGGAGGGTTGAGCAGTGCCATTTTATTTATCAGTTTTGGTTACAGCGGTTACTTCCGCATCATTCTTTACGGACTTGTGCTTCTGACAGGAATTTTTGTCGGACTGGAGATTCCGCTAATTATGCGCATCCTGAAGAATAAGGTCGGTTTCAGGGATTTGGTTTCCAAAGTTTTTACTTTTGATTATATCGGTGCACTGATTGCTTCGATTGCATTTCCGATGGTTCTTGTTCCTTATCTTAATTTGACAAGGACTTCTGTTCTTTTTGGATTATTCAATGTCGGCCTGGCTCTTTACCTCATTTACTATTTCAGAAAAGAACTCAAACATCCGACATTGCTTTTCATCCAGGCTTCCGGAGCTTCACTTCTGCTAATCTTTGCATTTGTTTACGCCGGGCGGATTAACCGGATCAGTGAAACAGAAATCTACGGGGAAAGTATCATTTATGCGACCAATTCGAAATACCAGCGTATTGTTCTTACACGTGACCGGAATGCTTACAGTTTATTCCTGAACAACCACCTGCAATTCAATTCACGGGATGAATACCGATATCATGAAGCTTTAGTGCATCCGGTATTATCTCATTGCAGCAAACCGAAAAACATACTTGTCCTTGGCGGCGGTGATGGTTTTGCTGTCCGGGAAATACTGAAATATCCACAGGTTGAGCACATAACATTGGTTGACCTGGATCCTAAACTGGTCTCTATTTTCTCGAAGAACGAACTAATGACCAAACTCAATCAAAACTCGCTGAACAATCCCAAATTGAAGGTGGTCCATGCCGATGCTTTTGAGTGGCTAAGAAACACAGCAAAAGACAAATACGATGCAATCATCATTGATTTCCCCGATCCATCCAATTACTCTGTCGGGAAATTGTATACATTGTCGTTTTACAAATCGCTTCAGCGGGTAATGACTAATCGCACACTGGCGGTTATGCAGAGCACTTCGCCTTTGTATGCCAAAGAATCTTTCTGGTGTATCAACAGTACCATTGAAGCTTCTTACCTGCAGACAATTCCTTATCATACGTATGTTCCTTCTTTCGGGGAATGGGGATACATCCTTTTCGGCTACGATCTTAATGAACTAAAAGTCCGTTCCCTTCCTAAGAAATTAAAGTATTATTCTAACGAAGAATTCAAATCCATGAAGTTTTTCCCGCCGGATATGCAGGATCATAAAAAAGTGGTTAACCGATTGGATAACCAGGCACTTATTCCGCTATTTGAAAAAGAATGGGACTCTTTATTTGACTAAAATGGAAAGAAGGACATTTGTTCGTTATATCGGTACTTTGGGAACAGTAGCATTATTAATGCCGGATCTACTTGCCTGTAATACTGCCAAATCCAAAATTTCGGTTAATCGATTAGGGGCACCACTTGACAGAGGACACTTATTGCGTGGAAATTTTGATTTTGCCAGGGATTACCCGGTTGTAAAAATGGAGATTCCTGCTGTTATCATCGGAGGGGGAATCAGTGGACTTTCAACGGGATATCACCTTCAAAAGAATGGATTCACCGATTTTCTGTTGCTAGAGCTGAATGAAAGTGTTGGTGGTAATTCGGGTTTCGGAGAAAACCGGTATTCCAAATATCCTTTGGGAGCACATTACTTATCGCTTGCAAATCCGAACAACCGGGCATTGATTGACTTTCTGAAAGAACAGGGACTAATTACCAGAGAAGAGGACGGACGTCAATACTACCTGGAAGACTTTTTATGTCATGCACCGGATGAGCGCTTATTGTTTAAGGGTGTTTTCCACGAAGGTCTGGTTCCGGAGTATGGAATAAGTCCTGAAACGCACGCAGAAATCACCCGCTTTTTCGATCAGATGAAAGTTTTGAAAGAAGCAAAAAACACCGATGGAATTGACCTTTTCAACATTCCTATTTCGCAGGCCAGCATCAATTCAGATTTGGAAGCACTTGATAAAATTACTTTCAGGGACTATTTGAATGACCAGGGATATCATTCGGAGGAATTGCATTGGTTCCTGGATTATTGCTGCAGGGATGACTTCGGAGCGGGTTCTGACAAAGTTTCTGCCTGGGCAGGAATTCATTATTTTGCGGGGCGAAAGGCTAAACCGGGCAACACCGATCCTACAACAGTACTCACCTGGTCGGAAGGAAATGGTTTCCTTACAAACATCCTGGAAAAAAGCATCCGCGAACAAGTCAAAACAAATGTACTTGTTTATTCGGTTGAGGAACTGGAAGATCGTGTCTTTGTTCAGGCAGTTGACCTTAAAACACAGAAAAAACTTCATATCCACGCGGAATCTGCTGTTATTTCTTCGCCCTCTTATGTAGCGAAACATATCTTAAGATCTCCGTCCTGGCCCCAATCCTATTTTGAAAGAATACATCACAACCCATGGCTTATCGGCATTGTTGTAGTGGACGAAATTCCCGAAGGAAACGGAACTCCTTTGGCATGGGACAATGTCAAATTCGGAACGAAGGGATTAGGCTATGTTTCCGACAGGCACCAGGAATTCGGGCAGCATAGAGATAAGCATGTAATTAGTGTTTACCTGGCGCTGGACCGGGAAGACGAGCAAACTGAACGCAGAAAACTATTCCAAATGACTGATGAAGAAATGTGCGGTTTGGTTGTTTCAGAACTGACATCCATGCATCCTTTAATTGAACAGCATATTCAGAGTATCAGTTTTCAGCGGTGGGGACACGGAATGGTAACACCTTATCCGGGAGCACTTGCAAAATACCAGGAATATCTCCGCTTAAAATCAAATGCAAAACGCGTTCACCTGGCACACACCGATTATTCTTCCTATTCAGTTTTTGAAGAAGGATTTGACCTTGGTCTTTTGGCCGCAAACAAACTCGTCAATCATGAAGCCTAAGATCTGGATAAAATCGCGCTCTTTTGATCTATGGTGGTTCATTGCTCCAATGGCACTTCCTCCATTGATCGTATTCTTCTTGCCGGAACAATTCACTAATCAGCAAAAGACAGAAATTTTTCCATGGTCCTGGATTCTCATTGTTCTATCAATCGACGTAGCACACGTATACACAACCGTTTACAAAACGTATTTCAAACCAAGTGCTTTCAAGATTCATAAGCTGAAACTGCTTGCCGTTCCATTTTTAGTTTGGATTGTCGGCGTGATGGTTTACTCCATAAGCAGCAAACTGTTCTGGTCCTTACTGGCCTATTTTGCCGTTTTTCATTTTATCCGACAGCAATACGGTTTCTTTAGGCTCTATTCCAAGCGCGAAACTTCTTACAGATGGAGAAAAGGAATTTTATCGATCACAATTTATGCGGTAACTGTCATTCCTATCCTAATCTGGCACGTGAGAGGACAGCAAAACTTCAATTGGATGACTGCCGGTGATTTCTGGTATATAAACCTTCCTTTCCTGGAACCAATCTTAAACGGAGTCATGATCCTGATCGGAATAGCGTACTTGTTTGTGGAATGGAAAGAGAAACAGGATTCGGGGTATTTGAATACTCCTCGCATTTTATTGACGCTTTCAACCTGCTTTTCTTATTACGTAAGTATTGTATTGACCAATAACGATTTCATTTTTTCCCTGGTCAATGTGATCGGGCATGGAATTCCTTATTTGGCGCTTGTTTATTTCAGTGAAAAGAAAGAACTCAAAGAAGATTCCCCTACCCTTTTAAAATTGGTACTTTCCAAATGGGGATGGGTGCTTTTTTATGCCATTGTTTTTGCTTTCGCCTATTTTGAAGAAACACTTTGGGATGTCTTTATCTGGCGGGAAAACACCGTTCCTTTCGGATGGCTTTACGGTACTTTTAATCAATTGAATGACGACCAGGTGATCAGTCTTTTTGTACCATTGCTTATTATGCCTCAGGTAGTACATTACATACTTGACGGATATATCTGGAGGAAGAAAGATTACAGGATTCTCCAAGAATAATTATGAATCATTGTTATCCGGTTAAATTCCCCCCCACGAAACAATCCTCTTTTCCTCCCTACTTTTTGATAGGCCCAAAAAGTAGGAGAAATTATGCGAACTCCGCATCCACTTTGATCTTGACAGCTTCTTTGGTGATCGGATGCGTGAACTGCAGGAATTGTGCATGCAGGTGGAGCCTGTTGTCTTTGCTTCCATAAAGATCGTCACCAATGATCGGAGCGTTCAGTCCAAGGACATGCGCCGCATGAACACGTAATTGATGCGTTCTTCCTGTGATCGGATAGAAATAGATCAGTGTTTGGTTGTCTCTCCGCTTTACGACTTCCCATTTGGTTACGGCGCGTTTTCCGTGTTCGTAGCATACCAGCTGGCGCGGTCTGTCGTCCAGGTCTACACGCAGCGGTAAATCTATGATGCCGGAATCCTCCTTTACAATTCCGTCTAACAAGGCTACATAGCGCTTCTGTACATTTCGCTTAATGAACTGTTTCTGCAGGTGCATGTGTACTTTTTTATCTTTTGCAAGTACCAAAATGCCGGATGTAGACATGTCCAGGCGATGTACGATCAACGGGCCTGTTGCCTCCGGGTATTTTTCCTTCATGCGCGTGTAAACCGAGTCTTCGATGTTTTTCCCGGGAACAGAAAGGAATTCTGCCGGTTTGTTGACAATCACCAGGTATTCGTCTTCAAAAACGATCTCCAATGCTTTGTTTTCTGCCGGGTTTTGAAGCATCGGGTTTTCATCGGTTTCGATTCCCTGAAGCATGTGGCCGAGAATAGGTTCACATTTACCACGGCATGCCGGATAGACTTGTTTGTGTATACGCACTTCCGACTTGGGAGAAGCTCCCCACCAAAATTCACCCAGACAAATTGGCTTCAACTCATTTTCAAAAGCAAACTGAAGCAGTTTCGGCGCCGCACATTCTCCCGCTCCAGCCGGCGGTTTATGGTCTATCGTATTTTGAAAAATGCTTTGCAGGCTTCTTCGCTCTTTCCCTGCATTCAGGAAATAATACGAATCGAAGATTTCTGCCTGAAGCCTGTTCGACATATTCCTGCGTTTTTCCCGAAGCTCATTCAACCGGTTTTCAAAAGTTGCAACAGTTTCGGTTAATGCAGCGATTTGTTTTTTACCGGAATCTGTAAAATCCTTCAAAAAGTATTGCTCCCGGATCGATTGTTTTCTCAAATCTTCCAGCAACGTTTCTAATTCTGCTTCATTTAATCCGGTGATATCCTCGCGAATTTGTTTTCTCTTCGCTTTTGACTCCTTGATCTCTTTTTTGTACTTCTGAAGCTGTTCCTGGTAAGACGCAATGGTGCTTTCCAGGTTTGTTTTTGCATTTAAATAAGCTTCTTCTTTTTCCAGTTTTTCAATTTCAAGCGTGACTTCATTGATAATCACTTCTTCTTTCCTAAAAAAACCTTTGGAATCGAGCAGGTCGAAAACTGGTGGAACGAAGTAATCGAAGTCGTTGGAATCTGCCAATTTCCCTGAAAAGGCGGCCAAAAATCCTAGTTCTCCTTTGTTGTTTTCCACAACGAGTACTCCGAACATCTTCCCTATCACCAATCCTTCCTGCTGATCGTCCAGGCCAAAGTTATGTACCCATTCCGTTTGGGTTTCGAGGTATTCCTGTACCTGCGCCATTGCAGCGACAGCCAGCGGGTGCGGATCGTAGTAAAACGGAAAGGTAAACTTCTCCGGACGCGGAATCGATGAAATATCGGAATGAAAAGAAATAAATTTGGAGTTTACTGACACGGATTCTCTTATGGACTGCAAAGATACGAAAATCAACGCTTATTCTCACCGCAAAGAGCGCTGAGACGCAAAGGAAGAGTGACGAAAAATAAATCCTTTATAACATTTTAAGAGCGCAAAACAACCACTAAAAACTTAGCGTTCTTTGCTTGTTTGCGGTAATTTGGTCAATCAGAGAAATTAATCTTGACGTGAGTTCCATCACAATAAGGTTTATTTGAAGAAGCTCCGCAGCGGCAAAATGCAGTTACCTTACTTTCCTTCAATTCTTCCGAACCGTGATGCTTTACCGTAATGTTTCCATAAACCAATAATGGTCCATTCGGCATCGTTTCAACAATGTTTGATTGATGTACTTCTTTCTGTTCGTTTTTTAGACGATAGCTCAAAGCTCCACTCGGACATTTATCTACCTGACGGATAATTTCTTCGGTCGTCCCGCCTTCCATTTTTATCCACGGCTTGGTAGAGGGCTGAAAAACATTTGGAAGGCCAGTCGCTTTTTTCCAACAAACTGTTGAATGGATGCAGCTTTCCGGTTTCCAGACAATCGTCATTTCTTCGTTGGAATATTCTTTTACAATCGGTTTATCAGCCATGGGGAATTCGAGTTAAATAAAACTAAAGATACGAAATGATTTGTTCGGTTTTACTTCCATGCCGCTTTCAACATACGGTTCTTTCCCTGCAGATCCTGCCGGACCTCAACATCGGTAAACCCCAATTGTTCCGTCATTATTTTCGTCTCCGATCCGAATTTTTCATGCAGTTCAAAGAAAAGCAATCCATTCTTGTTCAGGTTTTTTGCTGCGTACTCTGCAATTGCTTTGTAAAACAACAAAGGATTTTCATCCGCAACAAAAAGCGCCAGATCCGGTTCGAAATCAGTTACATTTTGATGCATCTGCTCTTTTTCCAGCCATGGAATATAAGGTGGATTCGAGACGATCACATCTAATTTTCTTGTTTTTTCAATACTCAAAGCGTCGTGAAATTCAAAACTTACATCCAAATGGAGGTCTTTTGCATTTGACCGGGCAATTTCGAGTGCTTCCGGAGAGACATCCATTCCCCTGACATCAGCATCCGGCATTCGATTTTTAAGAGCCAACGCGATACACCCCGAACCGGTGCACCAATCCTCAATCTCAGGTTTTTCTTTGTTTTGAATTGATTCAAATATCCAGGAAACTAACTCTTCTGTTTCAGGTCGTGGAATTAAAACGCCCGGGGCCACTCCTATTTTCAAATCATCGAAATACGTAAATCCGATAATGTATTGAACCGGTTCCCCCGTTTGAAGCCTGGACACGATTTGATCCAGTTTCTCTAATTGAGCATCCGAAAGGAGGATTTCTTTCGAAACCAGTAATGCGGAACGGTTGAATTCGAAGATATCTTCCAAAACGAGCAGAAGGATATTCCGTACTTCTCTTTCCGAATAGAGGGCTGATAGTTTATCCGTCCAAATCGCCGTAAGCTGCTTGAGATCGTGCATGAACCAAAGGTAATTACGAATTGCGAATTACGAATTACGAATTGATGGATTGTGGTTGAAAAATTGGTTTTAGCTTCGATTTAATGGGTAAATCCGTGTGATTAACTGTACATTTCGCACTTTTTATCGAATATATCGGGCTTTTCAACAAACTTTTTTTGAATTCCCAATGTAACTTGTTAAATTTAGGTGCGTTAAATGCAAATAAAACAACAAAAGTGGGAAGTATCAAATTCATTTTTCTAAGCATTCTGATTAGCAGTCAAGCACTGTACGCGCAATCAGACAGCGAGTCAGAAGTTGATCACATGTCGCCTACAGCTTCAGCGATGGCACAAACACCTGATTCTATTACTGTTGTTTCTTCTAAGAAAATTCTCGAAGTTCCTGCATTCCAAAAATACGATCCGGATACGATCCAACTTGGAGAAAATGATTTCCTGGTTTCGGATTCATACACTGCTATGGGGCAGCCGTATGTATACGATGCATTGCATTCTTTCCATCGCAGAAGAATGGATGGATTCGGAGGATTTTTAAACGATAAGATCAATGCCGGATTAGCCGAAGTGCGCAATAGAGGATTCAACTCCGATCTGAAGAAATTATACATTCAAATTGATCCTTCGACTTTGACGGTTTACTGGACTGCAGTAGTTGGACCAAGTCTTGACGGAAGATGTTACATGAGCGTTGACAGCCGTGGTTCTGCCGGTGGTGGATTAGCCGCTGTTCAGAAGCAATGTCCGCGCATGCACCGCATTCATTCGACACTTGTTCCTGTGAAAGTTCTGGAGTTTAACGATAATGTATTACAATGTTACACCTGGGACGGAGCCAAAATAGACACGGTGACACATGCCATCAATATTCAGCAGCATTTCTATAAATACTACGATCCTCAGATAGGGAACGGTGTAACTCTTGCAGAAGTGGTTCAGAAAGAGAAAGATGCTGAAATGGCTTCTTTAATGGTCGTATCCAAGCCTGCAGCTCCGGCTGTGCGCTATAGACGTTATACTGTAAAGTCGGGAGATACGCTTTCTCAAATTGCTGAAAAGTACCATACAACACCTTCAAAAATTAAAGCTGCGAATCATTTACGCTCTTATTTGATCCGTGTGGGGCAGACTTTGAAAATTCCGAATTAAGAATTACGAATTAATGGATTTGTAGTTGGGTTATTGATTTTTGCTGCGAGTTTTTATTTAAGACCTATTTGATTAGAAAAACCTCTACGTCCCTTTAAAAATACGGTTTGCTATTTGGCAAACTGGCAAATTTACCAATTTGCGCAGGGATCAGGGGCTCTTCAAGCGAAACAGAAAAGTCCTCCGTTAGTGAAGGACTTTTTAATTATTATATCGGCAACTTGAAGTTTCTTTCTGCTTGAACTGACGATCAAACAGATCCTACTGGCAGATTTCTTACTTGATCACCTTCGGGAGCTTATCCAAATCCTTTGAAGGATAGAACTGAATAGAACTGGTGTTTACGCAATGACGGGTGTCTTTATCCGTAAATCCCTCTCCAGTAAAAACGTGTCCCAGATGTCCTTTACAATTCGCACAAATGATTTCTGTACGCATTCCGTCGGCATCAGGAACGCGAATTACAGAGCCGTTGATCTCATCATCAAAACTCGGCCAGCCGCAATGCGATTCAAATTTATCGTCTGATTTATAAAGCGGATTATTGCACTGTTTGCAGATGTAAACTCCTTTATCCGTTTTCAGGTAATAATCCCCGGTAAAAGCACGATCGGTATTCTTATGTAGGATTACGCTTTCTTCCTGGGGAGTGAGTTTATTGTATTTGGTTTCTTTTTTAGACGAATCGGTCTTGGTTGGTTCCTGGGAACAAGCTGTTAAACCGACAAACAAGCTTAAGCAAATCATCAAATAGTTCTTCATCTTCAATCGTTTTGAATCAGTTACGCAAGTTCAGCGGATTTGGATTTAAAACCAAGAAAAACAAGCTATAAAAAGTTAAAAAAGCCCAGTATCACTGATCAAATAGACATAACTTGTCCCGTCAATACGGGATGTCTATCCGTATATTTTGCTGATCGAATTTAGAACAAGAAGACTACTTTTTCTGCTTGTCCAATTCCACGTGCAAGCCAAGTCCTCTTAACGATTCACCCGAAGCTACAATTTTCCCTTCGCCATCTACTAAGAACCCACTAGGAATAAATTGAACCCCGTAAGCTTTTCCGGCCTCATTTGCTTTGTCCCAAACGTGACTTTTCCAGATAAGCCCGTCTGCTTTGATAGCTTCTTTCCACTTGGTTTCATCCCGGTCCAGGGAAACGGAGAACACTTCAAATCCTTTTGCGTTTTTGAACTTCGCGTTCTTGTATTTCCCATAAGCTTCAACCACATTCGGGTTTTCTTTTCTGCAAGGTCCACACCAGGAAGCCCAAAAGTCGATTAAAACCATTTTCCCTTTCAAGGAAGAAAGCTTTACAATTTTCCCATCAACACCCGTCAGGGCAATTTCAGGAGCTTTTGTACCGACTCCCGGCATTGGCTTGATTGCTTTGAAAGAAGACAAACCAATTCCCACCAGGAATAAAGTTGAAAGAATGATTATTGAATTTTTCATCTGTTCTTAGTTTACGCGACGAATATCGGCACCCAGGTTTCGCAAGCGAATATCGATATCCTGGTAACCTCTGTCAATTTGTTCAATATTGTGAATAACGCTTTTTCCTTCTGCAGAAAGGGCTGCAATCAACAGGGAAACTCCGGCACGAATATCCGGGGATGTCATTTGGATTCCACGTAAATTATGCTGTCTTCCCAACCCGATAACAGTAGCCCTGTGCGGGTCGCACAAGATGATTTGTGCCCCCATATCGATCAGTTTATCCGTAAAGAATAAACGCGATTCGAACATTTTCTGGTGGATCAATACACTTCCTTTTGCCTGTGTTGCAACTACCAGGATGATAGACAACAAATCCGGGGTAAATCCAGGCCAGGGCGCATCGTAGATAGTGAGAATGGAACCGTCAATGAAAGTATCAATCTCATAAGATTCCTGCGCAGGAATGTAAATATCGTCTCCCCTTCTTTCCAGTTTAATTCCCAATCTTCTGAAAGTATTCGGAATGACACCCAGGTTTTCCCAGCTCACATCTTTGATCGTAATCTCAGACTGCGTCATTGCTGCCAAGCCTATGAAACTTCCGATCTCGATCATATCCGGCAAAATACGGTGATAACAACCACCCAATTCCTTCACACCTTCGATAGTCAGCAAGTTTGAACTGATCCCGGAGATCTTCGCTCCCATGGAATTCAGCATCTTACACAACTGCTGAATGTAAGGTTCACAAGCCGCATTGTAGAAAGTAGTTGTTCCTTCAGCCAAAACCGCTGCCATAATAACATTTGCAGTTCCGGTTACGGAAGCCTCATCCAAATGGATGTATGTTCCTTTTAATTTTTTTGCTTCAATTGAGTAAAAATGCTCGCCGGCATCGTAATTGAATTTTGCTCCCAACAGGGCAAATCCCTCGAAATGCGTATCGAGTCTTCTGCGGCCGATCTTATCACCACCCGGCTTTGGAATAAATCCTTTTCCGAAACGTGCCAGTAAAGGACCAACAATCATAATAGAACCTCTCAGGGATGCCGCTCTCTTCTTGAAATCTTCGGTTTCCAAATACCCGAGGTCAATGTCTTTTGCCTGAAAAACGTAGGTACCGCGCTCTACTTTTTCAATTTTCACACCCATCGTCTGCAATAAGTCAATCAACTTATTCACATCCACAATGTCAGGAATGTTTGAAATAGTAACTTTTTCAGCGGTCAACAAAGGAGCACAAAGTACTTGTAAAGCTTCATTTTTAGCCCCTTGTACAGTCAATTCCCCTTTCAGTTTCTTTCCTCCGTAAATTTCAAAAGACGACATACTTAATTCTTATTACGATTTTGGTTGTTTTTTCCTTTAAAGTTCTTTTGGTTTTTCTGATTCTTTTTCGGGCGCTTGTTCGGCTGAATTCCGAAAGATTTCAGGATCAGGTTGGTATTCATCAATTCATCCGGGTTCTCCAGGATCAATTCTCCCTGCGAAAGGTCTCGCAATTGATTAGCAATGACATGATTTTCCACCGCATCATTGTTGTAAGCCAAATACTGCTTCTTCATGAAGTTTGCCATAGTGATCTTCAGGTAATCACGTTCATCAGCAGCAGCTATGCTCTTAGCATCTTTCAGGATTTCCTGTGTATACTTCCCGTAATGCCCATACTTGATACGGCCCTTCGGGTAATCCATCTGGTCCGGTTTACTGGTAAGTGTCTCGGGTTTTGGGATTTCATAAGGAGAATCAACGTCCAATTTAAAATCAGACATCACGAACAAATGCGTCCATAATTTATGCCTGAAATCATCTACGTCACGTAAATGCGGGTTTAACTGTCCCATGACTTCAATAATTGCTCTGGCTGCTTTATTGCGCTCATCGCGGTCTGCGATTTCCATCGCGTGAGAAATCATTTCTTGTACGTTTCTACCATACTCCGGAAGTAATAACTTCGGTCTCGTGGTGTTGTATTCCATAAATTTTCTTCGAAAGTTCAAAAATAAGCTTTTAAATCGACATATCCTTTCGACGGATATTCAACTTATACATTCATTTTAGCTTTTTGCAAGGTAGAACTGTTCCAGCATCTTCTTGTCGGCCTTACCATTCTGGTTTAAAGGCATTTTATCAATGAATTTAAAATCGGATGGAATCATGTAATAAGGCAGCTTACTGTTCAGTCCTTCCAGTATTTCAGCCTTCCAGTCTTTGCTTTCGTCCACCCCGGTTTTCAATTGGATCAGACTCACGATTTTCTTCACTTCCCCGTTTCTTTTCAAAGGAATGGTTTCTGCCTGGAGCACAAAGTCCAAATCGTTCAGAACTGAGGTGATTTCATTCAATTCAATGCGGAACCCATGCAGTTTTACCTGGTCGTCGTTCCTGCCTTTGAAAAACAACACTTCATCTTCCAGATAACCCTGGTCTCCTGTTTTAAATCCGCGTTCACCTTCTATGGTAATGAATTTCTCCACATTCAGGTCCGGACGGTTCAAATAACCCAGCGAAACATTTTTTCCAACGATCACTATCTCGTCCTGGTCAATCAGAATCCTGCTTCTCGGCTTTGATCTTCCAACCGGTAAAATCGGGTGTTTGTCCAAGATAGCCGCATCTATTTCGATCATGGTTGTAGCAACGGTCGCTTCTGTTGGTCCGTAAGTGTTGTAGACTATCGCTTTCGGGAACTTTTCCACCAATACTTTTGCCAAACTATGAGGAAGCAATTCTCCACAGAATAAGAAATAACGAATGCTGTCCAATCGGCTCACTTCATCAATCCGGGAATAGATAAATGAGAAGGAAGGAGTAGAAACCCAAATCGTTCCGTTGTATTTCTGAACCCGATCCATCAGCAAGTCCGGATTTTCGGATACTGTTTTGGAATTCAGCAGTAAAGTCGCACCAATTGCTCCGAAAGACATCAATTCATAAACGGAAAGGTCGAAGCTCAAAACAGCGATATTGATAAAGACATCATGCGGTTTAAAACCAAAATCTTCGCGCATCCACTGCGTGAAATCGCGCACTGCCTGGGTACTGATCTGAACGCCTTTTGGTTCTCCGGTACTTCCGGATGTAAAGATCAAATACACCAATGGATCCGTGGGCTTCTCTTCTGCAAGAATAACCGGAGCTTCCTGAGAAAGCTCAAATGCATTGTTTCGGAACGACAAAATGGAAACGTCCTGAAAATCCAGTTCTTCGTCCGAACAATTAATGATCAGGTTCGTTTTGGAGATCTGTTTGATCGATTCCACGCGGTCTTTCGGGTAGATGACATCAGCCGGAATGTAAGGAACTTCCAATTGCATCAACGCGTAAACAGCAACGATCATTTCGACCTGTTTGTGTCCGTAAAGGATCACAGGAAACTTTAACTGATCCCAGCCTTTGCTTTTGAAAAATGTACAAAAATCGGTTACCCGCGATTCAAATTCAGTCCAGGTAATTTCACCGTTCTCACCTACTACAGCCAGTTTATCCGGATTAATAGCCTGATCCGTAAATTGTTTGGTATCAAAACAGAACCTCATCGCTTAGAATATTTTATCAAACAGGTAGCTGATCTTACCACTGAACACGTAAATGGCAAAAGCTACCGAATTAAACATCAGGAAAATTGAAATGAACCGGATAGCTCCCGGTGACAAATTCCCGAAGAACACATCCTTTCCTTTCTTTTTACACCGATAAACATAGTAATTATGCGTGATGGAAAAAAGCCCGAAAAGCATACCGCTCAGGATGTAATGCAATTCGAATCCGTTCCAGAATCCCATCAGGGTAAAAGTCAGGAACAAAGCCAGGTTTTGTCTCTGAATAGGTTTAAACCGCTTTTTGGTGGTTAATTCCTTGAAAATAGGCTTGAAAAAATAATCGTTCAGCCAATCTCCCAAAGTTGCGTGCCAGCGTTTCCAGAAATCCTTCGGGTTTACCGCCAGGAACGGTTTATTGAAGTTGATCGGAACATGGATCCCCATCATTTTTCCCACTCCGATGGCAAGCAGGGAATAACCGGCAAAATCAAAGAATAAATAGAACAGGTAAGCATACATATTCGCCAGGTGGAAAAGGATTGTTCCGTCATTCTCCAGTTGATCCAGGATCATCACCAGAATTGCATGTGCAATAATAAACTTATAGAGCAACCCACGGATAAGATCATTCAATCCGTCCAAAAAAAGCTCAGAAGTCATGGATTCGTATCCTTTGTTTACATTCTCCTTAAAGCGTGCAAAACGATCAATCGGCCCGATCAGCAAAGTCGGTACAAAGGCTACAAAGTTGAAAAAATCAAGTACGGAAACCCGTTCTTCTTTTTGTCCCTCATCGATATAAAGCTGGATCACTTTGAAGGTCATAAACGAAATTCCAGCGACCTGAAAAATGGTTGCCAGTGTATATAAAGCTCCCGGTTCTTCCGTAGGAAGGATGTTCAGAGTCTTCATAAAGATCATTGGCAGCGAGATCAAAATGACCGGCAGCAACAACCCGGAAAATTTCAACACCCGGGCAAAAATCAGATAAATGAGGTAAAAATAGGCCATCAACCCGATAATTTGTACCGGTTTTGTGAAGTACAGGATAATGTAAGTCAAACTAATGAGTGCCAGCACATACGGATATTTCAGTTTCCGTGAAAACAAACGTTTACAAATAACCAATAAAGCTACTCCCAATAACAGGAAATAGAAGAATCCTGATTCCGTAAACGGCAGCATGTGATTCAATTTTCCCATCCGATTAAAATTGCTGGTAAATAAAATTCACCTTGGAAGTGGGATTCTGTTCCTGGGAACGATTAAAAAACGAATCAAGTTGTGCAACATAGAACATATAATATCCTACAAGAAGTAAGATATAAATCAGCGTATTCATTAAAAACCTCCTTTTATTCATACATGTTCCGGTATTGTTTGACTAAAAATTCGTTCATTTCCATCCATCCCCTGTTGCCCGGATGCATTACGTCTTTCAACGTTCCAGGCACATAGCGTGATTTATCGATAACGTACATGTCCAGTATAGAAAAACCCGCTTTGGCTACTTCCTGTTTGATCTTTTTTTGGGTTTCGGTGAACCGGTACATGTATCTGAAATGATAAGGATTAAGTGGCTGAAGAATAAAAGAGGCTTTGCAGTGATGGCGTTTTAAAATTTCTACTACCAATTGAAAATCTTCAAACTCCCTTTCGGAAGAAGCCGGGATCATTCTTCCCCTTTTGTGTTTTCCATCTTTCAATAAGTTCTCTACATAGTATGCACTATCAACATACGCCGAATTATTTCTGCAAGTTTTCAGGAATTCTGTTTCCATTCTTTTCTTTGATGCAGCCCAACTGAAGAACTTTCTCTCCGTCGGTTTCAACGTTTTTGGCCCTGAAGTAATTTCATACTCCACATGTGGGATCAGATCCAGCGGAAGGTCATTAAACTTGCCCGGCAGCCAGGAATACCTCCCGTAAAGACTCATATTCTTCAAATAAGTCAATTCCACCGACGGATTGTTGATGTCGCTGTAAAAATCCCTAACAAAGTCTGCTACACGTAATTTATTACTGAGCGGAATGGATGGATCGTGAATAATGCGGCGTAGAAAATTCGGTCGTACAAATTCCAGGAACGCTTCAATATTGGTTCCCTCCGTTTCAAACCATCCCGGACTAAGAATTACACACACATTGGCTCCTTCCAACTTATCTCCTGCAGCCAGCAATTCACAAGCAATACTCAAATTCTGATGGTGTTCATGTCCGAAAGCAATCGTTGGAAGACCGATACTGTCGGGCAAAAAGAAATAGCTCGAATATAGCTCTCCCTGTAGTTCAGATGAACCGAAAATAGTCAGTTTCTTCTTGTCACTCAATGAACCGATCAGCTCGATCTCTGTTTGTTTGTTATAGAAATCCGCAAAACTACCGCGTTCGCCCGAAGCGATGCCAGACAACACAATACGTTCCGGTGTTTTATCTGGTTTGTAAAAAGATATTACAAGGAAATTTAGCAGGTAAACAACTCCCAGGGAAATTGCTATTGGAATGAGGTGGTACTTGAATAAACCCGGCAGGATTTTTTTCATTTCTTGGAATTCAAATATGTAACTATGCGTTCTACAGTTTCAAAATTATCTTCTACGATTTCATTAAACGGAATCTTAATCCCAAACTCATTCTCCAATTCAACCACCAACTCCACAATTGTAATTGAATCCAATACTTTTTCCTGCCACAACGAATCACTTGGTTTAACACGTGAAAAAGCAATTTCTTCAATCTTATCAATAATGAATTCTTCCATTGTAAATCGTTAATCTTAACCGCAAAAATAGTTTTTTTGGCCAACTTCAGAGGACATTTCTTTAAACATTCGGCTGTGTGAATCCTTCGAATCGGTTTGTTATTGTCAAAAAGTTTATTTTAGCTTCGAATTAATTGCTTTATGAAAACACCTTTCGCATTATTTGTCGGAATTTCCGGTTTACTACTAAGTACTTCCTGTTCATCAGATACTGATGCAACTAAGAATAACGTTACCGCAGAAAAAACATCCGTTGATTCTGTTTCAACAGAAGAATGGTTTCCTCAAACTGATTTTGACACACTTAAAGGATTATATACCGGCGATTTCGGGGATGGTTTCATCAATATCGTTCTAACTTATGTGAACGATAAAAAAGCAATAGGCTACAACGTACACAAAGGTTTACAGCGCAATGTCAGCGGTTCGGTCGTACAGAAAAAGGACCATTTCGAGTTGACTCTGAACGAGCCCGGAGACAATGAATTTGACGGCGTTTTCACTTTGATTATTTCAAAGAAGGATGGTAGTGTTGAAGCAAGCTGGAAAGCCAACAATCCGAAAATCAAGTCTAAAACATTCAAGCTGAAAAAGCAGTCCAGTAAAAAAACTACCGGTTCGGAAGAGAAATCTTACTTCGACGGTGGTGAGATCACGGAAGACAATTTCATGGATATTTTCTCTTACTCCAATTTGAACGGCGGATACGTGGAGTTCAGGGAAAACGGGATTCTGCGTTATACTTATTATCCGGACGGACAGGAAAATGAACAGCAGGAAATTATCAAAGGTTCCTGGAAATTTACCGACAAAAAGACCATTGTCATCAACTGGTCTAAAAACACGCATTTCAAACAACAGGTCATGACTTTCAAACTGACACAAAAAGAGGACGAAATGCCTAGTTTTGACGGACCTAATGAGTTGAGTATTTACCCGGATTATTACTAATTCAGGAAGGTTTAATGAGAAAAACAGCCTGGATATTCTTTGCTATCGGTATTCTTTACGCTTCGTATTTATTGCTTCTATTGTCGGTTCCTTACCTGGAAATACGCCGTGGTATTGATTTCCTGAAGACTAAACAGTTAATATACCATATCAAACACTGGAAATACAGTTTTTACATCCATGTATTTACCAGCGTCCTGATTATTACCAGCGGCTTACTGCAGTTCAGCAAAACAATTCTGAGCAAGTACACCAGGATTCACCGCATTTCCGGATTCATTTACCTGGTTGTCACGTTATTGATCTCAGGCCCGGCTGCTTTAGTCATGTCTTTATATGCAAACGGCGGTTATCCTGCCCAGGCGAGTTTTGTGATCTTAAGTATTCTCTGGTTGGGAACAACTTACCTGGCTTACCATTACGTACGCAAAAAGGATTACGAAAAACACGGAAAATGGATGGTCCGCAGTTATGCATTGACCTTATCGGCAGTTTCACTGAGACTGTACTCCTATTTATTCGATGTTTTCTACCTTCAAATGGATCCCGTAAATCTATACATCCTGCTTTCCTGGTTAAGCTGGACGCTGAACCTGGTTATTGCTGAGATTTTTATTCAACGAGGGCTTATAAAACGTTTATTAGCCAGCCGTTAAGCAACGCAGTAGCTTCTGCAAATGTTTTTCCTTCCAGGTAAAGGATCTTCCCGGAAGCATCAATGCGGTATTTTTCCGAGTCTATTTTCTTTTTTGAAACAATCGGGTTTTCATAATATCCTTCTTCCTCCGGGTCTTTCTCAAAAGTTGTTTCATAGTTGGTAATCGTAAACGTCAGATCTTTGTTGATCGTACACATTTTAAGCATTTCCGAATAATCCTCGCGACCGGCAATTGTTTTCTTATCGATCAGTTTTCCTGTTTTTGAAAATGTCACCAGGCGGTAAGTCAGCGGGCTCTGGTCACCATTAAATTCTTCCCTGATTACGTAAATTAATGCCACGTAATTAGGCTTTTCTGCAACCTGTACAAAATTGTAAAATCCTTTACTGACGTCCCGGGAAAAACGCTCATTGCGCATTTCAGACACAAAACGCTCGTAATCATAGGAAATACGGTTCTTGTCATCGTACACCACTTTTCCCTGTTCCATATTCAGGTTGACAGGAAAAGTAGCCTGAACAAACATGCGTTTAAATTGCAGCCAATGCAAATTCTCCACATCGGAAACACCGCTCAGGCCAAGATCCATGTATTTTTTGAATAAGTAAGGCTCTTTCTCACGCAGGTTTGCCAAATCCTTGTCTTTTTCGATGTTATCGATATTCACATATCCGGATTGAATGGCGAACTGCAGGTAATCGGCACTCATGGGGAAGTTCTTTAACTGGGAATACGCACATGCTACATTAAACATGACCTTCGAGAAAGGTTCATAGCCCAATTTTTCAGCTAATGAATAAGCATCCAGTGCTGCCTGGTAATTTTTCATTTCCATGAATACATTTCCCAGTTCGTAATAAGACTTTGCATTCGGATATGCCGCAATAGAAGCTTTGAATCCATCGCTTGCAGCCTGCAGGTTCTTTTTATTCTTGAATTCGTCCAGGGCACTTAAAAACAATTTATTGGATTCCGGGTTTGCCTTTGGGTTCTGATAAAGGAACAAGCGCACTTTTTCCCCGTTGAAAAGGTCGGCTGCACTTAATTGGATCGGTTTTTTTTCATCAACAGCTATCTTTCCGTTGCGATCAGCTTCCGAATCTGGAACAGCCGGGTTTCCACAAGAAACAAGCAAGACGCTAACTGCCAAAGAATAAAGTACGAATTTCATAGGGTTCGAATTAATGTTACTAATGTACATAATTCCGAATTACGTTTGTCAAAATCTTCCGAACCTTGAAAAAATGAGTAGGCACGTAATGCATTGCGTACCTACTCATTTTCAATCCTTCATTTTGAGTTCTCAAGTGTTTTAAAATGTTAAATACTTGGAATCCAATACGGTTTATTGTAATTTATTATCTCATTCAAAAAGCAAAGTTATGAATACGAAATATCAACATGTCCGTTATGGACTCTATAGTTTTGCAGGTATTGCAGTCCTATTTTTGCTCATGAAATTGTTTTCATTGGAAAACAACGGTTATTTACGTTTCCTGAACGTATTCATCGTGTTTTTCTTTACAAATAGACTGGCTAAAAAGAACCGCCAGCTGGATGACGACGACAACTTCTTAAAGGCGTTCGGCTCGCTGATGCTGGCCAATGTGATTACAGTAGGGTTGTCAGTATTCAGCTTTGTGGTTTACGCCAATTTTATCGAACCTGGCTTTATAAACAAGTTTGACGGAGGTATCTTTTGGAATAATCATGTAACAATAGATCAGGCTGCCGTTATCCTGTTTTTTGAGGGTATGGGTAGTGCTTTAGCAGTATCATTCATTAATGTGATGTACTGGAATGAAAGAACCCCGGACAACAAATGTGTTCCTGTGGAACCCGCCAAAGAGTAAAACTCTTGACAAATCGGAAAGTCGGGTGGATAGTCAAATTCACCCGATTTTCTTTTGTAGCTGATTGATATTAAATGCATTACCTGAAAATAAATTTGGATATCCGATCATTTTCACGTAAATTCTGATCACATTTAAATTCTATCACTATGGACACTCGATCTCAATCCGTACGCTACGGGCTTTACAGCTTTGCAGGCATTGTTGCTTTATTCCTGCTAACGAAACTATTCTCATTGGAACATGTCACTTTTCTCCGATTCTTAAACATCCTGATTATTATTTTCTTTACAAACAGGCTGGCGAAACTGAATCACAAGAACAATGTCGACAATAATTACCTGAATGCCTGGGTTTCATTGATCCTGGCCAATGTGATAACGGTCAGTTTATCATTGATTGGTTTTGTGATCTATGCCATGTTCATCGAGCCGGATTTCATCAGCAAATTTGAAGGTGGAATACTTTGGAACAACCACATTACTTTAGGGCAGGCGGCATTAACGCTCTTTACCGAAGGCATCGGTTGTGCGGTAGCTATTTCATTCATTATTATGCAATACTGGAACGAAAGTCCGAAGAGTAAAGTCTCCCCCACTGAAAAGCATTAAAAGCAAGGTTCACATAACGGAGAATCGGGTGGATTAACGAATTCATCCGATTTTTCTTTTTAAGAAGCCGGAACTTTTCTGACCAATTTCCAACCAAATCCAAAAAAGCTCCGTTTATGTCTAAAGCTTTGTCATGATAAAGATCTTAACGTTATAAAACCTAGGCCTCCGGATGCAAGGAGAGATCGGATGGACCCGGAAATCCATCCGGTTTTCTTTTCAAATCACATCAAACTGATTTCGAACTTCGTAAAAAAATTACGGACTTCGTGTCGTAAATTAGCATTTTGAAAAACATCCAGGTTCAATTAACTTATTAATAATCACAATCAATGATGTGCCGTTTTAAAATTTGGCTCATCTTTACAAAACATTTACTATTCACATCATGACACTAGAAGATTTTATCGTTTTCGAACGAAAATGGGAAGGCGGTCTCAGCAGACACACTTCCGACTCTGCAAGCAAAACACCTTGTCCAACTCCTTTCAAAGGCAAAACCGGATGGCATACCAATGCTGGAATTACCTACGCCGTTTGGCGCAAAAAATTCGGAAAACTAAACGACCAGCGTTTCTTTGAAATGTCAAATGCAGATTGGTTCATTGTTTTCGATTCGCTTTATTATTCAAAAGTAAAGGCAGCTTCTTTCAATTCCTTATCGATTGGTTTCATGGTGACTACCATTGCCTGGGGTTCCGGCGTCAGGCAAGCGGGCTTAACGCTTCAACGGGCAATCAACCAGAAAGGCGGGGCGGTTTCCATTGACGGAGTGATAGGTCCCAAAACCATTGCTGCGGCTAATGCCATTCCAGCGAAAGAATTGTTCGACGAACTGTTAAAACAGCGTGCGGCTTTCTTTCAGCGGATTGCAAAGGGCAAAAACGCTGTTTTCCTAAAAGGATGGATGAACCGATTGAATGCTTTTGTGAAAGTTTTTAAACCTTTGTAGCTTCAAATTTTCTTTTTATCCAATAGATTTCAATACCTCTCAACAATCTTTTTGCCCCTGCTAAAGAACTTTGAGACAACAGAAATAGTTATCCGAAAAACAATTCGTAATTCGTTCCGTCAGCTGACGGAAGTAATTCGTAATTATTTCTCCGCTTCTATTTTCAGGTGTTCATTCATGGCTTTGAAACCGTTCAGCGTACTTCCGTCCAGCATTTTGGATAACATGCGCACCAAAATTCCTTTGAACTTTTCAGCCTGGATAAATGTCGTAGTTCCATCTCCGTTATCGATCAGTTCGAAGCGATGCTCACCGTCAAATAAGCCCGGAAAGAATAAATGACCGATCCATCGGAATTGCTCGTTCTTGTCGAAAGCCAATACTCTTGGTTTAAAAGTCATTCCTTTTGCTCCGGGAGGTTCCAGCCGGACAATGATCTTCTCACCTGTATGCACTTTTCCCTGTATGGATTTGATAAATGGGTTCCAGCCGGAGTATTTTTCAAAATCGGTCAATACTTCCCAAACACGGTCGGGAGTTGCTTCTATGATGATTTGTGTTTTAATTTCCTTTTTCATCTGAATTGAATGTTAATCGTTTGATGGAACAAAATTCGATGAAAAGAAGGAGCCTGCTCTTGACAAATATCAAGAAATGGCGGTAAGTTTTTTCCGAAGTCTGCTGAACGTTTCGGGAGTCATACCGAGCATGGATGCCAAATATTGCAACGGGATCTGGTTGAAGAGTTCTTTATTGGTATTCCACAATTGAATGTAGCGTTCTTCGGCTGTCATGGAAATAAATGCCAAAATCCGGTCGCTCATGGTAGCAAAACACTTCGCCATGAACAATTTTTCTACGGTATTCCACGTTGGGATGGATTTACCCATATTCCTGTAATCCTCTTTGCTGATCACAAACAATTCACAGTCTGTCAATGCCTGTAAGGAAGAAACGGCAGGTTTATCAAAGAGGAAACTATTGAGGTCAGTTATGAAATAACCGGGTGTTGCGATCCATTTGGTAATTTCCTTTTCAGGAAGGTTAACATGTTCACGCAGCAAACCTGATTTCACAAATCCAAGCTGGTTGCAGTAACCGTGTTCTTTGAAGAACGTTCCTCCTTTGTTTAAGGTAACTGGTCGAAAATGAGAACTGATTGTTTTCAGATCTTCCGATCTCACTTCAAAAAGTGCTGCTATGTTACGTTCCAGTTCGTTCATTGGTCTAAATTACAGAATTTCGAACGGATAATCTGCAGACTTTCAATTCCCTTTTTTATTTCTGACTTCTCAGCACTTTTTAAACCCTTTTAACCGCAAAAAATCCCGTCTGAATCTACTCAAACGGGATTAATTCCTCAATAATTAATGAAATCAGTGTCCAACGATGTCTGTCTGCATCGGTCCTAAAATACCAAGCAATTCATTCTGCTCAGCAGCCGGCACATTGAATTGATTCAGGGAAGCAACCAATGCACTTACAAGTGCCCCAAACTCAGCATCTGTAATATTCATTCCATCATGCGCATCGTACATGTTTGCACCTGTGTAAGTATAAGGCCCACCAGTAGCTGCACATAACTGGTCAATTAAACGTTCGCGGAAAAGTGCGAATCTGTAAGGGTCTGATCCTGTTGCCTGAAAATTATCAGCAATAGTAGGATCTGCCAACACATTTTGAATGAATTGGTCGGTAACAGCGGTAATCGCTCCATCACCTCCAAGACGCGTATACAAAGACGGCGTCGGTGTGGGGGTTGGAGCAGGTGTATCGTCTTTCTCTTCTTTTTTACAGCTAACTGTTAACATGGAAACGGACAAAAGTCCTGCAACCACCATAAATGTTGATCTTTTCATAATTGTTAAATTTTAAATTGAGGGTTTTTAATCTCTTACACACAGAAACCTTTTTACCCGAACAATGTAGGATACATCAATCGGACATTTGGGGCCTGATTTTTCAAATATTTTCTCTTTTAGTTCTACCTGGTGAGTATTTCGAATCGTTTGTTCGATCAGTTCACGGTCTGTGTCTGCAACTCCGTATGAAACGACCAACAACCCGCTCGCAGGATTGAACGTACTTCCACGAACACCTTCGATCCCGGAAAGGGTTTTTCGAATACCTTGAATTTTGGCAGAATCTCCAGCCTTTTGAGTATCATACTGCAGAAAGTCAACTACCGGAGCCATTTCACCCGGTGACGGTTTTTCCCAGTTTGCCCATACAAAGGCTGTTAAGAAAAGGCCCAGGACCAATACTCCCAATACCTTTAATGTGCGTTTGAAGAATTTTTTCATCGTTGCTGTTTTAATGACCTACGATGAGCGTTCCGTTTTGGATTTCAATTGTCAGAGAATTGTCAGAAAAAAAATATTTTTTTTCTTAAAACCCTTAAAACCCCTTGGAAACAAAGAAAAACAGAAGTACAAATTAATTTTTAACATTTATATTTATAAATATAGTTGTGTAATTAAAAAAGTAATTATATCATTGCGGTATGAAAAAGGAATTGACACGCGCAGAAGAACAAATCATGCAGGCCATCTGGTCTATTGAAAAAGGATTTGCAAAAGATATCCATGAACAGCTGGAAGAGCCGCGACCGGCTTACAATACGGTGTTGACAGTAATTCGTGTTTTGGTACAAAAGGGCTTCGTGGAATACAAAACCTATGGGAAGTCTAATGAGTACTACCCGACGATCAGTAAAGAAGCCTATTCTGCGCAGCGTTTCCGGTCATTAAAGGAAAACTATTTCGGCAACTCGAATGCGAAACTGCTTTCCTTCTTTATGAAGGAGAACAACCTGGATCTGAATGATGTGAACGAATTACTTGAAATCATAAAAAAGGAGCGTCATGAATAATTACTTGTGGTATTTTTTTGAAGCAAACGTCGTAATCACTTTGTTATTCGGTGTTTTCAAGCTCACACAGCGCTTCCTTTCTTTCGGGTGGCAGCGGTTTTCCCTGCTTTCAATTCCTATTCTTTCCGGACTGGCTGTCTGGATTAAACATGCCAGTATCTCCGAATCATCGTGGAGCTACAACATTCCGGTTTTCGAGCTGGAGGAAGTAAGTATTACTGGTGCACAAGAACCAGCTGCAGTTCCTTTTGATTATATGATCTTACTGGAAATTGCTTATTGGCTCGGAGTCGGAGCGCTTTCCGTGTGGATGCTGATTAATATCTACCGGGTACTCAAGGTCTTTCTGAGAGCAAAATGCACCCAAGAAGAAGGATTTACATTGGTAGAACTCCCGAATGAAGCACCTTCCTCCTTCTTCCGGTTCATTCAATTACCTGCCGGGCTTTCGGAGTACGACCGGGAAATTATCTTCCAGCACGAGAAGATACATGCTCAAAAATACCATTCTGCAGACCGTTTATTCCTGGAAACCCTGCATTGCTTTTCCTGGTTTAATCCTGTTTTTCTGCTCTTGAAAAAAGAATTGGTCCATATCCACGAATTCGAAGTGGACAGGATCATGTACAACAAATACCGCGTCGGCTACATGGAATTCCTGCTGGCGTATTCCCTCGGAACTAGTTCATCCATATATTTATTCACCAATCAGTTTATGACAAAGCTCACGCTGATTAAACGCATTAAAATCATGAAAAAAACATCGAAAAGAGTGCTGATTACTGCACTTGCCCTGCCGCTTATCGCAGGAGGTTTTACGCTGATCTCATTTACTTCGCCTGACCAGGAGCCTACGAAGAAAAGCACCAAAAAAGAGACTCCGGCATCTAAATCTAAAACCACCAAAGAAGTCAAACCGGCTCCTAAAAAACAAGTAGTTCCTGATAAGAAAACAGAACAGGTTTCGAAAGAAGCAAGCAAAACAAAGGAGAAGGATATCTACTTCGTTATCCCGGACAAAGTTGAGAGCACTACAGAGATGCATAGTGCAGTACCCCAGGAAACGGAAGTTGACAAAATGCCTGAATATGTAGGCGGAATGGAAGCAATGACGAAGTACATGATCGCTAATGTACGTTACCCGGAATCAGCAGTCAAATCCAAAACCACCGGAAAAGTGATTGTTTCTTTTGTGGTTACGAAAGACGGTAAAGTAACAAAAGCGACTGTTAAACGCGGTGTCAGCAAAGAATTGGACGCTGAAGCACTTCGTGTAGTCTCTTCCATGCCGAATTGGATCCCGGGAGAGAAAGACGGTAAAAAAGTAGATGCGGAAATGATCCTTCCGGTTTCGTTTGCATTGTAAGAAAAAGAAACAAGATCTTAAATAATCAAAGCCAGTCCGGGATAGCGGACTGGCCTTTCAATTTGAATTTCCGAATAGATTACCAGGGAATTTCTCCGGTTTCAGGATTGGTTTCCTCGCTGAAAAAACAACCGGTTGGTCCGTTTTGATCCAGCAAAGCATATTTGACGATCCTGTTTCCTGCCATTTCGACTTCACCTCCGACGTGACCGGTAAAATCCGTTTTGGTATAGCCCGGGCAAACCGCGTTGATTTTAAGATTAGTATCCCGCAATTCATAAGCCAAATGAACGGTATACATATTCATGGCAGATTTGGAAGAAGCATAGACGGCATATTTGGCATAATCGTAAGCGGGCCAATCCGGATTGCTTTGCAAAGAAAGTGATCCCACACTCGTACTAACGTTCACTATTCTTGGTTCTTCTGATTTTAAGAGCAAATCCAGGAAAGCTTGTGTCACTCTTACAACTCCGTAAAGATTGACTTCCATGACACTTTTAAATTCGTCGACACCTGTGCCTCTTGCATTTTGTGGTATTATCCCACTAATTCCCGCATTATTCACCAGGATATCCAAACGACCTTGTTCCCGTTCAATTTGTTCCCTCGCTGCGCGAATAGTTCCGGGTTCCGTAACATCTATCTCAATTGCCTTTGCGTGTTCAAAGCCCTGATCGGTTAATTCCTTTACCGCTTTTCTTCCCTTTTCGATGTCGCGGCTTCCTAAATAAACGAACAGACCTTTTTGTAAAAGCTGTTTTGCGGTTTCCAATCCGATTCCTTTGTTTGCACCTGTAATTAAAACTGTTCTCATTTGTTGAAATTTAAATTTGTATGACACAAATTTGAGGGTTCAAAAAATGAAATGATTTACCATTTGGTAAAAAGTCAATCAGCGGATATTTTTTCGGATTCTGCTCAGAGATTGCTGGGTAACTCCAAGATAAGAAGCAATATGTGCCAATGGAACCCGGTTGACCAATGTGGGGTAGTTTTCCATGAATTCCAGGTAACGTGTCGTTGCATCTTGTGAAATAACCGGACCTTTTCGCGATTTAAGGTACATGCATTTTTGGACCATTTTGTTCTTTATGTTATCCCATCCCACGATTGTTTGGGAAAGTTCCTCCCAGTCCTTTTTCGAAAATACGATCAGTTCACAATTCGTTTCTGCCTGCAGGTATTCCGATGAAGCAGTGTTGGTTTCAAAGTTTACATAATCGACCGCCAGGTTGTTTTCGGGAATAAAGCAACGGGTAATTTCTTCTCCCCGATTGTTGTAATAACAGCCGCGCATAATTCCTTCCACCACGAAACCAACTTGTAAGGGGATCTTTCCCGCTTCCGAAAAGTACTGGTCTTTTTGAAGTACCAGTTCGGTCATTTTACTTTCTATCAACTCAATTTGCTGTTTATTCAACAGCCCAAATTGTAAACTGTATTCGATGAATGGGTTCATTTTTGCAAATTAGTTAAAATAAAGTCACCCGAATTTATCATTTGGTAAAAAACAGCACTTAACAAATCAACAGCAGCCTGCTCTGCCCGGATTTTTCCACAGGAGCACGATGAACACAAGGAAGCGACTGTCTTTCGGGATGTTCTGTTGCAATCTTCCACAAATGACCAAGCCCCAAACTAACCGGATTTGCTCCGGGTAGAGCTTCGTAATGCAGATCAAAAAAATGTTCGGTCAGGAATGCTCCGAATCCTTCTTCCGGTCCGTTATACAACTTTCGGAGCTCATCACGAATTTCCGGAATATGAACTTTCTGCTGAGCCTGAGAATTCGGTATGATTTCACTGGAGTCGCCATAATACGTGCACAAGAAAGTGTCGACAGGTATCGGCGAGTGGTCTACATGGAACGAATAAACATCCGTTGAAAAAAAGGAATCTTCATCGTCGCGGTCATAGTACCTGATCACGTTGAGGACCGGCGACGCACCGTGATCCCTAAGCAGTTTCAGATCAGCAATCAGGATTTCACGTGCAAGCTGTCCCTGCTCGCTCAGGTCAAGCTCCAAAAGGTCTTCTTCTTCGAGTGTTGTCATATTCCCGGTGAATACGACCCTGCTTGCGATCTCAGAAAAATCGCCGCTTAATTCCCGCTTCCAGCAAACCGCATTCATTGCTCCGTGAAAAGATGCAGAGACCAGGTCCGGAAAATTCGAAACGACCTGGATTTGGTTATTCTCCATCACAGGATGAAGGGGTTCTTGCCGGTTCTCATTCCTCCGTTTATTAGCTAGCTGATTCAATTCACGGAGTCGCTGCCTGTTCAACTCTTTAGCTGCTTGTTTCCTGTTTTTCTTCTGTCCCATTAATTTGGAATGAAGCTTTTTGTTTTCCGTGTTTTTCTGTTTCGCCACCCTGCAAAATTAGAACATTCAGGAATAATAACGCCCAAATTGAATCGTTCCTGTCATAGAAACAACGAATATATCCCCATTCGCCGCAGATATCAACCCGCAATCATCGAATGTGTCTTTTGTTCATTTTTGATCCCGGAATCATTTATTTTTATTGAAAGGAAATGCATTCTTTTGCGTTCTGAAGTTCTAAATGATATAAACTGAAATAACACATGATGAAAAAAGCAATTGTCATCCTGATGGTCCTGGGAAGCGCCGCGTGCGCCAAGGCACAAACCATTGAATCCGGAAGCCGCAGTACTATTGGGTACATCAAAAGCGACGGAACCATTGAAGACCGCAGTCATTCTACCAAGGGTTACATCAAAAGCGATGGCACCATTGAAGACAGAAGCCACAGTACGATCGGCTACATCAAAAGCGACGGAACGATCGAAAATAGGAGCCATTCTACGGTTGGTTACGTGAAAAAAGACGGAACGGTTGAAGACAGGAGCCACTCCACTTTGGGCTACATCAAAGACGACGGAACAGTGGAAGACAGAAGCCACAGCACTTTGGGCTATGCCCGGGGAATCAAGAAAGAATGGGCAGCAGTGGCTTATTTCTTTTTTAAGTTTTAGGAGGTTCCGGAAAAGTAAAAAAGGAGGGATTGATCAACCTTTGAAAGGGAAACTTCCCTCCTACTACTTGATGGTTTCCATAAATACCGGAAAAGAAAAAAATCGCGTAAAATGCACCCGGGATTGGGAAATTCGCCAGAAATACTATATTTGCAACCGGAAGCAGGAAGCGAAAAGATTTCTTTCACTTAAGCATGCTTTAAAGGTCCTATAGCTCAGTCGGTTAGAGCAACTGACTCATAATCAGTAGGTGCTTGGTTCGATCCCAAGTGGGACCACAAAAAGAAAAAAGCGAATTACGGTAGTAGTTCGCTTTTTTCTTTTGGTCCCTCAATACTCGCGCTCAAACTCACGCTATCTCTGCTTTTTTCTTTTTCAGTGTGAGCGTGAGTTTTGAGTGTGGAATCCCGGTTCGAAGTTTCAATTCTGTCTCCTCCCTCTGAGGGAGGATTAAGGAGGGTGGTGAACTCAAATCTTCCGAAAGCACTGATTTTATTTGGGTTTCTAAAATTTATTCCGGTTCGATTCAGGTTTGCTCGAAAGGTATTGTATTTCAGTTTTTGGCGGTTTATTCCCGTATCCTTTAAATTGTACTTAACTTTTGTGCGACGCATTCGTCCCAGCGGCCTTTCTCAATCTGGTTATCAGTATAGAGCCCGGAGAGTCTTCCATCCGTATTTTCCCACAATAAAGCATGGTATTCCACGGATCTGCCGTCAAAATAAGCCGTTGAAATTCCGTTGTAATGTTCCAGGTCGAATTTGTCAAAAGCCTGGTTTCTTTTGTGTTTCGGGAGTTTTACTGCCGATTTGTTCACTCCCCCCTCACGCACATGAAGCAGTACTTCTACGATTTGAGGAACACCGAGTTCGTCGTGGGTTTTGCGGATGTTTCTAAACACTTCCCGGAGTTTTTGCTGCCGATGTGCAATAAATTCGTCTGTTTTATAGGGATTGGCATCAATAATAGTGCGCCAAAGTGAATAATGAGAACTGTCTAAATAATGGGTTGACCGGTACTCCAGCTCGCGGGCTTCAAAATGTCCCAACTTACGCAAATCGTAGGCTTTCTGTGATTTTTCCAAATCCTCCTGACTGGCGCTTCGGGGACCGAAGTATTTGTAGTACAACAAGGCACTCCAGGCTGGCAATACACGCGGATTACGAATGGGCAGACCATATTCTTGCGCTACACGTACATATACCTCGGTATAATCCGGATAAAACCACAAGGCATCGTGGTGATTCGTCAGATGTGTCACCCTGCTCCAAATACGATCGTTGCTTTTTAAAATTTCGATTTGTGCTTTTAATTCCGTGTAAATAGCCGTGGGATTTGCTGAGCTTTTTGTGCTTTTGGCAGAAATAAAATGCCCGTCGAAAAGTATCTCGGATAAATTGGCTGTGCTGACCGGTTTACCTGAGGTAATGGTAAGATGTACACCAAGTTCCAGTTCCGGGTTCACGCCCTGAGCCTGGTCAAGCAGTTTTTCGGTTCGACGAATACTCTCTGCACCCTTTTCCCCATTGTTTGCAAGAACTTCTACCGAGTGGATAATGCGGTACTTTACCAATTGAATGATCCCGTTGTCGATGGAGTCATCTACACCGAAATCGTCAGCAGTCAGAATGATTTTTGAGTTTGCCATGAATAGTGTTATTGTGTTCGATCAAAAATGATTAATTATTCGGTAATTTCCTAATTTTCACAACTCTGTATTGTTCAACTTAATCACCTGTTAATCCCGGAGTCCAACAATTTGATTTCCGTTTTTTTGACAGCTGTATTTTTTCTGAAAGAAATTATCCACGCAAGCTGCTCTTTCCAAGCGGTTTGGACAAAGGACGCAGACGAATGAACTGCAAAAACAGGATCCCGAACAAAACCGTAGCACACAATAAATGAGATACTTGTACAAATCCGGGCATGTCCGCATAAGCTAATAAGACGCCGCCTACCAGTTCGATCACCAACACTAAAAATGCCCAGTAAACGGATTTTACTTTGTCGGTTTTGTAGTTCAGGAATACCAATAGCACCATCAATAACAAAACAGCCCAGGAGAATGAGCGATGAATGAAGAATGCCCATCCGAACTTGCTGGTCCAGGAATCTCTTCCCAATCCTTGCTGGGTTAACTGGTCAATGTACTCACGCACCTGTGTTCCAAGGAACATCTGGTACGCCGTGATTGCTAAAATAATCCCGATCAGCCATTTCATGGCAACAGGCAGGTTCAGGGTCTTTTGCTGCACCGGGCTGATCCTGCGGATGAGCATCAACTGCAGGCAAACCACCAAAAGTGCCAGGAACATATGGACAGTGATCGTCCAGGGAACCAGGTTTGTAGCCACGACTATGGAACCAAACCAGCCGTTTAAACCAATGGCAATGAGGTTGATGAATGAAAGCCAAACCAAACGACGGTCTTTCCGGTATTTCCAAAATCCCCAAAGAAAAATGATCAGCACCCCGTTTCCGGCCAGGAATCCAACCAGGCGGTTCCCGTATTCGGTCCAGGTACGCTGTGCGTTAAATGGCTCTTCTTCGTACGTTCTCGGATCTTTTTTGATCTTTTCAGCAGTTTCTTTCATTCCGAGCATAGTCAGGAATTTCGCGAACTTCTCCACTTTCGCCACGCGCTTTTCACCGTAAACCTCGCGGTAATTTGCAGGCAGCTGTGCTTCAGTTGTGGGCGGGACCCAGCTTCCGAAACATTTCGGCCAATCCGGGCAACCCATTCCGCTTCCGGAGGTACGAACTACGCTTCCGGCAATAATTACCAGGAAAATGAGTACCAGCGTGATCCAGTTTAATCTTATAAAAGCTTTTGAGAACATACGTATTGTTTGATGCCCAAAAATAGCTATAAATGCCCCTCGTAATTTATGACACAAGTCATTTTTTGACACCGACTCCGGAAAATACAGCTGTAAATTTCGCTTGTAATGCAGATTGTCGGAGAATTATCCATCTTCATCATTTTGTTTCCTCATCCTCATCCTCATCCTCATTCTCATTCTGCTCACTCATACCAGAATACGACAAATGCATTATTGCAGGATATGGATTTCTTCCTTTCCTTTGTTCTATCTAAATTATTACGCCATGAAACAGATCCTTTTAATCATCAGCCTGCTTTTCACCTCAATCATCACTTTTGCACAACTGAACATCTCTACGAATTATCGTCAGGATGGTGTTTGGAACGAAGAAACTTCCAAGTGGGACATCCTTTCTACGGACGAAGCCGGGACATTGTTTGAGTTTAACAAGGAATTGACGACTTTTCACCACACCACAGCAAGCATTTCATCGGATTATTTCATTACCAAGTACGACTACAATGACGAAGAAGTAAAGTACACGATGAACATCAAAAGCGATGTAGGAAATGAATACGAAATGATCATCGACGGCATCAACAACTGTGTTTGTTTCTTCTATTGGAGAGACAACAAATACTATTTGGTACGCCACACGATCAAGAATACCTGGATCAAAGAAAACTAGAGTTTAATCAATAAGATAATCAGTAGTGGTGAAAAATTTTTCACCACTACTAAATTAATGTACATTTAGCTCATGAAGATCGGAATAATCGGATTGGGATGGCTTGGACTTCCTCTGGCTAAATCACTATTGAATAAAGGTTTCCACGTCATCGGAACCACACGCTCACGCACCGTAGAGCTTTCGCACGAGCATTTTTCGCACGTTTTGTTTGATCCTTTGGTGAAAAAATACCAGAGCACTGTTTATTTCGGCGATCTGAATGTCCTGGTGCTCGCTTTTACTCCTTCCAGGACGGATGAAAAAGCCTATGCAAAAGATTGTGTCCGTATGCTTGATCTGATACCTCCTTCCTGCAAAGTCATTCAAATCAGTTCCACAAGCGTTTACCCGGAGCGAAACAGTATTTTTAGTGAACTTGATTACCCGGCAGGTTCGGTGAAAACCAACGCGATCGGTTATGCGGAATTGGCAATCAGTTCCATGCTGAGAGACCGATTAACGGTTATCCGTATGAGCGGATTAGTAGGCCCGAAAAGATACCCGGTCACCGCCATGGCCAAATCGGGGAAAACCTACCAGGCAATGGACCGTGTGAATTTAATTCACCTGGAAGACGCCATTGGTTTGACAGAACATGTCATACAGCAGAAACTATGGAATAAAACGATCAACGGGTGCGCCACGGAACATCCGTTCAAAGGGGCATTCTATACCGGAATGGCTTCCAGGCTGGGAATTAATCCGCCTTTGTTTGAAGACAGAATACGCTCCGAGCGGATTATTTCAAATCAACTTTCTATTGATCTCGGTTACAAATACATTTATCCGAACCCGGAAGATTTTCCTATTGCCTAATCCACAGAATGGTCTCTTTTTTCACCGCAAAGATTCCGAGAACGCTGAGGAGTATATGAGATTTTCTCCCTTTGCGGCAGAGTTTTTACACTTTAAAAGAATACTTTTTTATAATGCTTAACCCCTAAGCATTTAGAGTAAAGGCGGAAAATCAATACGTTTTTGGCTCCATGAGCTTCGAAAAAACTTTGCGACTCCGCGCTCTTAGCGGTTTATTAAAAAATGTAATTCTTTGTTTTGAAATCTACTACAACTTCGTGATCTTGTAAGAACCGATGTTTACAGTTTTGGATTCTTTTGAAAGCGCTGTCATCAGCATGTGCACTTCCATTTTTCCCGCAGTATCATAACCGGTCATTTCCATCAGCATACCTCCTTCCGTAAACGCTTCGTTCGGAATTTGGGAAGGGGATGTTTTGTTCATATTTGCGAAAGTGTTGCTTACATCAATTCCAGCATCTTTAGTGATCCAGACCTCAGTTTTCTTATCTGTCTCTATCAGCATTTCTTCACACTTGTATCCCAAAATAGTTTTGGTTCTTCCGGTTTTCGTGATTTTCGCTGCCGGTTTATTTCCCTGGTTCATCTGCTGTTGTTTCATTGCAGCTTCCATGGCTTTAGTCGACATCACCATTGCGGTTTTCTCTTTGTTGTTCAACAGGATCATCACCCCGTTCTTAGAATCGATGATCGAAGACATATCCGGAGTTGCGGCCATTTTGATCACCTGGTCTCCGAAATCATAATCAATTACCTGGGATTCACCGGGATTTTTAGCGCTTTCTATCTTGTAGGAAACACTGCTTGTAAATGTATAAGATGCCTGGTAATCACCGGATGGTTCCGTTTCAGCCGGTGAAGCAGATTCTGCAGGTGCTGAGGCAGGTGCCGGTGCCGCTTCGCCGGACTTTTGCACATCCATCAGGTTACCGCGTTCCTTGTTATTTCTGGTTGTATTAAAATCCTGGGCATTTGCTTTTTCTTTGGCAGTATTCCCGATGGACTTTACCAATCCCTGCTGTCCGAAACCAACGGAAGCTAAACAAGATACGATTAACGCTAGTAGAAGTGCTTTCATAAGATCATTATTATCCGTCAAATGTAATTAAACACGCGGAACAGGATATCTAAAAATTTGTGGTTCTTTCCTTTCAGTGAGTAATTTCCCGAATCAGTTGATTCCTAAAACTTCCAGCAGTTCCATTTTCTTACTTCTGGACACACCGATTTCTTCCTGGTTGGACAAGATTACAGAACCTCCTTCTCCCCGGATGTATTTCACCACCTGGTTCAGGTTCACTAAATGGGAATTGTGCAAACGAAAAAAGAAAGGGAAATCAACCAGTTGTTTTTCGATTTCCTTCAGGGTTTTCGAAACAGTGATCTTGCGCTGGTGAAGGACGATGGTTGTATAATTGCCATCTGATTCACAACGGATGATTTGGTCAACTTCGATGAGCTCTACCCCATTCAGCGATGAAATCGGAATTTTAGGTTTTAAGCCCATTCCGTTCAATCCCATAGATTTTCCTTCCGTGCGCTTCTTTTTTACTCGTTGAACACTTTCCACCAGGTCTTCTGCATCGATGGGTTTTACCAGGTAATGGACAGCTCCCTGTTTAAAGCCTTCCAATGCGTATTCGTCATAAGCAGTAGTGAAAATCACATCCGCTTCTTTGTAGGTCAATACGTTCAATAATTCAAAGCCGTTCATCTTAGGCATTGATATATCAAGAAAGAGCAGGTCCGGCTCTTCGGTATTAATTACTTCGACTGCGTCGATCGGATTTTGCAATTCTGCAATCACCTCTACATCAGGGCAAAACTTTCGAATTAATATAGCAGTAGTTTCTAAACTGTGCCTTTCATCATCTACAATAATTGCACGTAATTTCATATTCTAGTTTGGAGTTTCAAAGTACAAGGTAACTAAAGTTCCGATTGCCCGACCATTTTCGTCAATTAAATCTTCAATTTCAAATTCGTTCTGTTTCTTCGTTCGTAAAGTCAGTGAGCGCAATCTATCCTTCGTAATCTGAAGACCGACGCTTCCTTCTTTCAGCGAACGTTTACGGTTGTTTTCTTTGGCCTTCTCTCTTCCTATACCATTATCCTGCACCATTACGTACAATCCGCTGTGTTGTTTCTGGAAGGAGACCCGAATTTTCCCGCCTTCTTCGGTCCTTGGCATCAGGCCGTGCCAAATCGCGTTTTCAATAAAAGGCTGGATGATCATTGGCGGAATCTGGCAATCCAACACCTCCTGTCCGTCGATCTGGAGGTCAAAATCAAAATCCTGGTCGAATCGCAGACGTTCAAATTCCAGGTATAATTTCAGGGATTGGATTTCATCATAAACCGTGATCATATCCTGGCGTGAGTAATTCAGGATCATACGCAGCAATTTGGAAAACTTAGCAATGTAATCAGCCGCATTATCTACCTCATCTTTCAAAATAAACAAGCGGATCGAATTCAAACTATTGAACAGGAAATGCGGGTTCATTTGAGCTCTAAGCGCTCTGGACTCCAGTTCGTTGATCTGAAGGCTGAATTCCGCTTTCATCTGCTCGGTGCTTTGGATGCGTTTAATACGCGAACGCATGAAGAACCAGATACTAAAAGCAATAACCAGGGAAGCCAGGGTAATGAACCACCAGCGCCTCCAGAACGGTTTGGTGATTTTGAATGAATAGGAAGTAATTGTGGATTCATCTCCCTCCGCAACCTGTACCTGGAAAATATACTTCCCACTGGGAAGATTGTGGTAAAGTGCTTCGTTCTTTTGATTCCCGTTGATCCATTTATTATCCAGTCCAAGCATGCGGTAACTCACCAGGTTATTCTCCGCATTTGAAAAATCCCGGATCCCGAATTCGAAAACAAGGTTATTCTGATCATAATCATACTTAAACTTATCTGTAGAGAACCTGCTCATTCCGTTCATATCCCGGACCTGCATGATATAAGGGACCGCTTTTTTGCGAACTGGCAGCTGCTTGGAAAACTCACCGACGATGTAGGAATTTGACTGCAGGAAATAAATTGAATCCGGAGTTATATTTATACTGAATATATCGTTAACCCCGTTCCGTTTTTCCAGGCTCTGAACTTTTCCGGAAATGGTATTCACGATGGCTATGCAAGACGGATTCAATATCCACAGCCTGTTTGAATGGTCGAGAACCAACTGGTTTACCTCATCATTCTGCAAACCGTTGAAAGACGTAAATTTGTTCTGAAGTTTTTTGGTCTTAAGGTCATAACACCAAACACCACTTGCACGCGTCCCGATCCATAACTTTTTTTGGGGACAGATTGCCAGACAAGTAATCTGGTCGGTATTTTCGTGGTTAAACAATTTTATACGCTCCAGTTGCCTTGATTGAATATGGTAACGGTACAATTGCTCATTTTCAGAAAAATAGACCGAATTGCCCTGGTTAACCATTGTGAGCGGAAAATGTTCCCGGGTCTCATCCCGTTTGCTCTTTGTGGAAATGGAATAGATTCGGCTGAATGAGAAGTCGGAAAGCCGGTAACAAAGCAAACTGGCATCCAGGGTACCGATAAACAATAACGAATCCCCGACTAGCAGCGAATTCTGAAAACGCTTATCAATGGATTGATGGTCAGGATAGAGCATTTTTTTCGCTATCCGGTATTGCGGATCAATACGCAAAAGACCGTTTGCCCCTACTACCACCATGCTTCCGTCTGCGAGGTAATAGAACGATTTCACATCAACCAAACCATCCAACCGCAGCATTTCAGGACCATTACCCAATATACGTTTTAAAGTGGTAAACGAACCGTCTAAAAGCTGGTAACCATTCTTTTTATCCGGCGAATAGCGTACCGCATGCAATTGCATATCGGTTTTGATCTTTGTGCCATAAATCAATGATTCGTCATGCACAAAAAGTCCGGCATTGGAACTTGCAATTGCCAGTTGAGAACCGAATTTGGTAATGTGAAAAGGCATCACAGCGCTTCTTTCCGATTCTTCGTATCGCACAAATTCTTTCTTGCTGGTGTCGAAAAGTATGATCTCTTTATTCAAAATGCACAGATAAAGATACCTTGGGTCGCGCCATTCGATGGATGAAATTTCCTGGTATTTCAAATCGTCTATAGAGATCGGAAAAGATTTGAACAAGCCCTGGTATTGGTCAAAATACAGCAAACCTCCCTTTCTTAATCCGATAAACAAATTCCCTTTACTATCCTGGACGGCACAGGTCATATCATTCCGGTAACTGAAGGTCGACCCGGGATTGATATCGGTGGAACGTTTGAACTTAAAGGATTTCCATTGGCGTTTCCTTATCTCAAACTTGTATAAACCGTCCATTGCACAAATCCATAATTTATCAGGATCCAATCGGTCGGGCACAATTTCATTTAAACCTGTGACTTTTTCGTCCGTTGGGTAGAATGAAAAACGCCGGGTTTTCTTCTTTTTCGGGTCAAAAGAATAGAGTTTCCCCTCAACGGAAGTATACCAGATCGTTTTGTTTAAAATGGTCAAAGCACTGATACGGTTACTCCCGAAGTATGGAATATTGCGTTTGTTGTAATTGGAAATGCGGAATGTCTCCGTTTCAATGGCTATCAATCCTTTGTTATAGGTAAAAGCCCAGATCGTTTTATCACCGTCAAAAACCAACCCCTGGATGTCGTTCGATGCGATGGAAAGGGAATCCACAGGATCGTGTTTGAAGTGAATGAAACGCTGCCCGTCAAATCGTTCGATACCTTTTGGAGTCGCCAGCCAGATGAATCCTTTTTGGTCATAGGCAACATCCCTGATCTCATTCGAAATCAATCCGTTCTCTTTGGAATACTGGATCAGGCCCCTCTGAGCGAAAAGAGAGAGATTTAACAGTGAAAAAAGCAACCAAAGCCGGAATTTCATGTCACCAATTTCGAAACTATATTTTAAATAACGTTCGTTTTTGGATAAGAATATTATCTGTTTACTTTTCGATTGGCATGAACTTTGATTAAAATTATCCCGTTAACATGATAAATTAAACCGTTTAATCAATAGAGGCACAAACTTTTAACGATTAAAAAAAAATTACTGAATTTTATACTGCTTTTCTCCGCTTATGTGTAAAAACCTCATACTGTTATTCCTGATTTTCTGGTCGATTCCGTCCCAGGCATCACACATTGTGGGAGGCGAAATTTATTACGACTACCTGGGCAACAATAATTATCGTTTCTACATAGCACTTTACCGTGATTGCGCTTCTACCGGTGCCTCTTATGATTCTCCCATGCCATTGAGTGTTTTTACGGGTACGGGAATCCGGATATCGGATGAGAATGTTACTTTCCCCGGAAGCACTGTTCTTCCAATCATATTCAACAATCCCTGTATTACAGCTCCGAGCGGTATTTGTACCGAAAGAGCCATTTATACCGTAATCCTGAATTTACCGCCTTCCGTGAGCGGATATATTGTGGCTTACCAGCGTTGCTGCCGCGGGCCTAATATCACGAACCTGGTGAGTCCGGACGATACCGGTTTAACGATCAAGGCAATCATTCCTCCGGGAGGTCAAAACCAGTACATCAACAGTTCTGCACGTTTCGTAAACTACCCGCCATTGGTTATCTGTAATAATGAGAACCTGAACTTCGACCACAGTGCGACGGATCCCGACGGAGACAGTTTGTCTTATGAATTGGTAACACCGCATGCCGGCGCAAACTCCTTGAACCCGGCTCCGAATCCTATTCCCAATCCTCCATACCCGGATGTAGTCTGGGGAGGTTCTTTCAACCAGGCAGTTCCGCTTGGCCCGGGCTCAACTACAACTATCAACCCGGTAACGGGACAATTGTTTGTAGATGCGAACAACCTGGGACTTTACGTTGTCGGAATCCGGGTGAATGAATGGAGAGACGGGGTTTTGATCAGTTACGTAACCAGGGATTTCCTCTTTCGTGTTGTAAACTGTAATGTACAGCTTTCTGCAATTGTAACGGAACAGGAAGATACCCCCGGATTTATTTCTTATTGCCAGGGATTGAGCTTTACCTTCGAAAATCAAAGTTTCGGGGCATCCAGCTATTATTGGGATTTTGGTGTTAGCGGAATTACAACGGACAATAGTACGGCTTTTGAACCTACTTATCTTTTCCCACAGCCGGGAACTTATAATGTCATGCTGGTTGCAAATCCCGGATGGCCTTGTACCGACACTACTTATATGGAATTGATCCTTCAAAATCCTTTCGAAGTCGATTTTACGTTTGCTGATTCTACCTGTTTTATAGATAATACACTTGATTTCCAAAGCCAGATCATCAACGGTCCGCCTGCAACGCAATTCAGCTGGGATTTCGGCCCGAATGCCACCCCGGGAACATCTACGGCTGCAACCGTGAATAATGTCGCATTCAGTTCGTCGACCGGGAATGTTGTAACCCTGATCGGGACATACGATGTTTGTGCGGATACTGTTTCGAAGCCTATTTTCTTCTACGACAAGCCGGATCCGCAGGTCGGGTTCCAAACAAATCATGAGTGTATCGGGTATACACAGACCTTTGCCAACAATTCAACCGGGGCCATGTTGAACTATTCCTGGGATTTTGGTGTTCCGGGAATCACAACAGATGTCAGTACGGCAGTTTCGCCAACATATACTTTCCCTGCAGAAGGTACCTACCCGATTACTTTAATTGCTAGCAGCGGACCAAACTGCTCCGATACGATGGTCCAAAACATTACGATCTACGAACCGTTGAATGTTTCGTTTACACACAATGATTCCCTTTGCGTAACTAATAATAGTTTCAATTTTGTGGGGAACGTTACCGGCCCGTCAATCACCCAATATTCCTGGGATTTCGGAAGTCACGCGAATCCGTCCAATGCAACAAGTCTGAATGTAAATAATGTGGTTTATGATACCTCGGGAAGTTACCCGGTAACTCTAACTGCAAGCTTTCTGAATTGTTCGGAAAGCGCTGAATCAAGCGTATTCATTTTCTCTGTTCCAACGGTTGGATTTACGATCAGTGATGAGTTAAAGTGTGAACCTTATCCTGCTCAATTCATCAATTTGAGCCAATACGAAGCACCGTTGCTGTATTCCTGGACATTTGGTGACGGCGGTACCAGCACTGAAGAAAATCCGCTGTATATTTACTATAACGCGGGAACTTATTCGGTCGAACTGACAGTCATATCAACCGTTGGCTGTGTGGACACCTTTGTGCTTTTGCAACAGGATCTGGTTACCATTCACCCGAAACCGGTAGCAGATTTCTCAGTAGATAAAACAGAAACCACTATTTGTGATTCGCAAGTACAGTTTACGGATTTATCACAGGGAGCAACCCATATTTCTTATTTCTTCAACGAATTTAACTCCGGAAGTACAGATCCGAATCCGGTACACACTTATTTTTCGGATGGAATGCATTACCCGACTCAGATTGTATTCAATCAATTCGGCTGCAGCGATACCACTTTCCGAAGCATTGCTATTGAACCTTTCGTGGTTTATGTTCCGAATACCTTTACCCCTGATGGAAATGAGCACAACAATGATTTCTATCCGAAAATGGGATTAGAACCTGTTGAATGGGATATGAAAATATTCAACCGCTGGGGAGAAGAAGTTTATCGCTCTACTGATTACCGGGAGCGCTGGGACGGAACGTTTGCCGGAATTCCATGTAAGGACGATATTTACAGTTATGTGATTACATATACTTCCTGCGCACCTTATGCAAACGCTGAAGTGATCACAGGACATGTAACGCTATTGCGTTAATTGAGAATTGTAAAATTGAAAAGTTTTAGAATAATCAGTAAGTAGAACAATTTACTTTCCTTGAAAGAATAATTCCCGTTTCAATTATCCATGCGCCTACGCTGACCTTGCTCCACCATCTGCGTGCCGCTGAAGCTTTAGCAGAGGCGCAAGCGGTTACGCAAAGGTGAAGAGCTTTAGCGCAAGCGTTTTTAAATTTTCAATTATTTAAGAAATTTCGTTTTCATCGTCCAGGCAATGAGCGTGGAGCGCTGTTTTGCCAATTCGGCTTTTTCCCCGACAAAGAACTGATCCACTGTTTCATGGAATAATTTCAGCCAGCGGTCAAAGGATGCTTCATCCAGGTTCAGGCTCGCATGCTTTTCCATCATATTGGCACTGTAACCGGCTTCGTCCAGCAAAATAAAACTCCAAAACTGCACCACCCGGGGTAAATGTTCCTTCAGGTTAAGATGGGTAAAAAAATGAGAAACCAGTTCATCCTTTACCAGTTTTTGGTAGAAAACATCTATTAGTAATTCGACATCTGCTTTTGTTTCGATCTCTTTCATAGTTCAAAAGTAACGCTCTTCGGAAGAAGAAAATCTGATAAAAATCAGTTTATCTGCAGATGACATTTCGAAGAAAAGATTCTTCGTCTTCATTTTTTTTTCAAAAACCTTGTTTACCTTTTTGAAATCCGGACATTACCTGATAATTATCCATACTTCGTAGTTTTTTAGTTTAGTTTTTTTAGCTGCCACCCAAATCTAAAACCCAAAACAAAAAGCATCCGTCAATTGACGGATGCTTTTTGTATCTAAAGGGCTAAAATGTTACCTTTTTCTATTTTCTACATTATAGCATGGAACCTAAAAAAGAACTTATGAAACCTTTTATTCTTATTCCGATCATTTTTATAGCTCAAATAGGTTGGTCTCAAACCGATCACAAACAACAAGAAGTCGTAAAAGTTGAAGCAAAAGAGAAAAATTGCATCGAAATTCCCAGTTCATTCTCTCATGAGACCATTTACGAATCCAAATCATTGGGTCAACTTCAATCAAAAAAGATAACGCGTGTCGAATTGATTTACACCCGGTTTAAGGAAAACCCGGATTTTGACCAGGTCCAATTAAATGAAGACCGGATGTACCGGCTACAACAATTACTGCCAAGGTTAAAAACTGATCATCCTGAAATTATTTGGATTGAACAAACCGGAGCAGAAACGCGTGTAGAGGCTGCGAATTATTTTCATGGTTTCCGTTTATACACCGGAGGAGAATCTACAAAGAATGCTTTTGCCCGAGTTTCGAGAGAAGATAAATCAAATCCTTCAAGCATGTTCACTATCGACAATTCCCTGGGTGGAACATTCTCACATCCCAGCGGAACACAAATTCATATTCCTGCAGATGCAGTTGTTTATGAAGACGGTAAAAAGGTGATTGGATCTTATACCTTTAGCTATCGGGAATACAAGGATCCTGCAGAAATGGCGTTCTCCGGAATTCCAATGACTTACAGTGATAAGACGGGAAATTATCAATTCAATTCAGCCGGCATGTATGAAATACGTGGAACAAAAGAGGGAAAATCCCTCAAACTGCAAAAAGATGTGGCTGTTGATTTCAATTGCACGAAAAAGGAAGCAGGTATCAATTTCTACCAGATGGACGACAAGTCCGGTGAATGGGCCGTTCTAAACAAGGATTTGTTTAATCTGGGTAATCATGCAAATCCGGTTGAGAACGGAGTTGTTAATAAGAATCGGATTAAGAGAGACTCAAATCCGGAAGATGAAACCAGGCTGTCTTGGACAAAAACCAAACCTTACTCAACGATTACGCTACGTGAAGATACCCGGAAAGCTTATCGCAATTTGATAAAAAAGGAACCACAAAAAATTCAAGAAAGTGTTGCACAGGATCTTTCAGATAATTACGAATTGAAAGTACGTCCGGAATATGTGGAAGCTTTGGTCCAACTGATCCTTGATGAAACCAACAGGATGGAATGGGATAACAATGCTATTGAAGGCGATCAAAACAACACTCTTTTAGGAGGATCCGACAAAGGACATCAATATCCGAATTTAGTCAGAGGACTGAATTCTCCGGCCTTCGGAGTCTACAACTGTGACCAGATCTACCGGGTTCAAAACCAGGTAGCTATCTCTCCGAAATACCTGGATGCATCGACTAAAAAGCAAATCAAGAATCAAGATATTGTTTGTTTGATCGACAAGGACATCAACGCTTCGTTTAGTTTTGATCCGAACCAGATTACATGCAATTCCAAGGGAAAAAATATTTTCCTGTTGTTTACCGAAACCGGGGAAATCTATGCCTTTCAATCAACCGTAGATTTCACGAAAAAAGAACCTGTTTTACAAATGGAAAAAATCACTGATAGAATTAAATCATCAGATGATTTGAAAAACTATCTTCAAATCTGATCTTCCCGGAGTATTAAAAAAGGGTTCAAAAGTTTAAAAACCTTCAGAACCCTTACTTTTTAATTACTATTACGACCGCACTGCCGTTTGTCTGTATCGAATCAATCGGCCTCTGCGGATTTCTTAAACCACCCCGAATACATCACGTAATTATTCGCGATGCGCTGTACTTCTCCTTCGAATAGTTCGGGAGAGAGTGTTTTCACTTTCTTTGCCGGAATTCCTGCATATACGCTCCATGCTTCTACATGTGTATTCTCCAAAAGAACCGCACCGGCCGCAATGATACAGTTGGACTCGATGTAACAATTATCCATTACAATGGATCCCATTCCGATCAGTACGTTATCTTCAACCGTACAGCCGTGAACCAGCGCATTGTGTCCGATAGAAACATTATTTCCCAATGTCGTTTTCGTTTTCTCATAAGTACAATGGATCACTGCTCCATCCTGTACATTCACCTGGTTCCCCATGCGGATGGAATTCACATCTCCGCGGATAACTGCATTGAACCAAACAGAACATCGGTCTCCCATCACTACATCACCGACTACCGTTGCATTTTCTGCCAGGTAAACATCTTCTCCGAATTGAGGTTCTATTCCTCTGCATGATTTTATTAAGGCCATATTTTTAATTGGAATTATCAATTGCTAAATTATCAATTATCAAGGGACTTCTGCTTCACTAAGTCTCCTTTTCTTGATAATTCTATCATTCATAATTGATAATTTACTTCCAACTCAACAACTCCAGTTCCTTTGAAACAGGCTTGCTGTACTTGTGCTGAATCGAGCGGATGATTTTTTCCATCGAATCCCAATTCGCATGCCGGAAAGCACTCACTGCAATAATAGACCTCCCCGGAAAAGATCCCTGGTTATCGCGAATTGATTTGAACTCCGTGCTTTGCGAAACAAACGGATGATAATATTCCGGTATGAGTGTATATCCTCCCTGCTGGTCCACCATCCGCATCAGCAAATCCATATTTCCGCCCTGGTAATTCCACCTGGAAGGCATATCATCATCAATTGCGCAGAATTGCATCATTTGCGTTCGCAGACAATTCCCTTTATTCAAAAGCCATGGCTGCAGGTCTTTTAATTGGTCTACCAGTAATACTTCTCCGGAAACACTTGGTGCATAGGCCAGGATTTCCTCCATAAACAAAGGTGTAATACGGTAATTATTCTGGTTCAACGGCCCGGCAAGAATTGCCAGATCAACCTTTCGCTGGTCAAGAGCTTCGATGAGTTCCTCGGTTTTTAATTCCTCTACAAATACCTGCGTACTGGGAAGCAAAGTCTGCCACTCCTGGAAATTATCCAATAACAAATAAGCCGCCACCGTTGGGATGACACCAATTCGCAACCGTTCCTTGTAAGTTCCGGAATAAATCTGGCTGATACGGTCAATAGCACCGAAATCACCCTGTATCTGCTGTAAAAGCGGTATTAAGGACCTCCCGAAATCTGTCAGCTCCATGGAGTTGGTATCCCGGTGAAAAATCAAATGCCCGAGTAGTTCTTCTGCTTTCTTTAACTGCATGGAGAGTGTGGGTTGGGTTACAAAGCATTGCTCAGCGGCTCTGCTGATCGATCCCGTTTCATAAACAGCCAGAATGTATGCAATTTGTTGTGGTGAAATCATTATAAATTAATTCTATGCATTTATAAAGTTAATCAATAACATTTATATTTGAATAATCGGCAACTTTGAATTATGAAATAAGAGACAAGACTTCAGGAGTCAGGAGACAATACAAATATTAAAAACTGTCTTGACTCATGCCTCTCAAAGTCTTTTAGTCTAAAAACAATAACTATGAGTTCACAACAAGATTTAAACACTAAGATGAATCGCCTTTTGGCAACGTACCAGGTACATTACCAAAATCTACGTGCGATCCACTGGAATATAAAAGGTTCAAATTTCTTCGAACTGCATTTGAAATACGAAGAATTGTACACCCGTACACAGGTGATCATTGATGATTTGGCAGAACGTATCCTGACATTAGGAGTCACGCCGCTTCACCGTTTCGAAGATTACCTGAAGAACAGCGATATCAAGGAAAACGTGACTATTCATGATGGGAAAGAAGGAATGACCTACATTCTGAATGCGCAGGAAACCATCCTGAAACTGGAACGCGAGATTTTATCCGAATCGGCGGATTTGGGTGATGAAGGAACAAACGCTATGATGAGTGACCTGGTCCGTGAAAAGGAAAAAACAAACTGGATGTTCGCCGCATGGCTGGGGAAATAGAGCAAATGAGCCAGGAGACAAAAGTCATGACTTTTATCAACTTAAGAACTTGATTTAAGTCATAGGAATATTTCCTATTCTTTGCGAACATTGATAAATGATTAAGTTCTGGCTCGATAACTAGTAATTAATAATCAAATATAAAAAACAAGAAAATGAGTGTAGTAGGTAAAAAATTCCCTTCGGTATTGGTAAATGCAATGGATGAAATGGGAGATACTTTCCAAATCGATGTGTTGAAACATGCGATTGAGAACAAGAAAAAAGTGGTTTTGTTCTGGTACCCGAAAGATTTCACGTTCGTTTGTCCGACAGAAATCCATGCTTTCCAGGAAGCTTCAGCTGAGTTTGCAAAGCGCAACACATTGGTAATCGGTGCCTCTTGTGATACAGCAGAAGTACATTTTGCGTGGTTAAACACACCAAAAGACCAGGGAGGAATCGAGGGGGTTAAGTTTCCTTTGATTGCAGATTCAACACGTCGTCTGGCTGAAGAGTTGGATATTTTGGATTTCGATCCTTACGATGAGGATTCAGCCGGAGACAATGTTACTTACCGTGCAACATACTTAATTGACGAAGAAGGAACAGTTTTCCATGAGTCAGTGAACCACATGCCTGTAGGACGTAATGTACAAGAGTATATTCGTTTGGTAGATGCATACACGCACGTGCAAAATCACGGTGAAGTTTGTCCTGCAAACTGGGAAGAAGGAAAAGATGCTATGAAAGCGAGCCTTGCAAGTACAGCAGAATATTTAAGCAAAAACTAAGAAGTGATGTTTACAGAGTTAACGGAAGACAATTTAGAGCAGTTATTGAGTACCAATCCAAAAGTGATGGTTCAATACGGAGCATCCTGGTGTGGTAACTGTAAGATCACGAAGCCGAAATTCAAGCGAATGGCTGAAGAAAATCCCGGAATAGAGTTCTATTATGTGGATGCAGAGAAATTACCGAACTCACGCAAATTTGCAGATGTTTCGAACCTGCCGACTTTCGCGGGCTTTGTGAACGGAGAATTGGTAAAACAAGCTCAGGGAAATAAAGTGGAAATCATTCAGGAGATCAAAGATGCGGTTGCCGGTAATTAAACACATGGTGGCTTTCATCGAAGAGAACGATGAAGACTACGTGAACGAAACAATCGAAACTTTGGAGCATTTGATCGATGCACCGGGATTGAAAGACGAAGAACTGGATGTTATTGGAGAATTGCTTTCCAATTTCTCCGGGGCAATCGAAGTTCACAAAGAAATCAAAGCAGGAAAATCTCAGAAAGATGCACTGAATGAATTCATGAAGCGGGTTACCGGTTCCATTGATAAATAATTGAAAGGCTTCCGAAAGGGAGCCTTTTTTGTTCAAAAAGTTCAACCGTCCAACTTTATTTTTTGAACTATTGAACTATTTGAACCTTTCAGATCTTTGTATTAATCTTTCTTAACCCTTACCGCAGTTGGTCCGCGCTGTCCTTTTTCAACTTCGAAAATGACTCTGTTCCCTTCGGTAATTGCTTCAGTTAATTGATTTGCGTGAACAAATACACTGTCTCCTGACGTACTGTCTTTAATAAAACCGTACCCTTTTGAATCGTTGTAAAAAGTAACTGTTCCTTTGCGAATTTTATCTTCCGGTTCCACATCTTCTCTTTTCGGAACACCGATAACGATATCCTCAGCGTTGAATTCAACACGTTTAGAATTATCCGGAGGTGTAGTTGTTTGATTTCCATTCTCGTCAATATATACGATCATATCTTCAAAACTTGCTTTCCCGTTCTCTTTGCGCTCAAGCATTTTCTTTTCTTTCTCTTTACGCTTTTTATCCTTTTTGTTCTGGATCTCTTTTTTATTAAAACTTTCTTGTGATCTTGCCATTTAACTTTTTAAAATTTACACTGATAAAATAAAAAAGAGTTTATTCGTCAAACGACAAACAAACTCTTTGGTTCATTTATTAAAATCAATTATTGGATTACGCGAACATTTACTGCGTTCACTCCTCTTCTACCTTCTTCTAATTCAAATTCTACTAAATCCCCTTCACGAATCTCATCTACTAATCCTGAAACGTGTACGAAATGGTCTTTTGCGGAGTCGTCTTCCTTAATAAAACCAAATCCTTTAGTTTCATTGAAGAACTTTACTGTTCCTTTGTTCATTAAACTTATTATTAAATATTTAAACGAAGGTACGGTTTAAAATCAGTAAATCGGCGAAATAAAATTTCTTTCGGCTAAATTAACGTTTCGGCACTTATCAAATCGGCCGTAATATTTCGTGTTTCACACGTCCAAACAGCAAGCTATACAAGCTCACAAACCCTAAGGGTTTCCCCTTGTTATTCAGTTTGAATGATTTCTGTTACAAGATGATTCCTAAATTTGTTTCGACTTAATTATTAGGTTATTTCTTTTTAAACATTATATTTGTCTGAAACCATAAATTAAACTTTCACTGATGAAAACACCACTTTCTAACAATGCCCGGATTTTCTTTAATGCCCCCTGTTAAACAAGGAATTTAATATTTACAATCGGAAATACGTTCAGCCAGTCTGTTTTGATCCGATCCAATTTTACACAACTTCACTATGAACTATTCTCTGCAAAAAACGAATTATTTCAAGGTTTCCGAGCCCCCCTCTACTTTGTTGATTATATGTTTTATAGTGATTAATCAGTATTTACTAAAAATCAATATAAACTAAAACAATTAACTTATGGAAGGAACAATTGGCGAAATTCGCATGTTTGCCGCTACGTTTGCCCCGAAATCATGGAGCTATTGTGATGGATCTATCATTGCTATTAGAGCTAACACAGCTTTGTTTTCTATTTTGGGCACAACCTATGGTGGTGACGGAACAACAACATTCGCACTGCCTGATCTTCGTGGCAGGATTGCATTAGGTGCCGGAAATGCCGTAACAGGGACCGTTTATTCTTTAGGACAACGAGCAGGTACCAATACAACTACACTTAATTCGAGTAACTTACCTCCGCACACACACACAGGTGTTGCAAATGTGGTTATTCCCGCTTTAAGCGAAGGAGGTACACTGGCAGATCCCAATGGGAACCACCTGTCTGCTTTGAACGGAATGTTTGCCCCAGCCTCTGCAGGATCCGATTCACATTTAGCACCATTCAGCGCAACTATTACCGATGGAGTAAGCGGAATGGGACAACCCCTGTCTTTGACGAAAGCTTATACAGGAATGAATTACATTATCTGCATGTACGGGGTATTTCCTTATCGAAACTAATCAAAAGTTACTCATCAATTTCACTCACTAAAAAAGAATAAAATTATGGAAGGTTATATAGGAGAAATCCGAATGTTTGGAGGAAATTTTTCTCCGGGAGCATGGAACTTTTGCGATGGTTCCTTGCAAAGCATTGCAGTATACACTGCTTTATTTTCAATTATCGGGACTACTTACGGTGGCGACGGGCAAACCACATTTGCTTTACCGGACTTCCGTGGAAGAATTCCTGTAGGAACAGGTAACGGTCCGGGGCTTCCTGTTTACGAACTTGGGCAAACAGGCGGACATGAGAATGCAACATTGACGAATCAAACAATGCCAATGCACACGCATGCCACTACTATCAGTATTCGGATACCTGCCTACTCGGAAACTGGTGGAGGAGATCCGAACGGTGCTATACTTTCAAGTTTAACGAATGCATATACGAACCAGCCAACTGACAGTTCCTTAAATGCATTTACATCGCCTGTAACACTGCAGCCGGTTGGTCAGGGTATTCCGTTCTCGGTTATGCAGCCGTATTTAGCACTCAACTACATTATTTGCATGGAGGGTATTTTCCCTTCCAGAAACTAATTTATTAACATTGAAAAACTGAAACAAAATGGAAGGTACAATGTCAGAAATACGCTTCTTTGCAGGAAATTTCAGCCCGAAAACATGGGCTTATTGCCAAGGACAACTATTACCAATTGCACAAAACACAGCTCTCTTCAGTCTGTTAGGAACCACTTACGGAGGAAATGGACAAACAACTTTCGCTTTGCCCAATTTTGCAGGAAGAACTCCTGTCGGGACCGGTCAGGGCCCGGGTCTAAGCACGGTTAGTTTAGGAGAAATGGCAGGAACACCAAATGTCACTTTAACCCAAATTCAGCTTCCGGCTCACAATCACCCGGGATCCAGTACAATAAGTGTTCCTACATATTCAGAATCAGGTTCATCGGGTGATCCTAGCGGATCCTTACTTGCATCCATCAATGGTCTTTACAAAACCGGTGTAACGGCAGATTCATTTCTTGCTCCAATCGGCGGTGCCGTAGTTGTAGGAACAGCAGGAGCCAGCAGCCCTTTAAATATTGAACAGCCTTATTTAGGGATGAACATAATCATCTGCTTGCAGGGAATTTATCCATCCAGAAATTAATCGTAACCTGAACTATTTAATATGAATATCAGTTTACTAATACCACGTTCCGTACTCTATCCGACCATGGGTTTTGATATTGTTGACGGAATAAAGGAAAGTTTAAAAAAAGCGGGAGTCGAAGACCCCCGCTTAACTATTCATAATATCGGCGTTGCTGCACGTGAACAGGATGTTTTTGCCAGTTGTGAACAAGCTCTTATGAATGGTACGGACATTGTTGTTGCATACATCAACCCGTCAACGGCGGAATATGTCCACGGACTGTTTGCAGCCAGTGATAAAATATTGCTGGTACTGGATAGCGGAATGCATTTCCTCCCACAAAACAAACTTTCCAATGCCTTTTTCATATCTATGGAAGGTATGCTTTGTTGCCGGGAAACTGCCAGTATTGCCGTAAAATCAGGATTTACTCACAACATCTTTACTTGCTCTTTTTACGATGCAGGGTACCGCGGTCCGCTCTCTTTCAGCAATGCGCTGGAAAACAATGGCGGGCAAGTATCCTTCAACCATGTTACAGCGTTAAAACGGTCTGAATTTACTGTCGAACCTATAAAAGAACAGATTGCTCTTCGCGAAGGCCAGGGAATCCTTGCTGCTTTTTGCGGAGATATGGCCATGGATTTTTACGGATCTCTAGGAGAAATAAATCCTGATGGCAAAGCTGCTGTCTTCGGCTCTCCTTTTATGATCGAAGAAGTCTGGCTTGACAAGATCCCATATCCGGGACAGAAAATCACAGCAGTTTCTTCCTGGGCAAGATCACTGAAAAATTCTGAAAATGAAGAATTTAAACAAATACTCAGCAAACCCGGAAAAGCAAATGTATTTTCGGTTATAGCCTGGGAAGCCGGAATATTGTTGTCCTATGTGATTTCAGGTCCGGTTGAATCCGTAATCGATAGTTGGTCTTCTTGTGAATTCAACTCTCCGCGCGGTCATGTTCGGATGAATCCGGATACACATTACCTGGAATCTCCTGTTTATCAGTGCGAGGTTACAGAGTCCGAAAATGGTTTCTGTAAGCTTGAGGTCGTTTCAGAGATTTCATCCGCCAATGAGGAAAGAGAACAGTTACTGAAGGAAATAAAAACGTATGGTGATCAAACTACCAATAGTTGGCACAATGCATACCCTTGCCTGGAATCATGAATAAAGTAATCGTGTTTTGCAATAACAGAATGGCTATTCCAGCTCTCCAAACCATGGCACAAAATGGGGTTTTGGAGGGTATAGGCATTCCCGAAACCAATCATGAACTGGAACAGGAATGCCGCTATTTCTTCGAAAAAAGTACAGTTTCAATTCGAAAACTGGCACGAAAAACGTTGGAGGAAGATACTTTAAACTGGCTTGAAACCACAGAAGCATCCCATATTTTTTTGATGACTTTTCCGTGGAAGATTCCCGCTCAATTATTAGCTGCTTTTCCAAATAACTTTTTAAACTTTCACTATGGCCTTCTTCCTCAAATGAGAGGCGTAGACCCTATTTTTGAGAGTATTCGCAGAAAATGCAGTGAAACGGGGATAACCATTCACATTGTTACTCCGGAGATCGATAAAGGTCCCATTCTGATGACTCAAAAAATCTCATTGAATAAAAACACCACTCATGGGGTGCTTTGCAATCAGATGGCGAACTTAAATGCACAGATGTCCCTGCAATTAATTCATCTTTTGCGTCAATCTCCTGTACTTGAAGGCCAGCAGCAATCGGAACAAGATGCGGCTTATTACAAACGTCCAGGGCTCAATGATGTAAAAATCAATTGGCAGACGATGGATAGTAGTTCTATCGATGCGCTGACTCGTGCCTGCAACCCATGGAATAAAGGAGCATATACCAGTTATGGTCATTGGAACTTCCGCATTCTGGCAGTTTCGGATGCCGGGGAAACCAGTGATACCTCATCTCCGGGAACAATTTCCAAAGGAGATGACAATACACTTTTGGTACATTGTATAGACAATCGAAAACTTCACATCACAATCATACATTCCGACGAAGGGTACTTCGAAGGAAACAAATTATTTGAATTCGGAATAGTGCCGGGTAGTCGTCTTAACTAAATTTATTTATTCTACCTTTGGCCCTTAGCGTTAATCTAAATTAAATTCTATGAACAAGCAAACTAACAAAATTAACATCGGGCTCATGCTCTTGTTTTGTCTCCTCTTTGGGATACAAAACAGATCACAAGCTCAGACCACACTGGCTCCGGGAGATATCCTCTTCACCAGTTACTCCGGAGTTGCAGTAGCCGGAGTTACACCGGATACGCTCTCATTTGTGCTGCTCACACCAATCAGTGCAAATACGGTTATTTATTTTACCGACCGTGGATATCAAGGTGGTCCATGGCAAGCAAGTGGTTCTACTGAAGGAACTATCTCCTGGACTTCCGGTTCAGCATTAGCCATTGGGCAGGAGGTTGAAATTGCAGGTTTCGGCGGAAGCGCAGCAAGAGTTGGCGGTGTTCCAAACGGAACAGTTGCCATAATTGCAGGTGGAAACGGGATTACTGGTCTTTCACTTGGTAATGCAGGAGACCAGATCATTGCTTTCCAGGGAGGTGCAGGAGATCCTACCAGCGGAGCTGCTACCATGATCACCGGTATAACTTGGGCTGTTAGTTGTGGAACAACAACTACAACCTCATGGAATGGTGCAGGGTGCACTTACGGGCCTCAATCATCACTAATTCCTCCTGGACTTAACGACGGAGTAAGTGCCTTCATGGTAGGATTGCCAGGTGCATCTCCGAACATTGACCATGCTAAATTCAATTGTACTGGAACTCCATACAGTACTGTAAGCGCTCTAAGAAACGCTATCATGAACCTGGGTAACTGGACATCAGGAGGTTCTACAAACACCACTGTTATAAATATCCCCGGAGGTTGTACTTATTACGCAACTTGTACAAACCCAACAATCACTTTGCCTCCATCCAGTGTAGTTGTTTGTAATGCAGGTAATACAACTTTTAGCATTACAGCATCAGGTGCTACAACTTACCAATGGCAAGAAAACTCTGGTTCTGGATTTACAAACATTTCAAATGGAGGTGTTTACTCTAATGCCACGACCTCAACTCTTACAATTACAGGAGTTACTTCCGGAATGAACGGCTACCTTTACCGATGCGTTGCATTAGATGGTTCGTGTAGTACAACTTCTTCCCAGGCAACTCTTACAGTTTCTACTCCGTTAATTACTCCATCGTCACAAACCAATATTGCTTGTAATGGTGGATCTACAGGAGCAGCTAGTGTGAATCCTGCGACAGGTGGAACCGGAGGTTATACCTACAATTGGACACCAGGAAACCCAACGGGTGACGGAACGATTTCTGTAAGTGGCCTTAGCGCCGGATCCTGGACTTGTACTGTTACAGATGCAAATGGGTGTACAGGTGTCAGAAATTTTACAATTACACAACCTACTGCCTTAAATCTCACAGCATCTTCTCAAACAAATGTTGCTTGTAACGGTGGGGCTAGCGGTGCCGCTAGTGTCAATACTGCAACAGGCGGGGCCGGTGGATATACTTATAACTGGACCCCGGGTAATCCAACCGGTGACGGAACAACATCCGTAACAGGACTTACTGCAGGAACATGGACTTGCACCGTAATGGATGCAAATGCTTGTACTTTTTCTGTGAACTTTACAGTCACTCAGCCACCGGCTTTATCTCTAACACCCGCTTCTCAAACAAATGTTTCTTGTAACGGAGGTGCGAACGGTGCAGCTAGTGTCAACACTGCAACAGGTGGTGCAGGTGGATATACTTATAACTGGACTCCAGGTAACCCAACCGGTGACGGAACAACATCCGTAACAGGACTTACTGCAGGAACATGGACTTGCACCGTAATGGATGCGAATACTTGTACTGCCTCTACCAATTTCACTATTACACAACCTGCAACAGCGGTTTCAGGATCAACAGTAGTTACAAACGTGGCTTGCTTCGGTGGAAATACAGGAGCAATTAACCTTACTCCTACAGGTGGAACAGGGCCTTATACCTACAACTGGGTCAGCGGACCAACTACGGAAGACCGAACAAGTCTTACAGCTGGAACATATTCCGTAACAATCACAGATGCCAATGCATGTACGGGAACAGTTAATGCAACCGTAACGCAACCTGCAGCTCCGGTTTCAGGAACAACAGTGGTAACGAATGTAGCATGTTTCGGTGGAAATACCGGAGCAATCAACCTTACTCCTACCGGTGGAACAGGACCTTATACCTTTAACTGGGCAAGCGGACCAACAACCGAAGACAGAACAAGTCTTACCGCAGGAACATATTCTGTAACAATTACAGATGCCAATGCTTGTACAGGAACGGTTAACGTAACTGTAACGCAGCCTACAGCAGCTGTTTCAGGAACTACAGTAGTTACAAACGTAGCTTGTTTCGGTGGAAACACAGGTGCAATCAACCTTACTCCTACCGGCGGGGTTGGACCATATACATTTACCTGGGTCAGCGGACCAACTACGGAAGACCGAACAAGTCTTACAGCAGGAACATATTCTGTTACAATTACAGATGCTAATGCTTGTACGGGAACAGTTTCCGGAATAACAGTAACACAGCCAACGGCTATTTCTGTTACACCTGCTTCCCAAACAAATGTTTCTTGTTTCGGTGGATCAAACGGTGCAGCTTCTATCAATACTCCAACAGGTGGTGCCGGTGGTTACACTTACAACTGGACTCCAGGTACACCAACGGGTGACGGAACAGTTTCTGTAACGGGATTAACTGCAACAACTTGGACATGTACTGTAACGGATGCAAACGGATGTGTTGCTTCACAAAATTTCACGGTGACTCAACCAACCGCTATTTCGGTGACTCCTGCTTCCCAAACAAATGTTTCTTGTTTCGGTGGATCAAACGGTGCAGCTTCTATCAATACTCCAACAGGTGGTGCCGGTAGTTACACTTACGACTGGACTCCGGGTACACCAACAGGTGACGGAACAGTTTCTGTAACGGGTCTTAGTGCCGGAACATGGACGTGCACTGTTACGGATGCAAACGGATGTGTTGCTTCACAAAATTTCACGGTGACTCAACCAACCGCTATTTCGGTGACTCCTGCTTCCCAAACAAATGTTTCTTGCTTCGGTGGATCAAACGGTGCAGCTTCTATCAATACTCCAACAGGTGGTGCAGGTGGATACACTTACGACTGGACTCCGGGAAATCCAACAGGTGACGGAACTACTTCTGTAACAGGACTAACAGCAGGAACATGGACTTGTACAGTAACAGATGCTAATTCATGTGTTGCTTCCGTAGATTTTACCGTTACACAACCAACGGCTCTTTCATTAACTGCGGCTTCTCAAACAAACATTTCCTGTAACGGAGGGGCAGACGGGGCTGCAACAGTAAATGCCGCAACAGGTGGTGCAGGTGGATACACTTACGACTGGACTCCGGGAAATCCAACAGGTGACGGAACTACTTCTGTAACAGGACTGACAGCAGGAACATGGACTTGTACAGTAACAGATGCTAATTCATGTGTTGCTTCCATAGATTTTACCGTTACACAACCAACGGCTATTTCATTAACTGCGGCTTCTCAAACAAACATTTCTTGTAACGGAGGTGCAGACGGGGCTGCAACAGTAAATGCCGCGACAGGTGGTGCAGGTGGATACACTTACGACTGGACTCCGGGTAATCCAATCGGTGACGGAACTACTTCTGTAACAGGACTGACTGCAGGAACATGGACTTGTACAGTAACAGATGCAAACTCATGTGTTGCTTCTGTAAACTTTACAGTTACACAACCAACAGCGGTTTCATTAACTGCAGCTTCTCAAACAAACGTTTCCTGTAACGGAGGTGCAAACGGTGCCGCAGTGGTAAACCCTGCAACGGGTGGAACAGGTGCCTTTACCTATGACTGGACTCCGGGAACACCAACAGGTGATGGAACTACTTCTATTACAGGATTGACAGCAGGTGCTTATTCGGTAACTGCAACAGATGTTAACGGATGTACAGCGACCGTTTCATTTACAATTACTGAACCTCCTGTATTAGCAATAACGGGCGCTTCACAAACGGAAGTTTCATGTAACGGTGGAGCAAACGGTACTGCAACAGTAACTGCAACTGGCGGAACTACAGGATACACATATTCCTGGACTCCTTCCGGGGGAACTGCTGCAACAGCAACAGGATTGACTGCCGGTTCATATACTGCAACGGTTACCGATGCTAACGGATGTACAGCTACTCAATCTTTTGTAATCACAGAACCGACAGCCTTGGATCTTTCAAACAATTCACAGACAAATGTGCTTTGTAACGGTGGTTCTACAGGATCAGCAACAGTAACACCAACTGGTGGTACCGGAACATATACTTATTCCTGGGCTCCTTCAGGAGGAACTGCTGCTACAGCAACAGGATTAGCAGCCGGAACTTATGTAGTAACAGTTACTGATGCGAATGCATGCGAAAGTACTCAAGCTTTCACTATTACGGAATCTGCACCGATTACCAGCAGTTTCTCTCATACAGCTTGTGCTTCTTATACCTGGGGAACTCAAACACATACAACAAGCGGGGTTTATACACAAGTATTTACAGCCACAAACGGATGTGATTCTACGGTAACTCTTACCTTAACTATCAGCCCAACACTTACAAATACAGTTACTGAAAGCAGCTGTAATTCGTATATCTGGGCGCAAAACGGTATGACTTATACAACTTCCGGAATGTATGTTGATACTATCCCAAGTGTAGGCGGATGTGATTCAATCGTAACTTTAGATTTGACAATCACCACTCCTACAAGCTCAAGTTCATCTGAGTTTGCTTGCGGAACTTATACATGGGTTCAAAACGGAATGACTTATACTGCTTCTGGAGTTTATACGGATACCATTCCAAATGCTGCAGGTTGTGATTCAGTTATTACATTGAACCTGACAATCGGAGGTTCTACTTCGACAGAATCAGTAACTGTTTGTGACAGCTATACATGGACACAAAACGGAACGACTTACACTGCTTCAGGAATTTACTCCGACACGCTGACTGATATGAACGGTTGTGATTCAATCTTTGTATTGAACCTGACTGTTACAGGTCTTCCTGTTGTTACTGCAACAGATAACGGAGATGCAACTATTACTGCGTCTACCGGATCTTCTTATCAGTGGATCAACTGTACGACAAATACTCCGATAGCAGGAGCAACGAGTCAAACATTTGCTGTGACAGCGAACGGAACTTATGCCGTAATTGTTACCAATTCGGGAGTATGTTCGGATACATCTGACTGTGTTGTGATTGACAATGTAGGATTAGAGGAATTTGAATCAGCGTCTGTTCAGGTATCCCCTAACCCAACGGAGAATTTCGTGACTATTTCCATGACATTCAATCAGGCAAAACTGGTTATGACGGATGCTCAGGGGAAAACGGTTTATACCGGAGAAATCACTAATGGAGAACAGGTCAACTTAGCTTCTTACGAAGACGGAGTTTACTTCTTATCCATTGAGACAGAAAACGGAAAAGTTCTAAAACGAATCGTTAAGAATTAAAACCAAATACTACTTGGTTAAAAACGGCGGTCAAATTGACCGCCGTTTTTATTGGATCTCTTTTTTTTAATCAACCAGGCTAACAACCAACAAATAAGTCTAATTTAGCATTGCTATGCCAAAGAAAAACACCTCTTCCAGTAAGCAGTCATCACAAAAAGCAGCTGCAGCAGTTCCATTAATTGATAATTCACTGGTAATACAGCGAAGACTTTTTTGGATACTTTCCATTGCTGCGTTTTTACTCTTTGCTCCTACAATCGGACACGGGTTCGTTTTGGATGACCTGGCGGTAATCGAAAACAACAAATTTGTACAGGAAGGTTTCGGAGGAATCCCCGACCTGTTTTCCACCTTCTACTGGAAAGGTTTCTGGGATGCTAATGCCGGATTGTATCGTCCTTTATCAATGGTCATGTTCGCAATAGAATGGGCTATTTCTCCGAATAATCCTGCCCTCCACCACTTCGTAAATGTGCTTTTGTACGCGCTGACAATTGGTTTGCTTTTTAAATTACTGCTCAAATTACTGCCCGGATATTCGGTTTGGGTTTCATTCGCTGTTACCCTGATATTTATGGCACATCCAAGTCATACGGAAGTAGTGGCAAATATTAAGAGCCGGGATGAAATTCTTTGTTTCTTATTCTTCCTGCTCACTTTTCTAAGTTTGCTTAAGGTCAGAAGCGGAAAACCAATGGATCTGGTTAAACCTGCGCTCTTATTTTTGGCCTGTTTATTATCCAAAGAAGCCGGCATTATGTACCTCCCCATTTTCGGGCTCTACTTTTGGATGATGAAAAAAGAAACTGCTTTCTCTGCTTTCAGAAAACTGGTTCCGCTAATTGTCATTGCAGGTGTTTGGTTGATTTTGCACCAACTTGTCATTCATTCAGACCCTACTCCTCCTATTCAATATACTTACCACGACAATTCGTTGGTTGCCTGCGAGAATGGTTCGCGTTACGCAACCGGAATAAGTATTTTGGGGCGTTATCTACTGGAAACTGTTGCTCCCTTTAATCTGAGTTATGATTATTCCTACAATCAGCTTCCATGCCTGAGCTTTACTTCTCCTCCTGTGATAGCTACTTTAGCGGCTGTAGTTCTTTTAGGGCTGGTCATCTTAAAAACACGTAAGTCAAAACCTGAAATCGGATTTGGGATCCTGTTTTTTTTAATATCGATTGCCCTGGTCACCAACATTTTCTCTTTGATCGGTACCACTTACGCCAATCGGTTAATTTATGCTCCTTCACTGGGTATTATTCTTTCTATCGTCCTGGTTCTTTTTACCCTGTTTAAAGCAGAACAAGCATCAAAATGGCAATCCGGGGCCGTTTTAACCTCACTGGTAGTCGGAATTTTATTTGCTGTTCAAACCATTCAGCGCAATAAAGTCTGGGAATCCAATACGACTCTTTTTACGGCAGATCTTGAAAACAGTCCTAATAGTGCACGGGTTCAATTCAATTACGGCGTCGTGATTATGAATGCTGCCGGCGAAGGTTCATCCGCTAACAGGAATCAATTGCAACTCGCTGCTTCCAGTTTCAAAAAGGCAATTTCTATCGACTCATTGGATTTGAATTCTTTCACAAATCTGGGCGTTGTCGAATACCGGTTAAATCAGTTCGATCAATCTGTTCTTTATACCCAAAAAGCAATTGCACTGAACCCGAAAGACACTTCTCTTTATGGAAATTTAGGGGATGCTTATTTTGCCTTAAAGGATTATCGAAAAACAGTCAATACATTAAAACGGGTTACTAAATGGAAAAATGCGACTTCGGGACACCATAAACGATACGGAATCTCGCTCTTTAATTTAAAGCGGTATGAAGAAGCAATTGCCGCTTTCAAAAAAGGGCTTCAAAAATATCCGAATGATACCGAAATGGCTTCAAACCTGGGAAATACTTATGGCGCAGCGGCCAAATACACAGAAGCAGGACAGACTTTTGAAGGAATTTACAACAAGGATACTTTGAACACGAATGCCCTGCGTTTAATGATCATTTCCTATGAACAGGCCGGAAACAGGGAAAAAGTTGCTCAATATGGTCCGCGTTTAAAATAAACAGCATTCAAAGAGAGGAAATTTTTCAATCCCCTCTCTTGCTTTTGTTCACTCAAAAAATGATGATTTAAGCGGCGATTAATTTCAACAGGTTCAGATGCATCTGTATCAATGTCAGATTTTGCAATGCTATTTTGGTTGTATTTGATGGCAAATCAATGGAAGTAATCTCAAACACCAGGTCCTTATGTTCCGGGTAAGCCGCTTTCAGCTTCCCGTTAACTTCCTCGGTAAGCCTGCAAATAGTTTCCCATTTATTTTTCATCGAAGCATTTAGCACTCGCGACATAGCTTCTTCTTTCGGCAAACGGCTGTAGGCCTCATCTTCTGATGTTTTATTGTACTCTTGTTCTGTCATTTTGGCTGAACTCCGGATAATCAATGATTTCATTTCCACAATTTCCCGGTTCAGCTTCACCACTTGTTTTTGAAGTGCTTTCACGTCCTGCTGATTCACAGACACCACTTTTGACCGTTCCATCTTCTGAACTTCTTCGTTCAGCAAGCGGTAAGCCTGTTGAGAAGATTCCTCTATTTTCGTGGAATATCCCAAATTGTACATAGCGAATAACAAACCTCCGCAGGCCATCATCAAAACCGAATTGACAGTCGAATTGAAACGCAGTTCAGGTCTTCTGACTCTTGTGAAGAAATAGATGGGAACATACACAAAGGTAAATGACACCAGGCCTGAAAGCATGAGCATGTTCGCGCCCGGCCAATGCATTAATTTGAATAAAAAACCCAGGGAAGCGATGATCCCGACTAAAAATCCGAAACTCAGGACTAATTTATCGGTTCTGCTTCCTTCATCCCTGAATTTAAGAGCAATCATCAATGGGAGAAAAATGAAGCTGAAGATAGCTATCCCTAATACAAAGGCAACCCCGGCTCCCGGCCAGTGCATGACTTTAAAAACCGACCCTGTGAGGGTAAAACCGGCTGCTAAAAGTCCTGAAATATTTACTGTTTTTTTCATGGCGTAAAAATGTTTGAAGGTTAATAACAATTCTGTTTCCTCCTGAATTTCACGCAAGTTGTCGTTGAAAAATCGAGGCAAGAGCCGTTGAAAGAACTGGTCAAAGTCGTCTGTTTCAGACATTTCATCCTCAATAATACAGCACATGTGATCCAGTAGGTTATACTGCAGATCTTCAATAGTAACCCCACGCGCTTCAATTTCCTGAAGAATAAAATCAACTTGCTCGTCCGAAACTCTAACCATTTCCAGTTCTTGGCTCTAAATCCAACAGAAACTTCATGGTATTCATAAAATCTACCAATTCGTTGACTTTCTCTTTGGCTGTCGACTGCCCTTTTTCGGTGAGTGTGTAGTACTTACGCACCCTTTTACCGATAAAGACTTCTTCCGTCTGCAATTCGCCCTGTGACTCAAGCGCATGCAGTGTCGGATAAAGTGCTCCTTCGGTTATTTGGATTTTCTCACCGGTGAGATCTTTGACGCGTTGGGTAATTTCATAACCGTACATTCTGCCGTTGTCCTTGAGCAAATTGAGAACGATTGTTTTAAGCGTACCTTTTAAAAGTTCTGATGAATACATAGGACAAATATACATAAGAATTTTAGGTATACAAATTTTTACCTAAGAAAATTAGGTATTGCTTCTTGCTTAACAACTAAAACGCTGTAAATCAATTGATTAAACTTAAATGCTAATTTTTTTAAAAAATCACCTCCTATTGCACAAAGTGCTGTTTTTCATTAATTTAATTAGGAAAAGACAATTTATGGGAGCAAAAAAGAAACATATTTTTAGTGATCAAACGAACAGAAATGCAGATTTGGGATTGGTTTTATCTGCTCCGGCGCGCATTGAGATTTTAGAATATTTAGATCGTTATGGAATAATGAATGTTCCAATGCTAGAGCAATTTATTTTATTACATGAGAAAACGATTAACCACCATGTAACTTTGATCGAGCGAAGTGGTTTGATTAAGGGGTTCTATATCGGAAACAAATATTTTTGGGCGAAAAATGAAGATCTCCTGGAAGACTGGGAGAAAATCCGCTGGTCATTCTCTACCTAGGATAAGTGTACACTTATCCTGTTTTTACCATGGTATGTATTTCAACGCCAATTCTGAATCCCTTTAAAACCAAGCTATTTAAAAAACTTCATTACATATTTTATACTACTTAGTACATTCATCAACACCTCACTTCCTATTCTTTCCAAAAAGAATTCCCTTTGCAGAAAAAAAGATGAAACAAACACTCTTATTCTACCTTCTGACTCTTCTTCTATCTAATTCCTTTGCACAGGAAACAAAATCGGATGAAAATCCGAAAGACTTCACAAAACCCGTTATCAAATTCAATCCCTTTGACGGAACAATCATAGCCGGATATGTTGACAACGGAGCGTTTTTGAACTTCACCGGTCCGAATATCAGCTTCACGCATAAAAACTCTAAAATTATCCTGGGAATGCTTCCGTCTTTACGTTATAAAGAAGACAACGGAATATTTAAAAACGCTCCGATAACCCCTAATCTGGGAATCGGTGTAACCTATTGTTATAAAATGATCGCTTTCCAGGTACCGCTTTACTACAATGCAAAGACTGCCGTTGCAAATGGAAGATGGAATATCGGAATTGGGATTGGTGTGCGCTTAAAGTATAAATAAAGGTTGGATTTGTTGGAAAGGAAAGATAATTTTGTTCGATAACTCATTCTTCAAATATGCCACAAATAGAGATTATCCGTTCCAGTGAATATGCCAATCGACTGAGAGAGATTAAGATTTTCATCGACAATCAACAAGTTGGTTCCATAGCTAACGGAAAAACAACCATATTTGAGGTTGCTGAAGGAAATCATACCATACAAGCAAAAATAGATTGGGGAAGAAGCAATATCATTAATATTACCCTTGGAGAAAACGAGAAAAAATCGTTTCAAATGACCAGTTTTGCAAAGCATAACCCTTTGGGAACATTCGCTGCGATTTATTACACCACAATTGCGTCAGACCGTTATTTGCGTTTGGAGGAATGTTAATCTGAACTTCATGGAACAAAAACTTCTCTCTTATTTTTCAAAGATCCTTCCTCTTTCCAAGGAGGAAATCGATGGAATTGTGGCAACACTTAAGGTTAAGACATTTCCCAAAGGAACCATTCTACTGAAAGAAGGAGATGTATCCATGGAAGCTTATTTTGTACTTCAGGGCTGCGTAAGACAATATTTCCTGGTTAACGGTGAAGAAAAAACAAACAACTTTTTCACCGAAGAACAGTGGGTCATTTCTATGCAGAGCATGAGCAGCAATTCCCCTTCAAAGCATTTCCTGGAATGCGTCGATGAATGTACACTGGTTGTAGGGAACCGGGAGAAGGAAGAGCAGCTTTATGCGAAATTTCCCAAACTGGAAACCGTTTCCCGCAAAGTCATGGAAAAAGTATTTGCCGAACAACAGGAGCTTTCAGGTTCGTATTTCACAGATACTCCCGAAGAAAGGTATTTAAAACTTATGCAGACAAGACCGGAGCTATTCCAGCGTGTACCTCAATACCTGATCGCCAGTTATGTGGGTGTGAAGCCGGAATCACTGAGCAGGATCCGAAAAAGATTAGTTCAAAAGTGAATTAACAGGTCATTCTACATTTTTAAAAATTCTCCAGCCCCACGAATTCGGAGTTCATAATTAGGAACTCGTAATTACTTCTATTCCCACATTTCCTTTCTTATGTCCCAGATCCACATACTCATGTGCTTCTGCAATTTGGTCCAAAGTATATACCCGATCCAAAACGGGCTGGTATTTTCCCTGATCGATTAATTCTTTCACGAATTCCATTCCTTCAGCGGATTCTTTGATCACACCTGTTATCACTTTTTTGCCGGCCATTCTTGCGAAATCGGCACGGATCATTTTTGAAAAATCAGCTGCTCCCAAAATAAGAATCCCTCCTTTCTTCAGATGACGGATACTTTCCGAAAAGCTTAATTGGTTTACCGCTTCATAAATGACATCGTATTGTTCTTTGTTTAATACCAAATCTTCCCGCTGATAATTCAACACCTTATCCGCTCCGATCTTTAGCATCAATTCGGCATTAGCACCGCTGCAGACGGCTGTGACTTCAGCTCCGTAAAATTTAGCCAGCTGAACAGCCGCTGAACCTACAGCTCCGGATGCTCCATAAACCAACACTTTTTGACCGGGCTGAATCTTTGCTTTTCGGATAAAATCCAAAGCTGTCATGGCTCCGAAAGGAATAATAGCCGCTTCAGTATGACTTAATGACTCCGGCTTGAAAGTGATCGTAGCCGATTCTGCAAGGGTTTTGAATTCAGCATAAGCTCCAAACCCCATTCCGGTAGAGCCGAAAACAGTATCTCCCGCTTTGTACTTGCTGACAGCACTGCCTACTTCCACTACTTCCCCTGAAAAAACGCCTCCTAAAACAGGTTTTCGGGGTTTCGAAAGTCCGAAGAACAATCTCACTGCCCAGGGATCGGCTTTGCGAATCCTTACATCACCGGAATTAACCGCCGTAGCATGAATCCGGATCAATAGTTCATTAGCCCGAAGGATTGGTTTGGGGATTTCTACCATTTTTAAAACTCCCGGTGTTCCATATGCTGTACAATAGACTGCTTTCATGTGCTTGTTCGATTTTGAATACAAACACAAAAGTATCCTGTCGTTTTCTCAAATTCATTGACCTGGGTTAAGAAACACTCGCCCGTTTTACATTTTGAATGCTAACGCATTGGCTGGATATTTTCGGTATCAAAACTCGAATCCACCGGTTCCCATAATTCGATACGGTTTCCTTCCGGATCCAGGATATGTACGAATTTACCGTATTCGTAAGTCTCAACATTATCGCAGATGACCGTACCCATTGTTTGAAGATGCACCAGCAGGCTTTCTATTCCTTCTACCCGGAAATTGATCATTGCACGCTGGCTTTCCGTTCCGAAATAATCACTGGTCTCCGGGAAGACACCCAATTGCAGGTAAGCACGAGGATCGGAATTTCCGTTAAACGAAAACAACACCCCATAATCATTCGGATTGAGTCCCAATGCCTCCTTATACCAGTTTATCATGGCTTTTTCGTCCTTAAATTTGAAGAAAATCCCACCGATTCCAATTGCTCTTCCCATAGACCCGTTTTTGAATGTATCTGTGTAAATCTATTAAATCTGTATGAAAAAAGGAAGCCAATATATCATTCCCTTTAGAAATGCATTAATTACCTTTAGATCATGGGAAAAGAAGCCATTGTCATAGGTTCCGGAATTGCCGGGATAGCAAGCGCAATCCGTTTAAGCCTGAAAGGATACCAGGTCTCAGTGTTTGAAGCAAACACCTACCCGGGAGGAAAGCTCACCACCATCCAATTAGGGAATTACCGTTTTGATGCTGGTCCTTCCCTATTCACTTTACCCTATTTGGTTGACGAATTATTTGAGCTTGCAGGAAAAAATCCCCGGGATTATTTCAATTACCAGCAACTCGAAATGCTTTGCCATTACTTCTACGAGGACGGAACAGTTCTGCACACGCCTGCCGATCAGGAAAAACTACTGGAAGAAGTATCAAAAAAGCTAGAGATCGACTCTGCTCCGTTGAAAGAATACCTGGATCACAGTTCCTATATTTTCGAGCGAACCCGTCATTCTTTCCTGGAAAAATCACTGCATAAGTTCAACACTTATATTTCTTTGGATATCCTGAAAACAGTTTCTTCCATGCCTAAACTGCATTTGTTCGATACCATGCACGCGGTTAATGAGAAAAGTTTGAACCATCCGAAATTGGTTCAGCTCTTTGACCGGTTTGCCACCTACAATGGTTCCAATCCGTACAAAGCTCCCGGCGTTTTGAACAGCATCCCGCACCTGGAATTCGGGATCGGTTCTTATTTCCCCAAAGAAGGAATGCATCACATTTTGAAAGCCTGCCTGAAACTGGCAGAAGAATTGGGTGTACGATTCCATTTCAATGAACGTGTGGAAAAGATCCGGATCAGCGGAAAAAAAGCAGCCGGAATAGAAACCGGTAAAAGATTTTATCCTGCAGAACTGGTGATCAGCAATTGCGATGTCAAACAAAGTTACAATGAGTTAATCTCCGATCAGAAAACGCCCAAAAAAACGATGGAGCAGGAACCAAGCAGTTCCGCACTCATTTTTTATTGGGGGATTGGAAAATCCTTTCCGCAGCTGGATGTACATAACATTCTTTTCAGCGGTGATTACGAAAAAGAATTCAAATCCATTTTTGAAGAAAACACGGTGAGCAGTGATCCTACAGTCTACATTCACATTTCATCCAAACTTGTGCCCAATGACGCTCCGGAAGGTAAAGAAAATTGGTTTGTAATGATCAATGTACCCAGCAATCAGGGACAGGATTGGGAGGAACTCCGCCCCAAAATAAGGAAACAGGTTATCGAAAAAATAAACCGACTTCTGAAAACAGATATCGAATCCCTGATCGAAGAAGAAGATTACCTGGATCCTCTGAGAATTTCAGAACGCACCAACAGCTTTGCCGGAGCACTTTACGGCGCAAGCTCAAACGACCGCATGGCAGCGTTTTTCAGACATCCGAATTTCTCCAAAATAAACGGACTTTATTTCGCTGGCGGAAGCGTACATCCCGGCGGTGGAATTCCCTTATGTCTGCTTTCAGCTAAAATCACAACGGAACTCATTCCGAATGCCTAATTAAAAAATCCCCAATCAGCAATTGCTAACCGGGGATTATCGATTTTATTCATATCCGCTTCTGGTCCTTATTTCAAAAGATTCACATGTCCAATCAAATCTACGCGGTAATCCTTTACCTTTTGCTTGATGACGATCTTCCAGGAGTATGCCCCTTCTTTACAAAGTTCTCCATTGTATGTTCCATCCCAGCCAAATGCCGTATCATGCGTTTCGAAAATTACTTCTCCCCATCGGTTAAAGATCAGCATGGTATAAGACTGCTTGTCAAACGCATCATTGAAAATCGGTAAGAAAACATTGTTGTACTCGTCTCCATCCGGTGTGAATGAATTCGGGATAAACCATGTTAAATCTTCCTTTACTTCAATCGTTGTGGTTGCCGAATCGATACAAATCCCATTCATTGCATACAGGGTGATGGTGTATGATCCTGCCCTGTCAGGGTAAGTATGACCAGGATTAAAAGCATTGGAAGTCGTTCCATCGCCAAATTCCCAGGAATAACTCACCGCATCGGTGGAATTATTGTCTGTATTTATGAATGGATTGTAAGTTGAAAGCTCAGTCGGAGTGGCATCAAAACTTGCATCCGGCTGCGGAAATATGGTAATCATGTCATTAACAGAAGATGTATTCACGCATCCATTCGAATCTGTAACCGTTAAACTCACATCAAAAACACCATCATTGGTATAATTTTGAATAACCGTTCCGCAAGTATTATCCGTTCCAATTCCCTCAAAATTCCAAGTACAATTGGATGCATTCGGAGTGCTATTGTAAAATGTTATTTCCTGCGGATTGCATCCGGAGGTAATATCACTATTAAATGCAATTACCGGCAGGTCAAAAACAGTTACAGTAACCATATCTGTTGTAAAACAAGCTCCTACACTTGCTGTAACTGTGTAAGTGGTCACACCGGGAACACTTCCGTCGAAAGTTGGGTTCGAAATAGCTGCATTGTTCAATCCGGTAATTGGTGTCCATGAATAATTGACTCCGGAAGTCGATCCCCCACCGATCTGATTTGCACCGGGGGCATTTAAACAAATACTGATATCATTTCCGGCATTGGCAACCGGAGGAGAATCAACTGTAATTGTAAAAGCTGCTGCTGTTCCCAGGCATCCGTTCAAAGTCGGTGTTAGGGTAATTGTTCCGGTATTGGAACCTGATCCCGGATTTAAGCCGGTAAACGATGTAATATTTCCCGTACCGTTCGCTGCCAGACCAATTGTTGTATTGTTGTTTACCCAGGTAAAGGTTGCCCCTGCAGGAACAGAAGTAAATGCAGGAACTACAACTGCCGCATTCGAGCAGACAGTAATCGGAGCGGGTGCATTGGCAGAGGGATTCGGAGTAACCGTAATAGTTGCAGAACCTGATAAAGTTGAACTGCACCCACCCGGTGGATTCACCTGAACACTGACCAATGTATAGGTTGTGGTTACCGTTGGAGAAACCGAAACAGTACTGTTTCCGGCAGCATCCAGAACGGTCGTCTGGTTTGTTCCTCCAGCCTGGTAGGTGACTGTCGCATCCGGAGTTCCGGTGAAAGTAATGCTTGCACTCTGTCCTTCACAGATGCTGGAAGTTCCTGAAATTGCTGCTGTAGGTAAGGAAACAACGGTTATTGTTTGTGTAGTTGTACATCCGCCGGAATTCATATAAGTGATAGTAGTTATTCCGGCAGAAACAGCTGTTACTATTCCCGAAGCTGAGACTGTTGCAACAGCAGTATTGGATGATGCCCATGGAGTTGAAGCATGTGCAGTCCCCGTACCGGTTAAATTACTTGTCCCTCCAATGCAGATGGTCGTCAGCGGAGCATTGATAACGGGAGTAGGATTCACAACAATAGTTGTTGTAGAAGTACACGGTGTTCCGGCAACAGTTGCTGTAACGGTATAGGTATAACTGCCTGCCGCTGCCGGAACCGGAACATTCGTTGGGTTCTGAACATTGGATGTAAATCCGTTTGGTCCTACCCAATTCCAGGCAGCACCCGCTACATTGGTTGCCGTTAAGTTAAAGGTTGTTGTTCCCTGGCAGACATCACCGCTGTTTCCGGCTGTAACCGTGCATCCACCGCAAGAATTGACCGTAATTGTTGCTGTTGCGGCAGTAGACGACGGGCACAAAGGATTTCCCCCGGAGGAATTCACGGTGTAGGTGTACGTCCCGGGAGTACTCGGAGGTGTTGCCGTTACTGTAGAACCGGTTGTTCCACTTAAATTCGGTGAAGCCGCCCAGTTGTATACCCCGTTTCCTCCCGTAGCTGTCAATGTTACAGATTGCCCGGCACAAATAGTTGATGTGGCCGGAGTAACATCTACCGGAATTGCAACCCCGGTATTTGCTGCAAAGGTATAATCACAAATATCCCCGGCGTACCCATCTATCATGATGTAATAAGTGCTTCCGGGAGTAAGCCCTGTAGCAGAAACGGTTTGAGAAGATGCTGATGGAGCAAGCTGATCGCAATAATAAGAGGTAATATTTCCACCGCAAGTCCCTGAGAAGATCATAATCTGGATTCCGTCACCATATGTGGAGTTGTATACCCAACAATTAAACGAAATCGATGATGAAGAAGCTACAAATGATAAATAGGAATCATTTTCAACAGATCCGCAAAACGAACCGAGAAGTCCTGTTCCGGGACACGAACTTAATCCTAAGAATCCGCATCCAAAAGATGTTGCTGCTGAACCCCATGCATCCGGAGTGTAACTGGAAGACGTATTCCCGCAATAGCCGTTCAATTCACAAATAGGGGTTGCAGTAGCGCAAGTATTCCCGGCAGCAGGATTTGACCCGCAGGGCGGCTGTCCAAAGCCTGAAACACTGAGCACAACGAAGACAAAAAAGTAGATCAGCTTTTTCATTTGACAACTTTTAAGCGTTCTTCGATATATACCAGTATTTGCTTATTCAGATCGGAAGGCTGTGTCCTGTTTTTGTAAATGTAGGATTCACGCCATTTCTTCAAATCGAATACGGATAGCAGATCAATTTGCCGGTAGAGTTTTTGCAAAGAATCGACAGAAAGTGTATCACCGGATAATTTGCAAACAGAATTTAAGGGCACAACGGTTTCGTGTGCGTGCGTAGTAGTTGCCCCAATAGCCGTAGCTATTGTTGCTAGTAGTAGTAATCTCATAGTGTTGAATTATTTACAAATTCTAATTCAGGAACGAATTTACAACAAAGTAGTTGCCTAATTCTTATGAAATCCAAATGATTAACTAAATAATAACCAAGTGTTAATTATTGAACAACTTATTAATTCCCTAAAAAAGAATGTATACGTGAATTGACAATATCCGGCTGATCAAAACTTAGAAAATGTCCTGCATGTTGGATTGTGCCGGTATCAGGATTTGGCACCCATTTCATTACTTTCTCCAGACACCGCTGGTTATTGATGATATCTTTGTCTCCTATCAATACCAAAACCGGCATTGTTAAGGCATTCATTGATTTCCGTGAATATGGAGTCATTTCAAAAATGCACGCAGAAATAGTTTCTTTTTCTGTTCCCAGGTAATATTGATCAAAATAGGTTTTACTTATCTTAATACTCCTTACAGATAACCCGGCAAGGATATTCTTTAACTTCTCTTTGTCAGGTGAAATACAGTATGTGATATTACTCAACAAAGCAGAACTCGGCGGAATCCATGTAAATGTCTGGGCAGGACTCAGCAATACCAATTTCTTTATTTTTTCAGGTGTATTCAATGCAACTGCCGTAGCAAGCCATCCTCCGCGTGAGCATCCTACCAGGTAAAACGAATTCAAACCCAGTTTTGAGAATATTTCATCGTACCAGCCCGCTATTTCATCTTTATTCAGCCGTTTCATAGTGCATGTCGACTTTCCGGGTTCCAATAAAAAATCAATCGCATAAACCCGATATTTTTGGGCCAGACTCTTCATATTCGGGTACCACATCGTCGAACTCGCATTCATACCGTGAAGCAGCACTAATGGCGGATTTTTAGAGTTTCCACATACCAAAACATGTGCATTTCCAAATTGCGTCGGAATGTCCTTTTCAGTTATCGGAAGCTCAAATAGAGATAGCGTCTTATTGTAAGCGTTGATATAATCACTCAATGAGTCATTATGGACAAACTCATAATTTTTAGGGGAAGCGGTCGATCTTTCCTCCTCCGTACTTTTCTTGTTTCTCGTTTTTCTTTCATTTCCTTCCGACTTTCCTTTCGGGTTCTTTTTACCGTTATCCGAGCAGGACGAGAAAAGTGGATGCATTAACAATAAGGCGATCACAAATCCTAAAACGCGCATCATAAAAGCAACTATTTTTGCTAATTTACCCGAAAAAATTGTGAACTCAACAAATAATCAAAAAGCAGTTGACCTCTTTAATAAACTGGCTGATTCTTACCAGGAACGTTTCTTTTCCGTAGATCATTATGAGGAATCCTTAAAAATACTTTTGGAACAGTTGGAAGATGGTTCAAATGTTTTAGATATCGCCTGCGGTCCCGGAAATATCAGTCACTATTTATTGGAACACCTACCAGGATTAAAACTGCTGGGCATAGACCTGGCGCCAAATATGATTGACCTTGCCCGAAAAAACAATCCCGGTGCCCGCTTTTTGGTTTACGACGCCCTGCTGATCGATCAGCTGGAATCGAGTTTTGATGCGGTCGTAATCGGGTTTCTTTTTCCCTATCTTTCGATAGACCAGGTTGAGCTATTCCTGTTTAAAGTATACGAGAAACTGAATGAAAATGGGATCATTTACTTAAGCACGATGGAAGACCTTTACGAAAACTCACGTTTGAAAAAATCGAGTACCGGTGAAGAGTTGATGATGCATTATTACGAAGCTGATTTTTTGCTGCGCCTGCTGGAACAGATCGGTTTTCACATGATCTCTGTCCGAAAACAGCCTTTCGCTGTTTCAGAAACTGAATCTGATACCGATTTGATCATTATTGCACGAAAAAAAAGTTTCTTTCAAACTCCCTGAGCCGACAATCAATTGCCGACTCAAGAAAGATTTGATGAACAAAAACTGGTTGCTTACTCAGTCATTTTTGCGACATATTCAGCACTTAAAGTCAAATCTATTTCATTCCGAATAACGTCATCCAGCGTCTCTCTCTTTCTGATCAAATGCGGAACTCCGTCCCTGATATAAACTTCAGCAGGCCTCAAACGCGAATTGTACTGATTGCTCATGCTGAAACCGTAAGCCCCGGCATTGTAAATCCCAAGTACATCTCCAACCTTTGCTTCTGAAATCGGCCGGTCATAGCCAAACGTGTCTGTCTCACAAATGTAACCTACCACGGAATACAATTTTTTCTGTCCTGCAGGGTTCGAAATATTTTCGATGCGGTGATATGCATTGTAAAACATCGGACGGATCAAATGGTTTTGTCCGCTGTTTACTCCCAGAAAAACGGTTGAGGTTGTTTGCTTTACCACATTGACAGAAACCAACAGCACTCCGCTTTCACTCACCAGGAACTTTCCGGGTTCAAACCATAATTCCAGTTCACGACCATATTCCTTGCAGAAATTTTGAAAAGACTCTCCAATCTTTGTTCCGATTTCTTCGATAGGAGTCACGAAGTCACCTTCTTTGTAAGCTACTTTGAATCCCGATCCGAAATCCATGAACTTCAATTCCGGAAAATAACCCGCAGCCTGGTAAAGCAAATCGGCTCCCTGGAGGAACACATCTGCATCCACGATATCACTTCCGGTATGCATGTGCAGACCAACAATATGTAATTTATAGTGTTCAACAATTCGCTGAATATGTCTTAACTGGTGAATTGAAATTCCGAACTTGGAATCGATGTGACCGACTGAGATATTGGCGTGTCCCCCAGCTAAAATATGCGGGTTTATCCGGATACAAACCGGAACCAAACCACCGAATACCATCCCGAAATGTTCCAGTACACTCAGGTTGTCTATGTTAATCATGACTCCCAAAGCAACCGCTTCTTCAATCTCAGAAAATGCCACACCATTCGGAGTATACATAATTTCTTCCGGCTCAAAACCTGCTCTAATCCCCAAATGAACTTCCTCTATAGAAACAGCATCCAAACCTGCTCCCTGCTCTTTGAGTGTTTTCAATACGTTGATATTGCTCAATGCCTTCATGGCATAGTGTAATTTCACTTCCTGCTTTCCGAAGGCGTTCTTCAGACGATTGTACTGCGAAATAATTTTTGCTTCATCGTACACATAAACCGGGGTTCCATATTCACCGGCTACAGATTCTAAGAGTCTTGAGTTCATTTTATTACTACTTTTCAGGGTGCAAAATTAAAAACAAATAATTTATTTCACAAATTTTTTGTTTTAACACAATTTGTTCGAAATAAAACACTCTATTTTTGAACGGAAATACTGCTTATATGTATTACGCTAAAACCAATTCTATGAAAAAACACTTTTTAAACCTATTGATGGTTCTTTTTCCCCTGGCAATTTTTGCACAGAACATTCATGAGCAGGTTCTTAAAACGGAAATCAAACGTGTAAAGCTTTTCCTTACTGCCGGTGAAATGACCCACGAAACGCAGGTGAAATTAACGAAGGGAAGAAATAAGATCATCTTTTCGGGAATTTCGGCATTTGCAGACCCACGAACCATCCAATTTACCGGTTCAGGTTCTTTTCGAATGGTTTCTATTTCAACAGAAATGGATTTTTTAGCTGCCGAACAATGGAATCCGAAAATTAAGATCCTTGCAGATTCTTTGGAACACTTGAAAGACCGCCATCAACTGAATGTGGATTTATTGAGTTCTTACCAGGCTGAACTGGGGATTTTGAACACCAATAAGGATTTAAAAGGCCAAAACACGCTGACGATTGATCAAATCAAAGCAGCCGGAGAATACTACCGCACCCGTACTTTTGAGATCAATAAAACGATTACCAAAATCAAAAAAGAACAAGATATTCTTTCCGCAAAGATCAACGACACCCGTTTCCAGCTGACGGAATTGAATTATACGGAAAATCAACGCAGTAACCAGGTGATTGTATTGATCGATGCAGATAATAACACCGATATTTCAGGCACTTTGAAATACCTCGTTTCTGATTGCGGCTGGGCAGCAACTTACGACCTTTCGGCAACAGACCTGAATCAGCCCATCAACCTGAAATATAAGGCACAGGTGTATAACAACACCGGAAACGAGTGGAAAAACGTTATTTTGACTTTAAGTACATCCGATCCGCTTTTGAGTGCCGCTTCTCCTGTTTTAAACCCGTTTTATATCCGTTACGGAGAGCAGGCGGAATACACTAAAAAATCATACGTTCAGCCTATCCAGCAAAAAGCTGATTACCGCAATGAAGTAATGAACGAGATTAACATGGCCAACCAACGCGCTTATGATAATTACGTGCTTGATCAAAAAGTAACCGAGAATACGGCAGGTTTCCTGAGTTCTGATCGATTCGGCGGTAAAAATGAAGGTAAAAAAGTCAGCACGGTTGCCATGAAGCAAATTGAGATTTCTGATCTGAATGCAGAATTCGTGATCACTCATCCGTTTTCCTGCCCGACAGATGCAAAACCTTATATTGTAGAAATCAAGGAAATCAACATGCCGGCAACATTCACACATGTTTCTATTCCGAAATTAGACCAGGGATCTTTCTTGCTGGCAAACATTGTTGGATGGCAGGACCTGGATCTCATTCCCGGACCAACGAATGTATATTTTGCAGGAAATTATGTGGGAGTCAGCGAAATCAATACGAATAACGTAGACGATACGCTCAGTCTTTCTTTCGGGCGTGATTCAAAGATACAGGTATTGCGTAAGCTAAAATCTGAAATGAGCACCAAGAAAATTTCCGGAAGCACGAAAAAGGACACCTATTACTATGATATTCAGGTCCGAAACAACCGAACAGTCCCTGTAAAAATCAATGTATTTGATCAAATTCCATTATCAAATTCAAGCGAGATCACCGTTACGGTAGAAACTATCGGTACAGGCAAAAAGAATGACCTCACCGGTGAAGTATCCTACATGGTGACCCTCCAGCCGGGAGAAACCGCAAACCTGGAGATCGGTTATTCGGTCAGATATCCTAAAAATGCCAAAATTTTGACCAGGACTTTCAAAACGGTTAGCAGCCCAAGTTTTTAAGGCCCAAAACATACTGTTAAAAATGAAAGACTCCTTATTTAATAGGGAGTTTTTTTATGTTATGTAAAGCAAACCTAAATCTTTAGTAAATTTTTTGTTAAAACATTAGGAATTAACTACATCGTTTTAGTATGTTTGTTTCAAACTATGATTATGAAGCAAACTATCCTACTACTAATTTTTAGTGGTTTGTTCCTCATTCGTGCATATGCATGCACCGGCGGAACCTCATCCGGAGCACTCACTCCAACAGCAGTCTATCAAACAGTGGCAACTCAAAACGGAACGTATTACACGGTAAACGTCGTTCAATGCAACCAATATGAATTTACCTTTTGCGCGGGAGGCAGTTCGTCTTCCATGGATTCGCAATTAACGATATTGGATGCAGCCGGAGCGACCGAAATCGTTTACGCCGATGATATTTGCGGAACCAATGCCTCAATTAACTGGACTGCAACCTTTACAGGTACAATCCGTATCCTGATTTCGAAATACAACTGTGTACACGATCTGACTTCAAATGTAACCCTGGCTTACAAAATGGTTGCAAACACAGGAAGTTATTGTCTAAACGGAAATGCCAGCTATCAGACAATCGGCGGGCAAAGCTGTATCCAACTCACTCCTGAAACGTCCGATCAAACAGGATGTGCATGGAACAATACCGTAATTGATTTCAATCAGCCGTTCAATCTCTCTTTGAATTATTATTTCGGGAACAATATCAACGGTGCGGATGGAACCACATTTACATTCCAGCCGAATCCAACAGCATGCGGAACTGCCGGAGGACAACTCGGAGCAGGAAATATTTCCAATTCACTGGTGATCGAATTTGACACCTATGACAATGACAATCCTGCTCACGTCTACGATATGCTCGCAGATCACATTGCTGTTGAAATAGATGGAAACCTCCAGGGACCAGGGGCTCCTTATTGTGGTCCTGTAGCAGCATTTGCTTCACTTGCGAACTTAGATGATGGTGCTGTTCATACTATTATGATCTCATGGGATCCTGCAACACAGAATCTCAGAGTCTATGTCGACGGAAGCCTGCGCCTTACCTGCAATGGAAATTTTGTAACTTCCGTATTCGGAGGGGACAATACGGTATACTGGGGAGCTACTGCCGCAACAGGTGGTTTGAACAATCAGCAGTATTTCTGTCCCTCAACAGTCGTGCTTCCGGTCGAGTTAAGCGCTTTTAAAACCAATTGCGAAGGTGAATTCAACCGAATTTTCTGGAGGGCTGAAACCGAAACCCGTCTGGACCATTATTCTATTGAATACACTTATGACGGCCAACTTTTCTACCCGCTTGCAATTATCCAGGCCAGTGGTAATTCGGATGAGCCATTGGAATATACTTATTTAGATCAACGCAAATGGGACAAGCAGATTTATTATCGCCTGACATCTGTTGATCTTAACGGAGAACTGGAATACAGCGATCTCATAGCTGCCTTCAATTGCTCTGTGGATTCGAAAAAACTGATTACAGGACTTACTTCAGATAACGGTGTGATATCCATTCATTTCGCGGACAAATCTATTTATTACCAGGTATTCGACCTGAATGGAAAAGCGATCACTGAAATCTTAAATAATGATGAAAAATCTGAAAACCAATTAATTACATCTGCATCACAAGGGATTTACATCCTTAAATCGTGGAACAAACAGGAAACAATCTTTGAAAACCAACGCTTTTTCATTGAAAAATAAAATCATTCATACTGTTATCTATAGGTGTTCGCCCCATTTTTTTTAACACTTGCCGAATAATTTAAATGAACTAGTGTTTTAATTTGGAAGTAGTTACGGCCTTGGATATATTTGTTAGAGAAGAAATTCTAACACATCTATTACCGACACAAAGCCGCAGAGTTTGTCTGCGGCTTTTTTTGCCCTATTGAGAAGTTAAAAAAGTTTAAGCGTAAAAAAAGGTTCAAATTAAATCTTTGAACCTTTGAATTCTGCGCCTATGCTGAAGCTCTTCACCTTTGCGTAACCGCTTGCGCCTCTGCTAAAGCTTCAGCGGCACGCAGATGGTGGAGCAAGGTCTGCGTAAGCATTTTGAACTTATTTAATGTGATCCACGCTCAATAAATGAGCATTCCATCATCAGGTGTTTGCGATTTTCAGTAGATTCTTTCAATCGATCCATCAATCTCTCCACCGTTTCTTTACCAATACCATTTACCGGCTGTCTCAAAGCTGTTACCGGAGGTGCGAAATAAGAAAATGCCTCTGAATCATCAAATGAGATAATCCGGATTTTTTTCGGGATTTCTGCTTTCAAAATATTCAATGCATTGATTGCATGAAGTGCAACTTTATTGTTTAATGCCACAAACGAATCCACGCCATTGTCGATTAACTGTTTGATGCTTTCCACACTTTCGTCCTGGTTTTCGCTCAACTGGGCATATTCAAACGGAATTCCCTGTTTTTCACAAGCTGATTTTGTCCCGTCGATACGCAGCTGAATAGTCATTACATCGGATTTTTTAGGATAGAGAATTCCCACTTTTTTAGGTTTTACCGAGAATCTCCTGACCAGCATAGAAGCTTCCATATAATTATCAACTCCCACAAAGTCAGCAAATTCATCTCCGATACGATCTACCCAAACAACCGGGATAGGTGTTTCATCCAAAACTGGTTTCAATGCCGGGATCCCATTGCACGGAGCAATAATCAACGCATCTACCGAGCGCAATATCAAGTCACGAATCAGCTTCAATTCCATTGTACTGTCATCATTGGTAGAAACGATGAACAAGCTGTATCCCTTTTCGTAAAGTGCCTCCTGGATGGCTTTACTTAATTCGGAATAGAACGGGTTCGAAATATCCGCCAGCACCAAACCGATGGTCTGTGTCTTACCTTCTCTCAAACCTTTCGCAAAATAGTTCGGAACATAGTTCAACTCTTTTGCTTTATCCAAAATTAATTTCTGTGTCGTTTCACTGATATTGAATTGTTTTCCTTTGCCATTCAATACAAACGATACCGTAGATTTTGAAACATTTAAACTTTCGGCAATATCCGCAAGTGATGTCCTTTTTGATTTCATTCCTAAAACGTTAGTTTCTTTGGTCTTTTCCCCACGACATTTTGTTTCGAATAGTATCCAAGAAATTAGTGTCCTCTAATTTAATTACATTAATCATATATTCGGCCTTTCTGATCAAAACTTCTTCGTTCTGTTTGATACTTTTGGCATTCCCGTCAATGGAGATCAAATAATTCCGTTCTCTACCCTCAATTCTTAATTTGATGGGCATATTGTCGGGAACCACTACCGGACGAACATTCAGGTTATGAGGTGCAATCGGTGTAATAATATGAACCTGGCAGCCAGGCGTTACAATTGGTCCGCCGCAACTTAAGTTATATGCGGTAGAACCTGTCGGAGTAGCAACAATTAAACCGTCTGCCCAGTAAGAATTCAGGTATTTATCATCCAAAAAAGCATCCACCGTGATCATGGAAGATGTATCCTTCTTTAAAAGTGTCACCTCATTCATCGCAAAATTATCTGCACCGTAGATACTTCGCTCAGTTTCCACGCGAAGCAGGGATCTTTTCTGAAAATCATAGCGTTTTTGGTTGACCATTTCCAACGCATTATCAAAGGATTCATCACCCAATGTTGCTAAAAAACCTAATCTTCCGGTATTGATCCCCAGGATCGGAACTCCCGAATCCCGGATGTAAGCAACGGTTCTTAAAAATGTTCCGTCGCCTCCAATACTGAATGCCAGGTCAATTCCGCTGTGAAAATCCGAATGGTTTGTAAACACCTCTGCATCTTTGCAAATACCGACCTTCTTTACTAATTGCTCTTTGAGTTCTTTTTCAAGTACCAGCTTCCAGCCGAAACGTTCGGTCAGGGCTACGAAATGTTTAAATATCGGGATCGTAACTTTATTGACTTTCTTACTATAAACAGCTACAAGCATCTTAAATATTTAGATAATTCATCAGTGCGTCGTACCTGAACTGCATATCGTCCTGATCCGTTGAACGCTGGAAACTCGCCTTAACCACCATATCGTGCCGTTCAAAAGAACGGATAATGCGCGACAAGTCTACTTCGGATATTTTAAGAGTAACTTCCAGCTTCGTACTGTCTCCCGAAGACATAATAAATGAAGAAAGGATTTTTGCATTTTCGCTCTCAATGATCTGGGCAATCTGAGCCAGGGAGTAATCCACCCGGTTCATTTCCAGGACAACAATCCCCCCCACTTCCTTGATACTTGCGGTATTTGCGATCAGTGTCATCAATTGATGAACACTGGTGCACCCCAAATATTGTTCGGCGCCGTCCAATACCGGCAAAACGGAAATGCGGTGTTCAGCCATTTTTGCTAATACTTCGTATATATGAGCTGTTTCCGGTACGTAAGGTCTTGGAAGATGATCAAATAGTGTATCAAGCGGCAATTCAAGGTCTTTTTTATCCAGGATATCGCTTTCGGAAATCACCCCTACAAAGTTGCCGTTTTTTAATACCGGGAGATGAGAAACTTTGAACTCTTCCATCCATATCAATGCCTTCTCCCCTGAATCTGTATGAATTAACGGGGGAATCTCGTCTGTTATTACTTCTTTTGCTGTCATGTTGTGTGCCAAAGTACTAAAAAGGTCGCTATGAGCGAAAACTTTGTATAAATTTAATCTATTGCAACCAGCAATTTTCGGGCCTTTATTCGCTGTCTCTAAGGTTCAATGCGATCCCCGTATTTTTTGCGCAGGTGTTTTGTTTTCAGATCCTCTTCTTTCCAGCAAATGTATTGTCCGAAAGTCCCTCTCAGCCGCTGCCATTTGGACTGCCTGTTTACAATTGAAATGAAATCAGGTCGCTTTGCGGCACTGGCATCAATAGTTGGTTCGCGAAGATCCTGTTTCAACAAAGTATCTTTAATGATCGGAAGCAGGTCAACCGGAAGCTCAAACTTCTTAATGAACTGGCGCATGCCGTTCAACTGGAACGGATCTGTGGCTAATGCGATTTTTTGAAAACCCTGCTTCTTCGCCAAACGATAAGAATAGTAAACATTTTCAGTACTGTGTTCCGACCTGGGGTCCCGAAAAATATGTTCTTTCGGAATTCCCAGCGCTTCTCCATACAGTGCCATAACATGCGCTTCCTCATATTCGGTATAAACGGCAGATCCGGAATAAATGATATTTTTTGCAATTCCTTTTTTGTAAAGGTAGTTTGACCACTGAACACGGTTCCTCATAGCTTCGCTCCAATGTTTTCCATCATAAGGAACTCCGGGAACAATGATGACATCGTAAGGTGCTTTAGGTAAGTACTTTCGATTCGTTTTTTCTGCTGACGGAGCAAACAAAAAACACCCGCCAAGCAGCATGGTCAGGGATAAATAAGTGATTACTGAAATGATTTTCATAAGTCAATAATACGGTTTTGAAAATATATATATTCTTAGAAAACGTTAAAATCAGAGATAGAACTTTAATAACTTTAACATCTTTAAAAGTTAAATCCTCGTTATCTTTGGTCCTGTCGCTGAAGCTTTCACCTTTGCTTAACCGCTTTGGTGAAGCAGGACAAGCCTAAGCGTTCGCAACTCAAAGAAAAGAAAGTTATGACAAAACTAAGCGTAAACATCAACAAAATTGCTACTATTCGAAATGCACGCGGGGGGAACACCCCTAATGTCGTACAGGTAGCCATTGACTGTGAGCGCTTTGGTGCCGCGGGAATCACGGTTCATCCAAGACCGGATGAAAGACACATTACCGGAAAGGATGTGGTGGATTTATCGAAAGTTGTCACCACCGAATTCAATATCGAAGGATATCCGGATGAACGTTTCATGCAGATGATCGAAGCTATTCGCCCGGCACAGGCAACCCTGGTACCTGATCCACCTCATGTTCTCACAAGCAATGCCGGCTGGAATACCAAAGAGCACCTGGAAGTGCTTCAGGATATCATCCGGCGGATCAAATCCTGGGGAGTACGCACCTCCATTTTTGTCGATACCGACCTGCAAAATATTGAATACGCTGTCAAGACAGGAACTGACCGTATAGAATTGTATACGGGACCTTATGCTGATAAGTATGCTGAAAACCGGGAAGAGGCTATCAAACCTTTTGTGATAGCTGCGAACCGCGCTTTGGAATTGGGATTGGAATTGAATGCGGGACATGATCTGAACCAGGAAAACCTGCGTTATTTCAAAGAAAAAATCCCTCAACTGGCGGAAGTTTCAATCGGGCACGCTTTGATCTCAGATTCGATCTATTTGGGATTGGAAAACACGATACAGCGGTATAATTACTTGCTGAGAGACTAATTCAAAAACCACATAGGAACATAGGTCACATAGTTTCATAAATACAGCACAATATTCTATGTGTGCTATGTTCCTATGTGGTTAAAACCTGTCTTCCAGGATTTTCTGAATGTACGAATTGATCTGCTTTTTCTGCTTTCGCGATCCCTCATCGTTCATCTCATTGTGCGTAATCTTTTTCAATTGAACAATTTGAATTCCATATTTCTGACAGTCGTCTTTGGAAGGAATCACCAACGAATCGGCCGTCTTATCTGTAGAACGCAAACTCGAAAACTGTGGCTTTAGAACATGCGGAACAGGCATTCTCAAATGGTCCAGCGTAATGACTTTCCGAATCAGCTCAGGATGATCTTTTGCTGTTAAAATGCTCATATCTCCCCCGTTTGAATGGCCTATTAGGTCGATTGATCTAATTTTTAATTCGGGAAATTTCTTCTTAAAATCGTTCAGTACAAACAAAATATTCTCTTCTCCACGAATCCAAAAAGGCATGCGAACAACCTGTATGATCCCTTCTTTGGGGATTAACGGATCACCCAATAATTCGTGCTGGATACTCACAGTCCAGAACCCCGATTTGGCCAATCTTTTCGTGAGGTAAGAATAATTCAGGTAATTCCGCGAATAATTGGAACCATATCCATGACTAAAAATAACCAACCGGATAGAATCTTTGACCTTTTCCTTTGGAACCGGTGAATACAAGGCGTATGGAATGAGGCGGTTCCGCACACTATCAAGCACTTCAAATGTTTCAATTTGGATATCCGTAGAAACGGCTTCGTATTCGGATGACATGGAAGCAAAAGCCGTAATTGTCAGGACAAAAATCCCGGACAACACCATGTAAAACCGCTTTGTCCTTCGTTTCATGAATTTACTTAGAGGTCAGGGTAAAGTTTATGCCGTCTATGATAACTGAGCGCTCTTTATCGTCGGAGTACATGACTTTGTAAGTAAGTTTCTTTCCGCCTGTATCCGGAGTTTCGGTTACTTCAGACCAAATATTTCCCAAACAGCTTTCTACTTGTTCATCCCGGTAATCCAGTAAATTACCTTTAGTATCAAAAGTTAACAGCAAGAATCCTATTTCCTGTCCGGCCCCGCACATCCCATTGGGATTCAACCGGGAACTCAGTTCGTACTTCAACAACACCTTACAGCCTGCTGCATCCATCTTACTGGCAAAAACAGAATAGCCGTAATAATAGGGGCCAAACTGTTTCATATCAAAATGCTTTTTGTTCTGAGCACCAAACTGAAGCACCAAAAACTCATTTCTGCCGGTCAAATTAATATCACTGGTATTGAAATTGACTTTCAGTTCCTTTTTGTCGTTTTTCCAGGTTCCATTGTAAGCATAGTCCGAATACTCAAATTCAAACTTTTCGACGTATCCCGAGCGATTGCTCAGATCATCCATAACTTCCCACATACTGGAAACCGGTGAATTGAATTCACGGATACTGTCCGCCCGTTTTTGATCCGTGAATTGGTAAAGGGAAAACCGGTCCGCACAAACTCCAATCAAGGGAATTTTCTTTTTGACATTGTCGTAATAGTACCATCCCGAAACCGTGTGACTGGTACCATCATCAAAGAAATTTTCAAATTTCAGGTACATGGTGATCGCATATTTATCATCGATTGTTCCGTGAATAACCTGGTCTGTTATTCGAAACTCATCAATGTATACTTTTTTCTCTTGTGCCTGCACCAATGAGATTCCTGTAAAAATTAGTAAGCTTGTAATTAGTGTTTTCATTTAACGGGTGTATTTTGAGTTTCGATGATCTGCTTTCGAATCGTTCCTTTTTCATCCTTATAAGTAACAGAAACAAGCGGTTTTTCAACTTTCAGTCCTTTTTCCGGCTTTGTTACATGCTGGACAGCTTCAAATTCGAAACGCGGCGGTAATTGATCAAAATCCTCCTTACTGATGAATTGAAGCATCCCGGGTCTGTACCAATCAAACTCCTTTACTAACAATCCTTTTGTTTCAAGGATAAATTGAACTCCCTCCGAAGTTCCTTTTATTTTTTTCACTGCAGTTATCCAGTTACTCCCAACAGCATCTCCGTTTTCTGAACAGCTGGCAGCCTGCTGGTGAAAAATTTCTTTCAGAGAGTCCCCGTCCAGGATGTACAATCCCTGGTATAACGGCCAGTATTCTTCTGCAGAAACCCCATTTGCCTCTCCACCATGAATCAGGAAGTAAATCTTGCCATTTTCTCCGATCATGACCTCATCAACCGGGGAAGCCTGTGTAAACGATCCCTGGAAATTGACAAATGGCTCGAAATTCATTAATTTCCAGGTTCCGTTCTGCTTTTCAAAATTCGCCAAACTCAATAAACCGCGTGTAAATCTTCCGGTGCCGTCATTCATCTGCGAAGTCGAAAAACTCACAATTGCGCGTAAGTTCCCTTTTTCCGATTGGTAATACAAAATATTTGTACACCAGGTATAATTCGCAGCATAAGGAAGTGTTTCCTTCTCGGTAATTTCATCGTCTTCATAGGAAACGAAATCATACCTGGCACAAGAAGAACAACTCCAGAAAGCGGATGTTTTCCACTCAGATAATTCCGGATCTTCTTCCTGCATCGGAGCCGGAAATAATTGGAAAAGGACTTTGTCTCCATCGAGAGAATCTGTGCCAAAATCCGAGGTTTTCAGTCGATTCAGATCAAATGAAATATCGGTTGGATGAAAAGTCTCATCTTCCTGGGAAAAGCTCCAAAAAGCGATGAAAAGACATAAAAAAGCTGATAAGTTCCTCATTTAAAACAAACTTCATCGAAATTACAATAAATACTCAGTTGACATCGAAATTGAGTACAAAAAATCCGGCAGTGATAGTCTGCCGGATTCCCCATTCTTTTGTGCTAGTTAAATATTAGATCACTCCGTGAACGGTAGCATCGTCTTCCCCCTCAAGGTTTATCTTCTTTCTAGTCAATTTTACCTGTAATCTGTCTACGACATAATACATAATTGGTACTACAATAATAGTCAAGAACATTGAACTTGTCAAGCCGCCGATCAAAATCCATGCTAATCCGTTCTTCCATTCAGCTCCTGAACCTGTTGCAGTTGCAATAGGAATCATACCGATTACCATCGCAATCGTTGTCATAAGGATCGGACGCATACGTTCACGAACTGCTTCCAGAAGCGCGCTGTATGTTGATCTTCCCTCCGTCTTCAGGTGATTGGTAAAGTCAACGATCAGGATGGCATTCTTGGCCACAAGCCCCAGGAGCATCAACATTCCGAGCATGGTAAAGATTCCCATGTTCGACTGCGTTAAGTTCAATGCCAGGATCGCACCGATCAATGAAACCAGGATGGAGAACAATACTACGAACGGATATACAAAGTTGTCGTAAAGTGCTACCATGATCAGGTAAACCAGGATCAAACCGATTCCCATAGCCATACCCAATGCTCCCATCGATTCTTTCTGACGTTTCACTTCACCACCCCAAAGCATGCGGACATTTTTATCCAATGGTTCTTTTTTCAGGTAGGCTGTAATGGAATCCGCCACCGTACCGGATGCTGTACCCAACACGTAAGATCTCAAAGTAGTGTTCGAAATACGGTTCTTTCTTTCCAGCTGACCGTAACCATTCTCAATAGAAACATCTGCAAATTCACTCAGGCGCACCTGTTTTCCGTCGTTTGTAACGAAAGTCATTTCATTGATGTTATCTACATTGCTTCTGTCGTATTTATCCAACATGATGCGGATATCGTATTCTTCTCCTTTCACATCAAAGCGGGCATCATCATTCCCGGTTAATCCGTTTTGGAGCTGCATTCCGACACTTGCAATCGGCAATCCCAATTGACCCATTTTCTCGCGGTCCAGATCGATACGTACTTCCGGAGAGAACTCATCCGTGGAAATACTCGGATCTTTGGCTCCCGGAATAGTCAAAATGTGCTTTTTCAGCCTTTTTGCTTCTTTCATCAATAAGTCAGAATCATCTGAAGAAAGGAAAATCTCAATAGGTGCTTCTTCCGAATCAACCATTCCCATGTTCAAAGCTTTCACTTCAACTCCCGGGTATTTGTCCTGGATTTTCTTTCGGATCTCACTCATGTAATTCAAAGTCGGATACTTTTTCTGCATATCCTTCTTCATTTTCACAGTAATCTCTGATCTGTTTTCCTGTCCGAAAGAAGCCGCTCCCATTCCGGAAGAAGGTCCGCCGACATTGGCAAAAACGATATCGATCACATCTTTCTGGGCAAGGATCATCTGTTCGATCTCCAGAGTCGTTGCATTGTTTTCTTCGAACGTTGTACTCTTATCGTATTTCAGTTTAATCATGAATTTCCCCTGGTCTCCCTGGGCAACGAATTCCTGTCCGACGATTCCAAGCCCCATCGTAGCCATACTTGCAAAGAAGATTACAACGATTCCCAGTCCCATAATGATCTTATGTCTCAAAGACCACGCAACCAGTTTCACATATCCTTCCGTAAACGATTTGATCATGTTCTCAAACCAGATCAGGAACAACTGGAACGGGTTCTTCGGATTCAACTTTACTTCCTTAGCCAGACGGGAAGCCAGCCATGGAGTCAGGGTGAAACAAACCAATAGCGACATCAATGTAGAAACCACAACAACCACTGAGAACTGGCGCAAAATATCCGAAATAGTTCCTTCGATGAAAACAACCGGCGAGAATACCACAACATCTACAAGGGTAATTGCCAATGCCGTGAATCCAATCTCGTTACGTCCGTCCAATGCCGCTTTTCTGCGCCCTTTACCCATTTGTAAGTGGCGGTAAATATTTTCAAGTACCACAATGGAGTCATCCACGAGGATACCGATAACCAAAGACATGGCAAGAAGCGTCATCAAGTTAAGTGTGTACCCCAGCATATACATGGCAATAAATGTAGAGATCAATGATGCCGGGATAGCAATCAATACGATCAATGCATTTCTAAAGCTATGCAGGAACAGCATCATTACTGCCGCTACCAATAAGACAGCCAATTCCAAATCGTGCAATACCGCATCTACGGATTCGATTGTCGGAAGTGAAGTATCTGTTGCAACCGTAAACTTGATTCCTTCTTCTTTGTATTTCTCTTCGATCTCTTTGAACTTCTGTTTCGTCAGGTTTGCCATATCCACGGCATTCGCATCACTTTGCTTTTTAATCCGAAGACCGATACCATTCAATCCGTTGAAACGGCTAACAGTTACTACATCTTCCGATCCGTCCGTCACATCAGCCACATCTCCTAAACGAACAGATGAAGCTCCGTCCGTATATATGATCAGGTTTTTCAAATCATCCACCGTTTGGAATTTTCCAGCCAAACGAACGGTCATCTGTTCGGTCTCATTCTTCAGTTTACCCGTTGGAAATTCAACGTTTGCAGCAGCAACAATCTGGTTTACCTGCCCTAAAGTCAATCCGTACATTTTAAGGCGGTCTTTGTCTACATCCACACGGAATGCTCGTTTTTCACCTCCGATCACCTGTACTTCAGCAACCCCTTTTGTTTGTTTGATCTGCGGAAGAAGCTGCTTGTCCATCAACTCCATGAATTCCCGGTCATCCATATTCTTAGCAATCGCACTTACCTGCAATACCGGCGCCGCATTCGGTTCGATTTTGGCAATGGTGGGCGATTTTGCTCCTTCCGGAAGATCGTTCAGGATCGTATTCACCTTTCGTTGTGCATCTTCCAAAGCAACGTCAATATCTGCCGCAGCCTTGAATTCAAGCATTACAATGGATGCATTGTCCATCGAGAAAGTTGTCACCTCGGAAATATTTTCCAAACCGCTCAAGGCATCCTCTAAGGGTTTGGCAACTTGCGTTTCGACAGTTGCAGGAGAAGCCCCCGGGTATAAAGTAGTCACTGTAAGAATTGGCGGTGAGAAATCCGGCAATAATTCATAGCTTAATTGATTGTAACTTATCAGACCTCCACCAATCAGAATTGTAAAAATTACAATAATGAAGGACGGTCTCTTAATGGATAGTTCCGTTAATGTCATGACCTTAGTTTATTAATTGGTTTTGATCTTTGCTTTGTCCTGAAGGTTCACCTGTCCTTTTACAACGATGACATCTCCTTTATTAATTCCACTCACTACCTCAATGTAATCTCCGTCTGAAGTTCCGGCATTGAATGTGGTCAAATGAGCTACGTTATTACGCACCACATATACCTGCGGATTTTTAGACGAACCAACCAAAGCAACACGCGGCACCGCAAGCCTTGTAACACTTGCATTGTTCTTCAAACGAACAGAACCATACATTCCAGCCATCAATTCTCTTTTCGGGTTCGGAACCGTGATCTGAACTTTGAAGTTGTGTGCTCTATCGGCTACTACGGAAATATTGGTGATTTTCCCGGAGAATTCTCTGTCTCCGTAAATATCAGCACGAACAGCAACCGCCTGTCCCAAACGGAATTTCAACACATCTCTTTCCGGAACATTTACGGTCAACTTCAGGCTCGAAATATCTGTTAGTTCAAACAATGGAGTTCCCTGTCCTACAAATGATCCCAAATCGATCATTTTCTTAGTCACAACCCCGGAATACGGTGCAACAATTGAAGTGCTTTTAATCTGTTTCTGGATTTGCTTTTTCTGCAATTCACCGGAGCGGACTCCCAAACGTGTTTTCTCTACCTGAACTCCGGAGACTGCGTTTTCTTTCTCCAGGTTTGAATAGCGTCTGTCATCATTCTTTTGTCCTTCCAAACCAACTTCAGCATTTTCAAGCTGCAGCTGCAGCATTTCATCATCTACTTTTGCAAGCAGCTGACCTTGTCGTACCTGGTCTCCTTCTTCGAAACGAATACTTACTAATTTCCCGTTCGCATCCGATCCAATCGTGTTTTGGCGGGAAGGCTCGAAAGTTCCAAGAAAAGCCAATGAACTTTCAAATGAATGAATAGTCGGAGAGCCGGTCTTTACCAAAACCGCTGCGTTTACGTCGTTGATGAAAATTTTCGCTTTAACCTCTTTCTGATTCGTCTTTAATTTGAATACAATTAGTCCTACCAAGACTACTGCTACGATGACTATAGTGATAACTCTTTTCATTTTACTTTTTTTATATTTTTATAAAAGCAATGCTTTCTCTTATTTAACGTTTCCGATATTCTTTAAATACTCTAATTCTGCCTGGCGCAACTGAACGTATGCCAAAACAACATTTGTCTGGGCCTGCTGCAAATCCGTACTTGCCCTTACAAGATCGTTGGAATCAACCGTTCCTTCGTTATATTGCAGTTCTGTTTGTTTGTAAACACTTTGAGAAAGTTTCAGTTGTTCCTGTGCAATTGCCAGTGAATTTACCTGAATCCCGATCTGGCGTTTTGAATTTTCAGTCTGCATATGCAGCTGCTGACTCAATAATTCTTCCTGGTTTTGCAGTTTCATGTGAGCCACCTTCGTAACCTTTTGCTTGTAATACTTTTCCATTCCGTCAAACAAAGTCCAATCCAGGCGGATCCCTAAAAATGCAGAAGGAATTCCCTGGCGCACATTATCCTCCGGCTTCATGTTATAGGTGTAATTGTATCCGGCAATAAAAGAAAGTGACGGCAGGTAATTCATGTTCGTTCCTTTTTTTTCCTCTTCATTCATACGGACCTGCGCGGCAATTAATTCCAATTCCGGGTAATTGATCGTAGATGCATCAACCAAAATGGACTTCTCCACCAAATCATCCGAAGCAAGTGTAATCTTTTGATCCTCCGGCAAACCTATCAGGATCTTCAGCAGCATTTCCAACTGATCTTTATTAGCCAGGAGCGTCTGCTTTCCATTTATTGAATTCAAACGGTTAATACGCAGTTTATCCACTTCTGTCTTAACAATCATTTTCTGCTTCTCCATCGCCTCCATATTCGCGATCAGTCGATCAATATTTACGAGGTTTGAGTCCACGAAATCAATTTGTTTATTCACTGCCTGTAGATTGAAAAACGTGTTGGCAACCTGCGTTTTACTGTCGCGCTCAGTGATTTTCTGCTGGATCTCTACAACCTGCTGTTGAATTTTCAGGGTACTGATCCCATAATTAATCTGCGGATTGAACAAAATCTGCTGTAACTGAACGGAGTTACTGAAAACGTATGGAACCCCAAACTTTACGGTTGCATACTGTCCCGGAGCACCTCCGAAAATCTCTGCCGGCAAGAGCTGTCCGGGAATAACTGCGTTGTAACGATAATCGGCATTCGCGACAATCTTCGGGTAACGCGCAGTTAAGTAGGAAGAAACCTGACTTTTATTCATTGCTACGTCCAAACGGGAATTAACAATGGATAAATTGGCCGTATCCGCCATCTTCAAACATGTTTCAAGGTCCAGAACCTGAGCCGAAGCACTGCTTCCGACTCCTAAAACCATGAGTACACCTAAAAAACCATTTCTCATATTAAATCTTTGTTTAAATGAAGTGTTTAACTATTTGTTTTCGGGTTAAACAGATACCCGATAAGCATTTCCGTAACATATTGTTTCTGGAGCATCAAACGCTCCTGGTATTGTTCCTCCGACAAATTGTTCAGGTATTTCATCAGGGGTTTTGCCATAAATGGATAATGACAGTTTGACATGATCAGCAACATGATATTTGTGAGGTCTATTTTGCGTATCACTCCTTTTTCCTGTGCTTCCAACAATTCTTCAAAAACACCTGTACTGGCAATCTTATCAAGGATTCCGGCATGATCGAATTCACACTTATCCCCTCTTGAAAGTTCAGATAGAATAAAACGCGGAATATCCGGATGAGAAGTCAGGAATTCAAATTCCCGTTCGATGAAAATCCGCATTTTTGATTCCAGGCTCAGGTCTTTTCGAAAAACCTCAATTGTTGAAAGCATAAAATCTTCCAATACCGCTTCGAAGACAAGCTTAAAGAGTTGTTTTTTGGAGCAGAAATAGTAGTTTACAAGCGCCACATTCATTCCCGCAGCTTTCGCTATTTCGCGGGAGGTACAGCCGTCAAATCCCTTAGCGATAAAGACATTCTTTGCAGCTTCCCGGATCTTTTCTTCTGTAGATAGTTCTTTGCTCATATTTTTAAAATCGCGACAAATTTAAACAACAATTTTAAACAAGCGTTTAAATTAATTCGATTTAATTAGATGAATTACCAAAAACACCAGTAAAATCAAGTGCTTTGAATTAAATCAGCTATTAAACAGGGCAAATTTCGGTACGGAACGATTAGCATACCACCAAAAATCGGCGAATGGTAACCAGAACACCGTGAATGGTGGAAACTGCTAAATAAAAAGAAAAAAATGCTCAAAGTTCAATTGAATTTATTTTGAACTCTTTAAACTTTTGAACATTTCTATTCTCCTGATGGTTCATCCAGGAATACGTCGGAGCGTTGATTATTGAAGTAAAGGGAGATTGCAAAACCAACAAATATAGACTGCGTTGGCGCTCTCAGGTCTTTTTCGGTATACCCTCCCGATGTAGTTGAACCGATTCTCGTTCCTGTGAATTGGTATCCTGTGAAGTTATATCCTACAATCCAGCGGTAAGCAACAGCTTCATCGGAAGCCAGTATAATAGAGACCAATGGCTCGACATATGCAGCAACTACTTCCTGTTTTCCATACTTTCTTGTTCCGGATGTCATAAACCAATGCTGGGCAATTCCTCCCCGTACGCCGAATTCCAATCCCAGGCGCGGACCTACCCAACTGGTCCAGCCCAATTCAATATCTCCTCCGAGAACATGCATTCCTCCGGTCATGGAATATACCTTCTGATGATTCGAAACAGAATCGTCACTTACTCCGGGTTCAAACGGAATACGGAATTGGTTCACTTTGTAATACATGTATTTAGGCCCGAAAGCTACATACCAATGTTTGAAAGGCTTATACTGGATTTTCGGGTGTGCATATACCAATCCGTTCAGATAATTCTTGAACATCTTATTACCCATTCCGGCCGGAAGCATTAACTCACCCGTTATGCTCCATTTATCATTTTCAATTTGTGCATTGGAATATGAAACTGAACTAAGAATAAACAATACTACCAGGAACTTTTTCATGTTGGGTCTTATTTTACCTTAAAGCTACAAAAGTATTTTCAGACGGTAAATAGAAATTGAACAAACATCGCCGGAAATTGAACATACGGTGTACTTTTGCAGTATGATCAGAGGAATTATATACATCGTTCTTTCGGGAATAGCATTTTTCATTGTTAACTTTTTTGTAAAACTGCTCGGAAACCCGGAAAACGATATTATTCCTCATCTTCAAAAATATCCTGCCCATGAACTGGTTTTTTTCAGAAGCCTTGTTTCCTTTCTGATCAGTGCAGCAATTATCAAATACCGCGGGCTCCCATTACTGGGAAATAACCGGAGATGGCTGCTTTTAAGAGGAACTGCAGGAATGCTTGCGCTCACAATCTTCTTCTTTACACTGCACAAATTACCACTGGCAATTGCTTCTACCCTTCAATACCTTTCCCCTATTTTCACCGTATTGATCGCTTCACAGCTGTTTCGGGAAAAAGTGAGCAAAATGCAATATTTCAGCAGTCTTATTGCATTTTCCGGTGTTATTTTTATTGGCTTCAACGGATTAACAGGCGGATTCAGCGGTCAAAAACCGGATCTTTTCTGGATGGGAATGGGAATTCTTTCCGCAGTTCTTTCCGGGGTAGCTTACAATGCCATATCGAAGCTAAAAGAAACCGAAGAAACGATCAACATCGTGATTTACTTCCCCATGCTTGCTCTTCCCCTGACCGGAATCTGGTGCTTGTTTGATTTCACCGTACCGATGGGAATTGAATGGCTGATACTGCTGACGATCGGTGTTTTTACACAAATAGCACAGGTCTGTATGACACGCGCTTTCCTGTCTACGGACACAGCCATTGTTGCCCCTTTCCAATACATCGGAGCGATCTATGCATTATTTTCAGGCTGGTTTATCTTCGACGAGAAATTAGAACTGGCTTCCATAATCGGTGTCTGCCTGGTGATTTTCGGAGTAATTGTCGGGACGATTTTCCGGGCAGGAAAAAACCGCAGAAAAGAAGTAGAACTTATCATGGAACCCGAAGCAGAAGTTCTTTCTTAAAATTCTTAAAACTTCCGTAAAACAATCACTTTTATCCGTATTTTCGAAGCATGTTGTCTACCATACAAAAAGACCAGCTAGCTCAGTTCGGCAATCTTGAATTACTTGCAAAACAGGTCGTAGAAGGTTTCATTACCGGAATGCACAAAAGTCCGTTTCATGGTTTTTCCGTGGAATTTGCAGAACACCGTTTGTACAATCCGGGTGAATCAACACGACATATTGACTGGAAATTGTATGGCCGGTCAGAGAAAATGTTCACTAAAAAATACGAGGAAGAAACCAATCTTCGCTGCCAGATGGTGGTCGACGTGTCTTCATCCATGTATTACAGCGGAAAGAATACGCTTTCCAAACTGGAATTCTCAGTCCTTGCCGCAGCATCTTTATCCGAATTATTAAAAAGACAGCGTGATGCGGTAGGACTTTCCTTATTCCACAACCGCTTGTTTTTACATACACCTGCAAAATCATCCGGGGCACATCACCGTTTCTTACTGCATGAAATGGAAAAACAGCTGCACGAATACCAGGCGGTTGATGCCAAACTTACTGAGACCATTTCCTGCCTGCATGATGTAGCGGAATTATGCCACAAAAGAAGCCTGATCGTCATTTTTACGGATTTATTGGACGATCCTTCCCGACTGGATGAATTTATGCAGAGCATTCAGCACATGAAACACAACAAACACGAAGTAGTGCTGTTTCATGTGATGGATAAAGCAACTGAGATCGATTTTGAGCTTGGACACAACCCGATCAACCTGATCGATATGGAAACGGGAGAAAAAATGAAGTTGCAGCCGGCTGAGATCAAAGAAAAGTACACCACGGAAATCAACCGTTATTTCAACGAAGTAAGCCTGAAATGCACCCAGTACAATGTCGATTTTTATGCAATTGACATCAAAGACCCCATACAGGATGTATTGGTGAAGTATTTACTGAAACGACAAAAACTGTATTAATTACCAATTACTAGTTACCAGTTACAAATGGAATAATTGGTAATTCGTCATTTGCAATTAGTAATTATTTAAGGTTGATGCGCCTTATCCAGCAAATCCAAAATAGATTTCACAGGACTGAATGTTTTGCTTGGTATCTCAACAAAAACCGTATTCCATTTAGCCATAGAACCATTCCAAAGCCCTGGTAATTCAACAAAATGTATGGATTGTCCATTGTGTGATTTACTCACTTTGAAATAGGCATTTTCATCCTTGAATGCATCCATATCTATTTTGGAACCATCGCTGTTTTTACCCTGGCAAACCATGATTACCGGGTTAAAGTGCGAAGATTGGATCATCACACGGACCTGATCGCTTTTTGGATTGATCTGCGCTTTTTCAACGATCTGTTTCGTAATCTCACCATTGTTTTCTACCCAGAAAGGACCTCCTCCCGGCTGACCTTCGTTTTGGACCATTCCACAAATACGAAGCGGTCTTTTCAACAGTTCCAGCTTCTCGTTTTGCGGTAAACTATTGAGCGACTCGTGAAATAACTGGTATTCGGCATTGAAATCATTCCAGGCCTCTTCCGAAAAATCGAGGGTCAATTTTTCTATTTTGTTTTGGACCTCCAGGAATAAGCCTCCAAGCATACGCTGTGTTTCAACAGCGATTTGCGAATGATTATAGTGTTGGATATTGTCGATATTCTTAATGAAAATCAAATCGGCATCTACTTCTGCAAAATTTTCCAGTAAAGCTCCGTGACCTGCAGGCCTTGTTAGTAAATCACCTTCCGGATTCAGGATTGGCTGGTAATTATCATCGAAAGCAACAGCATTTGTTTCCGCATTCTGCACTGAAAAATCAACATCAAATTTCTTCGAAGTCATTCCTTCCAAAAACTCCAATTGACGCTGGATGTATTCCTGGAATTTCGGCTGGATCGTAAAATGGAACGAACAGTTATTTTGGTTCAATAACTGCCCTTGTACCACATGTTCCTGGATCGGGCAAAGTAGAAAAGGGCCATTTTTATGAAAAGGAATCAATCCTTTCGGCAAATGTGCCAAACCATACCCTTTATTATTCAAAATGAACGATACGAATGCGTCCAGGTCCATGCTTCTATTGCGTAAAGCTTTTTGGATAGATCCCGGAAACTGGTAAAAGAATGCAAAATCTTCAATATGTGTCAGAAAACGTTCTACATACCCGCTATTGGTTTCGTTCGGGTTATCCAGGAATTCAAACAAGAAATGGAACATCCTTGATCCTGACCCAGAGGCCGGAATAAACACCGAAATCTTCTTGTTCGATTGATAGAAAGATTGTGCAAGATCTTCAATTTTTTCGGCATCCAAAGCAATGATGCCTTCATTGATCCGGCATGCTGAAACCAGGTTCAATGCAGGTTGTGGAGCCCGCAAGCGTTCCATCTGTAATTCTATTGTAGTTTTTAGCATAAGCATGCTTCCTGTAGCGTTTTTTTGTTTCTTTGTGTTATGCAAAATTCCAAATCAATTTTCGGATTTTTACTCAAGTCAAAAGGCAGACATGGTATCCATTCTCCCTTTGTTTTTGACTTTGTCGATAACTGTTTAACGACAAAAGTGGACAAAAATTTTCTCACAGCACGAAAAAAATGGCTGCAAAAGATCAAAAAGAACAAGGAACAATTTAAAATTATCGATTTAGGCGCAGGTTCCAAACAAATGGGAAAGACGCGATCTGTTTCTGAACTCGCAAAAAATGCCAGCAGTAAAGGCGTTTACGGGGATATTTTATGGAAAATTGCACAGCATTACAAACCTGTATTGACCCTGGAACTGGGAACTTCTATAGGAACAGGGACCATTCATCTGAAATCCGGAAATCCGGCAGGGCACATAATAACCGTTGAAGGATGTGATGCCATTTTATCACGGGCATCCCAGCAATTCGATTACTGGAAACTTTCCGGAATCACAACCATCTGCAGCTCTTTTGATGATTTTGTAAAACTCCCGGCCATTGGAAAATACGATTTGATCTTCCTCGACGGAAATCATTCGGGCAAAGCAACTACCCTGTATATAGACGCTTTATTTGAACACACCCACAGCAATACTGCTTTCATACTTGATGATATCCGTTGGAGCGAAGACATGTGGGATTGCTGGAAATACCTGTCTTCCGATCCGCGTTTTCATGTTTCCATTGACCTGGGACGAATGGGAATCCTATGGCGCCGGGAAGAGCAGACAAAAGAACAGTTTACGATCCGTCCTAAAATTTTCAAGACAAAATTGTTTTAAAGGTTCAAAGATGTTCAAAAAAAAGTTCAAGGGTTCAAAATTATTTAAGTCAATCCATTTGAACATTTGAACATTTGAACATTTGAACATTTGAACATTTGAACATTTGAACATAATTCATCCTAATCCTTTTTATTGACCCGAACAATTCATACATTTAAGGGAACTACCAAACTGGATAAGATGGAAAATAACTCAAACGGAGATGCTTCGAAATGCCCTTTTACAGGCGCAACCAATGGAAATGCCAACAATGAAAGAGTTATCAGGAACAATAACTGGTGGCCCAATCAATTACGATTAAATGTGCTCAGGCAGCGTGATGCCAAGTCTAACCCTTTGGGTGGCTCATTTAATTATGCTGAAGCATTTAAAAGCTTAGACCTTCAGGCTGTAAAAGCCGATTTGCGCCATTTAATGACAGATTCACAGGAGTGGTGGCCGGCAGATTTCGGGCATTACGGTCCCTTGTTTATCCGTTTGGCATGGCATAGTGCGGGAACTTACCGCATTGGCGATGGCCGAGGCGGTGCAGGATCAGGACAACAGCGCTTTGCACCTTTGAACAGCTGGCCGGATAATGCGAATCTGGATAAAGCACGCCGTTTACTTTGGCCGATAAAACAAAAGTATGGTCAGAAATTATCCTGGGCAGATCTATTGGTCCTTTCCGGGAATGTCGCACTGGAGTCTATGGGCTTTAAAACTTTTGGTTTTGCAGGAGGCCGGGCGGATGTTTGGGAACCGGACCAGGATGTTTACTGGGGCTCGGAAAAAACCTGGCTGAGCGACGACACACGTTATTCCGGTGACCGCAATCTTGAAAATCCACTTGCGGCTGTGCAGATGGGATTGATCTACGTAAACCCGGAAGGCCCCGGCGGAAATCCGGATCCGATAGCCGCGGCTAAAGATATCCGTGAAACCTTTGCCCGCATGGCCATGAACGACGAAGAAACAGTTGCTCTCATTGCCGGTGGACATACTTTCGGAAAAGCTCACGGTGCGGGAAGCCCGGATTTAGTAGGTCCGGAACCGGAAGGCGCAGGAATCGAAGAACAAGGCCTGGGCTGGAGCAATAAATTCAACACCGGATTCGGTGCTGATACCACAACCGGAGGACCGGAAGTTACCTGGACACAAACACCAACCAAATGGAGCAACCATTTCTTCGATAATCTGTTTGGCAACGAATGGGAATTGACCAAAAGTCCGGCCGGTGCACATCAATGGGTAGCAAAAAATGCAGAAAAAACCATTCCTGATGCACATGATCCGTCGAAAAAACACCTTCCAACGATGCTCACAACCGATCTTTCCCTGAGATTTGATCCGGTTTATGAAAAAATATCCCGTCGTTTTTACGAAAATCCCGATCAATTTGCAGATGCTTTTGCAAGAGCCTGGTTCAAATTGACCCATCGCGACATGGGACCGATAGAACGTTATTTAGGACCTGAAGTACCATCAGAAGTCTTGATCTGGCAGGACCCAATTCCAAAAGTTGATCACAAACCGGTTGATGCAAAAGACATCGAAAGCCTGAAGGAAAAGATCCTCCATTCAGGAATTCCGGCATCACATTTTATATCCGCCGCATGGGCTTCGGCTTCAACTTTCCGCGGCTCTGATAAACGCGGCGGTGCAAATGGTGCACGCATTCGTTTGGCGCCTCAGAAATTCTGGAAGGTTAATAATCCACAGCAGCTTGGAACCGTTTTGGAAAAACTGGAAAACATCCAACGCGATTTCAACAACCTTCAAAACGACGGGAAAAAGATATCACTAGCCGACTTAATCGTATTGGCAGGATGCACCGCAATAGAAAAAGCAGCAAAAAATGCAGGACATCCGATAAATGTGCCATTTACACCGGGACGTATGGATGCTTCACAAGAGCAGACAGATGTTGATTCTTTCTCCGCCATGGAACCTTTCGCTGATGGGTTTAGGAATTACCTGAAAGCCAAATCACTTATTTCTACGGAAGAGTTATTAATAGACAAAGCACAGCTGCTTAATTTGAGCGCACCTGAAATGACTGTTTTGCTCGGAGGAATGCGTGTACTGGAAACAAACTTTGATAACTCCAAACATGGCGTTCTTACTCAAAGACCGGGATCACTCACGAATGATTTCTTCTTACACCTGCTTGATACGAATACTGCTTGGAAGGCAACAGATGATCACCAGGAGTTGTTCGAAGGGCGTGACCGGAAAACAGGTGAACTGAAATGGACTGCCACAAGAGCAGACCTGGTTTTCGGGTCGAATTCCGAATTAAGAGCAATAGCTGAAGTCTACGGAAGTTCAGATGCGTCCGATAAATTTATTACTGATTTTGTGGCAGCCTGGACGAAAGTCATGAATGCAGATCGATTTGATCTATAAAAACAGTAGGCGCGCGATTAATCGCGCGCCTACTGTTTTTTTGGCATTCACCCTATGAATTTTAAGATTTTTCCACCGATCCCATTGTGATCACATAGCGAAGGATTTTCTCCTGCCCTGCCTCATCAATGTGATGTCCTTCTTTGTTATTCACTTTTTTCACCATTCGCGGCACAATTTCTCGCCACTCCGATTCTGGCTCTGAAGCCGGTTTCTTCAATTTGTGACACAAGTTGCAATTTGCTTCAAATAATTGTTTTCCCTGGTACAATTCATCCAGTGTATAGCC
>NZ_CABHOL010000013.1 GCF_902168135.1 uncultured Fluviicola sp.
AGCGTCAGATGTGTATAAGAGACAGGGATATTACCAGGTTCATAATCACTGAAACCATAGGAACCATATCTGAAGGAACAATTAAGAATGTTCCGCCGACACTAATCAAATTGTAAATAATGTACAGATGGAACCCCAAACGCTTCCCCCTGAACATAAACAGTACTCCAACAAAACCCGTAATCATTGTCAATGCGTTGATTCCCAAAACAGACCAATAACGGTGCTGCTGGTAAACCGTCAGATCTGCCGCCTGCTCAATCATATCAGCAAGGGTTGTCATTTGCTTGTCCCGCATGTCACCGGCCATTTGAATGAGCTCATTATAAGCCGCCTGGATCTTTTCAGGACTTGGTTCTCCGCCAATCAGGGTGAATATAACTCCAAGCAGGCCGAAACCAATGGTTATAAAACTTAAGATACAAAGCACGGTCAGTAAAACAGGTCTTTTTTGTACTGGTTCCGTTTCCTGGTTAACATTCATATATTCTTCACTCATATTCCGTTTTTTACAAATTCTTTACTCAACTGCATCAAAGGATGCATATATCCGTCCTCTTTCACAAAAGGGACTTTTTTTCTAAAGTTAGCAAATATCTCTTCCTGGCGTGGTCCGGAAGTTGCCGGTCTGCGGAACTCCAATGACTGACACGCATGCAGAATTTCAATTCCCTGGATGGAGTAGCAATTATCAATCACACGGAACAATTTCGTTGCTGCATTTGCTCCCATGGAAACGTGATCTTCCTGTCCGTTGCTGGAATCGATCGTGTCGATACTTGCCGGCGTACACAATTGTTTGTTCTGGCTCACGATAGAGGCGCAGGTATATTGTGTGATCATAAACCCGGAATTCAAACCTGGTTTTGCCACCAAAAATGCCGGTAAATGACGCGTTCCGGAAATGGATTTGTAAATTCTGCGTTCGCTGATGCTTCCCATTTCTGCCAAAGCAATTGCCAGGAAGTCCATTGCCAGAGCAAGAGGCTGTCCGTGGAAATTTCCTGCTGAAACTACGATATCGTCATCCGGGAAAACGGTTGGATTATCCGTAACGGCGTTGATCTCGCGTTCTACGATCATTGCACAATGTTCAATTGTATCGTAAGAAGCTCCATGAACCTGCGGAATGCAGCGGAACGAATACGGATCTTGTACATGCGCTTTTTCGCGGTTTGCCAATTCACTGTCAGCTAACAGGTTTCTAAAAATTTCAGCTGTTTTAATCTGACCGACCTGGTTACGGATCTCATTGACCTGCACTCCGAACGGTTCTTTACGTCCGTCGTAACCATCCAGTGAGATAGCCGCTACTTCGTTGAACTGCTTCCACAATTTGCGTGCGTGAGAAATCGCATAAGAAGCATACCCAGACATGAATTGTGTTCCGTTCAATAAAGCCAGGCCTTCTTTTGATCTCAAAACAATTTCTTTCAACCCGAAACGCTCATTGATTTCCTTCGAAGAATATTCTTTTCCCTCGAACATAACCGTTCCTTCACCTAAAAGCGGCAAAACCAAATGTGCCAAAGGTGCCAAATCTCCTGAGGCCCCCAGGCTTCCCTGCTGGAAAACAACCGGGTGAATGTGATTATTGTAGAAGAATACCAAACGTTCTACGGTTTCCAATTGCACACCGGAAGCGCCGTGAGAAAGTCCCATGATTTTCAGGATCAATAATCTTCTGACAATTTCTTCGGGAACACGCTCCCCCATTCCACAAGCGTGGGAAAGCACTAAATTTCGCTGTAATTGTTCCAAATCTTCGTTGGAAATTGCTGTATCGCACAAACTTCCGAACCCGGTATTCACACCGTAGATCAAACGGTCGCTTTTAGCCACTTTCTCATCCAGGTAAGTGCGGCATTTTACAATGGCTGCCTTCGCTTCTTCACTGAGTGAGATCTGTGCATTTGAGTTTAACACCTCGTCGAGTTTCTCCAGGGAAACCCATTGGTTATCTATAATAAAATGGTCCATTTTCGTTTAAGCTTTAAAATAGTGAAGCAATTCTGTTTCGGTCATTGCTTGCTGTTCTCCCGATTCCATATTCTTGATCTGCAGCTGACCTTTATTCAATTCATCTTCACCGATCAGAGCTACAAATTTCACTTTGCGGTTATCGGCATACTTGAATTGCTTCTGCATCTTGACTGCGCTCGGATACACCTCACAATCCACACCAACCTGGCGCAGTTTTTTGGTCAGTTTCATGCAGTAAGCAGCTTCCTTTTCTCCGAAATTGGCAAACAAAAGTGTCAGTCCTGCATTCGTATCTTCCGGGTAGAGATTCAATTCGTTCAACACATCGTAGATGCGGTCTGCCCCGAAAGAGATTCCCACTCCGGAAAGTCCGGATAATCCGAATAAACCGGTCAGGTCATCGTAACGACCACCGCCGCAGATTGATCCCATTTTCACATCGTGTGCTTTCACTTCGAAAATCGCACCTGTGTAATAATTCAATCCGCGAGCCAGAGTAACATCAAAAACTACTTCTGCACGCTCCACCCCCAGTTCTTTGGTTTGGTTCAGAACGAATTCCAATTCTTCGATCCCCTTCAGCCCGATTTCCGAGTCTTTCAGGAAAGATTTCATCTGTTCCAAACGGGCCTCGTTGCTTCCGTTCATTTTGAACAAAGGCGAAATGATCTCAATCGCTTTGTCGGAAACGCCTTTTTCTTTCAATTCCTTTACAACACCGTCTTCACCGATCTTATCCAGTTTATCGATAGCAACGGTAATATCAATCAATTTATCGCTTTCACCGGAAACTTCCGCTATTCCCGAAAGGACCTTACGGTTGTTGATCATAATGGTGAATCCAGGAATCTGCAGGTTCGTCAGCACCTGGTCGAAGATCTGTACGAAATCCACTTCGTATAACAAAGAGTCCGAACCAACCACATCAGCATCACACTGGTAAAACTCCTGGTAACGGCCGTGCTGCGGACGATCAGCTCTCCAAACGGGTTGGATCTGGTATCTTTTGAATGGGAATGACAACTCGTTCTGATGTTGTACTACAAAACGTGCAAAAGGAACGGTTAAATCGTAACGCAATGCTTTTTCTGCCAATGAGTTTGCAAAGCGCGCCAGGTTTTCGGACTGCAAAGCTTCCAAATCGGCCTTTTTCATTTTTTCCCCTGAATTCAGAATGCGGAATATCAGGCGGTCTCCTTCTTCTCCGTATTTCCCCAATAAAGTGGTAGAAAGTTCAAAAGAAGGTGTTTCGATCGGTGCAAATCCGTAGCTTTTGAAAACGGACTTGATTGTATCGAAAATATACGTACGGCGAGCTACCTCATCGGGTAAAAAATCTCTTGTTCCTTTTGGGATTGCCGGTTTTTGAGCCATGAAATTAGAATTTGACGCAAATTTACTTTTTTTCCGGTGAAATTGATCATATAAAACAGTAGGGGCGCGATTAATCGCGCCCCTACTGTTTGGTAAATTTATTCATGGTATCAATTCCTGCAATTCGAATTTCGGGGCGCCTTTGATCCCGTTTTCATCGTAATAATCTACAAAACGCATTTTGTAATAACGTCCCAAGACCGTTTTTACAATAAAGGTTCGGTTGCTGTTCACGACATAAGTCCCATTGTCAAAATCGTATGTTTTCCAGTCGTAACCAATGACATTGACGCGTTCTTCAAAGTCAGATTCTACAATGTCAGCGTATTTCAAATCAGCAAACGGAATACTCACTTCCTGCACTTTCACCCCGAAACGGTTCGACAAAACTCCCACAACCGAATAAGGTGTGTGCTCATCGAACACGTGGCAGTAGGCTGTAAATATCAAATCCCAGGTTCCTTTATCGGGCTCAATGTCTTTCAAAGATCCGCTTCCGGTCATGGAGAAATAGGTAAATCCCGCAGTTGTTGATTTCGGGATGGTAAATGTTTGGATGGAAGTGCTGTTTAAATCGGCAAATTCGATCTGGTATTCCGTATTCGACACGGAAAGTACTTTCAGTTTCTTCTTTCCTAAGTTTGAACCGGTAAGTGATGTTCCCAGGTCAATCACATATACTTTTCCCGAACTCTGCCAATCACCGATTGCTGTGGAATCCAGGTTCCCGGTATGAAAATCCCAATGATAGCTCAAACCGGCATCGGAAGTTAAAGCGGCAATATCTGTTTCATTGGAAAGCGCCGCGGACATGATGCGTGATTCGTTCAGTAAAATGTGGAAACCATTGTCTCCGGCTTCGAAAGCCAAATCCCAAATTTCGCGGTTATTTTGGCGGATAATGGAATTGGTTTCCAAATCATAATAAATCTGATTAGCATAATCTCCTCCCAATTCTATTTGAGCGGTTATTGCTCCCGAAGTGGGTTTTTCAACCGGAATCTCTTTTTTAAAGCATGCGCCTAAAACCGGAATGAGTGCGATTAAAAGTGCTTTTTTCATTGCTTTGATTTTATCAGGTAAGTAATATTCAGGTAGAAACTTCTTCCCCAGGCAATTGGGGCTGTTCCGGAACCGGAAGAGTGTGCCCCGCCGGATGAACCGCTTCCCGCATTAATGTTGGTCACATTCAGCAGGTTTTTACCTCCCAGTGAAACGCTGAGTGTTTTTTTCAGGAACCATTGCTGTACCTGTAAATCCAATAAGTTATAATCGGAAATGAAGGACTGTGTAATGGAAGCATCTTCATTGGCTAAATATGCAACCACTTTCCCGGTGTATTTGTAAAATGCGCTGAACTTGGTTGTACCGTTCTTTAACTGGCAGGAAACGGTTGAAACCAATTCCGGGGAATAAGCATAGCGGTTGTTCGAATAATTGGAAGCTGTACCGATGTAATTGAACCCGGCACTCACATTCCACTGTTTTTGACCCACCTTCAGCACCGACTGGATTCCTCTTGCATAGAACTGATCAATGTTGAAATAGCTGTAGTTGACTCCATCTGCAGATTGCGACAAACTAATTCGGTTGTGGATATCTTGGTAATACCCCGACAATTCAAATCCGAACTGGAATTTCTTCGGTTCCCAATTGAAGTTATACCACCCCTGAACATGGTTCGCAATTTCCGGTTTCAAATCTGCGTTTCCGCGAATATTGTGATTAATATCCACGAATTCCATGTACAATTCTTTGATGGAAGGTGAACGGAATCCGGAGGCAATGCTTCCACGTAAAATATGCTTCTTCTTACCTACTTTCACATTCAGGGCCGGCATAAATGCTTCTTTGTACAGGGAATTGTAAGTAAAACGCAATCCCGGTTTCAGGTGCAGCCAATTCCACGGAGCCCAGTTGAAGGTCCCGAAAAGGGCGTAATCGCCTATTTCCTTGCGCTTGTTTTCAATCCGGTTTCCAAATCCGGTCTCGTAATTGATGTCATACCCAACTTCATAATTGAACTTGCGGTCAACGTTGTTTCGTGTTAATGTCACACGGTTGAAGTACAAGACGAAGCGCGAAGTATCCTGCTCCGTATTCGCCAGCAATTTTCGGTCGAGTGTCGTTAAATCCGTGAGGAAGGAGTTTTTAATCCGTTTGTAATTGGAATAATTCAATTGAACATCCAGTTTCAGGTTCGTTTTCAGCCAGCCTATCACTTCAAGCCCTGCATTCTGACGATTGGTCACGTATTCGTCATCAAAAGCTGAAATCTGGTAAGGTACTCTCGGATAACCCCTGTTCACGATTTTCTCACGGAACAAGTCCAATGAAGGGATTAATTCTATTTTCTTGAATTTGTAGGAATATTTCAATCCGCCCAGGTACTGTTCTTTCATTTTCCACTGCTGGAACCTTCCGGAATCTGCCAATTCTTTTTTAGGGAATTCAACCGCTTTATCACCGGGCGTCCAGCCATCAAAAAAGTTGCGTGCTCCATAAGCAGAAATGGAGTGGTTCTTAATGCGTGAAGTCAGTCCGAGGTTCAGGTTGTAATTCCCAACTGTTTCGTAGAAAGCTCCTAAGTTTATGTCGTAGCCTTTGTTTTTCGGCTTTTTTGTGATCAAGTTAATGGTACCGGCCATGGCATTGCTTCCATAGTTGGTACTGAGTGGTCCTTCAACGATTTCCACCCGTTCGATGTTGGACAAATTGATCTGGCTCAGATCAATATTTCCGTTTTGGCGGCCGATAACCGGTACACCGTCAATTAAAATCTTTACTCCTTCCCCGCTTATTCCAAGCATGGACATTCCGCTTCCCAGGATTTGGTCCTGGCTGATACGGATGTTTAATTCATTTTGCAGCAGATCGCGCAGATTCACGGCTCCTTTTGCCTCGATGGTTGCACGGTCGATCAGTTTTACCTTATTTGTGGAATTGGTAACAGAACCTGCCCCCAACTGCCCGGTGATTACTACTTCACCGATATCTTTGGCATTCGTTCTCAAATGAACACGCTGGCTTTTTCCTTTGGAAATGGTATCGGTTTGCTCATGAAAACCGTCCGTGCTGATTTTTACGATCAGTTTCTCTGCTGAGTAAAGTCCATTCGGAATGATCAAAATTCCCTGTTCATTGGTCTGAACATAATTTATTTTCTTCGCGTCCAGGTCCCTGATCGCAATTTGTGCAAACGGCACAGCTGTCCCCGCTTCATCTTTGACATACAACGTATCCTGAGCAACTGTATAGCCGCCCAGGATAGTCATCAAACTAATAAGCAAATACGCTTTTGGATTCATGATTTACAATTCTGCGATCAATTTTCTCCAGGATTCCAACTCAGGAACTCCCGGTTTACGTGCTCCGAAAAGTGTACACACCAATTCTTTCTTAGCATTGAACAACTCCAATGAAGTCACAATTCCGTCTTCCGTAGGTTTGCGTACAATCCATGATTCTACGATGGCTTCTTCTTTTGCATGCAGGTTGAACATCGGGTCTAAAACGTTGATCCACGGACCATGTTCCACGATGTTTTTCACTTCTCCGGTGTGAATTTGGATCATACCGGCGTTTCCAACGAATACCATGATGGAAACCTGCTCTTTTGCAGCGGCTTCCAAAGCTCTGCGCAAAGCTTTATTGTCGGTCTTTTTTGCGTAAGTCTCATCCGGAGCAAAACGCAACGCCTGTGTTCTTGTCAACTTGTGTTTTCTCAACAAACCGAAGAACTCGTGTGTATCTTTTAAGTTGATCCATCCCTCCTGGAATGCTTTCACGTCGATCTCGCTATCCGGCAATTCAGGTGATTCCAATGGCAACAAAGCTCCGATTTCCAATTCAGAAGATTGGTTCTCATCTTTGTATTTTGCAACCAGGGTTTCATAAGCATCCATGTTGCTTTTGGATTCCATGTAGATTTTATGTGCAGCGACTCCGTCTGTTGTGAAGAACTGCAAGCTGTGGCGAGGTTTCTCATCACCTTCAGTCACTGCAAATGCATATGCCCAGGAACTTGGAAAAATACGCAAATCGATATCTTTTCCAACAAAAAGGGATGCGTGCGGAGTGGTGCTGAAGTTCTCGTAAATTCCTTTACGCTCGTGAACCACATCGTCATTTCGGGTTAAAGCCATTACAAAACCAAGAGATTCTATCTCTCCTAAAATCGCTACAAATTCCGGACGCAGGCGAACTGCAGTTGTTCCGACACCCAAAGCAACCAGTTCCGCCTCTGAAGCATTCAAACGCTTCGCATATTCTCTGATTCTTAATTTCGGTTCGCTTTCTTTCAATTGTTCGAAAGCTTCTTTTAATGCCAAAGTTGTTTCCATTGTTGTTTATTATTTTAAATTGATTGATCCAATAAATTGGATGAATAGGAGACATGCCTGAAAAACACTTCTCCGTCAAGTGATTGGATCTGTTCTAATTCTATTTGATAAGTTTCACTTAAAAGTTCCGGGTTCATGACTTCCCGGACCGTTCCGTCCAGGATGACTTTTCCTTTCTGCATCAACAGCACGCGGTCTGCATACTGGTAACATAAATTGATGTCGTGCATGACAACAATTACACTTCCGCGCTTATCGTCTACAAACTTTCGTGCATGTTTCAGCAATTCGATCTGGTAGCGCACATCCAGGTTATTCAGGGGTTCATCCAGGAACAAATACTTAATCGGCTGAATTTCTCCCCCGCTCTCCAATTGCAGCATTACTCTTCCAAACTGGACCCGTTGTTTTTCTCCACCTGAAAGGAAATTGAATTCCTGATCTAAAAGTGCGTGTAAATTCAATTCGTCGACAATCTTTTCGATTACCATTTGATTGAATAGCCCTTTTGTTTCCGGGTAGCGGTAACGTGCCATTTCCAACACCTCACGAACAGTAAAACTGGAAGCTATCATGCTTTCCTGGTGCATGTATGCCCTGTACTTTGCCAAATTATCCAACGTCCATTCTTTTCCTTCTTTTCCGTAATAAGAAACACTTCCCGAGCTTGGCTGCAATCCGTTGGAAAGCAACTTCACCAGGGTGCTTTTCCCTGCACCGTTCGGACCCAGGATTACGATAAACTCTTCCTGGTCGGTTCTAAAATTGACCGGCTTCAGGATTTGTTTTCCTTTAACTTCAAACGCTATGTTTTTTGCTTCTATCAAACCGAGAATTTGCGTTTGTGTTTAAAAATGATTGCAACGAAAACCGGGGTTCCCATTAATGCAGTAATAATTCCGATCGGTACTTCTGTCGGAGGAAGGATCGTTCGTGAGATCATATCTGCCACTGAAAGAAGAATCGCCCCGAAAAAAGCGCTTAAAGGCAGTAGTGATTTGTGATTCGGTCCTGCTACAATTCGGATAATATGCGGAACGACCAAACCTATAAAACCTATTACTCCGGCCATTGAAACCGCAGAACCAACCATACAGGTCGAACAAATAATTACCAGTAATTTGATGGTTTTCACTTTATAGCCCATGTATTGCGCATTGCTTTCACCCAAAGCCAGCACATTCAAACTTTTGGCCTGGAAGAAAATAACAGTCATCGGAACGAGGGTGAATAGTGCCAATAACAAAACTGAATCGTTGTTTGCAGACCCCAGACTTCCGAGCGTCCAGAAGGTTAAATCCCGCAATTCATCGTCTGTTGCTAAGAAAGTCAATAACCCCGTTAATGATGCTGTTAAAGCATTCAAAGCAATCCCTGCAAGGATTAAGGTTAATGAATTGATCTCTCCGTTGCTCAGCGACAAACGGTAAACGATAAAAGCTACGATGGAAGCTCCCAGGAAAGCTACGATAGAAAGGGAAAGTCCCTCGTTGAAAATAATCAACCAAGGGACTAATCCGTTGAACAAAATGAATAGTGATGCAAATAGAGAGGCACCCGTTGAGATCCCGATTAAGGCGGAATCGACCAAAGGGTTTCTGAAAATTCCCTGCAATGCTGCACCTGAAACTGCTAATCCCGCGCCTATTAAACACGAGTAGACAGCTCTTGGAAAACGAATATTGTAAACCACCTGGTATTCGATATCCGTTATTTTGAGATCGGTTTTAAATCCAATCTTTTCAATCAAACTGCCAAAGACATGGGAAATCGGGATATGAACATTCCCTACTGACAGGTTTACCACAAAGCAAACTATCAGTAAAACCAATAATGAAAGACCTATTATCCCTTGTCTTGACATATACTTTTTGTTCCAAAAAGTTCAAGGTTCAAAAAGTTGAATAGTTCAAATTTTGAACCCTTTGAACTTATTTAACTTTTTTGAACTCTTTGTTTAACTCCGTCAAAGCATCAGCCACGCGCGGACCAAATCCGCTCAACAACTGGCCATCCATTTGGATCAGTGCTTTATTCTTACCTGCATTTGTTGCATTTACTCCGGGAACATTGAAAATTCCGTCGGGCCCCAAACTTTGAGCTCCCGAAGTAAACATCAAAATCACATCCGGATTTGCTGCGATTACAGATTCGCTGGTTAAAGGCTTGAAATCGGTGAAGCCTTTCCCCGCATTTTCTCCTCCGGCCAAAACGATCATTTTTTCAAGCGGCGTATTTTCCCCGGCAACCATCAAAGTTCCGGCTCCTCTCGCATAAACGAATAATACTTTCGGCTTTTTGCCAAGCTTTTCCAACTTTTGGATATCCGTATCGATCTTAGCAACAATTGCTTCGGAAGCTTCTGCTTTTCCCAGCCATTTGGCAACCTCTTTCACCAAAGACTTCGCATCTTCCACGCTGTTCGGGTGTTTGAATGTTACCAATTCGATTTTTGCCTGTTTCAATTTCGATTTCAAATCCGGTGAAACCTCATCTTCCAGCATTACTACATGTGTCGGATTCAATGCCAGCAAACTTTCAACAGCCAATTTGCGGACATGGCCCAAATTCGTCAGCTTTTCAGCTGCCTCAGGATAGGTACTTGTCACATCAACGCCAATGAGTTCCTTTTGGGAACCCACTGCGTAGATGATTTCTGTTATTGAACCGCTTAAAGAAACGATTCGTTTTGTTTCGACTTTTGCTTCTTTTGTCTCTTCTGGCTTTGCTCCTGAATTACAAGCAGTCGTCAATGCTAAAAGAGCCAGAAATAAAAAACCAATTTTTCTCATCTTGTTTATATAAATCAGTATGATCAGTGTTGTACAACCAAACGTTGAGTTCTTGCATTATTAGCAGTTACCACATTTACGAAGTAAACACCGTTGTTCAAGTCACTTGTATTCAATGTTACTGTCTGGAATCCTGCTCCAACATTGATTTCGGAAGCAATTGCCCCGTTCATTGCAACAACCTGGATTTTAGTTTCTGCTTTAGTATCCAAAACAACAGTTGCAAGTTCTGCAGCAGGGTTCGGGTAAATCTCTACGAACAAATTGTTCTCAGCATCATTCAAACCAAGAGTAGTCAAATTCTGTTTTTGGAATACGTTCATGTTATTTGCCTGCGGGTCAACTGCTGTTGATCCAGTGGTGAACTTAGTAAAAACTAGTTTCCAGATATTTCCGTCAGCTACTTTTACGAAGTAAACTGTACTATCTTCAACGGATTGTGCCTGAGCATTTTTCCAGTTATAACCGATTGCGTTTGTTAAGTCGCTAAAAGTTTGAGACTGGTAATTTTCGTAAGTATTTACATTTGCTACTCCGGATACTTTAACTGCTTCGACGTCTACGTTGTTCAAAATTCCGAAAGAAGGATACTGCATTCCGGGAGCGATAGATGCGGGGTACTGCAAGAAAGTGAAGTCCCAGTTTGTTGATGCAGGCTCACGATCCACTACCGTATTCGTGTTGATTTTATAATAAACAAAGTTCTTTGTTCCGTATGCGGCAATCATCAAATCCTGCTGCGTATGAGTTGTACCATTACCAAGGTCAGCAGAGACAATTTCGTATTTCCCCTGAGTAGAAAGCAAGTTGATGTAGAATTTTTTTACAGAATTATCGTTGTATTTCACTACAAAAACTCGGCTTGCATCTACGTTGTGTGAAGACATGTTGTAAGTTCCCCAACCGTAGTCAAACTGTCCTGCTCCGGCAGCACGGTTCAATGCTCCACCCGACCAGGTTGAATCGTTATTCATCAATTCAGTAAGCGACGCAAAATCCACAGTCGCTAAGGTATCAAAGGAAGTTGCTGGCTCTGCATTCGGAACGGCATAAACTTTCCCCACTTTATAGTTAAATAAGATCGTTGCAGTTAACGAAGAATTCGGACTTGCAGAAGCTGCCAAAGCGATATCCCAGTTAGAAGAAACAGCAGTTCCTGTCTCATCGTTTTGTAAACTGTACCATTTGTTATTTACATAATCTGCACCGATATAAACCGTATCAATCACAACAGGCCCCTGAGCCATCGCATTTGATAAAGAGATCAGTGCCGCAGCGCTAAGTAATATTCTTTTCATGATTTGTTATTTATATTAAGTCTAAATTAAGTTTCGCAAAATTAGATCAACAACTCAACTGCCACAATCCCCAAAATCAGCGGAAAAGAATACCTCTCAAAGGGTAGCTACTTTTTAAACACCTGGTTTTCCATCTCGAACAGCAGTAATTCGGACAGTGATTTCACTTTTAATTTCTTGAAACAATTTTTGCGGTGTGTTTGCACGGTGTGCGGACTCAACCCCAATTCACGGCTGATCTCTAAGGTCGATTTCCCGTTCAATAAGGATTCTACAATCTCTATTTCCCGCTTGGTTAAACTAAATTGCGTCGGAGAAGCTGTTTCTTCATCCTGGTTCAAGATCTTATTCCAAACCAGTTCACAATAGTAATTCTGGTTGTGCAAAATTTTCCGGAATGCTTCTTTTAATTCCTGCTCCGAGCAATTCATATCAATGAATCCCGAAACACCATAAGAAACTAATTTAGGGAGGCTGGATACGTCGCCATTGATGATCAAAACAATCTTGATACTGTTCGTATCCTCCGGGTTTTCTTTCAGGTTATTCTCTATTTCCGGGTAATTGTCGGCAAAGTTGTAAACTACTACCTGCTTTTTATCCGGATCTGCCGATGAAGGTTCTAATTTCGGGTTACCGGAATGCCATTCAACTGTTACGTCTCCGAGGACCAATTGGGTCAACTCCTTAAATCCCAGGCTTATTAATTGATTACGGCTATCCAGATACAGATTCATATTATATAGAACAATTCTAAATAGCAAAATTGCCTCGGGATAAAGTATTGCACAATACCATAAAAAAGGTAAATCAACTAACTGAACTACCCTTTATACATGAATGAGAAGTCTTGGGGTAATTCCCTAATTACAAATGACGAATTACAAATTGAAAAAATTCGTAATTCGCAATTGGAAACTTGTAATTATCGCTGTTGAATATGTCCTTTTTTACCTTTGGGAATCTGAATAACCCACTCATAATAGCCTATGAAATGTGAATCGAAATATCCTTTGTGTTTGTAAAGTACTTTTGGGAAATAGATCCGTTGTTTTTCACTCAGGCCTTTTACCGAAGCCTGCGGAGCAACTCCATCCTGCAGACACGGAGCGTCCTGCCCGACTGTATTCAGGTTACTTCCGTATTGCCAAACCTGTTTCCATTCTTTGAGATTAACGGTTCCGGCAGATGCATTTTCAGGTGCAAGTATGTAATATCCCCCGAAATGTATCTTTCCTCTTAATTGTTCGATCATTCCCTGCGCATAGGCAAATCCCATACTATGCACTACCAGGTATAAGGTATCATTTTTAGAAGAGTTCGGCAATTCGTTGAGCATCTGGTACAAATTCCTTCCGGCGATTCGTCCGCTGTTTGAACGCACGGCAAAGCCTCTCCTATTGGGTTTTGTAGCCAGTAAACCATAGGTCCGTGCTTTTTTAGAACCAAAGATCCTGGATCCGACTGTACTTGTAGTGTAACAAATATGGTGTTTTGGATTCCTGCATCTTTTGGGATAAATGCCTGAATTGGTGCTAAAATTCAACAAGCTTCTGTGGTTGGAAGTAGAAACGGAATGATGACCATCTGCATAATAATATTCCGTGGGATTGATCCGCAGCTTAAAGGTATCATCAATCTGTTGCCACGGATGCCAGTAATTGTAGCGGTCTTCCGTAAATAAACGATTGAGGGAATTGGGGAATTCCAGTCCGTTGCTTCGAATATCTTCAAAGTTCTCTTCAAAGGTAATTCCCAATGAAGTCGGCCTGTATCCGTTCACAAAAATCAACACGCGTTTCGGAGGGTCCTGCAACTTCAGTTTGGAGGTCAGATCCACACCCAAATGATTGTAAACCTGGTCGCGAAGCCACTTTCCTTTGGCTGAATAGATCTTAACTACCATGTAATGACTTTCGGCAGCTATCGGTTCATCCAGCAATCCTGTTTTTAAAGAATCTGAATTTGCTATCAAACGCAGTTTTAAAGGGACATTTTCTTTGGAAACATTCATCTTAAAGTAAAGCACCTTTTTCCGTTCGTAGAGGTAATAATTATTCTCCCGCTTGATGATCAGTTCCGAACCAATTCTTTTTTCTTCCAGTTTATTCGGATGCGTATTATTGAACAACAAGTCCATCACTTTTTTTTCTTCCAGCCCGGAATAGGATTTAATAATGCCGTCCGTTACTTCAAACCAGCCATACCCCAAATCAACCGCCTTAACCAGGACGTAAGAAAGTACAAACATTCCTGTCCACTGGATGAATCTTGAAAGGAAATTGATCCAGCGCGGCCGCTTCATTTTTTTGCGAATGAATGTCCGTAATTTCCGAAAACCGTAGATACATCCGAAAATAGAACCCAGCACACTCAGGATGTGCAGTGCATTAAACGGTTTTGATTTGATCCGGAAGATTGTTCTGTACAAGATATTATCTATCTGAAGGTGGTAAGAATACGTGTTCTTCTTCATCGGACGCATGACCGAAGCCAGGAAACTGTTGTTTTTCAGAAAGATTGTTCCGTCTTTTGACTGTTCGAAAAAATAGTAAGCGATCAATCCGTTGTTGGTTACTACTTCTTCATAATCATCGATTATAGAATAAATCCGCGGATTTTTATTGATCCGGATCCATTCTTCGTTATCCAGCATCCAATTTTCAGGATTTCTCCGCACTTCTTCAACAGCTTCAATATTGGCAAAACCATTCAGGTACTCGCAGGCTATTTCATGTGATAATTTCTGTGAATCATTTTGTACAACGAAACCGAGTGATTTGTTTTTCACCATGTATCCTTGCAGGCGGGGATTTACAAATCCGGGAACGATAAAAAAGAGCAGTGTGTTAACAGTTTTCTCTTTGTAAGTATTCTTGTACACGTCCCGGATGTGGCGCATCTGGTCAGTATACTTCAACCGGTCGGAATCCGGATTCTCAAAAGGCCCCGAAGCTTCAATGGCATCATTTTCGAAAACGGCTTCGATGGTTACATCAAATTGGATATTTGCCGAAGCGAAGAGGAAATTCAGTTCCCTTTCCAAACTATCTCTGTTGATCTTTGTTTTAAGCAGGGGAACTATCCGTACTTTCTGTGTAACGACTGGCAAAACAGAAACATGAAGCGTTGAAACTACCGATCCGCGAAACCTGGCGACCACCTCGTAATCCTTATTGGAAGCAGGCAGAAAGATGCGTTGTTTGATCTCGCTGATACGCGTACTTGCAATACGTCTTTCGTTAATAAAAAATGCTATCGAATCTACCGACGGAAACTGAAAACGATTGATCTTAAAATCAACCACATCGGTTTGAGCCTTTCCTACGGATTTAAATACTTCCACATAGTATTCATCGTTGTTTTTTTTCTTCAACCGCTCAAAAAAGCCAAAACGCTGATTCTTATTTTTTACAAATCGACCGTATTCAATGGGCAAATGGTCCAATGAGTCTTTTCGTTCCTGTGAAAAACCAGCAGTACCGATTAAAAAGAACAGGAAAAAAAGAAAGAGACTCTTTTGCTGCATGATGCTTTATTAAATGGATGTTTTTCCAAGCCAGCGGAGCACATTATCGTACCAAATAGCATCTGATTCTTTTTGGTCCAGTATCCCGACTTCCACAGCGAAATCGATCACTCTGCCCGGGTATGAATTCGCAACTCCTTCCATTTCACCTAAGGGGTAAGGATCATCCAATCCGGCAACGATTTGTGAAGAACCGACCCGGATCTTCAATAATTGTAAGGTATAGGAATTCTCACAGTTTGCAGCAATTAGTTAATGAACCCTTATTGAAATTTTATTTATAAACTATTTTTTTCCAAAATGATTCAAGGGAGAAATCAAAATAAATTTCTCTCATTTCTCTTTGGCTACAATTCTATTTGATTTTGTAGCTATATAATATAGCTAGAAGAAATTGCTTCTTTACATGTTCCCTCTCTCTTGCTTATTTCAAGTTAAAAATGTTTTTTTCCTAATTCATAATCTCCTAAACAAAATTTCGTCATTCGACAACACAGAATAAATAAGAATATTTAGAGGTTCATTTTCCCCCCAAATAATTATTCTTTCAGGGCAGTACTCATGGGACGAAAATGAACAAAAATCGGGTTCCTCCTAAGCAATTCATCCGTCTTCAAGTCGGTTTTGTGTTACAATTTGGCAGTAGGTCACTATTTCTGTTTTAAACTATTCAGTCCGTTCAGATAGCACACGGATCTGCAGTCTGCTTGGTCCGGCTGAGGACGCTGAACCCGAGTGGGATATTAG
>NZ_CABHOL010000014.1 GCF_902168135.1 uncultured Fluviicola sp.
TTTTTTTTTTCAAGCAGAAGACGGCATACGAGATTTCTGCCTGTCTCGTGGGCTCGGAGATGTGTATAAGAGACAGCTCTGCAACACTGGGATATAGCCGTATTCCTTATGCCGCTGCAGAAGACGGTTCTTTCTTTAAAGTCTTTTCAAGATTACACCCAACGAAACAGTTTCCGCATATCTCCTTGCTTTTTCTTGGAGGACTGGGATTCCTGTTCAGTTTGTTATTTAAGTTAAGTGATGTGATCAGTGCCATTCTGGCCATGCGTATCCTGATTCAGTTCATTGGTCAGTCTGTTGGACTAATCTTGCTTCACAGAAAGCACGGAAAATTGTTCTTTCCCTGGAAAATGCATCTATTCCCGATTCCGGCTATTCTGGCAATCATTCTTTGGGTTGGAATTTTAATTTCTACCGGCTGGCAGATGATCCTCGCAGGATTGGGTGTGATCAGCCTCGGAACGATTGTTTATTTCGTGAAAGCGAAGAGGAATGCAGAATGGCCTTTTCAATAATTAAGAAAATTCGTCATTCGCTCAGTCCCGGCTCATAATTGGAAATTATTTTATGACCTGAACAAACCCCTGTTGTGTGTTCTCGTTTGAGTCTATGTCCGTGTACACGATCCGCCAAAAATAAACACCTTCCGCGTAAGATGCCCCGTTCCATTCTATGGCAGGATTGCTGGTTTCATAAATGAGTTCCCCCCAGCGATTAAAGATTCTTGTTTGCATCTCTAGGATTCCTTTTGAAAAAACGGGAGTAAACAGGTCATTAATATTATCTCCGTTCGGTGTAACGATATTGGGCATTTCGATTCCGTAAGCACAATCTTTCATTTTGACTATTATTTGTTTCACTGAATAACCACATGAATTTTGAGCTATCAACGTATACATTCCGGGATCTGAGATTACTTTAGTGGTAAGCATCATGGTCCCGGTAGCATCCACATACTCTGCCTGCAATGTAGGTTCATATTCATTGAGGAATATACTTCCCCCTTCACAGAGATAAGTAAGGTTTTCAAAAGGAATAACGGGTAAGGGGGAAAAATTCACCTGGATTTCGGAAACAGAAGTGCCACATTGATTCGTTTCGATTAGGCTGTAAGTTCCGCTTGTGTCAACATCAAAATAAGGTTTTGCCGAACCATCCTGCCAGGTATAACTTCCGTTCGGATCGGCAGCTTTTAGTATGAGTACTGTCCCTTCACAAATCGTAGTATCATTTCCCAGGAACAGATCAGGAGGAAGGGTTTGGACATTGACAGTCACTGAAAAAGTGTCACAATCCGATAAAGCCAGATAAGTGGTTGTTGAAAGCGGAGTAACCAGAAAGATTGAATCGGTAGAAATGATAGTTTCGGGATTTGTGGAAAGTGTCCACCCGTGAAAAGAATCGGAGGATGCAGAGATTGTAGCGGATTCGTTTTGACAAATTGTTTGATTACTGCTAACTGCCAGACAGGTTTCTTTAACCAACAGATCATCAATAAAATAGTATGCGTTAGCAAAGGACGTATTGCTCTTCATGTGAGTAACCTGTGTCAGATTGTCATCTGTGAAGTTGCCTATGACCAGGTATTCTGCGGGTGAATCCGCAATAAAGGTCCCGGAGACTTTAGTCCATCCGGTTGTATCAGCTACAATGGATGTTTCTGAAATTTGGGGAGTGACATGAAGTGGGCCCCAGTCAGTAAGATTAAAAGGAATAAGCGGAACGGAAAAATAAAGACTGATGTTATTGCTGGCGAATCCTGATTGCTCTGCAAGAGAAACATAAAATTCGGCATAATAGGTTTGTCCTACGGTTAACGGAGTAGATAGCTTTATTTCATAGGATTCCCTGTATTGAGAATAAGAACCCATACCGGCACCGTAAGTAATTATTCCACCCATAAAATCGCCCGAATGTGGCTGCTGTTTTCCGGGAGAATAGTATTCGGTGGATTGAGTGGCATTGGCAAAACAATCATTGGAAGACAGTGTACTGAATACATCCGGACTACCACTCTGTATCATCCAGTTAGGGAGAATATCGGCCAGGTCAGCGGGGGTTCCGATCCAGGAGCAAGGTATATTGTTGTAAGTTTCAAAATCAGGATTTGGGACTAGGTTCTGACCGGAGACGGAGTAGGAAAATGAGATCAGGAAGAAAAGAAGATTGATTTTCATAGTGGAAAGAACGCAGTTTTTGCATAACAAGTTGGGCAATCTGAAACAAAATGCTGCAATCTTAATTACGTTTCTACCATACTACTTGATTTTTAAGTCCAACAACTTCTCTTCGCCGATAAATCCCTCTAAGTGATCCCCAATTGCCACCGGACCAACTCCTGCAGGTGTTCCTGTAAAAATTAAGTCTCCTGTTTTTAAAGTTACGAATTGGGAAACGTATGCAATTATTTTATCGATGGAGAAGATCATGTCGGCTGTATGTCCGTTTTGAACCACAGTTCCGTTCTTCTTCAGCGTGAAATGAAAGTTGTTCAGATCCAAAGAATCTACCGGTATGAACTTTGCACCCATCGGGGCACTGTTGTCAAATCCTTTTGCTTTTTCCCACGGAAGACTTTTTGCCTTGCACTGTTCCTGCAGATCGCGTGCTGTAAAGTCGATCCCCAGTGAGATTTCATCGTAATAAGTTGAAGCAAATTTCTCCTGGATGTTTTTTCCCACTTTTTTGATTTTCACCACAATTTCACATTCGTAATGCAGGTCTTTGGTAAAATCCGGAATATAAAAGTCATTCCCTGCAGGTAAATATGCCGTATCCGGTTTCATAAAGAAAACCGGTTCTGTCGGAAGCGGATTGTTTAATTCTTTTGCGTGGTCGGCGTAGTTACGCCCTATACAGATGATTTTCATTTTATTTTAAAGTTCAAAGAGTTCAAATGTTTCAAAAGTTCAATTGAATTGAAAAGTCTTTTCAATTATTCCATTCTCCAACTTGTCCCGACTTTTCGGGATTTTCAATTATTTTTTAAACTTATTCTGAAGCGCTGCCAGTTTATCCTCCATACTCATAGTGGAATTTTCACCTTCGCGTTTCTCACGGCGCTTCTGCTTGATACGTTCCATTTCTTCGCGTAGCAATTGTTTGGTGAATAGGGGGAAGTCAGCGTCCATCATCCAGCCAAAATAGCCCGGTTCTGATTCTGCTACTTCTGCTACCGTCTTTCCTTTGTGTTTCCCGAAGTTGTAGCAAACCTGACCGTCTTTCGTTTTTGCCAGCCGCCCCGCAAAGTCGTGCCACTCCTGGTTGCCCTGGCGGGAAAAGTCAGACAGCTCGGGAATCGTATTTGCAAGGTCCGGATAGCGCTCCAATTGCGCTTTAAATACATCCAGTGTTACTTTGGTATCATACAAAGCATTGTGCGCATTTTCCATGGATTCTTTGCAGTAAAACTGGTATGCGGCAGCCAGTGTGCGCTGTTCCATTTTGTGGAAGATGTTTTGTACGTCTATAAACCGGCGGTCATTCACTTTGAAAGCATGGTTGATGCGCAGGAACTCTTCAGCCAGAACAGGAATGTCGAACTTGTTTGAATTGTAACCACCCAAATCAGCGTCACCGATGAAAGCAGCAATCTCATCAGCAAGCTGTGCGAAAGTGGGCTCATCTTTCACCATTTCGTCTGTAATACCAGTAATTTCAGCAGATTCTTTCGTGATTGGAATAGTGGGGTTAATCCGTTTATAATACTCACTCTGCTCTCCGTTGGGAGTAATCTTAATCAGTGCAATTTCAATAATCCGATCTTTTGCTACATCCAATCCGGTGGTTTCCAGGTCCAGCATAACAAAGTTTCGGGTGAGTGATAAGTTCATAATGTAAAAGTTATATTCAAAGATGGGGAAAATAAAAAACGTAGGGGCGAAAAATTTTTCGCCCCTACGTTTTTATGGTGTTTTTTATGATTTATTTCACGATCAGGAACTCTGTTCTACGGTTCAGCTGATGTGCCTTTTCTTTCTCATCCCAGCTTTGGATGCTGTTGATTTGTTGATCAGATACTTTCAGTTTCGCTTCACCATATCCTTTTCCGGTAATTCTGTTGGCAGCAATTCCCTTCGAAACGATGTAACGGGCAGAAGCCTTCGCACGCTGATCGGATAGTTTTCTGTTGTACTCATCCGTACCCCGGCTATCCGTGTGGGAACCAAGCTCGATCTTGATACCCGGATTGGCCTTCATAATTTTCACGATTTTATCCAATTCGGCAGCTGCATCCGGACGAATATCCCACTTATTATAGTCGAAATAAATTGGGTTTACATCCAACCCGATATCGGTTCCAACTTCATTCTTAGCTAATGAACGGTCGATGCGGATCTCAGAGTTGTCGTCCAAAGTCACCGAAGCGTCGTATGTCATAGTCACGTATCCTGATTTTTCCAATGTCAAAGCAAACTCCACGTTGTCGCCTTTCTTCATACCACCAAGTGTATCGGTTTTGTATGCTCCGGCAGCCGCAGTTACGGATTGGGAAAGTTTCTCTCCGGTGTTCTTATTAACAAGTGTGATCGCAACTCCGGATAGTTTTTCTTTGGTCTTACTGTCTGTAATTGTTCCAACCACATAGTAAGGTTTCACCATCATTTGCTTGTCAAGATCCAGCCAGAACTCACGGTAAACTTCCGAATATTCTTTGTTACATTCTGTCTTGAATTTCTCGTTGTAGAAGTTTTTCTTACCGTCTTTCTCATAAGAGAAGGTTAGGTCATATTCTTTACAAGGCTCCAATGAGTTCATGAACACACCGTCACGCAGACGCGGGAATAATTTTCGGTCGTAAGGATTCTCACAGTTCAAACATCTCAATGTTACCGAAACATCTTCTGGAAGCGGTCTGTTGCCAATCACGTTTATTTTCCCGTTTAATACTGCAATATTCTTAACTCCCAAGTAATTGTTCTTGATCTCGTAGATGTCTTTTTCTCCTTTTCCTTGCAAACGAACAGAAGTCATATATCCTGTTAACCCGTCAACTGTTGTCGTGTAGAAAAGATCATCACAGGTTGAGTTGATCGGAGCACCAAGGTTCACAGCAGGTCCCCAAGCTCCTTTTCCGTCGGCTTTCGACATGAAAATATCGAACCAGCCCATACTTTTGTTTCCGTTGCTTGAGAAATAAAGGGTGCTGTTGTCAATTGAAACGAACGGAGATTCTTCGTCCATAGGTCCGTTGATATTCGGTCCTGCATTCACAGGATCTCCCCAGTTGCCGTCTTTTTGTTTGATACAGTAATAGATATCACGTCCACCGAATCCTCCTTTGCGATTGGATACAAAATACATGCGCTGTCCGTCCGGAGTTACAGTTGCGTGTGTTTCCCAATCGTTTGTGTTGATTTTTTTATCTTCCAAATGAGAAACTTCCTGGAACCTGTTGGTAGAGAAATCGGAATAGAAAATATCTCCGTTCCCTTTGGTATCCTGGTAAACATATACACGGCGCTCATCCGGGCTTACGGCCAAAGTTGCTTCGTTTTGCAGGGAATCACAGAACTCCAGTTTAACCGGGTACATCCAGGTGGAATCAAAATCGCGGTAAGACACATAAATATCTTCCGGGTACATATTGTTTCTTGGATCCAAACCTTTGTCTGAAGCTCCTGTAGGCCATCTTCTGCGAGAGGTGTAATACAGAGCAGAACCATCCAGTGAAATAACGGGAGAATATTCCGGGTTGGCTGTATTGACAGTTGTTCCCATGTTTTTCAAATACACATTCTTCGGATTTTGCATTTCTGCACGTGCTACTTTACATTGTTCCAGGTACAGTTTTGCAAAGAATACATTGTTTGATTTGGTAATAGAAGTGGCCAGGAATTTATTGTAGTATTCTTCAGCCTTATCAATGTTTCCAGCCATGTGGTAACATTGGCCCATTTCAAAATAAGCATCAATAGGAGCCGCAGTTTCTTTGGTGTTGAACGGATCGTATTTTTTATCTGTTTTTACAACTGCTCGTTCCAAATAGGGCATCGCTTTGACAAAGTCTCTCGACATCTCCAAATAGATGTACCCCCGGCGGTAGTTGTAATTCGAACTCGTTGGTTGAAATTCAAGCAATTTGTCAACGATCATCCCAGCTTGATAAAAATAACCTTCCTGGATCATGATCGCACTCTCCATTACCAATTCGGATTCCGTTCCGTTATTGATCATTTCCATTACTTTTTTGGTGTCGTACTGACCAAAGGAAGCAAAAGAACGCAAGAGTATAAGTAAAATAGTAGATTTCAGTAATTTCATTTGCTCTATAAATTAAGAAAGACCCACCTCTTTCAGTTTAAGTTGGTGGGTCTTACGTTCATTTTATTTTTTAGTTACAAAAAATGCAAACTTAGATTTCTCTGTTGACATCGAATTGCTCTAAATAGTCAGCAACACGACGTACAAACTGGCCTCCAAGGGAACCGTCAACCACACGGTGATCGTATGAATGCGATAAGAACATTTTGTGGCGGATACCGATAAAGTCTCCTTCCGGTGTTTCAATAACAGCCGGCATTTTGCGAATTGCCCCCAATGCAAGGATTGCAACCTGCGGTTGGTTGATGATTGGAGTTCCCATCACGTTCCCGAATGTTCCTACGTTTGTTACCGTATATGTTCCACCCTGGATATCTTCCGGTTTCAACTTATTGTCACGAGCATTTCTCGCCAATTCGTTTACGGATTTAGCAATTCCCGTCAGGTTCATGCGGTCGGCCTGCTTAATTACAGGAACGATCAGGTTTCCGGAAGGAAGTGCCGTTGCCATACCGATATTGATATCTTTTCTCTTAATGATCTGGTTCCCGGATAAAGAAACGTTGATCATTGGGAAATCCTTGATCGCTTTCACGATTGCTTCCATGAAAATAGGAGTGAACGTTAAGTTTTCACCTTCACGCTTTTCGAACTCTTTTTTCATTTTGTTTCTCCAGTTCACGATGTTCGTAACATCAGCTTCCACGAAAGAAGTAACGTGTGGAGAAACATGCTTGGACATCACCATGTGCTCAGCAATCAGCTTACGCATGCGGTCCATTTCCATAATTTCATCACCCGGATTTGCAATAACAACCGGTTCTTTGATATTGCTTAGGAATGAAGATCCTCCTGAAACAACCGGAGCAGCTCCGTTATTGGATGCAACCGGTGCAGAAACAGCAGGTGTTGGCTGTGCAGTAGTTACTGCAGCTGCCGGAGCACCGGTTCCGCGTGTATCGATGTAGGAAAGAATGTCTTTTTTAGTCACTCGTCCACCCATGCCAGTTCCGTTGATAGCATCAATTTCCGACATGGAGATGTTTTCTTTTTGTGCAATGCTTCTTACAAGCGGAGAAATGAATTTTCCATTTCCACTGCTTTTCTCAAGAGTAACTCCTCCATTAGAAACTACTGCCTGAGCTTGAGCAACCGTTTCAGCAACTGCCGCTACAGCCGCAGGTTCAGCTTTTGGCGCAGCCGGTGCAGTGTCTCCATCTGTAGAGATAATCGCAATTACGTCACCAACTTGAGCAACCTGGTCTTTTTCAAATAACTTTTGAACCAAAACTCCAGCTGCTTCGGATGGTAATTCGTTGTCAACTTTATCCGTTGCAACTTCTACCAAAGGTTCATCCATTGCTACCGTGTCACCCACTTCTTTCAACCAGTTGGTAATGGTAGCTTCTGTAACGCTTTCTCCCATTTTTGGAAGACGAATTTCAATTTGTGCCATATAACGACTAAGAATTCTCGATTAATTTTCGTACAAAAATAACGGAAAAAATAGGATTTTCACCAATGCTTTTTATTGATCTAATTTTTTCCACGATTTCCACAAAATCTGGATGTCCCGTAAGACCGAATATTCACGTGCATAAAGCAAATCCAGTTTTGATTTCAGATTCTCGTCCAAACCGCTTAATTGGTCGGTCGGAGTAAGGATTCCTTTTTTGATTTTGGGCAATTGTTTGTTGGTGGAATTACCGGGGTCGTTATAGGAAACAACCGTTTTTCTTCCGCCGATCAGTTTGAAAATATTCCCCAGGAATTGGGTTTTATTTTTGTAAACCCAAATTATCAGGGGAGAAGTAAGCAGTAAAAAGATTCCGACCAGGAAATCAAACAATCTTTTCTGGCGCTTTTTTGCCGGCTGACTAATCGCATTTATTTCCAGGATGTACAGATCACCTGCTGTTTCAATGGAATTGGAACCTATCAGGTATTGGCTGTCGGGCTGGGCAATTTTATAATCGACCGAAATATCCGGAATAGCCGTCATCCAATGTATGATATCGGCGGCACTCAGGTCTTTGGCGCAAAAGATGATTTCATCAATAGTGTGTACGCGAACGATCTGTTCCAGCTGATTGATTGATCCGAGCGAATCTTTTCCATGATTTTCGTCCAAAGAAACCGAAACGATCCGTGCAATTTTAGGCTGTGTTTGATGCAGTAAATTCGAAACGCGTTCAAATTCTTCCGGTGAACCTACAATGGCGAAATTGGCATGTTTGCGGCCGTTGATAGTAAAACGCTTCCCTATTGCCAGGTGAAGTATAGATCTTGAAAGAATATAGTACCCGATTATCCAGCATGCGCCCAATAGAATGAACAAGCGTGAAAACTGCCATTCTTTCGGAAAAAGTGCATAGAGTATCAAAATAAACGCGGTCCCGATCGCACCTCCGAAAATAAATTTCTTAAAAGTAATGGGCTGATCATACCCGCCCTGCAAAGCAACGGAAGTCATCCAGATAAAGGTGTAAACCAGGATCAGGATATTGGTGCTCTGCTCCGGAAAATCGATCTGCGCCTGCTGCCAGTAATTGGTCAGGGCAAACAATCCAAGCAATAAGTATAGGGTATCAAAAACCGGAAGGGTGATCTTGCGGATGAAACGCATCCCGATTGCCAGTCCCGCCCTGAAATAGATCGCTGAATTGATCAGGAAGGAGAACAAACGCGCATTCTTTTGAGAGAAGTGCTTGCGGGCAAAAATGACCATCGCGCGGTAAAACACGAATACATAGTTTACCGAACTTTTTTTGGTGCTTTCTCCTTTGTAATGAATAATTCGCGTTTCCGGGAAGTAGACGTTTTTGTAGCCGCCCTTGACAATCCTGTATGAAAGGTCGATGTCTTCGCCATACATGAAGAATTCTTCGTCCAATAAGCCGACTTTGTCCAAAGCTTCCTTACGCATCAGCATGAATGCACCGGAAAGGATTTCAATTTCGTTGGTTTCAAATTCGGACAGGTATCCCAAATGGTACTTTCCAAAGATCTTTGACTTGGGGAAAATGCGTGAAATACCGAATATTTTGTAGAATGCAACTGCCGGTGTAGGCAAACCTCTTTTGGATTCGGGCAGGAACACTCCTTTTCCGTCAACCATTCGTACGCCCAATCCGCCGACTTCCGGGTGTTCGTCCATGTATTTGACTACCTTGAACAAGGTGTCTTCTTCAATAACGGTATCCGGATTTAAAAGCAGCTGGTATTTGCATTCGGAAATTTCCATGGCCTGGTTATTGGCTTTGGAAAATCCTTTGTTGTCTTTGTTGGCAATGACTTTTACCCATGGAAACTTCTCGCGGACCATTTCAACAGATCCGTCAACGGAATTATTGTCGACCACCCAAACTTCTGCCGGTTCCTGTTTCATGGCTTCTGAAACGGAATTCAGGCATTGCTCCAGGAAAAAGACAACGTTGTAGTTGACTATGATAACAGCAATTTTCGGAGCAGAATGGGTCACAATTACGCGAGTGTATAATGTTTATTTTACGGCAATACAAGAAATTTCAATCGGAACGTTCATAGGCAGTTTGGAAACCTGAACAGTCTCTCTTGCCGGAGGCACGTCCTGAAAGTATGAACCATAAACGGTATTCATCTCGGAAAATTGCCCTAAGTCTGTCATGAAAATGCTGCATTTTACAATGTGGTTCAATGTCAGACCGGCTTCTTTCAATAAGGATTCGATGTTTTTAAGAATTTGGTGCGTTGCAGCTTCAATCGATCCGACCTCCAATTCTCCGGTAAACGGGTTTAAAGGAATCTGACCACTTACATAAACGGTGTCACCGCTAATAATTGCCTGGCTGTATGGCCCGATCGGAGCCGGAGCTCCCGGAATTTGAATTGCCTTTTTCATCGATTCTTTTTTGCAAGTTTAGTAAATTTGGGGCACATGCGGTTTTTATTAGTAGATAACTTCGATTCCTTTACCTACAACATTGTTCATTACCTGGAGCAATGCGGGATAAATGTGGATGTGGTTACGAACCTGGAAGTCGACTGCTCTTCGCTTGGAGGTTACCATGCAGTTGTTCTTTCACCCGGACCCGGACTTCCACCTCAGGCAGGAAAACTCATGGAAGTAGTTGCCCGATTATTTGCTCAAAACATTCCTGTATTGGGAGTGTGTTTGGGGATGCAGGCCTTGGCTATTCATGCCGGAGATACTGTTTACAACCAGGAAATCGTGAAACACGGATTGGCCGAGGAAATTCAATTGACAAAGAAGGATTCTCTTTTTTACGAAGCAATTCCGGACCGGTTTGAAGTGGGACTGTACCATTCCTGGGCGGTTCGCCTGGAAGAAGATTCTCCGTTTACTCCAACTGCTTTTTCTGAAAGTGAGGTCCTGATGTCGATGGAAATTCCTGAAAAAAATATCTATGCCGTTCAGTTTCACCCGGAAAGTATTCTCACTCCAAACGGACTTCAGATGATCCGGAATTTTGTGGGGATTGTCCAAAGGTGACTTCGACTTCGCCCAGCCTCCTTTAAGAATAAGCCCAGATTAAAATGAGATTAGAATTTTGGTCTAAGCAGTTAATTCTTATGCAATCATAGTAAAAAGTTGTATATTGGGGTTAAAATTCGAAACTATGAAATGGATAACCACATCGTTATTTCTGTTGTTTTTTGTAGTTGCCAAGGCGCAATCCTGCATAGGTACGTGGGTTACAATTGACGACAAAACAGGCAAGAAGAAGTCTAAAGTGGAACTTTACAAGAAGGACGACAAGCTTTATGGAAAAATCACTTACCTGTACCCGAGAGAAGGAAGGGAAGACAATCCGAAGTGCAAGAAGTGCACCGACGATCGTAAAGATCAACCTCTGGTAGGTTTGCAAATCGTCCGCGGATTGAAATGGGATGGAGGCGAATGGGAAGACGGAACGATTGTAGATCCGGAAAACGGAAAAGTGTATACTTGTGCGATCTGGATCGACCGCGATGATTTTACCAAGTTACATGTTAGAGGATACGTGGGGCCGTTCTACAGAACTCAAACCTGGATAAAAGCAGATTAAACAGAAAATAGAGGATACAAAAAAACCTGATCCGGTACGGATCAGGTTTTTTTATTTCGTTGTGTATATTACGCAGCTTTCTTTTGGCAGCAAGTTCCTCCGGATTTCTCGCTGGAGCAAGAACCTTTTTTGTTTTTCTTCTTTTTACCTTTTTTCTCGTCGTGCTTAACGATAGAAACAGTTGTGTTGTTAGAAGAAGCGTAAACTGTAGCGCTTACGGAACCTACGAACATCAATAAAGTCAATGCAACAAATGCTTTTTTCATGATTCAAGAATTTAATTTGCTTAAAAATACAATTAATATTAGAATGAGCCAAGCTTCGTTAACTTAGCTTTAACATCCTGGTCAATTTTAACATCTAATTTCGTGCCAAGTGGTAAAAATACATCTACACGGGAACCGAATTTAATGAAACCGAATTCCTGGCCTGTTTCTGCTGTTTGACCTTCCTTCGCATAATAACAAATACGTCTTGCAACTGCTCCGGCAATCTGGCGGAATAATACTTCCTGACCGGAAGAATGCTGTACGACAACCGTACTGCGTTCATTGTCCGTTGAACTTTTCGGATGCCAGGCAACCAGGAACAATCCTTTGTGGTATTTCACGTATTTCACAATTCCGCTGATAGGGAAATAATTTGCGTGTACATTTAACGGCGACATGAAAATAGAAACCTGTATACGACGGTCTTTGAAATATTCCGTTTCTTCTACTTCTTCAATAACTACAACTTTACCGTCTGCAGGGCATAGAATGTCCGAATCTGTGAACGTGAAAGTGCGTTTGGGAATTCTGAAAAACTGTACTACCAGGTAGAGCATTACCAATGCTCCGGCCGATAATAACAGGAATAACCAAAGCCATTCTGTTTTCGTGTACAGCCAGTAATTTCCCCATTGGATCAATCCTAAAATGATGACTGCAATAATAATTGTAGTTGTTCCTTCCCTGTGAAGTGTCATGTTTTGATGTTAGCTAATGAGTGCCAAAAGTACGTATAAAACGGGAGCTACGAATAGCATCGCGTCAATTCGGTCGAGAATTCCACCATGTCCCGGCAGAATATTTCCGGAATCTTTGATGTTTATAGAGCGTTTTAATTTGCTTTCAAAAAGATCGCCGAGCGTAGCCAAAATACTAGCTAAAACAGATACTCCGGCAATTGCAAGGGCATTTTGTGTGTTGAATGATCCTACAAAATAAAGGATGGCAAGCATCACTATCGCCGCACCGATCATTCCTCCTACAAATCCTTCACGGGTTTTCTTGGGGGAAACACTTGGGATAAGCGGAGTTTTTCCAAATAAACGACCGAAAACATAAGCCAAAGTATCATTCAAATAAATCGGCAGAAGTACAATCAGCAGCATTTGCTTGTCTAAATGGTTTGTAAGTGTGTAAGCAATTGCAAGTGTCCACATCGGCAGAACAGGGTAGAAGAAGTTGAACACAAAAGGACTTTTGAACACGAAATCGATTTTTTCCTTTTTGAAGATCCAGTAAGACAGTACTACGATGGTTGCGATCAGAATTCCCCAAAGAACCAAAAGCGCAGGAGTTTCAACGAAGTAATCCCAAACCGGGTTGAACAGTAAAGGGAAAAAGTCTTTTGCTGTTTGGATTAAAAGCGGCATAAACAAAGCCGTTACCAGGAGAAGAGCCGGTAGTTTCATCGTGTGTTTGAAAGGGCTTTTCTTGCTCATTTCACCCAATTCATGTGTCCCGAGCATGGTAAACACGTAGAAAACGATATTCAGCAAATTTGCATTGTTTCTCACATCATACACGAAAGGAGTGAAAACAACCATCAAAAATAAAGCCCCGAAAACGGAGCGTATCAATACATCTTTCATACAAAAAAGATCCCCCCGACAATAAATGTCAGGGGGATTTTGAAGGTTATTACTCTTCTGACTTATTGGTGTTATCCAACGGTTCTATCGTAGGATTAATGATATTCGATTCCGAATCAGCTGACGAACTTTCATTCATCGGGTTTTCCGGGTTTAAATCTGCTTCAGCATCTTCACGAGGAGGATTATTCACAGCAACGTTCACTTCTTCTTCTGAACTCCACAGGCGCTTTCCGAAAATTTCTTCCAAATCTTCTTTGAAAATGACTTCTTTGTCCAGAAGCTTGTTTGCCAAAGCACTCAATTTGTCTTTGTTTTCTGAAAGAATGCGCAAAGCTCTCTGGTATTGCTCTTCAATAAGCTTGCTTACCTCTTCGTCTATGATACGTGCTGTTTCATCCGAATACGGTTTTGTAAATGTATCACGTCCCTGTGAATCATAGAAGGAAATATTTCCGACACGTTCGTTCAATCCGTAGATGGAAACCATCGCATACGCCTGCTTGGTTACTTTCTCCAAATCACTCAAAGCTCCGGTAGAGATTTTTCCGAAGATCAACTGCTCGGCAGCACGACCTCCCAAAGCGGAACACATATCATCCAGGATTTGCTCCGTAGTGGTGATTTGTCGCTCTTCCGGCAGATACCATGCAGCTCCCAAAGAACGCCCGCGTGGTACGATCGTTACTTTTACCAATGGATGCGCATGTTCCAATAACCAGGAAGTAGTTGCGTGACCGGCTTCGTGGAAAGCAATAGCACGTTTTTCTTCCTTGGTAATGATTTTGTTTTTCTTCTCCAATCCACCGATAATACGGTCAACTGCATCTAAGAAATCTTGTTTTTCAACAAACTTTTTGTTTTTACGCGCAGCGATCAGAGCAGCTTCGTTACACAAGTTTGCGATATCAGCTCCGGAGAATCCTGGTGTTTGCTTGCTCAGGAAGTCGATATCCATATTTTTATCCAGTTTCAATGGTTTTAAATGAACCTGGAAAATTTCCTTACGCTCGTTCAAGTCCGGCATATCTACGTAGATCTGGCGGTCAAAACGACCTGCACGCATCAAGGCTGCATCCAATACATCTGCGCGGTTCGTTGCTGCTAAAATGATTACTCCGGAGTTTGTTCCGAAACCATCCATTTCAGTTAATAACTGGTTCAGTGTATTTTCACGCTCGTCATTGGAGTTGAAACCGTTGTTTTTGCCTCTTGCACGACCGATTGCGTCAATCTCATCAATAAAGATGATAGCCGGAGCTTTTTCTTTTGCCTGGCGGAACAAATCCCGAACGCGAGACGCTCCCACACCTACGAACATTTCTACGAAATCAGATCCGGAAAGCGAGAAGAAAGGAACTTTTGCTTCACCCGCAACTGCTTTTGCCAATAAGGTTTTACCTGTTCCCGGAGGGCCTACCAATAAGGCTCCTTTCGGAATTTTAGCTCCCAGTTCGGTATAGCGCTGCGGACTTCTTAAGAACTCAACGATTTCCTGGATTTCTTCCTTAGCTCCTTCCAAACCTGCAACATCCTTAAATGTCACATTTGTGGATTTTCCTTTCTCGTAAACCTGTGCACGAGACTTCCCGATGTTAAATATCTGACCTCCGGCACCACCGCCTCCGCCAGACATACGGCGCATCACGAAAACCCAGATCAAAACAATGATCAGAATAGGTAAAAGGAACCCGATGATTGAACTGAAATAGTCACGCTCTTCAACAGGCGGAGCTGAAATAGTTGCTTTTCCTTTAGCAACAAGGCGCTCATTGATCTCATCCAGTTTGGTCTCAAAATTCCCTGCATCAACAATATCGATGGAGAAAACAGGAGTGTTTTTCTGAGTGAAGTTATTGCCTTTCTTTTCCAGGGCACTTTTAATGTACTTTAATTCACCCTTGGGATTCGGATTTGCTTTGATTGCTTTTTCACCGGCTTCATTGAGCTTAAAGTCTACACGTTTGTAATTCACAATGCGCGCATCAGCGATCATACTGGAATCTGCCAACGAATAGAATGTGTTGATGTTACGCAGTTGCGTGTCCGAAGAGCCGTTGAAGTAAGCAGCAAAGATAATTCCTACTACGATCACTGCGTAAATCCAGTATATCGCATAAGGATTCTTTTTCGGTTTGTTTGAATTGTTATTTTCAGCCATAATTGAGTTAATTCAAATTTGGAATATCTGTTCTGATTGCATCTGACCAGAGGTCTTCCAATTCATAAAAATGTCGTGCATCCTTGTAGAAAATATGCGCAACTACACTTACATAATCCAGTAAAACCCACTCGGAAGTCGTTTTTCCTTCCTGATGCCATGGTTTTTCCTGTAATTCCTTTCGTGTGTGTCTGGTTACCGTTGAGGCAATACCATCCACCTGCACACTGGATTCACCGGAGCAAATGACAAAAAAGTCGGTAACTGCATTTGAAATGTTTCGTAGGTCTAATACAACGATGTCTTTCGCTTTGTTTTCTTGCATACCTTCAACGATAGCGTCACAAAGTACTTTAGAATCTATGTCGTTTTTTATTTTATACATTCGTAAATTTGTAAATACAAATCTAAGCATTTATTAGCTTGATTTGTGTGATTGTTAAATGCAAATACTTGTTAATAAAACATGATTGGTCAACAAATAATCCAATTACATGAGGTAGACTCTACTAACAATTATGCTGCCAAGCTGCTTTCGGAAGGGAAATTGACGCATGGGACTGTAATTTTGGCAGAGCATCAAACCGCGGGAAGAGGGCAGAGAGGGCGAAATTGGCAGTCTGTAGGCGCTAAACAGTTTACAGGAACTTATTTTTTGAAAACTGATTTTTTGTCAGTTGACCATCTGTGTTATCTCAATATGGCGATCGCATTGGCTGTTCGCGAAATGGTTCAGTCATTTACGAGAAAGCAGGTGTCGATTAAATGGCCTAACGATATTTTTGTTGGCAGCCATAAAATTGCAGGGATTTTGATTGAGACCAATTGGAAGAATGGCCGGGTAGAAGGTGCAATTGTTGGAATTGGAGTGAATATTTCCCCGGTACAAAGTGTTGGTTATGCTACTTCATTGGAGGAGCTTTCCGGTAAATCCCCTGATGTATTCAGCGTTTTGGATGTCTTGTCCAGGCAAATGAATGTGTTTTACCAGTATGTGCAGCAGGCTGACTTCGACTTTTTGAAAAGTACTTATGAGTCTCTTTTATGGAAGAAAGATGAAGCGATTGTCCTGGAGGAACGCCAAAACGCTGTTCCGTTTACCGGAATAATACGCGGTGTTGACCTAATTGGGAATTTACTGGTGGAAAAGGATGGAGTTATTAACGTCTATCACAACCAGGAATTGAATTTTGAAGCGAACTATGGTCGGGTAATTCCGAATGCCTAATTCAGGGTTCCGAATTAAAAAACAGTAGGGGCGTAAAATTTTACGCCCCTACTGTTTTTTCGAAATATTTATATCATTCAAACTGTTTCTGAAGGTTTTTCGTCATTACGACAAAAAGGCTGGTCAATGGTTTTTCAACCATCATTTTCATGAACATATTGATGTTTGCCTCGAATTCAAGGTGGCCTTCACAGCTTACTCCCGTTTCTTTCAGAATAATTGACAAAGTATAACTGAACGGTGCTTTTTCACCGGATTCCATGACAATCTTTGTGTTTGGTTCTTTCGATACGTAGATCAGCGGAATAACGATTCCACCCTGAGCCTTGAAAGAACAGCCGTTTTCATCAGACTGAAAATCAGATATCTTGTCTTTGGGCAGTAAGTGCTCAATATTCTTTGCGTCCGAAAGAAATTCAAATACTTTTTGCGCCGAAGCGTTTACCGGTGAAGAATCTGTTTTTAGTAACATATCTTAGTTTTTCCAGTTGTCAGGATTGATCTTCCATTCACGCAGAGAATCTACATCAGAATCTGTTACATAATCTGATTTCAAGGCCTGGTCGATCAAGTGATCATAATCTGTCAAAGTAACGAACGGACATTCTGCATTGGAGAAGTTTTTGATGGATACATCAAATCCGTATGTAAAGATTGCAACCAATCCTTTCACTTCCAATCCGGCCTCTCTCAAAGCTTGAACTGCCTGTAAGCTGCTTCCGCCGGTTGAGATTAAATCTTCGATGACAACTACACGCTGTCCCTTTTCGAAGTGACCTTCGATCATATTTCCCATTCCATGAGCTTTCGCCGAGCTGCGAACGTAAACAAAAGGGATTCCCAATTCCTGCGCCACTAATGCACCTTGTGCAATTCCTCCGGTTGCAACACCTGCAATAATATCCGGTTTACCGAAATGTTCAAGAATTGCATCCGCATATCCCTGGCGAATGTATGTTCTGATTGCCGGGAAAGATAATGTAATCCTATTATCACAATAAATAGGAGATTTCCAACCAGAAGCCCATGTAAATGGAGAATTTGGTTGTAATTTTACTGCTTTAATCTGTAGCAAAAATTCCGCTACTTTTAGTGCTCGATCTTTATTTAAAATCATAGTGCAAATGTACAAAGTTTTTATTGATAATTCGGTTATTGAATTTTTGGATTCATCGGAAGAAGTGCCTTCCAGGAAGTATGATTTGGTTTGGAATTCGCTGGAAAATGATTTGTCAAAGCTCCTGGATGTATTTGATTTTTCAAGTTCAAACGGTTGTTTGTTAGTGGTTTATGAGGATTTCGAGTTGGCATTCAATCGAGTTTTTCATGCGTATGAGTTTATGGATGCTGCCGGAGGTATAGTAAAGTGTGATCGGCGGTATTTATTTATTGAACGACATGGAATGTGGGATATTCCAAAGGGAAAATTGGACGCCAATGAGCAGCCCTGGGAAGCAGCTGTTCGTGAAATTGAAGAAGAATGCGGGATCGAAGGCCCAATAATTGATCATCTTCTTGGGATCACGTTCCATACCTATTCGTACATGGGAAGACCTACGATTAAGAAAAACTGGTGGTATGCGCTCAATTATTCCGGATCGATGGAAGTTTTTCCTCAGGAAGAAGAATCAATCACGCAGGCAATATGGATCGAAAAGGAGGAATGGGGTATGATCCGTGAGAATACTTATGAATCCATTAAGGAGGTGCTGGATATGGCGAAGGACTTTTGAATTATCAAGTGTCAAATTATCAAGAAGTGAATTTTCCTTGATAATTAAGTCATTAATAATTGATAATTAGTCTATAAGACGGTGTTTCTGTGCAATTTTTACGGCTTCTATTTTGTTGTGTACCTGTAGTTTGCTGTAGATATTTTCAATGTGCTTGCGAACGGTTGACGGTGAAATGATCAGGTTTTCCGCAATTTGCTTGTAGTCCATTCCTTTGCTTAGCTGGTTCAAAACATCGATTTCGCGTGGGGAAATCTCCGGTCTTTTTATATCCGATTTTTCTTCATCCGGTTTGATAGGATTCCGCAGCAATCTCAAAGCTTTTAATGCAATTCCGGATGACATGGGGGCTCCGCCGTCTACGATGGATAGAATGCTTTCTAGCAGGACCCGCGGGTTTTCATCTTTTAACAGGTATCCGTTTGCTCCTGCCAGGATTGCCTGGAAGATAGATTCTTCGTCGTCCAGTACCGTAAGCATAATGATTTTGATCTGCGGATAGCGTTCTGAAATGATGCGTGTGGTTTCGATACCGTCCATTTCGGGCATTTGAATATCCATCAGTATTACATCCACGATTGGGTCTTCTGCTAATTTCTCCAGGAACAATTTTCCATTAAATGCATGGAATTTGAACTTCAATTCTCCCGGAAAGAGGGCTAGCTTTTCCTGGATGGATTTGGCTAAAAAAGGGTTGTCTTCGGCTACTGCAATTCTTATCATAGATAGTTCAAATGTTGAAATGTTGAAATGTTGAAATGTTGAAATGTTCAAATGTTCAAATTGAACGCTTAAACTCCTTTGAACCTTCTTAGCTCACAGAGCCAAGAAGATTTGAACTTGTTTTTATGCAAATGTGCAACTATAAGCGGTGTAAAGCAATACGTCAGATGCCGAATGTGCAGGAAATTGTTGTGCCTCCGTTTTCCTGGCTGGTCAGCCCGAATGTACCTCCGATCTGTTCGCAGCGGTAACGCATATTTTGCAGCCCATTCCCGTTTCCTTCTTTGATTTTTATACCTTTCCCGTTATCGGTAATTGTCACAGAAACTTTGTTTTGTTTCTTTTCGAGGATAATCCCTATCAGGGTTGCTTCTGCGTGTTTCAGCGTATTTTGGATGGCTTCCTGGATAATGCGGTATAGATTTAGTAATTCTGTTGATTTCAGCGGATGGTTCTCTTTCACATGGTTTGTAATTTCTATCGCGACAGGGACTTTGTTTTTCAAGCTTTCCACACGCGTTAAGAGTGTTTCAACGTTTCCATCCTCGGTGTTCATTGCCCATATCGTACTTCGAAGTTCCTGCATGGTATTTCTCCCGAAATCACTCAGATCATGCAGCCTGGAGTTGAGGTTTTTGTTTTCTTCGTCCAGGTAAGTGAGGTTGTCGATAGACGAGATCAGGTAGGTAATCTGGGATCCCACATTGTCGTGCAGCTCTCTTGAAATGCTCAGTTTTTGATCGTTTAACTGCTTTTCACGTAAATAATGTTCTTCTTGTTTGGTCCGGATCAATTCCTCTTTTGCAATTTTTCGTTTGTGGCGGAAAAAGAGAAAGACTACTACAAAAAGTAGGAAAAGTGCGGCAGAGATCCCTACCCATATTGCCTGGTACAATTGATTTTTGGCATTTTTAGCTTCACTTTGCGCCAGGGCACGTTGGTGTTTTTCCAATTCGTATTTCCCGAATACATCTGCTATGAGCTCATTTCCCTGGAAAATAGTGACACTATCCTGGTAGTTATTCTTAAGGACTAAGTATTCAGCTGCTTTTTGGTAGTTTTTCCGCTTGAGTTCCAAATCGGCGAGTCCATTATAAGCGTTCAATATCTGCCTGTATGATTTGGTTTCTTTAACGAGTTTCAATCCCAGGTTCAGGTAGTAGGAAGCTGAGTCGGGCTGATTGAGATCCAAAAAAGAGTTTCCGATATTCACGGCGATAATTCCTTCTCCTGTTTTAGAATGCAGTTTCCGGTACAATCTGAGTGCCTGCTGATAGTATTTCAAGCCGAGGTCGGTATTTTTCGCGGCTCTCTCAACAACTCCCAGGCCCTGGTAAACCATTGCCAGTTGTTCGGGCTGGTTGATTTCTTGGGCTATCGGTACTGCTTTCAGATACATTTCCCGGGCTTTGTCGAATTGATTTAATTTTTGATAGCAGGATCCCAGGTTCCCGTAATTAGAGAGTTGAACCATTTTGTTATCCGTTCTTACGGCGATTTCATGGATGTCCAACTGCATTTTGAGGGCCTCTTTAATAAATCCTCCTACCTCCAGCACGTTTGCAGTGTTTTGATAAATTTGAAGGAGTGTGTTCTCGTCTCCCACGATTTTCGCCAAATAAATGGCTTTATTATAGGATTGCTGTGCTTTTTTGAATTGACCAAGTTCGAAGTAGCCGTTTCCCAGTTTTGCGTAGGAAGAAATCATTCCTGTGGTGTCTTTCAAGCGTATCCGTATTTCAAGTGCTTTGTAGTTCAGGTATACCGATTTTTGGAAATCCCCGGTAGTCAGGAAAGGCATGGAGTAATCGTTGTAAGTATTGGCTAAAAGCGTTTCGTTGTTGAGTGTTTTTGCCAGTTTCAATGATTTGGAACCGAAAGCGATCGCTTTTTTCGCATCGGACCGGAAGTAGTAGAAAGTCAAATCGTTTAACAGTCTGACTTTTTCGCTTCCCCTTTTTTTAGGGATGAGGCGTTCGAGTGAATCCAGCTGCTGCTGCGTCTGAGAAAATGATAATCCGGTGCAGAAGAAGAGTATGCAACTTAGAAGCAACTTCATGGAACTCGTTTTGAATGGATTACGAAGATATCTGTTAATTACGAATTCCGGGTTACGAATTACGAATTCTATACAGCGTTCTGATAACTATAGATTGTGGATTCGCCTATATTGGTTTGCCATTTGGCAAACACGCAAATTGACCAATCGGCGAAGTGGCGGAAAGGAGTTGCTTGAGAGCATTTATATCCCGGAAGTTTTTGCATTTAATTTTTTGTTAATTAAACAACCATTCGAAAAAGAGTTCGTATTCTTGTATAGTTAAAACTCACCGATCCTGCACGTGCAGGCGGAATCTAAACAAAAACACATGAAAATAATCGCAATTCTTGCAGTTTCACTGATTTCACTTGGAACTTTTGCACAAACAACGAACGATAAAGCGAAAAAAGAAGTAAAAACAGAAGCAAAATCTACTGTAGCTTTTAAAACTTTGAAAATCGAAAGAGCTGAAATCCCTTACGATTCTAAGGAGCCATTCGTTTTCGAATTCAAGAATAACGGGAAAACGCCTTTGATCATTACTAACGTTCAGACTTCGTGCGGTTGTACTGCTGCTGAGAAGCCAACTGAACCGATTGCAAAAGGAAAATCTTCTAAAATTGTTGTAAATTACGATACTAAGCGTGTCGGGCAGTTTACAAAGACAATTACTGTAACAACAAACGCTTCTACTGAGCCGATTATTTTGACAATTACCGGTAAAGTATTACCTCAGGAAGCAGCTCCCGCTGAATCTCCGAAGACAAACTAAGATCTGTTAAATATAAAAAAGTAAGGGGCGGTACGTCAGTTGACGGATTCCGCCCCTATTTTTTTATTCTGTTTTTTAGTCCTGAATTTCAATCGCAATAATGCGGTCACCTTGTCTGATATCGTCAACGATGTCTACTCCCTCGGTTACTTTTCCGAAACAGGTATGATTGCGGTCCAAATGAGCCGTATTGTTTCTGCTGTGACAAATGAAGAATTGAGATCCTCCGGTGTTTCTTCCGGCGTGAGCCATTGAAAGTACCCCGCGGTCGTGGAATTGGTTTCCTCCCGTTAATTCACAATCAATTTTGTAACCCGGTCCACCTGTTCCAGGCATTCCTGTTGCTCCTTCACGTGAGTTCGGACATCCTCCCTGAATTACGAAATCAGGCAATACGCGGTGGAATGTTAATCCGTCGTAGAATCCTTCTTTAGCCAGCTTCACAAAGTTAGCAACTGTATTCGGTGCATCTTCCTGGTAGAAGGTAACACGCATATCTCCCTTTTCGGTACGAATAATAGCTTCCATATAAATTATTTTTTGCAAAAATAATTTATAATTACGAATTCCCAATTACGAATTCCGAATGGGAGTTCTGGCATGTTCGCATGCTCACCATTTAAAACCTTTTATTTTGATCGGAAATGATTCGCGTTTAACTTAACTTATTCTTGGAATCTTAATTCGTGATTGGCGATTGGCAACTCGCAATTCTTTTAAGGTTTTTAACAGTTTGCCTTCCATGGTAACTGCTACAAGTGAAAATGAATTGTACATTTGCCTCATGAATCATACAACTATCGCTCGAGATAAAATCAAACAATTTTCATCATTTTCCCAGGCTTTTGGGAATCAATCAACATTCGGGAAATTTCTAACAGCACCGCTTCATTCTATGGAAGATTTACAGGTGCAGGCACAAAAAAAGAAGGAAGTTTATTCTTCCGAAACACGGAAAAATCTGGTCTCCGTCTGGAAGCAGCAAATCGGTTCTTACGTATCGAAAAGCCAAATGGAAAACCTGGAATTACTGGCAAACGAAAATACGTTTACCATTACGACCGGGCATCAGCTGACGCTTTTTGCAGGACCACTTTACCTGATCTATAAAGTGCTGCATGTTGTGCGTCTGTCGGAAGAGTTCAATAAGAGCCAAAGCGGTAGTAAAGCTGTTCCGGTGTTTTGGATGGCTTCCGAAGATCACGATTTCGATGAAGTGAGATCGGCTCATTTATTCAATCAGAAATTGACCTGGGAATCGGAGCAGACAGGACCGGTGGGGCGATTTAATATGGACGATTTCAACGAAGTGAAAGCTCTCTTCAGTGCATTTTTTGAGGGCAAGGAAACCGAGATCAATGAATTACTGGCAATTTCAGAAAAAGGGGATTATGCTTCTTACCAGCAGGAATTTATCAGTAAACTGTTCGCTGAATTCGGAGTTTTGGTGCTTCAGCCTGATGACCGCGAATTGAAACGTAAATTTGTTCCGGTTATTTTAAGGGAAATTTCAGATAATCAGGCAAATCAGGCAGTTTTAAGTACGAATAAATTGGTTGAATCCGCCGGATATAAACCACAGGCACATTCCCGGGATTGTAATTTGTTTTACCTGAAAGCAGGTGAGCGCTTGCGCATAGAACCAACAGCAAATGGACTTGCCATTGACGGAAAAGTTTACAGCAAAGAAGAACTCGGTCAATTGGTTCAGGAGGAGCCGGAAAACTTTTCGCCGAATGTGATTTTGCGCCCGGTTTACCAGGAAACCATTTTACCGAATTTGGTTTATGTTGGCGGAGGTGGTGAGATGGCTTACTGGATCCAATTGAAAGGTGTTTTCGATGTGCATCAGACTTTATTTCCATTGATTCAGCAACGTGTTTCCCTGCAGTTGATTGATGGTGCTTTGAAAAAGCGGATGGATAAGTTGAACTGGCCGGAAGAACGTTTTTTTGAACACAAGGATGATCTAAAGAAATTGTTCCTGAAGGAAAATGAAGGTGATGACCTGGATCTTTCCGTTCTGTATGCTGAATTCAATGCTTTACGCACAACGATGATCGAGAAAGCTAAAACCATTGAGGCTACTTTGGAATCTTTTGCAGAAGCGGAAGCAGTTCGGATGAAAAAGCAATTGGAATCCTTTGAGCAACGCCTGGTGAAACAGCTGAAACAGCGTCATGAACAAACTCTTCAGGCTATTGATTTTATTTCAGAACGTGTCATTCCGGAGAATTCCCTGCAGGAAAGATATTTCCATTGGCTGCAATTCGCACCGAGCGGAGCTTATAACGAGTTGTTGAAACATATACATGCAGAGATTGATCCTTTCGAAGCAGATTTGATTGTAGTTGACCTGACAAAATAGGCTCCCGCAGAGGAGCGCAGATGTTTTGTTATTTTTAGTATATGATTTATACTCAGATCAAGTATTTAAGAATTGGTTCTGTTGCGGGAGGGCTTTTGATGCTTATCATATCGGTTTTCTTACCGTATTATGTTACTTGTGAATGGAACTCTGAAGAATCAGGAACAATTGAGGTTTTGGTTTTGAGTTATACTTCCGGAGTGTTTTGGTTGCAGTTTTTATTCACGATTGCTTTATTTGTTTCGGGGTATTTCTACCGGGATATTGTAAATAAAGCATTGTTGTATACTTTTTCATCGATGCTTATAGTATGTTTGCTTTTAACATGGGATCCACCAACCTTCGGCGCTACTCCTTGTGGCAGAAGTTCTCAAATAGGGAGGAATCTTTCTGTTTTCGGTTCTTGTTTTGTGATTCTGGGTACGTTTATTTCTATTTATAGAGAAGAAGAATAATTTAATCTCAATCAAGCATAACATTATGATCAGCGTTATCTGCGAAATCAGCGGGAGACAAAAAACGGTTGATTCAGGAAGGAAATAAAAAACTTTACACTAATTTCGGCATTTCAACGTTTAAGCGAACATGCGAAACCAATTTCTAGTATTTCTTCTTGTTTTTATGCCTCTGACCGCTCTTTGGTCTCAAGTTCAGGTAAACGGAAATGTACTGGATAACCGTAAAAACGGATTGGCTAACGTGAAGCTTTTCTTCCTGAGTGAAGCAGATACGATTTCAACCACCACGGATAAAAGCGGGCATTTTGAGATACCGCTTGCTCCTGGAAAGTATGGGATGATTGCTGTCTTCGACAGTGAAAATGAGTACCGGAAAAACGTCCAGATTCCTGAAGTAAGCTCATTTATTCTTGATCCTATTGTTTTCGATTTCGGGATTATTGACGGGGTGGTGATTAAAACGACCAAGGAAGAAGTGAATGGTCTGGATAGAATTCCGCCGATTGACCTGCAAAAATTACCCATGGCGAATGGTGTGACGAGTTTATTGGTGTTGACACAGGCCGGGGTAAACTCCAACAACGAACTGACTTCCAATTACAATGTCCGCGGGGGAAATTACGATGAGAATTTAGTGTATGTCAATGGATTTTTGATCAACAGGCCATTTCTTACCCGCTCCGGTCAGCAGGAAGGATTGAGCTTTATCAATACAGCTTTGGTCAATGATATCTATTTCTCTTCCGGAGGTTTTCAATCCATGTACGGAGATAAACTGAGCTCAGTTTTGGACATTCATTACCGGAAAGCGGATTCACTTCGTATTTCAGGAATGGCTTCTTTACTTGGTGTGGAAGCTCATGTGGAAGATAAAATCGGAAAGCACGACCGCTTTCAATATTTATTCGGTGCACGTTACAGGGCTAACGGCTATTTATTGAATTCCCTGCCAACAAAAGGAAATTACAATCCGGTGTTCTGGGATGCCCAATTAGTTACCGATTACACGATGAATGAACACTGGTCGTGGACGATACTCGGGCACATTTCTTCCAACCTTTACCAATTCGCGCCGCAAACGAGTCAAACCGACTTTGGAACTGCAAACCAGGCATACTCTTTCAATATTTACTTCGACGGGCAGGAACGAACCAAATTCCTGACTTCTACAGTTGGGACTTCCCTGAATTATTCCTCCAAAAAATATGAGGGACGAACCTTTTTTACCTATTTCAGAAGTGATGAGCGCGAAACCTTTGATATTTTGGGAGAATATTACATCAATGAGCTCGAGATGGACCCCTCCAAAGAGGAATTCGGTGATTCGATTGCCGTTTTGGGAGTCGGAGGTTTCCTAAACCACGCCCGCAATCAGCTAAAAGCAGATATTTTTAGTGTTTACCACGACGGATCGGTGATCTTTAAGCCGAAGAATGAAAATACCAAACACGAATTGAAAGTAGGAGCGGGAATCCAGATCGATCATTTCGATGATGTACTGAGTGAATGGAAATACGTGGATTCGGCAGGTTATTCGCAAGTTGACCAGCCAACAGAAGAAGTGGACCTTTATGAAGTAATTAAGGGAAAACTTCAGTTGGAGAACCAACGCTACAATGGGTACATCCAGGATCATTGGGAGTGGAAAAAGCCCCGCAAGAATATACCGGTCCAAAAGAAATTGACTTACAAGGATTCAACAGGAACGCTTCACGAGAAAATAATCCGGGATACGATGGCTGAATCTCGCTCGGGATTAAGTCTTGATTACGGTTTACGAGGAACTTATACGACATTTAACAGCGATGGATTTATTACTCCGCGTTTGACTTTGACCTATTTCCCTGTGAAGTATGTTTACCAAAACGGGAAATTCATCCGAAGAGGTGTACGCTACCGCTTTTCATCAGGGTTGTATTACCAGCCTCCTTTTTACAGGGAATTCAGAACCTTTACCGGACAGTTGAACCAAAACGTAAAATCGCAAAAATCCGCACATTTTGTACTGGGAATGGATTACAGCTTTTTTATGATGAAGCGGGAGTCGCCATTTAAATTCTCAGCAGAAGCTTATTACAAGTATTTGTGGGACGTAAACCCTTACGAAGTGGATAACGTACGTACACGTTATTTTGCCAATAATGAAGCCGTGGCCTATGCAACCGGTTTGGATTTGAACCTGAACGGTGAATTTGTTCCCGGTCTGATGTCCTTTTTCAAACTCGGATTCCTTTCTACCAAGGAAGATATTAAAGGTGATTATTACTACGATTATTACAACGCTGCCGGTGAGAAGATCATTTATGGATTCAGCGAAGACCAGGTTGCTGTAGATTCTAATCGGGTGGATCCGGGATATATCCGCAGACCTACGGATCAGCACGTAACGGTTGGAGTTTTGTTCCAGGATCACATGCCGGGGTTAAAGCAATTGACCTGCCAGGTAGGAATTACTTACGGATCGCGTTTGCCTTACGGTCCGCCGGATCATTCGCGTTACAAGGATACCTTGACGATGAAATCTTACTTCCGGGTGGATATGGGAATGTCTTATGATATTTTGTACCGCAAACCCGGGAAGACACGCAATTTCCTGAAGAAAATGGAAAGTGCCATCATTTCTTTTGAAGTGTTTAACCTGCTGGGAGTGAATAATGTGCTTTCCAAGCAGTGGGTTCAGGATGTTTCCGGGAAGTATTATTCGATACCGAATTATCTGACGCAGCGGAGGTTTAATGTGAAGCTGATAGTCAGGATCTAGCTCATTTCAACATTATGGGATTATCGGCACATCAGGTTCTTTCCGAGATTTCTTTCAGGACCAGCAGAAGCGGGGGGAAAGGTGGTCAAAATGTCAACAAGGTTTCTTCCAAGGTTGAATTAAACTGGAATATTCAGGCTTCTACCCTCATAACAGATGAACAGCGAGAAATCCTGCTCAATAAGCTTTCGCATAAAATAACGAAAGATGGGGTGCTTCAAATTATTTCACAAACACATCGAACTCAATTGGGAAATAAGCAACTGGTTTTGGAAAAACTGGATGAGCTGCTTGAATCCGCTTTTAAAGTCGTGAAAAAGAGAAAGCAAACCAAAGTTCCGAAGGGAGTTAAAGAGCGTCGTCTTTTAGTCAAAAAGAAAAAGGCTGAAATTAAGAAGCTGAGAGGAAAAGTAGAATAAGAATTGGATGTGATAGCATCACATCTGCTCCAATACCGCAATGCGTTTTTCGATAGGAGGGTGGGTTGCGAATAAACCTGCAAATCCTGCTCCGTCTAAAGCTTTGTGTTCGATAAACATTTGTTTCACGTCTTCGCTTTTCACATTGGAAACTTCCGAATGTCCGGAGATTTTGCGCAGGGCAGAAGCCATGGCATGCGAATTACGAGTCATCTGGACAGCACCGGCATCCGCCAGGTATTCACGTCTGCGGGATAAAGCGAACTTGAACAATACGGAAAGCAGTAAAGCCACAGCGGAAATAACCAATGCGATCAGAACGCCTTTGTTGTCATCCTTATCTCTTCTGCCGCCGCCCCAAAGTAAATTGCGAAGAAGCATGTCAACTGCAAAAGAGAGAATCCCGACAAAAATGATGGAAACGATCAGTAGGCGAACGTCTTTATTTCGAATGTGAGTTAATTCATGGGCGATTACACCTTCCAGTTCCTCATCATTCAAATGTTCGATAATACCTGTGGTTAAGGTAACGGCATAGCTTTTTTCATTGATCCCGCTTGCAAAAGCATTTAAGGCCGGGGAATCGATCACATACAATTGCGGCATTTTCATTCCGACAGACATGCACAGGTTTTCCGTCAGGTTATAAACGCGCATGTTTTCTTTACGTTCCAACGATCGTGAGCCGGAAGCCATCTGTATCATCGAAGCGTTGAAGAAGTATGCTATCAGGAACCAGATCAAAACACCAGCGATTACAAAAGGGATCGTTACGATAAAGCGTTGATTTACCTGGTCCATGTGGTCTTTTCCTCCCATCATGAAGAAGAAAAAAGCATAGACTCCCGCTAAAATCAGTAGCGGGAATCCAGCCAATATTAAAGCCGACTTTAAATTATTGCTTCGAATTTGTTCGTGAAGACCGATATAAGCTGCCATTCAGTGTGATTAGAATTTAACTTCCGGTGCTTTGTCCAAAGTTTGGCGTTGATCAACTCCCAAATCAAACATTGGTTCTGTTTTGTATCCTTTTGATTTAGCAATGATATTGCTTGGAAACTGTTCGATACCGTTGTTGTATTCTTTTGTGGAAGAATTGAAGAAACGACGAACTGCTGCCAGTTTGTTTTCCATATCACCGATTTCCTGCTGCAAATGCATGAAGTTTGTGTTTGCTTTCAAATCCGGGTAAGCTTCCAACTGAATGTTAAATCCGTTCATGGCAGAAGTCATTTTATTTTCTGCTTCGATCTTTTCTGCAATAGTTCCTGCACGAAGATACCCGGCGCGAGCTTCGGTAACGCGTGTCAATACTTCACTTTCGTGGTTCATGTAGCCTTTAACAGCTCCCAATAATTGTGGAATTAAGTCGTAACGCTGCTTCAATTGCACATCAATGTCCGCAAAAGCGCTTTCGCGGTTGTTTTTCAATGAAACAAGTCGGTTGTTGATAGAAATTAACCAGATGATTAGAATCAATACAACACCTCCAATAATTAGTCCAGCGATCATGTTTTTAAGTTTAAAATGTTAAGCGAATATAGTACTAATTTTTGTTCGTATGCGGGATTAGGAATTCTTAACTAAAAAGACGTTTCGAACGGGCGATTTTAGTGTTGAACGAACTATTCAAACAAGTTCAAATAGTATAAGTATTCAATTTGAGCCCTGCGCCTATGCTAACCTTGCTCTGCCGAAACGCTTATGCTGTAGCTTCAGCGAAGGCACAGTGGCTACACAAAGGCAAGAGCTTCAGCGTAAGCATTTTGAACCTTTGAACTATTTTGTTATTAGCAGCAATTGTAATACATCACCGCTCTGCCTTTTTTCTTTGAATAGGCCACATGTCTGCCATCTTCCGATCCCAGCAGGTAAAAGAACCCGATCGATTGCTTGTTCGCTTTTACTTCCTCCCAGGTTTCTTTGTCGATGTAATAGCTTTGATCTTCATAAAGCTCTTCGTCTTTTAAAGCCGGACTACTGAATTTATCCTCGGAGAAGAATTCCTTAATTCGTTTGGTGATAAAAGCATCGGTGTCTTTTTTGGAGTTGATATTCCCGGTGAAGTCGTATCCCAGCAGGAAGTTTGCGTCGAATTCTTCTTTCAACAGGTTTTTTCCTTCCGGATTGGTGATCGTGAAAAGGACTTTTCCTTTCAGCAGACTTTCTCCGGCAACCACGATACGGAATTCGTCTTTCCCGGCAGGATCTGAAAAGGCATGAAATACTTTGTTTTCAATCAGGTATTCCGATTTTTCGGTCAATTCTTCCGACTCCTTCTGTGCTTCTGTTTTCGGTTCTGTTTCCACCGATTTTACAGCCTCTTCGCGGGTGGATTCGCCGCAGGAAGTGAGTGTTATGGATATTCCTGCCAAAAACATTAAAAGTGAATAGTTCGTTTTGTACATACCTTCTATTTTTCAATTTGTTCTAACCAGTTTACGATTCCGGCTTTTATATCCGATTCTATTTTTTTTAACTCGTTTAGCGAATTGAGGGTGAGAATTTTTCTGCCGTCCGGATAGTTTTTTCCTTTTAAAACCGAATCGTCGATTTTACTTCCGGTGGGGAAGACCAGCAAGAATTTTCCCCGGTGTAAATTCACAACCAATAGATCGCGTTTGTATTCTTTGGCATCAAATGCTTTCATTTCGCCCGAATAATAGAAAGCCAGGGAGTTCCATTTGATGTGCTCTCTGATTTCAGGATCAATGTGATGCATAAAAGCCCGCACATAGGTTACGAATTCCTGGTCAACCGGTTCTAATATGGAAATGTATTGGCTAACTTTTGGATCTGTCATGGGTTTTATGATTTGCTTTTGACATAAATGACTTCGTCTGTTCCGTCCGTTATTCTGTTCTCCAGGTAAGTTAAGCCAATTTTTTCAAGAACGCGAATAGAAGCACCATTTTCCGGCATGGCTCGTCCCACAATCGTGTTCATTCCGAATTGATTAAATCCCAGCTGTAAACAGGCTTCAGCAGCTTCCGTAGCATAACCGTAACCCCAAAACTTTTTCATAAAGCGGTAACCGATGTCGAATTCATCGAGTTCCGGAGTGTATTTCAAGCCGCACCAGCCCAAATATTCCCCGGTTTCTTTCAGGATTACTGCCCAGCGCCCGAATCCGTATTTTTTGTAAGATTCGTAGTTCGCCAGGAACTCACGGGCTTCTTCCACGCTTTTAAAAGGATCGTCGCCGGTGTACCGCATTACTTCCGGGTCTGAATTCAGGATATATGCATTTTCAGCATCGTCCGGAGTCATTTCACGGAGCAGGAGACGGGGAGTTTCGAGGATTTTAGTCATGTGTGTTTTGTTGCAGTCTTTAAATTTGAATTGCTCTTAGTCTCGTCATAATTTCATCCCCATATGGTGTTAATGACCAATAGGTTCCATTATCTTTGATACTTCTTGATTTATTACTTTTGGTAATCAAACCAAGTGCGCGAAATTGAACCTTAATTGTTTGAAAATCATCTTGGACAAGTTCATAAACGTAGAAATTTCCCCCATCAGAAAAGATTTTTTCTTTTTTTAAATCTTCATTTGTTTTCAGAAACACAAATCGATCAAGAGATTTTTTGAATTCTATTTCAGATAATTCATCAATCATT
>NZ_CABHOL010000015.1 GCF_902168135.1 uncultured Fluviicola sp.
ATGCAGTACCATCCAGGCCAAAGTGACGGTAGCTATGAAAAAAACCTCGTGGATCGCACTGTGCTTACTGAAATGGATGTTGTTATCGCTGTTCCAAAAAATGATGGCGATCAAAGCCGTAGAACAAGTTATTACCAAAACAATGAATTGCATCCAAACACCCAAATCCTCTTCTTTTGCCCGCAGTCCAATCGATTTGGAAGGAATCCGGATCATGGTAATGATACTTTCCGATAAATACAATCCGCCAAATGTCAACCAGGAGAAAATGATACTTTCCTGGGTTGACCACTTCAAATAGTAGAAAATAGCACCCACCAAAAAAGCGATTAAAAAGATGAGCAAAATCTTGAAGCGGACAAATTTCATAACTGAACTGTTGACGATCCTAAATTAATCTTTTTACCGGATTTGTTACTTTTCCCCAATCCCGACATTGAGAAGAAAAACAATGTTATGAAACTGATCTATTCTTTGTGCCTTGTGCTCTTATCTTTTGCTATTCACGCGCAAACGGTGAAGGCTCCTGTTAAAGTAATCGTTAAAGGATTTAACGGCAAACCTTATGCAAACGATAAAGTCCTTTTCGCGGGGCAAAAATCCAAACAAGTGCTTTCAGGTGTTACCAATCAACTGGGCCAATTTGTCATACAACTACCAAGTGGCGACATTTACGATATTCGCATACAAAGTATCGGTGATGAGATTGAGTATAACACCATAGAAATACCAGCTGTGAAACCAGGTGAGTTTTTTGAAGAAGCTGAATTGGTAATTGAATATGATCCCGGAACTACTTTTTCATTCACAAACCTCCAATTCGAAACAGCGAAAGCAGATCTGAAAGCCACAAGCTACGTGCACCTCAAAAACCTGGTGGATGTCATGAAGCGCAAAAAGGACCTTAAAATCAGGATTGACGGACATACCGACAGTGATGGGGACGAAAGCGCCAATCAAATCCTGTCCCAAAAAAGAGCAGAATCCGTGAAGAATTACCTCATCAGCCAGGGAATAGATGCAGGACGGATAGCTGCAAAAGGATTTGGAGAAAGCAAACCTGTTGCAGATAATGCAACACCACAGGGTAAGGCGAAGAACCGGAGAACAGAAATTTCCATTTTGTAAGAGATGCCTTCGACTCCGCTCAGGCAACTTTTAAACACAGTCAAAAATCAAAAGGAACTTCGACTCCGCTGCGCCTTTGCTGTAGCTTCTGCGTAAGCATTCAGTTTCCTTTTGTTTACAATGATTGCAAGTACTTTATGAGGTATTGTCGCTGTTTGGCAGGAAGTTTTTTGTAATTCTCCTTGCTCTTTTCAGCCTCTCCTCCGTGCCATAAAATAGCTTCTTCTATGGATCTTGCTCTTCCGTCATGCAGCAAATAAGTATGCCCGTTCACTAACGAGATCAGACCTAATCCCCAAAGCGGCTGAGTCCTCCATTCGTAGCCTGAAGCCAAATGGTCCGGAACATTATCGGCCAAACCAGGTCCCATGTCGTGAAGCAGCAAGTCTGTATAAGGAGTTATTTTTTGGTTTTTCAAAGGAGCGATATCGCCGCCGAAACCGGTTGTGTAATTCATTTTATGGCAAGAAATACATCCAAGCGATTTAAAATATTGAGCCCCGAATTTTACTTCACCATTCGTTACATTCCGTCGCTTGGGAACGGCCAAACTTCTCGCATAAAGAATTACTGCCTCTAAGTCGTTGTCCTCGATTTCAGGTGTTCCGCCGTTCGCCAATCCTGCACACGAAGGCTGATTTACCGTATAATTTTCATTAGGGAAATAGCTGCTCGTAATCCCAATATCTCCGTTAAATGCACCTGCCACCTGGTGGGTAATGCTTCCTACATTTGCTTTCCACCCGAAACGACCTATAATCGGCATTCCGGAAACAATATCCGTTACATAATTCGCAGTTCCGGAAATACCATCACCATTTGCATCATTTGGATCTGCGTTTGCCAGGATATCTGCTTCGGAAATCAGTTCCAAAAGCCCCAAACCGATCATCTGCTGTCCTACCCGCGGTGAAACCCCGGTTGTTCCCTGCATAGTTCCGTAACTTTGACCCGCAACCGTGTAAATCGGTTTTCTCAAGGAATAACTTGTTCCGTCTGCGAAATAACCGGCTTCTTCCACGTAGGTAATTCCCATACTTCCTTCAGGAGTTACGGCATTGTGTGAAAAATCCTGCAATTGTCCGCCATAGATAGCATCCGGGGAATTGTCAAAGTTTGCTCCCAATCTGAAAAGCAACCCCGAATTAGTCTGTGGCGCACCTCTCCCGTCTCTGAAGTGGCAAGCCGAACAGGATCTTGCATTGAATAAGGGTCCCAATCCATCTCTTGCTGTTGTAGAAGAAGGCGCCTGGACCCAGCTTTGATTAAAAAAAGAATTTCCTACGTAGAACATGAGTGACTGAGCCGAAGTCAATCCATTGATCTGGTATGAGAAGGCATAAGATGTCTGATCTCCGGTGCTGCAATCTCCAGCCAGATCTACCAATGCTGAATCGTCGCTATAGGCAGAAACAACAGTGGTTTCTTCCTTCTTACAGGAAAAAACCACGATTGATAAAACGATTACCAGCAGGAATAACTGTCTCATTAAAATGTTATATCGAATACTGCAGCTGCAGCATCTAAATCTACTTGTTCCTGTTGCAATGAAGTCACCACATCCAATACTTTAGGGCGCTCAGCAGGTAAAACGATCGCCTGGTCAAACGGATGATACATGACAGCAACGTATCCCATTGTAGCTGCAAAACGAGCAGTTACAGTTGTGTTTTTTGCAGCATCGATCGTACCAACCAAATCCTCCAAAGCGTATCCGTTTACGTTATTCCCGAACGGAGAAGAGTAGTTTCCTTTGTACAAATTCTCAACTGCCAGAGCATTCAGGTAAATATCTCTGTGTGTGTTGTCTGAGAAACAAGAATGCTCATCTTCCTGGTTTTCATTTTCGTAAGCAACATAGATACGCTCACCGGCCAATTCATCTCCGGCAAGTACACGCATAGAATTGAACATTTTACGCAACGCCGTTTTATTATCCAACTCCTGGAAAGTATGGTAATAGCTGCCCGGAATTGCAGGGTCCCATGCATCCTTCACCTGGCCCAGTGCGGAAACCAATAAGTCAACTACAACCTTCAGATAAGTTGCACGACGGTCTTCATTATCAGCAGTTGATCCGCCAATCACGAAATCCTCATACGATCTTTGTCCTGCAGTAACTGAACTTAAGTCTTGCCCCCATAATAGGAATTCAATGGCGTGATATCCGCAGGAAATCTTTGTTTCCCCACCAAATTCATTTGCCTGAACGATAGTAGCTGCGTTAATCGTAGGGTAATTGACAACGTCATTGATGATTCCGGCATTTGGTTCACCAACTACATAATCCACGTAATTTTCATCCATAGGCCAGGCATTGATCAAACCTTCAGGGCCGTCATTGGTATTGTCAATCGGTCCGTCAACAAATCGGAAAATTTCAGATAAACCGTAAATTTCGCGTGCATCCAGCCAGGCTTGTTTTGCAGCATCCAGGTTTGCCTGGGACGGGTTGTCTGCAAAAGTATGACATGCAGTCTGTAATGTTACCGTAGAAGTATAGGAATCCGAGTACACGGCAAAGGCCATATCTGCATACGTTTTCTTTATTTCCGTTTTTTGCTGAGCGTATTGGTCAGTGGACGTATCGTCATCTTTTTTATCTTTCTTACATGCAGTAAAAGCTACTGAAGCAAGCACTAATATACCGATTGCGGTCTTTTTCATGGTGTTAATTTGGGTACAAAAGTAAGCGGGAGGTACTTTTCACTCAATACCAGATTTCAGGTATTTTCATTGTTTCTAAAAAATTGTATCTTTTTACTGGAAATCAATTATTTCTAAATAAACATGAAACCCAATTTTTGGCATTTAGTTTGTTATCACTTTTTCCAACAATTAGAAAATTAAGTTATGAAAACACGTTTGATCATCTCCGCAGCAGTTATCTTCATAGTCGGCTTAACCTGTAGTATGCAGGAAATCGCACTGCCAACTGTTTCAAACAATTCATTTCAAACAGGAGAAAAACTGCGTTACCGCATTACCTATGGTTTTATCGATGCAGGTGAAGCTGTTCTTGAAGTAAAGGAAACCAGCAAGAAAGGAAACAGAACCCGAGACCTATATCATATAAAGGGTACGGGAAAAACACTCGGTGGATTCAATGCCGTTTACAAGGTAAACGATGTTTACGAAAGCTACATTGACAAAAAGGGAATTTTCCCATGGCAGTTTGTCCGCCGCGTTGAAGAAGGCGGATATAAGCTTTCCCAGGATTATGCATTCAAACAGGACAAGCAAAAAGTACATAACGGTCAGAAGGATTTTTCCACTCCATCCGGAATCCAGGACATGATCTCTTCTTTCTATTATGCACGAACCCTGAACTTCAAATCTGCAAAAGTCGGAGATACTTTCGAGTTCAAATGCTTTATGGACGATGAGATCTGGCCCTTAAAGGTAAAATACCTGGGGGATGAAAAGATTTCGATTCGAAAAGGAAAATTCAACTGTATGAAATTTGCTCCGGTTGTTCAAACAGGTCGTGTATTCAAAAAGCAGGATGACCTAAGTTTTTGGGTGACAAAGGATGAAAACCGCATTCCAATCCTTGTGAAAGCGAAAATTCCGGTTGGATCTATCAAACTACACTTGGTTGAATGGTCGGGTCTTAAGCATGATTTAGTAAAAGCGAAATAGTAAACCGTTTTACCTGGCTAAAACTTTAGTATACGGAGTTGCCGAAAGCATTAAATGTTCAAATATTCACGTTTTTGTTCATGATTAATACAGCTCTTTCTCCTATCTTTGCTTTCTAAAGCTGAATAAAACATGGAATTAACTCCTGAAATCTTAGAAAGAATTACTCTTCTTAAAGCGAAATATGACGCGCAAGGTCAGGATTTGGTAACATATCTGGATAGTTTATTGTATTCAAGAATGCCAAATTATTGGGACTACATTCAGGTAGATACTTTATTGTCTTTGCAGAAGACATATACTGACTTTCCGGATGAAGTGGTTTTTTTGATGTATCACCAGGTAACTGAATTATACTTCAAATTATGCCTGCATGAATTTCAGCAAATTTCAGATCGTAAGAATTTAGACGCTCCTTTCTTCGTGGAACATGTTCAGCGGATCAACCGTTATTTTGAAGCTTTAACAAAGAGTTTTGAGATCATGGTTGACGGAATGCAGCGGGAACAATTCCTGAAGTTCAGATTGGCACTGGCACCTGCTTCAGGGTTCCAATCCGCTCAATACCGCAAAATTGAAATTCATTCTACGGATTTCCTCCAATTGGTCCACAAAGACCATCGTGAAAAATATACCGGTAAAGAACCGATTGCAGAGCTTTTTGAAAACATATACTGGAAAGAAGGAGCAACAGATATTGACACAGGTAAGAAGACTTTGACATTGACTCAGTTTGAAGACCGTTACCGCGAAGAATTTATTCAAATGGGTGAGAATCTGCGCAACGATAACCTGTGGCAGTGTTATTTACGCTTACCAGCAGAAGATCAGGAACTACCGGAAGTTGTCCATGTCCTGAAACAAAATGACGTAAACGTGAACATCAATTGGCCTTTGGTACATTATAAATCAGCTGTACGTTATTTACAGAAAGATAAAGGTGATATTGCTGCAACAGGTGGAACAAACTGGCAAAAATACCTTCCTCCGCGTTTCCAGAAACGCATTTTCTACCCGCAACTGTGGTCTGAAACGGAAACTGCTGAGTGGGGAAAATCCTGGGTGGAAGCAGTATTGAACTAACAAAACACTTTTTATAACAACAATTATTGAAACATGTAGGGGCGCGATTAATCGTGCCCCTACATGTTTTCTTCGTACTTTTGCACTATGCAAAAAGCGCTTCTTTTGTTTATTCCCTTGTTCCTTCTTGCTGCAACGGTTCAAAAAACAAACCGCCTGCCGAAGGATTTGAAGGAAATTTCCGGATGGGTTTTTGTCGATGACAGCACTTTGATAGCTCACAACGACGGTGGAAATGATCCCAAAATTTTCGTGTTGAACCTGGACGGAAGCATTCGCCATAAAATAACGGTAACTAATGCTGAGAATACGGACTGGGAAGATATTGCAACCGATCACAAAGGATATTTGTACCTGGGAGATTTTGGGAATAACAATAACACCCGGACTAATCTTCGGATTCTGAAAGTGAGTTTGAAAAAAGTACTCGACAACCAGGATGTAGAAGCTAAATACATTGACTTTTCCTATCCCGAACAAACCGATTTTCCTCCGAAATTGTCTGAAAAATACTTTGACTGTGAGGCTATGAGTTACTACAATGATTCGCTGTACCTGTTTACCAAATGCCGTACAGAACCTTTTGACGGAAGATGTTATGTTTATACCCTTCCAACCAAACCAGGAGCTTACAAAGCCAAAAAGAAATACTACATGGTTATTGGAAAGCGTGATTGGTTCCGGGATGCTGCAACTTCAGCAGCTATTTGGAAGGATAAACTCTACTTGTTGACTTATAACCGTATTATCATCCATACCTTTGAAAACGGAAGGGCAAAATACGAATCTCACCAGACATTGCTTCCAATCACCCAGAAAGAAGCTATTGCCGTCCATTCGAACGGGAAAGTTTACGTGGCAGACGAACGGCAGAAAATAGTGGGAGGCGGAAACATGTACATCATCAAACAGGAAACAAAAAAGAAAAAATGAATCTTAGCAATTTTGACGGAGTAATCTATGATATGGATGGGGTCTTAACGGACTCCGAACCCTTGTGGAAAATTGCTATGGAAGATGTTTTCAAAAGTGTCGGTTGTCCGCTTACCAAAGAAGATTTTCAACGAACGGTTGGGCTTCGTATCGATGAAGTGACCGCGTATTGGTACCAGGTTTCTCCCTGGCCGGATGCAAGTCCGAAGGATGTAGAACGTGCAATCGTTCAACGCATGATTGAATTATTGACTGAACGTGCAACTCCGCTGCCGGGGGTGATAGAATCACTGGAATTCTTCGCTTCAAGGGGGTTGAAGATCGGTTTGGCGACTTCCTCTTACCAGGTTTTGATTGATTGTATTCTGGACACATTGAAAATCCGGCATTTTTTCCAGACCATCCATTCTGCGGAATTCGAATTGTTTGGAAAACCTCATCCTGCAGTATACTTAACGGCAGCAAAAGGCCTCGGTTTAGACCCAAGACGCTGTCTGGTAATCGAGGATTCTTTAAATGGAATTATTTCCGGGAAAGCCGCGCGAATGACCGTGTTTTGCGTCCCTGAAAAAACGCATCATCCCGAACCAAAACTAATCCTTGCAGATGCACAATTTGATAATTTAATTGACCTGATCCATTCCTTTCAGTAACTTGTACTATGATCGTAGCAATAGATGATAAATTGATTTCCACGGAAGTATTCGACCGTAAATTTGTATGTGACCTGAATGCCTGCAAAGGTGCCTGCTGTGTAGAAGGTGACGGTGGTGCTCCACTTACATTTGAGGAAGTAGACATCATGGAAGAGATCCTGGATGACGTAATTCCGTTTATGCGGCCGGAAGGCATTGAAGCCGTGAAAAAATCCGGTGTTTTTTATATAGACCCGTGGAACGAACCGGCTTCTACCCTGGTAGACGGAAAAGAGTGCGCTTTCGTTTATTTTGACGAGCAGGGAATCACGAAATGTGCAATCGAACAAGCTTATTTATTGGGTAAAACAACCTGGAAGAAACCAATTTCCTGCCATTTGTACCCGATACGGGTCAAAAAACTGAGTGAAGGTGTAGCCTTGAATTACGAAGAATGGAACATTTGCAAACCTGCCTGTGCCTGCGGGGAAAAACTGGATGTTCCGGTATACAAATTCTTGCGTGAACCGCTTATCCGGGCATTTGGAGAGGAATTCTATGCTGATCTGGAAGGAATAGACAAGACTTTGAGAGAAGAAGGTCGGGGTTAATTTCGGCACAGCTCTTTTATTAACCGCAAATGAAAGAACGCAAAGAAACATGTAAAATAAAACTTTGCGTACCCTGCGGCCTTTGCGGTGAAATTTAGTTACACACTCCAGCTTTCGTCCAGGATCCATTTCCGGATCATTTCTTTGGTCAGAATGCGGCCAACAACCCGGTAGGCAGATTTAGCAAAAGGATTATCACCATCCAGTTCTTCGGTTTGCACTCCGACTTCCGGGTCGTAATAGCTAGCGTGCGTAAAAGTGACTTTCTTTCCCGATTTGTATACGAAACCCACATGGCTGTCAAGGCCTGCAACAAATAATCCATCCGGCTGGTCCATGAAATAACCTTTCATGTATTCAGGTGTTTTGCCGCTGAAACGCTTTACCTCGGAAGTCATTCTTGTAATGTAATATTCGGAAGCCTGCTGAGCCCATTTGACTCGCGGAATTTTAAACCCGGCATCCAAAAGTACCGTTGTGATGAAATAACCGCAAGCGATTTTTCCTATCCGAGGAGTCCGTGTTGTTCCATTGAAATCCCACTCCGTGCCGTACCACTGATCAAAGAAATCATGCGTGATTTTTTTCAAAAGATAGCTTTGGGCTTTTTCCTCGATTGTATTTTGAGTTGCTTCATCGGCATTTGCATATTCTTTTTGAAAAGCTAAACGCTGGCTTTCTACTTCAGCAATCAAATCTTCGTATGGAGGTAATTTTAAATTTCCCCTTAGTTTCGATTTGTCCTGGAAACAACCGAAAAATAAAAAGCACAAAACAAAAAGTGATATGAATCTTAGCTGCATGGTTTTAGTTTAAACAAGTAACTTCAGGATCTTCTAATGGTTACAGGAAAACGAAGATACAATGACTTTTTATACTCGAAAACAATCAGTTACAATAAGCACAAAACTTCGAATCTTTATTGTGCTCAAACGGAACACTCTGGTCCAGCATATCTGAAATGGTTTGTTTGAGGAACCCTTCCAGGAATTGCGGGATGTCTTCCTTGCGAATATCATCGGGAAGTTTCAGAAAGTGTGGGCTTTCTTTGATTGAACGGAAAGAGAAAATACCTGCCTGGTCGGTCAGAATTCCGGTTTCCTTGTAATAAAGGTAGCAGTAAATCAATAACTGCAATACGTGTTTCTGCAGGGAATTCCCCTTGCGTCGATTGGTGAGGATCGCTTCTTCGTAACTCTCCTGGTTCGCTGTTTTCTTCAATTCTACTTTGTCCTGGCTCACACTTCCCGATTTGTAATCAATGATCCGGTGCACACCGTCAAACTGGTCTATCCGATCACAAATCCCTGAAAGGCGCACTTCGATGTGTTTGGTCAGATCAGAATCGGGGGTAATCGGAATCAAGGTTTCCAATCGTCTTTCCAACCCAAGTATAAACAAGGCTTTCTGCGGATTTTCTTTCAGAATGGTGCGGTCTCTGCGAAGTACGTTTTGAACCATTTCTTTTGCCACTTCGAAATTAATATGATTGGTTCCCGTCTGCCAGGAATTGCGGTCTTCGGAAAAATGCAGCTCGAAACTTTTACTCACCAAAAGCGGCACTTCTTTCTCCATGTTCAGCAAGTCTTCTTCGGTGACTACTTTACCTGAAATCCTTCTTCCATTTTCATCAAAGCGGTCGATAAACGGCGAAAATAATGTTTCCAGCACATAGTGAATGATTGTTCCCAGCGTACTGCTTTCAATATCTTCTTCCACCTTGTTCTCTTCCCCGAAACGCAATACGTAGCGGTAATAGAAATCCAGCGGACAGCTCATGAATTTATCCAGCATCGAGAAACTGATCCCACCATTCAGTACGTCATAGATGCGGTTTACGACTTCATCTGTTTTCTCAATGGTTGTTGTTCCGACTTTTTCTTTGTTTCCGGCTGTATAAAAGGATTTTTGGATCTTCACATTCGGATTGATCTGGGCCAATTCCAATTCAATCTGCTGAATGTACCTGCTGGGCTCACTGGAACCAACCGATTCAGAAGCACTCGAATAAGTTATCAGCATTTCCTCTGCATGGTGCAGTAGGCGGTAAAAGTGATGTGCAAAAAGTCCTTGTTTTTCACGCGGAGTAGGCAGCCCGAAATACTTCCGTAAATCCATCGGGATAATGGTGTTGATGGCGTTTTGAGGAGGCATGGAACCTTCATTCAGACCAAAAACAAAGATCCGTTTGAAATCCAACCCGCGCGTTTCCAAAAGCCCCATGATCTGCAGCCCCTCGAGCGGATTTCCAAAGTAAGCGATCGTTTCATTGCTCCAATTTCCATTGAACAGGTTCCGGAAAGATGAAATGCTCATCAAAGGAGATTGGGCAGTCATGATATTCTGGAGTACGATCGTAGCATGAGAAAATCGGCGCACAATAGCGCGCTCCAGTTCATTCTTTTCCTCCAGCCAAAGGTCCAGTTTCTCGTTTAAGAGCTGAATGACCTGAATTCCTCTCAGCCAATCATTTTTCCAGGGTTCAAAGATCAGTTGATTCAATTCCGACAAACGTTCGCTCAAATCCAATTTTTTACGATCCAGGAAATGCCAGTTGTGATTGATGATACGGGATTCGATATCCTGTATTTCCTTCTTTTCTTCAGCTGAAAGTACACCCAAAATAAAAGGATGGTGGGCAAACTGGATAAAATCGCGGTAATAAATACTGGAATTCCCTCTTCTCAAAAATGATTCCTGAAGCCTGAATATGAGATCAACCCACGAACGCAGGGAAGTTTGTCTTAAAGGCAGTCCAACAGTAATATTCGCATGACCGATCTCTGCCGGAAGGTGTTTCAAAATAGAGCTCAACAAACTTTCATCAGCCAAAAGGACCAGTGTTTCATCCAGCTGTCTGGAATTCAATTTCTTCAATTCACTTCCTACAACCTGAGCCTGGGAGGTAAACTGCGGACATTCGACCACCCGGATATTCATTTCTTTCGTACCGAGGTGATTTTCGATAAATGGCAGCGATTTCAATTCAAGCCTTTTACACAAATCGCGCTGAAATTGCCCGGCCTCATGAATGGTGTCATTGAAATAAAAAGCATCCGAATCCATCAGGATCGAAGCTCTGCCCATAATCGAAAGCTGCTTCATGATCGAAATTTCCGATTCTGAAAGGGCATTGAACCCTGCAAAAACGAATTGAGCATCTTTATCACTTGCAAAAGCCAGATCGATATTGTTTGCCAGGTAACGGTATGCTTTTCCCTTCGTGGTAAGGGATTTTGCCTTCAATTGTTCTTCGAGTGCAAAATAATAGGGTTTCAGCTTGTCCCAGAAAGCCATAAACTGGATCTGGCCTTTAGACAGTTCTTCCGAATTAAATGACCAATTCTCAATTTCCCGGATATCCCTCAGGTTTTTGAATAATTGATCAGCCGGGACCAAATAGCGGTCTATTTCATCAAAATCGCTCAGCAATATTTGCCCCCATGCCATAAAAGAATCGAAGGAATCCACATTAATTTCAACGGGATCTTTCCTGAAAATCGCATACAATTCAAACAGCAAGCTGGTTTTATCAAGTACGGGAATCGGGTTGATATCCTGGATCCAGCGATCAATCGTAACAATCCTGGGTGATAGAATGGGTTTTTGATAGTATTCGTAAAAAGCGCGCTGCAGGTAAGCAATCATACGCTCAGAAGGAACAACGATGCATGCATTCTGAAAATTCAGTGCATGTTCATCCATGTAACGCACGATTCTATTTACAAATGTTTCCATATTCATTCCACCGATCAGGCGGTAAAGGTCTAGTTCCTGTAAAAGGTAAATTCCAGATCATCCAGCAACACCACATTTTTATTGGGATTGTGAATGTAAAAACTCAATTTTTCATCGGCCGATGAGCGTTTCGGAAGGAAAAGTATGAATTCTTTTTTAGTCCACTCATTTGCTGCAGATCCCGGGTTCAACTCAACTGTTTGGTAGTAATTCAGATCATTTCCAATGGAATACGCAACAATAATTGCTGTTGGATTATCCTTTTTTCGCAGGAATTTTCCTTTTATTTTCAATACTCTTCCCTTCGTATCCGGTCCTACATCCTTTGTAAAATCCTGTGCAAAACCATACGCTTCATTTTCCCCTACAAGGCCAATTCCATTTTTACCATCAGCAGGATCTTTTTCATACAGGATCCCGGGTTGCGAATCGTTTTTCTTTTCGAAATCCGTCCGGATCGTTTTATACGCTTTTTTCACACCCATAAATTCCATCAGGGATTGCGGGATAGTGTCTGTTTTTCGCTTACATAAGATCAGATTCTCATTCACAGCAATTGATTCCACTTTTTTAAGGATCTCCGGATAAATGGCATACACCTCATCCATGAAATACGGCTTTTGGAATACCACATAATCCCATTTCCAGTTTAATCCCCGATCAATATCATCGGGCTCGTGGCCCACAACTGCAAGTCCCACACGATTCATTCGGACAAACGGAATGTTTGGCCCGTAGGCATGAATCACCAGGATCGTATCTTCTCTTGCAACTCCTGATTTGGTCAAAAACTCATCTGAACCTTCAAAATGAATCACCGACCCGGTGAAATGATCATTGGCTGTAAAAATTCTGCGTTGTTTTTGGAAATCGGAGGTTTCCCGGAAGGAAACAATCCCGAAATAGATTACGAACAACGCCATGACTGTTTCCCCGAAATACCACTGAGGTTTTGGAAGAACGGCCAGGCAAAGTGCCACAAAAAATACGATTGGCAGATAGAAAGTATCCAGGAAATAATAATCATGTGCGAAGAATTGCTTGGCCATGGCAAACCAGAATAAAATCACCCCGATAAACCAGAGCAAACAAATAATCCACCATCCGTTGAACACTTTATACGTGTTTCGCTCCCTGATGAGAAAGGCTATCAAAACCAGCACGGCTAATAAGAAAAGCAGGAAATAATGCTTCATTGAAAGGTAAGCCAGCACCATCGCCTCCCACATGTGGTCAAGAATGGTTTTCAGCTCTTCCTTGTTTTCAGCCGGTAAAAGCTGACTTAAGAAATCTGATCCGTATTTTGCACGCAACGTGCTGTTGTAATACTGCGCAGCCGCAATGATCAATGCAGAAAGCCCAACTCCCAAAATATTCGGCCAAAACCGGGTCTTTTTTTGAAAAACCCGAATGAGTTCGAAGCCAAGAACCGCCAAATAAGGAATAACAAAGGTAAAACGTGCAAGTGCTGCAAAAGTGAAAAAGAACAACGCCCACCGAAACCATTTTTTCCCGCTGCCCTCAAAATACAAAGCATAACAATAGATCGCTATGATCGTATTGGCAATACTTGGGATTGTCGGTAGAAATCCACCCTGGTAAAAGGTATAGATGGGAGAGGTCATTGCGAATATGACCACCAAAGCTGCTTTTATTTTGGACCCGCAGATTTTCTCAGACAAGAGGTACAAAAAGAAAAATCCTATAATGCTGTAAATCAAAATATAAGCATGGAAAACCCATGGTTCATTCGTTCCGAAAGCTTTCATAAATACTCCCGGAACATAATCGTGGATCGGGAATTCTACCGCTGTAATTGTTGAATAACTGGGATCGGACCAATTTTTGGGGAACTGGTGGTTGAGAATGTAATTCTGGGGTTTGAAAAAATTGAGGTCATTTCGGACAAAACCGTTTGCAAGTGCCAACCGGTCATTTTGAGCCCAGGTATGGGTATAAGCTGGTACTTCATTCAGGTGCCTGAACTGAAAGACCAGCGTTATGAATGTGATCAGTAAAAACGCAATACTGTTTGTTATTCGCCTCTTTTTCAAAATCTCCAAAATACGTTAGAATAATCAATAGATACAAATATCAAACTATTATTGATAATAGCATCCAAAAATAAAAGAGCTTTCCGGAAATCAAGAAAACCATGGCTAAGAAGTCCTGAAACGGGTTATTTTAAACTGCCCGTCAATCGGGTAACATTCTGGGTTATTTTTGTAAACCAAACATACTGAATGAATCACTTTTTAAACAGGTTATCCAAATACGAGAAAGTGTTCTTTTTCTCGATTGTTTTACTGAATCTTATACCGGTTCTAACCCATCATTTTTTTCCAACTCTGGACGGGCCTGCTCATTTATACAATGCCAATCTGATAAATCATTTGCTTTTTTCGGATTCTAATCTTGATTCTTTTTTTCAGTTTAATTCCGAACCGGTTCCAAATTGGACAGGACATATTCTACTCTGTTTCTTCAACTGGTTCCTACCAGGATACCTGGCCGAAAAAATGCTGCTTATTATTTATTTTATCGGATTGCCGTATGCTTTCCGAAACCTCATTAAAGCGATAAACCCCGGGCAAACCGGTTTGAGTTACCTGATTTTTCCTTTTACCTACAGCCATCTTTTTGCTTTAGGATTTTACAATTTTTCGTTTGGTTTGATTGGATTGCTCTTAATCCTCTCCTATTGGGTCAAAAACCATGAGACAATTGCACGTTCTGCAAAAAAAATCGCAATCCTGGGTTTTCTATTGCTTTTAACCTATTTTTCGCATCTGGTCATGTTCAGTGTGGCGTTACTTGCAATCAGCTGTTATACAATGATGACTTTTCTGAAACAATTTCTTGAAACCGGGAAATTCAAGGATGCTTTTATCAAGCATTTTAGAAAAGCGCTCGCTTTGTTAATCAGTTCCTTGATACCGTTGGTTTTAATGGTTCTTTATTTTGCTAACAGACCTCTTTCAGGAAACCGTCTTTTTCTGCCGAAACAAGAATTAATAAAATGGTTAAATTATTTAAATCCCATCATTTGCTATAACGAAGAAGTTGAAAGGGTGTTTACCCGAAAAATTGTAATCATCCTGTGTGCGCTCATTATCGGAGGAATTATTATTCGTATCAGAAATCGAAAATCAGCAGTTGGAAATTACAAGGCGGAAGGTATTCTTTCCTTGAAAGATACTTGGCTACTGGTAGCAGGGATTATGCTGTTTTTATTATTTACAATGCCCGATGCCAATGCAATGGCGAGCATCATTTCCATGCGATTTGGTTTGCTCTTTTTCCTGTTCCTGAGTATCTGGATAGCAAGCATTAAACACCCGAAATGGTTTATTTTTGTTTGTTCCGCACTTTTGCTGATCGCTCATTTCAAAAGAGTCCGTTTTCTCGATGAGACCACTGAAATCCACAGTAAAATCGCCGTTAACTGCAATAAAGCGGGAAGTTTTATCAAACCTAACAGCATTGTCCTTCCCATAGACCTGTCCCACTTTTGGTTTGAGTCGCACTTTTCCAACTACCTCGGGATTGACAAACCGATGGTCATATTGGAAAATTATGAAGCTACGATGAATTACTTCCCCCTATTTTGGGACACTAAAAAACTGCCCGATTTCCAGGTGGGAGGAATATCTGTCTCAGAAAATCCATTATTTGGTTCATCTCCTGCCAACCCGGAAAATGAAAAAAGGGAAGTTGATTACATCTTCCTATTAGGAAATTGGGACAGCACAAATACCACCCATATTCAAACACAACAAATGATCGAAAGTCATTTTATTCCAAAATACAAGAACGAAAACTGCACATTGTATCAACGCAGAAAATGATCTGATTGAAACAGAAAATCGAAATATTAGCAGTTCATTTTCTCAAAACCAAGTCCTTTTAACTACCTTCACTATATGGTTGAAACAGATCATTCTCTTGAGGACGAAGAAGCATTCATCTTTCGCGATTCCGACTTTGCCGAACTCAATTATGGTACACTTCTGAAATTTGCGGAAGCATCTGCCATTCAGGTCCTGAACTTTAGCGGCAATTCCGTGCAGGCTGTTGAGCTTTCTGTTAACAAAGGTATCTTTCTATGCAATTACGGATTTCGTGCAGAACACGAAGTAATCCTGACCCAGGAAAACCGGAACGTTGTTCTTGCCTGCAGCTGCGGCGGGAATGGCAAAAAACTCTGCGACCACCAGGCAATTGTGCTTTACCGGGTGATGGAATTGAGCGATTTTCGAGCTTTCTTCGATGAATCAGACCGAAAAAAACGCATTTCTGAGGCAGCGCTTTCCTATGGAATTACGGATGAAGAAAAATGGAATGAACTGTTCCGGATCTCTTATGAAAACAGGCAGCTAAAAGTAACTTCCAGGAATCCGGAACTGATCCGCTTAACTCCGGATAAGCTGGACGAATTGAACCGGAAACTTGCACCGGTCTCTTTTTCACCGGAAAAATTACATGCACCCTTGCCAAATCGCTATATTGCCTTTCGTGCTCATGCGAATGAAAACCATTTCGAATTTGAGATCAATGAAAGTGCCCTGACCCAAACCGGGAAAATCAAATCGCCGATCCGCATTTTGAACCCACTGGAATTAGCATTACAGGAAACCAAACCTGAAATGATCCAGGCTTACACCGCTTTGGGTATGTTAAGCACAAAACACCATTTGTACCGGAACCTGGTAAATGATGAAGAAGCATTCCTGAAAGTGGTCAAATCGATCGGGATTGCCAAACCACTTTTTGAAGAGTTTCAGGTAATTGAAGTTTGGGACGCAAAACCTCCGAAAGATGCGGATCTTACCATCCACATTCACGATAAACCCATGCAGGTGCACCTGGATGTCAATCAAAACGAGGAGTTCTTCGAAATAACAGGCTTCATTGAGGTTGACAATCACAAAATTGGTTTTGATCAGGTAAAAATGAAAAGCGAATTGTTCATACGCCGCGGACAGGATTTGTACCTGATCAAGAACTGGAATTACCTGCGGACACTGAGCTATTTTCGGAAGAATCATCACAAGCTGATCATTCATCAATCACAGTTTGATGCCTTCCAGGCACGTTTTTTAGTTCCGCTTGAAAACGTCATAAGCATCAATTATTCGTATGTAAAAAAGGCCACACGTGCTATTATCAAACAAACCCAACTGGCAGCCGTCCGGGCGAAACGCATTTACCTCACAGACAGCGAAAATTACATCCACATCACTCCGATCATTGAATACGGCCAGGTAGAAATTCCGATCCTTTCCAAACGTAAATTATTGACAATAGATCAAACCGGGAATTCATTTGAAATTCCGCGGGACGAAGAACTGGAAATTAGTTTCCTGGGCCAGATTATCCGTTTGCACAAAGATTTCGAATACCAGCTTGGCGGCGATTTTTTCTACTTGCACAAAAGCCAGTTTTTGGAGAACGACTGGTTTCTGAATGCATTTGAATCCTGGAACGAAGCCGAATTGGAAATTCACGGTTTCCAGGAATTAACGAAACTAAAACTGGTTCCGAAGAGCATGAAAGTTTCGGTTCAGATCATCAGCGGAATTGATTGGTTCGAAACGAAGGCGCATATCAAAGTTGGAGATAATCGGGTGCGTTTGAAAGAAATACAGCGCAGCATTATTCAAAAATCACGCTATGTGAAACTGGGCGATGGTCAGCTGGCACTACTTCCACAGCAATGGCTGGAGCGATTCTCCGCTTTTTTTCAGGAAGGAGAATTGGCAGATGATGTTATCCGGATTCCGAAAACTTCTTATCAATTTATCGATGAGTGGTTCGAAGCAGAAGAGATCGACACCGATGTTCGCATGCAAATAGAAGACCTGAAAGAAAAGATCACACATTTCGAACGCATTCCTGAAATTGAGCTCCCGAAAGAATTCCAAACGGAATTACGACACTACCAGCGGGAAGGATATCATTGGCTGCATTTTTTAAACGATTTTGGTTTCGGGGGTATTCTCGCCGACGATATGGGGCTTGGAAAAACCATCCAGGTTTTAGCCTATCTTTCCAAAAAGCATGAAGTACAAAAAGGAGTTCATTTGATTGTTGTTCCAACTTCTTTGGTTTTCAACTGGAAGGATGAAATCGCAAAATTCACTCCACATTTACGGGTTCTGGACCTACATGGAACCAAGCGGATCAAATCCGTTCAACATTTTGAGAAATTCGACATTCTGCTAAGTACTTACGGAACGCTTTTGTCGGACATTCGCTATCTGAAAGATTTTGTATTCGACACCATTATCCTGGATGAAGGTCAGGCCATTAAAAACCCGGATTCCAAACGTTATAAAACTGTCCGTTTGCTGCAGTCCAAACAGCGCTTCGTACTCACCGGAACCCCGATCGAGAACAACACATTAGACATCTATTCGATCCTGTCGTTCTGCAACCCGGGAATGTTCGGTTCACTGAAGCAATTCAAAGACCACTTTGCTTTTCCGATCGACAAATTCCAGGACAGCCAGCGCGCGAAAGAATTGCAAAAACGCATTCACCCCTTCCTTTTGAGGCGTACCAAGAAACAAGTCGCTACAGAACTTCCGGAAAAGACCGAGATGGTTGTTTATTGTGAAATGGACCATGAACAGCGGCGTGTTTATGACGTTTACAAAACAGAATTGAAGGAATACCTGATGAGCGAACCGGATTTCACGGATGGTCAGCACAGCATGCATGTATTAGCCGGATTGACCAAATTGCGCCAGATCTGCAATTCTCCGGCATTGATCAATGAAAACGGAGTTTCTTATGGAGATCAGTCGGCCAAGATCCAGGAATTACTGGAACAGATAGAAGACAAAAAGAAGCACCATAAAATCCTTGTGTTTTCTCAGTTTGTAGGAATGCTTGAGTTGATCGAAAAAGCATTGGAAGAGCGAGAAATACCGTATTCCAAATTAACGGGTCAGACCAGAAAACGCAGGGAGGTCGTGACCGCTTTCCAGGAAAACGAGCACATCCGTGTTTTCCTGATCAGTTTAAAAGCCGGCGGAATGGGATTGAATCTAACACAGGCAGATTACGTCTATCTCATCGATCCATGGTGGAATCCAGCGGTGGAAAACCAGGCAATAGACCGTGCTTACCGGATTGGACAAGACAAGAAAGTCGTTGCCGTTCGATTCATCACCCCCAATACGATCGAAGAGAAAATCCTGGAATTACAAAAACGCAAGCAGGAATTGGTCGGGGATCTGGTGCATACCGATGTAAGTACGTTGAAACAGCTGAGCAGGAAAGAATTGGTTGATTTGTTGTAATATAAGAGAATGAAAAGCAAAAACAGAATGAGGAAAGCTTTTCATCTTAGCAATATGTTAAATCCCCAACAACCAGGAACAGTTTATGCGTTTGTTTCGTAATTTTACACCCATGAAAAAACGCTTGTTTTTATTGGCAATTGCATTGATCGCGGTAGATTTTGCTTTCGGGCAGGGTTGTTCCCAATGCAAATTATTGGCGCAACAGGGAAGTGAATTGAATGAAAATTCATTTGGTTCTTCTATCAATACCGGGATTTTATTCCTGATCGCTATACCTTATTTAATCCTGATGTTTTTCTTCCGCAAGCAGATTGCACGCTTATTCAAAAGCAAAAAAGCAAAAGCTTAACGGTAAAAATTCATTTCGTCAATGTACTTGCGAACCGGGTCGGTCAGCAGGTAGCGTACATCTTTTCCTTCTTTAATTGCATGTCGCACAAAGCTCGATGATACTTTCATCACAGGCGCATCCTCACACATGATAATATTCGGATGATTCTTGAATCCGTTTTCCGGATGATGACCGATTTCCTGGACTTCCTCTTCCTCCTGCACGGTTAGAACACGCGGGTAAACATAGAACTTATAATTTGCCAGCAAGTGCTCGTGATTGTACCATTTGTGGAATGTTCTGAGATTGTCTTCTCCCATGATCAGGGAAAATTCGTGGGTTGGGTATTTCTCTTTCAGATGAGCAAGGGTTGTTGCCGTATAATTCGGTTGTGGCAATTTAAACTCAATATCCGAAGCTTTCAAATTCACATTATCCTGGATTGCCTCATTGACAATTGCCAGTCGGTGATAATCTGCAAGCAGCGATGACTTCAGCTTCAAGGGATTTTGCGGAGTAACCACTAGCCAAACCTGGTCGATATCGGTGTATTCCGCCATGAAATTCGCAATGACCAAATGTCCCACATGAATCGGATTAAACGTTCCGAAATACAGACCTACTCTCATGATTCCGAAATAAATTTGCGAACGATCTCTTCAGCCTCTTTGCAGGCTCTCCGTAAATCATCGTTTAAAAGGATGTAATCAAATTCGGGAGCTCTATCCAATTCAATTTGTGCTTTTGCCAGACGCATAGAGATTTTTTCCTCTGTTTCAGTGCTTCTGAATCTCAACCTGTTTTCCAGTTCTTCAAAAGAAGGCGGCTGTACGAAAATTGCCAGCGCATTTTCTCCCATGATCTTCTTCAGGTTCAATCCTCCCACAACGTCAACATCGAAAATGACGGTTTTTCCTTCTCCCCAGATCCGCTCCAGTTCCGAAGCCAATGTTCCATAGAAGTTATCCGTATAGACCTCTTCCCACTCAATGAATTCACCACCATCAATTTTCTGCTTGAATCCTTCGATGCCTAAAAAATAGTAGTGCTTTCCATGCTTTTCTTCGCCCCGCGGTTCGCGGCTGCATGCCGAAATTGAAAAAGACAATTCAGGTAATTCACCCAGTAAGTATTGAACAATGGTTGTTTTTCCGGCACCCGAAGGAGCTGAGAAAATGACACATTTACCACCACTCGAATCAAAGGCCATTTTACAGGGTATTTAGAACTTGTTCTTTGATTTTCTCCAGGTGATCTTTCATTTCAACCACCAATTTCTGCATTTCCACGTGGTAGGATTTGCTTCCCAGGGTATTGATCTCGCGACCGATTTCCTGCGTAATGAACCCCAATTTCTTTCCACATAACGGAATGTTCATCGTTTCCAAAAAGTAATTGAGGTGATTGGAAAGACGCATTTTTTCTTCCGAAACGTCCATCTTTTCAATGTAGAAAATGATTTCCTGTTCCAATCGGTTCAGGTCGATCGATATATTGGTAATCTTCTCCAATCCGGTTTTCATACGTTCTCGAACCGCCTCGATACGCGCTGCTTCATATTTCGGAACTTCGGAAAGCAATTCTTCAATACGACCAATGTTTCCTTCGAAATCCTTTCGCAGCTGATCACCTTCCTGCTTGCGGAATTCGTTCAAATGCTGACAAGCTTCCCGCACCAGACCTTGTACAAAAGTTGACTCTTCATCCGAAAGTGCTTCTTTGTCATTGGAGTAAATCTCAGGCATTCTTAATACCATTGAAAGGATATCATCTGCGGGTTCTCCCAATAACTCAGCCGTTTCCTTAATGTCTTTGTAATAAGCCTGTGCCAAATCACGATTGATAGCGTAATTCTTAGTCTCACCGGAATTCTCCAGGGAAATGGATAATTCCACTTTACCTCTGTCTAATAATTCAGCAACTATCGAACGATTTTCCAACTCAATCTCACGGTACAAAGGAATTGCACGCATATTCAGATCTAAGCTTTTACTGTTTAAGGAACGGATCTCCACAACGATTTTCTTCCCTTGGAAGGAACCACTTGCTTTTCCGTAGCCGGTCATTGATAATACCATTTGCTTCAGTTTGGGCAAAAGTAAGGAAATATTGTCGAGAAGGCGTCATTTTAACCACATAGGTCACATAGAAACATAGGGAAGATAGTACTTGATGGATTTCCCCTGAACAGATTGCTGGTAAATAATGGCTTTTTTACTCTTTCCGAATCAAGCTGCAAATAACTGACATTTGACCAAATATGCTATGTGAACTATGTTCCTATTGTGGTTCTTTTATTATCCTATGTCGTTTTAATTTCCAATACAAGTCCCGCCGCCTTGGCGGGGACGGGACTCATTGGAAACGATATGCAGTTAGTCCTGGTCTGCCACTACTGCAGTAGCAGTAGATCCAAGAGCTTCTTTGATTTTTGCTTCTAACTCGTCCATTAATTCCGGGTTGTCAGCAATCATATTTTTAACGGAATCCCTTCCCTGTCCCAAACGTGTTTCACCGTAAGAGAACCAGGAACCGCTTTTCTTCAGAATATTCAATTCCACTCCCAGGTCGATTATTTCACCTACTTTCGAAATTCCTTCTCCGTACATGATATCGAATTCAGCCTTGCGGAACGGAGGAGCTACTTTATTCTTCACCACTTTTACTTTCACGCGGTTACCCATTACATCTTCACCTTCTTTGATCTGGCTTGATTTACGGATATCGATACGCATGGAAGCATAGAATTTCAAAGCATTACCTCCTGTTGTTGTTTCCGGGTTACCGAACATCACACCGATCTTATCACGCAACTGGTTGATGAAAATACAACAGCATTTCGCTTTGTTGATCGAGCCTGTCAGTTTACGAAGTGCTTTGGACATCAAACGAGCTTGTAATCCCATTTGAGAATCACCCATCTCCCCTTCGATCTCTGCTTTTGGAGTCAATGCCGCAACCGAGTCAATTACTAACAGGTCAACTGCTCCTGAACGGATTAAGCTGTCTGCAATTTCCAGAGCCTGCTCACCATTGTCCGGTTGAGAGATCAATAAGTTATCGATGTCCACACCCAATTTCTGAGCATAAAACTGGTCAAATGCATGTTCCGCATCCACGATCGCTGCAATTCCACCTTGTTTTTGCACTTCTGCAATTGCATGAATTGCCAGGGTTGTTTTTCCTGAAGACTCGGGACCGTAGATCTCAACGATTCTTCCTTTCGGGTAACCGTTTACTCCAAGAGCCAGGTCTAATGTAATGGATCCTGTAGGAATAACATCTACTTCTTCAATTGCATTGTCTCCCAATTTCATTACAGATCCTTTTCCGAAAGTCTTGTCTAACTTTTCCATTGTTAGCTGAAGTGCTTTCAATTTTTCCGGGTTGATTTCTTTAACTGCCATATCGCTTAATTTTTAATCGTTTTGTTATCGTTTCTGCAAATGTATGACCAGTAGGTCGTAAACTACTTACGATGTTCGGATCATTCTAAATTTAAGATCTCTTCACCGTGTATTTTTGTTTTCGGTTTCTCTATTATATGTGTAATAATGCCGGTTTCATTTACGATAAACGTGGTCCGGTGGATTCCATCGTATTCACGTCCCATAAATTTTTTCAGACCCCAAACTTTGAATGCATCGATCATTTTTCGTTCGGTATCTGCGATCAATGGAAAAGGTAAGCTAAACTTTTCAATAAACTTCGTATGTGCCTTTTCCGTATCCATACTTACTCCTAAAATAGAATACCCAGCCTTGGTTAACTCTCCGTACGAATCCCTTAAACTGCATGCCTGGTTCGTACAAGCCGGTGTATTGTCTTTCGGATAGAAATAGATCACTAATTTTTTACCGGTAAAATCGCGACTTGTAATTTCCTTTCCATTTTGATCTTTTCCCTGAAAATCAGGCATTCGATCACCTACTTTTAATCCTGTCATTTAATTGTTGAGTATTTAAACATTTAACTGACGAATATGTAATCAAAAGTACAACTTATTTTCAAACCGACAAGTTTTCGTTGTATTTTTTGCTTAATTTTTCGTCATTTGCTACTTTTCGCAATTTTATTGCGGCAGATTCAATCTTTGGATTCCCTTTCCTACTCCGGGAAATAAACACTTTGTCCTGTTTCCTGTTCCAGCCGGAATTTTTCCCGGATGACTTCCTGAACGGTTCTTTTTTCGATCTTACATTCCAGCCAGGAGATAATATCCAGGTACAGGAATGGTCGTTTTTCGTAAGGAAGTTTGGATAATTTTACCAGTTTTCCATGCAAAATACGGAACGCACGCATCAGAGACCGGTCATCTGCAAACGGAAGCTGACGCAGGAAATTCAGGATTTCTTGCTGCACACCATGCAAATCTCCCATGTTCCGGAGGAAACGGTAAACGGATTTAATCTGGTAATCCAACAAATGATCATCCGTTCCCAACTCAAAATGCGCAATCAGGTTCAAAATACGTGCGAAAGCCTGGATATCTTCCCGCAGGGAAACATCTTTCAGCTGAATAATGCGGTTCAGGTATTTAATCGCCATCCGGTTGTCTCCGTTCCCGAAATACAAACAAGCTACTTTATAGTAAAGGATCATGATCCGATGGTTATCCAACCGATCTTCGTGATCGGAAATAAACTGCTCCACTTTCGGAACGATCTCAATTCCCTCGGAAAAGGTTCCGCACAGATAGTAATAATTGATCTTTGCCGTGAGCCAGTACATGCGGTGCAGTAAGGCAATATTCTCGTTCTCCCGCTCTCCCAGGTCGGCACTTTCCAATTTCTCGATGGATTCCAGCAGACGCTTGTGGTTTCTCAGGTTAAACAATGCATTTTGAAGGTTGTAAAGTCCTTTCAGGTACATCTCCCGATAGTGGTCCTTTACATGCTCGTTGTCCTCAAACAATTTTACCCACAAACTTGCATACTTGAAGCACATCAGGAATTCCTGGGTCATATAATGGTACCAAACGTAGGCATTGTATAAGTGCATTTTTTCTTCGAAGCTCAGTTCTGCCATACTGTACTCGGGCAGACGCTTGGCAAAGAATTCTTTAACAAAACGGTAATCTTTCTCATCGCGTACGAATCCTACTTTTACGTTCAGTGCATATAACTGTAAAGACAGATTTGAAAACTGGATGCTTCCCTGAACGTGTTTGCTCAGTTCCCTGCTTTCTGCCGTTAATTCATCCGCGCGGGAAGAAACACTTCGCGTAATATGCTGTGATTCTATAAATTTCTCAAAATCCAGGATTTCCAGGTGAAGGACTGTTGACTGTATCTTGATTGCATGCTGCTTGGCTTTCTCCAATAATTTCAGGGCCTGGTTATAAAATCCTTTTTCATACAGGATCAAAGCGTGATCCATGGACTCCCTGATCTCAATCGTAGGCAAATGCGGTGCATGCTGAAGCCTCAAACTGGTAAGCAGCTGCTTGTATAAATGGGCTTTAATGTTTGAAAGCTGGCTTTTTTTGATCCCGCTGATTTTGGAAATAGCCAACTCATCGGAGTAATTCTCGGTTTTATCAATAAAATCAAACAACTGCAAATACTTGATTTCTTCCTGGGAGGAAGAATTCCGATTTGCGTAAAGCTTAAAGCTCCGCTTTTCTGCCTTCGATAGGGAAGCAATCAAACGAACTAAACTATCTGTTGATCCTGTGGACATTGTAATTTTTTGCTTAAAATAGTGTTTATAACTTGTTGACTTGCAACTAATTAAATCTTTTAAGTTATAGCTTGGGTATCGTAAATCTTAAAAAGATTGATTTCGGATAATCAAGCTCATGTTTCATCTTTGTTCTGTCGAATGATTTCAACAGTCATTCTTTTAATAAAGTACTCATTTTGAGTAACAGGAGTAGGGGTGCTCTTGTTTTTTCGATTAATAGCAAAATCCTTTGTCTTTTTGGCAGAGGATTTTTTGTTTTACTCAAAAATACGCTGAATTGTTGAATTAAGATTTCCATGCCTGAAAGAAAATCCTTCGGAATGAATTTTTTCGTTGGAAACTTTATTTCCATATAGCAGCATCATTGCCATTTTTCCGAATAAAATCCGGACAATAAACGCAGGAACTACAGGCAACAATCTTTTATTCAGGGTTTTAGCAATCAGTTTTGTAAGCTCTTTATTGGTGGTATTTCCGGCTGAAGCATGGTAAGCTCCCTCCAGTTTATTGGTAATTACATATTCAAAAACACGGTAAAGATCTTCGCTGTAAATCCACGGAATGGCTTGTTTACCGGAAGATAAAACGGCACCGAATCCTTTCCTGATAGGACTGGCTAATTTTTGCAATGCACCTCCGGATTCACTTAGAACAACCGCAATCCTCACTTTTGAAACCATACAGCAGGGTGAAAATCGATCTGCTGCTTTTTCCCATTCACGGGTAATGTCTGAAATGATGTCATTTCCAAAAGGATCGGATTCTTTGTAAGTCTTCTCCGGATGTTCGAATCCGTAGGCAACCGCGCCGGATGCTGAAACATACTGCTTCAACGCAGCTGAGTTCTTAAACGATTCAAATAAAAAATGGGTGGTATTGATCCGGGAATCGTATAATTCTTCGATCCGTGATTTGGTCCATCGTTTTGCCGCCAGTTCTGCCCCGCACAAGTTGATCAGGATGCTTGTTCCGGCAACTGCCGAATGATCTATTTTCCCAGACTCCGGATCCCAATTCAGGAAGAAACGTTCCGGATCTGACGGTTTTCGCGAAAGGACCCAAACTTCATGTCCTGCTTTTCTTAAATGATTAGCCAATCCTGTTCCGATAAATCCTGAACCTCCCGCAATAACGATCTTTTCCATACCCTGAATTGTTTTCGGGACCTAATTTAAGTGAAAAAAAGGGTGACATTTGTTATAAAGCTGTTACTTTTACATGTCACGTCATTTTGAATGAAACAAACGCTATGAAAAAGTATATTTTCCCTTTATTGCTTGCCGGATTGGCATCTTGTGGTTCTGATAATTCCGGAGAGGTAAACCCGAAAGAAAATAAAACCATCGTAAAGCATTTCAAAAATGAAGCTGAAATGGACCGGCAGGTGCTGGAATTGAAGAAAATAACCGAATCTTCCGGCATGGTTGCCAACTCACTCCATTATGAAAAAGCAGACGGGCAGATGGTTGAAGTGATCGGGCATTTGGATACCGCCAATGTGCTTCAGATCCTGGAAGAACAATTTTCTGAAGGAAACGGAAAAACAAACGGTACGCGCTATTATTTCCTGAACAACGGAAAACCATTTGTGATCCAGGAATTGATTGACCAGGTCAACGGTGAGAATGAAGCTGTTTTCATTGACCGCATTTCTTATTATGATTCGAAAGGAAAGATCATCAAGACCAAGGAACGCAGCGCTTCTTTCCAGGATGATATCAACGGAATGAAATACAAACCGGCGACGCTTCACCCGATCAGCTCACAACGGGCAATGGATGCCTTGAATTCACAAAAGGAATTTGCAACTACTTTCCAGGGATTTGTGAACCAGGATATGTTCAGCTACATCATTTTAGGAGCTGATGACCCGAATGGGTTCACCACAGCTTTGAGATTGGATTACAAAGATCAATTGGTAAATATTCTCGCGTCAGACCCGGAAAAATACATGGGTGCACACGTAAAGGTAAACTTTGAGGTTCACAACGACAGAGGTTTTGAATTCCAGGTTTACGCGGGCGGAAAATTTGTAGATTGATTCTATATGTGTAAAAATAGTAGGGGCGGAAAATTTTCCGCCCCTACTATTTTATATCTATTTGATTTTTCCCAATTCTTCCTTTAAATAATCGATGATCTCGATTTCGATCGGGTCTCCGTGCTTCAAGTCTGAAAGGTAAAGCGAAATCCAGTCGATCAAATGGATCAGGTAAATGCTTTTCTCAACCGGCGTTGAACCTTTCGCGGAAATTACCACTACTTTATCTGTTTTCGATTTCGTCCGTTCAATAGAAATATCGAAGCGTTTTTGGTTGCGCATAGACAAATCACCCGTCTGGATAAACAAGCACGCATAGCGGTTATCCCCTCCACCCCATCCAACAAGTTCGTTGTGGTTCATTTCAGGAATAACATGTTGCCAGCACAATTCTTTTGAATTCTCATTGAACTGCTGTTTTGCACGGATCGTAATACCTTCATAATTCGCACCGGCATAAACAGCGATCGTTCTTTTCTGTAGTTCATGGGCTGCACGCATCGCTTCCGATTTAATGTGCGCCGATTCCGAATCAATTAAAAGCTTTCCGTTCGAAATTTCATCCAGGATCGCCGCATGTGCATATCCCAGCTGCATGAAGATGTTACTTAATTGTACCAAAGAGAAAGCCAACGCTGTTCTTGGCGGATTTCCACCCGGAACGATTACATATTGGTAATGATTGGATTTGCAGAATTCAGCCAGTGCTCCTCCGGAACAAATCCCGATGATAGTTGATCCTTTTGCCTTTGCATCTTCCAAAGCAAAAAGGGTTTCTTCCGTATTCCCGGAGTAGGAAGACCCTATTACCAAACTGTGTTTATCAACAAAAGCCGGTAGGGTGTAATCCTGCACAGACATTACAGGAACCGAACAGGTATTTTGGGCCCATTGAGCAACGATTCTTCCACCAATTCCGGATCCTCCCATGCCGCAAATGACAATATTCCGGATATCCTGGTTTGGTTTTGCAAAAGTTACTCCTGCAGCGATTTTAAGTGCTTCGCTGATGTTGGACGAAAATTCCTGAATGAGTTTTTCCATAGTTCTCTTTGAAGTTTGTAAATATAGTAAGGCTTTTTTGAACTGGAGAAATTTTTTGGACTCAGAAAACATTCTTAAACCTTTGTTCCTGGTAATTTAATGTACTTTTACCGAAAAAAGGAAAACATGAAGCCAAGACTTGCATCGGAAACCCTGGCTATTACTACAAAAGTTGTTTTGCCGAATGATACCAATACACTGGGGAATTTATTCGGAGGTCAATTGCTGGCCTGGATGGATGAAATAGCGAGTGTTTCTGCGCACAGACATTGCCGCAGAGTGGTTGTTACTGCAAACGTGAACAATGTAAGTTTCAATTCTCCGATCAATCATGCATCCATTGTGACCCTGGAGGCAAAAGTGTCACGCGCATTCAATTCTTCCATGGAGATCTTTGTAGATGTTTTTGTGGAAGACAACATCACGGGCAAACGCAGTAAGTCGAATGAAGCGATTTACACCTTTGTGGCGGTTGACCAGCATGGAGGTCCAATCCAGGTTCCCGAACTGGTTCCTGAAACGGAAGAGGAAATCGAACGTTTTGAAGGAGCATTGCGAAGAAGGCAGCTGGCTTTGATTCTGGCAAAGAAAATGACTCCGAAGGACGCTACGGAACTGCGAAAATTGTTTCTGGATTAAAAACAATTGAAAAGGATTCCATAAATCTTTTATTCAATTGGGAGTCCAAACTTTTCAATTTTTACATTGTCAATTTTCAATTATTTAGTTCTGTTCTAATCACTTCCGGGTTTTGCAGGTTCATGCAGTTGAAGTGTTTTTTCGGACATTCTTTATAACCGATTTTCGAACACGGTCTGCAGCTCAGGCCTTCCACTTCATGGATCGTATACAAGGATTTGTTCTGCGGAGCATAGGTATACATACCAAAATCGGGAACGGTATTCCCCCAAACGCTTACGATCGGTGTTTCGAAACAACTTGCAATGTGCATTAGTCCGGTATCTCCGGTGAGTAATTTTGCGCAGTGTTTGGTCATAAAAGCCGATTGGCGCAGGGTTAGTTTCCCGCAAAGGTCTACCGCTCGCTGGTTCGGAAGTTGTTCGATCAATGCAGCAGCACGCTCAGAATCCATGGGTCCGCCCAATAAAACAACCGGCATTTGAACTCCCTGAAGAATTTTTGCCATCAACGGAACGGGCATCTGCTTGGTAGCGAATTGTGCACCCATTGCCACGGCTATGAATTTCTTTGAAGCAAGTGCAATGGATTCCAGTGAAACAATATCCGCATCCGCCAGGAAGAAATCGCAGGGTTTGCGATCGTTTTTTACTCCAAGTTCCTTAACCGCTTCGAAATAACGGTCTACCACATGAACTTTGGGCATGCGGTTGATCTTGAAGGTAGTTAAGAGCAATTTGGAGAAATTCTTCTTAGGAAAGGCTGCCGACCTCACTTTTAAAGCGCGTTTCAGACGCAGCGTCCGTATATTGTTGTGCAGGTCGACCACGAAATCGTAGTGCTCATTCTTCAGAAGATCCACCACCTCATCCACCGATTTTTCAATAGTAATGATTCGGTCGATGTAGGGATTTTGGTCCAATACGGATTGGAACGCTTTTTTGGTAATGAAATGGATCTCGGCATCTTTTAGTTGTTGTTTGAGGCAGCGGACAACAGGTGTGGTCAACACCACATCGCCGATGGAGCTAAAGCGGACAACGAGAATTTTCATGGGGATAAAGGTATAAAAAAAGGTAGGGACACCATGCATTACGTCCCTACCTAACAAATAATCCCGAATTACTTAATCTTCTTCAACAACTCCTGGGTTTCTCCAAGCTTGGTAGTTTGAGCACCGATCTCTTCTTCTTTCTTTTTGGAAGCAGCTTCGTTGTCTTTGATATTCTGCTCCGCTTCAGCGATTTTCTTTTTGTAGTTCTCGATATCCTTTTTGGAATCTTCGATCTCTTTCAGCATGTCTTCCTTTTCACCGGTCAGTTTTTTCAGAATTTTCGTTTCTGCCTCAATCATTCCGTTGACACTTTCTTTAGAAGCATTCTGACCGAATTTCTTCGCGCGGCTTTCGATCGTTCTGTGCTGGTCTTTGTGGTCGCCCTGGTTCATATAGCTCCCACCCAAATCAACTGCAAAAGCAACTTTGATCTCCGAACCGCTTTCAATGATTTTCGCGTATCCGTCGAAATACTTGTCGCCCATCTCTTTCATTTTGGCTTCTTTCGCCGTGTATTCACCTTTCGAACTGTTATATTTTCCACCCCAGTCCTTCATTTCAGACTTCAGTTCTTTTTCAATAATGTCTTTATTCCCATATGGAATACTTACAACAATTGCGTCAAAGGATCCGTGAGAAAAACTCACTTTGTCATTCGATGTTTTTACTTCTTGTCCGATTGCCCAGGTAGTGCACAAAGCGGCAACGAAAAGTGTTACTTGTTTCATGATGTATTAGTTATGTGTTGTTTTATTTGATGGATAAATATACCAATCCTGCAGTTAATTACTTGATTTTCTTAGCGGTTTTCTTCCGTTCATTGATTTGCAGGCTTTGAGTTTTAATCTCTTCTTGTTTTGCACTCAATTCGATCTTTTTAGTTTCAATATCTTTCTCAGCCTGCTTGATCTTTTTCTGGCAGCTTTCAATATCCCTATTCAAGCTTTCAATGCTTTTTTCAATCTTTCTCTCTTCTTTTTCCAGGGATTTCAGTACTTTTTTATCCGATTCAACATCTGCTCCGATACCTGCAGTTGCCGTTTTTGCTCCAAAATTTCTTGCTCTTTCACGAATCGCCTTGAATTCAATCGGATCTTCTGTGCTGCTCATATACCTTCCTCCAAGATCAATTACAAAAGCAACTTTCGTGTCTTCCGCAGTTTCAATTATTTTAGCATACCCGTCAAAATGATTTTCTCCAAAAATTTTCATTTTTCCCTGAACCACCTTGTATTCATCTCCGCTAATAGTCAATTTTCCTCCCCAGCTTTTCATTTCCGATTTTAACCGCTTTTCAATAATGTCGCGTTTTGCAAATGGAATAACCGTGACAATCGCATCGTGCGATCCGGATGAAAACTGAACCACTTCATCATTCACAATGACGTCCTGAGCCCAAAAGGAGTTTGGAAAAAAGGCAACAAATCCAATAAACAATAAAGCTAATTTCATAATTCTGTTTTTCTATTTACAACAAGGTAGCTACTTTACATCACTTTCCACTATTTTTGTCTTTAATTGTGAGTATAAGCTTTAACTTTACGGCGTGCAATTCCATTCAATACCCGGACAGGAGGAAATTAAAGCTCATTTGATCGAAGAGGTCAAAGGAGGAAAGATCAGTCATGCCCAATTGTTTGCAGGAAAAGCAGGGCATGCAACACTTCCGATGGCCCTGGCTTTCGTTCAGTATATCTTTTGTGAGAACAAACAAGAACATGACAGCTGTGGAACCTGTGCATCCTGTAAAAAGGTTTCTGACCTGCAGCATCCCGATCTGCACTTTTCATTTCCAACGGTCCAGACCATTTCCAAGACAACAAACCCACTTTTAGCGCAATGGAGAACACAGATCCAGGAGCAGCCGATCTTTGATCTCTACCACTGGACCAAACGCATGGACGACAAGGAGCGCAAGCCGATTATCGGAACGGAGGAAAGTTTGGAGATCGTAAAAAAACTGTCGTTGAAGTCTTACGAAGGCGGATACAAAGTAATGCTGATCTGGATGGCGGAAGAAATGAATGCGACCTGTGCCAATAAACTATTGAAAATCCTGGAAGAACCTCCGGCAAAAACACTTTTCCTGCTGGTTACCGACAGTCCTGATAAATTGCTTACAACCATTCTTTCCAGGACACAGATTCTGCGCATCCCCTCCTACCCGATGGATGTGATTCAGCAAGTTGTGGAACGAAGCGGTATTGGACGTCAATTGGCTGAAAGTATTGCTGCAAGAAGCAACGGCAACCTGATCGATGCACAACAAATCATGGGGGATCAATCCGAAGCAAACCTGTTCCGGGAATTGTTCATCCAGCTGATGCGTGTATGCTTCAAAAAAGATGTCAACGCCATGTTGAACTGGACGGATGAGGTTTCGGCACTTTCCCGCGAAGGACAAAAGCAATTTGTTCAGTATGCGCTGCACATGGTACGCCAGAGTTTATTGAAGAATTACACGCAGGACATGCTGACTCGCGTTTCTCAGGAAGAAGCTGCTTTCCTGGCTAATTTTGCCCGCTTCATTTCGAACAATAATGCATTGGATTTCATGGAGATTTTCAACGATGCCCATTACCATTTAGACCGGAATGCTTTCGGGAAATTGTTGTTTACGCAGCTTTGCTTTCAAGTGATGCGGTTTATTCACAGGGCTTAGAAAAAGTTCTCGCAGATCATGCAGATTTTTTCATTTTACCGCAAAGAATTTCCAATAGGTTCTCTAAATTTTCCTGTTTCTAGGATCTTGTTTTTAAGACCTTGAAGTTGTGTTTTACAGAGAACTTCTGCTGCACTTTATCTACTTTGTTGATCTCGATATCGTACTGCTTGTCAATATTTTCAGCTGTTGCCTGAACTTCTTCCACCATTTTCTCCTGTTCTTCAAAACTTGCATTTTGGTACTTATCGATCAACTTCAGCAGTTTTTTGATCTCTGTTTTACCGTTGTTTCGCATGAATTGCGTATAAGCCAGAGCTTGCATGGTAAGCGTACTGTCTCCCTGGTAAGGCTGAATTCCTTTAAATTCTTCCGTTGTTTTGTCGCACAGTTCTACCAGCTGATCACATTTTTTCATGCAAACATCAATCCCGCTGTCTGTTGCCAATGCTAAAATATAGGCAGAATCCAGCGTGTTGATGTGGTCAACGATGAAGTCATTGTATTCAACAACGTCAGTAAATGATTTTCTCTTGTCACTATTCACGTTACAAGACACCGCAAGCATCAAAACTGCCATTGCCGAAAAAATAAAGCTGAATTTCATCTGTAGATTTGTGTTTAAATTGTTTTCGAAAATAAGAAATTTGACTGTAAGGGCGAAAAATTTTTCGCCCTTACAGTTTTTCACAAAGGGCTGTTGTCAAGTCGGGTGACAAAATGCTATCGTAACTTTTAATTTTCGTATTTTTACATCAAATTCGAAAACTATGGGATGTTCCTCGTGTAGCAGCGGTGGTGGTACGCCACGCGGTTGTAAAAATAATGGGACCTGTAGTTCTGGTGGATGTAATAAACTAGGTGTATTCGATTGGCTGGCAAACATGCAGTTGCCGGCAGGTCAGACATCTTACGATATACTTGAGATTCGCTTCAAAAACAGTCGAAAGACGTTTTACAGGAACGCGAAAAACCTATCGCTTCAAGTGGGTGATGTGGTAGTAGTTGAAGCAAGCCCGGGATACGATGTGGGTGTTGTTTCCGTAGTAGGTGAGTTAGCCAGAATTCAGGTCAAAAAGAAATCTCCGGGTTTAAAACCTATGGAGACTAAGAAGATTTTGCGCATTGCAAATCAGGAAGATATTGATAAATGGGTACAGGCCCGCTCTTTGGAGTCGGAAGTGATGTTCCAGGCCCGTACTTTAGCCGTAAATATCGGGTTGGAAATGAAAATTTCCGATGTAGAGTACCAGGGCGATTTAACCAAAGCAACGTTTTATTACACTGCCGAAGGACGCGTGGATTTCCGCCAGCTGATCAAGGACATGGCTGATAAATTCAAGATCCGTATTGAAATGCGCCAGATCGGTTCGCGACAGGAAGCTCAGCGATTGGGCGGAATCGGTTCATGCGGACGCGAGTTGTGCTGTTCAACCTGGTTGACAGATTTCCGTTCGGTTTCTACTTCTGCAGCACGTTACCAGCAATTATCGCTGAATCCGCAAAAATTAGCCGGACAATGCGGAAAATTGAAGTGCTGTTTGAACTACGAGCTGGACATGTACTTAGATGCAATCAAATCTTTCCCTAGCACGGATGTGAAACTTCAAACCGAAAAAGGAACTGCTTTCCACATCAAAACGGATGTCTTCAAACGACAATTGTGGTACATGTATGAAGGCGAAGCTTCTATCGGTGTGGGATTGGTTGCTTTGAGCCCGGAACGTGTTCAGGACATCATCAAGATCAACAAATCGGGTAAAAAACCTGCTGATCTGAAGGATTTCGATTCACATATCGTAACACGAAAAGAACCGGATTACGACAATGTGGTAGGCCAGGATTCTTTGAACCGTTTCGACAATACGTTCAGTAAAAACAAGAAACGCAAGAAGAAAAAATCGAAAGGAAATGCGCCTCAGGCTGATACCGCAGTTGCAGCTCCAAAACCTGCTCAAAAGCAAAACAAACCTCAGGGCAATAAACCTCAGCAGGACAAACAACAGCAGAACCGTCCGCAGCAACAACAAAACAAGCCTCAACAGCAAAACACTAAACCTCAGCAGCAGCAAAAACCTGCTCAGAACGGAGATCGCATGTCGCCTACAGCTTCAGCGACGGCACAAGAAAATTCCCCACAGGCTCAGGCAAATCCGAATAAAAAGAAAAACAATCGTCGCAGACCACCGCGTAAAAACAACGGAGGAAATGAAGGCACTGAAAAATAGTTGGATATTGATTCTATTGGTCCTGATCTGCTCATGCGGAGATTCACCGCTTTACAACAAGTCGTATTCTTTCGCCAATAACGCGTGGGAACAAGACGTAAAACCGGTGTTCAAGGTTCATATTGAAGATACAACTGCGGTTTATACCGTTCAGATTACACTTCGTACTACAACGGATTATGGTTACAATAACCTGTGGTTTTTCATCCATTCCAAAACTCCGAAGGGCCAGGTTGGAAGAGAGCCCGTAGAAGTAAAAATCGCCAACCCGGATGGCTCCTGGATCGGAGAGACTTCCGGAACGATTGTGGAGAACACCGTGTATTTCAGACATGTCAAGTTCCCTCAAAAAGGCAATTATACCTTCACTTTCGAACAGGGAATTACGGAACAAAGTGCAAAAAATGTAATGGATATCAGCTATGCTGTGACCAAAAATCCAACCAAAGAATAATATGGAAATCAAAGTCATCAATAAATCGAACAACGAGCTGCCACACTACGCAACTGCAGATTCTGCAGGCTTGGATATTCGTGCATTTTTGAATGAAGCGGTGACACTGAAGCCTTTGGAGCGTAAACTGATACCGACAGGTTTGTATTTGGAAATCCCGAGCGGATTTGAAGTCCAGATCCGTCCCAGAAGTGGATTCGCCTTTAAACAAGGTGTAACTGTTTTGAATTCCCCGGGAACCATTGATGCGGATTACCGTGGTGAAATTGGCGTGTTATTGATTAACTTGTCAAACGAAGATGTGGTCATCGAAAGCGGTGAACGCGTAGCACAGATGGTTGTAGCACCATTTGTACAGGCACAATTAACAGAAACAAACGCACTTTCGGAAACAGACCGCGGAGAAGGCGGTTTCGGAAGTACAGGAAAAAATTAAAGGATACTATGAAAGTTATCGTTCCAATGGCAGGACGTGGCAGCCGATTAAGACCACATACACTAACAGTACCAAAACCACTTGTACCGGTTGGCGGGAAACCGATCGTTCACCGTTTGGTGGAAGACATTGCCGCATTGTGCAGCGAACCGATTGATGAGATCGGGTTTGTGATCGGTGATTTCGGTCCTGAAATTGAAGCTGAGCTGATCAAAGTAGCGGAGAAATTAGGTGCAAAGGGAAGTATTTTTTACCAGGATAAACCACTGGGAACTGCACATGCCGTACTATGCGCCGAAAAGCTATTGGAAGGTCCGGTAGTAGTCGCCTTTGCAGATACTTTATTCCGTGCAAACTTCAAGATCGATCCGAACGCGGACGGGATCTTGTGGGTGAAACAGATCGAAGACCCAAGCAATTTCGGAGTCGTGAAACTGAACGACAATGGCGAGATCATTGATTTCGTGGAAAAACCGAAAGATTTCGTTTCCGATTTGGCTATGATCGGAATTTATTATTTCAAAGACGGATTGGCTTTGAGAGACGAATTAAACTTTTTAGTAGAAAACGGCATCATAAAGAGCGGCGAGTACCAGCTTCCGGATGCATTGCGCAGACTGACGGAAAAAGGAAAACGCTTTAAACCGGGAGAAGTAGATGAATGGCTGGATTGCGGAAATAAAGAAGTTACGGTTATCACGAACCAGCGTGTGTTGGAATACGACCAGGAAAAAGGCATTGACATGGTAGATGATTCTGCAAAAGTACTGAACTCCATCATTATTCCTCCCTGCTTCATCGGGAAGGATGTGATTCTTGAGAACTCGGTTGTGGGGCCGCATGTTTCACTTGGAAAAGGTTCCATGGTTACCAATTCCATTATCAAGAACAGTATTTTGCAGCAGCATTCCATTATTGTTGATGCCAATTTGAAGGACTCCATGTTGGGTTCACACTCCAAATACAAAGGTTTGGCTCGGGATTTGAGCTTAAGCGACTATTCAATAATTAGCTGATGAAACATTTCTTTTACTTCTGTGGACTGATGCTTGTTTTCGCTTCTTGCGGAGTCAAAAAAGCGGCCTCGTCCGGAAAAACGAATAACCAGTATGACCTGGCTTATATTCAGACCTTCCACAATGCGATGCGCTACAAAGTAAAAGGACAAACCAATAATGCAATACAGGCTTTCGATTCCTGCCTGGTGATGCGTCCGACGGATGACGCAGCTGCTTTCGGGTTAAGCCAGTGCTACCTGCAGCTCGACAATAAAACCAAGGCTGCCGAATATACGGAATTAGCCAGTAAACTGGATCCGAACAATATTTGGTATACCCAGGAATTGGGGTACATGTATTACAACCAGGGGAAATTTACAGAAGCTGAAAAATGCTTCGCGAAAATGGTCAAAACCCAGCCCAATAATGTGGATTGGTTATTTGCCCATTCCGAAATCCTGAAACGCTTAGGCCGGCAAAATGATGCTATCAATGCCTTGAATAAGATGGAAGATCAATTGGGCGTTTTACCTGATCTTTCCATTCAGAAATTCGAGCTGTATGTTTCACTGAAACAAGATGAAAAAGGAATTGAAGAGCTTGAAAAAGCACGTGAAGTTTACCCGGACGACCTTGGATTGATCGGAACGCTGGTAGATTATTACTTCTCCAAAAGAGAAATTGCCAAAGCACAAAACATGCTGGTTGAATTGGTAAAAAACGATCCGTCCAATGCGCGGGCTAACCTGGCACTGGGGGATTTATACTACCGCCAGATGAACAAACCGGAAGCTTACAAATATTTCAAAGCTGCATTCGAGGGAACAGGTATTGATGTCGATACGAAGATGTCTGTGCTGCTTGAAATGTACGAAAAGCAGGTGGTTATTGATAAAGAGTTGATCGAATTGGCTGATTTGCTGATTGCCAGTTATCCGAATGATGCAAAAGGTTATTCCGTAAAAGGTGATTTACTGCTTCGGAACAACCAAAAGGAAGAAGCACTCGCGGCCTATAAAGAAGCACTGAAACACGAAGACGGCAAATTCCCGATCTGGAACCAGGTATTGATCCTGGAATATGAATTAATGAAGTTCGAGGACCTTTATAAAGATGCCCGTGCCTGCAGTGCACTGTTCCCGACCATTTCAAGCGTACAATTACTCTACACGATTGCCTGTGTGCAAATCGACCATTTCCAGGAAGCTATTGATGCTGCTGATATGGGAAAAGAGTTGGTGGTAAACGATCCTGCGACAGAATCTGAGTTCTACGCCCAAAAAGGAGATGCGCTGTTCGGTTTGAAACGCTACCAGGAAGGAGCTGAGGCTTACGATAAGGCATTGGCGATTTTCCCTTCGAATTCCCTGACTAAGAATAATTATGCCATGCGGCTGGCATTGGCCAATATGGATCTTCCCAAAGCTGAAAAACTGATCAACGAAGTGCTTGAAGGTAAATCCAACCAGGCACCATATGTAGATACGAAGGGAATGATCTTTTTCAGACAGGGTAAATTCAAACAAGCCCTGGAGCAGTTTACGATTGCAGACGAACTGGACAAAGAAAACAAAAATTACATCGAGCACATGGGTGACGCCTTTTTCAAATTAGGTGACACCACCAAAGCGCTCGAATTATGGAAAAAAGCACTTACACTTGGATCAAAGAATAAATTACTCACCAAAAAAATTCAATCAAAAACGTATGTCGATCCCGAATATTAAATGGTTGGGAATTGCTTTGCTGGTCCTTTTGGCTTCTTGCGTAAGAAGACCCGTTGCAGACAAACCTGTCAAACTTGAAAAACGAAAGACCATCGAGTTGATCAACGCAATGGACAGTCTTGCAGGAGTTCGTCCGAATTCGTTTTACACAAAGATCAAATGCCATTTCTCAGATACCAATCGACGTGTGAGTTTTAAGACTTCCATTCGTGCAGTAAAAGACAGTGCCATCAACCCCATCATTACTTATGCAGGAATCCCGATCGTTAATTCACTGATCAGGCCTGATTCTTTGTTTATTTCCAACAGAAAGGATAAATGTAAGATCCTCACAAACATGGGTTACATCAAAGAATCCTTCGGTGTGGATTTCGACTTCCGCAATGTGGAAGAATTACTGCTTGGATTGCCGGTTGCTTACGATACGACACAAAAATATTTCCAGATCAATGATCCTTATAATTACATCATTTCTTCCCACCGGAAACGCATTATAAAAAAAGAAAATAAGAACAAGCACGAGAAGGAGAAAGAGAAGGACAATAACAGGGACAATATTTTGCGCCGGGATCGAAATGGAAACGATGAAGACAACGATGAAGACAATGTGATCATCCGTTATTTCATCCACCCTTCGCTGAAAAGTATCAATCGCATGGTGATTGACAGCCCGGAAGATACCACACACATTTCTGTAGATTATATTGGCCGTGACACCATTGGCACCTATTTATTACCTAAAGAAGTTGTCATTGATATTGTAACGGCCCGCAATCATATCGTTTTAACAATGGATTACGATAAAACCGAAATAAACACACCTCAGGAAATTTATTTTGTAATACCGGAAGAATATGATATCTGCAATTCTGAAAAGTAGCCTGTTTATCCTTCTATTGACGAGTACAGGCTTTGTTTGGTCGCAGAAGAAAAGTGATCAGCTCCAGGCCGAGCAAAATAAGCTGGAGAAGAAACTTTCTACGACAAAATCCCTGTTGGATAAAGTTAAAAAGGGAACACAATCTTCTTTGAATGAGTTGAAACTGATCGAGAACCAGGTCAAAAACCGGGAATTGCTTGTCCGCAATTTTGACAACCAGATCCGCAGTGCCGAACTGACTATTTCTTCCAAAGACAGCCAAATCAAAGAACTTCAAAAACGATTGGTCCGCTTAAAGGAACAATACAAGAAATTGCTTATTTATGCTTACAAGCACCGCAATAAAAGTGCAAAAATGATGTACATCTTTTCCTCTTCCAATTATTTTGAAGCGGTAAAAAGGACATCCTACTTAAAACGTCTTGCGGAAATACAGCAAAAGCAATTCAAGGTTATTCTTCAAAGCGAAAAAACGATTCACAAAGAGATCAAGACGATCCGGGAGGAAAAAGAGCATAAAAAGATTCTGTTACAGGAAAAGATTGTAGAGAAACAACAAATCGAAAAAGATAAGTCCGCCAAACAGCTTGCATTGGAAAAACTGCGCAAGGATGAAAGTTCTCTTATGGCAGAAATGAAGGAACAGGAACGTCAGAAAGCAGAATTGAAACGCCGAATCAAATTGGCTATCGAAAAAGAAATTGCAGAAGCGGAAGCAAAAGCCAGGAAAGAAGCTGAGAAAAAAGCCTCGCTGGCTTCTAAAAAGACTTCTACTACCACCAAAACAACTAACACTTCAACCGCAACGAAAGAAGTAACATTTACGGACACCAAAGAAAATATTGCCCTGGGGAAAAGCTTTGAATCAAACCGCGGTAAGCTTCCGTGGCCTGTGGCTAAGGGATCTATCACAGAAGGCTATGGTAAAAATGCCCATCCTACGCTACCGAATGTATTTACCAACAACAACGGGATTGATATAGGTGCGCCTAAAAACTCGCAGGTAAGAGCTGTTTTTGACGGAGAAGTTACCAGCGTCCTGAATATCCCGGGAGCCGGAAAGGTAATCATTATTAAACACGGAGCATATCGTACTGTTTACAGTAACCTGCAGGAAGCTTATGTTTCCGTAGGCGATAAAGTAAGCTCCAAACAAGCGATCGGTTCCCTGCTTGCAGATGACGAAGGGAATCTTTCCACTTCTCATTTCGAAATTCACCAGGTGGTGGAAGGAAATGTGCAGCGCATCAATCCCACTTTGTGGCTGGCCATGTAATCAAAGTATAGAAAGGAAACCAAGTTTCTTTTTCTTGGAATCCTATTGTAGATTACTCACTCACAATGCATGCTTAATAGCCAACTCGACCAATTGGCTCATTTAACGTCTTTTATAAGCATTCTTCCGGCATTTTAAAGTACTTTTGCATTCGCGTAAGAGACCACTATTCCATTTTGGAATTTAAATTGAAATAGTGTATGAACAACTTTTCCTCCTTCATTATCCTGAGTATGCTGACTGCCTTCTCTTCCCTGGGGCAAACCGGTCCTGCGGGTGTAGGAAGTCCTGCCACCAACGTATTATGGTTAAAGGCCGACGCAGGAACAAGTACTTCAACAAATGGTTCTCCTTTAGCATCCTGGACGGATCAGTCCGGAAACGGAGTTGTTTTAAGCCAATCAAATGTGGCGCAGCAGCCACAGTTCGTGAGTTCATTCATGAACGGATTTCCTGCCATTGAATTTGATAACAATGGTTCTACCGGACAAAACGACTACCTGATTACCCCGGACAATCCGATTTTTGATAATACGAACGGCTACAGTTTCTTTACCGTAACCCGCATGAAAGGATTCGGAGATGCACAGTCCATTATCAGTAAACGGAACAATGTAGGAAATGAAGAAGCTTTTATGCTTTTCTACTATACCGGCAACCGACTGTTCGTAGATTTTGACAACGACAATAATCGTTTTTCGAACTCGACAATCAGTACCATCAATACTACTAAGATCTATGATTTCTTTTACGACGGGACTTTAACTCCGACCATGCGCTCAACAATCTTCGACCAGGAAGTTTTGCAAACCACAAGTACGGAAAGCAGCGCAACAATCGCCGACAAAAATTCTCCGCTGCTTGTTGGAGCAACGCATACAGGGGATCCGCGACCATTCAACGGGTACATTTCCGAGATCATCATGTTCCGCACAAAGCTGAATGACGCACAACGAACCATCATCAACAATCATTTATCCGCAAAATACGATGTGCCTTTAAGTTCCAATGATTTGTACGTTGGTGATAATCCGGCAAACGGGAACTACGACCGGAATGTTTCCGGAATAGGGAGAGATGCAACAGGTTTAACAAATGCTTCATTCGATCCGTCGACCTCTGCGGGTTTGGGGATGCAATCTGTCTCAGGACTGGATAATAATGACTATATTATTGCAGGACATGCATTTACAACAAACACTGACATGACTACTGATATTGCAGGAATTGTCGGTACGAATGTTTCCCGCTGGCAGCGTATCTGGTATTTTGATGTTACGAATACCGGCGCTTCAAACGTTGCCAATATTTCCTTTGATATGAGCGATGGCGGCATGGCCGGCGTAAATTTAGGAGTGACTTCCAATTACATTTTGATATACAGAGCAGGGCAAACCGGAGCATGGACAGAGATCGCAGCGGCAAATTCAATTGTAGGTGATCAGATCGTATTTGCCAACCAATCCATTACACTTGACGGATACTATACATTGGCTACGAAAGATTTCACGTTGAGTCCGCTTCCCGTTGAATTAGTTTCTTTTGATGCATCCCTGGCAGAACGCAAAGTGGTTCTAAACTGGCAGACAGCAAGCGAGCTCAACAGTAATTATTTTGATATTTTGCGATCAAATGACGGCCAGAACTGGTCCAGTATAGGAACTGTTCCCGCAAATGGTTCGTCGCAGGTAATCATTGATTATACGCTGACAGACTCATCACCGATGGATGGTGTTTCTTATTATCGTTTAAAGCAAGTCGATCTGAACGGCAATTTCTACCTGTCTGATATCCGATCAATCAATAACAGCAGCAAAGTAAACCAGGTAAAAATTTACCCGAATCCTACGGATAACGGTTTAGTGACTATCATTTCCGATGAACCGATTTCAAGTCTTTTGGTTTATAACGCTCTCGGAAAGGTCGTGTTCGAAGCAAAAATCGATTCGGATGATACTTACTTATTGGATACAGAGACTTTTGAATCCGGAATGTACTGGATTAAGCTGAATGGTGAAAATTACAAGCTGATTGTACAGTAATGAATTATCAATTATAAAAAGTTTAATTATCAAGAGGATTCTCCGCTGGATGCCTCTTGATAATTTATAATTGATCGTTTAAATGATCTTTAAATCCGGATTCCCACCACACAAATATCATCCACCTGTTCCTGTTTTCCCCTCCAGTTATTGTAGTTTAAAAGTAACTCTTTGCGCTGTTCGCGTAACTCGAAATCGCGGATGGAAATCAGTAGATTTCGGAAACGTTGCCGATTGAATTTCTTCACGTTCTCGCCTCCGAATTGGTCGGTATAACCATCTGAAAACAAGTAAAACTGATCGCCTTTTTGCAGTCCGAAGTGAATGGTCTCAAACTCTTTGGTTTCTTTGGAAGCATGTCCTATGGCATCCGGACCTTTCCTGAATTCTACCAATTCACCGTCTCTTACCAGGATCAAAGGTCTTCCTGCCCCGCAAAACGATCCCTTCATTTGAGAAAGATTGAACTTGCAAAATACCAGGTCCATCCCATCGCGGGTAGTTCCTTCCGTTAAATGTTCATTAAACAGACTGGTCAACTCACTATCCAGCAATGCTACAATTTTTGCCGGATCCGAAAGTCCTTCCAGGCGGATAATTTGTCTGAGCAAAGCATTCCCTGCGATGTTCACCATAGCCCCGGGAACACCATGTCCGGTACAATCTCCCACAGCGAAATAAATATCGTCATGATGCTGGAAAATCCAATAGAAATCACCGCTTACAATGTCCTTCGGCTGAAAAATGACAAAGGCGTCCGAAAAAATATTCCGGAAAATCCGCTCGTTCGGCAAAATGCTTCGCTGCAGACTTCCTGCGTAGCGCATGCTTTCAAGTAAGGTTTGGGACTGTTGTTCCAAATAAGCAATTCGACTGGCAAGTTCTCCGGAAACCAAATCGGGTTCTGATACCGGAACCTGCTCTTCCAAAACGAGCGTGTTCATCGTGTAAAAAATAACATTGAAAATGGATTGTTGCTGATGGATTTCAGAGGTTCAGCAACCTCACGGGTGAATTCAGACCCTACAGAAACGGGTAAAGCGCCAGAAGGATCGGCGCATGCTAATTCGATATGTCGAAATGAATTTCACGCAGTAAAACTAATCAATTTTCGCACAATTATGAATACCTGATTCCTAATTGTTCCTCGTTTTCCTTTTTTCAATAAAAAAGGAACGCATGCTTCACGTCCCTAATTTCACTTTAAGTAAGGGTGAAAAATTTTCACCCTTACTTTTATCCTTTTAAAACTTCCTGAATCGTCTGCTCAAAATGTTCGATTGGCTGAGCTCCTGAAATGGCGTATTTCCGATCAAAAACAAAGAACGGAACACCTCTTACTCCAATTTGCTGTGCCTCTGAAATATCGTTTCTCACAGCATTGGCAAACCTTGTTTCATCTTCCAGAACTTCTTTTACATCCAAAGCGTTCAGCCCGATTCCAACGCACAGTTCCATGAGGGTGTCTTTATCATTCAAATCTCTCCCCTCGGTGAAATAGGCTTTGAAGAACTTTTCCTCTATCGGATCGCCCAGACCTTTGGTTTTCGCCAACTGGATCAAGCGATGTGCATCAAAAGAATTTGAAACGACCGCTTTTTCGAACTGGTAATCCAGGCCAACTTCCGCTGCGCGGGCTACTACACCAGCATGCATTTGTTTGGATTCTTCCACGGACACGCCTTTTCGTTCAGCCAGGTATTCATATACGTTCTTATCGGGCTGCGGAACGATTGTCGGATCGAGCTGAAAGCTTTTCCATTCAATCTCAAAGTGCTGATCCGGGAACTGGTCCAAAGCAGTTTCCAAATGTCTTTTCCCGATATAACAAAACGGACACATGATGTCCGACCAAATTTCAATTTTCATGCACCAAAGTTACATCAATTTACCCTGGTAAATACAAACTTAACAATTGTTGGGCCAGTTGATCGGAGGGAACTAAGTTTATAGGATGCAACCAATCCGCGATCTCAGTATAACTTCCATTTCTCAGCAGGTGTTGAACTTCCGCCGTTTCCTCTTTGGTTACCATCGCATCTTTTTCTCCTCTCAACAAGTGAACAGGAACTTGAATATGATGAAAATCATAAGATTTCAATGCCGGTTTATTTCCCAATTCAAGCATCATTTTTGCGGTAGCCTGCAAAACTGTCCTCCAGCTATTTTCTCCGTGAAGAGATTTCAGATAAGCAACAAATGAAGGAACTTTTTCTTCTATTTTTTCCGCATTCAGCATTTTTGCTTCCTTCTCAGCGCTCTCGGGATTCCAGTCGAATTTGGTTCCCAAAGTCACGAGTTTCTCCATGGACCCCGGATTCAGGCTTTCCAATTTCAACGCCACATAACCACCCATGCTGTATCCGAAAATCATTGGTTTTTGGATGTCGTTTTGCTGCATGAAATCTTTCAGGTTTTGAGCAAACAATTCGATGGAGAAATCAGCTGCTCCGGTTGATTTCGTTCCGTGCCCGTCAAATTCAAGTGTATAAACATGGAAGTGTTCCGACAATTGAGAGGCCAATTGTTCAAACTGGGATTTGGCACCAAGTGCTCCGTGAAGAATGATCAAGTTTTTCATACGCGAATATAAAAAGAAATCCGTCTCCCATCCTATGACAGACGGAAGACGGATCCGGGCTTTGAGTTGAGTTACAGAAGCGCCCTTGTTTTAAGTAGGATTGGTTATTGAGTATCTTACTTCACAGTTACAGCGATCTTGGAGATGTGGTCGCCGTCCCAGGTTACTTCAACAGTTTCGTACCAAAGTTCTGCCGAACAAACGTATGTTCCGTCTGCTTTGATGTTGGAGATTGAAAGTCCCTGAGTTGCAGGATCACCAAACATTGGCTCACCGTTTTCGGTAGTGATATTGTAAGGGTCCACCCCTTCTTTCACATATTTCTTCGCTGCTTCCAGGATACGTCCGCCTTCGGTGAATTCATTCAGGAATGCTTTCATGCGGTCGCTTACTTTCACGGTAGCTTCATCTTTCAAAGTTCCCATATCCAGGGTAGCAGTTGCATCAGCGTATGATTTAACCTCGATGGTGTATTTTCCGTTAACATCAAGCAGGTATAAATTACTTTTGTCCGGGCTTGTTGTCAGGTCTAAATCTCTTACAAAAGGACCGGCAACCAGGAAGTCCACTTCTTCCACTTCTTTATCTCCTTCTTTCACGGAAAGGAAGTAGTCTCCGTTTTCTGCTTTCACATCCACAACCACATAAATCTTACCTTCCGGAGCGACCAATGTTTGCTGTTCTTTTTCACTTACCAGAACTGAGCTCGCTTTAAAATCAACGGTCATTTTTTGTTCATCGAATGTAACTTCTGTTCCTTTTTTAATGGATACGGGTGGTGTTTCCGAACAGGATCCAAGGAATAATCCGCCTAGTACCACCGGTAGAATAAATAATTTCATAGTTCGTGTGTATTTGCCACAAAAGTATGGCAACAAAAGGAAGGAAACGACCTGTTTTGGTGTTCGAACTGTACCAATTGGTAAGCGTGCCTGTTTTTCAAATAAGTGTAACCAACTGCTATCCGAAGGTTGTACTTTTAATCAAAAAGTGTGTCGTACGGAATGGAGAAAAAGACGGTTGTTCCCTGCATTGGAACGGAACTGATCTCAAATTTGAAAGCCCCTTTTCGTTTTTTATTCAATAACTGAATGCGTTTTTCCGTGATTTGAATAGCAACCGATTCATGGCTCTTCTTTTCACGTGGCTGGTCCTCCATGGAAAATCCTTTCCCATTATCCGAAATACGAATCTCGAGCTCTTTATCCGTCTTTTTGTACGAAATGTGCAATTCTCCGGATTTATCGGAATCCGAAAACCCGTGTTCGATCGCATTTTCAATGAAAGGCTGGATCAGCATCGGCGGCAGCAGTACATTGTCTGAGGACAACTGCTCATCAATCTCAATGGTATAATTGAATGAATCGGTAAAACGCAGCTGCTGTAAACGGATATAATCTCTCAGCCAATTTAATTCATCTGAAAGCGGGATGCTATCCTTGGAAGAATGTTGCAAAATGGCACGGACCAGACGTGCAAAAGAAGTAAGCAGTTTCCCGGACTCTTCCGTGTCTTTCCGCAGCATGAAGGTGTGGATAGCATGGAGCACATTGAAAGTAAAATGCGGGTTCATCTGGCTCTGCAGCAGGCGCTGCTCCATTTCCATGGTTGCTTTTTCCGACCTCAACCGGTTGTTGCGAATTATAATAACAGCCATAATACTAATCAGAATCAATAAAAGGATTATGCCGAAAACCAGGTAATTGCGCTGTCTGATTTGTAAGTCTTTTAGTTCGTTATCCCTTTTAAGCTGCCTGTTTTCTGCCTGCTTCTTTTCGGTTTCGTATTCTTCCTTCATCCGGGAAATTCCATGCTGCACATCCAACTGGTCATTCTGTTCCCGAACTTCATTTGCCTGTTCAAAGTATTGTAAAGCCACTTCTGTTTTTCCCATCGCCTTATAAACCTTATAATATTCCCACAGCAGGTTTCCTTCCTGTATGGCATAAAGCTTATTGCCCTTAATCAGTTTATGTTTTTCTCTCAATACCGAAAGTGCCTTGTCGAACTGTTTGAGTTTCGTGTACCCAACGGCCTGAATGAGCGATAACTTTGCCAGGTTAAATGTATCTTTTTGCTTTTGAAAATACGTTTCGCATTCAGCCGCCAATTCCAGGCCTTTGCGTGCTTTTCCGGTTTCTACATATACGTGTGCAAGATTCGCCTGACAGTACATGATCACATTTTGCTGCTTGTACGTTTGCTGGATGCTCAATGCTTCTTCCAGGTAAGGTCCGGCTTCTTTAAAACGGTCCTGCTGAGCCAGCATTCCACCTAAATTTATCAATATCATGGATTTCCCCACAAAATCCTTCAATTCTTCCCGTATATGGATTGCGCGCAAATAGTAATCCTTAGCTTCATTGTAGCGCTGCAGTTGAGTTAAAGCTATGGCAATCCTTCCGCAGATCTTCGCCACATCGGGTTTAGCATTGTTCTTTTCTTTGTATTCCAACAACTCAAACAGCAGCTGAAGTTCTTTATCAAATTCTTTCTGGTAGAAATAGTAAAGTGTATAAAACCCTTTGTTTGACATGATCGCAGGTTTGTCTCCCAGTCGTTCAAAGATACTGTCTGCTTTTTGCAGGTTGTGTTTCGACTTCGACCAGTCCTTTTCCATGCAGTAGTAGTAACCATGAGCAGAATGACCTAATCCGATTCCCTTCGGGTAATTCAATTTCCGGGATAATCTCAGGACACTGTCACTATAAGCTTTAAACAAAGCATTGTTTTTTTGAGCATACCGGATTCCAACATCGTAATACAGATTTACCTTGAGTGTATCCTCTTTCTGGTACCGAAGTTTGGTCAACAAACTGTCTAATGGAGGTTGGCCGTAAGACGCTCCTGCAAACAGACAGCAGAGAACAAATGCAGTCAAACGGATTTTTGTGAATAAGGGGGTCGGTTTTTTTAAAAAAAACATGGGTGTCAGATTTTATTGCTATTACTGGTAATTCGACTTGAAATGGGCCAAAACCTCTTCTTTCTTACGGGTAGAAACCGGTATTTCGATGCCATTCGGAAGGATCAGGAATCCCCCGTTCCGTTTGTCGAATTGGGTAACATGGCGCATGTTTACCAGGTAACTTTGGTGTGTTCGGATGAAGTGATTGTTGTCAATGATATTTTCAAAATGGGCAAGGGTTTTGGAAACCAGGATTTCTTTTCGATTCGTGAAGAAAAAATGGGTATAAGCACCGTCTGCCAGGCAGTAAGTAATGTCGTCAACATCTACAATATGCAGCATATCTGCGGTATTCAATACAATCCGCTTAGATTCCGCACTTTTAAACTGGTTGCGAAATACATCCAATTGCTCCAGGATTCTATCATTCTGAATGCGTTTATGAGCTTTCAATATCGCAGCAGTCAGGTCGGACGGATCGAAAGGCTTTAACAGGTAATCCAGGGCTGAAACCTGGAAAGCTTTAAGTGCGAAATCATTGTAAGCCGTGATGAAAATTGTGGGAATGTAACGAGGGGCAATGGTTTGCAGGATATCAAAGCCGGTTTTGTCATGCAGTTGGATATCCAGCAGAAGCAAATCGGGATCAAACTCTTTAATTGCATCCAGTGCGCCCGGAACGCTGTCCGACTCACGGATAACCAGGTTATCAATACCGGTTCGGGACAATACCATCAGGCAGTTTTCCCTTGCCATTTTTTCGTCATCTACAATCAAGATTTTCATCACTGGAGGTTAAAATAGAGGCTACAAAAATACGAAAATCCGTATGTCAGCCGACATACGGATTACAATGTATCTTGTTAAATTCTTAGTGTTTCACTACCCGCTGAACGGTATGTCCATCAGAGTTCTTAAAGTCAAACAGGTAAACTCCCCTATCCAGATTTTGCAGCGAAATAATTTCCTGATTTTGGATTCGGTCTTTCAACACGACCTTTCCCTGTACATCGTAGACAGTTAAGTCTGCATCTGAACCGGAGAAGTTGATGTGAATATTGTTGTTCGTTGGGTTCGGATACAAGTTTAGAGACATCGTATTCCGGATTTCTAATCCCAGATTATCCAATGTAAAACAAGCTGAAGTATCGATGCAAAAACGAAGCGGGTCATTCACCGCCAAAGCATAGTTCCCATTTTGTGCCGGAGCAAAATAACTGCCTGACCCCACAACACTATCTGTTGCACAATCAATCCACTCTAAGATTCCGCTCTCATTACTGGTGTAGGTTCCATCTCCATTGTCAATGATCTCCGGAAATGTAATTGGCGATAACTGAAGATTCAAATACACAATGGAATCGCAGCCATGAACGTTTTGAACCGTATCCCTGTACTGACCCGGAAAATTGTATGTAAGCCCATTCAAAGACCAAACATATGGTCCGCAAGATACATCAGATGTTGTAGATGTACTTAATTGAAGAACGGTTAAATCCAATTCCACCACCGAATCACAGCCGGCAATTGTTTGCAAAGTATCCGTATAAGTTCCGCTTGCCGTTAAAATCTGCCCATTAAAATCATATTCATCTTCATTACAAATCTCTTGCTGGAAAGAATAAAAAACATCCGTTGTAATTAAGCCTGAAGTAACCAGTGATGCACCGGATGTAGTCCAGTTGGAAGTGTTTCCGGTCAAAGCAAAATTAATAAGTGTCCCATTGTTTACACTTACCAATTCAGGTAAAGTAGTTACTCCCGAATTACTCCCGTCGGCAATTCCCTGATTGAAATTGTAATAAGCACTTAGGTTTGTTTCAGTCCCTGCAAGTTCTGAATCAAAATTTGCCTGTATCTCGCAAGCCGAGCGCGCTTCACTCCAAATACGCACCTCATCGACAGATCCATTGAAAAATTGGGTTCCTCCCGGACTCGCACCAATACATAATTCATTCACCGATCCGTTACTTGCAATACCACCGCTAACACCTGTTTGCAAAACACCATCCAAATAAACCCGGATTTGATTGGAAGCTGCGACCCATGAGGCTGCAATATGCGTCCAGGTATCCAATGTCAGGCTATTGGTTGTTTGTATGCTGTAAGTTGTTCCGTTTTTAACAACATAAAAATAAATTTCATTGGATGCACCGATGCCAATAACTGTAAAATTCATAGTGTTGTTTTGTGCACATATGATTCTGCTGAAATTTGCTGCCTGAGGTTTTACCCAAGCCTCTATCGTGAAATCATTTGCACTTATGTTGTTAAAAACAACAGGAAGGTTTGCACTGACATAATCATCCACTCCATCCAGTTGAAGTGCGTTCAAAGAAGATTGAGCAAATGTCGTTTGGCAAACCAAAGTAAGTGCAATGCTTGTAATTAGGTGTTTCATAAATGGTTATTATGCTATCGAAAATACAAAAACTAATTGTGCTTTGCAAAAATCCATTTCCATTTAGCTATATTAAGTCGCCAAAACAGGTAAATCATGAAATCCCATTCACAAACACCTTTATTTCAAAAATCAGAAGAGATTTTTGAAACTTTAAAAAACATCACCGCATTATTTCCAAAGGAAAATGAGATTCTAATGGAATTGAAGAATCAACTCATGGAGAACGCTATAACCATTCAGGCAAAATTAACCGGTGCTTATGCTGTAAAGTTATATGATCTAAAAATGGAAAACGCCACACTTATTCGCAAAGCGGCACGAGAAATCCTTGTGCTCCATCATGGTTTAGAGATGCACGGTTTTAAGGAAGTAGAATATTATCAAATTGTTCGTAATCAGATAGAAGAGTTTCGCTTATTGTTTATAGCATGGGTTACCGAATTTAATCAACAGCATTTCATAACAGACTCTTGGGGATTGTTTAATCCACCGGGAATTTCACCCGATCACGAACAAAGTGAAGATGAGCTCGATTTTTTGGATGAGGACGACGAGGAATAACAATGAAAACACAAAAATCCGCCCAACAACCGGTAAACGGATTTTCGTTCAGTATCAATGAGTTTCCTACTGCTTAACAACGCGTTGAACAGAGTGTCCTTGTGAATTCTTAAAGTCGAACAAATAAACCCCGCGTTCGAAGTTTTGAAGGGAGATAATTTCCTGGTTTTGGATCTGATCTTTCAACACCATTTTCCCTTGTGCATCGTAAACCGTCAGTTCCGCATCCGAACCGGAGAAGTTGATGTGGACCTGGTCGTTGGTTGGGTTGGGGTAGATTTCAAAAACTGAAGGGGTAAGACTGACCACAGATGCTGTTCCGTCACCATCCGCTATATACACCAATTGTGTGTATGAATAAAAATCATCTTGTGATTTAAACGGACAGTAGAACCCGATTTGAACATAGTACATTCCTGGTCCCAGGAACAAATCGTATAAGGTTGAATCTGTGTGCGTACCCGTCGAATCAATTACTGTCCAAACCAAATTTAATTGATTCCCAATCACTGCACCACTTACTATATACATGGTATCAATCGTCTGATAATCGATATTACAATTTTCAATGGTTATTCCGAACAAACTGTATAACCCTGAATTTGAAAGTGTGTCTAAAACAAAGATCCCAGAATCTTGTCCGATCACAAAGAGTTGTATAATGGAGTCATTGTAAAAATCATATACCTTTAAATTATGAATTCCGGCACATAACGAGTCAATAGTGATTGATCCGTTTGAATATCTCGGGGCATCATTATCCACAACGAAAGTGAAGCCAGGGGCACCGGTTGTTTCAATAAGCGCACTTCCGGAGCAGGTATTATAAAAACTCGGATGTGTAAATACATTAACTGTAAACGGAAGCGGTGTAAAGCTTGCAAAATCAAGTACTTCGTAGATATGCCCCGTTGCACCTTGAGCAGGTCCGAAATCCGATCCCGCAACAACCAGGGTTGAGTCGAAAATACACAGCACTGCTGTAGGCCCGTAAGGACCCGTCGGGTTTAAATTCCATGGACTAATGACATCATTAAACAGATCCAATTCCGCCACATAGTTTCGCTGTTGCCCGTCAATAGTGGTAAAACGTCCTCCCAAATATGATTTTGTTCCGAATGTTTCAATACTTCTTACATAGTCATTCGGGTTCACATCCAATGAATTCAAGTTACCGGTTACCACTTGTATTGAGGCAAAGTAATTGCGATTGGTAGAATTAACGGTTGTAAAGTCTCCTCCAACCAGAATTTCATTTCCGTTTTGGGAGACCGCGCGTACCTTTCCATTGAATTCCGGGTTCCAGGAATCAAGCGTTAAAGACCCTAAATTAAATCGTGCAATTCTCATTCTGGAAGATGCTCCGGAACTCGTAAAATCACCTCCCGCGTATAAATAACCATTTGAAATATAGACCGTGTGAACAGTATCATTTAATTGTGGATTCCACGATTGAACGCTTCCGGTAGTTTCGTTGATTGCTACAAGATTCCCAAAAGAAGTTCCATTTACCTGTGTGAAGGCTCCTCCTACAAAAATCATCGAATCTAATGAACCGATGCTATAAACCGCACCATTTACAGATGGGTTCCAGGAAAGTAAATTTCCGGTTGCACGGTCAAATGACGCAAAGTGATTTCTTGGAACTCCGTTTACAGTTGTAAATTCCCCTCCTATCAGGATTTTGTCTGTTGTAAGGTGTACAGCATTTACCAATCCGTTTATCTGAGGATTCCAATTTGTTGGAATTCCTGTTGCATGATCAATCGATGCCAGGTAGCTTCTGTATTTTGTTCCTATACTATAAAAGCTCCCCCCGATATATACCGTTGAACCGGCAATCTCGATGGAGCGAATTGTTCCTGACAATATACTTGGATTCCAGTCCGTTAATTGATCGCTTTCCAGGTTATATGCCGCCAGGCCTTGTCTTTCAATGCCATCAATGTGGGAGAAGTTCCCGCCAAAGTAGATGATCGAATCTTTCAGGCTAATTCTTTCAACATCTCCGCTTACATCAGCGCTCCATGGATAAAGGGATCCATCATGCCTGTTGGCAACCGCAAAACTATTTCTCGGTTGGGAATCCACTTGGTTGAACTGACCAACGATAAACAATGAATCGCCTTTAATCAAAAGATCATAGATATTCCCGTCAGTACTGATTTCCACGTCACTTAAGCTGTCCCCTACAATTGTCCCAAAAGAATCTCTCATTTCATAAATGGACGCAAATCCACTTCGCGATTGACCGTTCACTGTAAAGATCGGGCCACTAATGTATACCGTTGAATCGATAATTTCGATATCTGTTACATACCCGGTAATATCCGGCTGCCAGATTGAAGCTGTTCCGCTAGGTAAATCAAAACGTACAAGATTGTTATAAGTATTTGAACCGGTAAAATGTGTAAAGGTCCCTCCGACATACAGTCCGTTATTCTTAGCTACAATGGAGTAAATGCTCCCTGAAAAACCCGGTGCCCAATTATAAAGAGATGCATCCGAAGCACTTAATGCTGCAAAACAATAACGGGTTTCTCCGGCAATTTGTCCAAAAGATCCTCCGATGAAGAGAGAATCTCCAACTAATGTCATTGATCGAACTATAGATGGTGGATTTCCTTCCATATGAGCATCCCAGGATGTAACACTTCCGGTTGCATCTATATGCGCTACAAATTTTCTAAGGCTGTCCCCAACTTGTGTGAAATTACCTCCAATGAAAAAGCCGCCATTTCCATCCGAAACAGCACACATGACATTGGAGTTCGGATTTGCAAACTCATAATTGGGCATGCCCGTTTGCAGATTGACCAATGAACCATTCGGCTCCGTCGGAGGTGTAAACTTCGTGAAATTACCCCCTATGTACAATAAGTTACTGGTAGTATCCATTTCCAGGTCGTAAACATCAGAAGTTGGAGTCCAAAAGGGATGAGAAGTAGTTTGTGCACTTAGATTAAAGCTCAGGCACAAAAATAAAATTAGGTAGTTTATCTTCATAGTTAAGAAATTACATCTGTAAAAATACAAAAATCCGCCCACCAATCGGTAAACGGATTTTCGTTCAGTATCAATGAGTTTCCCTACTGCTTCACTACCCGCTGAACTCTTCGTCCAATTGAGTTTTTAAAATCAAACAAATAAACTCCGCGCTCGAAGTTTTGAAGGGAGATAATTTCCTGGTTTTGGATCTGATCTTTCAACACCATTTTCCCCTGGGCATCGTAAACCGTCAGTTCCGCATCAGAACCGGAGAAGTTGATGTGGACCTGGTCGTTGGTCGGATTCGGATAGATACTCCAATTTATCGGATTCATCGACTCTATGTCGAGGTAGTCAATTACTATACAGTTTGAAGTGTCTGAACAAGATGTAACCCCATCAGTAGCAATTAAGGCATATGTTCCATTCTGAACTGGTGTGAATGATTGACCTGATCCGACAACCGTATTTGTCACACAATCAATCCACTCCAAAATTCCGGAATAAACCGATGTTAAGGTTCCGTTTCCAGCATCAATAACCGCTACAGAAGGTATAGTCCTCACCTGAAGATTCAGATGTACGATGGAATCACATCCGTTTATCGCTGTCACAGTATCCGTATAAAACCCGGAAAACCCATAGGTTTGACCATTCAACGGCCATACAAAAGGACCACAACTTGTCTCTATTTGTGTTGTTTCGGAAATCGGTAAAACCGTGAGGTAGAGTGTTACTATTGAATCACAACCACCTGAATTTGTCAACTGATTAGTATAAGTACCTGAAGTATTATAACTTTCTCCGTACCAGTTGATTGAACCACATACTGTAGCAGTAGAATCGCTAAAAGTTGTTGAGCAAACTTCAGCAGCACCTACGTCTCTAATGCTCCCCGTTAAAGGACCATTTTGTGCAGCACTCAAATCAGCCGGATTTCCCATATCTATTGCTATACTTCCTAAACCCGGCAGCATTGTTTTGGTATTTCCGCCATTGAGCTGCAGTGGACCAAGATTAAGTTGGGCAGTCGTTGCATTTATTTGATCAGAAGCAATACCTGAACCCCCAATTGGCCCGAAAATATTATATCCATTGGATGTAAAACTACCAAAATTACCATTAGGGAAGTTAAGCAATTCACCGCCTCCATTCAAAGCAACAATACTTCCCTCAATTATTAATGAACTAGTATTTGCATAAGCTACTGAACAAAGTCCAACATAATTATTACCGACAATAGTACAATTCTTAACCGTTAACATCGATCCAGCAACACCAGATGAAAAAACCCCTCCGCTTTGTGTAGCTGTGTTACCCGTAATTGTACAATTGGTAAGTGACACATTTGATATTGATGATGATGATGTAGCATCGGAATAAATAGCACCACCTTGTGCACCGGAGTTCCCACTAAATGTGCTGTTTTGCGCTGTAACCCAAGAAGCCGTTTGTCCTTTGGAGTAAATTCCACAACCTGTATTGTTGCAGATAGAACTATTTTGGATGATAACTGTTGAAATAAGCTGACTCACACACGAAATCCCGCCACCGGAATTTCCACCAGTATTCCCAGATATGTCAGTATTAATAACTGTTAGATTTGTATTAAAATAACCATGAATAGCTATTCCAGCTCCAGAACAATTTTTGATAACGCTATTTTCTATCACGATGGTTTGATCTTTAAAATAGGACATACATCCTATTGCTCCTCCAAAGTCTGCTGTATTATTTCTGAAAAAACAATTCCGAACAATTAAGGAATTGCTTCCATCATAGTCTTCATACTGCACTGCGCCACCAAAAAGAACATTATTCCCATTAATAAAAACAAGACTATCAAGAATAATTGAAGAATTATTAACGGATAATAAACTTGCGCCCATAATTAGATTTGCATGGTTTCCGCTAAGAAACAATGTATCGTTTTGATTGTACAATCCTTTTATTGTCAGTGGTTTATCTACTGATAAATAACTTGACACTGTAATTGTGTTACTTCCATTGCTTAACAAATTAGGATTAAACCGGATAATATCCCCGCTCTGAGAATTTGCAAGAGCCATACGCAATGACCCAGGGCCACTGTCATTCACATTTTGAACAACAATAGTTGCTCCATTTATTTGAGAGAAAATATTTAGAAAGAAGCCTAAAACAACTATTGATATTAATCGATTCATACAGTTAAATTGATCCCCAAAAATACAAAAAAATCCGCCCGTCAATCGACAAGCGGATTTTCATTATAAACTCTTTAGTAAGCTGAGCGAAGTCGAAGCTAAGCCTCCAAGTGCATGTAGCTCTCCACACTCGGACAAGAACACACTAAGTTTCTGTCTCCGTAAGCGTTGTCTACACGACGTACCGGAACCCAGTACTTCCACTCTTTCAAATAAGCAACCGGGTAAGCTGCTTCCTGCGGAGAGTATGGATAGTTCCAGTCTTTGTTGATGATACAGTCTGCTGTGTGCGGAGCATTCTTCAACAGGTTGTTTTCTTTGTCTGCATGACCGTTCTCGATTTCTTTGATCTCAGCTCTGATCTTGATCATCGCTTCGATGAAACGGTCCAGTTCTTCTTTATCCTCTGATTCTGTAGGTTCAACCATCAAGGTTCCTGCTACCGGGAATGATACCGTTGGTGCATGGAAACCGAAGTCGATCAAACGCTTCGCCATATCTGCTACTTCTACGTCTGCTGTTTTCTTGAAATCACGGCAGTCTAAGATCATTTCGTGCGCAACTGTTCCGTTCTTACCGGTGTATAATACGTCGTAGTGACCTTTCAGTTTCGCTGCAATGTAGTTTGCATTCAGGATAGCCGCTTCTGTAGATTGGCGCAATCCATCTGCTCCCAGCATTTTAATGTATCCGTAAGAGATCAACAAGATCAATGCACTTCCGTAAGGCGCTGCGGAAACGGCGTGGATCGGTGTGTTTCCTCCTGCTGCAACAACCGGGTTGCTTGGTAAGAAAGGAGCCAAATGTGCTGCCACTCCGATTGGTCCCATTCCGGGTCCACCACCTCCGTGAGGAATTGCAAATGTTTTATGTAAGTTCAGGTGACAAACGTCTGCACCGATGTTTCCTGGATTTGTTAATCCAACCTGTGCGTTCATATTTGCACCGTCCATGTATACTTGTCCCCCGTTTTCGTGGATGATAGACGTGATCTCACGGATACCTTCTTCGTAAACTCCGTGTGTTGACGGGTAAGTCACCATCAAACCTGCCAATTCGTTCCCGATTTGGTTGGCAACAGTTCTTAATTCGTCGATGTTGATGTTCCCGTTCTCGTCACAACCTGTAACAACCACTTCCATTCCTGCCATTACTGCAGAAGCCGGGTTCGTCCCGTGTGCAGATGAAGGAATGATCATTTTTGTACGCTGCTTGTCGCCGCGGCTTTCGTGGTATGCTTTGATCACCATCAATCCGGCATACTCACCTTGTGCTCCTGAGTTCGGCTGCAAAGACATGGCTGCAAATCCGGTGGATTCACACAAGTCTTTTTCCAACTGGCGGAACATAGCGTGGTAACCTGCTGCCTGCTCAACCGGGGCAAACGGGTGCATATTTGCGAACTGAGGATTCGTGATCGGAATCAACTCGGAAGCCGCGTTTAGTTTCATAGTACAAGATCCCAGCGGAATCATGGAGTGAACCAATGAAAGGTCTTTATTTTCCAAACGCTTCAAATAACGCATCATTTTGGATTCCGAATGATACTTGTTGAATGTTGCGTGTGTGAATACTGCATCTGTTCTCAACACAGAAGCGCTCAATGCTGATTCTGCTGTCGGTGCGCTTGCTCCGAAAATGTCCAAAATCGCTGCAACATCTTCTTTTGTATGAGGTTCTCCGAAGCTGATAGTCAATTCAGAGTCATTGATGATGCGGAAGTTCATTTCCTTCGCTTCTGCAGCTGCTTTGATTTTTGCCGTATCTACTCCTTTCACCCAAACAGTGTCGAAGAAAGAATCGGAACCAACCTGGATCCCTGCTGCTTTCAATCCGAGAGCAGTTGAAGTTGCCAGGCTGTTTACATGCTCAGCAATTTCTTTCATTCCTGCAGGACCGTGGTACACTGCATACATGGAAGCCATTACTGCAAGCAATGCCTGCGCCGTACAAATATTGGATGTTGCTTTATCTCTTTTAATGTGCTGCTCACGTGTCTGCAAAGCCATACGCAAAGCCATGTTGTCATCCGCATCTTTCGATACCCCGATGATACGGCCCGGCATGGAGCGCTTGTATTCGTCTTTTGCCGCAAAAAATGCTGCGTGAGGTCCTCCGTAACCCATCGGAACTCCAAAACGCTGGGAAGAACCAAATACGACATCAGCTCCCAGTGACCCCGGTGATTTCAACAGAACAAGCGACAATATGTCTGCAGCTACTGCTGTTCTCAACCCGTTGTTTCGGCTGATAAATCCTGCAACATCAGTAATATGTCCGTGAACATCCGGATATTGAACGATTGCTCCGAAATAAGTTCCGTCATTTGTAAAGGTTGTTTCGTCACCTTCGATCAATTCGATCCCCAGGTTCAATGCACGGCCCAACACCACTTCTTTTGTTTGTGGGAATGCATTTTTAGAAATGAAGAATTTATTCACTCCGTCTTTAATCTCCTGGCGGGAACGTGAGTTCCAGAACAAGATCATTGCTTCGGAAGCCGCTGTTCCTTCATCCAATAAGGATGCGTTTGCGATTTCCATTCCTGTTAGTTCCATCACCATCGTCTGGAAGTTCAACAAAGCCTCTAAACGGCCCTGGGAAATTTCAGCCTGGTACGGAGTATATGCCGTATACCATCCCGGATTCTCCAATACGTTACGCAAAATCACGGAAGGAACGATCGTTTCGTTGTATCCTAAACCGATGAAAGACCTATATACTTTATTCTGAGCACCCAATGCGGTGATATGCTGCAGGTATTCCTGCTCGCTCAACGCATTGTCGATCTTCAATTCTCCTGATAAACGGATGTGTGAAGGAATGGTTTTATCGATTAATTCTTGAATTGATTGAACACCAATAGCAGCTAACATCTCAGATTTCTCAGCTGAATCAGGGCCAATGTGGCGGGATGAAAATGCACTCATAAAAATTTCACTTCTTTTTTGAAACTTACTTTTACTAGTAAGCAGGTGCAAAGATAGCGAATTTCACGTTTTATTATTTCGATTTAGTTTGGAATATTTGTTAACCGGAAATGGAGACTTTCCATAGCCGTTCAAGAATGGATTTTAAATCATTGACCGAACTGAAATCCAGGCAAAAAAGATTGTGGCTTACTCCTTACAGCTTGCCTTTCTTTCGAGCATTTCCGGACCGCTCATCTGCTCAAACTCCTTGCATTTAGCCTTCTTTGTTTGGATCAATTCTTTGACTTCTTTTTGTCCTTTGTTGCTCAATGCTTTTGTACGCAGCTCATCATATTTTGCATTCAATTCATCACTGGCGCGAATACAATCACAGATAGAATCTTCACTACAGGAGGTGAATAAGAGGCTAAAAAATACCGGGAAAGCTAAAAAACGGAGTTTCATTCAGTTCATTTTAAGTGAATTCCCGTTAAAATATGCCTGTTTGCATACCATATAAAGCAGGAATGATTTACTTTGCTACTGCAAACAAATGTAATCCATGCAGACAAAACTTCCAAAAGTAGGAACCACCATATTTTCAACGATGAGCCAGTTGGCCAATCAATACCAGGCAATTAATCTCTCACAAGGCTTTCCAAATTTCCCGATTGATCCTTTGATTGAAGAATTATTGGCTAAAAACAGTACTGAAAACGTGCATCAGTATGCCCCAATGGCCGGGCTTCCGGCTTTGTTGGAAGGAATTGCGCAAATGGTACACCGTGTTTACAACAGAGAGGTTAATCCTTCTACCGAAATTTTGGTTACTTCCGGAGCTACTCAGGGAATTTTTACAACACTTCAGGCATTGGTTCATCCCGGAGACGAAGTTGTTATCCTGGATCCGGCCTATGATTGTTACAGTCCGGCGGTTCATTTGGCCGGCGGGAAGGCAATCCATATTCCCATGCGGGAAGATTTCACGATCGACTGGCGCGAGCTCAGACAAACAGTGAATCAAAAAACGTGCATTTTGATCATCAATAACCCGCACAATCCTTCCGGGAAAATGATGGACCAGGAAGACTTTGACGCATTGGTACAGGTCATGACGGATCACCCCAACCTGATTTTGTGTTCCGACGAAGTTTATGAATTCATTACTTTTGAAAAGAAGCATTTTTCCGCACATCATCATGAAATCTTGCGGAATAGAAGCATTATTGTTTCATCATTCGGAAAAACTTTCCATTTAACCGGATGGAAGGTTGGTTACCTGATCGCACCGGAACCTATCCTGAAAGAAATCAAAAAAGTACACCAGTACCTGGTGTTTTCCGTGAACAGCGTGGCACAAAAAACATTGGCGGACTACATTTCCGCAACCGATGTGACAAACCTAGGTGGATTCTACCAGGATAAACGCGATCGTTTTAGACAACTCATGACCAAGAGTAAGTTTGAATTCCTGCCCAGTGAAGGGACTTATTTTCAAACGGTGCGGTACAATGCAATTTCCGATCTTCCGGATGTTTCCTTTTGCGAATGGCTGGTAAAAGATATCGGGGTGGCAGCTATACCACTCTCTGTTTTCTACGAGGAATTGAACGATTATCACACCATCCGTTTTTGTTTTGCGAAAACAGATGAAACATTAATCCGGGCAGCAGAAAGATTATGCAAAATCTAAGAATAACATTCGTCCAGGCAGATCAGCGGTGGGAAGACAAAACTGCCAACTTCGAACATTACGAGGAACTATTGAAATCGGTTTCGGAAACAGACATCATCCTCTTACCTGAAATGTTCCAAACCGGGTTTTCCATGAATGCGAAACAACTTTCCGAAAAAATGGAAAGCAGCGCAAGCATTTCATGGTTAAAGGGGAAGGCAAAAGAAAAAAGAGCGGCGTTCTATACTTCACTTATTATTGAAGAGGAAGGAAAATACTACAACCGTGGCGTATTCATTGAGCCCGACGGAAAGATCACTTGTTATGACAAGCGGAAACTATTCGGAATGGCAGAGGAATCGATTCACTTCACTGCCGGCTCAAAAGAAGTCATTGTGGATTACCTTGGATGGAAAATAAACTTACAGATTTGTTACGACCTTCGCTTCCCGGAAAATATACGCAATGGAGAAACGGATGGGAAGCCTGCTTATGATCTTTTGCTCTATGTAGCAAACTGGCCGGAAAGAAGGATTCATCACTGGTCAACACTTTTGCCCGCACGTGCAATTGAAAACCAATGCTACGTTGCAGGATTGAATCGTGTTGGGAATGATCATTCAGGTTTGTCCTACAACGGACAGAGCAAATTAATTAACCTGCTTGGCGAGGAACTTTCCAACCTTTTGAATTCCGAAAGCGTCATTACACAGGACATTAGCTACGATGAACTGGGTCGACTCCGGGAGAAATTACCTTTCTTAAAGGACAGTGATTACCGTTTATTTCGTAATTAATACCGTTTAATAAATAAACAGACCTTTTATGGGTCAAATAATTAAATTTAGAACTTCGTAAATTAAAGAAAACATGAAAAAACAAATTACTTTGTTATCGGGATTGTTGCTGGTTACAGGTGCTTTTGCTCAAAATGCGAAAGTAACGGCATCACCTCGAATGGCACAAACAATTAGTACTGCAAACCACAAAGCAGCTCCGGTTTCCGCTCCGAAAGCTCTAGGAACTACTGTCTGGTCAAGTGACTTTTCAACTCCAGGTGATTGGACTATCGACAACGACAACCAAACGGGTGGAAACTTCGGTTGGAATATCAACGCAACAAAAGAAGGTTGGGCAAACAATGCTACGCAAGGAATTATCCTTTCTACTTCCGGAGGTAACTTCGCTGAATTAGGGAATGGAAACCCGGCTGCAACTCCTGCAACTCAGAAATTGGATGTTGATTACTATTTAACAACAGCAGCTCCGATCGATATCACAGGACAGCCAAACCTTATTTTATCTTTCATGCAGAACGGTGCATTGTTCAATGACCTGCAGGAATTCCAAATTTCTTTGGATGGTACTACATGGGTTACTGTAGGTGATAACACAGATAAAGGTACTTTATCTCAGGCAGGTGGAGATGCTTATGCGAATCCAACTGAGGAAATAATCAACATCACTTCTTATGTTCCAAACGGATCAACTGACCTTTGGGTTCGTTTCCACTGGACAACTCGTTTCCCTCAATCCGCAACAAATCCTAACGTTTGGATTACTTACGGATGGAACATTGACGATGTAAAAATTACTACACCTGCTGAATACGATTTAGCAATCACTAATGATTACTGGGGTACTGAAGGATTGGCATATTTCAAAATCCCTACCACTCAAATCGCTCCTATCGATTTCTCTTTGAATGTTAAGAACGAGGGCTCATTGTCCATGACAAACGTAGTATACAATGTTGCAATAACTGGTGCTGCTACTTTCAACGGGTCAAATACTCCTGCAACTATCGCTTCCGGAGCTGATGACAGCTTATTCATGTCTACTCAGTTTACTCCAAGCGTTGTTGGTACTTATAACGTAGCAAGAACATTGAATTCGACAAATCCGGATGATGTTCCAGCTAATAATTCACTGGGGGCAAACTTCTCTTTCGATGTAACAAACCACATCTATGCAAGAGATAACGGTGTTGCTGACGGATACACAACTAACGGTGCAGATTTGTTCCAGGCTGGAAACTTCTATGATATCTGGACTGCTCAAACTTTAAAAGGTGTTGATGTGCGTTTTGCAACTGGAACTCCTGTAAACTCTGAAGTTTATGCTAGAATTCACAAGATTGATCCGGTATCCGGAGATATCGTTTACGCTGGAGAATCTGCTGTTATTTCATTGACAGCTGCACAAATCGGTACTAACATTACGCTTCTTTTGACTAGCCCTATTCAAATGGAGGCAGGTACAACTTACTTCGTAATGGTTGGTAGCTACTCTCCGGATGTTAGAATTGCAAACGCTGGAACTTCAGTTCCTCAAACTTCATTCTTCGTAGACGGAGATGATATCACAACTCAAGCAAACAGATTCTACCAATTGGAGACTCCATGGGTTCGTTTGAACTTCGATCCTTCATTAAGTGTTGAGGAATTGACTACTGCATCTAACTTATCTGTTTACCCGAACCCGTTCGCTGGTACAACAGAAGTTAAGTTCGATTTGAAAGCTGACGCTAGCGTTTCTGCTGTTGTTACAGATCTTTCAGGACGTACAGTTGCAACAGTTCCTGCTTCTAAAATGGCTGCTGGTTCTCAAACTATCGCTATCGATGGTACTAGCTTCCAGGCTGGAATCTACAACGTAACTTTGACTGTTGGTAACGAAACAACAACAAAACGTATCGTTAAGAAATAATTTTCTTTAGAAAAAACGAAATGGGGATCTGCTGTGGTAGATCCCCATTTTTTGTTTCGTAAGTTTGCAGCATGATCGAATGGGGTTTAATTGGATTGTTCTTGTTATGCTTTCTGGCATCAACCATTATTCCGTTTCCTTCCGAAGCCACACTTTTATTCTTTTTGAATTCGGGAGACTACTCACCGGTTTCTGTTCTAATTACGGCAAGTCTTGGAAACTGCCTGGGCGGAAGTACCAATTACTTACTGGGATATTATGGTCGTAAAATACTCGGAAAAAAGCAGTTGATACGCAGTGAATCACTGGTTCAGCGCTATGGTTTTTGGACAGCCCTGTTTTCATGGGTGCCCGTTATCGGCGATCCTTTATTGGTTGTACTGGGAATTTACCGGGTATCTTTCCGGAAAACGATGACTTTAATGTCTCTCGGAAAAATTGTTCGCTATTTGGTGGTTTTCTGGGCTTATCTTACAGTTGCTTAAATACAATCTCACGCGCAATCCGGTCTGTTTCCACATAATCTTCATAACCCGGCGCCGCAATAAACGGAGTCTGCAGCATTACCTGCTCATTGATCCGTGCAATATCCAAAAAACCGATTTTTTCTTCCAGGAAAAGCTGCACGGAAATCTCATTGGCTGCATTTAAAGCACAAGCCGCTGTTCCGCCTTTTTCCAAAGCATCATAAGCCAATTGCAAATTCCGGAAAGTATCCGGATCAGCCTTTTCAAAGGTAAGCTGGGGATAATCCAAAAAGTTGAACCGCGGAAAATCTGTTTTAAAACGCTCCGGGTAAGTTAACGCAAACTGGATTGGCAATCTCATATCCGGAAGGCCCATCTGCGCTTTCAAACTCCCATCCTGAAACTGCACCAGCGAATGGACAACCGACTGCGGATGAACGATCACATCAATTTGTTCGTTCTTCAACCCAAACAGCCACTTTGCCTCGATCACTTCCAGTCCTTTATTCATCATTGAAGCGGAATCAATGGTAATCTTCGCTCCCATAGACCAATTCGGATGTTTCAATGCCTGTGCCGGAGTTACCGATTTCAACGTTTCTGCTTTCCAGCCCCTGAAAGGTCCACCCGAAGCTGTGAGGTAAATTTTCTCCACCGGATTATGAAACTCTCCTACCAAACATTGGAAAATGGCAGAATGTTCCGAATCAACCGGGTAAATATTAATTCCTTTGGCACGTGCACGTGCAGTGACCAATTCACCGGCAACTACGAGTGTTTCTTTGTTGGCCAGGGCAATATCCTTTCCTGCGTCTATTGCTGCAAGTGTCGGTTTCAATCCTGCATATCCAACCAAAGCTGTCAGGACTACATTCACTTCATGGAATTCCACCACCTGGCAGAGTGCCTTGTTTCCGGCATAAACGTGAATATCCTCCGAAAAAAGAGCTTCTTTTACTTCCTGGTATTTACTTTCGTCAGCGATCACTACCGCGTTTGGCTGAAATTTCCTTGCCTGTTCGATCAGTAGTTTTGCATTTGACTGAGCGGTAATTACTTGCAGGTCGAATTTATCCGGATAAGCCCGGATAACCTCCAAAGCCTGTGTCCCGATAGAACCCGTAGAACCAAGAATTGCAACGCCTTTTTTCTGCATAAAACAAAAATACCTATTTTAGCCAGATTTGCACCGTAACCAAAACCGGATTTCAACTTATTGAACAAAACCTAAAACAATTACTTATGAAAAAAGTATTTCTCCTGGCATTATTGCTGCCCGGTGTCTCTTTTGCCTGGAAAGGCCCTCATTCAGACGAATATATGTTGAGTTACCTCCGCTGGGGAGCAAAATATGAATTCGGAAATGAGTATCAGCAAAATATGTATTACGGTGCGAAACCAGAAGTTATAAAACAAAATAAAGTTGGTACGGTGAAAGCGTTCAATATCACTAAAAAAGGACACAAAAAGGATTGGTATGAGCGCACCTACGATGTTTCAGGAAGATTAGTCCGAATGAAAACCGAATACGGCACTGTGAATTACAAATTCATGGATACTTTATTGAGCGAAATCCATAACACCACGAAAAAGTATGCTTTCAAGACACTGATTTCCTATGATTCGGAGTCCCGGATTACAAAAATCCAATCCTTCAAGGACGAAAAGTTAACCGCAGAAACCAATTATGTCTATTTCAACGGGAACCAGGCCTCATTGGTGGAAAAGAAAATCTTTGGAAAGAAAGAAAAAACCTACAGGCTTGAAACTGATTATGACGACTTATTGAAGAAAGCCACGGAAACGCGATACGTAATCAATGGTGAATTGAAAAAGCGATGGACCTACAGCTGTGACGAAAAAGGAAAGGTACAGGAAATAAAAGTGGAAGAGGTAACCCAGTGCCAGTACTACAGTTCCAACAACGACGGATCATACATCAGTTATATGCGAACGATCGAAGACGGAAAAGACTATTTACAGGAAACTTCGTTCAGCAAAGACTCCGTGCTTACTGAATACAAACGTTTCCTGCATGATTCCATTTTGGTGAATCACAATACTTACTCAAAAGAAAAAGATGTATTTGAAGGGTATTCCAAAAAAGGGAAGCGGAGTTACCGGCTGATAGAAGAAAAAGACCATCTTGGAAATATTGTGAAACGCATGGACCTTTACAAAAGATCGGATAAACACACCATTACAACCACCTCCAGCTATTCGGAAAAGAACCTGATCCGGGAGGTAACTTATAACGACGGAAGGAAAGTACAATTCGAGTATACCTATTTGTAAGGGAACACTAACTTTGCAGTATGAAATACCGCATTTTATCCGACGAAGAACTACAGCACCTGGAAGGTGATCTAAAGGCTTTTTTGATCATCAACGGTGTTCATGGTGAAGAATGGGCTGAACTCAATCAAAAGGAACCTCAAAAGGCTTTGGAACTCGTTGAGCTTTTTTCGGACCAGGTCTTACAGACCGTTTATGAAAAGGTGAAATTCCTGGAACACCGTACCCCCGATTCCTGTATTGTATTTCATTTGGGTGAAAATGAGCAGGAATTGATAGCTATTCAGAAGAACCCGGGATCTGCTGTTGATCTTTCGAGCGTGGACGGAATTCATGAAGCACTGACCAAAACACCAAAGGATCTTTCTTTTTTTACCAGTAAGAAAAACTACAACGATTCACGGGAAATGGAAATTCATCAGCTAATCACGCAAGGTGCCGTTCTATCTGATGCTGTTTTTTGGAATTCCCTGAAGGAAATTTTGTAGAATTTTCACCCAATACTAGGAAAGCATAAGTAAATTGCACAGTCAAATCGGACAATTGCTCACTCAAAATTTGCTTAAATACAATCTGCAAAAAAAGTAGTTGGAACTCTGTTGAGAAAGCTTAGTTTTACCCAAGCACCCCGGCTTAATTATTATGAAAATTCGTTTTACTTACTTACTATTCGGACTGCTTTTCTTAGTCCTTGCTGCTTGCTCAAACTCCAATATAGATGATCGACTGGTCAAGAAATGGACACTTGTAAAAGTAGATGGTTTTGGTCCCGACAAAGACAAGATCTTAGGGATCAACAATATTTATTTTGATCTGAAAGACGACGAGACCTTTACAGGTCGTTGGTATGATCAAAACAACATGACAGATTTTATCGAAATGGAAGGAAAGTGGCTCAGCACCCAATATGACGATAAGATCGATCTGTTCTTATTCTACGGTCCCAACCAAAAAAAGTCAATCATTTTCAACATCTCAAAAGTTGAAGGAGATGATATGACTATGCGCATTTCAGAAATAGACCATTTCTTTAAGGCGAAATAAACAATATAAACCAATAACCGATGAGGGGCTTCGGCCCCTTTTTTATTGCAGATACTTCAGGAAAGGATATGCAGAAAGCAAGACGGATACACTATATTTGTCCTCATGGAACTTATCAAGGCATTTGAAAACCGTTTTGGAGCTCACCGGGTGAAAGCTATCCAAAATCCTTTGCACAACGAACAGGAATTAATTCTCCTGTTTCTTGAGCTGGATGTTCCTGTAACTATTTTAATGACTGCCCGGCTTTCCGAATACCAAATGCCGGTGTTGGATAAATGGGTCGGCAGGGAGTTTAACGAGATTTATTTTTGCTTACCTGCTTATTGGAATTTCGAGGACTATGACAATCCCAATTTTTCCTGGATATATACATGGATCTACAAATTGGAACGTTTTGTACGGGACAAAAATACCTGGTTCGGTCCGGGGCATACTATTCCAACCGGAAATCCGGAAGTTCCGATTTCCAATTTGATGAAACAGGAATATTTCATTTTCCTGGATCCTATCCTGCTTCAAAAAGAGCTTAGCCCTGTTTCTGTCTCTGGCAAAAACATTCATTTTCTAAGCATCGTTCCTATTTTCGGAGACGAACTTGATTTCAAGATGGGCAAGGGTACGCAAAAATTTGTACGCCGCTTCATTCAGCGAAACCTGGATGAAAAATTAGACGATTACCGCAGCTCCGTACTAAACAGTCGTCTGCGATTCTTCTGATTACTTTAAGTTTGCGAAAAATGTACTGGCAGACTCCACTTCTTTTTTGGCGTTTCCAATCCAGATATGATCATCATAAATGACAAAGGGGCGCTTCAAAAAAGTATATTCTTCCAGCATGTATTTGCGGTAATCCGCTTCCGCCAAGTTCATTTCGTGTAATCCCATAGACCGGAATTTCATGGCTCTCTTGGAGAACATTCCCTCATAAGAGCCTACTTTTTCCTTCAGCCAATCGAGGGTTGCCGCATCAATATTGGTTTGTTTGATATCGATCAGTTCCACATCTTTCGGTAAGTCCAAAGCCTTCATAATCTTTTGACAGGTGTCACAAGAGCTTAAGTAGTAAAATCTTCTCATGGAATCAGCTATTAACGGTTTTGCATGTATTCGTCGTTTCTTTTTCGGTCTTCCGGTGTTCCCGTGTTACAACCATTCGATTTTTTAGTGAAATGGTGGATCCAGCGAATTTGGAACTGCACCGGCCAGTAGTTACTTGAAAACCACTGAATAGTTGGTCTTGCACGGTTCGGCTCATAAATACCGATTGCAGGGACCAGGAACCCGAATGTCAAATAATCACCTCTGCGGATCGTTCTCGTAAAGCCTAAATGCAGGTGGAACTGCGCCATAAAATCCTGCTGGAACTTTAAAGGTGCAACTGTGGGAGCGTAAGGTGCTTTGGGAGCCGGAAGTGCATTAAACAGGAAGTTAAAGCCTAAACCGGTTTCCAAATGCCAGCCATCTGCAATCTTGGTAAAGCGGTCGATCGTCACGCGAGCCGTCAAATATCCGTTGTAGAAAGAACCTGTACTTTCATCAAATGAAGAAGCTCCTGTACCCGGATTGAATAATTCAAAGCGTGTTCGCTCACTTCCACCGATGTAATTAAAGCCCAGGCCCCAATCCAGGCGGTGGAACAAATTTGCCCCAATCCACTTGATTTCTCCCTTGTCTCCACGTTTTTTGTACCATGCATCCAAAACACGCGACTTTTTCAAGCGGTAATGTGCCGCTCCTATTTCAATAAACGCCCCTGGTTTTCCAATTGGGTCGACTTGCGCCGTAACCGGCCTTCCATTGGCATCCGTTCCGGAATACTCCGTGATTTTCGGATTGGTAAAGGTATAATTCGGCCCCACTGAAATTTGTATCCCGTCTTTTGTCAACTGTCGGTAATCACGCGCACCCCCGAAAAAATCTTTCCGGCTTTTCCCTCTAAGGTTCCGGGATTGAGCGAACGAAGTTCCGGCCAGGGTTAAACAAACAATTGCAAGGACAAATCTCATGATCGAATTTTTTTATAAATATGACAAGTTTCGGGATTGGTTACGAAATAAGTTCTAACATTTTTTCCATAACGAACGGTTCATCCCATCTTTCATGAATGTTTTCGATCTTCAAAATCTGCTGCATCAAAGCATCTTGTTTTCTTCCATTTCGCAATGCATCGCTGTAACGGGTATTGCTGAATGTAACCTGTGAATAAAGCGGAGTCCATTTATCCGGGTGTAATCGGGAGAATTTTCCTTCGATCTTTTTCTGCAGCAAAAACTCAGGATCCGCAGTTTTATCACGCATTTCCACGTAATTATCCAAAGCCAGGTCTAAAATTGCATTGGCATCCGGAACCCGCTGGTCGGAAAAACGGCTCAACAAACCGGTCCAGTCTCCTTTGCTTTCATCGTACATTTCATTGAAAACCGTGCAGTCCTCGAACCCGCAGTTCATTCCTTGCCCGTAGAAAGGAACAATAGCATGTGCTGCATCTCCAAGTAAAACGATGTTGTCTTTGTAGTTCCATGGCTCACAACGAACCATAATCAATGAACTGGTAGGATTCGCGAAGTAATCATCCAACAAAGTCGGCATCATCTCTACCGCATCCGGGAATGTTTTATCAAAAAAGGCCGCTACCTGCTCACGTGTTTCAAGCGTTGCAAAAGATGTTTCCCCTTCCATCGGGAAGAATAAAGTACAAGTGAAGCTCCCGTCCAGGTTCGCCAGTGCGATCATCATGAACTCACCTCTCGGCCAGATATGCAAACAGTTCTTGTCCAATTTATGGCTTCCGTCTTCGTTAGCAGGAATAACCAATTCTTTATATCCGTGGTCCAAATATTTCTGGGAATAATCGAAGGTCATGGATTTCTGCATCCGCATACGAACTGCTGAATAAGCTCCGTCAGTAGCAAAGATCTTATCCGATTCGAATTGTTCTACCTGATTCGTTTTCTCGTTTTGGAATGAAAGTGTATTTGTTTTCAGGTTTACATCCAGGCATTTCCTGTCGAAAAAATATTCAATATTCGGATAATTATCTGCCAGGTTCATCAACTTCTGATTCAAACCTCCACGTGAAACCGAATAGATCGCTTCGTTGTTCACCCCATAAGGCTGGTAAGTCAGGGTTCCGTCCAGGGCATGCATACAGCGGTTATACATCGGAATGGCAATTTTGCGAATATCTTCGGCGATGCCAGCAATTTCAAGTGCTTTCCACCCGCGGTCCGATAGTGCTAAGTTGATTGACTTCCCACCAACCAAAGCTGCTTTTCTTAAGTCCGGTCTTCTTTCAAATACAGAAACCTGGTATCCCTTCTGTGCCAGTAAAATGGCTTGTAAACTTCCTACAAGTCCTGCTCCTACTACTGCTATTTTTTTCATACTACTAATTTCTCATTTACCACATAGGTCACATAGTAAATCTGCGTTCTTCTGCGTCCTCTGCGGGAGATTTTTAAATGCCTTTTGTGGTTAAAATATATGCTGCTCCTACTGCTCTATGATTGCTTCTTCCAAATACTTCCCCAGGAAATAAACATCCTCAAATGAATTGTATAAGGGAACCGGCGCTACACGAATCACATTTGGTTCTCTCCAATCTGCAACTACTCCCTTTTCAGAGATCGCATCAAAAATTTGTTTTCCTTTTCCATGTACCAGGATAGATAACTGAGCTCCTCTGCGTTTCGGTTCTTTCGGTGTGATGATTTCAAAACGGCATTTATCTGCGTATTTTTCCGATAATCCATCCAAAATAAATTCCAGGTAACCAGTCAGGGCCTCGCTTTTTGCTTTGAGTTTGTCCATTCCGACTTCGTCAAAAATCTCCAGGGAAGCCCAATGAGCTGCCATTCCCAAAACCGGTGCATTACTCAGCTGCCAGCCTTCTGCTCCTTCCATTGGAACAAAGCCGGGCTCCATTTGAAAACGGGTGCTTTTATCGTATCCCCACCATCCTGCAAAACGTGGAAGTGATGCGTTTTTCGCATGTTTTTCATGAACAAACATCCCCGAAACTCCTCCAGGACTAGAGTTTAAATATTTATACGAACACCAGGCAGCAAAATCTACTCCCCAATCGTGTAATTTAACCGGAATATTCCCGGCAGCGTGAGCCAGGTCAAATCCGACCATTGCCCCAACTCCTTTTCCGGCTTTGGTGATTGCTTCCATATCCAGCAATTGTCCGGTATAATAATTCACTCCCCCAAACATAACAAGTGCCAGAGAATCTCCCATTTCAAGGATCTTCGCCAGGATATCTTCATCTCTTAAGGTATGCTCTCCTTCTCTCGGGCTCATTCCCACCAAGTCAGTTTCCGGGTCCAAACCGTGGAAACGAACCTGGGATTCCAGGGCGTACAAATCACTCGGAAATGCCTTTGCTTCACACAAAATTTTGGTTCTTGTTCCTTTTGGCTGATAGAATGAAACCATCAATAAGTGCAGGTTGGTTGTCAGGGAATGTGTTACAACAACTTCCTTTGGCAATGCACCCACAATTCTCGCAGAAGCATCTGTGAGGAATTCATGGTATTTGTACCAGGGATTTGTCCCGTGGAAATGCCCTTCTACTCCCCATTTTGCCCAATCGTCCAATTCAAGATTGACTTTCTCTCTCGTCGATTTTGGTTGTAAACCCAAAGAGTTTCCAGTGAAATATCTCACAGGATTGCTTGTGAAAGTTGGAAAATGGAAACGGTCTCTATAGGCTTTCAATGGATCTGCTGCGTCCATTTGTGCAGCAAACTCGGGAGTAAATTCGTATTTCATCTGATAAATCGATTGTTCTGTTGAGAACGGGTAAAAAATATGTTTCAAATGTAACCAATCTTCGCGATTTTTTAACGACAGAACCAGCATGTTTCGCTACAATACTTTGAAAAAAAATTCTTTTAATTCTTCAAAGTATAAATCAGCATTTCAAGAATAAATTCACCGTGACGTACTATTGCGGAATTACGTCTTGCCTGACAGATGGGATGATTCCGGATTTTAACCCCACTAAACCCCTGCTTTCACAGACTTTAGAGTTTCAAGATCCCTTTTTTAACTTAGAATCATTCAAAATTCCTCCTTTCTTCTATAAGTCTGCCAATCGATTAGTACCTTTGTATCAAATTAAAACATCGTCACAATGGCAGCAAATAAACTCAACAGAGCAACCTCCGAAGCACTTTACGAAAAAGCGAAAAATTACTTCCCGGGAGGAGTGAATTCACCTGTAAGAGCATTTAAATCTGTTGAGGGTTCTCCTTTGTTTATTAAAAAAGGAGACGGCGCTTACATTTGGGACGAAGACGGAAACCAATTCATTGATTTTTGCGGAAGCTGGGGACCCCTTATTTTAGGTCACAACCATCCGAATGTATATGCGGGCATCGTTGCTGCTCTTGGAAACGGAGCGAGTTTCGGGGCGCCGACACGCCTGGAAAATGACCTGGCGGAATTGATCCTTTCGAAGAATCCGTTTATTGATAAGATTCGATTTACCAGTTCGGGAACGGAAGCCGTTATGTCTGCAATCCGCCTGGCAAGAGGTTATACCGGAAGAAATAAGATCGTAAAATTTGAAGGATGCTATCACGGTCACAGTGATTCCTTACTGGTAAAAGCAGGTTCCGGTTTGGTTACTTTCGGGAATACTTCCAGTGCCGGAGTACCTGAAGTATTCGCCAATGAAACATTGGTTCTTCCGTTGAATGATTCCGAAGCTTTACAAAGCTGTTTTGAACAGTTCGGAAAAGAGATTGCCTGTGTAATTATAGAACCGATTCCCGCAAATAACGGATTGTTACTGCAAGAATTGAGCTTCCTGAAAGAATTGCGCGAAACATGTACTAAATATGGCGCTTTATTGTTCTTCGACGAAGTTATTTCAGGATTCCGGGTAGCATTTTCAGGAGCGGCCGAATACTATGGAATTGCTCCGGATTTGGTTACCTACGGAAAAATCATCGGAGGCGGACTGCCGGTTGGAGCTTATGGTGCGAAAAAAGAGATCATGGCCAGTGTTGCTCCCGACGGACCGGTTTACCAGGCTGGAACTCTATCCGGAAACCCGGTTGCCATGGCAGCAGGTTTGGCACAATTGACCGAATTGAGCAAACCCGGATTTTACGAAGACCAGGAGCGCAGGACTAAATTGTTCACAGATCAAATCAACTCGCATGCTAAAACGAAAGGATATGCTTTTGAATTGGTAACGATCGGTTCTATTTTCTGGATTTCCTTCGATAACTCCAAACACATTCGTGCAGCCGAAGAGATTAACCCGGATATGACAAACTTCAAGCATTTACACCTTGCATTGCTGGAAGAAGGATTCTACATGGGACCAAGCGGATATGAAGTTGGCTTCATTTCCCACGCACATACGGATGAGATTTTAGAAACAGCTGCACAACGATTCATCGCAGCGTTAGACCGTATTATGAATTGAAAATAATCAGAGGACTTCGACTCCACTCAGTCGCCTGCCTTTAACATCATAAAAAAGGTCGTTGAGCAGAGTCGAAACGCACTTTTCAATTTTACATTCTCAATTTTCAATTAGTTGTATCTTTCGGATATGAAATCTGCAGTGGAACTATTACCGGTCGGAACGTACTTTTACTTCCGCAAGGACTCGCTTTATTACCTGTTCCAGTTATTGGAAGTTTCCCCGAACCAAATCCTGGCGCAAACTTTTTGGTCCACGACCAATGTTCCTTCCATGGACAAGTTCTACCAATTCGATGTTAAAAGCGCCTGCTCGGAATTTGACGAACAATTCGATGAACTGGTTGAAATCGGGAAGGAAGAAATTACAGCAGAACAGCAAAAAGAAATCATCCAATTCCGGAAAATAAAAGCAAGCAAGGTTGCCCGGGAAGCCGGATTCCTAACCCTCAAAAGAGAAGCTCTCGAAGCATTTGAAAAAGGAGAGTACCGGGAAGCAGTGCGCTTATTTTCCCTGGCAGCACCTTATTCCAAATACGACATCGAACTTTACGAAAAGCGCGGTTTATCTTACCTGAAACTCGGACAGTATGCCGATGCCCTGGCTGATTTCGATTACTACCTCATCCACGATCCGGAGAACGAAATTGTGCGGATAGCTATGAATGAGGCTATCTCAAAAAAAAAGTAGGGGTGAAAAATTTTTCACCCCTACTTTTTTAGATCCAGTCTTTCACAACCTTCTTCGCTAGTTTCTTGCGCAGTTTTCGCAATACTTTATCCCGCGAGTTAATCCCGCCGATTTTCAGCAAATCCGTGTAAACCAATTTTCCTTCCCTATAGAAATGAAATTCGAAGGTTACCGAAACAATGTCTTCTTTATAAATCGGAAACAGGTTATCTGCTGCCAGGTCTTCTGCCAAAGTCATATTTCCGCTTGAAGGTCTGAAACGATTATCGAAACCACGAACCGAAACCAGCATCAGGGTATTAATCCCTTTTGCTTTCAATAGCTGTGTCAAAGAATCTGTCATCAAAACCTGCGGATCTCCGCCGGCCTTCAATACATTCAGCGAAACTGTATTCTTAATCTTGGTTTTTGAAAGCACATCAGACACAGCAATTTCTAATGAAAACTGATCCGATTCCTTGTCTAAATGACTAACAACAAGCGCGTTATTTAGTTTTAAAGGTGGAAACTTTGCCTGTGAAAATCCAAGCAGGCAGGCGCCCAAAAACAAGAAGCTTAAAAGTGATTTTTTCATAATTAGAATATTTGTTCTGCAATCGTCTTAACGCTTTCAGAGGTTGACATCGTATAATAATGGATTCCCGGTACATTGGCCTTTTTAAGTTCCTGCGACTGATGGATTCCCCACGCAACACCCACTTCAAAAACCTCTTTATTACTCTTACACTTAATCAGGTCCTTGCTTAGTTCTTCCGGAAAGTCAATGTGGAAAACCTTTGGCAAGAAGGAAATATGGTTCAGTGTTGTGATCGGTTTGATTCCCGGAATAATCGGAACAGTAATTCCAATTGCGCGGCATGCGTCTACAAAGTCGAAATACTTCTGATTGTTAAAGAACATCTGCGTTACAATGTACTCAGCACCTGCATCCACTTTGGCTTTCAGATAAAGCAAGTCTGTGCTCAGGTTCATAGCTTCGAAATGCTTTTCCGGATAACCGGCCGCCCCGATACAGAAATCTGTAGGTGCCAGTTGAATATCATCTACCAGGTAATTTCCTTTATTCATTTCCGCGATTTGCTCAATAAGCTCAACTGCGTACTTGTGTCCTTCCGGATCCGGTTTGAATGTAGACTCTGTTTTGATCGAGTCGCCTCGTAATGCCAGCACGTTGTCAATTCCCAGGAATTGCAAGTCGATTAAGGCATTTTCAGTTTCTTCGCGGGAAAATCCGCCGCAAATTAAATGCGGAACTGCATCTACATAATATTTGTTCATAATCGCCGCACAGATACCAACCGTTCCCGGTCTTTTTCGGATGGCGATCTTTTCAAGCAATCCTTTCTCGCGCTCTTTGTAGATAAATTCTTCGCGGTGATAGGTTACATTGATGTACTTCGGTTTGAATTCCATTAAGGGGTCAATGCCGTCGTAAATGGATTGAATATTCGCTCCTTTTAACGGAGGTAGAATTTCAAATGAAAATAGCGTGTCTTTCGCTGCGTTTAAATGATCGATAACTTTCATGCCTTCAGAGAGGATATATTATAATTCGTCGTCAAAGATACATGAAATCTTATCTTAAGCGCCTATTTCAGTAAATTTCCCGATTTCCAATTAATGTTAAAAAGAACTTAGTTATGAAACAAAATCGAAATGTGTCCGTTATCTTTGTATACGCTATCATCAGAAACAAATAAAATACTTTGGTACATTATTTGTTATGATTTTAGAGGTTAGTTTTCATAAGTAGTAGTAGTTTAGGTTGGAACAAGAGAGGAGCGCCTGCTTCTCTCTTGTTGTTTTTAGGAAAGTTTGGACTTATCTATCAATTAACGAAAGACGCTGAAAAGAATATGAACGACCTTAAGGATACAAATTTAAGAACACTCTATACTCCTGTTCAGCCAACAGTCAGACAATCCGATGGTAACGTTACGTACACCGAATTTCTGCCGGAGCTCAGACTTCAATCATTCATTTATTGTTATTGGCAGCTTAAAACCACACGGGAACTTTCCGAACCATTTAATTACCGGGTTGTGGCCGACGGTTGTATGGATGTTTACTTTGAACTCACTAATCCGGAGCACAATTATGTGATGGGATTCTGTAAAAAGTTTACGGAATTTCCACTTGCCAACAGCTTCAATTATGTAGGTGTTCGTTTCCTGCCAACGATGTTTCCGCAGCTCTTCAAAATAAACGCAATGGAATTGAGCAATCGGTACGAATCTTTAGCGTCCGTTGTGCCACATTTATCAGACTTTATTTCCAACCAGTTCAATGAAACACACCACCCCGAAAAAATAAAGAAAATCCTCGACGAATACTTCCTGGAATTAATTTCAAAAACAACTTTCGATAACGACAGCCGATTATACGATGCTTTAGAAATCATTTTGAAAAATTTTGGCGTAATCGACATTGAAACAGATTTAGATACCGGTATCAGTTCAAGACAGCTACGCAGGCTTTTTGAATTTTATATCGGCGACACCGCCAAGACGTTCAGCAAAGTTGTAAGGTTTCAAAACATTTTGAGAGCCAAACCTTCCAAACAAAGTTTACAGCAAAACAAATTGTTCTTTGATGCAGGTTATTATGACCAGTCGCACTTCATAAAGGAATTCAAGAATTTTTACGGTGTAACGCCCAGCAAGGCATTCGGCAGATAAACTTGTCCGATTTTTACTATTCCTTCATTTTTGCTTATCCGAACTTTGTAGGGTAATCAAATTCGAAAAGATGAAGCGAATCCTTTTATTGATGAGTACATTTTTCTTAGCGTTAAGTGTATTTTCACAAGCAAGTTCAACAACTAAAAATCAAATCAAGATGAAATTAAATGCAGGAATCATCACGCCAAAATTGGCAGAAACAAAAGCGTTCTACACAGAAATCCTGGGATTTGGTGTAACCTTTGAAAACGAATTCTACCTGTTGCTGCATACACCCAACCACGAAGCAGAAATTAGTTTTTTACTTCCCAATCATCCGAGTCAGCAGCCTGTTTTCCAATCGCCTTTTCAAAACCAGGGAGTTTATCTGACCATTGAAGTAGAAGATATTGACAGTCTTTACAAAGAACTGAAACAAAAAAATGTTGAATTAAAAGTCGATCTCCGGGATGAACCATGGGGTGACAGGCATTTTGCGATCCAGGACCCCAACGGAATTGGCATTGACATTGTAAAATACTCACCAACAGAAGATTAATGAACTCATGGAAGTGGTTGAAGTAGGCACACGATGCATCGCACGCCTATAAGATTAGTTAAAAGACGTTAATTACACCTTTCACATGTACCAAATGGCAAAAACCTGCGTTAATAGATGTATAAGTAGTAGTAGTTAGGTTTAGTTAGGTAGCGTGTGAAGAGAGATCTTATTTCCGGTCTCTCTTCTTTTTTGGCCAATACTGAAAGTTTAATGGTTCAAAAAGTTTAAAGGGTTCAATTTGAACATTTGAACATTTGAACATTTGAACATTTTGATCCTTTTCTACTCTTTAATCAATGCTCCGGACAAATCCACCAAATAGGATTCGTTATTCCCCAGGTTTTCCCAAACCAGCTTGATTCGTTTTGTGTTGATATAATCTACCCGATAAGCAATACTCAGGTTTTCAAAGAAATGAGCATCCAGTTCTTTAAATGGAAGATCCCCGAACGCTGCATCGGAAGGAACTTTGTTCCCCGGCAAAACAAACAGGTATTCCCCGATATTGATTTTCCACTCCGCAAGCGTTTTTGCAGCAACATAGGAAGTATAAACCGGTTCTTGCTTATTATTCTGAAAAACCACGATCAATACCATTCGGTCCGTCTCATTGTGTAATTCCACCGCAATTTCCCCGGATTTTCGGTCCAAATCCCTTGTTTTTACATAGGGTTTCCCGTAAGTTTTTCCCTGGGTGAAGAATTTTGTAAACGGAACAGAATCATTACCTGCCCAGTTTTGGTACAATTTATTGAAAAGTTCATTCCTCCATTCGCGCTTTTGAACCAGGTCAATTCCTACAAAGGGTAAATTCGAGTCGAGCTGTGCGTCATTGATCATCCGTTCTTCACTTTTGATTTCTGTGATCAGTGAATCCAATTTCAGGCGCTCTTCCCTGCTGAATTCCATGTAAGCTGTTTTCTCCTGGAGCATGTCTGTTTCCGGATCAGCCTCTACGAAGAAAAGGGCAATAATTCCACTTATACAAAGCAGCAGGATCAAAATCACCAGGCTCAGCCGCAGCCAGGAAACACGTGTTGATTCAACTACGATCTTTCCTTTTTTTACATCCGTCCCAAAATTGCCGAGCTGTTTTTTGTGTTCGTCCGTAAACCGGATCTCCAACAATTTATTGGTCAAAAACATCAAAAACCGCGTAGAACTTTTCGGGTGATAGGCCAAACTCATGAAGAACTCCAATAATTGGGTTTTTACGCGGTAATGGTTCACATTCAATAAATCCAGGGCTGTGATCATATTCGAACTCAGGAATGAATGAACCAGGCGATGCAGATCCGTATCTTTTTTAGCTTTATTAATTGCCAGGCTGAGCTCCTCTTTCTGCTTGAAAATCCAATCGGATAAAGAATCCTGCACCAAATTTTGTTGGTAATCGGGCAACAAGACCGAGTAACTCATAAAAAAATGAATGTTCTTTGAAGAAACAGCTGAAAATCGAGCGGTGAAAATCGGGAACAGGTACAATTCCAGGAATACTCTGTACTCTTCAAAAAGAGCATGTTCGCTGATTTTGGAGGAATCTACGAACAGTTCCGAAAAATCCTGCTTCCTGAGAGTATTGATCAAACTGGTGTTTTCCTCCGTCCATGAAGCAAAAATGACTCCTTTCGGATTCGAGCAAACGCTCCAAAGCTGCACTTCGTCCATTTCAGAAGCATCCGGAAAAAGGGTTTTAACTATTTCGAGGAACTCTTCCTTCTGACCTTCGGAAAGCGGAAACTGCAGATTCGGATTTTCTTTTTTTACAGCTCCCAACGGAAAATACTTCATGACTTGTGATTTTGAAGTGAAGTTAAACATTAAACTGCAATTGTTCTCAAACAGCACATGTTACGCCTTAAGATTAAACTTATCCGGAAAAGAAAGATCTCACCGATTATCCGGCAAGAAGTTTCCGGCTTTAAAAATTTCAATTAATTGGAAATCAACAGATATTCTCTTAGATTTAATTTTGAAAAACGAATACTATGAAAAAACTAGCCTTTCTGATGCTCTTTGCGAGCTCTTCAGTTGCTGCACAAACCTGGAGCGACAATACGGCCTCCATTGTGTACAATAAATGCGCTACCTGTCATCATCCGGGTGGAATTGCCCCCTTCTCGCTAATGAGCTATGCAGAGGTAAGCCCGATGGCAACAGCTATTCATGATGCAATTTCTATGAACGAAATGCCTCCATGGCCTCCGGATGAAAACTACCAGCAATACAGTCATTCCCGAGCTCTGAGTGCAGCGGATAAAACCACGATGCTGGACTGGATAGCAAACGGAGCACCCGAAGGAAACCCGGCAAATGCACCGGCACCCCCGGTTTTTAATTCCGGAAGCATTTTAGGAAACGGCGATCTGACGCTGCAAATTCCATTGTATCAAAGTAAAGCTAACGGACAAGATGATTACGTCTGCTTCAGTCTTCCTACAGGTTTGACCCAAAATCGCTACGTGCGCGCCATGGAAATCGTTCCCGGAAACCGGGAAATCGTGCATCATGCATTGATCTACATTGATCCAACAGGATCTTACCAGGGCGACACTATCGGCGGAAATTGCGGAGGTCCCCCCCAGTCATCTACGATGATCGGTGGATATACTCCCGGGGCTTCACCTTTGATATTCCCTTCCGCGACCGGGTTTAAACTCGGTATGTCGATTCCCGCCAACAGCAATATTGTATTCGCGATGCATTATCCGGATGGAAGTTTCGGACAATACGACAGTACGAAAGTCATTCTGCACTTCTATCCTCCGGGTGAAACGGGTATCCGGGAAGTGTATGCTGCACCGGTACTTCAAAATTGGTCACTTTCCATTCCTCCGAACCAGGTGACATCCTTTACGGCACAATACCCCAATTCAGGCGGAGTTCCGATTAATTACAGTGTGCTGAGTGTCTTCCCGCACATGCATTTACTGGGGAATAACATTCGTGCCTATGCCGTAACTCCGGCCAATGATACGGTAAAATTTGCCGATATCCCACACTGGGATTTCCACTGGCAGGATTTCTATTTCTTCAAGTATTTGCAGAAAGTCCCTGTAGGATCAGTTATGAAAGGTGAGGCTACTTACGACAATACTGTCAACAATATGCACAATCCGAACAATCCGCCGGTGTGGGTATTTGCGGGTGAAAGCACCACAGATGAAATGTTCCTGGTCTACTTCCATTTTCTACAGTACCAGCAAGGAGATGAATTAATTGACCTGGAAAGCCTGATTTCACTCGGTATGCAGGAGCTTACATCTGACGATGACTGGAAAATACATCCGGTTCCATTCTCGGAAAGTGTTTCTATCAAACCTGCAGATCTGAAGGCCGGAGATGTGGTTTCACTGGCGATTTACGATTACCAGGGAAGATTGGTACGCACCCTTTGCAGCAAACAAACCATTCAGTCGGTATTCAGCGGATTTGAATGGGACGGTTTGTCGGATACAGGCTCGGAAGTAAAAGCCGGGACCTATTTCATTTCGATGAACTGCAACGGATCGCTGAGTTCACATCCGGTCCTTAAACGATAAAACAGAAAAGATCAGCGCTTCAGGAACTGGAGCGCTTTTTGAACTTCCTTGTCATACGAAGCGACGATAAAGAAATAGCCTTCCTCGATAAACAGCTGACGGGCAATTTCTGCTTTCATCGCCTGTTTGATCAATCCCTCACTTCGTTTGTAATCTGCCGCACTGTATGGAATTTTCATTTTTTCGCCCTCTTTGATCAACTTTTGCAAAAGCGGCTTGGTTGTTTCAAATTCCTTCGTGAATTCCTGTATTGAAGACCACTCGTGTCGTTTGTTTGCCACAAAATCAAAAGCAACCTGCTGAAACACTCCCGAATAACGTAAGGTCAAATAATAAATCGTCGAATTCGATGTGTCCAGGGGAACAAAAATATCCGGGCTGATTCCTCCGCCGTCATAAACGATTCTTCCTTTGAGTGTTTTGAATTTGTTGGCATTCTTGAAAATGGTCGAATCCGGGGCGAAATATTCCCCGTTATCCCTGCGCTTCTCATTGCTGTGGTAATAATCCTCATAGCTTTCCCCGAAAGGTTTTTGGATGCATCGCCCCGATGGCGTGTAATAACGCGCAATTGTCAATCTCAGGTCACTTTTATCCATCAGCGAGAAATCCTGCTGCACCAATCCTTTTCCAAAAGATCTCCGTCCGACAATCATTCCTCGGTCGTTATCCTGGATAGCACCGGCTACAATTTCAGAAGCCGAAGCAGAGTTTTCATTGATCAATATTACCAATGGCGTTTTTTCCAATAATCCGCCCGCTCTTGCATAGCGAGTGGTATTCAGGAATTTTTTTCCTTTGATCATCACAATCTTTTGACCTTCGGGTAAAAATTCATCTGCAATCTTTACTGCTCCATCAAGAACTCCGCCACCGTTGTCTCTGAGGTCGAAAATAAGTTTTTGCATTCCATCCCGCTTTAACTGTAAGGCTGCATAATGGAATTCTTCCGCACTGGTAACCGAGAAATTATCCAAGCGGATATACCCGGTTTTTTCATCCAGCATCTGGGCGCATACAATGGAAGGTATTGGAATAACCCCACGTACTATGTTTTTTTCGATCTTCTTTTTATTGCGGTAAAGCTGGACTCTTACTTTCGTATCCGGCTCGCCTTTCAACTTACCCAATACGTCTTCATTCTTGATTTTCTTGCCGGCAACATTCTTTCCGTCGATCATCAGGATCTTATCTCCGGCCAAAACTCCCGTACCGAAAGAGGGAGAATTGGGAATCACATTGGTAACACACAAGGTATCACGGATAATTGCAAAACGAATTCCGATTCCGCCGAACTTCCCGTCAATTTGTTCATTTACAGTCTGCAGGTCCTCATACGGGATATAATTCGAATGCGGATCGAGTTCATGAAGCATATCCGAGATGGTTTTCTCGAATAATTTCTTGCTTTCGATCGAATCCACATATTCCCTGTCCAGCAAGCCGATGATTTCCTGCATTTTGGAATAATTACCGGAAACTTGCTGCTGAGCAGGCTGGTTTAATTTAGATCCAAGCAGCAAACCAATGGCCAAAAAAACCATCAGCAGGATTGGATAAACAAAGGCATATTTTCTATTCATTCGTTCGGATCTGAGATATGGACAACTTCAACGCCGGCGCTTTTTAAGAAATCAACACCAGTCGTATCTTTATATTCCGTCATGTAAACAACTCTTTTTATTCCGGCCTGCAGGACAAGCTTGCTGCAATCCTTACAAGGGGAAAGTGTAATGAACAAGGTTGCACCGCTGCAGTCGTTGGTAGAGCGGGCTACTTTTAAAATGGCATTTGCTTCCGCGTGCAATACGTACCATTCGGTTTCTCCCTGTTGATTTTCGCAGCAGTTGGGGAAACCTGCCGGTGTTCCGTTATAACCGTCAGAAATAATTCTCCCGTCGCGCACTATCAAAGCGCCCACTTTTTTCCGTTCACAATGCGATAGTTCCGCCCAGGTTTGAGCCATTCTCAAATAGGCTTTATCGTAACGCAGTCTTTTTTCTTCTGTTATTTCTCTGTCAAGTTCTACAACCATGCTGCAAAGATAGGATTAATCAGGTAAGGTAAATTTATATCCGACACCGCGGATCGAATGAAAAAACTGCGGATTCTTCGGGTCTTCTTCGAATAATTTCCGGAAGCTCAAAATGTAATTATCAATCGTTCTTCCCGTTGGAAACTGGTCATTGGTCCATAAGGTATTCAGGATTTCATCGCGGGAAACTACCTCATCCTTCCGGGAAAAGAAAAGCTGAATGAGTTCCATCTCGCGTTTGCTCAATTCCTGTTTCGCACCGGTAAGCATACTTTCTACTTCAAAAGAAGCCGGCAGTATCCGGTAATTTCCAATTTTTATTTCAGAAGGAATGTGGATCTGTTTTTTATTGGGCTGCACCAAAACAGAGCAACGCAGAATAAATTCCTCCAGATCGAACGGTTTTGGCAGGTAATCATTTGCTCCCAGTTTCAATCCTGCAATCCGGTCGATGGTATTTCCTTTCGCCGAAATAAAAATAATCGGGACATTCGACACTTCCCTGTAAGCACGGCAAATATCCAATCCGCTCACTTCCGGAAGCATCACATCCAAAATCACCAGGTCATAGTTATCCAATCGGTTTTTCATTGTTAAAGCTTCTCTTCCGTTGTTAATGGTAGATACGGAATAGCCTTCCAATTCCAGGTTAAATTGAATGATTTCAAGCAAACTTTGCTCATCTTCGATAACTAGAACTTTATTCATTCGACAAACTTCAATAAAAAAGCGTTTTTAAGTTTGGTTTCTTGTGTTAAAAGAGTGTAATTTTGAGAAAACTACACATAAATATAAGCACAATGCTAAAATATCTTTTAATGCTCGGCATATTCCTGTCGCTTGGTACAGCATTAAATGCACAGATAAGTGAGGGCGGACTTCCGATCGGGTTGCAAAAAGTGACCGCTGACGGCGTTGCTCCGTTTCAATATGCTCCTTCTGTTTATATCCTTAGCAAACCGAATGTTGCGGCGGCAAAGAATGAAGATGCAGTAAATGATTCCAAAGGTGCTTACCGGGTTGGTTTGAATGTTCCGGTTTCTATCACCATGAACAATTCAGGTGGCTGGACTTTATTACCTGACGGAACGAAAGTCTGGAGATTGGTCATTTCAGGAAAAGGCGCTCTTGCACTTGGGTTGTATTTCTCCGAAACTGTTCAGATTCCCGCAGGCGGAAAGTTATTTGCCTACAACGCAAACGGAAAACAAGTGTTGGGAGCCTACAGCTCTGCAACCGATGACTTCCAGGCGATGGAAATGGTGCAGGGAGAAGACATGTACCTGGAATACAGTGCACCGGCATGGGTTCAGGAAACTCCTGTTTTCACTATTCAGGAAGTTGTTTATTTCTACCGCGGCGTTGAAGAACATGTGGACGCTTTTAGCACCGGTGAACAAACTTCTGAGAAAGCCGGAAACTGTGAAGTGGATGTGGCTTGTTCGGAAGGAAACAACTGGGGAAACCAGATCAGATCAGTTGTACATTATACTTTTAATGACGGGACCGGAACGTATGTTTGTTCGGCTTCTACCATCAATAACACTGCAAATAACTGCAAACCTTACATCTTAACAGCGTGGCATTGCGGTGAACGTGTAGCAGGGCAGTCCATTGCTACATGGGTTTGGTACTGGAAATACCAAAAAACAACCTGTTCACCCGGATCAGGGAATTATACAGACCCTTCAAAGGGATCAAAAACAATGACCGGCGGAATCGTAAGAGCATCTTCCGGAAACGGAACACTGAATAATCCTCCGGGACCTTCCGGAGTTGCGGGATCTGATTTTTACCTCGTAGAACTAAACGCACAACCGCCTTCCTCTTATGAAGTGTTTTATGCCGGTTGGGACAGAACGAATACTACTTCTTCAAACGGAGTAGGAATCCACCATCCGGCAGGAAGTTCCAAAAAAATCTCTACTTATACGGAAGAGTTGGATTCCGAAACATACAATGGCGGAGCTCCCAATGCACATTGGAAAGTTTACTGGTCTGCCACAGCAAATGGTCATGGAGTTACGGAAGGCGGATCTTCAGGTTCTCCTATTTTTAACGCTGCCGGAAGAATTGTCGGACAGCTTTCAGGAGGTAGGTCTGCTTGTTCGAACAACGGACAAACCGGACCTGACATGCCCGATCTGTATGGAAAATTCTATTCCGACTGGGATCAAAATGGTTCTACTTACAGCTCTCAGCTAAAACCCTGGTTGGATCCCAATAGTACAGGAGCTACCTACCTGAATGGAATAGCTGCTCCGTGCGTTATTAATTCAACTCCTGTGGCACAGTTTGTAGCAAATCCAACAACTGTTAGCATTGGTGGTACTTCTCAATTTACAGATCAGTCTACCGGAACTCCTGCTTCCTGGTCCTGGACAATCACTCCCGCCACCGGTTGGAGTTTTATAGGGGGAACAAACGCAAATTCACAGAATCCGCAACTTATTTTTACTGCAGTTGGATCTTACACTGTTGAACTAACGGTTGCGAATAGCGCCGGTTCAGACTCTGAGCTAAAAACTGATTACATCTATGTGACAACTGCTACGTCTCCATGCACAGCAGCTTCTACGTATTGCGATGAGTTCATTCAGCAGGTGATCCTGGAAACCATTAACAATGAAAGCGAATGTACCAACTACAGCAATTATAATTTAAGTACAACATTGGTCAAGGGTCAAACCTACAGCATTGCAATCATTCCTCAAATTAGCGGAGGACCTCCCGGTAGTGCTTATGTTGGAGATGAGATTGCTGCCTGGATCGATTTCAACAGTGATTTTGACTTCGATGATCCCAACGAGCGCATCGCTTTTGTATCCATTGTTGCAGGCTCATCACTCGTTTTCAATTTTACAGTTCCTTCCAACGCAGTAACGGGAATTGTTAAGATGCGTACACGGATTGTTTTCAACCCTGCACAAGGAGGAGAAGGCCCGATACAACCTTGTGGAAATACCAATTACGGTGAAGTAGAAGATTACAACATCATTCTTACCAATCCGCTTGGACTGGAGCAAAGTCACCTGGCATCGGTATCCATTTATCCGAACCCGGTATCTGATGAGCTAAAAATTGACTTATCCGGAATCTCCGGTGAAAACATTTCCCTGGAATTGTTGGATATGACCGGAAAAAGAATTCAAATCCAGCAAACTATTTCAGGAGGTATCAGCGTTTTTGATTTGAGCACCGTTGCAAAAGGCAGTTACCAGGTCCGCATTTCTGACGGAACACTGCAACGCATTGAACGCATCGTAAAACTATAGATTGAAAAAACCAACAGTTATTGTCAGCGTTATCAATGATTTGAACACCGATCAGCGTGTCCATAAGGTTTGTTCGTTTATTGAAAACCAGGGATACGACGTGCTGCTCGTTGGGCGCAAACTCAAATCGAGCCAGGAAATGGAATACCGGAGTTACCGCACCAAACGTTTCCGGATGTATTATGAAAAAGGTGCTTTGTTCTATGCATGGTTCAACTTTCGCCTGTTTTGGTTCCTGCTTTTTCGTCGGTCAACTATTTTGGTGTCCAATGACCTGGACACATTACTTCCGAATTACCTGGTCTCGAAACTGAAAGGAAAAAAACTGGTTTACGATTCCCACGAGTATTTCACAGAAGTTCCCGAATTGATCAGCAGGCCGAAAGTAAAAGCTGTCTGGGAGCGGATCGAACGTTTCATTTTTCCCAAACTGAAGTTCGTGAGCACCGTCAATCAATCGATTGCTGAAAAATACCGCGAAAAATACGGTGTTTCGCTCAAAGTGGTCCGCAATGTTTCTCCACTTTGGAACCCTGCTCAAATCCGCTCAAAAAAAGAACTGGGAATTCCGGAAGGGAAACACATCCTGATCATGCAGGGTGCCGGATTGAATGTCGACAGAGGAGTTGAAGAAGCAATCCGGATGATGCCTTTCCTGGAGAATGTTGTTTTAATCATTGTTGGGAACGGCGATATTATCCCCGATATGAAAAAACTGGTTGAAAAAGAAAACTGGCAGGATCGGGTACTTTTCTTTGGAAAACGGCCTTATTCGGAATTACTTCAATACACGCAGCAAGCTGATCTGGGTTTGAGCTTCGACCAGCCCACAAACCCGAATTACTTGTTTTCATTACCCAATAAAATTTTCGACTACATCCATACTTCAACGCCCATTATTTGTTCCGACCTGGTAGAAGTTGCTAAATTGGTAAAAAGTTACGAGGTTGGGGAAATCGTAAGCGATTTCGACCCGCAACAACTGGCTCAGCAAGTACAGGCCGTTCTAAACAATCCCGAATTGATGGACCGCTGGAAAAACAACTGTAAAATTGCTGCCGGCAAAGAGAATTGGGAGGTTGAAGTACAGCAGTTAAACGAATTCTATCCGAAAGTCCATGCATAAAAAAATCCACGTTGTTTCTTTTGATGTTCCGTTTCCACCGGATTACGGCGGTGTGCTGGATGTATTCCTGAGAGCAAAAGGATTAAAGGTACTGGGATATTCCGTAATCCTTCACTGCTACGAATACGGGCGCGGAAGAAATCACGATTTTTCTGAAATCGCCGATGAAATTTATTACTACGATCGAAAAAACGGGGTGAAATCGGCACTGTCGAGCCTTCCCTACATTGTAAAAAGCAGGAACTCGGAAGAATTACTCAAGCGTTTACTCGCGGATGATGCTCCCATTTTACTGGAAGGACAGCACAGTACCTTTTGGGTCGATGAGCTCATCAAAAATAACCGGAAAGTAGCCGTTCGCATGCACAACATTGAATGGCAGTATTATCGGGACCTAACAGCTGACGCAAAGACTACTTCCGAGCGCTTATTTTTCGGTTTGGAATCCCGAAAACTGCGAAAGCAGGAATTGAAACTGAAAGGAATTCCGCTTCTATGCATTTCGAAAAGCGACCGGGAATATTACCAAAACGGGGGTTTTCAGACTGTTTATCTTCCCGTTACAATCCATCCTGATTTGGTATTATCACCCATCGAATCGGAACCATTTGGATTGTATCACGGAAATTTATCCGTTCCCGAAAACCGGGAAGCTATTGAGAAACTGATCGAAGAAAACAAACGGGAGAAATTCGATCTTCCAATCGTAATTGCCGGGAAGAACCCAAGTGTCAACCTCGTAAAGAAAATTGAGGGGCAAGGCTGGAAATGCGTTGCAAATCCGGGCGATTCCGAATTGAATGATCTGATGAGAAGCTGTTCACTGCACTTGTTGATCGGTTTTAAATCCAGTGGGGTCAAATTGAAAGTTATCCGTGCATTGCTTACCGGAAAAACGTGCATTGCCACCAAAGAAATGACCGGGACAAGCGGTTTGGAGAAACACTGTGAAATCTGGGATCCTGTATTGCCATTAGCCTCAAAAATAAAACAGGTATTGGCGGAAAACCGTCCGGCGGAAAATCGGCTGGAAGATCTGGAGAAAGCGTTTGGAGTTGAGAAATTGAAAGAAGTTCTGGAAGAGATCGGATTTTTAACCACAATAGGTCACATAGGAACATAGAAAATATCCATTTAGAACTATGTGTTCTATGCTTCTATGTGGTTTTATTAATCAAACAGCGGCTGGAACGGATCGAAGCGATGCATCGTATCCAAAGCCTTTAATTCGCGGTTTTCTACTTTGTAAACCCTTCCCGGGAATTTTTCAATCAAAGACATATCGTGTGTTGCCATGATCACGGCAGCTTTTTCTTCTTTTGCTACGGCAACGATCAGGTGCATGATTTCCGTAGATGTTTCCGGGTCCAGGTTTCCTGTCGGCTCATCGGCAATAATTACTTTGGGATGATTGATCAAAGCTCTTGCAATCGCCACGCGCTGCTGTTCTCCTCCGGAAAGCCGGTGAGGCTGAACATGTTCTTTTCCTTCCAAACCCACCATGGATAAAACCGTCCGGATTCGCTGATCCATTTCGCGCTTGTCCTTCCAGCCCGTAGCTTTCATTACAAAACGCAGGTTGTCATTGATCGAACGATCGGAAAGCAACTGGAAATCCTGGAAAACAACCCCCAATTTGCGGCGAAGGTTTGGAATCTGCCGCTTGGAAAGCTTTTTCAGGTCATAATCTACCATGGATCCCGAACCTTCAGTCAGGTCCAATTCCCCGTAAAGTACTTTCAACAAGCTGCTTTTCCCGGAACCTGTTTTACCGATTAGAAAAACCAATTCATCCGATTCCACCTCGAAATTGATGTTATCAAGAACTGTCTGACCAAGCTGATCAATTCTCCCGTTTTGAATACGAATAACTTTCTCCACTTCTTTTCAATTTATTGAATTATGTCATTTCTCCCGAAAGCCAACTAATCCGAGTTTTCTATCAATACTTCAGTTCAAAGGGTTCAAATCTTCTTTCACTGACGACCTTCGGTGTCAGGATTTGAAAACGTTCTTCGAACTTCGAAGGTTCAAAAGAGTTTAAAAAGTTCCATTTGAACATTTGAACATTTGAACATTTTCCATTGTAAAATTCGGGTTTCCGATTCGTAAAATTCAGGTGTAACGAGATTATCTCTTAACAGTTATAAGTTTAAAACTTTTGAACACGCGCGCCCTTTCTCCCTCAGGGACTACTTAATTTTAGGATCTTAAAATAGTTGTAATGCGTTTTCTTTTTATCCTTTTTCTACTTGTTGCAAGCTCTTCGGCATGGTCCCAGGCAAGTGAGAAGTACCATTCTCCGCTTAGTGGGTTCTACAAAGCAGAAGATTTGTTTGAGAAAGAACAATACAGTGCAGCACGCAAAGAATTTCGTCTGTTTATCACAGATTACAAGGGTTCCAAAAATGATTCATACTACATCAAAGCCTTGTATTATGAAGGTCTTTCCGCATTGGAACTCTTCAATAATGATGCTATTGATCTCCTGGAAACCTTCAACAGGGAATACCCGGAAAGCATTTACCGCAGCAATATCCTCTTCCAGATCGGTCGGTATTACTACCAAAAAAAGGATTACAAAAAATCCATCGAATACTTCAAACAGCTAAACAGATCTACTGTAGATAAAGAGAACCAGGAAGAATATTACTTCAAATTGGGGTATGCTTACTTTGACGAAAAAAATTATCCGGAATCCAAACTGGCTTTCTTTGAAGTAAAAGATTCGACCAGTCAGTATGGGGCTCCGAGTTTGTATTACTACTCACACATTTGCTATTTGGACAGTTCGTACCAAACGGCATTGGAAGGATTCGAAAAATTACTGAGCGACAACCGCTTCAACCGCGTTGTTCCTTATTACATCACACAAATCTATTACATCCAGCACAAATACCAGGAAGTGGTTGATTTTGCACCGAGCAAGGTCGATAGTCTCAAACCTGCTGAGCAAGTCGAGATCAGTCACATCATCGGGGATAGTTATTTCCATTTGGAGAAATACGATGAAGCGCTTCCTTACCTGGAATTATACAACGCCAAATCGAACACGACGCGGGATGATGATTATGCACTTGCTTTGGCTTATTCACGCACGGCGAATTGCACGAAAGCTGTGAAATACTTTGACCGGGTGGCACGTGAAAAGGATGTTTTGGGACAGATCGCACTTTATCATGCCGGAGAATGTTACACCAACCTGAATGAACTGGTTTATGCCAGAACGGCCTTTGAAGCTGCAAGTCAGATGGACATGGACAAAATGATCCAGGAAGATGCCTTATACAATTACGCCCTGCTTTCTTATAAGCTGGATATGAATGCCTATGATGAAGCTGTTGAAGCATTCAAACTGTACCTGGAAAAATACCCGGATTCCAAACGCAAACCGGTTATTTACCAGTATTTGGTGAACGTGTATACTTCTACCAAGAATTATCAAAAAGCGCTGGAATCTTTAGATCAGCTTACCAACAAGGATATTAAACTGAAATCTGCTTACCAGCTAATCGCATTTAACAGAGGTGTGGAATTGTTCCAGAAATCTGAATACACCAATGCAATTAAAGCCTTCGAACTGGTAGACAAATACCCCATTAGTCCCGAAGTAAGCGCAAAGGCCATGTATTGGAGTGCTGATGCTGAATTCTACCTGAAAAGGTATTCGGAAGCAATCAAGAAATACTCCAAGTTCATGGGAATGTCGGGTTCACAGATGAGTGGTCTGCGAAACGATGCGATCTACAACAAGGGTTATGCCTATCTGGCTTTGAAAGATTACCAGGAAGTCCAGGCAACTTTCAGAGATTACCTGAAACAGCCAAACCTGACAGATATTCCTAAAAAAGCAGATGCCTATATGCGTTTGGCGGACGAATATTACCGGGTCCTGAATGCAGATATGGCCACGAACCAGGCCGCTATTGATAATTACAAAGCCGCTTACAATTTGAAGGCAGGTTATGACGACCAGGCTTTGTACTACATGTCGCGTGTGTATAACTTCATGAATAAGCCGAATGACCGCATCCAAAGCTTAACCGACCTGATCAATAATTACCCGAAATCGAGGTATTTGCAACGGGCCATTCTGGAAGTTGCGCGCGCTTATTTTGAAATCGACAATATGGACAAGTCTGAGCGTTATTACAAACAGTTTATTGACGATTATCCATCCAGTACTTCGGTGAAAGATGCTTACCATTATTTGGGCGACATTGCCTTCAAACGCGCTAATTTCAACCAGGCAGAAACTTATTATACAAAAGTCCTGAATGAATTTACTATCAACGATACCATCTGTGAACGCGAAGTAAGTTCCCTGGTTTCTGTTTACCGCGCCCAGCGTTTGCTGAACAAAATTGAATTGCTTGCCGGAAAATACAGCTGTGCCGATTCCATTGCCACACAAGTGGAAGACGAGTACTACCGCCTTGGCTTCGATCAGTATGACAAATCCGAATGGGAAGCTTCGATTAAGGAATTCGATAAGTATTTGAATAAGTATCCGAACGGTAAATTCTACCGCGATGCCATGAACCAGAAAGCAGATGCTTTATACCGTTTGAAACGGGAAGCAGAAGCCGTTGCGATTTATCAGATTACCCTTGCCGGCCCGAATGACGATTACACGGAGTTAGCTTCGGTGCGAACCGCCAAGTTCCTGTTCAACGGTAACCAGAAAGAGGACGCACTTCCATACTATAAACGAACCGAAGAAACGAGTTCCAATCCGGAATTCCTGAACAATGCCCGGATCGGGTTGATGCGCTGTCATTTCCTATTGGAGAATTATGCCAATGCGGTTGAATACGCTCAAAAAGTATTGGGTGTTCAGCAAACCACTCAGTTGAAACTGGAAGCCGAATACATCAAAGGAATTTCACTTTCCAAAGAAAAACGCTACGCAGAAGCACAGCTTTCATTGGATTATGTGATTAAAAATGCAACAACAGCCTGGGCAGCAGAATCCAAATATACTTTGGCCCAAAATGCATTTGAGCAGGCCGATTATACCAAAACGGAAACCATCATCCGGGAATTGCTCAAAATGAAACCGGGTTATGATTACTGGATTGCAAAAGGACTGATCCTTCAGACAAAAGTATTGCTTCAGAAAAAAGACCTGTTCCAGGCAGAGAATACCATTAAGTCCGTTATCGATCATTACCCGGTAAAAGACGACGGTATCCAGCAGGAAGCAGGTGAATTGTACAATGAGATCATGCAATTGAAAACACAACCGAAAACTTTAACCAATCCGAGCGAGCCTACAGTGATTGAATTGGATGAAAAAACAGGGAAATAATGAAAGGAAATACAAATAGATTATTGGTTTTAAGTGCCCTGTTCATCGGATCTGTTTCGACTGTTTTCGGGCAGGGCAATGAAGTAATTATTAATACTACCGGAAGCAGAACGGTTGAAAATGCAAGCCGTCTGAATTCACAGCCAAAAGTATTGGATACGGTTTTCCCGGTTCCAACGACTTCTTTTCCGTTACTTTCCATCAATTACGAACCTACTTTTGAAATTCCGAAGATTGAACCGGCAAAAGTAAACCTGCAGCAAAAGCTGCCGCAATTGTATAACGGCTATGCACGGATCGGGATCGGATCTTTACTGATGCCACTTGCAGAAGTTTATTACAACAACGGACGAAGCCGCAAATTAAACTATGGCGGAAGCATTCAGCATTTGAGTTCTTTCGGTAAAATGCGCAATGTAGCGCCGGCAAATTTTGACCGCACAAATGTTCGCGGATTCGTGGGTGTGAACGAAAAGAAATACAGCTGGGATGCAGAATCTTACTACCGCAACCAGGGACTTCATTTCTACGGTTTCCCGAATGAAGATGCAGATAAAGACAGTATTGCACAGCGTTTCAACACCTTTGGTTTAAGAGGAGGCTTTCATTCACACGCAAAGGATAGTTTGGGACTGAACTGGAAGCTCGGAATGGAATACCGTCATTTCAACGATAAAAAACCGAAAGCAGATTCTTTGAACGATTGGAATGCCCGCGAGAACTTCTTTGCAATCCGCACGGGAGCCGAGTATAAATGGGGAACAGAAATTTTTGCTGCCGATCTGGACATTCTTCACAACTCCTACAAATACGGGGTTATGAACGATACCATGCCCGGCTTTTTAAACACAGGTCTTGAAAGCAAAAACACCATTATCAGTTTGAAACCGAGTATCAGTACCTATTCCAAAAATCGGAAATTAAAGGCTAAAATCGGTGTGGATCTGACCGCAAGTTTCGGGGCGAAAGACAAAGTATATCTTTACCCGATCGCTGAAGTGAAATATTCCCTGTTCAATGATATCCTGATCCCTTACGCAGGTGTTACCGGAGGTTTGACCCAACAGTCATTCAAACGAATTACCGATGAAAACGAATTCGCACTTTCAAATGTTTCCCTGCAGAATGAGCACAAAGCCGCAGACGGTTTTGTCGGTATCAAAGGAACTTTGTCCAAGCGCATCGGATTCAATGTCTTTGCAAGTTTCTCACATGTGAAAGGAAAAGCACTTTTCGTAACCGATACTTTATACTCAGGTGGAAACCGCTTCCAGGTAATCTACGATACGATGAACATCACCAAACTGGAAGGATCGATTTACTACCAGTTAAAGGAAAAAGTAAAGATTGATGTCATCGGAAGGTATTATTCCTACAATGCACGAAACAATATTTTTGCATGGAACCTGCCTCAATTCCAAATCGTGCTGAGAGGAACTTACAACTTGTATGATAAGTTCATTTTAACTGTTGACGCGAACCTGGAAGGCGGAAGAAGAGCACAGGTATTTGCTCCGGGAAAAGATGTATTGGAAGAAAACAACCAATACGGTTTGAAACTTGGGTTCCTTGCTGATGCGAATATCGGGTTGGAATACCGATACAACAAACGCATTTCCGGATTCGTCAATCTGAACAACGTGGCCGCACAGCGTTATAAAAGATGGTACAATTACCCGGTTCAGGGTTTCCAGGCAATGGTGGGTGTGACAATCCGATTCTAAGAATGTTCAAAAGGGTTTAATTGTTTAAACGATGCTATTTGAACATTTGAACATTTGAACATTTGAACATTTGAACATTTGAACATTTGAACATTTGAACATTTGAACATTTGAACATTTTCTTTTTTTTGGATTCTACCGTTTGGTTTTCATACCTTTGAAGCATGAAAAGCATTCTGCCCCTTATCGCACTTCTTTTAATTCTTGCTGCATGCAAGGACCCAAGCGTAAAATACAACCAGGTTATTCAAAATGATTCTGATTATGATGTCTGGGTAAGAGTCTATGAACGCACGGATTCTGCTTCCGTGGTATTTTTTACGGTAGACAGCTTCCTGGTTGCCAAAAAAAGTGAAGTCATTATTCTTGAGCGAAACGGTCATAAGAACATGGATATCTTCAAACCATGCAGAATGTATGCAGATTCCATCAGTGGAAGAGCCGCAGACACTTTATTGGTAGTTGGCCTGGACTTAAACAGTGATACGAACTACGTATTCAACGAAGTAGAGCGCAACAAGAAAAACGGTGGTACTTGTGAATGCCGTGTTGTTTTCAAAAACATTCATATGTACTAATTTCAGCTGTTGCTGAACAGGTGTTTTCGGTGATTGGAGCCCCATCTTGCCAATTCGGCGATAATTGGTTCCAATGTTAACCCGTAAGGCGTAATCTTGTATTCTACCGTAATTGGTTTCGTGTCACAAACCGTCCGCGTGATCAATTGATTGATTTCCAGTTCCTGCAATTCCTTGGAAAGCATCTTGGCACCTATTCCCGGAATGTTTCGTTTCAATTCCATAAACTTCATAGAATTCTCGAATATCAGTGTTCCAATGATCTGAATCTTCCACTTCCCGGAAAGCAATTCCAGCGTGTCCCGAATAGCCAGCATTCTTCCTGCGCAGGCGGCCGGCTCGTGTATCATTTTCTTTTTCATTACCATAATACAAAAATACGGTGTTAAAGGATCGATTTTACAATAAGTTTCTTCGTGGAAACTAGTTTCCAAAAGGAAATATAGGCAAAAAATAAATCAGGTATCAAATAGCTTTGCGTCCAATAAATCATTCCCGGCGATAAATGCCGGATATCAAAAATATGACACATGAAAAAGAACAACATTATCTATTGGACAACAACAGGCTTATTTTCACTCATGATGCTTTTCTCAGCTTCTATGTATTTTACTTCACCCGAAGTTCAGGCAGGTTTTGTCAAAATGGGCTTCCAGGATGCTTTTCGCATTGAATTGGGAATCGCTAAAATTATCGGAGCATTGGTTCTCCTGATTCCATTTTTCAAAGGATCTATCAAGGAATGGGCGTATGCCGGTTTTGGTATTACACTCATTTCAGCAAGCATTCTTCACGCTTCAATCGGAGATCCGGCATCGAATATCATTTCACCTTTGATTTTCCTGGGAGTTTTGGCGGTGTCACACATCTTTTGGCACAAACGGATACAAACAGCATAGTTTCATCTTGAAGGTGGTATTGAACTTATCGGTTCTGCCACCTTTACATGCGTATAATTGCACCGTCTTCCATTTCGATGATACGATGCGTTCTTTGGGCAAATTCGTTATCATGCGTAACAATCAATAAGGACTGACCAAATTCTTCGGCCAGTTCTTTGAATATTTCGAATACAATTTCGGTGTTTTTTTTGTCCAGGTTACCGGTTGGTTCATCCCCCATTAAAATTAAAGGGTTATTAATCAGTGCTCTTGCAATAGCAACCCGCTGTTTTTGTCCACCCGAAAGTTGGTTTGGTTTTTTAAATGCCTCATCCTGGATTCCGAGGATTTTCAATTTCTCATAAGCATGTTGTTCTACTTCACCGGCACTTAGTTTATTCAGCTTTAAGCCGGGAAGCATGACGTTTTTAAGCACTGAAAATTCGTTTAGCAAATAGTGAAATTGAAATACAAACCCGATTTTCTCATTTCTTACGCGTGCCAATTCTGCTTCCTTTTTTCCACGCATGAGTTGTGCATCTATGAACAAATCTCCCTGGTAGTCTGTATCCATAGTGGAGAGAATATATAGTAAGGTTGATTTCCCGCAACCTGATTTACCAATAACGGATGCAAATTCACCTTTTTGTATTTCAAAACTGATATTCTTCAATACCTGGATATCGTAAGGGTCATGAAAATATTTTGAAATCTCCCTGGCCTGTAGAACTGGTGTACTCATCTTATTTTCCTCTAATTATAACAACCGGATCCACCTTGCTTGCTTTCCGTGAAGGGAAGTATCCTGCAAAATAAGTGGTAACAATTGAAAAAATTCCCCCTATCAGATAATACCTCGGATCATAATTGATCGGATAGGTTTTAATCGTTGGAAGTGCTTCCGTTTTGAACGGGATCTGGTCAATTCCCGAAGAAATTAAAAACCCGAATAAAAGACCGAATAACCCACCGAAAATTCCGATGGTAAGCGCAATAGTAATAAAGACACGTTTTACATCCTTTCCTGAAAATCCGGTTGCTTTTAAGATTGCTATTGTATCCATTTTCTCGTAGATCATCATATTCAGGATATTATAAATCCCAAAACCTGCCACGATCAACAATGTAATTCCAACAGCATAAGAAATTAAAGTGCGGATGGCTGTTCCCGTCTCAAATTGCGCATTTGCTGTTTGTATATCAACAGCTTCAACTTCATAGATCTGCCGGTATTCCTTCGCAACATCCGGAGCCTGATTCATATCGAAAAGTTTTACCTGGATATCGGTAATATAACTGTTGCTTTCTCCCAGCAATTTTTGAGCCGTCGTCAGTGACACATAACTTTGTACCTTATCAATATCCTGAAGCCCGGACTGAAAATACCCGACAACCTTCAGCTGAACACGTTCTCCTCTTGAAGTAGTTATCTGGATGTTGTCCCCCAGATTTGCCAGCATTTTTTCAGCAGCTCCTTTCCCGAGAATAATGCTGTTCGGAATGTTTTTTAATTCCTGGTAATCGCCTTCTACCACATAATCGGAAAATGAAAATAAACGATTCTCCTCTACCACATCTATTCCGTTCAGTACACCATTCAAATCTACCGCTCCGATGTTGTAAAATACCTGCACATTTACCTTGGGACAAACTCCCAAAACCCTTGGATCATTTCTAAGCGATTTCATGATAACCGAACTGTTTCGCAGATCCAGCAGATCATTTTTCGGTTTGACGGAACTAATGAAATGATGTCCTTCAGAAGTGTAATCAATCGGTTGTTTCTCAGACGGGAGAATTTCTTTGTAAATATGAACATGTGGTGTTCGATTAAGGATCAGGCCATCCAGCATTATATTCAAACCCGTCATGAAACTCAACAGGGTAATAAACATGGTTATACTGAAAGTAACACCAATTGCAGCTATCAGGGTTTGTTTCCAGCGCGCGAGCAATAATGCTTTCGATATGCTTATGATCAACTTTAATCTCATTCTGTTTCCAGCATTATTTCATCTTCGGGTCTCAATCCTGCAAGAATCTCCACGAATTCGAAATCACGAAGCCCAATCTTTACTTTTACTTTTTTACCATTGGCCAAAAGCACCGAATCTCCTTTCAATAAATAGGTTCTTGGGATAGTTAGCACTTCTTTTTTTGATTCCAGTACAATATTGGCTTCAAAAGAGGTGTTCGGAAAAATCTTTTTCGGTGCTTTCGTAAAGACTGCCTCAACCTTAAAAGTTTTGGAGCGTTCATTCATCAAAGGGTTGATCTTATTTACCCTGGCTTCAAAAACTTGTCCCTTGTAACTATCCATTGTAACCAAAACACGCATGTTTAAATCTACTTTTGCGATATCATATTCATCTACCTGCATTTCAAGAATAAAACTATCTGCGGATCCTATAACAGCTAATGGTATTTGTGGACCTACCAAATCCCCTTTCTCAATCAATACGCTATATACTCTTCCGTTTATATCACTTCGAATTTCAAAATCAGAAACAGATTTAGACGACAGGGCCAGGTTGTTCTTTGCTTGTTTTGCGCTGAAGTTGATTTGACGCTTCAAATCGTTATAGCGGATAATTGAATTGGAAAGTGCATTTTGAGAACTTTGGTATGCCAGCTCGCGCTGTTCCAATTCCACCTTTGAGATCACATTTTGATTAAATAAATTCAATTGACGGACATACATGAGGGAATCCGTTTTCAGTTTTTCCCTTGCCAGCCGGATCGCATTCCGTGCATCTTCCAACTTATCCTGATTGGACCCCAAATCATAATAGGAGGCGGAAAGTGCTGCATTTTCTTCATTGATCAGCTGTGACCTATTATCAATTTTAATCAGGAGCTGTCCTTTTTTCACATAATCACCATCATCTACAAAAACGTCCTGTATGATCCCGGAAACTAAGGGAACTGCCTGGTATTGGCTTTTACTTTTAATAGTTCCGGAAGCATAAACCGAAGAAGAGATGTTCTGGACTTTCGGATGGATTGACTCGCTTTTTGAGCTGCATCCTCCAACAATAATCAGAAGTAAAATTGGAACAAATATTTTCATTCGTGTAATGAACTAGTTACTACACCAATGTACGACTAAAATCGAGATTAAAATATGACTTGTATCATTTCAAAATCCAGGGAGCAATTCCCAAAGCTTTCAATTTTGGTTCCAACTGAGCATATTGAGAAGCATTTCCGGCAGTAACACGGATTTTTCCATTCGTTTCCATGATTTGTCCGGTCATTCCGTTAGATTGCAATAATTTGATCAAATCTTCCGCGTTCTTTCTGTCAGAATAGCTTCCGACAATGATTTGTCCCCCTTTCGGCAATACCGGAGCCGGATTAGTCTTGGGTTGTTCTACCACTTTTTTAGGGGTTTGTGCCATCGCTGAAGCTTTAGGCGACATGCGATCAGCAACAACTTCGGAATGTATTTCTGTTTGAGGATTTGTTTCTTCAGCATGTTTCTTTTTCTTTAAAGAAACCGGAATGTAGGTATCCTCATCCATTTCGTAAGAAAACGTTTCTACGTTCTTCGGTAACTGCTGTAATTGGTGCTTACCTGCTCTTTTTGGGAAACTATAGTTTGTTTCCGGAAGGATGTATGTCCCTTTTTTCGCTGTATGGAAAGGATTAAAATCAGAAAGTGAAACCACTCCGGATTCCAGTACATCTGTCTTTACAGGAATCCAGAACGAATAAAAAGCAACCGGAAGCAGACAAGCCGCAGCCACGTATCTCCAGGTGTTGGATTTCTTCTTAATTGGAAAAACCGTTTGCTGGATTTGCTCCTCGTGAACCACTTCCAAAACCGGAACGATTGGTTCTTCATTTAAAATGAAAGAAGGCTCTGAAGCCGGTACGGTTTGTTTTTGCTCGATCTCAACGGCCTTCACCACATGCAAAATTGCCTGGTGTGACTCCTGTGCCTGAGCATCTGCAACAGACACGAAGTGAACAGAACTCAATCCGAAGGATTCCAGCAGCAAATTATAGAAACGATCCTGTTCAAAACACAGGTTTCGTTCCTGGTCGTAAAACAGGTTCCCGACACGGTCGATGGTGATTCTCCCGCCCATTTGAAGCCTTGCTTCCCATTCATTGATGTGCGCCTGAACTTCTTCAGCCGCCTCAGAATACGGAATGGAATTCGCCTGGGAAAGTGCTGCGATCAACAATCCGTCATTATTGATGAGCTGCTTATTGAACAGTACAGATTTTCTCGGAGGAATAATGACTCCCTTCGTCGAATCAATTTTTGCAGAAGTACGCTGTGCAACGAACCCTCCGAAAGAAGGAACGATCACACAATTGTGCTGCAATAATAAATCACCGATAAGCTGTTCAACTGTCAACATGTCACAAAGTTATGAAAATCACAGTTTATATACGTAATAAATGAAAAAGAGTTGCAGGTTTAGATGCGATCCGTTAATTTTGATTCAAATTTAACTCTATGAAACACCTTTATTCGCTTGTTCTTGTGCTGATTGCACTGACAAGTTCACACCTAAGCTCAGCACAAATTGTTTATTCTCTTCCTGCAACCACTCCTTCCGGTTGTGATGGTTCAGTACACTTTTACGACAATGCCAATTACGACCAACCCGATTGGACCTGGACCTGGTATGAGGATTCCACTACAATCATTGCTACCGGGGATTCCGTGGTTTCAAACTTATGCCCCGGCCTTTATTCCCTGGTGCTTGATTCTGCCGGTACCATCCTTACCGTTTTTGTTACTGTAACCGATCCCTGCTCCAATTTTTCACTCAGTATGTATAACACTCAAACCACTCCCGGAAACTGTGTGGGCTATGCAAGTGCTTCGCCATCCGGTGGAATGTCTCCATATTCATTTAGCTGGTCCAATGGCAGTGCAACGTCCTATCAATATGGACTCTGTTCAGGAACTTATACTGTTACCTGTGTAGATGCAAACGGGTGTTCCATTTCCGGAAGTGCTGTAGTTATGGATTCTATTCCTCCATTAAACCCGGGATTGGTTGTAGTAGGTGATTCCAGTGGTTCCTGCAATGGAGTTGCTTCTGTTTCACCAACCGGCGGAGTGGGACCATATTCTTATTTGTGGAGCAACGGAGCAACAACGAGTTATATCCCGAATCTTTGTGTCGGAGCTTATTCCGTAACCATTTGGGATACAAACGGTGATAGTATCACATCCAATTTTAACGTTACGAATCCTTGTGCGGGTCTTTCCTTCACTGTTTCTACTACTCAATCCATCCCGGGGAATTGCATCGGAATTATTAGTGTCACACCAAATTTCAGTTTTTCCGGCTATAGCTGGTCGAATGGATCTAATAGTCTGACTATTTATAACTTATGTGCAGGAACCTACACCATTACTTGTGCAGCTACAAACGGATGCTCGGTTTCTGAAAGCATTACTATTGCAGATTCCCTTCCGGGAAGTCCGTTCAATGCAGGATTATCTTTAACCGACGATCTTTCGGGTAATTGCAGCGGCTCTGCAACAATTCTTCCTACCGGTGGATTTGCGCCTTATTCCTATTATTGGAGTACAGGTGAAACAACCGGCAGCATTGACAATTTGTGTGCGGGAATTTACTCTGTTGTGGTTTGGGATGCCACGAATATCGATACGATGTATCTTTCTTTTGTAATCAACGATACTTCCACCGTTTACGGAAACAATCCATATCCGAACGGAGCCATCAACGATACCTTGTATACGGATTTAGTGACCAACTGTGTCATCGATTATACGGATATTGATTCCGCTTCCCTTTACCAGGCAGTTTACGATTCCATCAATCAGAACTTATATGTTACCTGGGCGGTTTATTCACCAACAGATACTGTTTATCTCAGCGATACACTTGGATTAGCAGGAGCTCCGGGATATTATGCACTAACGATCTCTGTTTACTGCCCGAACAAATCGGGTAACGACTTTTTGACCATTCAAGGTGTGATCTATTTTGACGGAACAACTGTACATTATTCAACACTGGGTGTTGCTGAGCATGCTCTCGACAACATATCTGTTTATCCGAATCCGTTTACTTCCTCGATTGCTGTAGATAATAAAGACGGTTTAATCCGATCCCTAAAACTGGTTGATTTGAACGGACGGGTTCTTTCGGAAATGAAGTCTGTGAATTCCGGAATGGTGAAAATGGAACAACTGGAGTCTGTTTCTTCGGGAACTTATTTATTGATTCTTTCGGGAGAAAACTTTTCTAAAGCCTATAAAGTAATTAAGTAAGAATCTTTATGACTTTCATATTGAATCCCGTTTGTCAGTTGATAGACGGGATTTTATTTGGAGAATAATCACTAGTTTTACTCAAAATTCAATCTATATGAAACACCTTTTTTTACTTGCTTTTGTCTTGATTGCCGGAACTTATTCAAATTTTGGCAATGCACAAATGGTCACTTCTACGAATTCCAGTTCATCATCAGCGTGTGATGGCTCCGCATTTTTTAATAGCTACAGTGCATACAATCCTCCGTTTTGGAGTTGGCATTGGGAACAAGATTCCATTCAGGTTGCCGGGGCAGATTCTATGCTTCTTAATTTATGCCCGGGAAATTACTCACTGGTCCTGGATTCTATGGGTATCTCCATTTATTCCGAGCCTTTTGTAATCGGGGATATTTGTAACGGTTTTACAGGGTCCATTAGTACTACTCCTTCATCAGGACCAGCCATTTGCGACGGATCCGCTATGTTCAATCCATTCAACGGAACCGCACCCTACACTTATACCTGGAACAATGGAACAACGACCCAATCTATTACAAATCTATGTTCAGGAAATTATACCGTAACCTGCACAGATGCTGCCGGTTGTGCAATCACAGCAACTGGGACAATTGTAGACACAACTACAACAATGCCTCCTCTTGTAATTAACCTGACTACCAGCGACGATTTGACAAACAACTGTAGTGGGTCTGCTTCTGTATCTCCAACAGGTAGTTCCGGAGTTTATTTTGTTGAGTGGAGTAATGGGCAAACAACCAATTCAATTACGAATTTATGCCCTGGAGTTTATTCCGTACTTGTTTGGAGCACTCTTTATTACGACAGCACCTTGGTTAGCTTCGTGATAACGGATTCTTCTTCTACTTACAACAATAATCCTTATCCAAATGGCGCAATTAACGATACACTTTATACTGACCTAGCTGCCAACTGCATCATTGATTATACAGATATTGACTCTGCTTCTTTGTACCAGGCGGTTTACAATTCGAGCAACCAAAGCTTGTTTGTTACCTGGGCTGTTTATTCCCCTAATGATACGGTTTACATCAGCGATACGCTTGCTTTGATCGGGAATCCGGGATATTATGCATTGACGATCTCCGTTTATTGTCCTAACAAATCCGGGAATGATTTCATGAAAATCAATGGGGTCATTTACTTTGACGGAACAAGTGTACATTACTCAACACTTGGTGTCACTGAGAATCCTCTCGAAAATGTGTCGGTTTATCCGAACCCGTTTACTTCCTCTATTGCTGTAGATAATAAAGACGGTTTAATCCGATCCCTAAAACTGATGGATCTGAACGGACGGGTTCTTTCGGAAATGAGCCATGTTCAGTCAGGAGTTGTTGAAATGAATGCGCTGGAGACCCTTTCTTCGGGAACTTACTTATTGGTTCTTTCGGGAGAGAATTCTTTGAAAACGGTGAAAGTAATTAAGTAACTGATTTTACTTCGATACAATCCCATTCGCTTCGGTGGATGGGATTTTTTATTTCCTGCGCAGCGAAGAAAGCTTGATCCCTTCAACCGACATGACAATGTAAATGAAGAAGACGATCAGTAAGTTATTCAGTGCGAATTTGATCAGGGAATGATCTCCATAAGGAATTTTGGTGGTTACAAAATAGATCAGAATACTTAATCCCAGGTACAGGAAGAATTTACGCAGGTTGTACTTGATCGGGAAGTGTTTTTGTCCCCATAAATAAGAAACGGTCATTTGAAAGGCGTAGACGATCAGGGTTGCCCAAGCGCTTGCTACAAATCCGTATTTAGGAATAAACAGGTAATTAATTCCGATCGTCAGAATAGCACCCATAATGGAAATGTAAGCACCAAACTTGGTTTGATTGGTGAGTTTGTACCAGATGCTTTGATTGAAGTAAACTCCCAAAAACACATTTGCCAATAAGAGCACCGGAACGATATGCAATCCCGCCCAGAAAGTCTCGTTCGAAATAAAGAATTTGAAAATATCCAGGTTTAAGGAAACAACCAAAAACACCAAACAGACAACTGCAACAAAGTAATTCATCAATTTGACGTACAGCTTATTGCGGTCCTGGTTTTTCATTTGGTTGAAGAAAAACGGTTCGGCTGCGTACCTGTAAGCCTGCAGTAAAATCGTCACCAACATGGCCAGTTTGTAACAGGCACTGTAAATCCCGATTTGTGCATCCGCCATTTTTGCTGTAAACCCATTCGCAGGATCATAAAGCATTTGCTTCAGCATGATCCGGTCGATTACTTCGTTGATAATTCCGGCAAAGCCTGCAATGACAATCGGAATGGCATACACCAGCATTTTTTTCAATAAAGAGAGGTTCAGCTTGAATTGAATTCCCAGGAAATCTCTTCTCAACATGATCGGTTTAACGAGACTCGAAACCAAATTTGCGATCAAAATGTAAAACACTCCTTCTGTCGGTTCTTTCCAATCGACGAAAAAATAGAGCAATACCAGGTTCAGGAGAATATTTACCCCGATGGATGTGAATTGAATAATGGCAAATTCTTTGGCTTTTTCTTCGGCTCTGAGTTTTGCAAGCGGCAAACTGGATGTTGCGTCAATTACCACAATAGCCCCCATCAGAATGATGTATTCCGGGTGTTCCGTAAACAATAAGGCCTCTGCGATATTGTTGTTCAGGAAAAGAAGTCCCAGGAAGAAGATGCAGTTTAACAGGACCACCGTGAGGAAACTATTTTGAAAAACCTTCTTCCGATCATCACTATCCTGGATGAATCGGAAATAGGTGGTTTCCATCCCGAAGGTCAGTAAAATCATTAAAAAGGCTACAAAGGCATAGAGTTGTGATACGATTCCATATTCTTCAGGATGCGTCTCAAAAACCTTGGTATACAGCGGAACCAATAGGTAATTCAGCGTTCTACCAAGAATACTTGATAACCCGTAAACAGCTGTCTGCCCTAATAGTTTTTTAAGCGGATTCAATTATCCTCTGAAGTTTGGTTTTCTTTTCTCAATAAATGCGGTTGTACCTTCCTTGAAATCAGCAGTTCCGAAGCACAAACCGAATTCTTCCACTTCTTTATCAAATCCTTTTTGTCCGCCTTCAGCATACAATGCATTTACCGCACGAATCGCCGATGCAATAGCCGTTCCGGAATTCTTCAGGATTTTCCCCGCCAGTTCATTTGCCAGTTCCATCAATTCTTCGGGAGCACACACGTGATTCACCAATCCCCAGGATTTTGCTTCATCTGCTGTGATCATTCCCGCAGTAAAGATCATTTCATTTGCTTTTCCACGACCAACCAGCTGAGCCAAACGCTGTGTTCCTCCGTATCCCGGAATGACTCCCAACGATACTTCCGGAAGTCCCATTTTTGCAGTTGCAGATGCGATCCGGATATGTGATGCCATTGCCAGCTCTAACCCTCCGCCAAGCGCGAATCCGTTTACTGCAGCGATAACCGGAGTAGTCATATTCTCAATAAAGGAAAACAACAATTGTTGTCCCTCAGCAGCCAATTCACGGCCTTTTTCAATCGAAAAATGGGCAAACTCTTTGATATCGGCACCGGCAACAAATGCCTTTTCACCGGATCCGGTCAAAATAACAACTCCTGTTCCTGCATCTTCGTTCGCAACACTTAATGCGTAATTTAACTCGGAAATGGTTTGCTTATTTAAAGCATTTAATTGGTTCGGACGATTGATAGTAATGGTTTGAATGTGCCCGTTTTGCGACACTAAGATATTTTCGTAAGTCATTTTCAAGTCTTTTTGTAAAGTTATTCTTTTTTAGATTTAAATCTTAATCGGTTTCTAAAACGAATCAGTTCTTCCGCAGCCGTTTATAAAGCTTTATTCCCATCATTAATGCAATCCCAACTCCGAAGAACCCGATTACTCCGCCAAGCCATCCCAAACTGGTTTTTAGGATCACCAGGAAAACAATAGCTACCAAAAGAAGAGTAGCGACCTCATTCCAAATCCGCAAGTGCCCGGAAGTCCATTTGGAAGAACCATGCTTCAAACGATTCATAATTCCCTGGCAGATGAAATGATAAACCAATAAAATGGCAACGAACGTCAATTTGAAATGCATCCACGGCATTTTCAAAAGTGCCGGATTTGCAGTAAGCATGAGTGTTCCAAAAACGACTGTCAGGATCATCGCCGGGGTTGTGATGATATACCACAAGCGGTTCTGCATGACGTTGAATTGTTCCTGCAGCACGCGCTTTTCGTCTTCCGGACGCGTGTTTGCTTCCGTATGGTAGATAAACAATCGCACCATGTAGAACAGTCCGGCAAACCAGCTCACTACAAAAATGATGTGCAGTGCTTTCCAAACGTTGTAATTTTCTATCAAAAAATTCATCCCTGCAAAGTTAAAAAGAAACGGGAACACAAATTGTGTTCCCGTCTCCAATATCCTGTTCCCTGTTGTTAAACTTTCATTCCCTTAACAACGCGGTCTTTACGTTTTGTTTTCTGAAGCTTTTTCAAACGCACCTGTAAGAATGCGCTGCTTCCTCCGGAAGCAATGGTATAAGTTTCACCGCCGTATTCCATGGTTCCGCCATTATTCTTCCAGTCTGCAACCAGATAGTACTTCCCGCTTGTTTGTGTTGCACGGGTAGCAAACTTTACTACACGGCCCGAACCAACTTCAAAACGAACAACTACTTCATTGTTTGCGCCGATTTTTTCAAAAACACCTCTTGTATTTGAAGGAATAATGATGCGGTCCTGTGTTTTGGATGAACTAACTACCAACTCTCCTGCACTTCCTGTCCCCTGGTTCCCGGAAGACTGGCTTTTCTCCAAAATAATATTGGAAGAAGTGTAGAACTGAACCTTCGTCATGTTCTCAGGTGTTAAATCAAAATCCTGTTTTACCTGGTCTGTGTAAGGAATTTTTTGAGCACAGCTTGCAAGAAGAAGAGTCAAAACAGCAAAAGCAAAAAATCGTTTCATGGTTAAAAAATTTGTCGTTCTTGAGACACCAAAAATAGCGCCATTTTTTAATTTCTAAGCAAATATAATCTTTTTAATCCTCTGCATTTCGATGAAGCGGAAACAAAACCGGCCTGCTGGGTGTAGCATCATTTACAAAAGGTGCTGTCTGCAGGTTCAACATGTATTCTCCATCCAAAACATCATCCGGAATAAAGATCATTTCCGTAATGGTCCGGTCGAAGCGCTGCTCATTAGGAACTCCCCAAAATCCGTGATGAAAAGCCAGCTCGCCATCGTCCTTTTCCCGATCCACAGAAGGTGTGTCGACTAACAAATGAATGACCCCCAATTCGTTTAAAAGCGGTAAAATGTTTACATCGCAATACGCCGGATTGGTGTCTGAATAATTCAGATGCATCTTCCCTTCTTCATTCGGAAGTGTGCGGATAAGCAGGGCTTCACTTTTTAATCCTTCCAACTGAGAAGATATACTTGCCGCCGTGATAACGCGATCAACAGATCCGTCAGCCTGTAAACGGATTTCAGGCGCAACGGTAATAACCAGCGCAGGATACAACAACTTGTCAATTATTCCATTTACGGAATGCACTTCAGAAGTAATGTGCCCCAAACATTCTGTGTGGGTTCCGTGTCCGTGCGGGTTGAATTGGATGTTGCGGAAATTCACGCTTCCTCCTTCAGCAACTGATCCGACCCAGCCATTCTCACGAACAGGTTCGATAACAGGTGGTGAAACATACCAGGCACGGACATTTTGTTCCGATCCTTCCAATGGAATAGAACAATCTATCCCTTCATTCGTTAAAATATAGCTTCCGTCTCCGAGAAATAATTGCATATAAGTGTTTAAGGTAATTTGGCTATGACCTTTTTATACTCTGAAGTAAAATCGTTTACTCCCTGGCAGGCCATTTCAATTCTGTAATTTCTAAAATTTTCGATCCGGTTTTCCGGATTCGGGTGTGTGCTCAAAAATTCCGGTGTGCGGGATCCTCCGGCAGCATTGATCTTTTCAAAGAAACCTGCACCGCCATCTGCCGCATAAACCGTAGGACAAAGGTAAGTTACCGAACCTTTATCCGCCTCCGACTCATGATTACGGGAGAATTTCAAACCAACCAACCCGGCTGTGATCTGCGACAATTGCTGGCGGTTTCCTGCTACAATCGCAAGCAATACTTCCACTCCGTACATTTGTGTCATCTGGCGTGTTGAATGACGGAAATCAGCATGAGCAATCTCATGTCCCAATACTCCGGCCAATTGAGATTCGTTATCCAGGTATTTCAAAATACCGGTATATACGTAAATGTATCCTCCCGGAGTACAAAATGCGTTCAATGTGCTGTCGTCTTTGATAATACGCAGTCTCCACGCAAAATCATTTTTATGCTGTACCTGTCCCGAATTCAAAATCGTGTTGCGGATTTTGTACAAGTACTGGTAAACCTCTTTGTTTGAAGCTGAATCCAATATAGGGTATTCCTTCGGGTTCCCATCAATCTCAGCGGCTACCTGCGCTCCCAATTGACGATCCTGGTCCACCGGGAAAAGATTAAACCCCGATCCTAATTTTTTAGATCCGTTACAATTCATCAAAGAACCTGCTCCGGCTACTAACAATAAAGAAAAAACAATCACTCTTTTCATACTACCGACATTTATACAAAAATAGATTAATTCCCAAAACTTCTGTTGCAAAGCGTTTATTTATAAACACAGCATATCCCGATTTTCAGACATCTTGTTTAACTTTACATGGTGGAGGACAAAAAAATGGACATCGGATTAAAATTGAAAACGCTTCCTGATAAACCCGGAGTGTACCAATATTTCGATAAGAACGGGACCATTCTATATGTTGGAAAAGCAAAGAACCTGAAAAAAAGGGTTTCTTCCTACTTCAAAAAGAACCACGAGCACGCAAAAACTTACATTCTTGTCAAGAAAATTGCCGATATCCAATACATTGTAGTGGATTCGGAAATGGATGCCTTGCTGCTCGAAAATAACCTCATCAAAAAATACCTTCCGAAATACAATATCCAGTTAAAGGACGATAAAACTTATCCCTGGATCTGCGTCAAAAAAGAGCCGTTTCCAAGGGTTTTTTCTACGCGTGTTCTGGTCAAAGACGGTTCCCGTTACTATGGTCCGTATCCGAGCGGAAGAGTCATGCACACGCTGCTGGACCTCATCCGCGAAATGTTTCCGTTAAGAACATGTGCACTTGATCTGGCAGCCAACAAAATTGAAAAAAGCGCTTACAAGGTTTGTTTGGAATACCACATTGGAAAATGCAAAGGTCCCTGTGAAGGAAAACAAAAAGCATCCGAATACAACGAAATGATCGAGCAGATCGAAGGAATCCTGAAGGGGAATATTTCGAGCGTTATCCAAAATTTAAAACAATTGATGAACCAGGCTTCTGCCGATTTCCGGTTTGAGGAAGCCCACGATATCAAAACCCGCATTGAGATCCTGGAAAAATACAAGGCAAAATCAACAGTGGTTTCTCCGACCATTCACCAGGTGGATGTAGTTTCCATGGTAGAAGACAATGACATCGTTTTTGTGAATTACCTGGTGATCAATCATGGGGCCATCATTCATGGAATTACGGTCGAAGTAAAGCGAAAATTAGACGAGACCCAGGCCGATATCATCACTTTCGTATTGCCCGAACTGCGTGAGCGTTTCCAAAGCCAGGCAAAAGAAATCCTGGTTGAAACAGATGTAGATTGGGAAATGGAAGGTGTTAGATTCTTTGCGCCGCAGCGCGGAGATAAAAAAGCATTGATCGATTTGTCTCTTAGAAATGCCAGGTCATACCGCATGGAAAAGATCAAACAGGAGAAAATCAAAGATCCTGAAAAACACACCAACCGCATTTTGGAAACCATGAAAACCGATCTGCGTTTGAAGGAACTTCCGGTCCATATTGAATGTTTCGATAACTCGAACATCCAGGGAACAAATCCGGTCTCGGCCTGTGTTGTTTTCAAGGATGCGAAACCCAGCAAAAAGGATTACCGCCATTTTAACGTACAAACCGTGGAAGGTCCGGATGATTTTGCCACGATGCGTGAAGCTGTTTACCGCAGATACAGAAGATTACTGGAAGAAGATCAGCCTTTGCCGCAATTGATCATTATCGACGGTGGAAAAGGACAATTGGGTGCTGCACTGGAATCCTTGGAAAAACTAAACCTGCGCGGAAAAATTGCCATTATCGGAATTGCCAAGCGGCTGGAAGAATTGTTTTACCCGGGAGACAGTCTGCCGCTTTACCTGGACAAGCGATCTGAAACACTGAAAGTCATTCAGCATTTAAGAAATGAGGCTCACCGTTTTGGAATTACCCATCACCGCAACCGCAGAAGCAAAAGTGCATTGAACAACGAACTGGAAACCATTCCGGGAATCGGCGAAAAAACGGTGCAGGATCTGATCAAGACCTTCAAATCCGTAAAGCGTGTAAAAGAACAAAGCGAAGAAAGTTTAGCTTCCGTTGTCGGGAAAGCGAAGGCAAAAGTGATCGTTCAGTTTTTCGGATCGAATTAGACAAAAAAGAACATTACCAGGATAAGCCCCAAACCAGCAGATGCAATTACTCCAAAAACAATAGCAGGTATCCCAAAACCATAACTCAATCCCTTGAATGGTTGTTTAACCGGATTCTTTCGCATAGACCTTAGGACAATAAGTGCGAAAATCAGGGCGATAAAAAATCCTAATGCCACGCCGATTAAGGCTTCAGCATAGAAAGTAACAAAGAACATACAAGCGATTGCTATGCTCCACATTCCCCAAATTCCCCACATCAGCGGGTGCATTCCTCGTTTTGGTTCCTCCGCGTTTTCTTCTTTTTTAGTGATTTTGATTTCCGGAGTTTCAATCTTTTTATCCATATCCGTCTGCTCTTCTGATTGAACTGACTCATCGAATGTGTTGTGATCATCAATTAGCTCTTCCTTCAAAACATCCGGAACTTCAATAATTAATTGCTTCGGGACACCAGAATCCGGCTCTGCGATAATAGCCGCGAAACCCGTTTTTGATTCCGATTCTTCCATTTTCGGATTTTCTTCCCAACCAGTTCCCGTTTTGATTTTCCGGTTCCATTCCACATGATATCCATTTCCAAAATGGCGTTTGGTAATGGTGCAGGAACATACAACCGTTGCGAAGATGAAAAAAAACAAGCGCTTTTTCATAGTATAAGTTTCTGATACAAAGAAACAAACTACTCATTAAAAGCACGTTGCAATTTTCCGTACTCAATTAATTCTATCCGTACAACTCACAGTTTATAACTCAGCTGAACCATAAACGATCTTGGCGCCTGGATATCTCCCGGCCGGGTCATATACTCCGCATTCGCGATGTTATTCACTATAAAGGCGATCTTGTATTTTTCCTTGTAACAATAACCGATCCGCGCATCAAACACGATTGTTGGCCCGTTGTTTTCTTTCCGGTAATCTTTCAGCCCCGGGAGAATCTCCTGTCCCAAAAATCCGTTTTCAAAAATCGCATCCACGTTTTTCATGTAGCTGTTAAAACGCATCGACCCTCCGATACTGATCCCTTTCCACTCCAACTGAAGATCTGCCTTTGCCAGGTGATTAAACCGGTATTTCAGCATGTTGGAGGAAGTGTCTGAAAAAGTGGATCGGTAAGCAGAATCCTGGTTTTTCGAGATCGGGTTCATGTAGGTGTATCCCAATAAAGCCAAAACCCGGATCGGTCCGATGGTTCCTTCCCCTGAAACCGAAATTTCAGCTCCGGCTATATCTGCAGATTCTGCATTTTGTGCCCGGAACCCCAGCCATTTTTGAATAAATCCCGGTGAATTGGGGTTGAGGCTTAATGGTATTGAATCCGGTTTGTACAGCCCGAAGGTAAATTCCATCATGTTGTCATAGTGATTGATAAATCCGGCCACATCCACAAATCCCTTCCAGTTTCCGATCTTTACACCTTGTTTTATTCCTAATTCTGCGGCCCATCCGGTTTCCGGTTTTAAATCCGGGTTGGCAAAAATGAGCAGGCCTCCGACCGAAGTGGTGGTGTATCTTTCCGCAACACTCGGATAACGAACCCCCTGCCCGAATGAAGCACGTAAATGCGTGTGTTTTAGAACCGCATAATGAATCCCCGCACGGATAATCGGTCTGATCGGTATTTTTTTCGTAGAATCTTTTCCGAAATAATAATCCGAATCTCCCTGTCTTCCGTCCTGCTGGAAATATTCCCCGCGGATTCCGGCAACGATGTTCACTTTTTTCCAGTTCTTTTCTCCCTGCAGGTAAAGTGCCCCGTTCAGGGAATTGTGGTCTCCGAATAAATACGATCTGACTTCATTGGCGATGGCGGTCACTCCGGTTGTCAAAACCCAGGAGTTGTTGTTCCAGCCGCGCTGGAACTGGTAGTCACCATACCAAACTTCCGATTTGGAGCTTTGTGAAAGATTGGTGTAATTCTTATTATCTATGAAATAGAGCCTTCCCCGCAATTGGTGCTTGTTCCCAAATTTATCCACATATTTCACACTCGGATCTACTGACAAACGGATTCCACGGTTATAAGTTAAACTCGAACCTGTTACGCTGGTGTCTGCTCCGCCGAAAGGCTGGTAAGCCAAAGAATCGCTTTGCCAGATGATGAAATTCCCGGTTTTTTGCAGCTGTGCATTCCATCCGAGTGAAGCTTTGAAATTTTTAATTTTCTTCGGGCGGTAGCTGATGGTTCCGTTGAAACGTCCGCGGTCTTCCGTTTCCCCCTGGCGGTAACCGTCGTTGGTAAATCCGTAAGCTCCAAGTGTCAATCCAAAACGCCCGAACTGCTTGGAAAAAGTAACATCACCCTGGTAGAACATGGGATTTTTATTCCACCATTTCAAACTTGCACGTTTCGGATTATCATAAATTCCTCCCTGCACCTGGACATTCAAACTGGCTTTTTCCGTCGGTTCGCGCTCAATCAATGAAATCATCCCGTTCAGTGCTCCCGAGCCATATAGTACGGAAGATGCTCCTTTGATCACTTCAATCTGCTGGGCATTCTCAATCGGAATAGAATTCCATTTTGCATCTCCCACATCAGCGGAAAGCAGCGGGATTTCATTCCAAAGCACCAAAACCCGGCTTCCTGCACCGTAAGTAAATCCGCTTCCGCCGCGAATACTTACCTGCCCGTCCATGGTATATGCTCCCGGAACCTGGTCGACCGCTTGTTCCAGATCTGTTATTCCTTTATTGGCAATCAACTCGGGTTTTATAATGTCTAAAGAAATAGTCAATTCCTGCACCGATTGTTTTCTGCGGGAAGCAGCCACAACTACGGGACCGATATCCTGAACAGGTGTCAGAGGTTTTAAGCGGATGGCTTCAATCCGGGTAGAAGTGATGATTATCGTATCCGGGTAATAATCCGTAGCCGAAATAATACAAGTAGCAGGAAACGCTTCGATCCTGAATAAGAATTCCCCGTTCTCATTGGTAAAAGTACTAACTCCGCCTTCGATTGACAGCTGTGCAAAAGGAATCGGTTCTTTGGTTTCTTCGTCGAAAACAGTCCCGACAATCTCCTGAGAAAAAAGTGTAATGGGGGCTAAAAAAAGTAGGAGCAGCACTTGTTTCATACGGGTGTTTTTTCTTATATTCAATAGACCAAAGTACCAAAAAATTGAATTTTACAACTATTCATCATCAAATTGCACTTACCTTTTTAAGTGGTATCGGAAGTCGAAGAGCACGAGTAATCGTTTCCCATTTCAATGATCTGGAAGCATTCTTTACGGAAAAGCGGTTGAACCTGGCCAAAATTCCGGGCATTCCCGCAGATTTTGTTTCCATGAAATTGAGACTGAATGCATTGACGGAAGCAGATAAAGTCATCCGGGAACTGGATCGGATTGGCGGGGAAACTGTTTTTTTCACCGAGAAAAACTATCCGCGAAGATTGAAACAATGCGCCGACGCGCCTTTACTGCTTTATACCAAGGGAAATATTGACTGGAACCCGGACAAACTCGTCTCAATCGTTGGCACGCGCCACGCAACCGATTACGGAAAAGCGTTGACTCAGGAACTCATCGAAGGGCTGGCAGCTCAAAACGTAACCATTGTGAGTGGAATGGCTTACGGAATCGATATCCACGCTCATCTCGAAGCCCTGAAGCGAAACCTCCCGACCTGGGGAGTTTTGGGGCATGGTCTTTCGAAAATGTACCCGAGCGAACACCGTAAAATTGCAGAACGCATGCTGGAATCAGGTGGGATCATCAGTGAGTTTATTCCTTCCCAAAAACCCGAACCTCCGCATTTTCCCATGCGGAACAGGATTGTAGCCGGTTTAACCGATGCCACCATTGTGGTTGAAAGCGGAGAAAAGGGAGGATCGTTGATTACCGCATCACTGGCTTCAGATTATAACCGCGATGTTTTTGCTTATCCGGGAGATATTTCAAGACCTTTCTCCAAAGGCTGTCTAAGCTTGATCCATAAAAACCAGGCAACATTGATCCGGAATTCTGAGGACCTGATCAAAAGCATGAACTGGGAACCGAAAGAACAACTTCCCGGTCAGCAGCGCGCTCTATTTGTGGACCTGAACGGAAGGGAAGAAAAAATCATGGCTGTGCTGAAAACCAAACCGGAACTGACCTTAGACACCATCGGTTATTTGTCCTCTCTTCCCGTTAGCGAAGTTTCCAGCGACTTGTTAAGTTTGGAATTCAAGGGCTTAGTCCGCTCGCTTCCCGGAAGGCGGTTTCAACTAATACATTAAATAACAAGTCTGTTTGCAGGTAAATTTCTATTTTAGGGGCCATTAAACTAGAAAAATGAAAAAACATCTTTTATTTGGAGTCTTGGCTCTGAGTACCCAAATTACCTTTGGACAAACAGTAACAAACGCCGCAGATAGTAAGTACCAATTCACCAAAGTTGCTCAGTTGGACGCAAATCCGGTTGAGAACCAGGGAATGACAGGAACATGCTGGAGCTTTTCATCTTTGTCTTTCTTTGAAAGCGAATTGATCCGTTTAGGTCACAAAAATCCGGCTGAGCTGGCTGAAATGTATATTGTTCGCAAAGCTTACGAATCAAAAGCAGACCGTTTTATCCGTATGGACGGAAAAATTAACTTTAGCGAAGGTGGTGCATTCCACGATATTCCATACGTGATCAAGCGTTACGGAATTGTTCCGAAAAGTGTTTACACGGGATTGATGAACGGAAAAACGACTTATAACCATGAAGAATTGTTCGCTGTTTTGAACAGTTTCATGCAAACAGTTCTTGCTGAAGTTCAGAAAGGTCACGGAATCGGGAAAGAGTGGAAAAAAGCATTTTCTTCTCTTTTAGATGCTTATTTAGGTCCGGATGTAACAGAATTCACATTCGAAGGAAAAAAATACACACCGATGACTTACGCCAGTTCTTTGGGATTGAAAATGGACGATTATGTTTCCATTACTTCTTTCAGCAACGACCCGTTCTATGAGCCGTGTGAAATTGCTATTCCTGACAACTGGGCTTGGGGTGACAGCTACAACGTTCCTTTGGAAGATATGGTAACCGTTGCAGAAACTGCATTGAAAAATGGCTACACTTTGGCTTGGGGAGCTGACGTTTCCGAGAAAGGGTTCAACTTCCGCCAGGGTATTGCAATCGTACCGGAAGATGAATCTACGATCCAAACCCGTGGAAAAGACAACAAGTCGTTCAACGATGCCGGAGCTGCAAAATCATCCAATGCATTTTTAGAGCCGGTAAAAGAAAAAGTGATTACACAGGAGCTGCGCCAGGATGGTTACGACGGAAAAGTAACAACAGACGATCATGGAATGCACATTGTTGGGTTATTCAAGGATCAAAACGGTACGCGTTACTTCCTGGTGAAAAATTCCTGGGGGACGGATAATTTACCACAAGGTTATCTGTATGTTTCCGAGAACTATTTCCGTTTAAAAACGATTAACATTTACTTAAACAAAAACGGTTTAGATAAGGATTTAAAGGTAAAACTAAAATTATAAGTAAATAGTTTGGTGGAATCAGTTTTTTTGTTAGATTTGTCACATTACCACAAATTATTATAACATGGAAAGACTAACACCCGCTGAAGAGAAAGTCATGTTAAGACTTTGGAAACTGGAGAAAGCAACAGTAAAGGAAATTGTTGATATGTACCCAAATCCGAAACCCGCTTACAACACTGTCTCTACTATTGTAAGAATCCTTGAACGTAAAAAATTCATCAAGCACAAACCAATGGGAAGAGGTTACATCTACCTTCCGAAAATTGGCCGCGAGCAGTACCGCGATTACCTGGCGGACTACATTTTGAAGTTTTACTTTGACGGAAGCCGAAACGAGATTGTTTCTTTTTACAACAGCACTGTTTCACTCAACGAAATTTTATAATACACCTAAGGAAACCCTGGCGATACATGTCAGGGTTTTTTTAGTTCGTTTATTTCGAGACCACTATTTCCGGGTTGCGTTCCAGGATCGCCGATAGAAACAACTCATTCGTAGCCGGACTGATGTAAATTTCATCGTATTTCCCGAATTTGATGATCAACCCTTTCGCTGCAGTTGCCGGTTTTAATCCTGCGTACATGGTTTTTCCTTTTGCAATTTCACGGATTTCAGGGATCCTGATTTTCCCCCTGATCGGTCCGCTGCGGTAGATCAATTCTGTTTCCGTCAATTGATAGTACGTTCCGAAATAAATCCAAAGCAATAAAGCACTAATTAGCGAGAAAGGAATCACGACCCAAAAATCTGAGCGCTCAATCCAACCAAAGATGAGTCCGCAAATTGAAAACCCCATGAGAAATACCACTGATCCTAAAACCAAAAGACTGAAGAAAACACTTTTTCTACTGGAGAATTTCATACTTCGTTAGAATTGAGTGGTTTAAACTATTTACTCTATGATCAACCGCGTCAGGAATTGAGATCCGTTTTGGGTAATCTCCACCAAATAACACCCGGATTGCAAACTCGTATTCAGTTCCGCTTCGTTTCCGGAGAGTTCTTTTTGGTAAACCAATTTTCCCTGGATATCTCTAATTGCTAAAAGGGCATTTGAACTGCTCAAGCCTGAAATCCCAATCATTCCGCCTTTTTGAGAAGGATTCGGGAAGATGCTGACTCCCGAAAGTTCGTTGTCCGAAATTCCCAATACGCCGTCAATCACAAAGTTGTCGAAATAGAAGTTGTTCGAATAATTTGACGCAACAAACTCAAATTTAAAGCGTGTTTTGGTATCCATCGCAGTAGAAGTGTGTGGGAATGAAACATGCTTCCAGTGATTTTGAGCAGGTGTATATGCCGAGTTCTGCGCTGCAAAAGCGGTGATCAAAGCCGTATCTTCCATGATGATATTCTTCTGAATCCAGGTTTTACCGCAATCCCTGGAATAATAGATCTTCAATACTTCTGTAGCAGAATCCGGAATTGCTGCCGAACCATAAGCATAATCAAATGAAACTGTTACTCCGGTTGTGTTAGACAAATCAAACGCCGGCGAAACCAGGTTATCTTTATTTCCATTAATCTGCATCGGATCTGCCAAACAAGGATTCGTTGTATCCGGTTCATAGTGGTTTCCCAGGAGAAAACAACCCGAATTCTGCGTTCCGCTGGTTGGAATTCGCTGGAAATAACCACTGTCGTTATTTACATTCTCGCTCTGCCAAAAATTTCCCGACTGGTCAAAGTGCTGCACCGTTGGTCCTGTGTACTCCGGCCAGCTGCCACTTACGTAAACAACACCGCTTTTGGTGGTTGTACTCGATCCGTTTGCGTTGGTAACCGTCAATGTAACATCATAATATCCCGGATTCATGTAAGCAGTTTTCGGATTGGCAAGCGTGGAGCCAGACGGACTTCCACCGGGAAACGACCACTGATAACTCACCACATTCCCCTGACCGGAAGCATTTAAAAAGGATACCGAATCACCCACACAGGTAAACATTCCGAAAGTGGTTCCTAATCCGTAAGTTTTCACCCCAAAATCTGAAGACGGAACGGCTGTTGAAGCAGGCGGGGTTGCGCCAGCAGTTCCGGTTGCTGCTAAGTTTGCAGGTGTCCAAAGCTGATCCCGGCCATACAACGGGCTTTCAGCCACACTGCGCATCAATGCTGCCTGGCCTTTTGTAAACATGGCCCTGCAATATCCAAGCACCATAAAATTTTGATACATGTCCGGAACATCGTATCCCCAATAATTAAAGCTTTCCGCGTAGAGTGAATCGTTACAAGAATTTTGCGGGATCGAACACACATAATTCATGGAATGATGCGGCGTGTCAAAAATCCCGTCGGAGTAACCGCAATCATTGTTGGAAGGAATGGAGCTCTCGGTTTCCGTTAAATCAAACAAGCCAAAATAATGACCCATTTCATGCGTCAGGAAATGACGCATTGCGTTCCCTGCAGTTCCTATGCTTCCTACGTATGAATTCAGTAGCACAATGCCTTGCGTACAGGAGTCTGCATCTGATAAAGGATTCGTTGAAAAACCTGCTATCCCGGAATAATTTAATGTTTTAACCACCCAAATATTGACATAGTGATCGGAATCCCACTCATAAATCATAGAGTTTTCATCAGCCCTATTCGTCAGCGAACTAAAAATCCGATTTATTCCATTCGTCGGATTTCCGCTAGGGTCAATGGTTGCCAAGCGAAATTCGAAGTTTACGTCCCCCAGAATGGTATCAAAAGGAGCTGTTACAAGCGTAGTATCGTTATTCAATTTCTGAAAATCTGCATTGAGGTTTTCCAGTGCGTCCAAAATCTGCAGATCAGAAATATTTTCACTTCCGTATTGATGCAACACGTGAAAAACCACCGGAATGATCTTCAAATCAGTTGATTTCTGAGAATGAGTCAAAAGCGATTTGATTTGTTTGAGCGATTCTGTATCGGTATTCGGATGCTGACAAGTCAGAGTTTGCTGTGCGTTTAGCTGCAAAACTGCCCCCAGCAAACAAGCGATTAGCAAGGTAGATTTTGTTTTCATAACCGTAGTTTGGTGCAAGCTAAGGGTTTTTGCCGATAGTTGAAAGACAGGTGTTTGGAAATTGATTGAAGGGGGGATGTGGTTGAGGGAAGGGGGGGGAAGCATTAGAGAATGATTTCGTATTATTGATGTTTATTAAACTACTTCACTTTAATATTCTATTTATGACTTGGCAAGAATATCAAGCAGCCGTAGGAAAACTATACGAGCAAATGAACGAAATGGGAGTTGTCAAAAACAATGTTTATTTACCAGATAAGATCACTAATCAAAAACGACAAATTGATACTTTATGGGAGTTACAATTAGGAGATCACCAAATACGTATTATAATTGACGCGAAGAAAAGCGAAGAAAAAATTGATGTTAAAGATTTAGAAGGGGTTATGGGTTTAGCTCATTCAGTTAATGCTAACAAAGTTATTATCGTCACAAACAATGGTTGGACGGAGCCGACAGAAATCAAAGCAAAATTTCACGATGTCGATCTAAAGATTCTCACAATAGAGGAAGCTTTGGATCTTGTTGTTCCTAATAAATGGTTTATGTGCTATGAATGTCCGGATGAATGCGTAGTAATGGATAGTGATGGAGTATTGTACAGAGAAAATATAGACTTATTCTATGATTGGTACGCCGGTAAATGTAGAAGTTGTAATGATATTTATTTTCATTGCCCACAATGTGGAGATCGTAAAATATTTGAAGATAAGGAAGAAGAATACGAATGTAATTGCGAGCATGTTTGGAAAAAAGAAGGTGATAAATTATTTATTAAGTTCAACGATCTTCTTGACTTTCGAAGAATTGATAATGTAAAGCAAGTTCCGGTGGAATTCATTTTTTGTATGTTACGTTATCCAAAAGAGTATTGGGCACATTTAATATTCTCAGTTTTTAACATAGATACCGATAAAGGAAACGATGTTTTTGTTTCCATCGGTCCAAACGGACAATTTTCATTACCCGATGGTGTTGACGAGGATGGTCCTTATTTTTCTTGGAACATTAATTAATATTCAACTTAATAAGACAAATTAATAGGGAATACTACTTTATTATCATTTAAAAGTCAATATCTTTCATATTACGTAAATATTTTACGTTCAACAAAAAGTATTTTTGTATATATTACGTAGTTTCTATGAGTAGAACCAAATTTGATTTCACAGATTCATTGATTCAGAATCCAATTTTAAATAATCAGCAAATTAATCCCTCTTATAATTATATTGATTTATTTGCAGGTTGCGGAGGATTGTCTCTTGGTCTGCACAATGCTGGATGGAATGGTATTTTTGCTGTCGAGAAAAGCCCAGACGCATTTCAAACACTTGAGTATAATTTAATTATCAATAAAAAACACTTTTCGTGGCCTGAATGGTTACCTCAGAAAAACCTTGAAATTAACGAGGTAATTGATCGATATCGCTCAGAATTAAAGCTTCTAAGAGGAAATGTTGACTTGGTTGCCGGAGGTCCGCCCTGTCAAGGTTTTTCGATGGCAGGTCGCCGCAATGAAAATGATCTTAGAAACAACTTAATTAACTCGTACATAGAATTTGTAAAACTTGTACAACCTAAAATGATTTTTTTTGAAAATGTAAAGGGCTTCACAATGGAATTTAAAAAGAATAAAGAAAAAGGTGTCGCATACTCTACATTAGTAACTCAAAGCTTACGAAAAGCTGGATACATTGTGAAAGGACGATTGGTGAATTTTGGTGACTATGGTATCCCTCAAAAAAGAACACGTTTTATCCTTGTAGGATTACAAGAAAACAATCCAGAAGTAACCCAAGAAAAAGTTGATTCTTTTTTTGAAATGCTGGAGAGCAATAAATTTTCTTTCTTAAAGAAAAAAGGAATAACTCCAAATACAAGTTTAGAAAATGCAATATCTGATTTAGTAAAATCTAATGGACAGGCATCAACTCCAGACTATAAGAACTTTAAATCTGGAATATATGGTAAATCTTCTTGTGGTTTTCAAAAACTAATGCGTAAAGGAGTAAAAGATAATATTCCCGATAGCCATCGCTTTCCTAATCATTCCTCAGAAATTATAAAACGATTTTCAGAAATTTTGGAATCCACCAAGGACAGAAGAAATTTTGATGTTAGTAAAACCATTCGTGAGAAATTCAATATTAAAAAACACACTATTATTCCACTAAACAGTCAAGATAAAAGTCCAACAATTACTACCTTGCCAGACGACTATATCCATTATTGCGAACCCAGAATTCTAACAGTTCGTGAATATGCACGAATTCAGAGTTTCCCCGACACATATATTTTTAAAGGAAAGTATACTACAGGAGGAAAAAGGAGAACACAGGAGGTCCCAAGATACACGCAGATTGGAAATGCTATTCCTCCACTTTTTGGTGAACAAAGTGGTACAATACTAAAGCAATTATTAGCACCTCATGTCAAAGGTTAAATTTCGTACTAATGTACTTTTGAAAAGTATTATTGGTAAGGATTTAATTACCGACGATAATATTGCTGTATTAGAGCTTCTTAAAAATTCTTTCGATGCAGGATCAAATAATGTGGAAATTATTTTCAGGAAAGTTGTCTCACCTCTTGATGATGAATCTTATAAAAAAGAAAATGATTCTGAAATTTTAATTCACGACTCGGGAAAAGGAATGTCCCAATATGATTTGGAGAATAAGTGGCTTAATATTGCATATTCTGAGAAAAAGGAAAAGCGAGAGGAATATGGGAGAATTTTAGCTGGAAATAAAGGCGTGGGTCGCTTTTCTTGTGATCGTTTAGGAAAACATTTGGCTATTTACACCAAAAAACGCGGAAATTCTATCATTAAATTAGTTATACATTGGGAGCAATTTGAAATTTCAGATGATATTAACCTAAACATTCAGGATGTAGAATTAGATTTAATCGAGGTTTCTCAAAAAACTTTTGTAGCAGAAACAGGATTTCCACCTATGAGAAGTGGAACCTTATTATGGATATCATCTTTGAGAGAGAGATGGGATCGTGGAAAAATTTTATCATTAAAACGACAAATTGAACGATTGATAAATCCTAATCAATCGTTCAATGCATCTAAATTTGACATTATGCTTAAAGCAGATGAATTTTTAGATCTTGAGAAAGGCATATCTTATTCCGAAAGGGTTAATGGGCCTGTGAAAAATCGTATTTTTGAAAAACTTGATTTTAAATCAACTAGTATCCAATCTAAAATAAACAGTAGTGGAAAGTACATCATCACTGTTTTACAAGATCGAGGAAATACGATTTTTACTTTGGTAGAAAAAAACCCTTTTCATCATCTAAAGAATATAAGAATTCATTTATATTATCTAAATCCATATTCCAAAGCTTATTTTACAAAACAAACAGGGATGAGATCTTTTGAATTTGGATCAATATTCTTATTTATAAATGGTTTTAGAATTCCCCCATACGGTGATTATGGCGATGATTGGTTGGGGATGGAAAGTCGGAAAGGGCAAGGAAGAACAAGATATTTAGGAACCCGAGAAGTTATCGGTAGAATTGAAATCACTGATGAAGACGATGATTTCAAGATTATTTCCAATCGTTCGGGTGTTGTACATGATGAGATTTTCACGCAACTTACTAAAAGTAGTTCCCCTTTCGGATATTACTATAAAATATTCAGACGATTGGAGCGATTCGTCGTTGAGGGTATAAAATGGGATAGCGTTGTTGAAAAGAACAGTTTTAAATTAGAAGATGAAGTTTTGAATGATCCAACATGGGATGAAAGCAGAGAACTTTATACTGAAGATTCACTAACACGAAATAAGCGAATCCTAAGGGTTGTCGAAAATATAATTGATTCAAAAAAAGACGATATTTTACGTTTGAAAATAAACCAAAATTTTGTGGCTGAATTAATTGAAGTTCAGGCAAATAAAGCAAGGTTAGATCTTGAATTTATCATCGATGAATTGTCGAATAAAGAATTATCTCCCAAAGAACTTTCCACTTTTATACAACGTTTACAGATTACACAAAAAGAAGTAGATTCTTTCCCCGCTAATTCTAAATCTAAAGATCTTAATGAGGTTAATGATGACTTAAAAAATAAAATCGAAGAACTTGAGACATTGAACCAAATACTAGAAGAAAAAGAACGAGATCGACAAAGATTAGAAGCTGAACTTCAAATAGAAAAAGAAAAAAACACTTATCTACTTGCATCCAAAAGAACATTAAGTGATGATGCTAAGGGTCTTATTCATAACGTTAAATTAACAAGTAAGCGATCAAAACAAAATGCTCAAAACCTTTATGACTCAATTATTGAAGATCGTCTTAAAAAAAATATTGCTTTAAAATGGGCAAGTGAAATAATTTATAACTCTGATAAAGCTTTAAAAATCTCAAATCTAATAACTAGAGCGAATTTTAAAGCAAATTCGGACTACCAAGATGTTAATATCATAAAATTCATAGTACAGTATTTTGAATTATATAACTCAATGTATGAAGAAAATGAATTGATTTTTACAATTGAATCAATTGATGATGAGTTTACTAAAAGAATAAGTATTTTGGACTTATCTCTTATTCTGGATGACCTCATCTCCAATTCTGTAAAAGCGGGAGCTACAATAGTAAACATAATGATATCAAAAATCGATTCATCTTTAAGAATACTATTCTCAGACAATGGTTGTGGATTAGCCTCTAAGTTTCAAGATAATGAAGAGCTTATCTTTGATTTAGGCGTTACAACGACTGATGGATCGGGTATTGGACTGAATCATGTTAGAAAAACACTAGCAAAGATGCAAGGGACTATAAATTATTCCGGAAATCACCCTCAATTAAAGGGTGCTTCTTTTGAAATATTAATTAGCAAATCTTACACATAATGAAAACCCTACTAATCATTGACAACGACGATCAGACTGAAGCTATAGATAAAATTAATAGCATTGCCCAAAGATTTAATCTTGGAATTAATTGTATTCAATTTAATGTCGGTTTACCTGATGGCAATGATGTGGTCAACGAACAGGGTCGAATAGACTTAAATTTAGTAATGGAAAAATTTGAGAGAGAATACTCTTCAAGAAGATTCCACATGATTGCGTTTGATTTTAAGCTTAATGAACCCGAGGAAGAAAAAAATTTTGTAGATGGTGTTTCGTTGATTAAAAGGTTTAACTCTCTTCACCGATTAAAGAATTCTAAGAAAATTCTATATTCATCTGAATTAAATGAAATCGTTGAGACATACTTAAATGATTATCGGGATACATCAGATTTCGAATCGGCTTGGGGCAAGTTCAAGACTCTTATTAATCTTGAAATTGTTGATTTTTGTAAAAGAGAAGATTATGAAGAAAAGGTAGTTGAGCACATTAAGAAAGTTCATGATCAAGGAGATGATTTCTTAATTGAAGAACTTAAAGGAAACGGTGATCTTAAATTAAATGCTGCGGTTGACGTATACGAAGGATTAACACTAAATCAGATAGCAAAAAAAATAGAAGAAGATGATAACCTTTCTGAATCGTTCAAAAAGAAAATATTAGCGCTTACCATTGCACATCTCTCTCATCTGGACAACGAATGAAATTATATATTATTTTTCCTAAGGATTCAACCACCGATTTTCTGGAAGAGATTGTAAATTATCTGGAAGATAATCTAATAACCTCCTCAATAAAGGTTTTTAGATTAAAATCCGAGGCAGATCATAGACTTATTTTGGATAATGGTCAAGCGTTGTTTTCTGAAGATTCAACTGTATTATTTATGGGTCATGGTATGAGCTCGGCAATAAGTGGCGCATTAACTATTGATTATAATCATGGCGTTTTAATTCAAGAAACTGAACTAAGTTTATTCCAAAAGCGTAGACTCATATTATTAAGCTGTAGATCTAACGAATTCATCTTGAAATATTCTTGGGGAGCAAAGCTAAAAGGAAGTATTGGTTTTCCAAATCTTGTTACAGATGATTATGATAGATACGGTACAGAAGATCGTTGGATAAATGAAGTCACTGAACGAGATATTGAAAATTACAGAAACGACATCGTTGATGTATTAAAGTATTCATTAGAAGACTACCTAGAGCAGAAACTTTCTTTTTTTCAGCTCTATAAAAGGATCAAACTTAGAGCTCAGAGAAAACTTATTTCATATTGTAAAACACTACCAAATTCAAATAGAACAGCATATTGGCATATGTTAAATGATTTAAGTCATGGAGTTGTCATTACTGGTAATTGACTAAAAAATAAGCATTGTTTTTTTAGTAAGCAGATCTCGCACAACGGTTTCCTAGCCTTACAAATCAAAGCTGCAAAATCCAATATTCCCCAATTAATTTCTTTCGAAAATTCAGTATCAGCAATTTTATACGCCAAATCTTGTAGATAGGGATCATAACGTATATCAGCCATTTTTCGTTCACCAAAATAACGTTCTAACACGCGCGCCATATTTACATCCAAAAGCGGGCTTCGCTTTTCAAAGATCAATAACTCGATAGCATTCGCAATGTATTGTCCCAAGAAAGGTATTTCATCTAATGAAGACCGATCTTTTGGGAGAATTCCATTCCGTTTGACCATTTCAACCGCTAATGCATACAATCTTTTGGATCGTTGCTGGTACAATCCAATAGGTTTTAAATAATCTCCAATTCGTTCAGGACCCGCATCAACAAGTGAATGCCAACTTGGGAACTTTAACAAAAAACCATCATAATATTTTGAAATGGTTTCTGCTTTGGTTCGTTGCAAAAGAACCTCTGCTATAATCAATTTGTATTTGGAGAGTCCTGGCTTTCTCCAAGGAAAAATTCGTCCATTAACTAGGTACCAACCTAAAAGCTGTTCTTGAAAATATGCAATATTCGATTCTTCCTGTCGCATAAATACAAGTTATGCATTGATTATTTTGAATCTATTGGTTTTAACAAGTTTTAGATGTCTCAAGTTTAACCATACTCCCAAACAAAATCCCCCACCGTCTCCTCTTCCTTCTCATACTTCATTACCATCAGTGAAGTGATTCGGTTTACCCAGCCTGTGATCTCCGATTCAAATTCCAGTTCTTGCAAAAAATTCAGCTTAGGATCGGCCGGATCGAAATCGTTGAAATAAAAGAGCATGTCTGTTTTAAAACTGTCTGCATAGGAAGAACCGATGTCCTCCAGGCAGTTTTTCAATGCGCGGATTTTTTCATCACATGTGAGCATAAGTGTCTGTTTCTGACAAATATGCTGTTGGCAATCCGTAAGGTATTTACGTGCTAAATTCTCTTTTATTTCACCACAAAGAACTCATGAGCCGCCAAACTACGTATTTCAAGCAGCACTTCCTTCGAAAAGTGTAATTCCGGGATATCGTTGGTGCATTTTTTACAGAACATTGTTTCGTTTTCAGTTAATAATTACACTCACCACCCTCCTTTATCCTCCCTCGAGGGAGGAAATTTCTAACCCTCCTTTTTCCATTAAGGAACTCGTGATTATTCCACAATTTCCCCCAGCCGCTCAAATGCCTGGTCCATATTCATCACGTTGCTGTAAATCAGGCGCAGTTTGTCGTTTTTCTCACTCATCTTGCAGTCCTTCGGGTTGCTTTGAACGTACTTCAGGACTTGCGTGAAAATCGGCGACTCGTAGTATTTGCTCTGCGGATTGGACACAAAATAACCGATCATGGAGCCTTGTTTGATTACGAGTTTCTCGAAGCCGATTTCCTGAGCCAGCCAGCGCAGTTCGAAGGAACGAAGTAACTCTTTCACTACTCTTGGCAGCGGACCGAAGCGGTCGATCAATTGCTGCTTGTAATTTTCAATCTCTTCTTTGGTTTCGAGGTTGTCGAGGTCCTGGTAAATGCTCAGACGCTCGGATACGTTGTTGATGTAATCTTCGGTAATGCGCAGCTCGAAATCGGTCTCCAGGACGCAGTCTTTCACGAAGTGCGCGCCCATTGTTTCGGTGTTGCGGTCGTCGTAGAGGTCTTTGAATTCTTCCTCTTTCAGTTCGTCCATGGCTTCGTTGAGGATCTTTTGGTACATCTCGAAACCGATCTCGGAAATGAATCCGCTCTGCTCACCACCCAACAGGTTTCCGGCTCCGCGGATATCCAGATCTTTCATCGCAATGTTGAAACCGGAACCCAAATCGGAGAACTGGACCAAAGCTTCCAGGCGTTTGCGCGCTTCGGAAGTCAACAAACTGATCGGTTGTGAAATAAGGTAACAGAATCCTTTTTTGTTGGATCGGCCCACGCGTCCGCGCAGCTGGTGCAGATCACTCAACCCGAAGTTGTGTGCGTCGTTAATGATGATCGTGTTCGCGTTCGAGATATCAATCCCCGATTCAATGATCGTTGTGGCCAGCAAAACGTCGTATTCGCCCTGGATGAAATCCATCATGATCTTTTCGAGCTGTTTCCCCTCCATTTGTCCGTGACCGATTGCCACCCGGACTCCCGGACACAAGCGCGAGATCATTCCGGCCATTTCCTTGATATTCGCCAGGCGGTTGTGCACAAAATAAACCTGTCCGCCGCGGCTTACTTCATAGGAAATAGCATCCCGGATCGATTCTTCGTTAAACGTAATGACTTCCGTTAGAACCGGCTGACGGTTTGGCGGCGGTGTATTGATGATACTCAAATCGCGGGCACCCATGAGTGAGAATTGCAGCGTTCTCGGGATCGGCGTTGCTGTGAGTGTCAGTGTATCGACCGTTGTTTTCAGGGTTTTCAATTTGTCTTTTACAGCTACTCCGAACTTTTGCTCTTCATCGATAATGATCAATCCAAGATCCTTAAATTTCACCTTATCGCTGACAATTTTATGTGTTCCCACCAAAATATCGATCTCACCGCTTGCCACTTTTTTCAGGGTAGCCGTGATTTCCTTCGCAGATTTGAAGCGGTTGATGTAATCCACATTTGCCGGAAAATTCTTCAGGCGTTCCGCAAAAGAGCGCGCATGCTGATGACTCAGGATCGTGGTGGGAACCAGAATAGCTACCTGCTTGCTGTCGGCCACTGCTTTGAATGCCGCACGAATAGCTACTTCTGTTTTTCCGAAACCAACATCCCCGCAAACCAACCGGTCCATCGGCATGGGTTTTTCCATGTCCTCTTTTACGGCCTGCGTTGCTTTCAACTGATCCGGAGTGTCTTCATACATAAACGAAGCTTCCAGCTCATTTTGCAGGTAAGTATCGGGAGAAAACGCAAATCCGGGTTGACTTTTGCGCTTTGCGTACAATTGGATTAAGTCGAAAGCCAATTCCTTGATACGCTTCTTAGTCTTTTGTTTCAGCGTTGCCCAGGCCTGCGTTCCCAGTTTATTCATTTTCGGAGCAGCTCCGTCTTTTCCGGTAAATTTCGAAATGCGGTGCAAGGAGTGAATACTCACATAGAGCACATCGCCGTCTTTGTAAACCAAACGAATGGCTTCCTGCGGTTTTCCGTTCACATCAATGGTTTGCAGCCCGGAAAACTGTCCCACTCCGTGATCGATGTGCGTCACATAATCGCCTTTCTGCAGGTTATAGATTTCCTTTAAAGTCAGCGCCTGCTTTGCCTGGCGGAAACCTTCCTTCAGTTTGAAACGGTGGTAACGCTCAAAGATCTGGTGGTCGGTATAACAAACCAGCTTCAGCGAAGGCAGAATAAATCCTTCGTGCAAAGCAATATTCATAGGCTCAAATTCCACTTCTGCGCCAATATCTTCGAAAATCTGGTACAAGCGTTCGATCTGTTTCGGCTGATTGGAAAAGATCAGGTTTTCTGCTCCTGCTTTTTTACGGGCAATCAGGTCATCTTTCAACAGGTCAAAATCCTTGTTGAATGTGGGTTGATGAAGCGTTTCGAATTGAATGACTTCCGAAGCTTTGAATGCATATTCCGGTCCGATCTCCACAATAGCATGCACCGGAAGGCGCTCTTTCCAGTCGGAAGGATGCATGTACAATTCGCTCGGTAAACTGTGTTTGATCGTGTCTTTCGGAAGTGAGTCGTAAACGGTTACGGCCTTTTCGTAATCCTTTTCCAGAGCCGCTTTTACCAGGTCGTTGGATGCCAGCCAAATGGTCGTTTGTTTCCCGATGAACTCCAGGAAAGTCCCGGTTCCGTTCAGAACCAACTGGCGCTGCACATTCGGAACCACCGAAAAATGTGTGTGTGTTCCGACCGACAACTGGGAAACCGGGTCAAAAGTCCGGATCGAATCCACCTCATCTCCGAAGAATTCAACCCGGAAAGGCTGGTCATTCGAAAAAGAGAAAATATCGACAATTCCTCCGCGGATGGAGAACTGTCCGGGCTCATACACAAAATCCACACGTTCAAATCCGTATTCCAGGAGAAATTCATTGAAGAAATCAATGGAATAGCTTTTCCCGCGTTCCACACGCATGGTGTTTTCGGAAAGTTTCTTCTGAGTCGGTACGCGTTCGAACAAAGCCTGCGGATAAGTAACTACCCACGTGTTCTTCCCGGTATTGATCTTTTCCAGTACTTCGGCACGCGCCACCACGTTGGCATTGTCTGTTTCCTCCAATTGATAAGGCGTGCGGTAAGAAGCCGGGTAAAAGTAAATGTGCTTATTGTCCGGGTACAATTGTTCCAGGTCGTTGAGAAAGTAAGCCGCCGTTTCTTTGTCTTCCAGGATGAATAAATGATTTCCCGGAACCTGCTCGCAAACAGAAGCTGCCGCAATGGATTTGGAAGAACCGATCAGTCCTTTCCAGTGAATACGAATTTCTGCCTGCTGCAATAAATCAGCTGTTTGATCGAGTCCTTTGAGTTTTTTGAATCGTTGTAAAAATTGTGCCTGGTCCATATTTTGAATAAACAGTTTAGGGGACACAGCGCACTGTACCCCCTTATAAAAGTTGGTACAAAGTTCGTGAATTTTTCCTGGAATTGGTCCGTGGTAGTGGCGGAAAATTTTCCGCCACTACCTATGTTTTACTTTTTTGAAACCATTTTTTTCAAAATGAAAAAAGTTTGAAGACCTTTTTTATTCAAATCCCTTTAAAACCGGGCTTTCTGTTTTTTGGCACAGCATTTACTAAGTGTTGGCACGAACGAAAATTAAGAATTATGAAAACGACATATTTTGTGGTGTTGGCATTAGTGGGAATGTTGGGGATTTCAACTGGGTGCAAGAAGAAAGAAGGAACAAGTCAAATGACTGTGAAGATGGTGGACGCGCCCGGTGATTTCCAGCAGGTAAATGTAGAAGTGTTGCAGGTTCAGGTTCATCACGATGGGCAGGGCTGGATCAATCTTCCTACTGTAGCAGGAGTTTACGATCTGTTGACCTTACAGAATGATGTTTCTGCAACCCTTGTAAATGCGGGAACACTTCCTTCGGGAGATTTGCAGCAATTGCGCCTGGTACTGGGAGATGAAAACAATGTGATGGTAGATAGTTTATATTATCCTTTAGCAACACCTTCAGCACAGCAATCCGGATTAAAAATTAATTTGAACTCCAATTTCGCACCGAATACGCAGTATGAACTGGTACTCGATTTCGATGCAGAGAAAAGTATTGTGATCCAGGGAAATGGGTCTTATTCCTTAAAACCGGTTATCCGCGTTTTATCGATCAATCCTCTTTAGGTGTGGTGTAATAAGTAGTAGTAGTATGTCCACAAAAAGCCATTCGTCTCCGCGAGTGGCTTTTCTTTTTAGGGCAGGTCAGACATTTGCTTTAATCAACCTCTTATCTCTTCAAATAATCCAATTGCTCCGATCCGTCAATAAAACGATCATTTAACCAACTATAATTGCGACCCGGGCGTTCAGTGTTATTATTCACTTAATAACTCAATTATGAAAGCAATCATTACTTCACTTCTAATCCTGGGATCGGGCGGAGCTTTATTCGGACAAGGCTCGCTGACTGTCACATCCTCCAATGATAACGTTAAATTCTCCGTTTCGAATAATGGAATGTTCTTCAGCAACCCAACAATCAACGGCGGATACTTTGTGCCAAAAGACAGTTTGGTAAGTTCTATCTATTCCATGGCATTTATGGCTACCGGAACAGATGTCAACGGAAATCTCAAAGGCGCAGTTTCTCAATTCATGTATTCGGATTTTTCTCCGGGACCGTATTTGCCGAATGCCGTCAACTACAATGCTCAATCTTACCTGGATAAATACCAATCCTCTATATGGATGATTAACAAAGCACAAATTGACGAACACAAAGCTCATTGGATGGATCCCGGTTATGTGGTTCCGCCGTTTATTGCCTCCTGGCCTGGAAATGGAAACACCGGTAACGGCGAAAGTCCGCTTCTTGCTCCATTCCGTGATTTGGACGGAGACCACATTTATGAACCTGAAAGCGGAGATTATCCGTTGATTCGCGGAGACAGAGCTATTTATACCATTATCAATGATGGAAAAGGCGCACATCCTTCTGGGTTGGACCAGGCAGGAATAGAAGTGCATATGATGTTCTACCAATACAACGATTCTACTGATGCTGCTTTAACGAATACCGTTTTCTTCCAAACAACCGTTTTCAATCGTGGAACAAACTTTATGAATGATTTCCATGTGGGTCATTTGGCTGATTTCGATCTGGGCAATCCATACGATGATTATATCGGAACAGAACCGGGAAGAAACCTGATCTATGTTTATAATGGTGATCTGAACGACGAGAATTTCTCCGGAAAACCCGGTTACGGTGCATACCCCCCGGCTGCAGGAATCCTGACCCTCGACGGAAATTTAAGCTCTAATATTCAGATTACAAATGCGTCCGGTTTCAACACCCCTTCGAAATACCATAACGCCTTAAATGGTCTTTTACCGGATGGAAGTCCGTTGCTCGACGGGAACAATCAGCCAACCACTTATATTTACAACGATATTGATCCGACTATAGGATGGAACGAGTTTGCCGGTATTCCCAATCCTCCCGGAGACCGCAGAACAGTTGCCGCGCACGACGGAGTTGTTTTTGGTCCGGGAAAGATTCTTTGTTATAACAATGCGGCCATTTTTGCCAGAAGTTACGAAGGAAACTTAACTTCGAGTGTAGACAGTTTGTTCCATGTTGCCAACCACATTCAGCACTTCTACAACGAACAGAATTTCTATTGTGAAACACAGTTCCTGGGATTACAGGAAGAAGAAAAGCTGACCTTTTCCATTTACCCGAATCCTGCCAAAGAACAAATTCACATCGAAGGATTGACGGTTGGAACATACCGCATCATCAATCCGGAAGGAAAAGAGGTTCTTGCCGGAAACTTCGAAAATACGATCATTCAAATTGATTCACTGAAGAACGGTTTTTACATTCTGGAAATTACTGCCGGAGGAAAATACGACCGGAAACCTTTTGTGAAAGAATAAGATCCCGAAAATTCTTTTTCTGCTCAAAACCCTTTCTCGGCTGAGCCGAGAGGGGTTTTTTCGTTTTGTCGAAACTTTTTTGAAAAAATCAATCATTTGGAATGAACCTTTGATGACCGGCTGAGTAATCCTTTTAGAAACCAAGAGGTCAAGCGCGCTACGCTTACGCCATAGCTCTTGCCTTTGTGAAGCCATTGTGCCTTCGCTGACCGCATGTCGCCAAAGCTTTAGCGGCGGCACAAGCTACAGCATAAGCGTTTTGGCAAAGCAAGGTCAGCGCAGGCGCAGATTTTTTTAATTTAAGAACATGAAACACTTATTTATCGGACTTACTTTTTTAACCTGTTTCAATTCCTTTGCTCAGAAAGACGGAGACCAAAAACCGGAAACGGTTTACAGTATCGTGAAAGAAGAACGAGCATTAAAATGGTACGAAGACCAGCTAAGACTTTGGAAAGCAGAAGTAGATAAAAGTCCAAAGAACGGAACTGCCTGGACAAATTATTATGCTTCGGCAAGAGCGCTTCGAAACACCAATCCGCACGGATCAGAAGAGCGAAAAAAATACACCGAACTCTGTGCACAAATCGCGGGGGAAGTTCAAAAAGCCATGCCGAATACTTTTGAGGGCTATTTCATCCCTTTCATAGAAAACGAAGGGGCATGGGGAAACCCGGAAGGACTTTTAAAAGCTGCCGCGATCAACCCGGACGATCCGAGACTGTTGGACGAAATGCTGATTCATTATGCGATGGAACGCAACCAGCAGCAATTTGATGTGTACGGCCAGAAAATGTTCAATACCAACGAACTGCCCGTGGGATTGCTCAACTGGGGATACAATGTAGTCTCCGAACTGGACGAAAACGCAATCTTATTTACCATCGGAGACAATGACACATACGCTGCATGGATTATGCAGGCGGCTAAAAAAATGAGACGGGACATTACAGTTGTCAATACTTCACTCATTGAACTGGAAGGTTACAGAAACCGGCTCCTGAAAGAACTTGGATATCCTCCATTAACAGTGAAAGAGCCTGAATCCGACGAAGAATACCTGCAAAAGAAGAAGCAAATATATGCGCACTTTTTCCAGGGTAAAAGACCGGTTTATGTGGCAACAACGGCTATCAGCTTATTTGAAAAAGACTTTGGTGATAAATTGTACCTTACCGGTTTGGCATACAAATACAGTGACTCCAATTTTGACAACACAGCAGTCATTCGCAGGAATTATGAAAAACGGTATTTGCTGGATTACCTGAAAGAAGTTTTTTCCTATAACATCGGGGATCTGAAAGCACAGGAATTCAATGGAATGTATGTTCCTTCCATGATCAAATTGTACAAGCATTATTCGGAAACAGAAGAAACCCTGAAAAAGCAGGAACTGGAACTATTGCTGCTGAAAGTGTCTGAACAAAGCGGACAGCAAAGTGAGGTTTTTGAACTCCTTTCCGAACAAAATAAGCCGGTTTCCATTCTTTCAGCGGTGCTTGATTTGAAAACCCTGGAAAAAAACATGATCCCTGTTAACGGAAACATCTATATGGACAAGTATGAAGTAACGAACGGAGATTACAGCAAATTCCTGAATAATCTGAAAATTTCCGGTCAAACCGACTTGTACCAATCTGCTCTGTATGATTCTACCCAATGGATCAAGGACAAATACGCCGTCAGTTTCAATGATCCAATGATGAATTTATACCATTGGCATCCGGCTTATCAAGATTATCCTGCCGTTTGCATTTCATACGAAGGAGCAAAAGCATACTGTGAATGGTTAACCAAACAATACAATTTGCAGCGCAAAAGAACATTTACACAGGTTGTCTTTCGCTTGCCAACAGAGCAAGAATGGAGAACTGCAGCTGGTTCCGGAGATTCGAAAGCCATTACTCCGTTCCCAAACAATGAAATCAAGGAACCCGATGGGAAACATTACCGCGGAAACATACGCACCTCGAAAGAGCGCTTTTTTGATGACGGTGGTTTTCACCAGGTAAAAGTATCCAGTTATCTGCCCAACAAGCTCGGACTTTACAATACTCTCGGAAATGTTTCCGAAATGATCAGCACCAGGGGAAAAGCAATCGGAGGATCCTGGTACGACTTGTTTGAAGATTGTACTTTTGATAAAACACAAACGTATTCAAACCCGGACCCTGCAGTCGGCTTTCGAGTTGTGATGGAAATAATAGAAAAGTGAAAAAGCCTAAGTAACCTTGAAGAGTTTACATCATAAACAACAAAGCGACGAAGAGTTGATGGTTCAGGTAATGGACCATCATTCTCCTTTGTCTGCCAAACAAGCAGAATTGGCCTTGGAGGAACTGCACCGACGGTACAGCAAAAAACTGCTGGGTTACTTTATCAAAATGCTGAACAAGGATGTGGATTTGGCACAGGATTTTGTGCAGGAAATTTTCCTGAAACTCCTGGAGAAAAAACACCTGTTTAATCCGGAGAAGAAGTTTTATTCCTGGATTTTTACAATTGCTTCCAACATGTGCAAAACCGCTTACCGGCATCATGGAAAAACGGTTTCACTGCATCCGGAAATCAATCATCCGAGCGGTTTAGCTGAAAATCTCCTGGAGAAAAAGCTGTTCTTAAAGGCATTGCAAGACGCCATTGACGACCTGGAACACCATCACAAAACGGTCTTTGTACTGCGCTACCTGGAACATTTTCCCTTAAACGAAATTGCAGAGATCACGGAATCTTCCCTGGGAACGGTAAAATCGCGCTTATTCTACGCAACAAAGAAAATCACGGATCAACTGAAACATTTTGATCCGAGTTTTGAAACAATACTTTTTAAATTGAATTGATATGGAAGAGCAACACGAACGCTTATTCGATTTGATCGAATCCAAATCTTTTGAGGAACTTACCAACGAAGAGAAATCCTTCGTTCTGAATCACTTAACGCAAGCGGAATACAATCTTCAGCGAACTGTAATTGCTGCAGTACCTGCTCTCGAATACCCCGATCATGAACCGCTGGCTCTGGAAATTCCGAAAGCGAAAAAGCACTTTTTAAATCGTTCCGTTCCACTTTACCAGGTGTTGATCGGAGCTGCATGCCTGATCGTTCTTTTTATGGTGGGGAATCAAAAAAGTTTTTCCCTTAACTGGCGTTTCTCCGAATATCCTTTGGAAATTTCGGTGACCGGTGCTTCTTCCGGGAAAATCATTCACGACACGATCGTAAAAGAAATTCCGGTTTTCAGGACCGCTTCAACGATTATTCACGATACGGTCACTGTTGTGGAGCAGATTTTACAACAGCCGGAAAAACGCATGCTGGAAGTGAAAAATACGCTAGTCTACCCGGAATTGAACGAAAAATTGCTGGAAACGAAAAGTACTCCTTTCAAGGATGATCAGACGGCGCAATTCCTGCCCTCCATGAATATTGTGAACACCATGAAGTAGAATATTCACTTTTTAGCTTCGGAAATTCGTTCCAAAATTTGCTTTTGTAACAGATCATTGAATACCATTAAATCCGTCAGAAAAGTATGATAGTAATTGTTTTTTATCGTGTTATCCAACATGATTTTTTCCATGAATCTTTCTCGCAATTTTGAACGGATAAACGGATAGTGGTTTGCATAAACTTTTAAAAGCAACCTGTTCTCACAATCATTTATCAGACAATACTCAAAAATGCGGTTTTGATACCGGTTGTTTAATCTATTGAAGTTACTTCCATAATGAATGAGCACACTTTCGTGGACAGTTTTATTGATTTTTATTTTTTGAGGACCAAGATACATGAATAACAAATCAATTGCTTCAGGACGGTTTTCCATGAAAAGAATCCAGTTCGGAAAAATGACCCTCGGAAGCAATGGATGTAACTTCTTATTCGTCAAAATCAGATCATAAACCTTAAATAGAGCTGTATTTCCAAGTTTGTATTTTTGATTTGAAACAAGTTTTATTGCAAGTGCAAGATATTGGATACCAACAAATTTCTCCGCATATTCCAAAAAAACAAAAATCTCCTGTTGATCCTCTTCCGTTAACTTGTCTCCTTTGAATGAGTTTTTTAGCCTTCGAAAATGTTCTGCAGCCTCTTGAGCAATGTAATATTCCTGATTATTTATCATAGGGTCGTAATCCGCGGCGGCGGATGCTAAATTACATCTAATCTAATTCGTTTGAGTCATTTTTTCCAGGAATTCCCCTGGCAAACAATTGCTGTCCATAAAATACAAACAACAAAATCAATCCGCTTCCAAAGAAGATCAGTGCCAACGGGCGTGTTCCGTCATCAAAGAAAAATTCACCGATCATCCAGGTCGAATTTGCCAGGATCCAAAGGATTACCGCCAGGTTATGCATCAATTCGGAATAGGAGCTGCGCATTTTCCAGGTTAGCCAAAAAGCGACGGCAAGTGTTGGCAGGATCATAATCGTTCCCGGCCATTTCAGATCAGCTGCCCAGCAAATATCCTTGAGCAGCCAAAGCAAAATATGAAGGTTTTCTATTTTCCGGAAATCGAGGAACATTATGCCTTGGCACGTGCTGTTTCCAGGCAGTTAATCGCCTTTTCCATCATTTGTTTGGAACCTGTAAAGAATCCGCAGCGCTGATGTAATTGGTGCGGTTCCAAATCCAAAATGCGTTCTGTACCGTTGGTTGCCATTCCGCCTGCTTGTTCGGCAACAAAAGCCAATGGGTTGCACTCGTAAAGCAAGCGCAGTTTTCCTTTCGGGCTTTGGTTCGTTACCGGGTAAATGTAAATTCCCCCTTTAATGAGGTTTCTGTGAAAATCTGCTACCAAAGAGCCGATGTACCTTCCGGAATAAGGTCTTCCGTCAGCCTTAACTTCCTGGCAAAACGAAATGTAATCTTTTACTCCCTGTTCACATTCGTGAATGTTTCCTTCGTTCATGGCATAAATACGGCCCGTTTCCGGCATGCGCATATTCGGATGCGACAAACAGAATTCACCGATGGAAGGGTCGAGTGTAAATCCATTTACCCCGTGTCCGGTTGTATAAACCAACATGGTTGAAGAACCGTACAGAACGTAACCGGCAGCAACCTGCTGTGTTCCTTTTTGCAGCATATCTTCCAGGGTTGCAGGAGTACCTTTCGGAGAAATGCGTTTGTAAACTGAGAAAATCGTTCCTATCGAAACATTGCAGTCGATATTGGAAGAACCGTCCAAAGGATCAAACAGCACAATGTATTTTCCACTTTGAGCGCGTTCGGATGTAAAGGCTAAAAAGTCGTCATTTTCTTCAGAAGCAATTCCACAGATCTCACCACTTGATTCAAACACTTTGATAAACTGGTTATCTGCAACCACATCCAGTTTTTGCTGTTCTTCACCCTGGATATTCATATCTCCCTGGGCACCAAGGATATGATCTACCAATCCGGCTCTACGAACATCTCTTGCCACAATTTTTGATGCAATTGAAATATCGTTCAAAATGCGGGACAATTCCCCGGATGAGCCCGGAAATTCCGCCTGTCGTTCCATAATAAAATCGCTCAATGTGATGATGTGTGACATACCTGCTGTTTTTGCTTTTTGACAAAGATATGAAATAGCTTTCACCTTTTAGTGGATCGATTTAGCGGTGAATCCACAATTTCAAAAAATCTGCTGATTTTAAATAGATCAATCGAATCAAAAATGAGGTGTTTCGCCTACTGCTTATTGGTTTGTTCGCTGCATCCTGTAAATGAACCGGGGCAAATCCATAATTAAATCCGGGTTTTTCATAACTACTTACAACTACTGATGGTTTAATTTCGGAATACCGGTAAACGGTTATGTCGAATTAAACTTCCATCGTATGAAAACAATTTATTCTTTATTCATCGCAATAGGTATTTGCGGTGTAAACCAAGCGAATGCCCAGTGTGTTGTCAATCCTTTTCTCATCCGGTATTTCGAATTCAATGGTTCAGCTTACGAGATCGTGCTTGAGAACCAAAACTGGCAGAATGCAGCTTCCTGTGCTGTTTCCCGCGGGGGAAAGCTTGTTGAGATCAACTCTCAGGAAGAACAGGACGCACTATTCCAGGAAATCAACAATGTATTTTTTGATCATGCACAAACCGTTGCTCCGGACGGAGGTGGTGCATCCTACATGTGGTTGGGCGGCAATGATTCTTCTTCCGAAGGAAACTGGGTTTGGAACGGTGATAACGACACACAATCTTCTCCTTTCTGGATAGGTACTTCCAACGGTTCACCTGTAAACGGAAGTTACGAAAACTGGGGCAACGAGCCGGATAACTGGAACAACCAGGACGGTTTGGCAATAGCTGTTACCAATTGGCCTTTGGGTCAAGCCGGGCAATGGAATGATGTGTTTAATACCAATGAACTTTATTACATTATTGAATACCCTTCAACATCTCTTGACCTCCGGGAAAACACATCCGGCGCATTCGCTATGTGGCCAAATCCGGCAACCAGTCAATTAACCGTTTCTCTTCCAAACAAGGAAAGTAAGATCGTATTTACCGATTTATCCGGTAAGCTCCTTTTTACCAGTGAAACGAACTCAGAAATTACGGTGCTCGATATTTCCAACCTTGCGGCCGGTACGTACCTGGTACATGCAAACGGACAAGTTCAAAAACTTTTCATAGAGTAACAAAGACCGGCAGAGGGAACTAAGAGAAACTCTCCATTCTCTCCCCCTGCCGGCTTTGTTTATTAAGAGGTGTAATATTTGCTGAATTTGTCGAAAGAAACAAAGCAGGGATTCAAATAAGCTCTAACTTTGGGGCATGTTTCAAAAGTTCCGGTATTATATTTTGATGCACCTCATTATTTTCATGTGGGGGTTCACCGGAATTTTGGGAAAACTCATCCATATTGAAGCACAGTATTTGGTTTGGCACCGTATCCTGATCGCGTTTATTTCGCTGCTCATTGGTTTGTACCTGCTGAAAATGCCCATGAGGATCCGCAATCGAAAAACCATGCTGAAAGTTTTCGGGACCGGAATCATTGTTGCCCTGCATTGGATTACGTTTTACAGTGCTATTAAACTTTCCACTGCTTCATTGGGAATTTTGTGCTTGTCAACAGCTACCCTGCACGTTACCTGGATTGAGCCGATTGTCTTCAAAAAGAAATTCTCCTGGGTGGAATTCCTATTCGGCGCGTTGGTAATCTTCGGGATTTACTTTGTTTCTTCCGATTTCGACGAAACGCAATATTTAGCACTTGCTCTCGGGCTGACTTCTGCGCTTTGTGCCGGTTTCTTTTCCGTTTTTAATGCGAAGCTGGCAGAAGAGGTTCCTTCATCTGCTATTACGCTTCATGAAATGGGAATCGGATTGGTCTTCCTTTCCGGGATGCTTTTGTACAACGGAAAACTGGACAGCAACTTGTTTAAAATGACCGGAAGCGATTTTGCCTGGCTTTTGTTCCTGGGTGTTTGCTGTACGTCCTTTGCATTTATTGCCACCATCGAGGTGATGAAAAAACTGGGGGCATTTACGGTTTCTCTAAGCATCAACCTGGAACCGGTTTACACCATTTTACTGGCTATTCCGATTTTACATGAGGATGAGCTGCTAAACGGAAATTTCTACGCGGGTTCTGCTATGATTATCATCGTGGTAGTTGCCAATGCAATCTACAAATCGAAAATGCGGGAGCGGGAGTTGAAAAGACTTCAGTCATAATCCACAGATCAATTCGTATACGACTTTAAACTGGCAGGGACGTGAAGCTTCACGTCTCTGCTATATGCTTTCGGGATTAAATCCCCAGGAAGAGTCTCCACTCTTGCGACTGGTGTTCGTTCATTACGCGCGGGAATTTATTCTGAGATCCCAACTTCCCTTTTTCCTCCATGAACTGGTAGAAATTAGTTACATCCGTTTGGTAAGACGCCGGGGTTTTCAGAGTATCGTATTTTCTCACCGAAGCGTAATCATCATTCAATTCGCAAAGTAAAGCATCAACGGTTTTCATAACCAGCTCATTGTCCATAGACTTGTCCGTTCCGAAACACCAATAATGTCTTTGTTCTTCCGTGTTTGCATAAAGGCAGAACTCCGGAATGGCCACGTTGAGTTTCTCTCCGGCTTTCATGATTGCCATATTGATATTGTCAAGCGACAAGTGCTCGCCCACTAAACTTAAATACTGTTTGATACGTCCGCTAATGCGAATTTCCCGTCGTTCCAAATCCACAAACTGAACCAGGTCTCCAACCAAATAGCGCCACAATCCGGCATTTGTTGAAATGACCAGGGCATAATCTTCTTTCGTGGTTACCTCATCAACAGACAATGCTTTTGCTTCAGGTTTCAGATTCCCGTATTCGTCAAAATTATCCCGGTTAAACGGTACAAATTCGAAGAAAATCCCGGATTTCAACAGCAATTGCATTCCATTGCTTTCAGCTCTTTTCTGGTAGGCAAAATATCCTTCCGAAGCGAGGTAAGTATTCAGAATATGCACCTTTTTTCCACAAACCTTTTCAAAGCGTTTCAGGTAAGGTTCCATATAAACTCCTCCCGACAGGTACAATTCCAAATTCGGCCAGATATCGTGGATCGATTCTACCTGGTATCTTTCAATGATGCGTTCCATCAGCATAATGCACCAGCTCGGAATTCCGGCAATGGTACTGATATCCCACTCCGGTGCTTTTTCCACCATACGGTCCATCTTCTTATTCCAGTCTTTTATCGCTGCTGTTTCTGCATCCGGTTTGGTAAGCGGAAGCAACACAACCGAAGTATGTTTCTTGAGAATTCCGGACAGATCGCCTTCAAAGTGTTTTCCTTTTTTTTCCGGTTTGGAAGATCCGCCGACCGCTAAAAACGATTTTTGATAGAATCCATCGGAAAGGTTCAGGTCAGCAGTTGCTGTAAACTGTTTAATTGTATTGCGCTGGAATGAACGGATCATTTGTTTGGTAACAGGGATCCGTTTACTCGGTGAACCTGTTGTTCCTGAAGAAAGTGCAAAATATTTGATCTTTCCGGGCCAGATTACATCTTCCTCTTCGTCCAGGCAGCGATGTAACCAGGTTTGGTAAAACTGGTCATAATCACGAATCGGAATGGTTCTTTGGAATTCTTCCACTATGTTTTCTGAGTCCAAAATGGATTGGAAATCATAGTGATAGCCAAATTTCGTTTCCTGCGCAAATTTTAAGATCTTCGAGAGGACTTTTATCTGATCTTTGAAATCAAGTCCTTTCAACGCATTTCTGCGCGCAGAAAATTCGGTAGTCTTTTTCAATAATTTCCCGATTATTGGCATTTCTTCTTCATTTTGTAATCCTTACAAAAGTGAGAAAAAACCACGACTTATTGTTTTATTAACGTCTTATTTTTAATATTGGTCCAGGAAATAGAATCAAGCTTCTAATGCTTTGATTACATTTGCACTACTATATAAAACCCACAAAAACTCCTTATGGAAAAAAAGACCATTATTGTTCCCCACGATTTTACACCGGTTGCGGAAAATGCTCTGAACCATGCGATTAATACTGCAAAGATTACCGGTGCGGAGATTTTACTATTACATGTTGTAGCAAAAGACAAGGCTGTTAACGAAGCGGAAGAAAAATTGAAAGGTATTGTAGAGCAGCACAAGGGACAGATAAAGATTACAGCTTACGTCCGTGTTGGAAATATTTTTGACGATATCGGTGATTTTGCTTCGGAAAACCATGCTGAACTTATTTTTATGGGTACACATGGTCAAACCGGGTGGCAGCATATTACCGGAAGTCATGCCTTGAAAGTAATTACCCATTCTACGGTTCCATTTATTGTTGTACAGGAAAAACCTATCCGGGAAACCGGTTATGACGATATCGTGGTTCCATTGGATCTAAACAAGGAAACGAAGCAAAAATTGGCTTATGTTGCAAATATCGCTACTTACTTCAAATCGCGTGTTCACGTAATCACACCTGACGAATCGGATGAGTTCCTGCGCCACCAGGTGAAAGCAAATATCCAGTTTGCAGTGCGTTTCTTCCACGAAAGAGGAATCGATGTGACGACAAAAGTTGTCCCAAACAGCGGATTTGATAAAGAAGTGGTAAAACATGCCGTATCATTGGATGCCGATTTGATCGCTATCATGAATTTGAACCGCAATAACATGCTGGGTGTTATTACCGCAAACCATGAGCAATACATTCTTACAAACGATGCTCAAATTCCAACATTGATTGTGAATCCGGTTGCAGGGAAATACGGAAGCAGTGTTTTATTCAGTTAAGATTTTACTTACCGTTTTTATATTAAAAAAACCCGTCTCGGATAAGCCAGGACGGGTTTTCTTTTTCTAGTCTTTACAAAACCGGTAGGTAAATCCTCCGGTCCGGTCTTCCTGTATCCAAAGGGTGTCTCCCACATGGTTCAGCATGAACCCATAGGAAATCCCGCTTAATTTCATTGTCAGCTTGTTCACTCCCAACGTTTGGGACATTTTCATTCCATAGATGTAAACGCCCTGGTAATAAGTGGTGTCATTACGCTTCCAATCCATATTCTTATAATCCACAATCGTTAAAACCTGTCTGTTTGATGACGACGCCGTATCTTCTGCAAAAGTAGAATCCTGAATGGTGGAAACCCAATTCCAGGTTCCTTCGATATTGTTGGATGGTTCTACCGTATCTTTTCCACAGCTGCAAAGCAGCACTAATAATCCAAAAACACCAATTCTCATTGTCAAATTTTTACCAAAAATAGCCTTGTTTTTCCATTCCTCCTAATCCAATAGCGACTTGATTAATCCTTGTACTCGTTTCTTTCCAGACGTTCTTCTACTTCCTTGAGGTTTTGCATTTTCTTGGTTTGTCTGCTGGCAATAGCCGTAGGTGTAAAATACTTATGCATATTCAGGAAAGCAACCTGCATCAGGTCCCATTGTCTGTCGCCCTGGATCTTCCCGTGCTCACGCAGCTCTCTTCTGAGGCGGTCGGAGATTTCATGGAAATCATCCCTTCCCAGGTAATCCAAATCGGCATCGCAGATAATCTGTTCCAGTTTATTTTTCGGCTGATGCGGGATCTGTGTCACGAAAATCAGTTCTTTAATCTGGGCAATGTGTTGATCCGAGTAGCCGTATTTCGGAAGGATCTCTTCAGCCATTCTCGCTCCTATCGGTTCGTTTTTTTCATAGCTTTCCACGAATCCGGCATCGTGGTATGTCGCTGCTGATTTCAACAGGAATAACCCTTCATCGGTAACGCCTTCCAGCAAGGCATAACGTTCAACGGCACGAACAACATCTTTGGTGTGTTCAATACTGTGGTAATGCAGCATCGGCGACAAGCCTTTCTCCAAGACCTTAATAATGTGTCGTTCCGCTTTGTAATAATTAATGCTACTGTATAAATGCAGGTTGACGATCTGCTGGAAACGGTCATTCGGGTACAATCCTTCGCCGTTGATTGAAAGTTCGGGTTTGATGCGTTCTACCGTAAACATTTCTATCAATCCTTTACTCTTCGTTTTTACCTTTCCGCGATACGTACATTCGAAGTATGGTTCAATGAGCTTAAAGGTAGATCCGGAAATCGTTACTCTTCCGGGTTCACCCATCATTTCCATCCGCTGTGCCTGGTTTACAGTTGCTCCCCAAATATCATAGGCCAGTCGCTCCGAGCCGATAACTCCGGCCGTCACTTCCCCTGTATTGATCCCTAAGCGCAATTCCCAGTATTCTTCACCGTTTTTCAATGCCTCCTCCCGCAGTGTATTCATGTAATCCTGAATTTGCAGCGCAGCTAATACCGCATCTATCGGGTTGGTATTGTTACGCACAGGAACACCACCGGCACACATGTAAGCATCACCGATAGTCTTGATTTTCTCCAGGTTATTCTTTACGATAATCTCATCGAACTTCCGGAAATATACATCCAGCTTATTTACCAGGTCAGTTGGTTTCAACCCTTCAGCAATTTTCGTGAAGCCGACAAAATCCGTAAATAGTACAGAAACCGTTTTATAAGCTCGTGCCGAAGCGCGGCCTTTTGTTTTAAGTTCCTCCGCTGTAGATTCCGGGATGATGTTACGAAGCAGGGTCTCTGTTTTATCTTTTTCGATCTGAAGCAAACGCTTCTGTTCTTCTACTTTCGTTTTTTCTTCTTCAATGACTCTCTTCTGAGATTCGATCTTCATGTTCTGAGCCCGGATCTCTTTGGTTCTCTCCACAATCTTCATCTCCAAACGCACCTGGTCTCTTCTTGCCAAATCGATTCGTGAGCGGATGAAAACAATAATGATCAGGGTCAAAACGATCAAAACGATTACCCAAAACCACCATTTCCACCAGAAAGGGGCTGCGATCTCGATATTCATCTGTGAAGAAGCCTGCACCCAATTCCCGTCGATGCGCTTCACATAAATCTTCAGGACATAAGAGCCCGGAGTCAGTGAAGTAAAGTGAATTTCACTGGAAGAACCCAGGAATACGGAACCTTCGTCCAGACCTTCCAATTCGTACTTGAATTGAAGCAGGTCGCGGTTGATCAAATCCGTTGGTAAAAAACGGATCGTGAAACTTCGCTCATCGTACCCCAATTTGATATTCGACTGAAAGGAAAATGATTCTTTAAACGGTGCTCCTTTATCGCCGGGCTTTAACCAGCGATCATCGAACCGGAACTTCAAAAAGTTGACATATACTTTGTCCTTAAGCTCCTGTAAATTTTCCGGATCGAAAAAATTGTATCCTTCAATTCCTCCGAAATACATATCTCCGTTTCCGGAAAGCAGGTATGCACCGGTATTAAACTCGTTGCTCATTAATCCGTTCACTTCGGAATAATTGGTGCAGCTTTCCTCGGTCTTATTGAATTTACACAATCCCTTATTGGTACTTAACCACAGATTACCGCGGCTGTCCGGAAGGATCCCGTAAACAAAATTATTCGGAAGTCCCTGCTTGCGGGTATATGCCTTTACTTCACCGCTCTGCAGATTCAGCTTCAGCAATCCCGATCCGGAAGAACCAAGCCATAAGGTTGTTTCGTTTTCCTGGTAAATGCTGGAGATAACATCCCGACTGGCTTTCAGAATGGATTTATTCATCGGGTAAGGAATAATCCGCTCTTTTCCGTTTTTATCTATGGAAAGCACGTTGATTCCTCCTACCCCTGTTGCAAAATAGTAAGTGTCATTCTGTCCTCTATATGCCACCCGGCAAATTCCGGCACCGATCGTTGTTTTGGGTTTTTTCGGATCGTAAACAAAGGGTTGAAATTCACCGGTTTTGATATCGTAAAGCAGAACTCCGCCTTTTGTAGCCAGGAAATAGTGTGACTCTTTGTAAGGTGTAATCTGGTAAATTTGCTGAAAACCGGATGGATTGGAAATTCCTTTGTAATTGATTTTTTTAAAGGTTCCTTTTCCATTTTGGATCTTTAAATCATACAATCCGTCATTCGCCCCGACCAAAAAGTGCTTATCCGTTATGTGGTGAATGGAAACAATGCTGTTCTCATTAAAATCACCGGACTTTGAAATGTAGTAATGTTTGAATTTCCCGGTCTTACGGTCCAATTCTGAAATGGCAAAATCTGTTGCTATGTATACTTTCGAGTAATCGGAAGATTCTGCGAAACCCCAAACACTTTCGGAAGGCAATCCCAGGTTCAGGTTGGCTGCCGGGCCCACTCCAAAGAAGGAATCGTTTTTCGGATTAAATCCGCTCAGTCCTCTCAATGTCCCTATCCATATTGTTCCGTTTTCATCACAAAACAATTCATTCAGCTCATTAAAGAGGATGGCATTCTTCTGGAAAATGTCTTTTTTACTGACGGTAACCCTATAACCATCTCTGGAATTACTGACACTGATCAATCCGTTGTTTACCGTAGCGATATAAAACTCATTGATCGATTTCACATACACATCCGAGAACTCTTCTATGCCATAATCTTTCCCGATGAACTTTAAGAACGGGATTAGTTTGTGGTTTTGGGTGTCGAACAGCCAAAGTCCTTCGTTACTGGAAAAAATAAGACTGTTTTCCGTAAAGGGTTCCGCATCTGAAACCAGCCAGGTTTTTCTGTTATTCGCAGGTGTGAGTTGTTTCCATGCTTTTGTTATCAGGTTGTAAACATATACTCCCACATCTTCAAAAGAAACTATCAGTTGGTCTTTTGAAACGAATTTGATATAATGGATGCGTTTGGAAGGAATAGCTCCCGTCAGAAACGAGACTTTTTTGGTTTTTTGATCGTATTTCGCTAATCCGTGCGTGGAAGATCCCACCCAAATATTTCCGTTGTGTTCTTCCGAAATACTTTCAATGGAAAGGTTGTTATCATCTGATGCAAGGAGTGACCGGAAGGTTTCTTTTTTGGGGTCGTAAACGGAAATACCGTCTGCCGTTCCAAACCACAATAGTCCTTTTTGATCTTTCAGACCACAGTGTATATAGGAACTAGCCAGTCCGGGAGTGTCATCCGAGGTAAATACTTCAAATTGTTGCCCGTCAAAACGGTTCAGACCGTCCTGGGTTCCCAGCCATAAGGTCCCTGCTTCGTCTTGCACAATAGTCGTCACCGAACTCTGTGAGAGTCCATCGTTAATAGAAAAATTTCTAAAACGATACGAGACTTGACTTACCGCGCTAGTAGTAGCAAACGCAACAACAGCTCCAATTCCTAGTAATCGAACGAGCATAGAGTACTTTATTTCGTTTGTTTCAACGAATAATTCACCGAAAAAGTTTCACCGTCAAAGCTTTACGCTTTCTGATCTGCGCTTCCTGCTTTCACAGCTGCCGCTGCTGCAGTTTCCATATCGCGATCGAACAGGTAAAGCCCCCCCTTGTCTCCGCCAATCAGGCGCAATTTGTCCAGAATACTGCGACCCAGCGCTTCTTCTTCCAATTGCTCGGAAACATACCACTGCATGAAGTTATGTGTGGAATAATCTTTTTCCTGTAAACAAATATCAACAACACCGTTGATGCTTTCGGAAACCCCCACTTCATGCTCCAGCAGCAATTCAAAAACACGCTCCAAAGAATCGTATTCTCTTGGCGGCTCCGGAATTGAAGGAACAACAGCTACACCTCCGCGCTCATTTACAAATTTGATCAGCTTCAACATGTGGAACCGCTCTTCGTCTGAATGTGTGTACATGAACTTTGCCGTCCCGTTCAGTCCCTTTGTTTCTGCCCAGGAAGCCATAGCCAAGTAATATTGAGAGGAAGATGATTCTTTTTGAATTTGATCATTTAATGCCGCTTCAATTCGCTTATTCATTGTTATAACTTTTTATTCTGTTTCTATCAAAGTTAAGATTTTCAGCTGAAAATCAAGTTAAATCCATTCTTTTTTGATTTCAAGATCAATCGGTGCGTAGTTGATGTATTGAACAATACGCGGGCTATGAGCCAAATTCGGGCTGCTCCCGTGTGGTAGTGCCTGATGCCAGATAATAAAATCTCCCGCTTGAGCAGCAATGGGTTTGGCTCCAAGGGCATAAAAGTCCTGATCCCTTGGATTTTCACCATCCGGCAATGAGCTCAGCCAAGCTTCAATCTTTCGGTGAAATCCGGGAACCAAAGTAAATGCACCCTGATTTTCAGCTGTATCGGTCAAGTACAAAATTCCCTGAAGGCCTAAAGGGATTGGCTGCTTCAAACTCACGTCCCAATGCAAAGGAAAACCCTGATAAGGGTGTGATTCTGTAACCGGTGGATTAAATCCGCAACGATCCGTGTTCAGCCACAAATCCGTTCTGTTCCACAATTGTTCATACGCTTTCAACACCTTTGGTGAGCGCCGGTTTTGCTCCAACAATTCATGCTGGAAGAGTTGAACCATCACTCCTTGTTTCTCCGGATGAGCCGTATACCAGGTTTCAGGTCTTGATAGGTCTGCACCAATAAAGTCACAAATTACTTTTACTGTGGCTTCACAATCTTCCTTTGGAATGGCCCCACGGATTATCAGGTAACCGTTTTCCTCCCAGAAATGAAGTTCTTCTTCACTAAGCACCTGCTCGATTTCTCTTTTTTTCGGCTCATCCCGCTGAAGGATTCGAGCATTGAATTGCCGGATATTTTCTTCCGGTATGCTCCCTCCGTTCACTTCCAGAATCCAGTCTTCAAACTCGTCAATGGATGCTCCGCCGATATACAAGTACCGAACTGTTTGTTCCAGCCCAAGGTTCAGTGCAACCAACAAAGTATAATCCAACTGCCATTCTTCCGACATATCCGCATTGTTCAATATTCCGTTCCGGATGGCTTGTTGTTTTTCCCAGTAACGTTTTAAGTGCATAATTCCCAAACGGGTTGTTTCAACTGAGGCTGAAAAAGGTTTGTTCATGTGAAGCGGTTTTTTACGAAGTTAGCATTTGACAACTACAATGTCCGCATAAAAGCACTAATTCTCCAAATGTCATTTGGGTTTTGTATTTTTACCATACAACATTAGTTATGGGTAAAAAAAGACCAACAAAAAAAATAAAAGATAAATCGACCAAAAAACTAAAAACCGGCCTCTATCACATTATTCGAAAATTATTTGAACAACACCAGGATGCACTTCTGAATTACAAGCAGGTGTGCAGTTTGCTGCATGTGCACGACAGCGAATCCCGCAAATTAGTTGTGGCTTTACTGCGTGAATTGGAAACTGAAGGTTTTTTGCGCAAGAGCGGACATGAAACGTATGCTTATTCCAATACCACGGAAACCATTGAAGGAGAACTGGAGCTGACACAGCGCGGTTCCGGATTTGTAGTGGTTGGAAAAAATGAAGCGGATATTTTCATCGCGCCTCACAATATCGGTCACGCCATTCACGGAGATATTGTGCGTGTGGCTTTGACAAAAAAAAGCGGCAACCGGCCGGAAGGTAAGATCATGGAGGTAGTTTCGCGCGAGCGGACGCAGTTTGTAGGTACGATTCACATGTACGACAAACACGCATTTTTAATTCCCGACAATACGAAAACGGGCGTGAAAATTTACATTCCTTTCGAAAAGCTCAACAAGGCAAAAAATAAGGACAAGGCGCTGGTAAAAATCACGGTTTGGCCGAAGTCTGCTGAGTTTCCTTTCGGAGAAGTCATCCAGACCCTGGGCGGAAATTCTATTCACGATACGGAAATGATCTCTATTCTGATCGGACAGGGAATTCCCATTGAATTTGAGGACGACGTCATGAACGAAGCGGAACAGGTAACGTTGGAACTCGATCCGGTGGAAGTCGCGAAGCGACGCGATTTTCGGGATATTTTGACTTTCACCATCGACCCGGTGGATGCAAAAGACTTCGATGATGCTTTGTCGATCCGCAAACTGGAGAACGGTCATTACGAGATTGGTGTACACATTGCGGATGTAAGCCAGTATGTGAAACCGGATTCTGCCATGGACAAGGAAGCTTATAAACGCGGAAACTCCGTTTACCTGGTAGACCGTGTCATCCCAATGCTTCCGGAACAGCTTTCAAACATGGTTTGTTCCCTGCGTCCGAAGGAAGATAAATTCACGTTCTCCGCAGTTTTCGAACTGGATGAAAAAGGAAAATTGTATAAAGAGTGGTTTGGTAAAACAGTCATTCATTCCGACCATCGATTTGCCTATGAAGACGCTCAGGAAATCCTCGAAGGTGCAGAAGGCCCATACAAGGAAGAACTGCATATTTTAGATAAAATCGCAAAAATCTATCGAAAAGAGCGGTTTAAGCATGGTGCTTTGATGATCAACTCGGAAGAGATCCGATTCAAACTGGACGAAAACAAAGAACCGGTTGATGTGGTTGTGAAGGTTTCGAAAGATGCACATCAGCTGATCGAAGAGTTCATGCTATTGGCCAATAAGCGTGTGGCCATGTACGTTGGAATGCCTCAAAAAGGAAAAGATCCTGTTCCTTTCGTCTACCGTGTTCACGACAAGCCCGATCCGGAGAAAATCGCATTATTCAGTTTGTTTTTGGATAAATTCGGTCATTCTTTGGAATTCACAAGTCCGGAAAAAGCCGCTCAAAGCATCAACAAATTACTGAACGATATCCGTCTGAAGAACGAATACAGCATTATTCAGCAGATGGCTATCCGAAGCATGGCCAAGGCGACCTACGACACGGACAACATCGGTCACTATGGTTTGGCTTTCCAGTATTATACGCACTTCACCTCACCGATCCGCCGCTATGCAGATTTGATGGTGCACCGCATTTTACTCGAATGTTTGGAAAACCGCCCACACAAGTACAACAATGCTTTGGAAGACATCTGCAAACGCATTTCACGCACGGAGCGCAAAGCAACGGAAGCGGAACGCGAATCCAATAAGTACTTCCAGGTAGTATTCGTCCACGACAAGATCGGGGAAGAATTTGACGGAATTGTTTCCGGTCTGGCAGAGTTCGGGCTGTTTGTGCGCATGACCGAAAACGCCTGTGAAGGAATGGTACCGCTGCAGGAACTTCCCGGAGACCGCTATACCTTTGATGAAAAAACGATGACCATTGTGGGTCAGAAAACCGGTAAAACGTTCCATTTCGGGGATAATGTCCGGGTGAAGATCTCGGAGGTGAGTCCTAAGAAGCGGACGATTGATTTGGAATTGGTATCAGTTTCAGAGTGAGAAAGATAAAACAGAATGAGGCGCTATCCTCACTCTCAAAACTCAAACTGATTTAAATTAGCGTTCGGAGGATTTTTGCAATGTTCTTTGCATCATCCACTCCGCGGTGATGTGTTCCTTCCAATTCGATCCGAAGATGCTGTAATGCACCATCCATTCCTTTTTCATGTCCCAATTTGTTTTTCAATGCAAAGAGCGTTTTTACATTGATGTGAGATGGACCGAGGGGATAACCGACTCCCAGTTCGGAACATTGGCGCTGGATGTGTTTCAGATCGTAAGCCCCAAAGCTTGCCCAGGCCCTGCTCTGCCCTTCATATTCCTTCTTAATAATGGAACATGCTTCTTTGAAGGAAATTCCTTCGTTTCGGATCATTTCCGGAGTAATGGTGGTTAACTCCGTACAGAAATCGCTGATCTCGGAACGTTCCGGAATAACCAGGATTCCCCTATTGTCGGAAATTTCTCCCGAATGGACATCCAGTAAACAGATCCCGAATTCGATAATATCGTTGGTCATTCCTTGTGGAGGAGCTGTGTTCCAGCATGTGGCTTCCACATCGATCACGATAATTTTGTCTAATTTTTTTGCCATTTTTTAATTGTTTAAATTGTTAATTAAACACGACTTTCCTTTCTAGAAAATTCCCCGGCAAAATGAATGATTTAGGTTCAGTAGTCGTGGTTGTTTGCATATATTGGAAGCAAAATTAGTGAAAATTACTTTAAGACTCTCAATCCTGAAAATTTCCTGGGAAGTTCTTCTTTGATGAAAGTATCAAAAGCGAAATGGATAAATTGAATGGAAGTATTCCATTCAGCTTCATTAATATAAAGATTCCAATAAACATTATTGCTGTCTTTGCATAACTCATATCTTATTCCTTCATACCGGAAACTTAAAAATAAGTAGCCGGTAACATTTGATATAGCTAAGCTGGAAAATTCATGCTGAATTAGCGAATCCACTTCTTCTTTATCATTTTGGCCATCGGGGAAATGTTTTTCCAAATATGAAGCTGGAATTTCTTTCATGGTATACGAAAAAACCGTATCTGCTTTAATGGCAACTATTGACCGGAGAAAAGCATTAAGATCTTTCCCGGCTATTCTTCGATCTTTGAAAATTTTTGGGTGAGATACACTATCACTTATCAAATTTGGACCAAATCCGCCAACCCAGGTTTTGACTTCCTTTTTAGTAATGCTATCCTGTGATATTTCCCATTGCCCTACCCATTCTCTGAAGCTTTCTTTGCATTCAAACTTTGTTATGCGATAAACATGTTTCTCCTTTTCATAGTTTATCTTCTCCTTTCTTCCACAAGCTCCTCTTTTTTCTTCTCCGTCCATTTCGGGACTGCATTTATACCCGATCCTGTAAAAAATAACAAGGGAATCGACCTCCTGCGAAAAGCCGTTAACACCAATGAAGATCATCCATGCAAAACTCAGTATTTTCATTTTTTGGGTATAGATGGTTTTTCGTGGATGATTCCATAAATTCCCGGCGGAGCCGAAAAATTTTGATTTTCTGAGGTTTTCCTTTCGATAACTATTGTTTTTTCAGGCGGAATGAACCCGTTTGCAATACCGCATCATCTTCAATAGTGTAAAGCGAATCGCCCGAAATGACGATGTCAAATTCAACCTGGTCTCCCTCTACGAAGCTATAGGCACAACCGTAGCTGGCTTTGATTGTTAATGCTTCCCCCGTAATGGGATGTGTGTGGTCCGTTAAGATATACGCCGGCGTATATTCGTTGAATAAACGGTCGTCTATGACATAAGTTATTCCCGTTTTACTGGTTTTTCGTCCGGTCATCAGGTCTTCGTTTTCATAACGGGCCAGGATCATCTTTTTATCTATCAACGAAGGCGGATCCACGCTGATCCATAATGAATCCAGGTTAAACGGTTTAAAGACAAATTCTCCGAAAGTCAGTTTACAGTTCACATGATAAGTGGAATCATTTATCGCTTTGATTGTTCCGGAATGTTCTCCGTAACTATCGTTTCCTTCATTTTGATAGGTGAAAATAACTTTGTTTCCCGGTAAAATTTTCAGGTAGCATAAGTAGCTTCCTCTGTCGGAATAACCTTTGTAAAGTTGTTCCGTTTTGAAACCATAGTTCTCTTTTTTTTCTGAATCAGAACAGCCTGCTAGCAGAAACAATATCGTTGGTATAATTAATCGCATCATATTTATAAGGCATTGCTTTCCCGGCGGAGCCGAAAAAATTTTGAGTTTTAAGCTTTCTATCTTAAGAGTTCCATCATATTCTCCGGTTTAGCTAATTCGGTAAATCCAACTTGTTTGTACAAACCGTGTGCATCAGCCGTTGCCAGTCGTATAACCCTGACATCTTTTAAAGCATCACATTCCAGGATGTGTTTCATCAGCATTTTGGAATACCCATTTCCCCGGTATTTTTCGTCAATGAACACATCCATCAAATAAGCAAATTGGTAATAATCCGTCACAACGCGCGCATATCCGATTTGCTGCTCATCAAGTAACATGCCGAAGTTCAATGAGTTTTCGATACAGGTACGCATGTTTTCCATGGTGCGGTCCTTCGCCCAATAGGTTTGTGCTATGAAATCCGTAATGTATGCGATATCCAAACGATTTTTGTCGGAGGTGATAATCAGATCTTCCATGAATTAAAAATAAACAATCCATATAAAAATAGTAGGGGTTTAAGATTTTAAACCCCTACACCCTAACATATGAACGTAAATTGTGGAAGAATCTGAACCGGTTTGGTAACAATTGTTCCGTTTTTGGTTAGACCTATGCCTTCAGCATAGATATTTTTATGAACCGCAAAGAATGAAAGAACGCAAAGGGAGGATTATTAAAACTTTGCGCCTTTACTCCTTGCGGTAAAAAAATTAGTGTATTACCTGAACCGGTTTGGTAACAACCTGTCCATCTTTATAAATTACCGACAGGTAATAAATTCCTGCTTGCAGATTCCTGCTTTTCAATTCAAATCCCATACCTGTTTTTACCTGGTCTATTTGAATTTCTTTGCCGGAAACATCTTTCAGGGTTAATTGGCTTACAGTTCCATTTGGGATATAAACAGCGAAAGAACCTGTATTCGGATTCGGGAAAACGGAAAAAGCGTTTTTATCGGTTGCATCTATTCCTAAATGGTCCATCAGGTAATTTCCGGCCGCAAAAACGTTGGGCAACGGCCCGATTTTTTGTGAAAGCGGAAATAGTGTCCCTGCAACCTGGGGTTTTCCGGTGTGAACCAATAAATCCCGTATTTGATCTCTTGATAAAGGATTTCCGGTAACGCTTTTATGCAGGGATTGTATTAACGCAACTGCTCCAACTACAATCGGAGAAGCTCCGGAAGTTCCTCCGAAATCGTTTGAATATTCCTTGTTAACTCCCTCGGCTGAATAAGCATCTCCATAACCGGTTGTAACAACTCCTTCCCCATTTCCCTGCAAGTCAATCCGGCTTCCGTAATTGGAAAACCACAGCCTGGAACGTGATGCATCATCGATACCAACAGCTCCGGCTCCCACCATAATAGCTTCCGACCAGTTCTCTTCCAGGAAAGGATAATGTCCGTTATTGTCCATACTGAAAATAGGGTCATCCAAATCCTGATTGCCATTTGCGGCAGCTTCCACTACAATCAATCCATTTCCGGATATTAACTGGATGGCATCGTAATACGGTTCATACCATTCTACCGGTACATAATCCGGATTTGCATCGGGGCCGGCAATTTGCTGTTCGATCAGAACGATATCTCCCGGATCCAATTCATTCATGGTATTGATCAGCGCTTCTTCCAGGAAATACGTTTGGTCGAAATAAGCACCTGAAAAAAACAGCTGGCTTTGATAAGCAATACCGGTGGTTCCTACTCCATCATTCAAAGAACCGATTTCTCCCAATACGGCCGTTCCGTGATCCGGTCCGAACCCGGGATCTTCCGGCTGTGGTCCTATGATAGTAACCGTTGGAAGATCATCATGAAGGTCGTTGAACATGTATTCAATATCGCAAACTTTTACTCCTGCTCCGTAGACAGAATACGCACTCCAAAATTCCTGTGCATGAATTCCCGCTTCCTGGTCGTACAAATAAAGCTGCGTCGGTTGAAAATCAGGTACTGCCGGCAGGCTTAATTTCGGTGGAATGCTCACATACTTAATAGCACTCAATCTCGTTTCTATTTCCTTTTTAACCGATTGGATATCTTCATCAGCATTTAAGTGAAATTCAAAAAGTGTGCGTGGGTCCGAAAGGTTCTTTTTCAGGTTTTGTTTGGCCTTTTGGTAATAAGCGTCCAATTTTTCCGGGGAAATGGAATAAAAAGGTTCCCAATGTCCATATTGTCCAAGATCCGGGAAAGCACCTGATTCAGAAACCAGTTTCCCGTCTTGGGCATATACTGCTGTTCCGTCCAGGAACTTCACGTGTAATATTCTATCCGGATTATTTTGAGCGGTAACCGTAAAAAAGGAGAAAGATAAAATGGTAAGCAGACGAAATTTCATAAGCGCGATCTTTTCGTCAATGCTAGGAAATATATCTCAACTTTCTGTACAAATAATTTGTAACCTGAAACTTATTGAGGGAAAGGTAATAAAGGAAATGTAACCGGGCGGCTGCTTAAAGCATTTTGATGCGATTCGTCAGTTCATCTCTGTATGAACCTCCGATCGGAATGAGTTTGCGGTCATTTTCCAACTGCAGGTTCGGAAAGTCGATCGATGCAATTTTATCCAGACGAACAATAAACGAACGATGAACACGAATAAACTGGTCTGTACCCAATTTTGTTTCGATATCCTTCATGGTTGAATGGATCGTGTAACGTGTTTCATTGGTGTTGATAACTACGTAATCCTTCAAAGCCTCAATGAAATAAATATCGTTCATATTCAACTTCACCAATTTGCTGTTGGATTTTACGAAAATGAACTCATTGAGTGAATCTTTCTCTTTGTTTTCAACAAGCGAATAAAGCATATCGCGTTCGCGTTCCACCTCTTGTTCCTTCTTGTGTTTGTATAGAGCCATTTCAATCGACGTGTGTAAATCGATTTCTTTGAAAGGTTTTAAAATATACCCGTATGGTTCGGTAACTTTCGCTTTGGATAAAGTGGCTTCATCTGCATAAGCTGTTAGATAGATTACCGGAATGGAGTATTGGTTACGAACAATTTCCGCTGTTTCGATCCCATTCATTTCTCCTTTCAACATGATGTCCATAAGGACAATATCAGGCTGATTTGCTTCCAATAATTCAAGTGCTTTCTCACCCGAAGGAGCCGCACCAACAACGTGGTAACCAAGCTTTTTCAAACTTGACTGGATATCCTTCGAAACAATGAATTCATCTTCTACAACTAACACATTAGCCTTCGTCATTCTTTACAGCTTTGGAGTCAAAAGTAATTAATTTTGAGCGTTAATTACAATCTGTTCTAATTATTTCGTAGACACTTCACTTTCGTTCGTCTATTCGAATATAAACTTTAACTATGAATTGTGCAAATTAGTCTTCAAAAGAGCGAAAACAAAATAAATAGAATAAAATCTTTTTTAAAAAGAAATCTATTATATCTATTAGGGGTGTTAATTCGTGTAAAACTTTCAATAAAAGGATTCGTTTTTTAAACTTATGAGTTCATTCGATAGATTTATTGACAATCGGAATACATCTTTTGAAGTTCTATCACAAGACTTTACGCAGATATGAACAAAATGAGTTAAATTGTTAATGTGGATAAAATAGTTTGGTTTTACTCTGTTAATATGTGTTTAACATGGTGATAAAAGAGCGATAATTTGATCAAACTTTTGAGTGCTTTATTCAAAAACTTGTACATATGATCAAATAGTTCGAATATCCTAGAAATACTTATTGAATCTTTCCAACAGATATTGACAATTTGGATTTAAAAGGTGTGTAAAACTACTTTTAACAAGAGCAACAAAATCAGCACTTTCCGGGAATGCATTTTTTCTTATTGTTAATTGATTGTTCCATTTGTTGATAAGCCTTAACTTTGAGAAAACTTTCAGTATTATGTCACAAATCATTCCTATAGGAGCAGATCATGCAGGATTTCAGTTGAAATCAGAAGTTATTAAACATTTGGAATCAGTGGGTTACCAGGTAAAAGATTACGGATGTTACAGTGAAGAAAGCATTGACTATGCTGATTTCGGTCACCCGGTTGCCGATCACGTGGAAGCAAATGAAGGGTCCAAAGGAATTGTGATCTGCGGAAGCGGGAACGGAATTAACATGACTGTTAACAAACACCAGGGAATTCGCGGAGCACTTTGCTGGAAGAAAGAAATCGCTCAATTGGCTCGTGAACATAATGATGCAAACATTTTGACACTTCCTGCGCGATTTGTTTCTGTAGAAGAAGCATTGGAAATGGTGGATATTTTCTGGAACACCGATTTTGAAGGTGGAAGACACCAGAAGCGTATTGATAAAATCCCGATGTGTAAATAGTAAATGTTCAAAAGTTTCAAGAGGTTCGAATATTGAACTTTTTGAACATTTCAACTCTTATTGATAAAGTATGAAAGGAATCACCAGTCTTTTATTTTCAAGTGCCTTGTGCGTTTGTTTTTCCCAGCAGGTTGATGTACCTAAAAAGTACAGCTCTTATATAGATGAAGCAGATCTGAAAAAAAACCTCACAGTTATAGCTTCCGATGAATACCTGGGAAGAGAAACCGGGAAACAGGGGCAGAAAATGACTGCTGAGTTCCTGAGTGCTTATTTTAAGAAACTGGGTTGTTCTTTTGCACCGGGAATGTCGGGTTATGAACAATACTTTGATGTCATTGAAAGTACACCCGGTGGAACAATGAGCCTAAACGGATTGAACCTGAATTTCAAAACAGATTTTATCTATTATTCCTGTAAGTCGAAAACAAGTTTGGAGAATCTGCCGGTGTATACAAACGAGCAGCTGACAAAAGCGGGAAAAGAACCTTGCTACCTGATATATATGCTAAAAAGCCTGGAAGTGCGTAAAGAAGTTGCTGCTTTGAAAAAAGATCTTCCGAAGCATGTAAAAGGAATTATTTTAGTTTCCGATCAGTATACTACTTTATATGAGTACATGGAACATTACGTTACGACGAAAAGCATGTACCTGGCGGATGAAAAGAGAAAGGAAGAATTCCCGATCCTGTTTGTGAATAAGTCTTCTTTGCAAGGCCTGAACAAAAAATCGAATGGATTTCTTTCCGGAACGGGGAAGATATCGAAACCAACGAAACCGGTTTTTACATTAAATGGTCAGCTGAATACGCAGGAAGAACGATTAAAAAGTTCCAATGTATTGGCTTATATAGAAGGAAGTGATCCCGTTCTTTCAAAGGAAGTAGTGGTTATTACCGCACATTATGATCACATTGGTGTAGATCATGGAGTTGTATACAATGGTGCGGATGATGATGGAACAGGAACAGTTGCTTTGCTGGAATTGGCAGAAGCATTTATGGAAGCGAAGAAAAACGGAGAAGGTCCGAAACGTTCCATCCTGATCATGCCGGTTTCGGGTGAAGAAAAAGGACTGCTTGGTTCTAACTATTATTCTTCACATCCGGTGATTCCTTTGGCAAATACGGTTGCCGATCTGAATATAGATATGATAGGCCGGAATGATATCGGACATGAAAAGGATACCAATTACATTTATATCATCGGTTCGAATATGCTGAGCAATGACCTGCACGATGTAAATGAAAAGGCGAATGAAAAGTATACGCGCGTCAAATTGGATTATAAGTTCAACAGTTTATCTGACCCGAACCAATTCTATTATCGTTCGGATCATTACAATTTTGCCAAGCACAGTATTCCTGTAATTTTCTACTTCAGCGGAGTTCATGAGGATTACCATCAACCTACAGATGACGTGGAGAAAATCATATTCTCTAAAGTGGAAAAAATAGCGCGCCTGGTTTTTTATACGGCTTGGGAACTTTCAGACAATCCTAAAAGAATCCGGTTAAATTAATAACCCAGCAGGGATTCAATCAGTGCATTTGTTTTTTGAACGTATTCGATATACACTTCCCCTGTTCCCGGTCCGTTGAAACCGGTATGAATGCGTTTTACTTCCCCGTCTCTTCCAATATAAATAGAGGTAGGGAAAGAGATTACTTCATTGAGCATTTTAAATTGTTCGGAAGCAATTCCTTTGGAGGCTTTTCCTCCGACTAAAAAAGTGAAGTCTAAATTTTTACGTTCTTTCAGAGTAAGGATCTTTTTAGCCTGGTCTTCAAAAGTGTCGGCAGTTTCATACCCGATAGATATGATTTCCAATCCTTTGGAATGGTATTTTTCGTACAATTCCTTGTAATAATTGGTTTCGTCCATGCAATTCGGACACCAGGTCCCCATGATTTGAATGATTACCACTTTTCCTCTTGTTTCGGCATTCGGGAAGGAATAATCTCCTCCGTTCACAGTTTTCAGGTTGAAGCTGAAAGGAGTATTTTCCTTCTTAAGAACGGTAATGGAATCCGGATCACGCAATTCAAAATCGGGATTATAATTTGCAACGAAATCCGTAGAATAATGTTTACCGCTGTAAAAATAACCCTGAACATGCTGCTGATCCTTTAAAGACCCATTCAGTAAAAATGCATGTGAACCATCGAAGGCAGAAAGGTAGAATTTAGATCCTTCAATAAATCCTTCTAAAAAACGGTAATCACCGGTTTCTGTTCGGAATGTTCCAGTCAGATGATTGTGATCCTGGGAAATAATTCCAAGCGCACTTTCTTCGTCATTGGTTTCAGGAGAAAAATGCGTTTCCCATTTTCCGCTTAGATTTCCACCGGGAGCCTCTTTTTTTCGTGCTTTTGGATTGAAATTAGCGAAAAATGGAATTTTGTAATTGACTCCTTTGTTGTAGTTGAACCAAAATCCGCGGATTTCCTTTTTCTTATGAGTGATGAAACGCAATTCGGAATCAAAGCTCGGGAAAGGTAAAACAATGGTATCTCCCTTTTTAATTCCGTTCGTTAATTCGATTCTTTCTTCGGCATTGTTAACAACCAGGAGTGTTCTTTTTTGTTTTTTCTCCACGGTTAAATGAACCGGCAATTGGGTTGTTTCATTTAGTTGAAGATAAGCTGAATAGGATCCCGGAAGAAGCGGGATCTTTTGAGAGTACACGGTTGTTGCTGATAAACCCATCAGTAACAAGGAGGAAATACTTATTTTCATTGGGGTGCTAAAGTGCTACTAAGATAAATTTTATTTTGAAGAATTCTGTCACATGCAACCTTTTTTGGTAGTTTAGAGTCTATTGATACAGCAAGTGCTATGGATGATTTAACATTGGTAAATGAATGCGCCAAAGGAAATTCAAAAGCACAGCGAGCGTTGTTTGATAAGTTTGCTCCCAAGATGCTGGCGGTTTGTCAGCGTTACCTGAGAAATAACCAGGAAGCTGAAGATGTATTACAAGATGGTTTTGTAAAAGTATTTCAGAAGATTGTGGATTTCAAAATGGAAGGATCTCTGGAAGGATGGATCAGAAGGATTGTTGTAAATACAGCTCTGGATACCATCCGGAAGAACAAAAAGTTATTGGATGACATACAAGTCGAAGAGGTTCAATACAAAGTATCCTTTACAGACCATCAGTTTGATGGAATGGACCTGGCGCAGTTAATGAAACTGATTAACGAAATGCCGGATGGATACCGGATTGTATTTAACATGTTTGCAATAGAAGGTTATTCGCATAAAGAAATAGCAGATACATTGGGAGTAACGGAGAATACCTCCAAATCACAATACTCGCGTGCACGAGCTTTTCTACGCACTCAATTAGAATTATTAGAACGTGATTGAAAAAGATAATATACAAGAACTGTTTTCGAAGGCATTTGAGAACCAGACTGCCCCGGTGAGGCCGGATTTATGGGCTGGTGTTCAGGCTAAGATGGCTGCTGCAGGTGTTGCTTCTACGGCAACGGTTGCAACTAAAGGTCTTTCTGCTTTGACAAAATGGATCATTGGCTCAGCTGCGGTTGGAACTGTAGGCGTGGTCACTGCTGTTGTTGCTTTGAATTCAGGTGAAGAAAGTGTGAACAAAAAGACGGATTCTCCAAAAGAAATCTCTCAGAATGTGATCACAACCAGTCCGGAAGAGAACAAATCTGAAGACACGAAATTCGCACCACATACCGGCTATACAAAACCGGTAGTTGTTGAAGATAAACAGTTTGCAGATATTCCTCAGACAACGAATCCTAACAGTAAGGAATATATCAAGGAAGATTTCGTTAAGAATGATGATATTCCGCAGGAAGCAGCTAAACCGGATAAAGTGAAACAGGAAGAAACGCACGTTTTAACCGATAACTTTAGAAAAGAGTCAGCTGGAAAAACAGATTCTAAAAAAGAACCGGCGGAAAAGAAGGATGATGTAAGAGAAACACCGCCTACGAAACATCCGGAAGATTCGAAGGAACCTGTTTTCGTGAAACTGGAAGCAAAAGTGACTAAGTTCCCTAGTATTTTTACTCCAAATGGTGACGGAAGTAACGACATTTATTTTGTAAAAGCGGAAAACATTAACGACTTCCAATTATTGATCATTGATCAGAACAACCGTGAAATGTTCCGTTCAAATGCCCCTGGAGAAGAGGAAGGATGGAACGGAAGAGATAAATCAGGAGATGAAGCACCGAGCGGAAGCTACGCAGCAATCGTTACAGGAAAAGATCAAAACGGGAAAAGTTTCCGGGACATTCAATTGTTCGAATTAAGACGCTAATAATTACACGTATACTGAAACAAAGTGAAAGAGCATTCGTCTTTTGACGGGTGCTTTTTTGCTTATTAAAACCACATAGGTACGGAGTTCACATAGATTATTATCGCAAATAATAATTAAAATTTGCGCATAATATGAACAGTAGAGAGACAAAGAATTTTTGTTTTCTGTAACCCACAAGGAATTTATTCTGTTTTATTCAAAGAATGGTAAAGCGTATTACTATGTGCTCTATGTTTCTATATTGTGACAAGAAGAATTTTATGAAAACAAAAAGTTCCGCAGTTATGTGAAGCTTTTCGAGGTCTCGTCTCCCGCACATGCGGGAAACCGGAGCACACGGTTTTGTAGATATTAAAAAACAAAAAACCCTGACGATTACTGTCAGGGTTTCTGAGGTCTCGTCTCCCGCACATGCGGGAAACCGGAGCACATGGTTTTGTAGATATTAAAAAACAAAAAACCCTGACGATTACTGTCAGGGTTTCTGAGGTCTCGTCCGGATTCGAACCGGAGTACACGGTTTTGCAGACCGTTGCCTAACCGCTCGGCCACGAGACCGTCTTGTGCCGGCAAAAATAGTAATTTTTCTTTAATTCCAATGAAAATGGTTGTTTTTGTTAAACCAATCCGTCTTTAAATTAATTCAATTTTTTGAACCTTTTTTACCAGGTTCCCGACTCAATAATAATTGCAACGTTATCTACGTCTCCGTTAATGGGAGGACAAATCTTAGTCACTTTTACACGAAGCGCAATTAACCCTTTGATCTCTTGCTCAATACGTGAAACAATTCGCTGGCCGACATGTTCGATCAGCTTGGAGCGAATAGCCATTTCTTGCGTTACAATTGCATTGATGTGTACATAATCGATTGTCTGGCTCAATTCGTCGTTCAGAGCAGCTTGAGAAAAATCGGTTTTCATGCAGACATCTACTACGTAGTTTCCGCCAATCTTTCCCTCTTCCTCCAAACAGCCGTGATAAGCGTAGAGTTTTATTCCGTTGACTTCTATCAGATGATTCATCCCAGTTTTGCTAATCCGTCGTTCATGCGGTTCAAACATTCCTCCTTGCCTAAGTAAGCGGCAATTTCAAACATAGAGGGCCCCATTCCTGCTCCTGTTACCAGCAAACGGAATAAAGGCAGCACAGCTCCGATTCCCAAAGATTTCTCTTCCAGGAAGGATTTAAATGCCGTTTCAATGCTTGGTGCATCGAATGTTGAAAGTGCTTCCAGTCTGCTTTTCCATTCAGTCATCAATGCAGCAGAATCTTGTTTCCATTTCTTGGAAACTGTCTGCTCGTCATAAGAAGCCGGCTTATTAAGCAGGTAAGATCCTTCTTCCATCATGTCTTTAATGAAGGTTGCACGCTCTTTCATTAAGTGGCAGAACTGTGCTATTTTTTCATCACTTTCCGCAAGATTAAATTGAGATTTGAGCATTTGAGCTAAATCTTCATCGCTTGTTGCTTTTAAATATTGTTGTTGGAACCACTTGGTTTTATCCGGATCAAACTTCGCTCCTGCCTTGCTTACACGATCGAGGCTAAATGCTTCAACCAATTGGTCAAGACTAAAAATCTCTTGAGTTGTTCCCGGGTTCCATCCAAGGAAAGCGAGCATATTGATGAACGCATTATTCAAATAGCCGCTTTCACGGTAACCGGTAAATGATTCCATGTTTCCTGTTTTCGGATCTTTCAGGTTTCCTGAAATTGGGAAAACCGGGAAGCCAAGACGGTCTCCGTCTCTTTTGGAAAGTTTACCGTTTCCATCCGGGCGAAGCAATAATGGAAGGTGTGCAAATTTAGGAGCATCCCATCCGAATGCCTGGTAAAGCAAAATGTGAAGCGGTGCAGACGGAAGCCATTCTTCCCCACGGATTACGTGAGATATTTTCATCAAATGATCATCCACAATATTCGCTAAATGGTAAGTTGGAAGTCCGTCACTTTTGAATAACACTTTGTCATCCAGGTTGTTCGTGTTTACTACTACCCATCCACGGATGATATCTTCGAATCGAACATCTTCATTTCTGGGCATTTTCATTCGGATGACAAATTTATCACCGGCCTCCAATCTTCTTTTTACTTCATCAGCAGGAAGCGTCAGGGAGTTTTTCAATGAAGAACGTGTGATAGAGTTGTATTGCCAATTGGGCATCCCCATATTTTTTGCCTGCTCGCGAACTGCATCCAATTCTTCAGGAGTATCGAATGCATAATATGCTTTATCGTTTTCAACAAGTTGAAGCGCGTAAGGTTTATAAAGATCCATGCGTTCACTTTGAACGTAAGGGCCGTAGTCACCACCTATACCCGGACCTTCGGTAGGCATGATACCACACCATTCTAGAGATTCCATGATATATTCCTGTGCTCCGGGAACGAAACGCTCCTGGTCGGTATCCTCTATTCGAATAATGAAAGTTCCATTATTGTGTTTTGCAAAAAGGTAATTATAAAGTGCTGTTCGAACACCTCCCATATGTAATGGTCCGGTTGGTGATGGTGCGAAACGAACACGTACGTCTGACGAACTCATGCTTGTAAATTTTATGCAAAAGTAATTAAATAATGACCTCGTTCGGCAAAACGGTAAAGTGTTAAAAGTGTGTTTGATTAACCTTTTTTATGAGTAAAGTGTACGGCTTGAAAAAATTTGAAGAAGATGTTCTGTATGAACTTTTCTACTTTAGTAAGTTATTCGTATAAGAATTATTTTTATGTCAGCTTTTGATCGCTTAATTGAGCAAATAGACGCCTTCATCCGGAAGTATTACAAGAGTGAGATCTTGAAGGGTGTTTTGATCGTCGTTGGCTTTTTATTGGCCTCCTGGTTAACGGTGAGTGTCCTGGAGTATTTTGGTCGTTTCCCGAGTTCCGTTCGATTTATCTTGTTGATTTTATTCCTGGGAATGAACGGTTATTTATTGGTGCGTTATTTTGCGCTCCCGTTAATGCGTTTGTACTCTTTTGGAAAGCGAATCAATCGAACGCAGGCCGCGAAGATTATCGGTGCCTTTTTTCCGAATGTTTCTGACCGCTTGCTGAACACGCTGCAGTTGAATGAGATTATAAACGAAAATGACCGCAGTTTTGAATTGATTCGTGCGAGTGTTTCACAGAAATCTAATGAGCTGCTTGCTGTTAAGTTTGAAGAGGCGGTTCGTTACGAGGAATCGAAGAAGTACTTAAAGTATGTAATTCCGATTGTTTTGCTTTTTGGAACGATTGCTGTTTTTGCACCTGGATGGATCACGAAGGGTTCTTCCAATGTGGTGAATTTTTCCCAGGCTCAGGAGGCTCCGTTTGATTTTAACCTGGTAAACAGAAAAGATAGATTGCGTGAAGGAAGCTCTTACAATGTTGAAGTAGATATCACCGGATTATATGTTCCTGAACATGTGTTCCTGGTTTCGAACCGGGGCCGCTATAAAATGAACAAGACCCGAAAGAACCGGATGGCTTTCCCTATCGAAAATTTGAAAACAGATTTTGTTTTCCATTTTGAAAGTGAAGGGTATCAGTCGAAGGAGTTTGAGGTTAAGGTTTTGGGAAATTCATCTTTGGGAAAAGTTGTAGCAACGTTACATTACCCGAAGTACCTTCACAAGAAGGATGAGCGCCTTTTGAACATTGCAGACCTGGATCTTCCTGAAGGAACGAAAGTCGATTGGAATGTAGAGACACGCAATGTGAGTTGGTTTAAGGTGTTGAGCAAAGGTTTTTCCAAACAGTTCAATACCGGAAACGGAAACTTTGAAACTGTTTATAAAGAGGATGGTTCGATGAATTTTGTTTTGAAGAACAAAGATCTGAACGTTTTGGACACTTCGAGTATTCGGGTTCATGTAATCAAAGATGCCTACCCTTCTATCCTGGTTTCTGAAAACGTAGATTCAGTAAAAACATCTGTTCGTTTGTTTGAAGGATTGATATCTGATGATTACGGATTGACGTCCTTGTACTTCATGTACACCATTAAAAAGAAGAACGGAACGGAATTGAAGCGTAAAATGTTGGTTGATAAGTACACTTCTACCAATGATAAGTTTTCATTTGCTGTGGATTTCAGCAGAGATAATATCGATGTGGAGGACAAGATTTCTTATCATTTCCAGGTGTTTGATAACGATGGTGTGAACGGATCAAAAAGCACCTCTTCTCAAAACTTCGTTTATGAACTTCCTACACTTACCGATTTGAATGAGAAACGCGATGAAGTTCAGAAGGAATTGAAGAATTCGCTGAAAGATGTTTTCAAGAAAACGGAACAGTTCCAAAAGGATGTGAACAAGCTCCAGAAATCATTAATGAACAAATCAAAAAGTGATTTCAAAAACATGGAACAGGTTCAGTCTTTGAAACAACAGCAACAATCTCTGCAGGAGGAGTTACAATCCATTAAAGACAAATTGGATGCTAGTAATGAGGAGAAGAATAAACTGAGTGAGCAGGATGAAGAGTTATTGAAGCAGCAGGAACTGATAGAAGAATTACTGAAAGAAGTAATGGATGATGAGCTTAAGAAGCTGCTCGATGAACTGGAGAAATTGATGGAGAAGAATGATCAGCTTCAGATGAAGAATGAAACCGAGAAGTTGGATGCCTCCAGTGATGAGATGAAGAAGCAATTGGACCGAACGATGGAGATGCTCAAGCGTTTGCAGGTGAATGAGAAGATTGACGATTTGGAAAAGGAGTTGGATCAATTGGCCGAGGAACAGGAAAAGTTAGAAAAGGACATCAAGGAGGAGAAGCTTTCTGAAAAGGATGCTTCAAAGAAACAAGAGGAGCTGAACAAAAAGTTTGATGAGCTGAAGCAGGATATGCAGGAAATGCAAAAGTTGAATGAAGAATTGGAACGCCCGATGCCAATGGATTCGTTTGAGCAGGAACAGCAGGAAATCTCCGAGGAAATGAACGATGCTAAGAGTAAACTGGATCAGGGGAAAAAATCGAAGGCCGGAGAAAATCAAAAGAAGGCTGCTGAGAAAATGAAGGAACTTTCAGACCAATTGAATAATCAGCAGGAAGCGGCAAACAAAAAGCAGAATGAGGAAGATATGGGTCTTATCCGTTTGTTGTTGGAGAATTTGATGTCGTTGAGTTTTGACCAGGAGTATGTGATGAACCGATTTGGAAAAGTGAAGGATATGGACCCTTACTATAATAAGTTGGGAAGAAAACAACGAAGCATCATTGACGACAACAAGTTGATAGAAGATAGTTTGATGGCATTGGCGAAAAGACAAACGAAGATTGCCCCGTTTATTGACAAGGAATTAAAAGATATCCGCACCAACTTTGGTCTGATTACAAATGAGATTGGCGAACATAATCGCAGGGGAATGCAGCAGCATCAGCAATATGTGATGACGAGTTACAACAACTTAGCATTGATGTTAAATGAGAGCTTGCAATCGATGCAACAGCAGGCTCAACAAAAACCCGGTTCGGGTTCTTGTGACAATCCGGGTGGCGCCGGACAAAAACCAAGCGCTGGGCAAATGTCTTCCGGAGACATGAAGGAAATGCTGAAAAAGCAGCTGGAGCAAATGAAGAAGGGAAACAATCCCGGAGGAAAAGAACCTGGAAACAAACCTGGTCAGGGCAACCAGGGAATGCCCGGATTAGGAAATAAGGAAATCGCAAAGATGGCTGCACAGCAAACAGCAATTCGTCAGCGCTTGGAGCAGTTGCGAAATGAGATGAACAAAGAGGGTCAGGGAAAAGGGAATCAATTGAACCCTTTGATCAAGGAGTTGGAGGAACAGGAGAGACAATTGATCAATAAACAGTTTTCTCCGGAGATGATCCGTCGCCAGCAAGATATTTTAACGCGTCTTTTGGAAAGTGAAAAAGCGCTGAAAGAAAGAGGGTTTGAGGAAAAACGGGAATCCACTTCAGGAAAAAACGTGAATTATGGTAACCTTATTCGATTTGATGAGTATAAGCGTAACAAGCTTGGACAAGTTGAGTTGCTGCGTGCGGTTGATCCTTTGTTGACAAAGTACTACAAAGACAAAGCTGGCAAATACTTCAATCAGTTCTAGTATACGTAGAACATTAAATGAATAGAATGAAAGAAGGGTTTACTTTAATTGATTCGTTAAGCATTCCTTCAGAATTGAATAATTTGCCGGTAGTAGAGTCGATGATCGATAAAGCTTGTCAGACGGTTGGTATCGATGAGGACATGTATGGAAATGTATTGATAGCAGTAACTGAAGCTGTGAACAATGCGATAATTCATGGAAATGCCATGCATGAGGGTAAAGAAGTGAAGTTGGAGTTTTATGAAACCAGTGATGGTTTTGGATTTAGAATTTGTGATGAAGGTGTGGGCTTTGATCATCTGCACCTCCCCGATCCTACTTCCCCTGAAAATATTGAAAAGGAAAATGGAAGAGGAATTTTCCTGATGAGAAACCTGGCGGATGAAGTAATGTTCAACGAAAAGGGGAATGAAGTAAGTGTCTTTTTTAATAGATAATGGTAGAGATTTTTTTCGAAGATATTGAAGAAGTTCCGGGTGTTAATCCGGAATTTTTGTTTGCATGGTATTCAAATGTATGTGAAGTAGAGTCAAAAGTGTTGGGTGAAATCTCAATTATCTTTTGTTCGGACGAGCACTTGTTGGAAATGAATAAGGAATACCTGGAGCATGATTATTACACGGATATCATCACATTCGACTACACACAGGATAATGTGGTTTCTGGTGATTTGTTTATCAGTGTTGATCGTGTTCAGGACAATGCGGATGAGTTTGATACTTTGTTCCGGGATGAATTGCATCGGGTGTGTGTGCATGGGTTGTTGCACCTGTGTGGGTACAAGGATAAGACGGAAAGTGATGAAGAGTTAATGAGATCAAAGGAGAATGAAATGCTGGAGCTTCGTAAGTTTCACGTGGAACGTTTGGGTTGATGTTTGTTTTGTTTCACGTGGAACATGGATTTGTTTTCGTGAAACTTTCTGGTCTGTCTTTGAAAAATCAAATGTTAATGAAACGTAAGTTTCACGTGGAACATTTGAAGGCTTGCCGAGATGATAGTAATTTTGTTCCACGTGAAACATGAAATAGTTATGTTGAAGAATTATGATGTCATTGTAGTGGGTGGCGGACATGCCGGTTGCGAGGCTGCAAATGCAGCTGCAAAACTGGGGAGTTCGGTGTTGTTGATTACAATGAATATGAATACGATTGCTCAAATGAGTTGCAACCCCGCAATGGGTGGTGTGGCGAAGGGGCAAATTGTTCGTGAGATTGATGCGCTTGGTGGTGGATCCGGAATTGTTTCGGATTTGTCGGCAATTCAGTTTCGTATGTTGAATCGCTCAAAAGGTCCGGCAATGTGGTCGCCAAGGACACAAAATGATCGGATGAAGTTCGCGGAAGAGTGGCGATTGCTGCTTGAGCGAAATCCAAATGTTGATTTTTGGCAGGACATGTGCAACGGATTGATCGTGGAAAACGGATCTGTTGTGGGTGTTCGCACTTCTCTTGGTATTCCGGTTTATGGAAAGGCCGTTGTTCTGACAAACGGAACATTCCTGAACGGATTGATTCACTTGGGCGAGAAGCAGTTTGGCGGTGGAAGAATTGGTGAAAAAGGAGCTACGGGAATCACTGAGGATTTGGTTGCTTTGGGATTTGAATCCGGAAGAATGAAGACTGGAACACCTCCGAGAATTGACGGCCGTTCGCTGGACTATTCCAAAATGGAACTGCAGGATGGTGATGAGAACCCAAGTAAGTTCTCTTACGGAAATACGGAAGCTCTGAAGTTTCAACGTGCATGCCACATTACTTACACCTCTACCCTAACGCATGATTTATTGCGTGAAGGATTTGATCGCTCTCCTATGTTTAACGGAGCTATTAAAAGCAGCGGACCAAGATATTGTCCCAGTATTGAAGATAAGATCAATCGTTTCGCTGATCGGGATCGACACCAGATTTTTGTTGAGCCGGAGGGTTGGAATACAGTTGAGATATATGTAAATGGTTTTTCGACCAGTTTGCCAGAGGATGTTCAATTGAAAGCATTGAGATCTATTCCCGGATTTGAACAGGCGAAGATGTTCAGACCTGGATATGCAATCGAGTATGATTACTTCCCCCCTACCCAACTAAAGCATACGTTGGAAACCAAATTGATCAATGGATTGTATTTTGCCGGGCAAATAAACGGAACCACAGGATACGAGGAAGCGGCTTGTCAGGGATTGATGGCCGGAATTAATGCTGCTTTGAAGGTTCAGGAAAAAGATCCGTTTATTCTTTCAAGAAGTGAGGCTTATATCGGTGTGTTGATTGATGACTTGATTACCAAGGGAACGCAGGAACCATACCGTATGTTTACTTCACGTGCGGAGTATCGTATTTTGCTGCGTCAGGATAATGCAGATGTTCGTTTAACTCCGATTGCTTTCGAACTTGGTTTGCAGGATCAGGAAGCTATGGATCGTGTAAATAGAAAGGTGAATGCTGCAAAGGAATTAATCGGAGCCTTGCGAAAAGAAGGCGTTAGTCCGGAGGTTGCAAATCCGGTTTTGGATTTGGTTGGAAGCTCTCCCCTTTCTCAGCAGGTTAAATTGGCCTCAGTGCTTACACGTCCGCATGTGACCATGGAGCATGTGCTGGAAATGAGTCAGAATGTTCGTGAGTTGGCTGAAAGGTTACACGTGGAACATGATGAAGCTGTTGAGCAGGCTGAAATATTGTTGAAATATGAAGGATATATTGCCCGTGAAGAGGAAGTGGCTTTAAAGCTTTCTCGCCTGGAGGAAGTTTCAATTCCAAGCAGTATGGATTATTCCGGATTGAAATCTTTGTCTTCGGAAGCCAAAGAGAAGTTAAGTAAGATAAAACCTGTGACTATTGGCCAGGCATCAAGAGTTAGTGGAGTTTCCCCTAGCGATATTTCTGTTTTATTAATTCATTTAGGAAGATAGTTTCACGTGGAACATTTAAATCAAACCTCTTGCCCTTCATGTGGAGCGCAATCTTTTAGTACTTATCTAACGGTGAAGGATCATTTCCTTTCCAAAGAGAATTTTAAACTGGAGCTGTGTGCTTCCTGTAATTTGTTGTTCACAAACCCGCGACCAAGCCTGGAAAGAATAGGTGAATATTACAAGTCCGAAGAATATGTTTCACACAGCTCAACTAAAAAAGGATTCGTTAATAAAGTCTATGGTTGGGTCCGCTCTTACACGTTAAAGAAGAAAATTTCTTTGTTGAAGGAGCTAACAACCGGAAAGAAGCTTCTTGACATCGGAGCAGGAACCGGTCACTTTTTAGCGAAAGCAAAAGAATCAGGATATACTGTTTTGGGTTTAGAACCGGATGAAGATGCTCGTAGAGTTGCTATGTCGGAGAACGGAATAGAACTAAAGGATCTAAGTTTGCTTCATGACTTGAATGAATCGTTTGATATTGTTTCCATGTGGCACGTATTGGAACATGTCTACAACCTTCAGCCGGATTTGGAAAAGATCGCTTCTTTGGTGAACCAAAATGGAGTTTTGATAATTGCCGTTCCGAATTATACCTCTTTTGATGCACAGTATTACAAAGAGTATTGGGCCGCTTACGATGTTCCTCGTCACCTCTATCATTTTTCTCCAAAATCAATTATTCCTTTAGTTGAATCCAAAGGACTGAAATTTGAGAAAATGCTTCCGATGAAATTTGATAGTTATTATGTTTCGATGCTCAGTGAAAAATACAAGGGTGGTTCTTTGCTAAAAGCCATGCTAATTGGATTTTTATCCAATAGGAAGGCTAGGGAAGGTTTGTCGAGCTCTCAGATCTATATTTTCCGTAAGAAATAGCGTTTTTAAGCCCTTTGAAGGGCTTTTTTTATGTTTGGAAGGGAAAGACCCTGGTTGTGGGTAGATCAGGCAGGAAATCAAGTGAAATTTTTAACTTTTTGGCTGGTTTTGCAGAACAAAGCAGTTAGACTTAGCGTGCGTCAGCAATTATTGGTAACATTTTATTTTTTTGGAAAGATCATTGAGCGGAGTCGAAATGATCTTTTTAGGAAAATTAATTATTCGGCTCAATCCAATCTCCGTTTTCCCGAATTAAATCAATTAATGCGTCTACAGCTTCTTTTTCTGAAACATTTTTCTTCACAACCGTTTTCTCTTTGTAAAGAGTGATTTTCCCAGGACCGGTTCCTACGTATCCGTAATCAGCATCGGCCATTTCTCCCGGACCGTTTACAATACAGCCCATAATGCCTATTTTAATTCCTTTGAGATGGGATGTGCGTTCCCGGATCTTTGCTGTGGTCTCTTGTAAGTCGAATAAGGTTCTTCCACAGGATGGACAGGAAATGTATTCTGTTTTCGAGATGCGCGTACGTGTTGCCTGCAGAATGCCAAAGGATAAACTGTTCAGGTCAACCACCGATTGTGGTGCTGTGATCCAAAGCCCGTCTGCAAAGCCGTCAATAAAATGAATTCCGGCATCTGAACTGGCATATAGTTGGAGCATTTCCAGCTCTTTCAACTCGTAGTTTAGTTTGAGTATAACGGGTGTTTGGTTGTTTAATTCCGCTAATTCATGTTGAAATTTGCGGATTAATTGGGTTTTTTGCCTTTTTTCCGTTTGAATAACATAAATGATTTCTGCTGTTGGTAATTCTGAAACGATAACTTGCTCATCCAGGTTAATGAGTAAAAAGACAATTCCGGAGGGTTTGTATTCCTGGTATTCTCGCAATGTACATAGCGGATATGCGTCGATTCTACTGTGCTCTTTCCACGTGGCGTAGTCCTGGACCAGTCGCAAAGTTCCCGGAATTTCAAAGTCAATACTCTGATTTCCAAGATAAACATAATCTGCAGCCTGGTCAAAAATATTCCATTTGTCTAGCTGCTCGGAATAGCTGTACCCAAAACAAAAGAAATTAGTTGAAACTATGTTTTCTTTTTTTGATAGATCCGAAAAAACAATTGAATGATTACTTCCACCAATGTTTAGTAACTTTTTGGTTGAACGTTTATTATAATGGAAATAGTCTAACTTTATTTTAGACGAAAAGTTTAGTTTGTAGTCCTGTTCTTTTTTAAATTTTTGGAGCAGCTTTTGAGCTACCGGAATCTCAAATTCAGGATCTTCTGTCAGGGATACCCGAATGGTGTCTCCCAAACCGTCTTCCAGCAAGGCTCCAATTCCAACCGCAGATTTAATCCGTCCGTCTTCGCCATCTCCCGCTTCTGTTACTCCCAGATGCAGCGGATAATTCATTCCCTGCTCCTTCATGGTTTTAACCAACAAACGGTAGGCTTGTACCATGACAAGCGTATTGCTTGCTTTCATGGAAATGATCAGGTCGTGGTAATCATTCTTTTTACAGATATGAATAAACTCCATGGCGGATTGTACCATCCCTTCCGGAGTATCTCCGTACCTGCTCAAGATTCTGTCGGAAAGGGACCCGTGATTGGTACCGATCCGCATAGCCGTTCCATGTTCCTTGCAAAGCAAAACGAGGGGGGTAAACTTCTCTTCAATGCGCTCTAGTTCTGCCCGGTAACTTTCTTCGGTGTAGTCGATTTCTTCGAATTTCTTTTTATCGGCATAGTTGCCGGGATTGACGCGCACCTTTTCAATGAGTTTTGCTGCGATTTCAGCTGCGTTTGGTGTAAAATGGATGTCTGCTACCAGCGGAGTGTTATAACCTCGTTTAACAAGCTCTTTTTTGATAATACTTAGATTTACTGCTTCCTTCTTGGATGGTGCTGTCAAACGGACCAATTCACATCCCGCATCAATCATACGGATAGATTGTTCCACGGATCCTTCGGTGTCCATTGTGTCGGTAGTCGTCATGGATTGAATGCGGATGGGGTTTTTACCTCCAATTGCCGTAATCCCGATTTTTACCTCACGTGTCTCGAAGCGTTCGCGATTGAATAAATCATTGCAGAATTCTATTCTATCAGACATTAAAGCGTTTTTACTTAAACAAATGTACGGAATGAATTTTACTGGTTCATCTCTGACAAAAGTATTTCAATGAGGTGACAATTAATTCAACCGCAACTTTCCTCGAACAATCTGGTAGCTGAAACTATAGATCGAATCAATTTTCTCTTCTTTGTATTTTCCGGCTTCCCATTCGAAATCCTGTTTCATGAGATATGCCAGGATTTCATCATTTAATTCCCTGTTTTTTGATTTCACAACTTCGGACCACCCGATAACTTTTCCTTCGCAATTGATAACAATGCTGATCATTCCGCGGCCTTTAAATTCGGGATGATTTTTCAGGAAGGAAAGATCGCTGTTGAGCCTTTCAGTTAGTTCCTCCTTGTCAATCATGCATTTTGGTTCTACTTCATCCGGATTTCCGCCATATAATTCAAGCACTTGTTTGGAAGGAACGCACATTCCGGGGACGACTTTTTTCAAGGTAACTCGTTTCGGATCCTGGTCCATTGTTTGACTTTGTGAGTAAAGAGCAATGAAGGGCAAGAGAAATATCAATAGCTTATTCATCCTGCGAAATTAGTTTTTAAGATCAAGTATTTCCGAATGATGCACTTTCCGTGTGAAGAAAATACAATTGTTGGGGGTGGGTTCGGCACTGTCGTAAAAAATGAAATAGTTCTCATGTTTACCGGAAGAAAAATCGCTTTCCTGGAATTCGATAGTCGTTAATTCCAACCCTTTTCCCGTATTATTTAACATGGTTCCTTCCGCATAGTAATGATAAATAGAGCAAATTTGCTCTTTCGGAAAGATAGATGAATCTGCTGAAAGATAAGACCCCATGGTTTTCGAACCGTTACGGGCAATCAATTGATTGTGAAGGTTTCCGGAGATTGTCAAAATTTTGTTCTTCGGATGAAGTGCCGCCTGTTTTTTGACCTCCAGGTACATGATGGAGTCACGTGGAACATCTGATGAAACATAATTGTCGTAAAAAAACACGCTGACTCTTGGTTCATTCATGCAATACCTCACCAATTCAAACCAGGCACGTCCGTTTCTCCCGTCTTCATTGGGTTTGGAGAAAAACCGACTTTCTCTCAGGTTTTTTTCAGAAGGATTTTGGAGGAAAGCGCTCATTTCCTTCTCAGGGATTTCCAGCCCGATTGAAACACTGTCTTCGTATTGCAATAGTAAGCGCACAAGTTGCTCTGTCATTTTTGCCGGCTCCAGTGTTCCATGCATTTCTCCCACCATAATCAGCCTGTAGTCTTTGAATGAATGATACAGCGACGAATCAAGTTCCAGGTTTTTTCCACACGGAAGTGCATTTTGTGAAATATACTCCTTCCAGCTTTGGGAGAAGAGTTTTGATGAGAGAAGTAAGCAGAAAGTAAGGACGAGTTTTTTCATAAGTTTAGACGGTTTTCTTATAATGCACGCTTCCGCAGCAATGCTTGAATTTTTCACCGCTTTCACAGTAGCATGGATCATTTCTTCCGATCACTTTTGTCTTCTTGGAAAGGTTGCGGTCGGCCATGTTCTGGTTGAAAATCTTCTCCAGTAGAGCATATAGTTCCGGGTGTTTTTCTTCCAGTAGTTTCGGGCGTTCAAAGAAATATTCACTGATTACCGAAAAGAATTCAGCGCGATTTGTACCTCCATAAGGGTTGATGTCGGATTTTCGGGCATAAATCCGGTCTATTTCACGGTTCATGTGGTTGATCCATGGAAGTGCATACTGTTTGTCCATCAGCACTTTCGGAAGGCCATCAATTTCTCCGTCAGTTTTGTCGATTAAATGAACAAATTCATGAATGGCTGTGTTCTGTTTGTCCGACTCATTTTTGAAACCCAATCTCAAGGCTTCCTTTGAAAGGATCATAATTCCTTCCATGCTTTGGTTCCCCACCATCCCAAGAATTCTTTTGTCGGATTCACCTTCAAACTGGTAGTTTTCATCAAACATGTCGGGGTAAAGAAGCACCTCCCGGATATTCGCGTATTTCCAGGAGTCGAAACCAAAGATCGGAATGATAGCGCTGGAAGCAACAAGCAGTTTATCCGTTAAACTCACATCTGTTTTTATCCCGGTGATCCGGCAATTGAGCAAAAATTCCTGCACTTTGGATTCAAAACGTGGCTTTTCTTCATCGTTCAAAGAGTTGTAGAACAAAACTTCCCGGACCAGGATTTCTCTCCAGGTTGCCGGGAAAGGTTCACGTGGAACCTGCCATTTCGGATGGGATGCCTGTTTATAAGATCTCCAGCCCAGGGATAGGAGCAAAGAAACAATTACGAGAATACCAATGGCGACCATGACATTAAATTAAAGTTTTGAATTTAGCATTTTTAATTTTTAATTCTGGTTAACTTTCCACCATGCATTTTGACGAATTGATCCATTTTTGTTTCCAGCTCCCGGGGGCAACCGAGACTTTTCCTTTTGATAAGCGCACCCTGGTTATCAAGGTGCAGAACAAAATGTTCGCATTGGTGGATGTGGAAGATCCCACAGGAATTAACCTGAAATGCGACCCGGAAAAAGCCGTCGAGTTGCGGGAGCGCTACGATGGGATACAGCCGGGTTATCACATGAGTAAGAAACATTGGAACACCGTTTCATTGGAAGGATTGGTAGATGATTCATTGATTAAAGAGTTGATCGTACATTCTTACGATTTAGTGGTTTCTTCCCTTCCGAAAAAATTACAAGATGAGCTTAAGAATAGATAAATACGTTTGGTTTGTACGTCTGGCAAAGACCCGCACGCTGGCAACCGAACTGGTTCAAAGGAATAAAATCAAGTTGAATGACATGCCCGTGAAACCATCGAAGGAAGTAAAAATCGGGGATACGTTATCTATTATCAAGAATAACGCGACGTTTAGCTACAAGATCAAAGATTTGCTGGATCGCAGGGTCGGAGCAAAATTGGTTGCTGATTACCTCATTGACATCACAGATCCCCTGGAACTGGAAAAATTCAAAACGTACCAGGCGGCACAAAGCGTTTACCGGGAATATGGGACCGGCCGCCCATCGCGTAAAGACCGCGACAACCTGGATTCTTTTTTCGAATGGCTGGAGGAAGATGAAGACGAAGATTAGTGGTGAGCAATAAGGTGGTTTGAAACCCGCTTCATCTGTAAATGGATAATGAAAAAACCCCGCAGATAACGCTTATTTTAGCTGATATCTGCGGGAAAATAAAATTTACGGTTCTGCACGCAGCTGCTCGAAAACACTTACATATTCCTGTAATTTCTCAAACAAACCCTTTAGATCTGCCGGAATTGCCTGTGGGAAGAGTTTTTGGATTTGTGTAACCCCGCCGTTTGCGGCTTTTTCGGCTCCTGCCTTATCTCCCGAAGCAAATCGCTCAGCCATCAGTTTCATACTTTGATTTACTATTGCTACTGCCATCATGCGTTTGTGGTTCATATCCAGCGTCATGTCCAGTAATCCTGTTGCCGGACTCCATTCCGGGTTCAGTTCTTTTTCAACTGTTTTTTGTTTTTTGCTTACCGGATCGGTATAGGTCATCCGGGCAACGACTTTTTGCTTTTCAATCGCAGGTGTAGAATTGATAATGTCCATTTTCACCAGGGCCATTTTTTGCAGTCCGGGGAATAAATGATCGATATCAACGGTCACTTTTCCGGTATTTACTTTGGCATTTTCATAACCAAGCAGCTGACGGTAAACAATCTGGTCATTGAAGAGAATTTCCAATTTTACATCCGTTCCGATCGGATCAATAATACCATCAAATGTCTTCAAAAATGCCTGGCTGTAGTGTGAAGGATCTCCGGCCATCTGCATGGTACCACCTCCGATGGTTGCCAATTGCTCCAATAACGCGGTATTGTAATCATAACCAACGCCGATTGCTGAGATTTGCAGTCCTTTGGCAGCATAGGTTTTTGCCAGGTTGATCGAAATCTCTGGCTCATCACCGCCATAACCATCAGACAGCAACACCAGACGGTTGACCATATTGGCTTTTTTATCGGCTGATAATTGCTTAAGCCCCTCTTCGAAACCAATGGAGATATTGGTTCCTCCGTTTGGCTGTAAAGCACGAATGATATCGCAAATAGCCGCTTTATTGGTAATGAATTGAGAAGGCAGTACTTTGTAAACCTGGTCGTCAAAAGCCACAATTCCGATGCGGTCCTGAGGGGTCATACGGTTAACGAACTCAATCAGGGTGTTTTTGAGCAATTCCAGTCTATTCTCATTCGACATGGAGCCGGAAACGTCGATCACAAAAAGCAGGTTTTTCGGGATCGGAACCTTTTTGTTTTTAGCATTTACTTTAAAACCGACTTCCAAAACGGCTTCTTTGGAAGACGCATTGAATTTGTTGCCCCACTTCAGGAAAAGATCTACTTCATTATCGCTTGACGGATATTGAGCCGTCACGAAGTCATTGACATTCAGCGCTACCAGGTCTTTCACGCGTGGAATGAAAGATTCGATGTTTTCCAGGCGGGGATCAGGAATGTAGTTGATAGTCTTTCCCATGGTAGCAAAACCTTTCATTCTGCTTAAATCAAGCACGCTTGCATCGCGCTGAAAAGTGAAATCAACAACATATTTTGTTTTTAACGGAAGCATGAACGACACTTTCCCGGTTGCATCGGTTTTGCCCTTGTATTTGATGGAACCGCCAACAGTTTTTAAATAAACGGGTTCATTGGCGATCGGAGAACCACCCTTCCGGATTGTAAGGTCTACAACGGCATGAGAACTGCTCGGTTTTATTCCGGCAGGAATGGTTTGAACCGTGTATTTTCCTTCCCGTTTTTCGGAGAATGCTTTTTTCTCATAGGTGAGGAAAGCCGTTCTGGCTGTGGACTCATCCTTGAAATCTGCCCATTCCAAAGATGGGATATCCGCCACATCAATTTCATAGTCGTTTTTATTCGGTACCAGGAAAATGCATTCTCCTGAGGCGTTGGTTGTGCCTGTGAACTGTTCTGCCAATGCAAAACAAGTTAGTGTGACAGGAATATTGGCCTGTGCTTTGCCCTCCCGGTTTTTTACGACCACTTTCAATCCGCAGTGATTAGCATCCGGAAGTGGCATGGATGGATATTTCTGCGGAGTTTTCTTAAAAACAATGGTTGAACGGTCCGGTAAAATGCGGTTTTCACGTTCCCAAACTTCCAGATCGTACGTGAGGTGTTTGCTGGCAGTTCCTTTTCCCCAGTTTTCTACCCAAAGACAGTTACTCATTTCCCCAACGGATCCGATCCAAAGTTCACCGTGGTCAAAAACCAGGTCCAGGGCCCCGGAAGCATTGGTCTTTTTTTCAATTCGTTCAAAGGTTTTCGCTTCTACGAAACGCACGGAAAGGTTTCCTGCTGGCTGGTTCTGATTGTTTACGACCTGCAGATGATAATTCGTTTGGGCATGTGCAATCCCTGTAGCTATTGGAATGCAGCAAAGTGCCGACAAAAGGTGTCGAATTGGTTTCATAAGTTTTGGAAAAATGGGTTTGTATTACTCAAACAAGCTGATTTCAATTTGGTTACACTTTCGAAGAAAGAATGATTGGCCTGTGATCTGGTTTTCTTTATAAAACCTGCTTTTTGGTCGCATTTTGATTGAGACCGCATTTCTCACAGCCAGCCTGCTTTTTGCGTTGGGAAGACAAGTAGAATCTACGCACCAAATAGAAGGCTGCCGCTGAAATGGCTATTATGACTAAAACGAGCTGCATCAGCTAAAAAGGATGAATGTTATGTAAGCTCCAAGATACGCCAAAACGCCCATATATCCAACCTGTATGATCGGCCATTTCCAGGATTTTGTTTCACGTTTTACCACCGCAAGTGTTGCCATGCACTGCATCGCAAAGACATAAAAAACCAGAAGAGAAAGACCGCTCGCAAGTGTATAAGTCGGAGTTCCGTCATCGCGTTTTTGTGCTTTCAATTTGTCGATCAGCTGCTTTGGATCATCGTCTACTTCGTGTACGGAATAAATCGTTGCCAGAGAGCCCACAAAAACCTCCCGGGCAGCAAAGGATGTAAGCAGCGAAATACCCATTTTCCAGTCGTAGCCCAAAGGTTTTATCACCGGTTCGATGAATTTTCCCATGTGCCCCATGTAGGAGTGTTCCAGTTTTACCGAAGCCACCTGACTTTCATAATCGGCCATTGCTTCTTCGGTTTGAACTTTTGGAGCCTGGATTTTTCCGGCATAATGTTCCATGTCATTTCCCGGACCGAAACTAGCCAAAGCCCATAAAATGATCGAGATAGCAAGGATGATTTTCCCGGCATCGAAAACAAAGATCTTCACTTTTTCAAAGACTTCAATTCCTACATTTCCCCAGCGCGGAGTTTTATAGGCAGGCATTTCCAGCAGGAAAACACTCAGTTCTTTCTTTTTGAAGAATTGCTTGATGACCCATGCTACCAGTAAGGCGGAGATGATTCCCAACAGGTACAATGCGAAAAGCACCAATCCCTGAAGGTTCAGGAATCCCAATACGATTTTAGATGGAATAACCAGGGCAATGAGCAGTGTATAAACGGGTAATCGTGCCGAACAGCTGATCAGGGGAGCAACAAGGATTGTGGTCAGACGCTCCTGCCACGAACTGATGGTACGTGTAGCCATAATTCCAGGAATAGCACAAGCGGCACTTGATAATAAGGGAACAACACTTTTTCCGTTCAACCCGAAAGGGCGCATCAGTTTGTCGGTAATAAACACCACGCGGGCCATGTAGCCGGTTTCTTCTAAAATGGCAAGCATGAAGAAGAGCAAGGCAATTTGGGGAATAAAGATCAAAACCCCTCCGATTCCGGGAATCACTCCGTCAACGATCAGGGAGGTAAATACACCTTCCGGCATAATTGTTCCCAGCCAGGATGCCAGTGATGAGGTTCCCAAATCAATCCAGTCCATGGGGTAGGATGCCAGGGTGAAGACAGTTTGGAAAATGACCAACAGCAGTACCAGGAAGATCAAATAGCCTAAAACAGGGTGTACCAGCCATTTATCCAGTTTCGAGGAGAAGTTTGCTTCCGTCGGTTTTTTGCTTACAGCCTGGCTCACAATCTTTTTGATATGATCGAAACGGGTGTTGGTGTCTGCAATCTGACCTTCCAGATCATTTTTCGCTTTCAGGGTTTGCTGCCTGGTTTCACGCGGAACACTTTCTTCGGCCATCCATGCTTTCAATTCACTTAGGCCGGTTCCGATCCGCGCATTGGTACGGATAATTTTTGCGTCCGGAAATGCTTCCAGCAGAGCTGAAATGTGAATCTCGAAACCATTCCTGGAAGCCACATCGGTCATGTTTAGAACCAATGCGGTATTGAATCCCATGTCGTAAATCTGAGTAAATAGTAAAAGGTTACGTTCTAGATTTGTGCTGTCTAGTACAACGATTGCTTTTTCAGGAAAATTCGCGTCTTTCGGATTTGAAATAACGTTGTATACAACCTCTTCATCCTTGCTTCGCGGGTAAATACTGTAGGTCCCCGGAAAGTCGATAAGCTCTATTTCCTTGCCCGAGATATTCAAAAATCCGGAATGTTTGTCTACAGTTACTCCCGGAAAATTTCCCACATGCTGACGAAGGCCCGTCAGACGGTTGAATAAGGAACTTTTTCCGGTGTTTGGGTTTCCAAAAAGAGCTATTTTTTTCATTACTCGACTTCGATCAGGTTAGCTTCAGAGAGACGCATGGATAAAGTATACCCGGAAATGTCTACGGCAATCGGGTCCCCGAAAGGTGCTTTGAATAAGACTTCTACTTCCTTTCCCGGGTAAAGGCCCATTTCCAATAGTTTGGGTTTGAGCTCGCTTTCAGAAATACCGAGTACCCTGGCTTTTTGATGCAAAGGAAGCTGCGCAAGTTTTTTCATGGGAACCGATCGTGTTTGAAAATTTTGTGCAACAAAATTAACGGAAGTATGGTAAAGGTTAAATACCCTGTTTGTGGTATATCTACTGATCGGATTTCAGGTCTTTCAGAATTTGCTGAACATCGTTCTCTGTTGAAGTAAGTTTGTCTTTACAAACCTGGATCAAAGCAGCGGCACGTTTCACTTTTTCAGACAGCAGGTCCACAGAAATTTCTCCGGATTCAATGTCCGAAATAATTTGCTGCAATTCTTCGTATGCCTTTTCGTATGTCAATGCTTCTTCTTTCACTAGACGAATTTACGGAAAATTTTTGTTTCCCCTTCCGAAGGGCAATTGACTAGTAAATCTCACATCCATTAATGGATGTAGTTTTCAGCGTGTTTTTCTTTACCACAAATGCGCAAATTTTTAGGTCGCCTACCGATGGGAGTTATGTACTTAAAACAAGTAGAGCAGGCTTGCTTTCTCTTTCTCTATAATAAATAGTTTTAAAGGGAAGGTTAGTGTTTTATAAAGCACGCGGATTTAGTGAATTTGCTCAGATAAACAGGTTACAATCTGCGCTCCGACAAAGTCGGAGACTGCGAAATCTGCGTGCTAAATTGTTCTACGTTCAGTTCTTAAAGACTCTTTGGATAGTTACCCGTGTTAAATACATAATCGCTCTACCGGTCGCCCTTTTGATAATGGAATTTTAAGAAGCGAGTCCGGTAGGTGAGCCCATCCGCTAGCGGATGAAATTTGCGTATTTGTGGTAAAATCATGAATAATATTCAGTTGTGCCTTTATTTAGGAAATCCCCTTCGTATGAGGAGAAGATGATTTCACACTTGCATGCAGCTCCTGTGCTTCGGTAACAATCTTCAATTCGTCGTTTTTCTTAGCTTGGTTTTTTGCTGAAAGCACACCTTTTTCATTCGTCACAATGGCGTAACCACGCTGTAAAACAGTAATTGGGTCCAGTAATCTTAAATGCCGCTCGGCCTGATCCAGCTTTGCTGTTTCCGATTCAAATTTCCGCGGAAGTATTTTGATCAATTGGTTTTCCTGGGTGGAAATGCGTTGAAGGTTCGCGCCTAATAATGACTTACTGTGGATTTGAAGTAGATTTATGCCGTTATCCAGTTTGTTTTCATGGGTTTCAAAAAGGTAAGACGAAGAAGAACGTATTTTATTACGAAGTTCTGATAAATGCTGATTTGAAACAGTCATTTTATGTTTTACCTGGAACTCGAAATCCTTGACGGTATTCAAAAAAGTGTTCTTTTCAAATTGAATAGTCGTTTGAACTTCCTGCTGGAATGATCGCGCCAATTGTGAAAATTGATTAGACGCTTCTCGCATAAAATGCTGGATTTGCTGCGGTAATTTCAGCATTATTTCATCCAATGGCTCATCCAGCTCTTCGAAAATGCGCAGCAGGAAATAGGCCATGTCGGAAGGGGTGATCCCGTTTCGGAAAGCGATCATTTCGCACACGGTGAGGTTTGTGGAGTGCCCGATCCCGGTTAAGACCGGAAGCGGAAAAGTTGCAATGGCCTTTGCCAGTTCGTAATTGTTGTAGCAATGCATCCCAATCTCGCCGCCGCCGCCGCGAATGATGACTACTGCATCAAAATGCTGTTTTACCTTTTCAATGCGCTTCAGTTGACTTTGAATGGAAGTAATGGCTGCATCTCCCTGTAAGGTTGCTTCGAACAGGAAGGTATTGAAGTGGTAACGTTTCGGGTGTCCGTTCAGCAAGGTCACAAAATCGGAGTAGCCCTTGCTGTCGGCCTGCGAGATAATGGCCAATCTCTTCGGGACCAATGCCATTTCCAGGTTTTGGTTTGCGTTGAGAATTCCTTCTTTGTTAAGCCGTTCAAGGGTTTCCTGTCGTTCCCGCTGCAAAGCACCCAATGTGTAATTCGGATCAATGTCGATAATCTCCAACCCGATGTTATAGAGTGGGTGATAGGTGATCTTCACGTGGAACAGTAATTCCATTCCATCATGCAAAGGTTCCTTCACAATCTCAAAGAACTTTTGCTGCATCCGGTCAAAATTTTGTTTCCAGATGGTACCTCGCATTTCAACGATGATCGATTCGTCTTCTTTTTGTACCAGTTCCGGGTAGCAATGCCCTTTCCGGGTTTGGTTCAGTTTATGCATCTCGGCAGTTACCCAGTAAGTGCGTGAATAGCGTTCTGCAATGGTTTTGCGGATCGATTCTGCGACTTGTTTGAGGGTAAAATGCTGTGGACTTTCCATTAGCTAAAGTTACGTAAAAAAGCCAATTGCTTCATTCCAAAAAGACGCATAGACATCCCGTATTGACGGGACAAGTTATGTCTATTTGGGTAGGAAGCACGGTGATTTCGCGTGCTTCCTATATTGGAGAACTACTCTTTAAATTTTGTCGGCGCTTGATCCAGCTTGCTTTGAATGAAGATTAGAGCAGTTTCTTCATTCTTCATAAAAGGGGTTTCTTTCCCGTCTTTTTCCAGAATAAGCTCTACCGTTTCAGTTAGTATTCCCTGCTCGTAATTGTAGTTTTGCGAAATACGGAATTTGTTGTAGGGAAGGAAACGCGGGGGATTTGGAACGTACATGGTTAATTCTGAGAAGCGGAATTCAGTGTCGCTTGTCCCTGTTCCGTTACCGATAGAGGCCAGTATTTCGGATTGGACTTTTTGCTCTTTCAGCGTTTTGTAGAGAACCTCAAAATACATGGTTTGATCACGGTCTCCGGCTTTCCCGTCATAATCCGGATGAATGCGGTGCAGTGTTTTAATGGATTTCCAATGGTTCTCGTATCTTTTCTGAACCACATTGAATTGGTAATCGTAGGATTCATCCCTAGTCCAGCTTCCGTTTTTATAGCGGTAGGCTTTGCTTACCCCATTCCAGATAATAGTGTAAGTATCGTCTGATTCAACCGAAGTGTTGAATGGGATCGTGTTTTTTTGACCGGAGGCAAAGAATGGAAGAGAACCAAATGCCAGGAATAACCAGGTGAAGAAAATGCGTGTTTTCATGCGTGAATTTTTAGTGAAACTTATTTTCAGCAAAAATCCACAAGCAAGACGGGAAAAAAATTGACAAATGTTACAATCGTTATTTACCGGCGATTTTTTTCCGCAATCGGCTAAGGCTTTCGCGTTCCATGCCTAAATAGGAGGCAATGTGATAAAGCGGGATGCGGTCAAAAATCTGCGGTTCGTTTTTCAGCAGATCGAGGTATCGTTGTTCTCCGTCGAGAAACAGGAAGCTTTCTACCCGTTTAGTGGTCAGTTTATAGGATTGTTCGGCCATAAGTCTGCCGAAGCGTTCCCAGTTATGGGATTGGTGATAGGCATTGAGAAGGGCTTGCAGGTTGAAAGTAACGATTTCAGAATCTTCCAGTGCTTCAATGAAGTATTTGGAAGGTTTTGCTTCCAGGAAACTATCATAGTCGACCACAAAGTCATTTTCGAAAACAAAGCGGGTATTGATTTCCTTATCATCGGATAGGTAATAAGTGCGGAAACTGCCATGATTGACAAAGCCTATTTCCTGGCAGGTTTTCCCTTCTGTAAGAAAATGTTCTTTTGCATGCAGCTGTTTGGTTTTCAGATAGGATTCAAACAGGGAACAGTCTTCCTCAGTGAGAAAGGAAACATGCTTCAGCCAGTTTTTGAAGAGTTCGAATTCGCTCATTACTTGTATGCATAGGTATAGGTGATGACTTTGCCGGATTTAAAGCGGGTTTCCACGACCTTTAAAGGTAATCCCCGTGAATCGTAGTGATAGATTTGTTCACTGGTCTTTTCTTCTTTCGGGTTATCGTAGGATTTGTAGAAACTTTCGGTTTTGATAACTTTTCCCTCCTGATTGTAGAAATAATTTGTTTTGGAACTGTAATCTTTGTTGCTGATTAATCGTCCTTTCGGATCGAAAACCATGGTAGAGGTAATCTCTTCCCCAAAAACGTATGGATACTTCCCGTCAAGCTGATATTGAATGTATTTTTCCGGGTAGCTGATCACATCCATGTAAAGTTCCTGGTTGTTTTGAAGTGACTCATCCACAACCACTTCGTATTTTCCGCTGGTCCGAATACTGTTTCCTTTTTTGTCTTTTCGGGTGAGGTGGTAATAGGTGTCGATGTCTTTCATTTTTCCGGAATCGTCAAAACCTACATACTCGACAATGGTCAAGGAATCACTTTTTTGAGTAATGCGCGTGAGGTTTTTGCTGACCCTATTGTGACCAGCCCATGATTCCGTTTCCGTAATCCAAACAGTGTCTTTGTCTTTTTTGTACTGTTCGTATTTGGTGCTTGTCAATTCGGTTCCAAGATTAAATACTTCTTCCTTTAATGTCGAGGAATCCGGATAGGTGTAAACATGTACACTTGTTACCACAGAAGTGTCTTTTTCATCAAAGAAGGTGAACGAAGTTCTTCGTGTCAGGCTATCATAAGTTTCTTTGTGGCGGACCCAGCGGTTGCCGTCGAAGACACGGTTTTCGGTGCGCAATCCCTGGGAGTTGAATGTTTGAATCTTAGTTAAAGGAGATCCTTCGTATTCACTCCAGGTTATAGTCATTTGATGCAAACCATGTTTTTGGAATGCTTTATTCACTACGGAATCCAGCACTCTTTCGGTAAATGGCTGTGCGAACAAGCTGGAGCTGATAAACAATAAAAAGAAACTGGTTAAAATATGCATATCCCTTGATAATTAATTTTTGAACTTATTGGATTCTCCAGGGCGGACAAAGCCGGTTTTTTCCGGCAAAAAACAGAATCAGCTGGTTTCCATCGGGATCTTTCAGATAAGCTTCGCGCCAGAGCCAGGATTTGTCATTCGGAAGTTCATCGAAGTGTACTCCTTTTTGGATGAGGTCTTCGACTTTTTTATCCAGGTCTTCGCATTCGAAGTAAACGGAAATTCCGTGACCGGTTGGCAATTGTTCTGTCAAATGCACCGAAAAAGTAGACGTTCCGTCCGGGCATTCAAATCGTGCATAATGATCGGATTTTACGATCAGTTTCAATCCCAGCGTTTGGTAGAATGCAATTGACCTGGGAATGTCCAGAGCAGGAACTGTTATTTGGTTTAAATTCATTATCTGTGGTTTAAAATAACCGAATCCGGTACGTTCAGTTCTTTGAGCTTCCGAAGGAAATCTTTTTCGGATAAGCCGTTATAGACTTCTTTGTCCCCGAAATTATCGGTGCTGTCTTTTGTTGTGACCAAAATAGCATAAACCGTTTTGGTGGTATCGTTGATCACCGGGTTTATTTTTGCCAGGATAAAATCGTCGTTAAACCCGTAAGCGATAACATCCGGTCCCAGAACAATCCCATAACACGATTTGCAGCTTTTGGATTGATACCCGATTTGCAAAACTCCCTGATCGTATGTGTCATAATCCCAAACACGGTAATAACGGCCTGTTAGCTGGTTGTCGCTGACAGAATCCGGAGCTGAGGTAGCGTAGAATGAAAAAACGGACAAGCAGATAATGACCGGTTTCAGAAATTGGAAGGTGATGGGTTTTGCTTTTTCGGAGTACCAATAGGAAAATGGTAAAACAGACAAGGCTATGAGGTCGCTGTAATCAACCACGCGGGAGAATTCCGTTTGAAGTGTCTGGTTCACGTAGAACAAAAATCCGGTCGACAAATCCGATTTCCAGAACACGAAAAACACAGCCGTAAAAACAAAATTCAGCCAAATCCGTTTGGAGTTGAATAAACTTAGAAACAAAGGAAAAATGAATAAGCCTGCAAAATCACTGAGCTTGCCCGTAACCCAGTTTCCAAACATTTCTTTGAGATAAAAATCGTTTAGAAGCAGGAAGAAAAGACCGAGCAGGAAACCCGCAGAAGTAATTTTTGACTGTTTCATTCCGTATTTTTCAAATGAATTTAGCGATTATCTTATGAGGAGCTTATTTTTATTTTCTTCCTGCATAAATACTTGCGGCCAATTCTTCTGCTTCTTTCACGGTGAAGTTTCCGCTGATCTCCGTTTCTCCTCCGGTTATGGCACCATTAACTACCGGACAGGTAAGAACATGATCGTCTATCACAATAGCAATCGCTTTTCCGACATTGTCTGTCGTCATTGTTTTCCATGCGTGGCTTCCCTGCTGGTTCATCGCAATGCGTATTACAGGCTGGCCGGTATAGGATTTTGCGGCATTGGCACTCATGATATGTCTTCCGTCGATTTTAGCTTCGTTTCCGGATGGCATTTTGATGGCGTATAGCGCATACATCTTGTGTCCGTTCTCTTCTTCTTCTACTCCGTAAGACCAACGAAACTGAAGATTAGCCGGAAAAGCCTTTTTAACTTCCGGATTCGCAAGCATTTCAGCAACCTGATGCATGTTTTCCTCATAAACGTATCCCACCATGAAGTTGCCATTCAGACGCACAAGTGCATTTAAACCTCTTGGGTTTTCGGTCAGACCCAGGTTTTGCTCAGTAGCTAAACTGTCGTGTTCATGAACCCACTTGCAGGCATTTTCCCAGGAAGGAAATATTTCTGAAAAAGAGTAAGTTTCAAAGAATTGCAGGTTTACAGGTTTGACGTTCTTCAGGTAAGGCGGTTTTTGTGGTTCATTTCCGTTTCCACAGGAAAAAAGAGCCAATAACATCAGGATGGGGAAAATTTTCATAACGGTGATTTTTTGCTAAAATACAAAGGATTTGATTTGGATTACCTTTGCTTCATCAATACTTGACTTGAAACAGGAACATATTCGCGCATGCTTCACCGGAATGAGTTGCCTAAAGTGGTTCTCCAAAGGTCAGCAGGTTGTTATCCGGATCGAGAATGGAAAACTCGCGCTGTCTCCAGGGTTTGTCTTCCAAATGCCCATTTGGATGAATAGCCGTACCGCGATCCAGGAAATCCCTGTAAACCGCATCAATGTCGTTCGTACGAATGTAGACCTGGCCGTAATTCTCTTTCGGATCAAGTTCCCTGAATAGGAAAAAATGAATTTGAATGCCTTCTTTTTCAACCATCAGGTAATCCGGAAAATCTGCGCTTCCAAAAACGTGAAAGCCCAAATGATTGACGTAAAAATCTTTCGTTAGCTGTTTGTCCCGCATGGGGAGCTTGGGATGGATGGATGTGAGCATTTTGTTTAATTACGAATTCCTGATTACGAGTTACGAGTTGTTTTTGGAACTCGCTGGAATGATGATTAAAGCTAAGATAAGAAATTGTTGTTCAGTAATCCGTGCAATCTGCGATAGAAAACCTATTTAATCACTTTTTTTCTTTTTCTTTCGACTTGGCTGCCTGGTCTTTAGCTTCATCATCTCCGGAAAAATAATCAATCACGTTATTCGCTTTTTCCTTCGTGTAATCATAACCTTCAGATACTTTTTCCCTGGTGTAATTATAACCGTCAGCAACCTTCTCGGTGGTGTAATCTACTTTTTCTTTGATTACCGGCGCTGCGTTTTTGATCGATTTTATATCTTCTTTGAGTTCGTGGTAACTTGGAATACTGCTTGTTATTGCTGTTATCTGGTAAAATGCGTACACGGAAAATCCGATCGATAAAATAAATGCTATGGTTAAGCCCCTTACGGCATTTTCCAGTCTTTTGATGCGTTTTTCTTGATTTTCAACCATGGTTATTGTTTTTTAGTAAACCCAAAATATCGAAATTATCGACTCACAACGGTTCATTATAATTTCTTCACATTTGATGTGCAGGAATTTCTGCGTAATCCATGCAATCTGAGGGAGAAAAGAAAAATCTTTGTTTTCCTCCCCCTTTATCCCCCTCCAAAGGGGGAGACGGTTATATTTTTCCTAATTTTACACCATGAACAAATCGAAATTTACTGTAACAGCTGCGCTCCCATATGCGAACGGACCCCTTCATTTAGGACACGTTGCCGGTGTTTACCTGCCTGCTGATATTTTTGTGCGTTTTCTGCGCTCCAACGGACATGATGTGGCTTTCATCTGCGGCTCGGATGAGCACGGTGCTGCCATTACTTTGCGGGCCAAAAAGGAGGGAATTACTCCCCGGGAAATCGTGGACAAGTACAATAAAATAATCGGTGATTCATTCAAACAGTTCAACATCTCTTTCGATATTTTCCACCGTACCTCCGAGCAGATCCATATCGAAACGGCTCAGGATTTCTTCAGGGTTTTGGAGAAGAACGGAAAATTCATCGAAGAAACGACCGAACAATATTACGACGAGGAATACCAGCAGTTTTTAGCTGACAGATACATCACGGGTGAGTGCCCGAATTGTGGGAACCCAAATGCGTACGGAGATCAGTGCGAGAAATGCGGCTCGGATCTAAGTCCGACGGATTTGAAAAACCCGATCTCTACGTTGAGTGGGAAATCACCGGTTTTACGTACTACATCACACTGGTTCCTGCCGATGGACAAGCACGAAGAATGGCTGCGTCCATGGATCAAAGAAGGAATGCTGGATGGTAAGAAACAACACGATCCGAAAACGTGGAGAAACCAGGTAATTGGTCAGTGTATGTCATGGATCGACGGTGGTTTGCATCCGCGCGCTATGACCCGCGATTTGGATTGGGGAGTTCCCGTTCCGCTTCCTGGTGCTGATGGGAAAGTGTTGTACGTTTGGCTGGATGCACCGATCGGGTACATTTCGGCTACCAAGCAATGGGCTTTGGACAACGGAAAAGACTGGAAAGACTACTGGTGCAACGAAGACCGCAAACTGGTACATTTCATCGGGAAAGACAACATTGTATTCCACGCAATCATTTTCCCGATTTTGTTGAAGGACCACGGAGGCTTCATTTTACCGGACAACGTACCGGCTTACGAGTTCCTCAACCTGGAAGGAGATAAATTCTCCACTTCCCGCAACTGGGCGGTTTGGCTTCATGAATATTTGGAAAGATATCCGGAGAAAATCGATGAATTGAAATACACCCTTACTTGTATCGCTCCTGAAACAAAAGATGCTGAGTTTACCTGGAAAGAATACCAGGCACGTGTCAATAACGAACTGGCGGATATCCTGGGGAATTTCATCAATCGTGCATTGGTGCTTACTCAAAAATATTACGAAGGAAAAGTTCCCGTTTGTGGTGAATTAACGGCTGAAGACCAACAGGTATTGGCAGAAATGAAGGCAATTCCACAGCGTATTGCAGAACTGGTTTACCAATACAAACTGCGTGATGCGCAAGCGGAAGCAATGATGCTGGCTCGTATCGGGAATAAATACCTGGCGGATAACGAACCGTGGAAATTGGTAAAAACCGATCCGAAGCGCGTGGAAACGATTATGAATATTGCTTTGCAAATCACGGCGAACTTAGGTTTGGTGCTTGATCCGTTCTTGCCGGAGACTGCTGCCAGGATCCGTGGTTTTGTAGGTACGCAACCGCAGGTCTGGGACAAGGCAGGAAGTATTTTGCTGAATGACGGAGATCAAACAAACCCCCCAACAATCCTGTTCCAGAAAATCGATGACGAATTTGTAGCGAAAGAGGTAGAATACCTGCATGCTTCACAACCGGTTGCAGCAACGAATTTCCCTCCTCAAAAAGAAGAAACTTCTTTTGACGATTTCACAAAGATGGATATTCGTTTGGGAACGATCACAGAGGCGATCCGCGTCCCGAAGGCAGATAAATTACTGCAGCTGACTGTGAATACGGGAATTGATACCCGTACGATTGTTTCCGGTATAGCAGAACATTATACACCGGAAGAGGTGGTTGGAAAAACAGTAGCTGTTTTGATGAACCTGGCTCCGAGAAAAATCCGTGGAGTAGAATCCCAGGGAATGATCCTGATGGCAGAGAACGAAGAAGGAAAACTGAGCTTCATGATCCCCGAAAAGGGATTCGATGCGGGCGGAGAAATCCGATAGATACAAATTATTTCCCGCAGAGGGACGGAGAAGAGCGCAGAGTATTTCTGCGCTTTTTGTGTATGTTTATAGTATAAAATAATCATAATTATATTAATAATCAATAGGTTAACAGGTTGTGTTTTTGGAAAATTCATTCTAGTTTCGAGTATGAGTGAAAATGAAATTAGTTTTAAAATCCGCAAAGCGATTTACGAGGTTTATGAAGAATTAGGCCCGGGTTTGTTAGAGTCATCTTATGAATTTGCTTTGAAACATGAACTTGAAAGTGAAGGACTTCAAGTGAAATCACAAATTGCACTTCCTTTGAAGTACAAGGGTTTGACAATTGAAAACGCTTACAAACTTGATCTGTTAGTTGAAGACAAGGTAATAATAGAGCTAAAATCAGTAGAGACTATTAGCAGAGTTCATCACAAACAGTTAATTACTTATCTCAAACTTTCGGACTTAAGATTGGGAATACTTGTAAATTTCAATGCTGATTACCTAAAGGATAACATCTTTCGTAAGGTGAATGGGTTACAAAGTTAATCTGCGAACCTCTGCGCTCCTCAGCGGGAAACTAGCTTCTGAAAATAACAAGTTTTTCACTTATTGCTCGTTAGTATATCCGTATTTTTGCGGACATGACGGGAAGGAATAAAGTAATTCTGTACAATGACCTAAAATTAATGGTTGTCTCCATGTTGACGGCTTTGATCTGCTGCGTATGTGCCTTCGCGTTGAAGTGGATGACCGAGCATTTTCAGCATGAATTATACTCCTTTGCGGTGAAGAATAACGGGATTTGGTTGATCATTTTTCCTACATGCGGAATCACCACCATTTACTTCCTGCGCAAATACCTTTTCCGGAACCGGAAGAACAAGGGAATTACCGAAATCTATAAAACATTGGATCAGCGCAAGGACCATCTGGCTTTGTTTAAACTGCCGTCGCACTTGCTGAACGGATTTTTCACGGTTGTTTTCGGTGGTTCTACGGGGATAGAAGTATCCACGGTGGTTGCAACAGCTACTGTTGGAAATGAGGCTTATAAACGTGATTTTTCGGCGAAGATGTATAAGCGGGAATTGGTAAGCGCCGGAGTTGTAGCAGGAGTGGGGGTTTTATTTGGAAGTCCGTTGGTAGGTTTGTTTTTTGCCCTCGAAGTTATTGCGCGAAAAGTTAACAGATCACTTTTGATTGCCTGTCTTTCAGCTGGATTGGCAGCATGGATCTTTATCCTGGCAGAAGATAGTAAGCCTTTACTACCTTTTGAAGTTCAGGATTGGGCGTGGAAAGCATTGCCGTTTTTTGTGTTATTGAGTTTATTCGGTGCTTTGCTTTCTGTCTACTTCACCATTTTGGTGATTCGTATAAAGGACTTTTTTGGCCGGATTCCCAGTAATTTCCTGAGGGTGAACCTCGGTGCATTATTAGTGGGCCTCGCGATTTTATGCCTGCCTTTTCTTTATGGCGACAGCTATCATGGGCTGATAGAATTGATCAAACAAGTCTTGTCTAAAGAACCGGTCTCTCTGTTGATAATGGCTCTATTAATCTTCATTAAACCATTGGTTGCGGCATTAACCCTGGGTGCCGGCGGGGATGGCGGAGTGTTTGCTCCGAGCATTGTTGTGGGTGCTGTACTGGGTTTGTTCTTTGCCCTGACCTGCAATCGGCTTTTCAATACAGAATTAATCCCGCTTAATTTTGCATTGGCAGGGGTCGCGGCAACATTATCATCTGCTATTTCAGCTCCGTTTACTGCGTTGATCCTGGTTTGTAATTTGGTCCCGAACGGTTATGTGCTGTTCCTTCCTCTTTTGATAAGCAGTTTCCTGGCACAGCGCATTGCGAAATTTATCCTTCCGTATAATGTTTACACGTATGGAGGATTGGAGAATCCTTCGTCGAAAGAAATATAGCGACTAGGAATCGTGTGGTATTTTTTCATAAATTTCCGCTATGAAAAGTCAATCTGCCATCTGCCTAATCTCAGGTCTTGTGACCTTTCTGTTCTTGTCTGCCTGCGATCCGGGAGTTCATCACAAGAAAATTATTGAGAACCATTCTGATTATGATGTGAGTGATTATTGATAAAAATTCTGTTGGCTTCGGCTATGAAACCGATTCTTTCCTGGTTGGCAGACATTCCTATATAGATTTTTTTGAAGTCAGTCATTTGGGAGGAAATAAGAAATACTCCGATTGTTCCACATTTACCGATTCTATCCGCACACACGTTATTGGAAACGACAGCCTGCATGTGACGCTTGATCTGAATAATCGATCAAACTGGACTTTCTATTCTTTGAAGGAAGGCATTAGCGGCAATAGATGCGAATGCCGGATCCGCATCAGGAATGAGGATATTCAATAGTGAGTTTTCCTAGTTGGCAAATACCGGACTGCAGGTGCGTTCTGTGTTAGAGAATATCTCACAGGTTTCTTCTGCTTTTGCTTTGGTGGCTTTCGGGAATGGCTGCCCGATCGGCTCTCCAAATCCGCTGCTTCCCGGAGGTTTGCAGTAGCAAGTGTAGGAACTTCTTTTGCTGCAGGCTGCAGAAATAATGAATACTAATCCTGTCAGGACGAAGAGTACTATTTTCATGGTGTGTTTATAGAGTAAGACAAAAAAAGGAAAATTATTCATTTAACCGGATGAGACATCAGATAATTCTGTTATTCCATATTACGATGAGGCTAATTGTAACCGTTTTAATCGTCCGGTGACCTGATTACTTATCCTCAACTTTTTTCCTTCCATGACTTTCAAGGTAGGCATTGACTACTTTCGTTTGTGCTCTGCGGTTTCGTAGTATCGATCGCTGGTAACTCTTTTCGGAGCTGAAAACGAATGCCTGTCCAAGGTTCACAAAGAAGCTTTGAAAAGGAGGGAAGATACGCCAGGCCGTTTGTGGCAGCTGCATCGTTTCACAGGAACTCTTTCCCAGGAAAAACCAATTGTATCCCAAATGCGTTTTGTAAACAAGGTTCTTTTGCCAATTCTTATCCGGAAAAGGTCCGTCAAGTGGCTCGAGTGTCAATGCTTTGGCAAGTGCTAGTGTGTCTTCGTCTGCCGGGGCCTGCGTGATTGTCCAGGCATAAATAGCACGAATGGCATCCGATTCGGTCTCCGGGAAGTAGGATTCCGGTGTTCCGAGCAGGTACCCGACATATTTCCAAAAATGGAACAAACCCTGAATCTCGGCTTCAGTTGGTTTCATGCCTAACTTCCGGAGGCCGTCCAAAAAAATGATGGAGAATCCCAGGTTTGTTGCAAGCATGTCCCATTGGTTCAACGGTGCTCCCCAATTTTCTTCCTGCCATTTTCCCTCCTCAAGAATACTCACTCGTGCATATGCATGCATCAGACGGATCTTCAAACATTCTTTTAAGCCAATTTGAGGCATTGTAATGGCATTTTCTCCTACGATGCGAACCCAGAACTCGGTTGTTTCTGTTAAACGCTTAGCGGCCCCTTTTTTCAGTGCTCCGGTAAAAACGAGTGGTTTGTTGATGGCTGAGGATTCATATCCCCCCATCAGGCAATAATTGCGAAGTACCATTAGTCCCAGTGAACCGGATCTTCTGCAGAGAGAGGCGCCTTGTTCCAACAGGCTTTCGTTCAACCAATCCGGTCTATATGTAATCTGTTCGATGATTTGCAGCAGTGAATCCGGAACATGCGCTGGTTTTTCACCATCAAGTAATTGATTAATCCACTGATCGGCTTGTTTGAATCCATGTACCTGGTAAACTTCCCGGATAACTCGGTCTGCAAGTTTGTCGGTTTCAAAAAGCCGTGGAACCAATTGTTCGATTTCTTTTTTTTCCGGAAATGTACCGGTCATTTTTTCGGCCAGTTTTTTACCGTTTCCATTTTTCCAGTAAATAGAAAACCCGGGAGAAGGATAATAAAAGCGGGTTGGGATCATTGCTTTCCTTCTTTGTGCTTCAAGAGCAAGTCTTTCATGGTATCGAGCTGGATTTTCTGCATTTCGAGCAGTTCCTGCTGCTGGTGAATAATCAGGTGATCAATTTTATCGTGGAGCAGTCGAATCTCTACTTCCGATTTCAGGTTGATCATGTAATCTTTTTTAGCCCGTTCACGGTCTTTTTCTTCCTGCCTGTTCTGACTCATCATGATAACGGGTGCCTGCATTGCTGCCAGACAAGATAGAATGAGGTTCAAAAGGATGAAAGGGTAAGGGTCAAATCCTTTATTAAGCAGAATAAAAACGTTGAGTGCAATCCAAAGCAGTAAGAAAGTCATAAAGGAAATGATGAACGTCCAGCTTCCGCCGAATGTTGCCACTTTATCTGCTACCCGCTGGCCCAAAGTATCGCGTTCCGCCTGATCTTCCAATTGATCCGAAAGCAGCTTTTTTTCGTTGAGGGAATTCAGTACGGTTTGGTCCAGGTCAGATAATTCACCCAATTGGTCCTGCATCATATCGGAAAGGTACTTTTCCCGGTAATCGTTCAGTTCACCGATGGATAAATGACAATTTTCATTGAAATCGGGGTTTTCTTTTTGAATGAATTCCAGGATCGAACCACGGATGGTTCTGGCAGAAATGCGTTCGGAAAGCGGAAACGCTGTTTTGGATAAATCGCTGCGAAAAGTGCCCATAATTGAATTGCATGAAATTGTCTTGTGAATTTACGCAGAAGAAATGGTATAAACGAAAAATGCCCCGGCTTTTAGAACCGTGGGCATTGAATCGTAATATAAAATTATTTCATGTTTTTGAGCATGTGTGCCGCAAGCATTTTGGCTCCTTTTGCGTAAGATTCGGAAATACGCGTTCCGGTGTCGAAATCATACCCGCCGAATTGAGAACCGGGAACATTCGGCTGCTTTAGTTTTGCCATGACTTTTGAATCATCACCGGATTCTACGAAAATGTACTCGAAAGCAACGGCTGCATTTCTGCGTACCACACCCACATTGAAACCAGGTTCTATAAAAGTTGTTTTAACGATCAATGTGTAGGTTGCCTTCTCATTGTTTTGAGCAGCGTGGATTTTCCCAGCCAATCCCTTGTCGAACAATTCTTCGAATTTATTTGGGAAACGCTCTTTTTTATCTCGTTCCCAGGATTTTTCCCAGGTATCTCCTCTTCCGGCTTCTTTTTCGTTGTATTCTTTGATTTTCTTGTTTTTATAATCCTCTTCGCTTGCAAATCCTCCAACCTGGAAGTCAGAAAAATCATAGCGGATGTTTAACTCTGTTTGTCCTTTCAGGAAGGAAAGATCTCCTGATTCGGTACGGATTTTTTGCGCCATGGAAGTAAGACCTGCCCCGGCGATTAATAGCAGTGATAATGTGAGTTTTTTCATTTTTTTTTGAATTTTCCTAAATATAACTATTTCATTGATATTCAATAATCAAACTTACCAATAGCCTATTCTGAGTTTCTGTTTGACAGATTCCAAATTACAATAAATCATTTGCCAGGTTTGCCAGTTCGGAACGTTCTCCTTTTTCCAAACGAACGTGGGCAAACAGGTTTTGACCCTTCAACCGGTCGATGAGGTAAGCCAATCCGTTACTGTTCTCATCCAGGTAAGGCGTATCGATCTGGTGAACATCTCCGGTAAATACAATTTTGGTCCCTTCACCGGCGCGGGTAATGATCGTTTTTACCTCGTGCGGCGTCAGGTTTTGCGCTTCGTCGACAATGAACAGGATATTGGACAAACTTCTACCGCGGATAAAAGCAAGCGGAGTGATCAGGATTCGCCCGTTTTCTTCCATTTCAACAATGTGTTTGTGGCGTTTCTCATTCTCTCCGAATTGGGATTTGATAAACTTCAGGTTATCCCAAAGTGGTTCCATGTACGGGCCGATCTTGTCTTTGGCATCACCCGGAAGGAAACCGATCTCTTTGTTCGACAGCGGAACAAGCGGGCGGGCAAGAATAATCTGCTGGAATAATTTATGCTGTTCCAATGCCGCGGCCAGTGCAAGCAGGGTTTTTCCTGTTCCCGCAACGCCCTGCAGGGCAACCAGCTTGATATTGTTATTCATCAAAGCATTAATGGCGAAAGCCTGTTCTGCATTTTTGGGTTTGATCCCGGAAGTATATTCTTTCTCTACACGCTGAAGGGTATCTGTGTGCGGATCAAAGTATGCAAGTCCGGAACTTTTCCCGTTTTTCAGAATGTAGTACCCATTCGCCACTTTTTGATTTCCCAGGATACCGTCTTCATCGATTGTTCCTTTAAGAAAAAGCTGCTTGATTGTTTCGGATTCGATGCCTTCAATGGTAGAGCTGGAAGTCTGTTCCAGTTCGTGGGAATGAACCTTTCCGGTCTCATAATCCTCTGCGAGTATTCCAAGCGCTTTTGCTTTGATGCGCAGGTTGATGTCCTTGGTAACCAGGATCACTTCCTTCTTGGGTTCCTGTTCCTTAACGGCAAGTGTTGCATTGATGATCTTGTGATCATTCTTTCCAACGCCGTAAACAGTTTCTGCGTCCACTCCTTTCGGTTGAGAATCCAGCAGCACCTTGAATGAACCCAAGTTCGGTCCCAGGTTGATCCATTGTTGTAAACCTCCGTTTGCAGATATTTTATCTATGAAACGGATTACTTCACGGGCTGAGAAATTTTTAGTGTCATTTCCGATCTTGAATTTGTCCAATTCTTCCAAAACGGTAATTGGAATGGCGACATCATGTCTCTCAAAGTGCATGATCGCATCGTGGTCGTGTAATAGTACAGAAGTATCTAATACGAATAGTTTATTCTTTTTAGCCATGCTGAAGTATTTCTATTAAAGTACTTCTTTCCCAAATCTGTTACACAGTAAAAGAATCAAACTTATTGACAAAGATATGTGATTAAAAAAGGGAGCTTTTAACTCCCTTTTAATCTTCTCTTTATCTTTCTATCACAAAGCGTTTCAGTGTTTTAGCACCCTGTGAATGTAATTCGATGTTGTAAACCCCCATTGCGAGTTTTCCACAGTCAATTTTAGTTTGCCCCGGAACAAGCACTGTTGAAGAAATCATCCTTCCGGTTTGGTCAAGAATGCGTGCTTCGATAACCTGGCTGGAACTGTTATCAATAGTGATGAAGTTATTTGCCGGATTCGGGTAGATATTCACAACCTGGTTCAATAATTCCGAGATCGAAGTTGTTTGGCCTGTTGAAAGACGATTGTCGCGGTTGGAACGTGTTGTATTGAAATCCTGAGCCATTTTGGTACTTGAACAGGTGCTTGGAGCATCAACAGTGACTACATAGTATAAACCGTCTGTTGTTGTGGGTTGATCTGTGTAAGTAAATAAGTTATTGGGCATGGTTTGGATAGTTGTCCATCCCGCAGCATCCGTGTGTCTTTTCAGTACGAAGTTCGAATAGTTGAAACCTTCATAGCTGTCCCAGAAAAGGTTAATGTCACTTCCCAAACCGTGGCTTATTACCAAATGGATTGTTTTGTGGTTCGAACTTAATTCGGATTCGTTCCCGCAATCATCCACGGAGGAAATTTTATATCTCCATGAACGTACATTCGGTGATGCTACCAGGTCATTGTAAATGGATTCGTCCGCATAAGGAACAGAATCTACTAATTGGTATAAGCCAGCCTGTGATGTTTCACGGTAAATATTGAAATGATTAATACCTGTTGTAATCGGTTTTTCCCAAACTACCAGGTTGGTATTTGTTGTAGAGTCAACGGTTACCAAACAGATTTCGATCGGATCAGGTAAAGTAGACTCTACAGTTCCACCCAATACCGTAACACACCCGGAAGCTCCTGTTACTGAAACGGAATAGAATCCCGGGTCAAGGTTTGTAATATTTTGCGTGATTGCACCGTTTGTCCAAAGGTAATCTGTCGGATTCCCTGCAATAACGGTCAATTGGATTTGTCCGTCACCCGAACACGAGGATGGTATAATGGTGTCAATAGCAAGCACTGGTCCGAAATTATTGGAAACCATAGCTTCTGAACTAAATGAACAACCGTTTGCATCCGTTATCGTACAGGTATATGTTCCTGCACCTATGCCCGTAAGTGTTGCACTGTTCGTCCCGATGGTATTTCCCTGTGCATCCATCCAGGTATAGTTGAAAGGAGCTGTTCCGCCATTGAAGGATGCAACAACTTCTCCGTTTGATGAAGAACAAGCCGGTTGTGTAACCGTCATTTGGTTCAACATGATCTGCTGTGGTTCCTGTACCGTATAGGAAGCTGTGGAAATACATCCTAAAGCGTCTGTAATTGTTAATTCGTATGGTCCTCCCACCAATCCGGTAATATCTTCGGTTGCAGCGCCGTTTGACCAGGCATAAGTCAGTGGAGCTGTACCACCAGCAACAGTTACGTTAATCCCACCGTTATTGTTGCCGAAGCACGTTGCTCCTGTTGGAACTCCTGTTTGGGAAAGTCCGTTCGATCCAACCATTGACGTAGAGGTGGAAAGACATCCGTTTGCATCTGTTACAGAGACCAGGTATTGCCCCGGTGCCAAATCGGAAACATTGGAAACCGTGGCACCCGTACTCCAGTAAATTGAATATGGTGACAGGCCGTTTGTAATCGCTACCGAAGCCGTTCCGGTATTTTGGTTACAGTTCGATGTGGTTGTTGTAACATTCAAAGTCGGCGTTTGGTTAATAGTAAATGGCAAAGTAGCCGAGCTCGTACAACCGAATTGGTTTGTTTTGGAGTAACTCATCACAACTGATGAACCCGTAGGATAAGAAGGATAGAAAATGTTGTTTTGAATTCCTGTTCCCGACCAGGTTCCTCCGTTCGGTGTTACCCAGTTATTCAGATTTATCGGATTTGCATTCTGGCAAACCGCATTTACCGGGTTATTGAAGCTAATTACAGGTTTTGGGTTGACCAGCATTTGCAATAATGCTGTCTCTACAATGTTACCGTTTTCAAGAAGCGTAAATTCCAAATCTACAATAGTCGGGCTTGTTACATCGTTTGTGTTTGTTACAAACACAGAGTAAGCTAATCCTGATCCCGAAACGGAAACGGCCGAATTCGGAATAATTGCCACGTTTTGCGAAGTTACAGTCATTGAGATATTAGACTGGCTGAAGTTCGGATCCAATAAATAGATGCTGTTACTGGCACTATTGTTAAAAATTGTTCCCTCACACATTACAAAGTTATCCCAGTCTTCAATGTTGGCCGGCTGGTTGTATTCTTTTACATAACACTTTCCACTACTGATATAAGCAATTACGTGTACTCCGTATAGTGTTTCAGTGGATAAAGATGTGGCATTGCTTGGAGCCAGTGAAGTTCCGGAGGTAATGGTCGTTGGTGCGGAAGGAGACATATCCCCTGTAATTTGTTTGTAGTAACAGGTAGTTCCCTGGCGGTAAAAAACAAACGTGTTTGAATTTTGAGAAGCAAAATCAAAATCAGCAAGTGTCGTGGAGGATGCTACAGTCAATTGATTTCCGAAAGTTGCTCCATTGTATGCTTTGTAATAAAGCGTTCTTGATGAATACGAATCTGTTAAGTGCATCATCGAATAATTGGTGCTGTTTAAACCTTTCTCCAATACGATCTTTAATGCATCTGTTCCGTAATAGTAGTTTGAATTCGAGTAGGTTGCCGCACCAACCTGGCTGAGTGTGATCCCATAATCCATGTCCATATCTTCCTCGAAGGCAGTGATAACATTGTTTCCTGAAGTTGCAACAGCTGATACGGCACTCAAAACACCTTGATTGTCATCTACATTCGATCCGCCCAGCATGGTTGAGGTGCCTAGTTTAACCGTAATTAATCCTTCCGGATAGGTTTGGTATTCTCTGTTGTAGTAGGTTACGAAAAGGTCTTGCTGCAGATTGCAGCTTAAAGCAAAATCTTTTGAATGGTATGTCCAAAAATAGGTTCCTACTCCAAGTGAATTCCAGACAGTTCCGTTGAATGAATAAACCTCTATGAATTCATAGGTTGTAGAGGAAATAGTTGTTAAAACCTTTGCACCTACTACCGGGTTTTCTCCTCTCATGATCAAATCCAGGTCGAAAGCGTTCTGACTGGATATTCCGGCAGTTCCTACCAGGACCCAGGCTGTACCATTCCAGGTTTTTACGGTGATTTTATTAGAATTATCCGAGTCGATATAGGCCATAAACAGGTTTCCTCCTGCAGATATTTCGATGTCTACTTCTGTAGCGTTAGAAATTCCGGTAGAACTTCCTATGTAATTCCAACTCTGGGAGAAGGAGAAAGTTGAAGCGAAAACAACTAATAGGGTTAGCAGTTTTTTCATAAGTCCATTAATGTTAGCATTTCACAATTGGCAAAGGTAACTAAATATAGCCGTAAGACTTAAAGAGACTCGTAGCTTGCAGTTCTCTTTGAGTGTTTTCGGTATTTCTGCAAATGGTTGGTAAAAAAAAGAGTCAGCAACAGCTGACTCTCTGGTTTACTAAATCAATATAGTTACTGTTTTACCAGTCGCTTGGTTATTTTGGAACCTGAAGAACTGATCTCCACCAGGTAGATACCCGCTTGAATATCATTCAATTGGATCAAAACTTTAGCATCCGAACTGGTTTTCTTGCTTATTTCTTTTCCGGAAAGATCCGTTATACGGTAAGTAATTCTTTCATTGGAAGACTGCACAAAAGTTAGCTCTTCATGAGCAGGATTCGGATACATGGCGATCTTATCCAGGTAGTTTTCATCGATCCCGTTGGATGATGCTCCGTCAACTCCTTCTCCGGTTGCAAACTGACCACGCTCGCGATTGGAACGGGTTGTATTAAAATCCTGTGCTTTTTCAGCAGTACAGTCTGAATTCGTTAACATCTCAATGTAATAATCTACACCGGTTGAACCAGCCGGAGGAGTATCATTGTGAAAAGAAGTACCTAATGCAATGGTTGTACTAACCGGAATCCAGTCAACCTGGTCTGTTTTTCTCCAAACAACGTAACCGTTTACGTTCCCCGAACCTTCGTAATCGTCCCAAAGTACATCGAATGATCCGTTCCCTGTATTCAAAATGGTATTCAAATGCAGGGTTTTGTGTTCTGTGGAAATAGGGCTTTCCGCTCCGCAAGCATTCACAGCAGAAATTTTGTATCTCCATGAGCGGTTCATCGGTGACGCAACGACATCATTGAAATAAGACAAACTGGATGCTTTTACGGTATCGATTAACTGGTAATTTCCAGCCAGATCAGATTCCCTGTAAATGTTGTAATGATCAATTCCTGAAGTTTCTGTTCTTTCCCAAACAATGAGATTGGTGGTAGTAGCCGTATCAACGGTTACCAAACAAATCGGCTGAGAAAGGGGAGCTCTTGTTCCTACAAAAACCGTTTTTTCGGAATAACAAGGTTGTGCCGTAGGACCGCTGAGTGCTGTGATGGTGTAGGAGCCTTCCCCCAGGTTGAAATTACTCTGTGTTGTTGTACCGTTTGACCAGGACCATGCATAAGGAAGACCTCCGCCATTCGGGTCAGGGGTGAAGTTTACGGTAATTCCTCCATTGTTTTGGTTACATTGCGTATTCAGTATGGTTGTATGGATATCTGCAGCAAATTCATCATCCAGTTGATGAGTGAACTGCTTGATACATCCTGTTCCATCAGTCACTTTTAGCGTATAAAGACCATGCGCTACTCCCGTTAAGTTCAATCCTGTTTGACCGGTACCGATCCAATCGTATGTCGGAGTTCCTGTTGCATTAACAGTTGCAGTGATACTTCCGTCGGAAGCACCGCAAGTTGGTTCCGTACCAAAAAGATTTGCTGTAATCGGAGCCGGTTCGGTAATGACGTAAGAAGCTGAAATCTGGCAGCCGTCATCGTTCCAAACATGCACGGAATAGGATCCGGGAGCTAAGTTTGAAATGGTTTGAGTACCGTAACCGTTTGACCATAAGAAATGATAGGTGTTAGGATTTACGATATTGATTCCGATAGATCCGTCATTCAAACCGTTACAGCTAACATTCGTAATTGTCGGAGTAATGGAAATGCCGGATGCTTCAACGGATGTAACTCCTGTAATGTGACAATTGTAATCATCCGTAACGTTGTAATAATAGGGTCCGGGAACTAAGTTTGAAATGGTAGTAGTTGTTTCTCCTGTCGACCATTCCAGGGAATAGTTGGCAGATGAGCCGGGAGAGAATGCTACTGTTGCCGTTCCTGTTGTGGAACCGCAGGCGCTGGGTGTGGAGGAAACAGATGCAGAAGCCAAGATTGGAAACGCCAGGGTTGCTGATGTGTTCACAAGGCAACCGTCAATCTCGTCCCGTAAAAGAATGGTTCCTCCTGTGAAGCCCTGAGATAAAACCGTTCCATCAATCACTGTTCCATCGATCACATTACCATTGATCTCAAATGTCCCGTTATCATAGTAATTCACATAATTTGTCAGGTCAATCAGGTTCTCGTTAGAACAAAGGTTTAACGGACTTGAGGTGAAAGCCACATTTGGTGCAACAATGGATCCAACAGGCAGTGAAGGCAAGTTGACCATGTTGTTGCTAAAACCGTCGGAAAAATAAATATAGATATTTGAAGTACCTCCTCCGGCAATTTGACCATAAATTGCATACTTGGTTACGGATGGTGAAGTTGTGTTATCAAAATAAATCAACTGTGCCGACATACTTGTGATAACACCATTATTATCAAATATATTGGTGATTTTTAATGGCCCGTCCTTGTTGTCGTCATAAAACTCGAGGGCGTGGTAAATCAAATTTTGATGATTTTCACAGGTTCCGCCGGTTGCAACAATCGAAGAAGGATTGATTTCCGGTTTGATATTGTATACTTTGTAGTAATAATATCCATCGTTCTGGTAGTTAATGGCTAAATGTTCCGCGTTCGGAGCCAATGAGAGCATAAAGAGGTTATTCAAACCGGCCGTTAAGGGAATTTGAATTCCCAAGGTATCCCAGTTACCTGTTCCCCAGTCTTTTCTGAAAACATAGGAATCTCCCAATGAACCGTTTCCTGCAGCAGTGAAATTTGAAAGAATGAAGGAATATGCGGAGTTTTGAGTAGTTGCAGAACGAATGGTATCGAAATTGAAAAACAGGGAAGGATCAGTTGCAGTATTCAGCTGCACATTGTTCGTGCCCGACAATGATTTTTCGTAAGTTTTCTGATCGGTGTAGTTACGCATCAGGATTTTGGGTTCGTTTTGCCCGTTTCCAACCAGGAAATAACTTCCGCTTAAAAAGTTGTTTCCTAAATCATTCTTTAAGCGGCCATCATTTGAACCCCCGGAATTGTAATAGGTCAATGAATAGGGATTACTGATAGGCGCAACGGCAAGACGGTTGTTTGAAACTCCGGAAATTCCGTAATAGATTGAACTGGAGGAAAAATAGATCAGGAATTTTCCGGACATGCTGAATCCCGGGTCAAGGAGAGTGTTTACTCCGAATTCGGAATTCCAGGCATTAGTAGTGGTGTTAAAGGTACAGATATTGGTATTTGTGTTTTCGGTATACATTACTGCGATCGTTCCCGAAACAGGATCTGCTTTGAATTCCCAGTTTGATCCCGGTCCGATCGTGGCAATCAGTGAGTTGTAGCCGATAATTGTATTCGTTGTAAAATCGAACATGTGGACATACAAACCACCAAAACCACCCGTGACGAAGTAAGCTTTGTTACCGATCACTTCACCTTCTATCCGGGTCATAGCAGAAATGTAAGTATCCTCGGCATCCAGCCAAACCCAGGAACCGACTTCCGGGTTATACATCGTTACCCGCATATAATTCCCTATAGAATCACTGAAGTGATACAATTTGTTCTGGTACATAAGGGATTTTACTTGTCCTCCCGACAAATAAGGATCAACCGGCAAGTCTGAAGACCAGTCGTATGTTTGTGCCTCGGCGTTTACGGAGCTAAAGACGAGAATAACTAAGAATAGGAGCTTTTTCATAAGCATGGAATTAAATAGTGTTGTAAAAAAAATCATTGTTCCATCCCGGAACAATGATTTTTAAGTAGTTTGTTTATTGGGTGGTTGTTTAAAGTTTAACTACCCGTTTGATGATTTTAATATCGTTTATTTTCAACTCAACAAGGTATACCCCTGAATTTAACTGGCTAAGGTCAAGAACCGTGTTTGACTGGCTGCTTTGACTCGTCTGTATTAATTGACCGGATAAGGAAAGAATGCTGTAAGTCACATGTTCGTTTCCGTTTTGTACGAAAGTCAACTTATCCGAAGTCGGGTTCGGGTACATCGCGATGTTGTTCAGGTAATTTTCTTCAACTCCGTTGGAAGAAGCTCCGTCAACACCTTCTCCGGCAGCAAACTGGCCTCTTTCGCGATTAGATCTTACGGTATTGAAGTCCTGTGCTTTTTCAGCAGAACATGGTGCAGTCAGTTCAAATTCTACCATGTAGTCCAATCCGGGGGTAGCATAATCTACTGCGTCAGTAAATGTCAAAATGTTACTTGGAACAGTGTCTGCTGCTTCCCAGCCATTTGCCGTCGTGTGTCTCCAAACAATGTAGTCTGTGAAAGCGGTTGTTCCTTCGTACGCATTCCAGTTTACTTTTACCGTATTGTTTCCTAAATCCAATAAGTCCAGGTGAATAGTGCGGTGAGGAATACTTAACGGACTTTCTGTTCCACACACGTTTACAGCACCGATTTTATAGCTCCATGAACGCTCGGAAGGCGATGCAATCACGTCGTTGAAAAGGGAAATGTTGTCAAATTGTACCGTATCGATCAATACGTATTCCCCCTGTGTGGACGTTTCGCGGTAAATAGTGTAATAATCAATTCCTACTGTCTGTACTTTTTCCCAAACAAGCAGGTTGGTAGTTGTCAAACTGTCAACAGTGATAATACAAAGATCTTGTCTCAATGGTTTTACTACCGGAATATCCCACCCTTTAATCGCTCTGCAGCCTGTGTTGGCTACCGTTAACGTACATACATAATTCGAAGCGGGAACATCTATTAAGTTTGCTGTAGTTGCTCCGTTTGACCAAATAATGGCCTGCACAGGATCTCCGGAAGGAATATAAACACTCGTGAAGATTTTTCCGTCATTTCCTCCACAAGCCGCCGGAATGACGTTTCCGGAAATGTCTGCCGAGTTGTTTTCGCTGAGGTAAACAGGTTTTACTGCCATACAGTTGTTTGCATCTTTCACGGTTGCCGAGTAAATACCCATTGCAAGATTGGAGTTAATGTCACCGATCGTACCGTTTGACCAGGTTGTTGTGTATGGAGGAATTCCTCCATTTATACTGTAAACTTCAATTTCTCCATCTGTACCACCACCACATGTTGGTTGAACATTGTAATCTGCGTTAAAAGTGATTTTTGTGGGTTGTGTAACGGTAATTGCTTTTGAAACCGTGCAGTTATTTGCATCTGTTGCATAAACGGTATAAGTTCCCGCCGTTAAGCCGGTAACGGCTGTTCCTGTGTGTCCGGAAGACCAGATGTAATTGACAGGTGTTGTTAAACCTGTTTGTGAGACCGTGATTGCACCGTTGGCCTGGCTGTAGCAAACCACATTGGTAACGGTTTCATTGATAGAAATTCCTGCCGGATCAATCGAAAATGCGGCTGTTGTTGAACAATGGTTCGTATCTACAAAGTAGTACATGTATTGACCTGCCGCCAAATTAGAAATGCTAGCAGTTCCCGTAACACCGTTCGACCAGCTTTGGCTTAGAACCGGTGCTCCACCGACAGCGGTTGCTATTGCTGTTCCTGTTGAAGCCCCGCAAGAAGTTGGCGTTGTGGCTACAGAAACAGTCGGTGACATGAAAAGATTTATCGATAAAAAATCATATGCGGTACAAACTCCGTTGGACACTGTATAATTAATTCCAATGACGTCATTAGAAGTGTATCCCTGCTCAATCATATTGAATTCCGCATTCGGATAAACCATTCCGTCATAATCAAAAACACCGCCTGCCGGGCTTACGAACTGGTTCATGTCGACCGTTCCTTCACTGGAGCATATTTGTATATAAGGTGCAATGGTAATTGTTGGGCTTTCGGTAACCGTAACTGTCGGAAGCTGAATAAAGACGGTTTGTGTTCCGTCACTAACTTCCAGTGTGATCGTACATGTTCCAGCGCCACTAAAACCCAGACTGGAATAAAGATAAGAGTTTAACGTTCCTGTGGCAGTTGTAGTTCCTGCATACAAGGAAGCATCCTGGATTACAGACTGGTTCGAAGAAGTTATCCCGATAATGGTAATTGGATCACCATCGGCATCCGTGATCTCGAAAGGCTGGAAAACCGGAATGTCACTATCGTCGGAAGAACAAAGGAATGGGTTGATAACTGTTTGAGATAAATTTAGTACCGGAGCGCTTCCGAATGAACTGAAACACAGCAAAATCATGGTAGTGGCAGCTAATACTCTCATTTATGTAGCGTTTTAATTTAGAAAGCCAAATGTAACTAAACTATTACAATAGAGTTCATTGGAATAAATAATTTCCAAGATAGAGTGTGTGGCTTACAAAATGTGGTTTGTTTTATGCGAATAATGCTTTCAGGACTTCATCAATTCTGGAACAAGGGATCAGTTCGATCTTGAAGTTCGCCTGCTCGATCCCCTTATTGTGCTTCGATATAATGATTTTTTCAAATCCTAATTTTTCCGCTTCCCGGATGCGTTGATCGATGCGGTTGACAGGACGGATCTCGCCCGAAAGCCCAACTTCTGCAGAGCAGCAAATCGAACGGTCAATAGCAATATCGGCATTGCTGGATAGTACTGCGGCCACAACTGCAAGATCAATTGCCGGATCGTCAACCCGGATCCCACCGGCAATATTAAGGAAAACATCTTTGGCCCCGAGTTTGAAACCGCAGCGTTTTTCCATCACTGCAAGTAACATGTTCAATCGGCGCAAATCAAAACCGGTAGAGGAACGCTGGGGTGTTCCATATGCAGCAGTGCTTACAAGCGCCTGAACTTCTATCAGTAATGGTCTCAATCCCTCAAGTGTTGCAGCAATAGCAACACCGCTTAACTTGCTGTCTCCGGAAGAAATCAGTATTTCCGATGGGTTCTCAACAGTTCTTAAACCCGAACCGTTCATTTCATAAATCCCCAATTCATTGGTACTTCCAAAACGGTTCTTAATTCCTCGGAGTAAACGGTAAACATGATGCTGGTCACCTTCAAACTGCAATACGGCATCTACCATGTGTTCCAAAACTTTTGGACCTGCCAAAGATCCTTCCTTGGTAATGTGGCCGATTAAAAAGACAGGAACCTCTGTCATTTTTGCATAACGAAGCAGCTGAGCGGTGCATTCACGGATTTGTGAAATGCTTCCCGGGGCACTTTCGATCTGCGAACTGAAAAGCGTTTGGATGGAATCTACGATCAACAACTCCGGATTGATGTCTTCGGCTTGCTTGAAAATGTTTTGAATGTTGGTTTCCGTTAAAATGAAACAGGATTCATTCTTCTGACCGATCCGCTCAGCACGCATTTTTATCTGCTGTTCGCTTTCTTCCCCGGAAACATACAAAACCCGCAAAGAAGTTTGAACGGCCAATTGAAGTAAAAGAGTAGATTTCCCGATTCCCGGTTCTCCTCCGAAAAGGATTAACGATCCGGGTACCAATCCGTCTCCGAGTACGCGGTTGATCTCACTGTCCGGAAGAACAATCCTGCGCTGTCCGTTAGAAACGATCTCCTGCAAAACCTGTGCTTTGGCTGTTCGCCCGGATGAGGTGGAAAAGGCAATAACCTGCGGCAGTTGTTTTTCAACAAGCTCTTCAACAAAGGTGTTCCATTCCCCGCAGGAAGGGCATTTACCCAGCCATTTCGGAGTTTCGTAACCACAATTTTGACAGAAGAAAGCGGATTTTACCTTAGCCATGAAAAATTTTTCTTTCGAAGTTAAAGAAAAATTTCATCTCTCCTTTAGTCCCGCTCCAAAGAGGGAAATTTAGAAAATAAAAAAACCCCGATGATAAATGTCGGGGTTTTCGGATATCTGTTTTATCGCTATTACTTCACGATGAAGCTTTTTTGAGAAGTTCCCTCATTGCTTGATAATCTGATAAAGTACATTCCTTTTGCCAAAGTGCTTGCCGGAATAGTAATCGCATCTTCATCCGATTGGATTGTTTGGATGATCTGACCTGTTGCATTCAGCACATCAATGGTTTTCAATCCACCGGAAGTAACCTCAATGGTTAAATGCTCGCTGGTCGGATTCGGATAAAGTTTCCAGGAAGAAGTGTACTCATTCAGGCTGTTTGTTCCGTTTACACAGAAGCTCTTCGTATTTGTTGTCCCGAAGTTTGCATTTGCAGCGGTTAATTCGGCTAATACATTGTTGTTCTGATCTTCGATTGTGTAAGAACCATTCGGACATCCACTAGATGTCATTCCATCTCCGAAATCATCCATAATGGTGAATTTGTAACACGCATTATCCAGACAGAATTGTGTGGAAACGTTAGATCCGTTGGGTGGTGATGTTTGTGAATATGGACCTCCGGAATAAAGCGTTGTAACTCCGGCGTTGTCTTTTAGCACCCAAGTGATTTCATCCCCGTAACAATCCAGCGATAAGTTGAGAGTAACAATGTTACCACCGCTTATGGTTGTGAAAGAAGCAGTAATGGTATCATTTAGGGCATTTTGATCAGCAGAAGTATTCGGGTTAGAAACTACTGCTTTGAAAGAATGGTTTCCAGTGCCCAAAACAGTGCCTGGAAGGGTAACAACGCTTGATTGGTATTTGTTTAAAGAACCGGTCCAGTTATAAACAAGTGGGGTAGATCCGTCATACCCATAATTGATCGTTGCAGACGTTAATACAGAAGTTCCTAAATTTATCAGAGTTACTTTCGGAGTTATTGTTCCAGAACAAATGGTGCCAGTAACATCCTGTGGATTAGCCATCGCGGCATCCAATGTGCGAGGAGGAACCAAGGGATCATACCCGTCAACAATAGTTGCACCGATGTTTATTGGATCTAACCATGTCATCAGATGATTCGTACTGTTGCTTCCTGCAGGATTCCAGGAATTTGCCAAACGACCGTAGTAGTCTGCGGAATTCAGGTTTGAACAAGATGCTCCACCACCCCAAAGCTGACCGATAATCCGGTGATTTTGGTCGAATAACGGGGATCCGGAAGATCCGCCTTCCGTTGTGGTATTTCTGTCCCAATGCAGGGTCCATGTAGAATTTGCTTCTGAAGAACCCATTCCCTGGGAAATTACCAATGGATCATCATCAAAAGAGATTTTTTTGATATCTCCGTCCGGGTGATGGATACTTACTGCGGATGTTGGGATTGCTCCTGTATTGTCCCATCCGGAAAAATAAGGATTGTAGGAAGTGGGAACGGTATTGTTAACCAATCCACCTGTAATCTCAACCAAACAGAAATCAGAAGGTGTTCTTCTGGCTCTCAGGACTGCTCCGGACAGTGAAGAGAAAGTCGGAGAACTTCCCGGGTTCGAACAACCGGCAGCCTGCCAGTTGAAACGGAAAATCCAGCTTGTAGGCGTACTGTAACAGTGGTTTGCCGTTAGGACATAAGGCTTACCATCTTCCATAGTATTATTGATCAATGATCCGGAACAGAAACCGTTGCTTCCGGATACCAGCATGACTGCTCCGTTGCGCTGGTCAACCCATGGTGCACCATCCGAACAGTTCACATTCATGTTGCAATTCCCGGAAGTTCCGAATGCTTTTGCTTCAAATTCGCCTGCTGTACGGTAGCCGTGAGTAACCGTGTTTATATTCAGCGAAGCTGGTTTCCCTGCATTATTAGCGGGAATATAATATTCTAAAATAGCTGTGCTTCCCGGAACCAATTCTGTTCCCAATGTTCCTTCGTACAAATGATATGCTGTAAATTTTCCAAGAATAAATGATTTATCCGGATTGTATACATACAACTCATTTCCTTCCGGAAGTGTCACATTATCCAAAGTCAGGTTTACAGTTAATGCGTTTTGACAAGTAACTGCAAGCTGCCAGATACGGTCGCCGTTTGGAAGTGTATTCCAGCTTCCCGAATTGTTCATATTCAGGGAAGTGTAATTGTTGAATCCGAATCTCCAGGGAGCATTTCCGGCTTTGTCCGTTACTTCATCTTCTGCTTTTAATGCAGGAACATCCGGCTCGGCAAAGAATTTTTTTGGAATTTGGTTTAAGGTATGGGATACTTTTCCACTTTTTGGAAGACCGCCGTCACCTTGCTGTGCAACTAACGAAAGGGAGAGAGTTAGCAGGGCACAAGTTAGTAGTTTTTTGTTCATACTTGTTTTATTTTGGAGAGTTATAGCTTTTACATTTTAACACGCTTGATGCTGCAACCTCTTGGCGGAGTTGAAGTGAGTTCAACTTCTTTGCCTTTGGAAGCGGCTTCTATCGCATTTTTGAGATAATTTTCATCGGAGCTGCGTTTACCGTCAACTTTATTGTCAATTGCACCCATGTAGATCAATTCCGTTTTGTTATTCAGCAAAAAGACATGAGGCGTTGTTCTTGCACCGAACGCATCAGCCAATTGAGAATTTTTATCAATCACGTATGGCATGCTATATTCTTTCTCACGCGCTCTTTTCTGCATAGCCTGGGGTGAATCATCGTCACCTCTTTTAGCTTCATTGGAATTCACCAGCACCATTTTGTAACCATGCTGTATGGCGAACTTATTTAAGTCATTGTATTGTTTTTCCCAGCCCTCGAAATTTTCGCTCCCAACAACAAACGGACAGGTATTGCATGAAAAAACAACCAGCAATCCCTTTTCGCCGCCAAGCGAAGCCAGGTCTGTTGATTTACCATCCGTCATTTCCAGTTTATGATCCATCATAGGAACCGGCTGACCAATAACAAGTGTTTTCATTTCTTCGTTTTGGGCAAACGAAATAGTTGATACCAAAAGAGAAATTCCTGTTAAGGTATTTTTAATTGCACGGGAGAATAACATATTCTGTTGAAATATTTTACATTTATCTGCCAATTTACGCTTTATTCCGAATATGAAAAAATCTTTAATCATTCTTTTTGCGCTAGTTAGTATTTCTATTCATGCTCAAAATTTCGAAATCCCACCGTTGAAACAACCTTATTATGACATCATTGAGTGGAAAGGAATTGGAGCTTTGGCATTGAGCCGCGATTTAACCTTAACTCAAAAACAGGTAGATTTGACAATGGTTTCGGGAGATGGTAAGAGCGCCTGGCAGCAGGTCTATAACCCGATGGCCAAGGAAACTTATTTTATTTCGGAAGACGGAGGTAAATATGCCTACTTTCTTGAAACCCTGGAGCTGAAAGACAACAAGGTTTTTGTTCATCAATTGAGTGCCGCCGGGAATATCAAAGTGATGAATTTGAATTTTCAGAATCCTATAAAGCAATTGGGAGGTTTCAGTCCTTCCGATTTGTACTTAACGGATATCATCACAACTGAAAAATCACTTCTTTGGATGTTTAAACACCGCGACAAGGAGAAATTGACCACTATCGCAGTTTCCATGACCCATCACAATTTTAACTTGTATGCTTTTATCGTCAGTGAAAATGTGATCAGCTCTTCCAAAATCGAGGATCAGATTTCCTGGTATGTTGCCGGAGAGAAAGGTGAGAATATTTTATTTGCAGCCCGTTTGCATGCCGGTAAAGAGGCGGGTTGGAAAGTAAAGGAATACAGTCCCAAAGGAGTAATGATTTCTGAACAGGTTTTGGAGCAAAGAGGAACGAATTTCATTGCGCATGCACGTGTTGGTTTCGGAAGAAGAGGAAGTGCTTTGTTGAAAAGAAGTGAACCCAATGAAAAAGGAACATTGGTTTATGCAAACGGCGCCTATTATGTAGGTGGGATTGAAATGAGCGGAACAGCAGCAAATTTGACCAGTTATAAAATGAATGGCAAAGAATGGACGAAAACATGTACATCTGTCTGTTCTTCATACAATCCGAAAAAAGACCTGGAAGTGGGCTGTTTCAGAATGGATGAGGGGATAGGCTGGTATGTTAATTCAGGTAAGTCGGAAGGACATTTTCACAACTTTAACTCAGGTACCGGAATCGTGTCCGGGACCATCGATCAGGCAACATCTAATCCAAGTCGCTTGCTTACTGAGGAATTTCCGAGTAAATTTGTAGTTGAATTGAATACAAAGTGGTTGGTTTTTGATACAAAGCAATTTCCAGCAAAAAACAGTTTAACCTTCGAATATAAGCAGAAATGATCATTGGAATTTGTGGCGGGAGCGGATCCGGAAAAACAACTCTTCTAAAGCGCCTGGCGGCATTTTATGGTGAACTTCACCCCACCGTTTTTTCTATGGATAATTATTATCTGCCTATTGATCAGCAGATTTCTGATGAGAACGGACATGTGAATTTCGATTTACCTACAGCATTGGATGAAGAGCAATTGGTAGAGGACCTGAGAAATCTGAAAGAAGGAAAATCGATTGAAGTAAAAGAGTATCACTTCAATGCTCCGCCTAATAAAAGTGTGTTGATTACCCTGGACCCTTCTCCGATTATTATTGTGGAAGGCCTTTTTCTGTTCCAGTATGCCGGTGTCCATGAATTGCTGGATTTTTCTATTTTTATGGATGTTGATCCGGAAGTGCAGCTGGACAGAAGGTTGTATCGTGACCAGGAAACGCGCGGATATTCCAGGGAAGCAATTCTATACCAGTGGAAGAATCACGTAGCACCTTGTTATGAGCAATACCTGGAACCATACATGCACTTGGCGGATTTTGTATTCGAAAATGATCAGCAGGCAGATTTGGAATTTGAAAGACTGATCCAAATGCTGACTCCCAAATTATTATGCTTAAAGGAATAATTCAATTTTTCGCAAAAAGAGGATATGCACTGATATTAAGTGCATGTTTTTTGCTTTTAATTGGATTGTTTTTCCCTTTAAAACAATCGGGTCAGGAAGACCTTAACCAGTTCCAGGAAGTTTTTTTAAGCCAGATTGAGAAGGCCGGAAATGAATTAAACCGCGTTCCGAATGACTGGAAAACTCTCAGCAGAGGTGAATTTTCTAAAAAGTATAATTACCTGGAAAATACCCTTTTCGTCCATGTTTATCATGGAGATTCACTGGTTTTTTGGAATACGAATAAATGTCCTGTAAACCGCTTTACAGATCTGCACTTTCCGGTGAATGGCGCAGTCCAAATGCAGAATGGATGGTATTACACCCAAATGAAAAAGCAGGGATCGGATATTTTCGTCGTTACTTTCGGAATTAAACGGGTCTTTCCGATTACCAATGACCAGCTGAAAGACTACTTTTTTAAGCCTTTTCCGGCTATTCACGGAACAGTTTCATTAGTTACGGAAAAAGATCACACTATTTTTGATCAGAACAATGACCCTGTTTTTGGAATCAATACTTTGAATCAAAACCCGGATAACGAGCATTTGCTGATTACTATTTTTGCAACCATCATTGTTATCGTATTATTACTTTCACTGAAAATCAACAAATACCTGCGGACAACCTTAGCGCGTGTAGTTTTTATAGTAGGAATTCTTACACTGCGTTACCTGGCTTTGCGCTTTGATTGGTTCGATTGGATGGAGGACACAGTGCTGTTTGAACCCGGACTGATGGCTTTGAACAGCTGGATTCCGAATTTCGGGGAAGTACTGGTTTGGTTTGTAGCACTGCTGATGATTGCACCTTCATTGGGAAAAATAATAACCGGGACCGCCAATAAGTTCGTAATTTATTCCGGATTGATTTTAATACCGGTGTTGATGATGGTATATCCGCAGCTCATCAAACTGATCATCGTCAATTCTACTATTCCGATCCATTTGAGTGAATTATTGAAGCTCAATATTTTTTCCATCGTTTTTATTTTCCTTATCGGACTGGGTTCTTTGGGCCTTATTCGTTTTTGCCAGTTAATGATTGACAACTGGAGGAATCTCAAGCCGGGGAAAGCAGAGGTATGGATTGTGCTTTTTATGCTTTTTTTCCCGGTTATTATTGCAAACGAGTGGATTTTCCGCCTTCACGGTTTCTGGATTATCTGGATGTTCTCCCTTTTGATCGTAGCTCTGTTGGTAAGCTTTCGTGGCAGCTGGAATTTCACGTTTTATTTGCTTGCTGCTTTCCTGGTTTCTTTTGGTATCACCATGAATCTTGAAATGGAAGCCAAAAAGAAGGAACGGGAAGAACGTTTGCTTTTTGCCAACCAGCTGGCCGATGACCGGGATATCAATGCTGAAGTTGATTTTACGAACGCAAAAGAAAAACTGATTTCGGAACCTTTCCTGAAACGCTTATTCCGTCACGAGACAAAACCCAGTTTTTCCGAATTGAAGGAAGCCATGGAGTACCAGGTTTTCAAAGGTTACTGGGATCGGTTTGATGTTGATTTTTACTACTATTTGGAAGACAGTCTTGGAATCCGTTTGAATGGAACGTACAAAAAGCAATTGGATGAATTGATTGAGCGGCACGGTATACGTTCAGAGATAGATTCCAGTTTGTACTATGTAAAGGATTATACCAGCCAGTTTAATTATGTGTTTTACCTGCCGCTGGAACGGAATGGTGTAAAGGTCTATTTTTACGGGACCATGAAATCCAAGCGTATTCCGGAGAAAATTGGTTTCCCAAGATTGCTGATCTCCAAGCAGACTGCGGTTTTTGAATCCCTGGAACGTTATTCTATTGCCAAGTATTTTAACAATCACCTGGTGTTGAATTACGGTGCTTACAGTTATCCGACCGGTCTGATGATGTTTGGTGATTATAGTGATGAGGGACATCAGTGGTACGAAAAAGATGGGTTCGAGCATTTGATCTTTAAGAAATCAAAGACGGACGCAATTATCTTAACCAAGATGATTCCTTCCTGGCTATCCTATCTCACGACAACATCTATTTTACTGGTTTGTTTCGGAGCAATGCTGACAATTGTTTTGTTGCTGAAGCAGCTGAACGGGGTAAAGTTCTCGAATGGAATATCGATGATCACGAAAATTCAATTGGTTTTGATCGGGTTGATTGTGATCTCGTTGGGCGGGTTCAGCATTGCAAGTACAACCATGCTGAGTGGTCAGTACCGCAGTTATTCGACAGACCAGATTCGCGAGAAGGTGAAATCAGTGATCAATGAGATTCATTCCAGGCAGCGTTTTATGTCTGAGAAGTTCAGTGACAAGAACCAGGATGAATTGGATTACCACCTTCGCAGATGGTCGAAGGTTTTTCTTGCAGATATCAATTTATACCAATCAGATGGGATTTTGGCCGGAACTTCCAGGACCAAGATCTACAACATGGGTTTGCTGAGCGAGCAAATGAATCCAAAAGCGCTGTATGAGCTGCAGTTTCGTATGCGTTCCGAATTTATTCATGAGGAGAATATCGGGTCTTTGGTCTATTTGTCGGGATACGTCCCCGTTTTTAATCATGAGAACGAGCTGCTGGGTTATCTGAACATTCTTCATTTTGACCAGCGAAACGTATTTGAGGAACAATTAAGGCAATTCTTTGTGGCCATCCTGAATGTTTTTATGCTCTTACTCGTATTGTCGATTTTGGTTGCGCTGTTGGTCTCTTCCTGGTTGACGGGTCCGCTGATGCTGCTGCGAAAAAGTTTCTCACAGTTCGAATTGGGCAAGAACAGTTTGCAGATTAATTACAAAGCGCAGGATGAGATCGGATCATTGGTTGCAGAGTACAATCATAAATTGAACGAACTGGCGGAAGCCGCTGCAAAACTGGCACAGTCGGAGCGTGAAAGTGCGTGGAGAGAAATGGCCAAGCAGGTAGCACACGAGATTAAAAACCCACTCACTCCTATGAAGCTGAGTATTCAGCATCTGCGGCGGGTTTTTGATCCGAACGACCCGAAAGCATCCGAACGGATTGAACGCGTTACAAGTTCTTTAATAGAACAAATAGATGCGCTGACACATATTGCCAATGAATTCTCGAATTTTGCGAAACTGCCCCAGCCGGTGATTACGAAAATTGATCTTATTGCACTAATAAAGGCCGTAGTTGCATTATTTGACAGCGATTCGAATATTCGTATTAATTTGGAATTAAACACATCAGAGGAACGAATTTTAGTGCCGGGAGATAAGGAAATGCTGCTTCGCGTGTTGAATAATGTGGTTTCAAACGGAATTCAGGCTGTTTCACTGAACAACCCTGTTCAAATAGTTGTTGCTGTTGAAACGAATGAACAGCTGGTTTTTATCCGGATAAAGGATAATGGAACCGGCATTCCGGAAGACCAGATCCAAACAATATTCGAACCATATTTTACGACGAAATCAACCGGTACAGGTTTGGGATTGGCAATGGTCAAGCAAATTGTTGAAACTCACCGCGGCTCTATTGAAATAGAACAGACTTCAGCTGAAGGAACCACTGTTCTGATCACTCTTCCAAGATTAAAGAATTAATTGTTCAAAGAGTTCAAAGAGTTCAAAGAGTTCAAAGAGTTCAAAGAGTTCAAAGAGTTCAAATTTTGAACCCTTTAAACCCTCGAATAATTTTGAACTTCCCAATTATTGAATGACGAATCGAATCACTTTTGTCCGTGACTGAAGGTAGTAAGAACCTGTACCTAAAGTACGCACATCAATTAGTTTGCTTACTCCGGCTATAACATCTTCACTTCTTACTACATTTCCAATAACGTCGAGGATCTTCACTTGCTGCGAAACAGAAGACTGAATGGTCAGGTTTCCTGTCGTAGGATTGGGATATACGGAAAGATTGTCTATTTGATCAAATTCTTCCAGGCCAACAGTGCTGATTACGATGCAGGCAGATTGTTCGGAACAAGAACCGATGCTTGAAATAACAGCATAACTCCCGTTCTGAGTTGCTTCATAATACGAATCCGTTGCACCCGGAATCGGCGTATTTCCAGTTGCACAATTCACCCATTGGTATCCGTCAGCACCAAGGTCTGCAACCAGGGTTAATCCAATCTGCTGGATTTGTGAATCAATATCTTCCTGGAAAGTCAGTTCGGTTGTAATAATACTATCACAATTGGAAACTCCGCTGAGCGTATCAACATAGGTGCCGTTTAATGTGTAGGTGTGATTCCCAATCTGGTAGCTTTCCCCGAAACATTTATGAATTACTCTGGTCAAATAAGCTGGTGTGTGGAATACGATTTGAATGGAATCGTAGCTTTGACAGCCGTTGTTGTCGGTTGTTTGAACATGGTAAGTTGTAGTTGCTGTTGGAGCTACCACCAATGAATCGGCAGTGGAATTATCATCCCAAACGGCGCTGTAGGTCGTGTCGATTGTTAATTCGGACCATTCTCCATTGCAGACAATTGTTGCCGTGGCCTGCAGGTTCGCTGCCGGAAGAGCACCCACATTGAAGGTTATGGAATCTGTTGCGCTGAAACCACATGCATCCGTAATACTTACCTGGTATTCCAGGGTGTCAGAAGGAAAGGCAATGGGTTGTGCGATGGTGTCTGCTGAGAGTTCCGTTCCCGTCCATTGAATATCAAAAGGGGATTGTCCGCCTATAATGGTTAGGGGGATGGTTGCGGAATCGGAAGAACAAATAAAATAATCATCAGTCATGTCCGTGAAGAAAGAACCTAACTGATAAGTCGGAGCCGGAATTACATTATTCTTGGAATAGTACCAAAAATCCGGGTATCCGTAATGAATCGAATTGAGGTAATTTCCCGGAAAGGTGTTTTGATCGCATCCGTTGCAGTAACGCATGTCCAGGTAAGTAAGATGCTGTCCGATTTGAGTACTGGACCCGAAATAGTAGCCGTCTGTACTATTTTGATGCATTTCAAGTAAGTATTGGGTTCCCTGGATCAGCCAAATCGGTGCTGCTATGTTCTGATAGGTGTATTGCGCAGCCGGCCCTGAAACTTGTTCCTGGTGAATGATGGCCTGGGTGGCATTGTCAAATAAGGTAATGTAGCGAGTTGTGCCCGTTGGTTCTCTTTTTCCGAATGCCGTTACAAGGATATCTTCATTCGGGTAAAACCGAAATCCGCGCTGGCTGTCTCCAACTCCACCGGTACCACCATTGTCAACACTGTCTGTCGAGGAATGCGGACCGTAAAATGTACCATTGATGGCTGAAACGGAAGCTGCAGAAGCATTTCCGTAGTTTAGGTAAATGGTTTTACCTCCGTTTGCCGGAATGCTGTCGACTTTAACCCAGATTTGAGTGGTTGGGGTATTTATTCCGGACTCGATCCAATAGTTCAAAGTATCTCCGCCGTTGCAGGCTGTGGAGAAACGGATATCATCTCCGGTGATAAGCATTTGCCCGTTTGAAATAGGCGTTTGCGTATCAATGGTGAGTTTTAATTGGTAGTTGGTAACAGGATTTCCCGAGTGTTCAAGGATTGTAATCGGCTGACTATGGTTCCAACCCGGAATTTGTGACATTCCTGAAAAGGTAATGGCAAGCAGTGTGAAAAGGATTAGCGAACGTTTCATAAATAATTTTTTGCGAAGATACGAATCAAATTGCTACTTGAAATTCGGGCATAAAAAAACCGAGGGTTATCCCTCGGTTTTTCAATCAATTTTGATTAATTATTTAGATACAACCACGTTGAAGCGGCTAGTAGTACCATTTGCATAATCTAATGTGAATACATAAGTACCAGCGTTCATTCCTGCAACAGAAGTTTGGAATTGACCATTTTCAATTTTCACTTGTTGTGTAGAAATCTCACGACCAGCCATATCTACAATTTTCAATGAAGCATCACCTGCAGCCTGTACTTTTACAGTAATAGTTTCTTTAGCAGGAACCGGGAATGCAGAAACATTTACCAATTCATTTTCAGAAACATTCAAGCTTGTAGATGTTCTTAAAGCAATTGAAGGAACAGGAAGACCAACGAATCCAGCCGGAGTAAAGTCACCTGCATCAGATCTGTTAGGGAAACGAATCAAATCATCAGTTTCCATTTGAAGATCGTAATGGTCTCTGTCGCTGTATGCCATGAATAACTTCGGTTGGAAGTTTTCAATACACAATAAGTATTGCTGATCGTTCACAAAACGGTAGTGAGATGCTCCCTGATCACCGCCTGTTAAAGGCATAAAGATCGTCTCTCCTGCAAGCGGATCACCGTTTGAAGGGTAAGTAAAGCTTCCGTAAGCTACCTGGCTGATAATGTCAAACGTTCCGTTTGTAATTGTAAAGTCAGGATCATCCCAAGTATACAAAGACCAGAATGCTTCGAAATCATCCAGGTGAACTGTTGCAGTATCAGCAGCAGTAATGGTAAATCCTCCAAAGTAAATACCGTCCATTGCAACTCTTGCTGCATTTGCGTTCTTGAAAGCAATACAAGATTCGAATTGGTTAACCGGTAACTCTGCTGGACGTACGTAAGTTTGCTTGGAAACGATAGTCGTGTCAAGGCTGCATAGTGACCACAAAGAATCACTCAATGTGAAATAGTTTGTATTTGTATTATCATTCGCGTAATCATCTGCCGCACCGAAATCTACGGTATAAACGATTTCATAGTCACCAGCCTGATGTGATGCAGGTGAGTAAGTAGTAAGAGTAACGAATGCTGAATCTCCCGAAAGGATGGAAACCGGAGAAGAGTTTACATTGTGTACACTTGTTCCATTGCGTGTAATAGTACCGTTCAAAACGATGTTAGACAAATCATTTTGTCCCTGGTTAAATACCCACGCTCCAAGAGGAACGGAAAATTCAGTTCCGTTTTGAGCCAATGAAATCGGTAAAGAACCAACGTTTGCTCTCATAGAACCGATATCATTTAACGCTAAATCGTCGTCAAAGAAACCGGATTTGTTACCGATGTAGAACATAACCGGTCCGCCTGCCATAGTAGCACGAACGGATGCACCGTCAGCCTGGGAAATCATCGCGATTGGAACGTTTACCGGTCCTGTTGGAGTTCCCCCCATTGGAATCGGAGCCGCTGCAACGTTGTTTATGATAAGTACACCGACAGCTCCTGCTGCAACGGCGTTTTGCACTTTCACTGTAAAGTTGCAAGTCCCGCGATAGATCACAGCAATTTTTCCTGAAACAGAGGCATTGGTAATTGTTCCACAACCTGTTGTATCGGAAGCAACCGCAAGTGTGTCATGCACAAAGTTCCCGGGAATGGTCAGATCCATACCCCAACCGCTTGCTTGTGTGAAAGAGTAAATTGTTGGATTTGGAGATGTTTGATTACAAATCACCTGACCGAATGAATAGGTGGTCGTTACAAACAATCCAAAACTAAGTAAAAGTTTTTTCATAACATTAGTAAATTAAAGATGCATTAAATGTAAAGAAAAATTAACAAACAAAAAATTTTTGTTTGAATTATAATCTGATAATGAGCAGTTATACGGAATGGGGCATCAGTGAATACAGAAAAGACTGTCGAAAGGGAAAGCCTGTTTTCTGAAAATCAAATAATCGAAAATACTACTTTAAGCAGGAGTGAATAAAGGCTAAGAGTAAAAAACTAAAAGAGGGTGTCTGAAAGACCAGACACCCTCTTTTTACTAATTTTAGTAAATAGCTATTTTAGCGACAAGAAAGGTGAACCGATCTTGTAATTTTCTGTTTTGTATTTACTCCGCAGCAACCATCGCTTTCAGGTACTCGCGGTTCATGCGTGCAATATTTTCCAAAGAAATCTCTTTCGGGCACTCAACGGCACAAGCACCTGTGTTTGTGCAGTTTCCGAATCCTTCTTCGTCCATTTGTTTCACCATGTTCAGAACACGCTGCTGAGCTTCAACCTGTCCTTGTGGCAACAATGCCAGCTGGGATACTTTTGCTGAAACGAACAACATCGCAGAAGCGTTTTTACAGCTTGCAACGCAGGCACCGCAACCGATGCATGTTGCAGCTTCAAATGCCTTATCTGCTTCTGCTTTCCCGATTGGAATGGCGTTTGCGTCCATTGTGCGTCCGGAAGTGTTTACAGAAACGAAACCTCCAGCCTGCTGGATACGGTCAAATGCCGAACGGTCTACCACCAAATCCTTGATCACCGGGAATGCTTTTGCTCTCCAAGGCTCTACGTATATCGTTTCACCGTCCTTAAACTTACGCATGTGCAGCTGACAAGTCGTTACTGCGCGATCCGGTCCGTGAGCTTCTCCGTTGATGTACAAAGAACACATTCCACAGATTCCTTCGCGGCAATCGTGATCAAATGCGATAGGTTCTTTGCGTTCGTTTACTAACTGCTCGTTCAATTGGTCAAGCATTTCCAGGAAAGAACTATCTGTAGAAACGTTGTCCAATTTGTATGTTTCCATACTTCCTTTCGAATTCGCGTTCTTCTGACGCCAAATCTTCAGGTTTATATTGATTGTTTTTGATGCCATAACTCTACTGTTTATGTTCCGATGGGTGTTTGTACGGACGCGATGCTTCGCGTCCCTACCAAATCACCCTTCGTTCAATTTATTTATAATTTCTCGCTGCGATTTTAATGTATTCGTAGTTCAACACTTCTTTGTGCAACTCGGATTGGTTGATGTCCATTCCTTTGTACTCCCAGGCCCCAACAAAGTTGAAGTTTTCGTCGTCACGCAATGTTTCACCTTCTGCATCCTGGTATTCCTCACGGAAGTGCCCTCCACAAGACTCGTTACGCTGCAAAGCATCTCTTGCCATCAATTGGCCCAATTCCATAAAGTCCGCCACACGAAGTGCTTTTTCCAATTCCGGGTTCAATTCGTTTGCATCTCCCGGAACATAAACCTCTTTGTAGAACTCTTCACGCAAAGCAGCAATCTCGGAAATAGCTTCTGTCAATCCTTGTGCGTTACGACCCATTCCAACCTTGTTCCACATAATGTGTCCCAAACGTTTGTGGAAATGATCTACTGATTTTGAACCGTTATTATTCAAAAATTTGGAGATTAGGTCTCGTACATTGTTTTCAGCCTCTTCGAATTCAGGTGAATCGGTAGAGATCTTCCCTGTACGGATATCTCCTGCCAAATAATCGGAAACAGTGTAAGGAAGTACGAAATATCCGTCTGCCAATCCCTGCATCAAAGCGGAAGCTCCCAGGCGGTTTGCACCGTGATCGGAGAAGTTTGCCTCACCCGCCACGAAACATCCCGGAATGGTAGATTGTAAGTTGTAATCAACCCAAACACCACCCATGGTGTAGTGAACCGCAGGATAAATTTTCATCGGTGTTTCATACGGATTCTCATCTGTAATTTTTTCATACATCTGGAACAAGTTTCCGTATTTCTCTTCTACCCACGCTTTACCAAGCGCCATGATTTTTTCCTCTGAAGGATTATGATCTCCGGCTACTAAAGCTGCTTGTTTTCCTTTTGCCCGGATCTCTGAAGAGAAATCCAGGTAAACACCTTCCATCGTGTCATTTGCTTCGATACCGAAACCTGCATCACAACGCTCTTTCGCTGCACGCGACGCTACGTCACGAGGAACCAGGTTACCGAATGCCGGGTAACGGCGCTCCAAATAATAATCTCTGTCTTCTTCCGCGATTTGTGTCGGTTTCAATTTCCCTGCACGAATTGCTTCTGCATCTTCTTTTTTCTTCGGTACCCAAATACGGCCGGAGTTACGCAATGATTCGGACATCAAAGTCAGTTTCGATTGGTTTGTTCCGTGAACCGGGATACAGGTAGGGTGGATTTGCACGTAACATGGGTTTGCGAAGTAAGCACCGCGTTTGTGTGCTTTCCATGCAGCTGTAACGTTAGATCCCATTGCGTTTGTAGAAAGGAAGTAAACGTTTCCGTATCCTCCTGTACACAAGATCACCGCGTGAGCAGAATGACGCTCAATTTCTCCGGTAATTAAGTTACGGGCAATGATTCCGCGTGCCTTTCCGTCCACTTTTACCAGGTCAAGCATTTCATGACGGTTGTACATCTGAACATTTCCCAAACCGATCTGGCGGGAAATTGCCGAATAAGCTCCCAATAATAACTGCTGCCCTGTTTGTCCTGCTGCGTAGAATGTACGCTGTACCTGTGTACCACCGAATGAACGGTTGTCAAGCAAACCTCCGTACTCGCGTGCAAAAGGAACTCCCTGCGCAACACACTGGTCGATGATGTTTCCGGATACTTCCGCTAAACGGTGAACGTTTGCTTCACGTGCACGGTAGTCACCACCTTTAATAGTATCGTAGAACAAACGGTAAACGGAATCACCGTCATTTTGGTAATTTTTTGCTGCGTTGATACCTCCTTGTGCTGCAATAGAGTGCGCACGACGCGGAGAGTCCTGGAAACAGAATGCTTTTACATTGTACCCCATTTCTCCGAGGGATGCTGCTGCTGAAGCTCCGGCCAATCCCGTTCCGACAACGATGATGTCAATTTTCGGACGGTTATTGGGAGCAACTAAACGCAGGTGGTCTTTGTAGTCGGTCCATTTTTTCGAAATGTGACCTTCAGGTATTTTTGAATCTAGAATAGACATAAAGTACTTTTTAGAATGTTATCTATTTAAATAAATCATCACGGGAATAATCGCGAACGCCAATGGAACAACGATTGCAAAAGCCTGACCGACAAATCGGATAAGCCCATTGTATTTGCGGTGGTTTAATCCCAAAGACTGGAATGCAGAACCGAATCCGTGCCACAAGTGGAACATCAATACAAACATGGAAACCACATACAGGATCACTGCAATAAGTGCATATTCGTTTGCTGGCTGTCCCTGCTCAGAATGACCGAAAAAGTTCATAACAACAGTATGTAAATCACGAAGGCCTTCCGCTTTGTGCAGATTGGTATTCATATCAATCAATTCCGTGTCTTTTATTTTTACCAATTCCTGTGATTGACCTGATTCAACGTCCTTTGCAGAAACTTCCAGGTAATTACCATTGGTAGTCAATGCGGATTGAAGGGTGATTTTACGTGTAACCGGAGCACCTGTCATTGGGTCCTGCCCGATTTGCATGTCTGTTGTGTTTTCTACATAATGCAAAGGAACTGTTTCAGCTATTTTTTGCTTCCACCAGAAATTTGCCATGTGCGTAACGATGAATATCAAAATGATTGTACCCAAAATAGCCATGTAACGGGAAGCCGCACTTGAGTTTGTGCCCGGCTTATTGTAAGCATAGTTTTTCGGACGTGCCTTTTTGTTCTGCACAGCCAGGTACAATCCGATGCAAGCGTGAGCCAGAATGGAGAAGTAAGTCAAATAAGCCAAAATCTTGATAAAGATGTTGTGGCCCATGAAGTAAGCATACTCATTGAATGCGCGCCGGCCTTCCTCTCCGGTTTTTGTAATTAGCTGCAAATTCCCCAGCAGGTGTCCGACAAGGAAAGTAATTAGAAAAAGCCCAGTGAGCGCCATCCAATACTTCTTTGCTAATGAGGACGTAAATATTCCAGATTTACTCATAGTATTTTTAAAAAATGTTTCAAACGTTACAAATTTAATAGCTAGAACGACCCGCACGAAGGTTTGCTCTTATTTAGAACCAATATAGATTATTTTAGAAAAGTGAGAATGAATAACGTTTGCAGCCAAAAAAAGCGGCCAATTGACCGCTTTTCAAAAAATATAAATCATCTTTTTAATGACTTGCAGCGTCGCTATCAAGGGAAATACCCTGCTTTTTCAACAACTTGTTTACAAAGATCGCAAAGAAAGTAATGTACGCAAAGCAAATTGCACCCACAATAAATGAAGGTTGGATCTCAATAATGTCTGATAATTTTCCCTGGATCGGTGGGATCAATGCTCCGCCCAAAATCATCATCACCAGGAACCCGGAACCTTGTGCCTGGTATTTTCCCAATCCTGCCAGAGAAAGTGAGAAAATGCAGGACCACATGGTAGAGCAGAAAAGTCCGGCGCTTAGGAATGCATAGATGGCAACCATTCCCGTCGTTGTTAATCCGACAACCACACAAAGTAATCCGAGTGTTCCGAAAAGTGCCAGGGAGAAAGCAGGTTTATCGTTGGTAACATAGAATGCTACGATTTGGAACAGAACACACACAATATACCAGTAGAGCATATCGATACGGTAACCTGAAAGTTTGAAAATCCCTAAAATAATTCCAAAGGCAACCAGCGGAACGATAAATCTCAGGATGATCTTTGTTTGTTTTGAAAGATTGAAAGCATTAATGGAACCGGACCAGCGTCCAATCATCATACTTCCCCAATACATAGCAATGAACGGTGTTGTTTCGGAAGAAGAGAGTTCGCCGAAAGCAGGTTGGTTCAATAATTCGCTCAGGTTGCTGCCTATTGCAACTTCCACACCGACATAAACAAAAATGGCGATCATTCCCAGGCTCAACTGCGGGTATTTCATAGCTCCCCAGCCGTTTTGATTCTTTTTGGCTGAACGGTTGGCGAATAAAATTCCTCCCAAAACTACCAGGATCCCTCCGGAAAGCCAAAGCATACGTTTTTGCTCCAGCGGTGCTTGAATAGCGTGAATCTCTTTTTGGATCCGGACTTTTGTTTCTTCCTGAGCGGGTGTCAGGTTCTCAATAGGTTTGTTGTCTTCTCCGATAATCAATTGCTCCAGGTCGCCTTTTAATTCTGTTAATTGTTTGGCTTCCTCAGAGCGGTAGCTGTTAAAAACAGGAGCAAAGCAGGCAATCAATAAACCCGTTACTACTAACAGAGTAACCATGGTTTTCTTGGCTTTTTCACTTTCGGGTATTACCGAATCCATTTTGCCCGCCGGAACTCTTTTGGAAAAACCGAATAAAGCGGCTACTCCCAGGAACAGGCACCCAACACAAGCGTAAAGTACGATCACTTTACTTAAACTCAATTGGGAGATCATCTCATCACTGACAGCTGCCGAACTTCCGAAAAGTGCCAATGAAACAACCACCGGCCCGATTGTTGTTCCGAAACTATTGATCCCGCCTCCGAGATTGATCCGGTTACTTCCCGTTTTTTCATCTCCCAGTGAAATCATAAAAGGGTTTGCTGCGGTTTGCTGCAGGGAAAAACCCAGTGCCACAATAAATAAACCGAACAGCATGGCTGCGAAAACGTTCAGGTAAACAGAAACAATCATCATGGCTGCACCCAAAGCAGAAAAAAGCAACCCGTTTACAATACTTTTTTTGTATCCCCAGGTTGATACCAAATCCTGTCGGGTCATTGTGCTGAAGACAAATAATCCTAATGCTCCCAGGTAATAAGCTCCGTAAAAAGCAAAATCAATCAGCTGGCTTTGGAATTGGTCCAGGTTAAAATAATGTTTGCAAAATGGTATGAAAATACTGTTTCCTGCAGCGATAAATCCCCAGAAGAAGAAAACAGTAGTTAATGTGGAAAGTGCTCCGTAGTTTGTTTTTGTAGTTTGCATGGATCGCTTTTTCGATATATGTGGTCGAAAATAAGCAGAATTCCTATATGATGCATAAAATTATCAAGTAAGGACAAGTTGCGACTTGTCCTTACTTGTCCTCCTCCAAAAGTTTTTGGATATCTTTTATCAACGTATCCACTTCTTTTGGGTTGGTTCCATCGTAATACCCGCGAATTCGTTTTTGTGTATCTACCAAAACGAAATAATTGGTATGAATGAAATCAGAACCTACATCTCCCTGGTTTTGAGCTTCAGCAGGTTTCAGGACAAAGAAACTTCTTCTGGCAAGTTTATAAAGGTCTTTTTTATCTCCTGTCAAAAAATGCCATTGGGTTGGATCTGCTCCATGGGCGTCTGCGTAGTTCTTCATTTGTGCAACGGAATCCGTTTCGGGGTCAACCGTAAAACTCAGGATCTTAAATTGGTTATTTCCTTTAAACGCGGCTTGTACCCGCTGCATTTCTGCATTCATTACGGGGCAGATCGTTCCACAGGTCGTAAAGAAATATTCAGCAACGTAGATCTTATCCTCCAGGTCTTTGGATCCGTATGATTTACCACTTTGATCCGTGAAAGAAAATTCCTGGATGCGGTGACCGAATCCTTTTCTGACCAAATCTTTATCCACCATCTCCGATTCAACATCCACAGGATTGTAGATTTTCAACGGTTTCTCACCCGGTCTGGTTAAGAAATAAGCTATAATGACTCCGACAACGAAGATAAGGGCAACAATGAGAACGCGCATCTTTGTTTTTTTACAAAAATACACGCTAAATGAATTGGATGAGTATTAATCTCCTCCTAATTTCAAAGTATATTGAAGCATCACTGTTCTCGGAGGTTCAATTTTCAGAGGACGCAAAGAATAGGTTTTATTCAAAATGTTGCTGCCAATAAGTGCAAATCGGTGTTTGTCTTTTAATAAGTAAGAAATGCGCGCATCGAAGATCCAGTTGCCGAAGCGGTGATCGTTGTAATAATCCATATATCGGATATTCGGGATAAGATTGATATTATTGGTCGTTTCCTCGAAATCCTTGATAACAGCATCCATATTTATAATCTTGGAATAGTATTTTGCACTGAATCCAACTGATACTTTTTTAAGTAAAGTGTATTCCATGTCAATTTTCACATTGTGTAAAAACCGGTACTTTAAAATGCGTGAGTTGGAATCCAATGAAGTGGTATTGTAAGTGAATTTACGATTCAATGAATCAGTAGCATAAAGATAATCCGGGTTTAAGGTCTGAGGAACAATATAAGTATATCCGCAAAGGAATGTCAAATCACCTTTTTTACCGACAGCAACACTTCCTGCCAGGGAAGCGTCTATTCCCCGGACTCTTGATTTTCCGGTATTCAGGAATTTAAATCCTGCACCTTTTGACATTTCTTCCAAAGAGGAGAAAGTATGCCATATTCCGAACATGTACTCAATTGTATTTTGATATTCCTGCCAGAATCCTGCAACATCAATAAAGCTCATTACAGGACCGATCTTGAAGCCTTGTTTAATCCCAAACTCTGCATTCCAGCTTGTTTCAGCTTTTAGCTCAGAATTAGGGAACACTCCAAAGCTTCCCACACCTGTTTGAATAAAACGTTCCGTAATGGTTGGAAAACGATACCCCTGACCATAAGATGCTCTAAGAAAGGTTGCTTTGTGGATTTTAAAATTGGAACCCGCCCGAAAAATAGGTTTCAGGGCAGTAATTGAGTCATTCAATTGAAAATATTCCAGGCGTCCCCCAACAGAAAGTGTCAGTCGTTTCCACAATTTTTTTTCTGCCTGGGCGTAGGCTGAAAGATTCAGCATTTGATTTACCGGTGAGCCGGAACCACGGTACATATTGGAATAGGAATGCGTGTTTTGTGCTGTGATTCCCCCAACAAAATCTACAGGAATAATCTGTTTGATAGACGTTCTGTATTGGTAATCACCGTAAAGAACGGTGGATTGATTGTCCAGATTGGCAGTCATCTCGTTAAGTGTTCTCAAAAGACGGGTACGCAAAGAATGTTTAGCTCCTGATTTGGTCGTAAAAATGATATATGGATCCACGTTGAAAATCAACTGTTTTTGTAAAAATACAGCTCCCGGGTAAGCACGATATAATCCACTTGTATCATCCAGCCAGGCAAGTACCATATTACTTTCGGCCATCATAAAATTCCCGTTTATCCCATAAACCAATCCTTTGATGTTTTTGGCTCTTCGGGATAAATTAAAGTTTAAACGGGCACGTTTGCTGACCATTTGCTTATTGTTGAAATTGGTTAGTGTATCTTCCCAGGCAAGTGTGTCTTTATATTCCGGAGGGCCCATGTAACCATGATCGTAATTAAAGTTCCCACCAAATACTATATCCCATTGCTTGTATTTACGGGAGTGTAAAAACGTTGCTCCTGAAATCAACGGAGTGTCATCATACCATTTTGTATCTGATTGAGATGGAGTACTGTATAGACCCGAATATAAAATGACTTTGGTAAGTGGTTTTGAAGTAGGGTAGGCCGTACGGATATTGATGGATCCGGATAAAGCAGCGCTTCCGGAAAGTACGGATGCCGCTCCTTTGATTACCTCAACCTGGCTTATGTTTTCAACAGGAATGAATCCCCACTCAGGTCTGCCGGCATCCCCGGAAAGCATCGGCATGTCATCTACCATTACCGCGACCTTGGATCCTACACCAAATGTAAACCCGCTTCCTCCGCGGATTTGAGGCTCTCCGTCCAAAATATTCAATCCGGGAGTCTGATCTAAAACGGTCTCAATGCTTCGTGTGTTTTTGCTTTCTATTAATCGTGGTTTTAATACTTCGATGGAAACCGTCTGATCCTCCAATGGTTTATCAAATTTCCCAACCTTAACCTCTACTACATCCAATACGGTTGAAATCTCTTCCATTGGGATGTCCAGTTCAATCAGACCGTTTTCAGTCACATTGATTTGAATAGTATCCGTATTCATCCCTTCCATGCGGCAAATCAGGTTGTAAACCCCTACCGGAAGTTCCAGCACAAATTGACCGTTTTCATCCGAATTTGCGCCGTAAAGTTGATTGGCTTTTACAAATACGGTCGCACCAACAACAGCCTCACCCTGTAAATCGCGAACTTTTCCGGTTATTCTTCCTGTTTGAGCAAAAATGAAAGAGGATGTTGAAAGTAGTAAGATGGAAAGCAAGTACTTCATAAAATGTAGCTTATAAAAAATGAACCACCATCCTCAGTAAGAATGGTGGTTACACAACAAAGGTATGAAATTTTTATTTCTTAACGATTCGAATAGTCTGAAGTCCCTGTTCCTGAGTTAATTGAAGAACATAAATCCCGTTTTCCATAGCAGTAAGATCAATCGTATTAACCGCTTGGGAAACCTCTCCGCTCAAAACAACTTGTCCTGAGACAGAAACAATCGCGTAAACCGCATTTCCTGAAATATTTGATAAAGTTAATTTACCGGTAGTTGGATTCGGGTAAACGGAGATTACGGTCATTTCGGTTTCGTTCAAACCTAAACATTCTTCCACATTGATTGTATTTGTTGCTGTATTTGAACAACCGTTTACATCTGAGTAAGAATAGGTAATTGTTTCGATTCCCACACCTGCTGTTGAAGGGTCAAAATTTCCTCCGCTAACGCCTGTTCCGGAATAGGTTCCTCCTGCTGGTGTTCCTCCGGACAAAGCAAATGCAGGATTGTAAACACAAACATCCGTGAAGTTTGCTAAAGCAACATTTGGCAATGCATTGATGGTAATACTGAATGTTTCATCCACCATCGGACAAGATCCGGATGCTGCAATGGTATTTGTTACGGTATAAGTTCCTGCAGTACTTGTAGAAAGATCAATTTCCCCGGTGTTGGAGTTGATGGTCAAACCGGCTGTAGAAGAAAATACACCTCCGTTTGCACCCGCACCGAATACAGGAGAAGGGTCTGTTGCATTCGTACAATATGCCGGCTGGGCATAAGTAAACGAGGCATCCGGGTTCGTTGTAATGGTAATATTCACACTGGAAGAAGATCCGGAAGTAGGACATGCTGCAGATCCTGTTGCATCATATGTAACGATATAAGTTCCAACTGAACTTCCTGAAACATTGATCTCGCCTGTTGTAGTATTTGCAAACACCAAACCGACAGGAATCGCCGAGAATGTTCCCGGGTCAGTTACTGTTGGTGTTTCATTTGCCCCTCCGGCACAAATAGTGTTCGATGGGTATACAAATGCCGAGTTTGCCGGAGGATTAATCGTAATGGTAGTTGTTCCGGTATTTGTACAAGTTCCGGTATAGGTATTTGTTACTGTATAAGTTCCCGGCGTACTCGCAGATACATCGATAGAACCTGTACTTGAGTTAATTATTAAACCTGAGGTTGAAGAAAATGTTCCGGCATTTGTTGTTGTTGGAACAGGATCCGTATCAGCAGGGCAATAAGTAGCCTGGGCATAGCTTAAAGAAGCATCAGGTAACGCATTAACAGTAATTGTCACGGGAGTTGTAGTTTTTGATCCCCATTGGTTGGTCGCTGTTAAAATTGCAGTATAAGTTCCCGGAGTGTTATAAGTAACTACTGGGTCCGTAGCAGTGCTTGAAGCAGGGCTTCCTCCTGTAAATGACCAACTGTATGATGTTGGGAAATTGGTAGATGTGTTTGTAAAGGTAATTGTACTTCCAACACAAACCGTAGTTGCAGACGTTGTAAAAGAAGGTCTTGGAACATAAACTAATTCCATATCATCAATAGTCAAAGTATCACCACCGTTTCCGCCTCCCGGAGTTTGGTTTGTGGTAAATGTGGTAATGATGTAAGCTGCATTTGATGGAGTTCCCACATAATTAAATGGAATAGATAAGCGTTGCCAGTTCCCTCCATTGTAAGAAATACTTGAAATAGCAGTAGCAACTGTATTTGCACCGGCCACATCATTAGGGTCTTTATAACCATTCGTATTGTTATGAATGACGCAGCTTACTCTTCCAAGTTTTGATGTAGTAACAGGCTTGTGTCTTACCCAAACGACCAGGGAATCAGGAGAATCGGTCATAGGGTCTGAAAAATTGACATCAGTAGTTACTGATTTGTTATGATTCGCTGAGTTTGTAGGAGTAATGCTTCCCATATTTATTTGGCCCGTAGTAACGTTTCCGTTTGCTGCAACTCCAAAAATACTATTACACCAAATTCGAACGGAATAGATTCCTGTTGATCCCGGTCGTACGTATGTAACCCGATCCATTTGCTGGTTGGCAGCCCCGGCTAATCCCCCACTGGCTGTCATAAAACTATTCCAGTTAATAGGTTCTTTGATCTCTGGCGATGAAGCTTCCCACGCTTCAAAATTGCTGTTCCCGATCTGGGTCTGAGCAGATGCCTGCAGGGTGAGAGTAAGTAATGATAAACTGAGTACTATTTTTTTCATAGTCTGTTGATTTGAGATTCTTTGCAGAATCCGGTTAATGTATTAACAAATTTAGTGGATTTATTGAATTCCGGGTGTTTTTAACAGTTGATATTAAGCCAAATGAATGTTGCTAATCCGATCGAATTAACAGTTCTTTAAAACGATCAATGGAACGTGACAGGGGGATTTCTATTACTTTTGACGCAAACTCGAAGAAATGAATAAAAAGCTCTTAGCCGAAATATGTAAAACACCTGGTGCTCCCGGATACGAAGACCGCGTAAGAAAATTAGTGCTCCGCGAAATTGAATCGCTTTGTGATAAAGTGGAAGTAGACAATATGGGGAATGTTTATGGGATCCGAAAAGGCAAGTCCGAACAATCCGTAATGATCGGAGCACATATGGACGAAATCGGGTTCATGGTTACCTATATTGATGACAAAGGATTTATCCGTTTCACCACTTTGGGAGGCTTTGATCCGAAGACATTGACTGCTCAGCGTGTAATTATTCATGGAAAAGAGGATGTAATCGGGGTAATGGCATCGAAGCCTATTCACGTAATGACCCAGGACGAACGCAATAAAGTGGCTAAGCTTTCTGATTACTTCGTAGATACTGGTTTGCCGGCTGAAAAGGTCAAAGAATTGGTCTCTATCGGTGATGTAATTACACGTGAAAGAGAATTCATCGAAATGGGAGAATGTTTTAACAGCAAATCACTGGATAACCGCCTGGCTGTTTTTATTGCGATCGAAGTACTTAAATTGTTGAAAGGCAAAGAGCTTCCTCACGATGTTTACATGGTCTTCACCGTCCAGGAAGAAGTAGGTATTCGTGGAGCAAATGTGGCTAGTTTGAACATTAAACCAACTTTTGGTTTCGGATTGGATACAACCATTGCTTTTGATTTGCCGGGAGCTGCGGCTCACGAACAAATCACAAAACTGGGAGAAGGAACTGCTATTAAAATTATGGATGCTTCAACGATTTGTGATTCGAGAATGGTCCGTTACATGAAAGAAGTTGCCGATCGAAATAAAATCAAATGGCAGCCTGAAATCCTGACCGCAGGAGGAACGGATACTGCCGGAATTCAGCGCATGTCTCCCGGAGGATCTATTGCAGGCGCGGTTTCTATTCCGACAAGACATTTACACCAGGTCATTGAAATGGCTCACAAAAATGATATTCAGGCAAGTATTGATTTACTGGCTTCATGTTTGTTAGAGCTCGACCAGTTTAGCTTAGAATATTAAAAAATATAGCTTTCATCATGAGAAAAATTGTTTTGCTTTCGATCCTCATTACTGCTTGTTCGGTAAACGGATTTTCACAAAAGGAATCGAAAAAAGGTTCGCTGCAGTCATTCCACGGTCGCGCGATTGTTTCATACAACGTGGAGAATTTGTTTGATACCATTAATGATAAAGGAGTCATTGATGAAGAATTCCTTCCGGATGGAAAATTGAAATGGAATTCGGAAAGATATCAATTGAAACTCGACCATTTGGTGGAAGCAATTACCATGAATCTTGCGGAAAATCCCATTGTGATCGGGCTGATAGAGATCGAGAATAAAGGAGTTTTGATGGATTTGAAGCGTACAGGCCGTTTGGGGAAGACCAGCTATGAGATAGCACACAAAGATTCTCCCGATGCACGCGGAATTGACTGTGGACTGCTTTATGATAAGAGCGCCTTTAAATTGCTCAAAATGGAAAACTTAAAAGTTTCCATTGATTCCATTCCTAATTTTAAAACGCGCGATATTTTATATGTCAAAGGCCAATTGGAAGGTGGGAAAATCATCCATTTGTTTGTGAATCACTGGCCATCACGAAGAGGTGGAGCAAGTTCTGAAATCCGAAGAATCCAGGCTGCAAAAGTTGCCCGTGCAAAAGTGGACCAAATTCTGAAAGCTGACCCGAAAGCAAACATCGTTCTGATGGGAGATTTCAACGATCACCCCGACAATGTTTCTGTAAACGATGTCCTGAAAGCAAAAGCAGTTACAGATACAAATGCGGATTTGGTAGACTTATTTGAAGATGATCACAAAGCGGGAAAAGGAACACATAATTACAAAGGGGAGTGGGGAGTTTTGGATCATTTTATCATTTCAAAAGCACTTTATAGCGGAATGGCTGGTATTGCACTTTCTCCGAATGACGGAAAAATCGTTTACGAGGAAAAATTACTTTTCACTCAGAAAGACGGAAGTAAAAAACCTTCAACAACTTACGGCGGACCAAATTATTACGGTGGTTACTCCGATCACTTGCCGATTCAGCTCATTTTAAAGTAGAGAAAGCACCGCTTTGGATCGGGTAGGGCCGGAAAATTTTCCGACCCTACCCTTAAAATCTAAAATGAAGCATATTTGTTCTTTAATTTGTATTTTCGGTTTTACATCTAAAATGGCATGAAAACAATTTCCTTCACAACATCGCAATTTGTTACGATCGATTACGAGCTTGCGAGTCCGGTGTACCGGGCAGTTGCCGCCTTTTTGGATGTGATTTTCCTGCTTATTTACATGGCTATTGCAAGCTACTTCATTTCCATGAACCTGTTCGATGTAAATATGAATGTGGTACAGGACCGATGGTCGCTATTAAGTATTTTTCTACTGCGACTGCCTTGGCTGTTGTATTCTCCGGTTATTGAATATCTCACAAACGGTCGGTCACTTGGAAAGCTCATTATGGGAATCCGTGTGGTGAAGAGCAACGGAGAAACTGCCGGTCTTAGAGAATACTTTACCCGCTGGATCTTCCGCATAGTAGATATTTGGGTTGGTGGTTTTGGATTCTTGGCTTTATTGGTTTCCGGAACAACAGAAAAAAGACAGCGCATAGGTGATATTATGGCCGATACCGTGGTAATTAAGGTAAAAGACACACAGATCTACCAATTAAGAGACGTGCTTGCGATCAAAAGTTCTGATAACCATGTTCCAACCTACCCGAATGTCATTCGTTTCTCAGATGAAGATATGTTATTGATCAAGAATACCATTTTGCGTGTACAGCGTTATCCCAATCAGTCGAATAAAGATTTCGCTATTCAATTGGCCGATGAAACAGCGCGCCTGATCGGGTTGCCCGAAACACCGCAGAAAAGAATGGAATTCCTTAAAACCGTGTTACAGGATTACGTGGTACTGACACGCTAAAACAAACTAAAAATGGGTGTGTTATTTGTTGTTCCGACTCCAGTTGGAAACCTGGAAGATATTACGTTAAGAGCAATTCGTTTGCTCAAAGAAGCAGAAGTTATTTATTCGGAAGATACCCGTGTGACCAAAAAGTTATTGTCTCATCTGGAAATTACGGGTAAACAGATCATTCCTTTTCATGCGCATAATGAGCATAAACAATTGGAACGCTCCGTTCAAACAGTTCGCGAGAACCAATGCACGGTGTTGGTTTCGGATGCCGGAACTCCTGCAATTTCAGATCCCGGATTTTTATTGGTTAGAGCTTGTGTGGAAGCCGGTTTGGAAGTGACTTGCCTGCCTGGTCCAACAGCTTTTGTACCTGCATTGGTGGCAAGCGGTTTTCCGTGTGACCGTTTTGTCTATGAAGGATTCCTTCCACACAAAAAAGGAAGACAAACCAAATGGCTTTCCTACAAAGACGAAGAGCGTACGATCGTTTTATACGAATCGCCGCACCGTATTATCAAGGCGTTGGAAGAATGTGTCAATTTCCTCGGACCGGAAAGAGAAGTTTGTGTTGCGAGGGAAATCAGTAAGTTATTCGAGCAATTTGTACGCGGAAAAGCAGCAGATGTATTGAAACATTTTCAGCAAACACCACCCAAAGGTGAAATCGTTCTGCTTATAAAAGGAAACGGGTAAGCTTTCTCAAACTCACCCGTATTATTTTTTTGACTAAAGCATAAGTCCTAAGGTCTTAATATCCTGCAGTCCTACTGAGTAATAAACCCGAATTGTGATCCGGAAGAAGTATCCTCACCGTCAAAAGTCATCACAGGGATAGCTAATTCATTTTCGGCCAGACTCTGGATTAAATTTGTTGAGAACAAAGAGAACATGTCCTGGTAATGGGTAGCGGCCAACAGATCGGCATTGACTTCACGACTATATTCGATGAGGTTTTTCTCAAAATTGGTCGAATCCAGCAAATGAATCGTTGCATCCAGGCCTTGTTCTTGTAAATATCCGTTAGCAACACGCAAGTTCACTTCAATTTTCTGCATCAATCCTTCATCGGAATAACGCTGACCTACCAGGTAGATTTTTGAGTTGAATACCTGCGCCACACGTGATGCATAACGCACAACCTGTACACTTTCTCTTGCCAGGTCAACCGTCATTACAATCGATTTTATCTTATGGAACGAAGTATCCTGCTGGGTCAATATAATCGGAACATTGCTGTTGGAAATAACCGATAAAGCCGGACTTCCGAAAATCTTCTGCCAGATAGAAGTACTGTGTGTCCCCATAATAATGAGCTGAACACCGATAGAATCTGCAATAATTCCAATATCTCTTAGAACTTTCCCGATAACAACGCGCGTGGAGATTTTCACTTCCGGTGTTTGATACTTGGCTGCAAGATCATGCAGGTTCTTTTCAGCTGCAATACGCTCCTTTGTGTTCGAAATGATATGTAGTAAAACAATATCACCATTATTGTATTTGGCCGCATCCAATGCAAAGACCAATGCATTTTCGGTAACAGGAGTAAAGTCGATCGGTACCAGGTAGTGGAATGTAGTCGCCATTGTATCAATTTTAAGTTTGATTAAAAATAACATTTTTTCGGCAGACAGGTTCAAAATCGGACAGAAGGACATACTTTTTAGGTTAAATTTGCGTATGAAACAAACTGAAGCATTTTTCCTGATAAAAAAGGGAAGCGCAGAAAGTGCTTTCGAATTGAGAAGCCTCAGCCTGCCTGAATTAAAAAACGACCAGGTCCTGGTAGAAGTAGAAGCATTCGGATTGAATTATGCGGACGTAATGGCGCGTCTGGGGCTTTACCGGGAAGCACCGCCATTGCCTTGTGTAATTGGCTACGAAGTCGTTGGAATAATCAAGGAAGTAGGAGTAAGCGGGAACAAAGAGCTTATCGGTAAACGAGTAGTAGCATTCTGCCGGTTTGGAGGATATGCCAAACACGTTATTACAGAAAATTATGCCGTTTCGGTTATCGACAATATGGATGTGGGTGTCGCTTTATCACTGGCAACCCAGTTTGTAACAGCACATTACATGGTCAGCAGATCAGCAAATGTGCAGTCCGGAGAGCGTGTTTTAGTTCACGCAGCAGCGGGAGGTGTCGGAACAGCCTTGATCCAGCTTTGTAAATTAAAAGGGGCACACGTTATTGCGAAAGTCAGTTCCAAAGAAAAGGAAAGATTGGTTAGCGACCTGGGAGCAGATCAGGTGGTTAATTATAAAACCGGTGCTTACGAAGAACAGGTTTTAACTCATTTAGGATCAGAAAGATTGGATGTGAGTTTCAACCCGGTAGCAGGAGCAACATTTAAAAAAGACTGCGCGCTTTTGGGAACAGGCGGAAGGATGGTGTTATTTGGTGGTTCTGAATTATCAAATGGTAAGTGGGGACTTCTTTCAACGCTTAATTTTGTTAGAAAGATGGGTTTTATTGTACCAATTGGGCTTATGATGCGTTCTAAATCCATCCTGGGAATAAACATGCTTAAAGTGGCCGACTTCAAACCGAAGGTACTTGCTCAGTGTTTAAACGAAGTGGTGCAAATGGTACAGCAGGGCCAGATTCATCCGGTTGTAGGCGGTGTTTACAAGCAGGGGGAACTGAAAGTGGCCCATCGTTTGCTGGAAGAAGGCAAAACTGTTGGAAAATTAATAATTGTGTGGGATGATGAAACGAATGAACACTCTTTCTAAAACGGTACTAACGTTTGTTTTGTGTCATCTGCCTTGGCAGGTTCTTATCGTTGGTTCAGTTGTGATCCTGGGTGCCTGCATTGAGCACAGAGAGAACGAAAAAAAACCTGCCGGACCGGTTACCGGGAACAAAGCGGAAGAAAAATACATCACGGATAAGGATTACAAAGTTTTTCGCATTTACGAAGGTGAGGTTCCATGTGAAGATTGTGATGGTATTCAGCAGCGCCTGGTTATAAAAGGAGATACTGTGGGGATCTTCAGGTTGACAGAAACCTACAAAAATGCTACGGAAGACGGCGACGCAACCCTGGTTTGCAGCGGTCAATGGAAGAAAGTCAAAGCAGATGCAAAAGAGATCCTTATTCTTTCACAAGGTGGAATCGATGATTCTGTGCGAAGAATGGAATACGAATTTCACCCGAAAGAAATCATCCAGCTTTCACTCGATAAGAACCAGTTTAAGAATACTGCAGAGTATCATTTGAAAATGGTCCGAAAATCAAAGTGAAACAAATTTGATAATACTTTAGGGACGTCCCGTACGTACTGGACGTCCCTACCAGATATAATTTTTGAAAATAGAATTATTATAATTTAATCCCCAACTCCTTCAATTGTGCTTCATCGATCACGGAAGGTGCATCAATCATCACATCTCTTCCGCTGTTATTTTTAGGGAATGCAATGTAGTCACGGATAGAGTCGGAACCCCCCATTGTTGCTACCAAACGGTCCAAACCGAATGCCAAACCACCGTGTGGAGGTGCGCCGTATTCAAAAGCGTTCAATAAGAATCCGAATTGTTCCTGTGCTTGTTCCGGGGTAAATCCTAATAACTCGAACATGCGTGATTGAAGTGCTCTGTCGTGGATACGAATCGAACCGCCACCCAGTTCAACGCCATTCATGGCTAAATCGTAAGCATTTGCCCGTACTTTCCCCGGTTCTGAATCGATCAAATTAAAATCTTCCGGTTTCGGAGAAGTGAACGGATGGTGCATTGCATGGTAGCGGCCATTTTCCTCATCCCATTCCAACAGCGGGAAATCCAACACCCATAAAGGTTTGAACTCATCCGGCTTGCGAAGTCCAAGTTCTGTACCCATGCGTAAACGCAATTCATTCATTTGCTTGCGTGTTTTATCCAAATCTCCGCTCAAAACGAAAATAAGATCACCTGCTTTTGCTCCGGCAGCTTCTGCCCAGGATTTCAATGCAGTTTCGTCATAGAACTTGTCTACAGAGCTTTTGTACGTTCCGTCAAGGTTACATTTCACGTAAACCAACCCAAGTGCACCGATTTGAGGGCGTTTTACCCAATCAGTGATCTCATCCAGCTGCTTGCGTGTATATTCGCTTGCTCCCGGAACAGCAATTCCGATAACAGCTTCTGCGTTGTCAAATACCTGGAAATTCTTTCCTGCTGAAAGCGCTTTCAGGTCCGTAAATTTCATATCAAAACGGATGTCCGGCTTATCGGAACCGTAAGTAGCCATTGCTTCGGCATAACTCATTCTCGGGAAATCTCCTTCGAAAGTAATTCCACGAACTGTTTGGAATAAATGCTTGATTAATCCTTCAAACATGTTCAAAATATCTTCCTGTTCCACGAAAGCCATTTCACAGTCGATCTGTGTAAACTCCGGCTGACGGTCAGCACGTAAATCCTCATCGCGGAAACACTTCACGATCTGGTAGTATCGGTCGAAACCGGAAACCATTAATAACTGCTTAAAAGTTTGCGGAGATTGAGGCAGGGCATAGAATTCGCCCTGGTTCATTCTGCTCGGAACAACAAAATCGCGCGCACCTTCAGGAGTTGACTTGATCAAATAGGGAGTTTCTACATCCAGAAATCCTTTTGAATCCAAATATTTACGCGTTTCCAATGCTACGTGGTTACGTAAACGCAATTTCTGCTGCACCGGGTTTCTTCTTAAGTCCAGGTACCGGTATTGTGCACGTAATTCTTCACCACCGTCCGTTTCGTCTTCGATCGTGAAAGGAGGCGTTTTGGCAGCGTTCAATAAGTTCAGTTCCGAAACCTTAATTTCGATTTCTCCGGTTGGCAGGTTCGCGTTTTTGCTGCTTCGCTCGATAACCAGACCTTTTACCTGGATCACGAACTCACGTCCCAATTTTCTAGCCTGCAGGCACAAATCACTATTTTCTTCCAGGTTGAACGCCAATTGAGTGATTCCATAGCGGTCACGTAAATCAACAAAGGTCATTCCTCCAAGATCCCTGGATTTTTGCACCCATCCTGCCAATGTTACTTCCTGTCCGATATGTGTGGCGCGTAATTCGCCGTTTGTGTGTGATCTGTACATGTACTTGAAAATTTATCCCGATTGTTATCGGGAGCAAAATTAACGATTGTCAAAGAGCTTTTGACGCCGTTAGAGCGATTTTTTTAAGAAAGTGCATGCACGCAGATTAGAAACGTGTTCCGAATAATTCAATCAGTTACAAATACTTTGGAGGAGATCCATTCATTTCTGGTCGTCAGGATGTGGATGATCAATACACCGCTTGCTTGTTCGGGGATGTCGAAGCGGAATCCATTTTCCTCGGAGGCAATAATCCGCTCAACCGGGAAAGTGCTTCCTGAAAGGGTTACAAAACTTGCTGTTTGGATAGCTGATGCTTCCAGACCTTCCACAACGATCTGCCGGTTTTTCATATAAACGGTTAGTTCGTTTGCCAGTATATCAGAAACACCTAAATCATTGATACAAGTTGAGAAATCGTTGTCATGATAATAGATCGTATCCAATTCCGAGCAGATCAGCCGGGGATAATCAATATCAAAGATCACAACGCCCGACAAGCCCGGATTGATGGGCCCGAAATTACTTCCTGTTCCGAACTGCCAACTTTCCGGGTAGCCGGAAGGCTTGTCAATACCCTCGAGTCCTATTTTTTGATATTGCTCGGAACCAATTGTAATGGTAGATAGAGAAATGACTCTCACTCTAATTGCTTCACCAAAACCTGTGAAATCATTGAAAACGGAAATAGTATCCTGCAGGTTTACATCAAAATCATACAGCAAGTATTCCATATTGTTCGGCATTCCGTTAATCATAACCGGTACAAAAAACACCTTGGAAACAGCAGCCTCATAGCGGAAAGCACCAACATATTCCTGGTCTATAAAATCAGGCTGATCGCAACGGTGGAGTTCCCGGTAGTTGATGGAATTGATCTGGATCTCAGGACCGGTAATGTAATATCCGTTGGTGGTATACCATTTGGATCCGATCGAATCGAACAGGTTGGTTTGACCCATGGATAGGAACGGGACAAAAAACAGGAGTAGTAAAGAATAGCGCATATCGAATAGTTTATGAGTTGATTAACAAGACGAAAAAACCGGATAAAAAGTTGATTCGGGCAGGATAGAGCGGTCACTGCCCCCGGTCTTTGAAACGATTTTCCAAAAAACATGCAATAGTAACACATTGAAAAATAAGTGTTTAAAAAATAGTTTAAATTTTTTTTGCATCTGCTGTAACAAAATAAAGCCTGAGGAGGTCATATGTTCGAAAAGCCCGAAGGACTTAACGAATTAGAAAACAATAAAATTTAGAAATATGAGAACTGGTTTATTTATCACATTTATTTTCTTCTTGTTTGGTTACGCAAACGGACAGGAGGATCCGGATACAACGACAATCCGCATGAAAGAGAAAAAAATCCTCATCATTAATAATGATGGCGGTGAAGATGGAGACAACGACACTATTGATGCAGCACCGGACCATAAAACCCTGAAACATTTTGAGGCGCATTGGGCGGGAGTTGAGTTTGGACCGACAATCTTGTTGAACAGTGCTATGAAAAGCAGCTTCCCCAATGACAAACAATGGGAAAATGATCCGGGCAGATCATTCAGCTGGAATTTCAACTTCGCAGAATACAAGTTCAAGATTTACAAGAACTACATCGGGTTGACTACCGGTTTGGGACTTAACTGGACACAAATAGGATTAAAGAACAACCTGTTGTTTGCGAATTCTGATTCGCTCTGGACGATTAAAGATACCGTAAACGATTACCAAAAGAACAAACTTCGTGCAGTATACTTAACGGCTCCGTTAATGCTTGAATTCTGTACAAACTCAGATTCTGACAAAGGATTTTACCTGGCGGCAGGTGTGATCGGGGGAGTTCGTATCGGATCAAGTACCAAACAAGTGATTGAAGAAGACAAGGCCAAGGTCCGCACCAAAACAAAAGGAGTTTACGGGTTGAATGCATTCCGTTTGGATGCTGCTGTAAAATTGGGATATAAAGATATCGGGGTGTTTGCAAATTATAACTTACTGCCTCTTTTCGATACCGACAAAACAGTCGGAGTTTACCCACTAACATTTGGTTTAACAGTCAATTTTTAGTGATTTCACATCATAAGTAACAAAGCGGAGAAAGGGAGGTTAATTTTAACCTCCTTTTCTTTTTCTATAAAATCAGTTTCAGACCTTTTTTGCTAACTTTGAGCAAGAACTCTATGAAACGTTTAATATTCTGTCTGGTATTTATAGGTTTTGCCGAATCCCTTCAGGCACAATCGAATTGCTCATGTGAATCAATGCAGGAGTTTATTGTGCAGCGCGATATGGACAGTACAGCGGTTCACAAACCATTCAGTCTTTGGAAATTTGCCAAAAAACTGGAAAAGGATAAGAATCCGAGATGTCAGGCTTTTTCATTCCAGTTGAAAGCACAGGTTCAGATCAGGAACGGACAGTTTGATGATGCCCAAAAGAGCCTCGACCGCGAAAAATTCATCCTGGACAGTATTCGCTGTAAGTCCGGTTCTTATGTAGAGCATAATCTCACACTCGGTGAACTTTTAATGCTCCAGGGTGACTATGCCGGTTCGATAGATGCTTATTCCAAAACAATACGAATTTTGCAGAAATCCGGAAATAATACCATGCTTGCAAGGGCTTACTTAGGTCTTTCAGGTAGTTATGGAAGATCCAAAGACAAGGAAAAAGCAAAATACTACGCAAATTTGGCTTATCCGATCTTACGTGTTTTATCAGACAACGAGGCAAAAATCGATCTGCTGGCACAGTTATCTTCCAGGTATTACAAATTGTACCAGCTGGAAAAAGATAAATCCTACCTGGATTCGGCATTGAATACGGTTTCCTTTTCATACGTACTCGCAAAGAAAATCCAGTATTCGGAAAGTTACCTGCAGATCTACAATTTGTTTGAGGATCATGCTTATTACAACCGTAATTTCCGATTGGCCCTTAAATACCTGGATAGTGCCCTGATGCAGACCAATCCTGGATACCACTGGAAGGAACGCGGAGCAATTTATGGGGATATTTCCGATATCTACCTGGAATTGAAACGATACGATAAAGCATATCAATTCGCTGATTCTAATCTCGTTTACGCACAAAAGATCGGTGATCCGTATGACGTTACGAACGCACTTGAATTACTTTACAACTGTGCAAAACTCAGCGGGGAATACGAACGTGCACTGGTTGTCTATGAGGATTTGTCTAAAATGAAGGACAGTGTTCTGAAGATCCAGAACGAACGTGCTTACAGTCAGTTAGAGGAGAAATACCACCGTGTCCGTAAGGAAAAATCGGATGCTGAATATGAACAGGATAAACGGTTGTTGCAGCAACAACAGCAAATCGGGCATTTGAAATGGCGCCTGATTCTGGTCGGAAGTATCATTTTTGCATTGCTTGCAGCGTATGTGCTCATGGTTTTCAGACAAAAGTCGATCAAACAGAAGCAAAAAAGACTGGAAATCCAGCAGCGTCTCAACAGGGCAAGAATCAATCCGGATTTTATTTTTAATGCGTTGAATCAGCTGCAAAATGCAGAACTCAGCCAGGGAGCAGATTATAAAAAGAAAATCCAGTCGTTCTCAAAATTGCTGAAGCAGGTATTGGACAGTACGCATGATGATTTCATGACACTGGACCGGGAAATTGAGTTCCTGACCTTCTACCTGACTTTGCAGAGAGACCGTTCTAAGCAAGCTTTTAATTTCTCCTTCGAGGTAGATGAAAACCTGGATCCTTCCAATGTCTGTCTGCCGACCATGATCCTGCAGCCTTTTGTTGAAAGTACCGTTCTGGAAGGTTTTTCCAATCTGAACAAAGTAGGAGAATTAAAGATCCGATTCAAATTGAAAGGATTGAATGAATTGGCAATCGTAATCGAAGATAATGGAAAAGGACTCAAAGCAATCGATTCTTCCAGGGCTTCGGAAATTATTAATGATCGTTTGTACCTGTTGAATAAACTCAACAAAACGAGTTCTTCTTACCTGATCCGCGAAAGATCAAGCGGGGGTGTTTCCGTAGAGATATTTATCCCGCTTATCACCAAAGCATACGCAGAGGAACTGAAGAAGGAAGGCTTTTAATTGGGGAGCCAAGAGCCAAGACTGAAAATCGCTTGGACATCCACCTAATTTGTCTTGACTCTGAAAAGTTTAATATCCCAGATTTTCAATTAATTGGTGGTAATAGTTCTTTAATTCTGCCTGTGAACGGATCACGGCTTCATTTCCTGTTGCTTCTTTATAAGCGTTTTTCTGGTATTTATCTATTATCCGTGCCTTTTCACGGTCTCCCCATTGAAAGGAAAAAACCAGGTCGATGAGTTTTTTGATCTCTATGTCGTAAACAGGGGCGCCAACTTCGATACGTTTATCCAGGTTTCGTTCCATCCAGTCTGCCGAAGAGATAAAATGCAGGGGTTTGTCATTATTCCCAAACACCAGGAAACGTGTATGTTCCAAAAATCGGTCTACAATACTTAATATTTCGATGTTTTGGCTCAGGCCTTTAATTCCCGGCACCAGGCAGCAAATACCGCGTACCATCATTTTGATCTTAACACCGTGTTGAGATGCTTCATACAATTTGTCGATCATTTGCTGGTCAACCAGGTTGTTGATCTTGATGTGAATGAATGCCGGCAGGCCTTTTTTGGCGTTTTTGGTTTCATTCTCGATCAATTGCAGGTATTTTCTTCGCGCATTGACCGGAGAAACAATCAGTGTTTTGAAATGATAATGGTGCAGTGGGTGCTCCATCATATGGAAAACTTCATGCACTTCCTCTGCAATTTTCTTATTAACGGTAATCAAGCCCATGTCGGTGTAGATCTGGGCTGTTCGTTCGTTGAAGTTCCCCGTACCGATATAGGTTATCAGCTGTTCCTTCTTGTCGGCGATCCGTTTAATTTGGATCAGTTTGGAATGGATTTTCAGGTCTTCCGGACCATGAAGTACCTTTGCGCCTTCTTCCCGCATTTTTTCCGACCAGAACAAGTTATTCTCTTCATCAAAGCGGGCCTGCAATTCCAAAACAACAGTTACCTCTTTTCCGTTTCTCATAGCATTTACAAGAGCATTCATGACCTGCGAATTTTTGGCAACCCTGTAAATGTTGATCTTGATGGAAACAACCTTCGGATCGATAGCTGCTTCGCGCAGTAAATCCACTACATGGTCAAAACGGTGATAAGGATAATGCAGCAGCACATCTTTTTCAAGAATGACTTTGATCAGGCTATGTTGTTTGTGAAAGCTCGGGTGATCCACAGCCTTGTAAGGAGCATATATAAATTCCTTATTCCCAAAATCGGGGAACTTCATGAAATCCTTGAAATTGTGATATTTTCCGCCTGCAATGGTGTTTATTCCCAGTGTCAGGTTCAGGCTGCGTATCAGCATCTCCAGTAAATCCTGCGGCATACGGTGATCATAAACCATACGAACGGGTTCACCTTTTTTGCGTTGTTTGATACTCTTCTCCATTTTTTCAATGAAAGACATCGAAACATCATCGTCCAGGTTCAATTCGGCATCACGCGTAAATTTGAATGTAAATGCTTCAATGGTGTCAAAAGAGAAGATCGGGAAGATATCCGCCAAATGGAGACGAATAATATCATCGATCAAAATCACCCCTTTTCCTTTTTCGGATTCCAGGATATAGAACCTGGAAACCAGGTTAGGGATTTCTATGAGTGCAAAACGTGCTTTTCGTTTATAATCCCATTCCATGCGCACTGCCAGGTAGATTGCTTTGTCACGCAGTCTTGGAAATGGCATTTTTTTGTCAATCAATACGGGAACAATGTCGTGGATGACTGAAGAAAAGAAATAATTTTTAAGTTCCTCTTTTTGTTTATCGTTTACGGTTATTTCATCGTAATGCCTGATCCCTTTCAGTTTTAGCTTATGTAGAATTGAGGCATAGGCGTGTTCGAATTTCCGCTGCTGTTTGATCACCACATTGCGGATTTCTTCATACAATTCCTCGGCCGTTCCTTTGTAACCTTCTACTTTTTGATCATCGAGCTGAATCATGCGTTTCACGTTCGCGACCCTAACCCGGTAGAATTCATCCAGGTTATTGGAATAGATACCCAAAAAACGCAGTCTTTCCACCAGCGGGACTTCATCGTCCAGGGCTTCCTGCAATACGCGGTCGTTAAAAGCGAGCCAGCTTAATTCTCGGTTGAAATATTTTGCATTATGCGTTTTCTGTTTTGAAGAACCGGTTTCCAGACTTTTTACCATGGATTTATTATAAAAGTGACAAACTTAACAGGTTGGATTTGATTCTAAGTTAAGAAATTTTTCAGATTTTGTTAAGGCAATAAAAAAGGCAATCCGCCTTGGACTGCCTTTAACTTTTTGCAAGCTGAGAGTTAGTTAAAAATTTAATTTGAACCCTTTGGTTCTTTTATAAATATACTTGAAAAATCTAAATTCTCCAAGGAATTTGTTTTAAAATTTCGAATGCGCGAGTTGATCATCGTGATAAAGTCATCATTTACAAGAGGAGTGACTACTGCATCATCTACAATTTGCTGATCACATTCAACCATAATATCCGTGCGTTTTTTGGAGTCAAGTTCTTTGTTGAGACGAACATACAAATCATCGAATTTGGCATTTCTGTACTTGAACGGATTCATAAATTCGGAATTCAGGTTGGCATACTTTCCATAGAAAATGCTCAGGAAGCTCTCTCCGTCCGGGTAATCGGCAATCCAACCGGAAACCCAAAGACTGGCTTTACCGGATTTTACATATTCATTGCGCTTTTCGAAATTAACTAATTCAACGGTAGTTACAATTCCGAGATTTTCCTTCAATTGTTTCGAGATTCCTTTTGCCAGCAAATGATTTGCGGCATCTTTATTACCGCTTACATAAATCACCAGTTGAGGGAATCCATTCCCATTGGCATAACCTGCCTTGGCAAGCAGGGCATTTGCCTTGTTTACATTAAAGTCCGGTCCTTTTACACGGCTTGCGGGGAAGAATTCGGTATTCGGGATAAATCCGTTGGAAACCGGGTAACCTTCGCCTTGCAAGGTATGGTTCACCAAACCTTCACGATCTATTGCATGGTTGATAGCTTTTCTTACGAGTACGTCCTTTAAAACGGGGTTTTGCTGAGACATACCCAAAAACGTTACCGAGAATGACTGTTTGGAATCTACCTTGTGCTTGACCGTTTTTCCTTCCTGGGCTTCCTGCAGGGATCCCAGGATATTGTCGACTTCTTCGGTAGGGATCTCCAATACCAGGTCAATTTTTCGTTCTCTGAATGCAATCAGCTCACTGCGTTTATTTTTGGTATAGCTCAATTCGATAGCGGCCAGGAACGGAAGTTGGTTCCCGAATTGGTCTTTTGCCCAATAATTGGGATTTCTTTTCAGCTTCAGGCCTTTATTAGAGAATTCTTCCAGCATAAAAGGTCCTGTTCCGACAGGATGGTTTTTGATATCTTCCTTGTAGAAATCATATGCTTCTTTTGGAAAAATCCCAAAACCCGAATAAGTCAATAACTTATCAAAACCGGCAAAGGCTTCTACGAGGCTAATCTGAACTTTGTAGCGGTCCAGGACTTTAATCCCGGAAACTCCACCCGCTTTAAATTGTGTTTTTGTCGCTTTGTTGAATTCGGAAGCACCAACTACACGATCATTGAGCATGAAGCTGATCTCGTTTAATTTCAAACCGCTGCAAGACATATCCAGTGTGAACTTAACATCCTCTGCGGTAAGTTCTCTTCCCTCGCCATCCAGACATTCATCCGGGTGGAAATAGATCCCTTTTCGGATATTTAAGGTGTAAGATTTCCCGTCAGGAGAAACCGTAAAGCTTTCGGCAACCGATGGAATTACTTTTGTTCCGGATGCATCCAGGCGCAGGATCGGGTCAAAGATCTGGGATGTAATCCGCTGGATGTAAAGGGTCGTGGCTTGTAGCGGGAGAATTGTTTCGATCTTTTCGGACGACATGAACCGGAAAGTTCCTCCGTATTTTGCGCCACCTATTGCTTTTAGGTTTTCAACATTCACAGAGTCATCCGAGCAGCCGGCAAATCCGACAGCAATCATGGAAATAAGAACGAACTGTTTAAACATAGTAAGCGCGTTGCAGTGTTTTTACAAAAATAACATTTAAAACAAATGTTAGTGGTTTTGAAGGAAATACACCAGAATTTTAGTCCTTTCCTTCCTAAAAAGGCAAAAGCCCCATAAGAGGAGCTTCAGCATGTTGGTTTAATAAGAGTAGTTTATGTTGGTGTAACATAAGTTGATTCAAATATAGTATTTTTTGATTAAACGGTAGCGTCGATTAAAAATATTTTTAGTAACCAACTTTACTTCGAACGCGTTTCAGAGTTTCACGGGCGATCAATCTAGCTTTAGAAGCCCCTATTTCCAAGGCTTTATCAATCTGAGATTTATCAGCCATTAAAGCATCATATTTTTCCCGTTGTGTTGAAAATTTGGTCAAAATCAACTCTAAAAGTGAATTTTTCGCGTGACCATATCCGTAATTTCCACCCAAATAGTTTGCTCTCATCGTTTCGATCTCGGAAGGAGAAGCCAGTAATTCGTACAAACGGAAAATATGGCAGGTATCAGGATCTTTAGGTTCTTCCAGTCCTTTACTGTCTGTAACGATCGACATCACTTGTTTTTTCAGCTGTTTTTCAGGCAGGAAAATATTGATCGTGTTGTTCCTGGATTTACTCATTTTCTCACCATCCGTACCGGGAACGATTTGGGTTGCTTCATTAATCTTAACATCCGGTAATACGAATGTTTCTCCCATTTTGAGATTGAATTTATCGGCTACATCTCTGGATATTTCCAGGTGCTGTTTTTGATCTTTCCCAACCGGAACAATCTCCGCATCGTATAAAAGGATGTCGGCAGCCATCAGGATCGGGTAGGTAAACAGCCCGGCATTCACGTCCGATAAGTAATCTGCCTTGTCTTTAAAACTGTGAGCAAGCGTTAAGCGCTGATATGGAAAGAAACACAACAAATGCCACATGAGTTCGGTCACTTCTGCTACATCACTTTGTCTGTAGAAAGTTGTTTTTTCGGGATCCAATCCGCAGGCTAACCAAACAGCAGCGGTGGAATACGTGTTTTCGCGCATCAGCTCTGCATCTTTGATCTGTGTCAGCGTATGCAGGTTTGCGATGAAAAGAAAGGAATCATTCTGCTGATCCTTTGCCATCTCAATTGCAGGCAAGATCGCACCGAGCAAATTCCCCAAATGCGGGGTTCCCGTGCTTTGTATACCTGTAAGAACTCGTGCCATTTAAAATTGTTTTTTGCGAATTTAGGGGTTTCTTTCAGCTAAAAGGAAGGAATTGGATAGAAATTCCAAGAATGAATGTTTTTTTGTAACTGAATTTTGATTCGAAACGTTATTTTTGATCGGTGAAGCAGTTCCTGGGAGTACTAAGTTTATGTTATAAGTTTTACGTAGGGCTGATCTTCGTAATCACTTTGCTGTTCTTTTATCCCTTTATTTTTATAACGCTTACCCGCACCTCGTGGAGAAAATGGAGTTTTCCCATTAACGTGGTCTGGAGTTTTACTGTTCGCCTTCTTTGCGGGATTTGGGTGCATCGGCTTAGGAGGGTAAAACTGCCGAAAGGCCCATACCTGATTGTTTCGAATCATACTTCTTATTTCGACATTTTTGTGATGTATTCCATTCTTCCCAGGCATTGCTTTTTGTTTATGGGGAAAAGTGAGATTCTCAGTTATCCGCTGGTAAAAACTTTTTTCAAAAAACTGAACATCCCCGTTCACCGCAACGATCGAATGAAAGCTGCGAAATCATTTATCCAGGCAAAAAATGCGATACAGGACGGTTGGTCTATCGTCATTTTCCCGGAAGGTGGAATTCCGGACGATAACCTGCCGGAAATGGTGGAATTTAAATCCGGAGCATTCAAATTGTCCAAGAACGCACAGATTCCGATCGTTCCCATTACGTTTTTGGACCATTACCACATGTTTTCCGATCCGGATGAGGTTTTGGGACATGCACATCCGGGAGTTTCCCGCATTTACATGCACGATGCCATTTCTGTTGAACAGCAGAACGCATTAACGGAAGCTGAATTATCCGATTACGTTTTCAACGTTTTGGCCGGACCGCTGAGAGAAAGAGGTTTAATGAAGAAATGATTCGTTCAAATTTTGTAATTTTGCACCATGGAAAAGATTTCAGAAGAAACAATTGATCACATTGCGCACTTGTCAAGACTGCGTTTTGAAGGAGACGATAAAGTCGCTATCCGCCAGGATTTGGATAAAATTATCGGTTTCATGGGCAAATTGTCTGAAATACCTACGGATGATGTAGAACCATTAATTTTTATGAGCGACGAAGTAAACGTGCTTCGTGACGATGAGCCTGAAGTAACCATTACGCAGGTTGAAGCATTGAAAAATGCCCCTAAAAAAGATTCCGATTATTTCCGTATTCCAAAGGTTTTGGATAAATAGATTTCCGTTTAATTTTCTTTTTTTCAGTAGAATTGCCGGTTACCTGTTTGTGGCAGTTCATACAAACATTCGCAGCTGGAATGCCCTCCTTTTTTCCATCAACACTTGCATTGTGGCAGTATTTACAATCAATTTCGAGTTTACCTGCGTGAATATCGTGTGGAAATTCAATGGGTTGATCGGGTTTGTAACTTTCTTCAACGGGTAGAATTTCCGGATCAGCTCCACTCGTGCAGCGATTTACTCCCAATCCGCATACCGTAAAGAGAAGTAAGAACAGAAAACAGTGTTTTTGAAATCGTTTCATTGGATGGTTAATGCTTAACTTGAAGGGTGGAAATAAAAATCCCCGATCTGCTGAACAAACCGGGGAATCTTTTTTATGCTTTTGATTAAGAACGAATAGCCTTTATACCCGGTAATTCAATTCCTTCCAAATATTCTAACATCGCTCCGCCTCCCGTGGAAACGTAGCTTACTTTATCTGCCAATCCGAACTGGTTGATTGCTGCAACGGAATCACCACCGCCGATCAGAGAGAATGCACCTTTTTCGGTTGCACGAACGATTGCTTTAGCGACTTCTGCCGTTCCTTTTTGGAAATTGCTCATCTCAAACACACCCATCGGTCCGTTCCACAGGATCAATTTGGAGTTCTCAATGATCTCAGCACAAGCTTTAACAGATTCCGGACCAACGTCCAACCCCATCCATCCGGAAGGAATTTGCCCGATCGGAACCAATTGCGTGCTCGCATTGTTATCGAATTTATCTGCTACGATCGTATCTGTAGGAATGTACAAGTTCACTCCTTTCGCTTTTGCTTTTTCCAGGATCTCGTTTGCTGTTGTCAGGAAATCGTCTTCCACCAAAGAGCTTCCAACGGATCCTCCCTGAGCTTTCACGAAGGTATAAGCCATCCCGCCGCCAACGATCAGGTTGTCTACTTTTTCCAGTAAACGCTCTATGATCGTAATCTTGGAAGAAACTTTCGCCCCGCCAACAATCGCAGTTAATGGTTTGTCATCGCTGTTTAATACGCGGTCAACACTTTTGATCTCGGCTTCCAATAAATACCCGAACATTTTATCATTCGGGAAATAGTTGGCAACAACGGTTGTAGAAGCATGGGCACGGTGCGCGGTTCCGAAAGCATCATTTACGTAACAGTCTCCGTGCTTTGCCAAATCTGCCGCAAAAGATTCTGTTCCAGCTGTTTCCTGCTTGTAAAAACGCACATTTTCCAGCAATAATACTTCTCCCGGTTTCAGGGCTGAGCTCATTTCAAGTGCACTGGAACCAATGCAATCTGAAGCAAACTTTACGTGTTTCCCCAACAGACTTTCAATTTTTCCAACGATGTGTCTCAACGAGAATTTGTCTTCCGGACCTTCTTTCGGTCTCCCCAGGTGGGACATTAAAACTACGCTTCCGCCTTTTTCCAAAATATGCTTGATAGTCGGCAGTGCTGCGCGAATTCGCGTATCGTCTGTAACTTCCAGCGTTTCTTTGTTCAGAGGAACATTAAAATCTACGCGTACCAGCGCACGCTTGTTTTGAAAATCGTAAGTTGCTATTGTTGCCATTAATGGAATCTTAATTTTGAGGCAAAGTTAGGTTAAAGATCGAAATTGGCAAACTGAAATTCCGTACAGAACCAAAAATGGCGACAAGTAACCGCCGCCATTTTTTGAAGAACCTTAAAAAGACTGAAAATCACTATTCAGACCACAAAACCAGGTCTACAAGAATAATACCATCTTCATTTACAAGTGCATTTGAAAGTGTAACGGTGTTTGAATTGGTCCCGCTCCAGTATCCGTTGAAGGAATCGAAGGTGTAAGTTCCGGCCGGAAGATAAAATGTTTCGGTTGGATAACCGTGATCATCCTGCGGATAAATGTATTCGCCGGTAGTGTGGTCGTAAGCATAATATCCGAAAAGATCGTTGGTAGAAGTGGGATTCCCCTGAGCATCTATCAAACGGATTTCAACCTGGTAGATGGTTGTTGTTTGTTTGATCCCTTCGATTACTGAAATGATATCTTCCGAAACTGCAGACTGCGAAGCAATCGCATTGCGAAGATCCGGGATCAATCCATTTGCATCGCTGTAACGGTTTTCAAGAACAGCATCTTTGATTTGCCCTGTCAGGACAATCACATCGTCATTCAATACGACCAACTGAGCTGTGAGATTATTTACCGGTGCGGTTGAAAAGGGAACAATACTTTCATCTGCTGCCAGACTTACAAAATAATCGATGTCGTCTGCATTGTTCTGAATGTGGTTTACAAGTACAAACAAATCGTTGTAAAATGCATTTGCATCCGGAGTTCCCGAGATATTTACTTCGTAAACCAGGCGGTCAATTGCATTTGAAGCATTTTGTACATCCTGTGGAATGTTTTCGGCCGTTTGGATCGCATTGTTAAGATCCGCCTGTACATTGTTCTGAGCAAAAGAAGTGCTCAATCCTGTCAGCATAAGAGCTGCTGCATAAGTAACCAGTTTTTTCATAGTGGAATTATTTTTTATTTGTCCGAATTTACGCCATTGGTATTTAGGCTTTCGGAAGCGGGAATTAAATAATGGTTAAATTGCGGCAGGTAGGGAAAAATTTTTCGCCCCTACCTGAATCAGGCTATAAGAAACCACAACCCCATCAGTCCGAGAGGTAATTCCCACATAAATTCCAGTCGTAGTTGATAACCCACCATGAAAGGAATTAAATGCCCGACGGCTCCGCAAAAAACGGTAAACGGAAGCAGCCAGTGAAAACCCAATAACCCCGTTTGTATACCCAGGGCAAGGATCAAAAGTGCAAATCCGGCATAGCGTGCTTTTTGTGACCCGATCAATTGAGGAATTGTCGCCAGGGATTTCGGATCGTGTGGAAGATCCCGGCTGTCGAAAGGGATAATTTGGGCAAAAACAGCAATGAATACGAGCAGGGGTATTTCCCAGCCGACTCTTGCCAGGTGTTTATCGGACGCGAAGGGAATGAGGATGATCAATACCCAGCTGATCGAGATCAGGATATTTTTAGCGAAAGGAATATGACGAATTCCGTTTCCAATGATGGGAAGCGGCAGTGCATAAAGTGCAACGATGATGGCATTTAATCCGGTCAGGACGAGAAATTCCTTCGTTATTGGAATGTAAAGCATACATGCCAGGCAAGTCAGAAAATTGAGAATGAACCAGGCAATTTGGAAGGAGTAGGTATTCTGCATCCAGAGCAGGCGACGGTTAGAACGCACGGTGTAATTTAACTGCCGTAAACGAAATAAACGATGAAGCTGGTAGGCACTGACAGTTCCCGTGAAACTCCAGAGTGCAAATAATTCCAGGTGATCCAGTCGAAAATAACTCCCGATTCCATATACAAGACTTGTCACACATAAAGCAACCCAGCTGTTTGTATAAATCAATATGCTGAGAGTAGGTCTCATGTTAGTTCCCGATTTTGCTGAAAACTGTTTCTACGGAGATTTCAGAAATACAGTCACAGGTTTTCTTTTCTTTACATTTCTCGCATTTCGGATCAAAGACAAGTGCAGTTGAATGCTCACCCAAAGGCCTCCATCTTCCGGGATGAATGGGAATTCTTGGGGAGAACAGCCCAATTGCCTTTATGTTTAAAAAACCGGCAATATGAAGCGGTCCGGTACTGCAGGCCACCAGTGAAGCAGCGTTTTTAATCAGCCAGATCAATTGGTCAATACTCAGTTTTCCGGTTGAATCATGGCATTTTTCATCTTGCGGGATTAAATTGCGGAATTGCTGGCCTTCTGATTCCGTACCTGTAAAAACAACTTCGTAACCGTTTCCGATCAACTTAGAGGCAAGCTGGGTATATTTTTCGATCGGCCATTCGCGGGCACTTCCCTGCGACTTAGGATGAAGAACGACGTATTTTTTATCCAAAAGTGTTTGGAATTCCTCCGGGAGCTCTTGTGCTTCGACGGAGAAAAAGGAAATCAGCTTATTAACCAGCTCAAAGGTTGGAATTTCCTCTAACCCGAATGGGCGCAGTAATTCAAAATTCAGCTGTGACTCGTGAAGCAGTGATTTTTTACGCGTGAAATTAGGTCTTACATTACAGGTGTTTAAATGAAAAAGACGGTGGGAAGTTCCGATTCGGGTCGGTACTTTTGCTTTTTTGAACACTTTAGCCAGTTCCTTTTTCGGGAAAACATGAATAACCGCATCAATTCCGAGACTTTCTATGGCATCAGCTTGTTCGCTTTTTGATAAGGTAAAAAGATCATCGACTTTTACGATATCATCGATTGCCGCGTAATATTTTACTATAGGGGCAGTATAATTCTTACAGATGAAAGTAATGCGGCAAGTGGGAAATTGTTCCTTCAGCCAGGCTGCTATCGGAAGAGTCAGAAGTACGTCGCCTATGCTGTCTACACGGCTGATTGCAATGTGTTTCCCGTTCCAATTCTTATTTTCCCTCACGATTCAGTCTTCTTAGTTCTTTGTACTTTAAAATGTTGGATTGGGCGCTGATCCGGGCAATTTTGAATCCTTTCCAGCCGTCCAGGAACCCTAATTTAATAAAATACATCGCAACAAAACGACCCAAAGCACTAATTGCGGGTTTCAATGGCCCTACCTTCTTACCTCGAGCATGGAATTTTTTCGCTGTTAGAAGCGAATATTTATCGGCTCTTGCACGGTGGTCTTCGTAAGAATAGTAAGAGTAATGTTCCAGTATACCTTTAAAGACCTTTGCTTCGGAGGGAGGGTGGACCAATTCTTCGTGAACGAATTCTCCCGACCAGTAAGAACCTTCTTTCGGGAATAAACGTGGTTTGATGTCCGGAAACCAGCCGCTGTGACGGATCCATTTTCCCATGTAGTTGGTCATGCGGTTCACAGAATAAGTTCCGGCGAACCCTTTTTCTTTCTCGGTTTTGATCTCTTTGTACAGTTCTTCACTCAAAGCTTCATCTGCATCCAATGAAAGAATGTAATCGGAAGAAGCAAGGCTGTTCAGGTAATTTTTGCTGGCGGAATAACCTTCCCAGGCTCTTTGTTCGAAACGAACACCATACTTTGTACAGATTTCGGCTGTTCTGTCGGTGGAAAAAGCATCGAGTACAATGATCTCATCTGCCAGGTCACGGATAGATTTCAGGCAGCGCTCTATGTTGCGCTCTTCGTTTAAAGTGATGATAACAACTGCAAGCGAATTCATATGTGATTATTTTACCCGTAAACGCTGTCCGACACGAATGCGGCTAGGAGAAACTCCCGGATTTAAACGGGATAATTGGTTCATTGTTAAACCATGTCGGGAAGCAATTTTGGAAAATGTATCTCCGCTTCGGACGGAATAATACCTTTTGGCAACAACCGGTGTATTCTGAACAGGAGGAACCGTTTTTATCGTTGCATTCTGAATACTGTCCGCAACGGCTTCCAGGTATTCCTCATTTTCCACCGTTGTACTGACTTTTGTCTGTATCTTCAGCAGTTGATTTACAGTTATCCGGGCTGTAGTCAAATCGTTCCAGTCCATTAGTTCCTGGATGGATACATTGTATTGTGCAGCGATACTTCCAAGGCTTTCTCCGGCTTTAACCTTATGATAAGTATAATTAATGGTTGTAATGACCTTGGTTTTGGGAACGTCAATTTTGGTATTCACGGGATTTGAAACCACCAGCTGGTCGTTTTGAGGATCAATCGCAACATCTGTTGGCAATTTATAATTACCCAAACCATAGATACGCTGTTCCAATGCATAAAGAGAATCTTCCAGGCTCACCAGTAACCCGATTTTTTGGAGCGGCCCTGTTACACATTGTGGTGGGAATGTGGGTGGAATATAGGAAGTTTTATAAACGGGGTTTAAACTCTGAATATCTTCAACCGACCAGGAAACCAGTTTTTCAATGGTTTGCATGTGAATCCCGCGATTCAGACAAAGTGTATCTAATTGATAGAAATGTATTTTTGGTTCAGCCGGTAGCAAATTGTGCTCCGCGTGGTAAGTCATCAAATAAGTTGCGGCGATGAAATTCGGAACATATCCCTGGGTTTCGCGCGGAAGGTAGGGTCTAACTTCCCAATAGGTTCTTTTTCCTCCGGAGCGGCGGATTGCTTTGTTTACATTCCCCGGTCCTGCATTGTATGCAGCTAATGCCAGGTTCCAGTCACCGTAGATATCATACAGTTTTTTCAGGTAACGGCAGGCAGCGTCTGTTGCTTTTACAGGATCCATGCGTTCATCCATGTATGAATTTTCCTTTAAGCCGTATTGCTTTCCGGTTGCATACATGAATTGCCACAAACCAAGTGCTCCGGCTCTGGATTTCACCTGGGGTCTCAAACCGCTTTCTATAACAGACAAGTATTTCAATTCAAGCGGGAGTCCGTATTCGGAAAGTTTTTCTTCATACAGGTCAAAGTATAAACGGCCGCGCCCTAAAGCTATACGAACGAAATTTCGGCGGTTTTGAGCAAAAAACTTGATAGTTGTCAGCGAAACGTTGTTACAGTCGAAGCCAAAGGTGGAAACTTCATTCAGTTTTGCAAGTCGTTTGCAGTAATCTTCGTCAGAAAATGAAGGAATAGTTCCTGCCTCATAATCCAGGGCATCGACAATAGAATCGTAATTCGCACCCTTTGAAAAATCGTCGTAGTAAAGATTTAAGCTTTGATCTACTATTCGGATAAATACTTCCCCGGTTACTGTATCCTTTACAGGAGGTTTCTGTCTGCGTTGCGCCAGCAAATCGGGCGAATTAAGCAGCGTGATAAAAAGTAGAAGAAGTACTGTTCCGAATCGTTTCATAGGCAAAATGGGATTAATTATGAGTGATCTGATCCGCCAAAGAGAAAATAATCTCTTCGTTGAAATCGTCAGCCATAATTTGTAAACTCATTGGTAATCCGTTGCTGTGCGTACCCCGAGGAATGGCAATTGCCGGATTTCCTGTTAAGTTAGCATGCACGGTAAAAATATCTTGTAAATACATTTGGATCGGGTCGTTGATTGATCCGAACTCGAATGCAGTAGAAGGGGTCGTCGGTAAAATCATCAGGTCATACTGACTGAAGATCTCTTTGGTCTTGTTTTTCAAAACACGTCTCACCTTCATTCCTTTGGTGTAGTAAGCATCGTAATATCCGTGAGACAATACGAAAGTTCCGGCCATGATGCGTCTTTTAACTTCTTTTCCGAATCCTTCCGAGCGGGAAAGCGTATAGGTTTGTTCAACTCCTTTTGCTTCCGGAGATTGATACCCATAATGAACACCGTCGAATCGTGAAAGGTTGGAAGATGCTTCTGCGGTTGTTAATACATAATAGGTCGGAACCAAATATTCCAGATACGGGAAGCTCACTCCTTCAACGGTATGGCCTAAAGCACGTAGGTCTGCGATGGTTTTTTCCATCATGGTGCGAACTTCAGTATCTATGTTTTCGTTTTCAAGTGCTTCCTTCAAATAAGCAATTTTCTTTTTCCCGATAGCAGGAATGGCCGTAGAAAAACCAAGCGGTCTGGAAGAACTGGTGGCATCCATCGGATCTTTACCGGCAATGATTTCCATTACCAAAACAGTGTCTTCCAGGTTGTTTGCAAACGGACCGATCTGATCGAAAGAAGATGCGTAAGCAATTAAACCGTAGCGGCTCACTCTTCCATAGGTCGGTTTAAATCCATAAGTTCCGGTAAAAGAAGCCGGCTGTCTGATTGAACCACCGGTATCTGATCCCAATGCAACGGTGCACATTCCTGAAGAAACAGCAACTGCCGAACCTCCGGATGAACCTCCCGGAACATGTGTTGGTCTCAGGTTGTTTTTTACCGGACCATAGGCGGAAGTTTCATTGGAACTTCCCATGGCGAATTCGTCACAATTCAAACGGCCGATGATCACAGCATCTTCCGCCAAAAGCCGTTCTACAACGGTTGCGGAATAAAGCGATTCAAACCCTTTCAGGATTTTGGAACTTGAGCTCACTGCGTGGCCTTTGTAGCAAATGTTATCTTTTAATCCGATAACCATTCCAGCCAATCTACCTGCTTTTCCGGAAGTTCGTTTTTGATCCACCAATCGAGCCTGTTCCAAAGCGCTTTCTGTAAATACTTCCAAAAAGGCGTTCAGATCTTTATTTTTTTCAATTTGCTCTAAGTAGGAATGCACGATACTCTCCACAGTTTTCCCTGCGGAGAGTGCAACTTTAACTTCCGAAAATGTTTTATACATGTAGAATGGATTGGCTTAATCTATTTTTTCTCTTCTGTGGTGGATGGAGCAGAAGAAGCCTCTTCGCCTTTACTAGCGTCCTTGAATTCTCTGATCCCTTTTCCAAGACCTTTCATCAATTCAGGAATTTTTTTACCTCCGAATAACAAAAGAACTACTGCAAGAATTAAAATAATTTCTGTTGCACCTAATTTCATAACATACTAATTTGTTGCAAAATTAAGGAAATATAAGTTAAGATGAGTGTTAAAAATACATTCAGAGGTGATTTTGATCTAAAAAATGAAGGCTTTTTTATAATCAGCGATCAGATTAATGAAGTGTATAAAAGCAAACGGTTGGACTTATGAGAATTCTACGATTGCTTTTTCGAGTGCCTTTAAGATTCGTTCACGCTTGGTACCCCCGATTAATCCTGCGGGTAAGCGCTCATACCAACTCTGCCAGTAATGTTCTAACCCGTTGTTAAATCGTTTGGTAGAAGGATGAACTTTCACTGAAAAATACTCTTTTGCAATTTTTAATTGGTTTAGAGATACAAATTGAAAGGTAAACGAACATTCCCTTACAAAATAAACCCACTCACCTTTTTCCGGGGAATTTTGAACAGACAGGCCTTGCACATGAGTGGTAGACATATAATCTATATGTTCTTCCGGGTTTGTTTTCTCTTTCCAGTGCTTTGACATGCTATTTTGAATGCTATTCTTTGATATAGATCAGCTTTTTGCCGGTAAACAAGGTTGCCTCAAGCCTTTCCCATTGCTCATACGTTGGAGCAAGGATGGCTACTTCCGAGCCGTAACGTGTAATGGTGCTAACCTGTAGAATGGACTGGAACAGCGGCTGGTAGTTCAGTTCGCTGTGTATAATGGTCATTTTTCCTCCCGCAAAAGTCACAATGCTTGGCTCGAAATAAGAACCTTCATGAAAATTGATTACGTATTTATTTGAATTGATCTTTGTAAAGGTATTCAGAGAACCTTCGCCTGCAATCATTAGTTTGGATTCTATCCCATAATAGTAATTTTCTCCTTCGAGTACGCATGGAACGGAGTCATTGGCTTTGATCCCGAACAAATAGTCTCCTTTTACCTGTAGTTTGGAAGATTCCCGCACCTGTTCCCGCGTAATACTGGCAATCGCAACAGTGACAATCGAGATGCCTTTTTCATCAATGATATAGGTCACTTGCGAATCACTACTTTTGTATTTTCCAAAATGAGATTTATCGGTAGTTAACTGTGAAGGACTTCCAAATGGAAGCGGATCTGAAAACTGGACGGTTTTTTGGGAAAAACTTAAAAATTGAAGGGAAAGGGTAAAAACAAGAAGAACTTTTTTCATAACTTATATTAGAAAACGGAAATTTATGCAAAAACACTGGTTTATCAAACAAACACCAAGCCCCGACAAAATTCAAGCCGCAGTTGACGACCTAAAAGTGAGTCCGATCATGGCATCCATCCTTACTCAAAGAGATCTTACAACACTGCCGCAAATTCGTTCATTTTTCACTCCGCAGCTAAGTGATCTGCACGACCCTTTTCTAATGTTACATATGGACAAAGCGGTAGAAAGGTTACAATTGGCCGTTGAAAAAAAAGAACGAATTACAATTTTTGGAGATTATGATGTAGACGGAACAACATCCGTGGCTTTGGTTTACAGTGTTTTAAAAGAGTATGTTTCGGTGGATTTTTACATTCCGGACCGTTATGAAGAGGGATATGGCCTTTCTTACAAAGGAATTGATACTGCAATTGAGAACGGATGCAGTCTTTTAATTGCACTGGATTGCGGAATTAAAGAAGTCGATAAAGTCAGTTATGCGAAGGAAAAAGGCCTGGATATCATTATTTGTGATCACCATACGCCTGGAGCAATCATTCCGGACTGCATTGTTCTGGATCCCAAGCAGGTTGGCTGTGAGTATCCGTTCAAGGAATTGTGCGGTTGCGGTGTCGGCTTTAAGTTACTGCAGGCCTGGTTTACAAAAACCGGGAAAAATGCAGATGAATTGTTTGATTACCTGGATTTGGCGGCTATCGCAATTGGTGCCGACATTGTTTCGGTTACGGGGGAAAACCGCATTTTGTGCAAACACGGGATTCAGCGGATGAATGAAAATCCTCGTCCGGGCATTGCAGCACTGGTGGAACAGGCGCAGCGTTCCTTCCCGCTTGATCTGTCGAATGTAGTTTTTACCATTGCACCGCGTATCAACGCGGCTGGTCGTTTGAAAAGTGGTTCACGGGCAGTTGAATTGCTGCTTTCGGAATCCAAACAAGCAGCGAAACAGATCGCGCTGGAAATTGATGAGTACAATTCGGAAAGGCGAATACTCGATGCCCAAACAACCGTGGAAGCTTTGGCAATTATTGAGCAGGATGAGCTTTTTATAGGTCGGAAATCAACAGTCGTTTTTCAATCCGACTGGCACAAAGGAGTGGTGGGTATTGTTGCTTCACGTTTGATCGAACACCATTACAGACCAACAATTGTTCTTACCCAGAACAAGGGAGAAGCAACTGGTTCAGCCCGTTCGGTTTCCGGTTTTAATGTTTACGAGGCAATTTCAGCCTGCGAACACCTATTAACTCAGTATGGCGGTCATCAGCACGCGGCCGGACTGACGCTGCCTTTGGAGAATATAGGATTATTCACCGAACATTTTGATGCGTACGTGCAGCAAAACATTCAGCCTTTGGATGAGGTGGAAGATTTGGTTATTGACCTGGAAATTGCTGCCTCTGATTTATTTCTTGCAGGAGAATCAGTGCACCAGGTACCTAGAATTTACAGGATGCTGGAACAAATGGAACCTTTTGGACCCGGAAACGATAAACCGGTTTTCTGTATCCGGAATGCCTATGCGAATAAGCAAAAGGTATTAAAAGAAGCGCATTTGAAATTTGATCTGGTGGATCCTGTTTCGGGAATCGAGCTTTCGGCAATTGGTTTCAACATGGCCGATAAAGCTGATTTGATTGCTTCGGGTTGTGCGTTTGACTGTGCCTTTACCCTGGAAACAAATACCTGGCAAAACCGCACAACTTTGCAGATCCAGGTTCGGGATATTCGGGAAACTCTTTAAATTATCAATTATGAATTATCAAGGATGTTCTTCTTGATAATTCATAATTAAAATGCTTGATAATTATAAAGGTATGTTCCCGTGTTTTTTCTTCGGTAATGTTTCCGATTTTTTCTCCAGGGATTTAAATGCGGCGATCAAAGTTGCGCGCGTTTCTTCCGGTAAAATAACAGCGTCAACGAACCCTCTTTCAGCTGCACGGTACGGATTGGCAAACATATCTGCATATTCCGCTTCTTTCTCTTTCCATTTCGCTTCCTTGTCTTCCGCAGCAGCGATTTCGGATTTAAAGATAATTTCCGCAGCACCTTTTGCTCCCATTACCGCAATTTCTGCAGTTGGCCAGGCATAGTTCAAGTCTGCACCGATGTTTTTGGAGTTCATTACATCGAATGCACCCCCGTAAGCTTTACGTGTGATTACCGTAATTCTCGGAACAGTTGCTTCAGAGAAGGCGTATAATAATTTTGCTCCGTGAGTAATAATCCCTCTCCATTCCTGGTCTGTTCCCGGCAAGAATCCCGGTACGTCTTCCAATACCAAAAGCGGAATGTTGAACGAGTCACAGAAACGCACGAAACGTGCACCTTTTCGGGAAGAATCAATATCGAGTACTCCGGCCATAGAAGCAGGCTGGTTTGCAACAACTCCAATGGATCTTCCGTCTAAGCGTGCAAATCCAACTACAATGTTAGGTGCAAAATCGGCTTGTACTTCGCGGAAAGTATCGTCGTCGATCAAACAATCAACGATCTCACGGATGTCATAAGGTAAATTTGAATTGTCAGGAACAATGTTCTGGATGCGGCTCAATTTTTCTTTTGCAAACAAAGCAGTTCCGAATTGCGGAGCCAGCTCCATAGCGTTTTGAGGCATGTATGTCAACAGTTCACGAACTTTGCGCAAACATTCCACATCATTTGAAGCCGTGAAGTGTGTCACACCGGATTTTTCAGCATGAGCCTTTGCTCCACCCAGATCTTCCGAACTAACTTCTTCGTGGGTTACTGTTTTCACTACGTTTGGTCCGGTTACGAACATATACGAAGTATCTTCTACCATGAAAACGAAATCCGTTAATGCAGGTGAGTAAACGGCCCCTCCGGCACATGGTCCCATAATCACGGAAATCTGTGGAATTGCTCCCGAAGCACGTGTATTGCGGTAGAAAATATCCGCATAACCTGCTAATGATACAACACCTTCCTGGATACGGGCACCGCCCGAATCATTTAATCCGATAACCGGAGCACCATTTTTCATGGCCAAATCCAGTACTTTACAGATTTTCTGAGCATGAGTTTCAGAAAGAGAACCGCCAAGCACTGTAAAATCCTGGGAAAAAACGTAAACTACTCTTCCGTGTATCGTACCGAAACCGGTAATTACGCCATCTCCCGGACTTTTTGTTTTGTCCAGTCCGAATGAAGTAGCGCGGTGCTCCACAAGCATCCCGATTTCCTGGAATGATCCTTCATCCATCAGTAAGGTTACTCGTTCTCTTGCGCTTAGTTTTCCCTGTGCATGTTGTTTGTCGATTCGTGCCTGACCACCGCCTAATTTCGCGGCTTCGCGTTTTTGAATCAATTCAGCATTCTTTTCTTTCATGAAAAAAGGTTTGTGGGCACCAAAGATACACTTTCAGCTTAAAAATCATGATAACGATTTAAAACGGGTATTTTTTTCTTTCAGGAAAAGTGATATCTTTCAAAAAAAAGATTCAGTATGCGCACTCTCCAGCTCGCTTTTGTATTCTTCCTGGCATTTTTGCCTTATTCCTGCAAAAAAGACAGTGACCGCCGAATCCGGAAATTTCACCGGCAGGAGGTAGGCTATTCGGCTAACGATATTCTTTCGGACAAGAAGTATAAGTCTATCACGATCGAAATTATTTACATGACCGGATTTAAACCCACCGATCAGGCAATTGATAATCTGAAACAATTAGTTACAACAACTTGCAATAAGCCGGATGGGATCAATGTGGTTTTTAAGGAAATTCCTGCACAGGGTAAAAGTGCTTATTCAATTGATGATGTAAAAACAATCGAAAATGACCACAGGGAAGAATTCACCTATCGAAAAGATCTCGCAACCTGTTTTATCTTCCTGGACGGTCCGTCGAATGAGAACCAGGGTACGGCTATGGTTTTGGGTCATGCTTATTTCAACACTTCCATGGTGATTTATGAGAAATCGTTGAAAGATAACTCCGGTGGTTTTGGTGAACCTGAATTATACAAGTTGGAAACTACGGTTATCAATCATGAATTCGGTCATATTCTGGGCCTGGTAAATTTAGGTTCTACCATGTATAGTTCTCACCAGGATACAGAGCACGGCGCTCATTGTGATAATACGAATTGCCTGATGTACTGGGAGGTTGAGACCGGGAATGTCTTCGATAACCTGATCGGAAACTCACCGATCCCAACCTTTGACCAGAACTGCAAAAGGGACTTAACCGAAAACGGCGGGAGATAAATTAGGCTTTTTTAAAATTTCTTTTTTACCTGTTTTTGTAATTTGTAACAGTCTATTGTTGCAGTTTCCTCGATTTGCCTGATTGGATAACCGAAACCAATTAGCAGCTTGTATGAAAAGAGGAAATAAGATTTTATCAATTATTTTGATCCCCGTAATGGTTTTGCAATCCTGCATTGTGTCTGCACCGAAGTATACGCACGTGGAACAGGTGATGGAGCTTAAAACTGGCATGACCCTGGATTCGGTGAATAGCAAACTGGGAATTAAACCTTATGATATCGATATCATTGATTCGACCGGGTACCGCTCATATATTTATAAATATCGTACAACTGATCGTAAAACGATCCCTTTTAGATTAAAGGAAACCAATGGGAAAGAAAAAATCGGGAAGTACATGGATTTGGTCGCTTATTTCGATTCTACGGATGTTGCTTACCGGTTTGAATCCAGGTCGACCGATTCCCAGGTAACCCAAAAGAAATTCAATGTGAACACTATTGTGACCATTGTGACTGTGATTGTACCGGCATTGTTGGTTTATTTGGGAATCCAGAAAACAACCAAGTAAATGCGCTGTCCCGGGTAAGGTGATTTTTGTCTCTTTTTTGCCTTTAAACAGGTGATTTTTGTCATCTATTCCGCAGGCGGTTTTTAGCTTTGCTTTTGTTTATGAGACTTTGCGAGTTGTTTATATCGATTCTAAATTAAACCTCTGACAATTTTGTGACAAAACTTATCAATCCAAGAGCCAATTTTGCACGTAAGTAGGGAAACTCTGCACAAGTGATAAAACAACTACATACAATCGCATTTACGCACAGAAATTTGGAAGTCTCCAAAATCGGAGCTTTGCATATTGAGCAGGATTCTGTTCAGTCGCGTTTTCAGTCACTTAAGGACCGTTTACACATCGATGAGATTATGTTCTTATCGACATGCAACCGCGTTGAGTACTTCCTGGTAACCAATGAAACGGTTTCCCCGGAATTTTTGCATGATTTCTTTTCAGCGCTTTATCCGGATTTCGATGAGGAAAAAGTAAACTTCTTTGCTTCCAAAGCAGTTGTTTATGCAAAGATGGAATCTGTGAACCATGCATTGCGTGTTGCAGCTTCCATTGATTCCCTGGTAATCGGGGAGCGCGAGATCATTACACAGGTGCGACAGGCTTATGAGCAGTCGCGTGATTTGGGTCTTTCCGGAGATACGCTGCGTATTTTGTTCCGTCATACGATCGAAACCGCAAAACGTGTTTATACCGAAACAAAAATCTCTTTAAAGCCGGTTTCTGTAGTTTCCATCGCTTATCAGCGCCTGGTGGGCATGGATGCTCCGAAAGATGCACGTGTTTTGGCTATCGGTGCAGGTGTTACCAATACCGCAATGCTCCGTTTCCTGAAGAAACACGGGATGAACAATTTCGTAATCTTCAACAGAACACTTGAAAAGGCAGCAGTTTTAGCAGAAGAATTGGGCGGTAAAGCCTATCCTTTAAGTGAATTGGAAAACTACTCGGAAGGTTTCGATATTTTGGTTTCCTGCACAGGTTCCGAAGATATTATCGTTAATGAACAGCTTTATACCAAATTGCTGAATGGCGAAACCAACCCTAAGATTACGGTAGATCTGGCTTTACCGAATGATATTGCACCGGAAGTTCACAGCAATTTCCCGACAAGAGCAATTTCCATCGAAGTGCTTCAGCGCATTTCAGACAGTCACCTGCAGGAACGCTCACAGGAAGTGATCCATGTGGAGCAGATTTTGGAAGAAGCAAATAATGAATTCCGCAACATCGCTAAGATGCGTGCAATAGAAGTTGCCATGAGACCTGTTCCGCAAATGGTCAAAGAAATCCGTGCCACAGCTTTCAATGAGATCTTTAAGAATGAATTGGACCAACTGGATCCGTCTTCCAAAGAGATCCTGGAAAAAGTAGTCGGTTATATGGAGAAAAAATACATGAGCATGCCAATGATTATGGCTAAGGAAATCATGTTTAAATCGTAATTTTACTTCATGAGAAAAATTCGTATCGGTTCGCGCGGAAGTGATTTAGCACTTTGGCAGGCCAATCATGTAAAAACCCAGTTGGAAGCTCTTGGAGCAGAAGTAACCATCACCATTATTAAAACGCAGGGAGATGAAATCCAGCACTTAAGTTTTGATAAACTGGAAGGCAAGGGTTTTTTCACTAAAGAAATCGAACAGGCTTTGCTTCAGAATACGATAGACCTGGCAGTGCATTCTCATAAGGATTTGGAAACTAATCCACCCGAAGGATTAATCATTGCGGCAGTTTCCGAAAGAGAGAACCCGGCTGATGTATTGTTGATACACCCGAAAGCTCTCGACGAAAATGCATTCTGGAACCTAAAGAGCGGAGCGGTTGTAGGAACTTCTTCTGCCCGGCGTAAATCGCAACTGGTTGCTTTCCGGTCAGATGTAGAAATCAAGGACCTGCGTGGAAATGTCCCGACACGCCTTCAAAAGCTGGTGGATGGTGAATACGATGCAATTCTCTTAGCAAAAGCAGGTTTAGACCGCCTGAAGCTTGATCTGAAAGGGATGCATGAAGTAGTTCTGGACCCGGAACAATTTATTCCTGCTCCTGCACAGGGAGTTTTAGCGTTGCAAATCCGTGAAGATGATCACGAATTGAATAATTTCATGCAAGCCATGAACCACGAAGATATTCAATCACAAATTGCATTGGAAAGAACAGTTTTGAATCGTCTGCAGGGCGGTTGCCAGCTTCCGCTTGGTGCATATTGCCCGGAAGAAGGACGATTGTTGGTTGCTTTCGCTCACGAATGGGAGCAGGGAGCACAGTGGTTCGAATTTGAAGGTCCGCACGACCTGGATATGGTGGATGTAGTGCTGGAAGCTTTATTGGAAGAAGAAGAAGATGAAGACCCGGAGTATCTTTCTTAGTTCAGAAAGCGATTCCTCTCTTCCGATTGTTGATTTTTGCCAGGAGAATGATCTTCTGCTGGTACGTAAATCATTTATTTCTTTCGGAAAAATCCCTTTTGAGATTCCCGCAGATTGGGATGTTGTTTTTTTCTCATCCCCGAGGTCATTTGACTTTTTCATCTCTGAAGGCTTTAAACCGGAAGCCGGCCAACAAATAGCCTGTATTGGTTTGGAAACCAAAAAGCATATAGAAAATTCAGGATATGAAGTTTCTTTTTTTGGTGAGAATGCCGGAAATCCTAAGGAAGTTGCTATTGAATTTAGGGCCTGGCTTGGAGATCGGAAAGCTGTTTTCCCGCAATCGACGAAATCGAATAAGACAATTGAATCGGAACTTCCCGAAACGCAAAGAATTCCCTTGCTGGTTTATGATACGATACCGGATCCGGTGCCATTTCTAAATGCTTTTTCCGTGTATATATTTACGAGTCCTTCTAATTACGAAAGCTTTGTTTCTTTGAATACTATTCCGGAAGATGCTAAAGTGATTGCCTGGGGTCGCTCAACAGCAGAAATGATGATGGATGATGATACTCCCGTACATTTTATCCTGGATACTTCAACCTATTCCGAGCTTCTGACGATTCTTCGAAAATTATCGGATAAAAATTAGTTTTTTTTAACGAAAACCCCTACATTTTAGTTATGTTTTAAAACTGATGACTTCTAAAGTTGATTAACTTTGTTGTAGGTTGTGATAGAACAACTGAGTGCCAAATTGAAATATTCAAAAAGTAATACTCACTAAATTCTATTCTATGGGAGCAAATAATGAAAATTATGAATTCCGAGTTTATCCTGATGAAAAATCGCCTAAACTATTCAAGTCGCCTCTATTGGAGGTTTTAACAAAAACAAAGCTTTGGATCATTATCGTATTGTATAGCACAGTTGCTGCTGTATGGATCTGGATGTACATGTATTATTTTCACGGAACAGCAATCAGTGCCATTTTATTGTTCTTCCTTGGGTTTTTAGCATGGACATTCGGCGAATACACCTTACATCGCTTTGTCTATCATAAGTTGAAGGATGCGTCTTATGATACGGGAATGCAGTATGTGTTCCACGGAATTCACCATCAGTATCCAAGTGATGAAGACCGCATCATTTTGCCGCCAATTCCCGGATTGGCAATAGCAAGTGCTTTCCTGGGGGTTTTTTACCTGATGATGGGAAGTGCCGCATTTACTTTTGGAGCGGGATTCCTGATCGGTTACCTGGTTTACATCAGTATCCATTGGATGGTGCATAGTAAGCCGGTACCTGCGCGATTTAATTTTTGGTGGACTCATCACAATATTCACCATTACCAGCAGCATGATAAAGCTTTTGGGGTGTCAACGCCGATTTGGGATATTGTGTTCCGTACCATGCCTGTAAAGGGCCGTAAAACGATTACAATCCTGAAGAAATAATACTCTTTATCAAACATAGGTCACATAGAAACGTAGGAATCAGTGAATTGTCTATCCACTTCATTTGAATTTCTAAGAATATGTGATCTATGTTTCGATTGTGGTATTAGATCATTTTTGGAGCAGGATCAAGCTGTGGCGAACAGCATCAAAATGATTGTAGATAAGGACGGTGCGCGGTTTTTCCGTTGCACCATTTTCCATTAAATACCCTGCTTGTCCGTTTAGCAGACGAACAGCCAAATAACTTGCGAATGCGCTCACTGTGCGGTATTCACCAACAGATTTCTTAAAATAGACTTTGGGTTTATCACTAAATAATTGTTCTACCTGCTCATACCAGGAGTCGGTAGAAACATCGCCGTTCTTTCCAAGCAGCAAACAATCAATAGATGTAGTATCGAGCTTTTGTTCGTCCAGGAAACTTTTTACGAATTCCCCGATCTCATTTTCAGAAAGATAAGAAGACTGCTTAAATGCTTTGAATTCCGCAAGACTATTTTCCGGATTATTGCTCAGATAGAATTGGGCTGACCCTTCTCCACAGTAAGAACCCTTCGTTCCTGAACTCAAAAGATCCACATTGGGAACCAATTCTTCCTTGAAGCGTTCTCCTAAACGGTCAATGTTATAGTTGTAATCGGATATTTCTTCAACAGCTCCCACTAACAGATTTTTTTCTTCTCCGTGATATTCATCGAAGTATAGGGAAGCATCCAGTAGGGCAGATTCAAATGCCAGGGAACCATTGACATGTGTCATACTGTAACCCTGGTTCTCAGAGAGAAGTGCAACCTGCCCGGCCAACGCGTTAGGGGTACTTTGTACAAAATTGGTAGGGGTTAATGTTCCTTCGTTGTATTCGACAATTTGATTTAAAAACTTGATACAATCTTCCAATCCGCCATTTGCCGTGCCGAAAATAATTCCGTCAGGTTTCGGATTCCTTCCCAATATAGGGAGTGAAACGCCTATTCCCATACGTACAGCTTTACCCATTCTTCGCAATTGGGCATTCGGGATTAAATCCTGGTAAGAAGGCTCGACAGCTTTGTATATGTACTCATTCAACACCTGCCATTCTCCGTTTTCGAAGGATAGATCGTGTGTCTTTTGAGGAGAAATAGCGTAGAGGTCTTTTATATACATGCAGAAAAGATTAGAGAAGTGCAGTTCCCTCCAAACCCGAAAGAATTGGAAAGCACGTGTCTGATAGCAACCCCGGGTGTATAATTCAAAGTGGGCCGGAATGGGAATTCCAAAATGGGTTTTTCTACGCGAAGACTGGGATATACTTCCCGGTTCTGAATGGAAAAAATGCTGTATATTGCTTCCAAAACACCTGCTGCCGCCAGTGTATGTCCAACATAAGATTTGGTTGAACTGAAATGAGGAACTGTATCGAAAAGCTTTGAAAAAGCAAAAGATTCCGTCACATCGTTGTTAGGAGTTCCTGTTCCATGAGCATTGATGTACTGGATGTCTTCCGGTTTCAGCTTAGCACGTTTAAGAGCTAATTCCATGGCCATTCTGGGGCCTCTCGCATCGTCAGAGGTGGCTGAAGGGTGGAAAGCGTCATTACAAATACCGAATCCTGAAAATACGGCCTGGATCTTTGAGGTATCAGAAACATCTGCTCTGCGTTCCAGAACAACATATCCTGCAGCTTCTCCCAGGCTCAATCCTTCCCGATTTGCATCAAAAGGCTTACAGGGTTCTTCGCTCAAAATTCGAAGTGAATTGAATCCGTTTACGGTAAATTTTGCCAGGCAGTCACTTCCACCGGCAATTACGCGGTCTACTTTACCTGTTTCCAGCAATCGTGCTCCGAGAGCAATGGCATTGGCGGAAGAAGAACAAGCAGTATTCACCACATCTGTGATTCCTTTCATTCCGTACAAACGCACAATTTGTAAAGCATGGTCCGAACCTTCGTAATGCTTTACGTACTCGGATGGTGCACCCTGCATATTTGCGTCGTGGTAAAGGTCATCGGTATAACACATCCCACCGACTGTGCTTGAACTGATAAAAGCTGTACGGGTGGACGCGATATCTTCCGGACTCAACCGGGCATTTGCAACCGCCTCGCGAAAGGCCTTTATTGCAATGAGTGTTGTGCGTGTAAATCCACGTCCTTTTTCAAGGCCCAGTTCATTCAGCAAGGACTCGTCGCTTTGGTCAATTTCACCGAATACCAATGAATCCGAATAATGGGATTTGAAATGTTTGGCTTTTTTGATTCCTGAAATTTCGTGTTTCAGGGAATGAAGATTTTCAGCAATTGTCAATCCAATTGAACTGATTGCACCCATTCCCGTTACAACAATTTCAGTCATAGATCTTACTTTGTTCTATTCGCAATGATGTAGTCTACGATTGTATTGACGTCAACCAAAATTTGTCTACCCTCAGTTGGATTTTTGATCTTGATCCCGTACTCACGGTCCAGTAAAACGATCAATTCCACAGAATCAATAGAATCTAAACCTAGTTCTTCCCCGAATAACGGAACATCATTCTGAATATCTGCAGGAGTTAAATCCAACAGGTTCAAATACTTGATCAAATGTTCTTTGAACTCAACGATTAATTCTTCTCTGTTTGTAGTCATATTTTAAATATAATTTTGAATTCTCAACTTGATGAATATCAAGATCTGACAAATTACTGTGAACAAAAATAAGAAAGTTATAGTACCAATTAATTCACTCCACGCACCATTTTTCAAGAAAAGCGTATAATAACCTTCCAAACACCATTTCAAGGGCGAGATATTTCCGATTGCCTGCATGTAATCCGGCATGACGAAATTCGGGACCCAAATACCGCCGATGGCTGCAAAAATAATAATTGAAATGGCTCCGAACCCATTGGCTTGTTCCTGGGTTTTGGCGTAAGTACCTACTAAAACGGCATAGGAGATAGCTGAAAGGGCAGAAAGAAGCGTTACGACCAGGAACGGTAAAAAAGCATTCGGCATAGCAAGCTGCGGAAGTCCGATGTGCGGGAAGATGTAAATTCCCATCAGGAAAAGCAATAGCAGCTGCGACAATGCAACGAACAGGTAAACCAGGAATTTGGAAACCAGGGTCAATGCAAATCCTTTAGGAATGGTTTGTAATCTTAAAAAACTTCCCGACAGACGTTCTTTCACAATATTTCCACCTAATGAAATGACCATGAAGAACATGGCAAAAATAGACCATGCAGGTACATTGTGCTGGCTCGAATTCGGGATAAGCTCCGCTACATCACTTAAGCTTGCATTCGCAATTTTTAATTTGGTTTCGCGATTTATAATTGCTTGCCGGATGTTGGAAGGGATGGAGTCATATCCCATTTCCTGGAATAGTTTCCCAACCATTTCTTCGTTCTCAATACCGTTGGTAATCGCCTGAATGCCATTGTTTACGGAAATCCGGAAATTCTCCTGTACAACCGGATCAAAGTAGATCGCGATTTCCTGTTTTTTGGGTGTTACCCTGGGAGCTTCTTCAATAACGCCCATTTGTTCCAACATCAATTTGGAAATGTTGTCCGCATTGCTGGCAAGCCGCTCGCTAAAATTCGAAGGAATGTAAATCCCCAGCATGGCATCTTCGTCAATGGTTGTGCGTTTTACTGCACTTTCGGAAAGCTTGTTGTTTTGCTTGATGTCAAAGCTTCCGGAGTAAACCAGCGCTTTTACCAGGGAATCACCCAGTGGGCCATTGTCCCTGTTAGAGATCAAAACCGTCAATTTGTTTTCATTGACGATCTGAAAGGCACTGTTTTGTACGATTGTAATGATAAAAACCAATAGCAGAGGCATCAGGTACATCAGCAGCAACCCCACTTTATCGTGGAGTACCAACAGGATTTCTTTCCATATGGATGCCTTTAATTTTCTCATCAATCGCGTAATAAGGTTCCGGTTAACTTTAAAATGAGTTCTTCCAGGTTGCCAACCTCATGCTCACGGAGCAGGTTCGTTAATGTTTCACTCGCAATAATCTTTCCGTGATCAATCAAAATGATCTGGTTGCAAAATTCTTCAGCTTCTTTTAAATGATGGGAGGTGTAGATAATTGTTGTTCCCTGCCTGTTCAATTCCTGCAGCAGGCTCATAATGGCAATTTTGCTTTGAACATCTACGCCCACGGTCGGTTCGTCCAAAAATAGTACAGAAGGATCGTGAAGCAAAGAAATGATAAGGTTCAGCCTGCGCTTCATTCCTCCTGAAAAAGTAGATACTTTTTGGTTTTTCACATGAAAAAGCCCCACTTTTTGTAATAAGTCATCGATTTTTTGCTCTAAATCTTCCTTTTTGAGATTGTAGAGATTTCCAAAATAGGATAAATTTTGTTTGGCTGTCAATTCCGGAAAGAAGGAGAAGTCCTGCGGTACAAAACCAAGTTTGTTTCGGATTTCCCGTGGACTTTTTTCACCTTCCAAATGATAAACCACCGAACCGAGTGTTGGTTCCAAAATACTGCAGAGAATGGAAATGAGTGTTGTTTTCCCGGCGCCATTCGGCCCGAAAATTCCTACGATTTCTCCTTTTGCAATAGTAAAATCAATGCCTGCTAAACTTGGAACGGCACTTTTACCATAGGATTTGTAAACCTTTGAAACATGCAAAAGAGTCTCCGGCATTTCATTAGAATTTAATTCTTGACAGTTCCTGGAAGGCTTGTTTTTCTACTGCACTGATCTCAACTAATAAATCGGCACAGGCATCAAAGTCTTTTTGTTCAGTTAAACGTCCTTTATAGATACCGGACATCTGCAAAGCGCTGTCTCTCCATAAATCACCGGCCTTAGTCATTGTTTCGGAAACTTTAGCCAATTGCTCATTTTGCATGATAACAGCGGCTTCTTCAAGGAATGCTGCGTAAAGGAACCGGAATCCGCCGCCGCCGGTACCAATTTCTTCCTGCATGCGGACTATTTGTCCCAAATGAAGACCAGCCTGGCGCGGACCTAGTTTCTCTCTCCAGGTTCGGATTTTTTTGGAAGTGTGGACAATTCCTTTAACTCCGGCAATTCCACCCGGAATTTTCAGCATATCCCTGCAATTGCGTTTAATGCCTTTTTCAATTCCTCTTCTTATCTGTTCCTGGGTAATATTCCCGATTTCAACCGGGTAATAAATATGTCCTTTCGGGGCAAGTGCACCTTTTGCAAAACGCACGCGCTCCAATTCTTCTGTGCTTAAAGAAGTGGTTACTTCCATCACCGGATCACTTACCAAATAACGGTCACCTTCCTTACCAAAAACGATCAGGTTGTGAGCATTGAAGTGAAAACGATATTCTTTCGGGAAATAAGGCAGGTGGAAAACCCCTACCTGACAGCCAACCTGTATTCCCTGTGCGATCTTTTCATCCAGGAAACGGGTTGCTTCCTTCGGATCCTTGAATTTCTTACGTTCTACTTTGACATCCAATGCTTTACAAGTGCGCTTGAAAATAGCTCCCGGCATTGTACGGAACGAAATCGCGGGCCCGTTGTTTACTTTCATAAACGGGATGTGAATATAGAACAACCCTGAACCCATGCCGAAAGCCAGTGGCTCAGTCATAAAGTCCACCCCATGGTGCTGTAATAAGCTCATGGTTACGCCATTTTCGCAATGGGCAGTTTGGTGATGAATAAATTCTGACACTAAGCTTTAAAGTTTTTGAGTTCATCCACGGAGATTTCAAAAGCATCTGCATAGCGTTTTAAAGTGCTGTCGCTCAATTTTTTGAACCCGTTTGGTTTTAAATGTCTTTTGATACGGAATTTCCAAATGCCTGTATAGCCTGATAATACAGTGAAATCCATCAATTTTTCTTCCATGAAATAAAGAATCGGACTTGCCAAACCTTTTTTGATCTGTTCCCGCGCATCCAGCGTTCTTCGTTCAATTTCTTTCCAGGCTTCATCCAGTGCAACCTTTTTGGCTTCCCAGCCTGTGCTTAATTCGGTATCGTAATGACCGTCTTCGTTCTTCACATAACAAACTTCTCTTGTAAAATTTTCAAGAGCACTTTTATCTTGAGGAACTTCAGACTTTTTCATTTAACACACTGTTAAGTAAGCAAATACGTATGAGAATCTAGAGCTTTCGGGAACAGCAAGCAGGATAGTATCTCCGACTTTCAGTTTTCCGCTGTTAAATAGTTCGTCCACCATTAAATAGATCGATCCGGCACCTACGTTTCCGTGAGTTGCCAAATTGGAGAACCAGCGTTCTTTTGGAATGTGCATTCCATTTTCGGCTAAGTGCGTATAGATTTTGTCTTCGAAAAAGTAACTGGACATGTGTGGTAAAAACCAGGTTACATCATCACCACTTAGATTAGTATCCTGGAATTTGGCTTTCAATTTATTGAATCCAAGCTTCACGATGTACTCGTCCAGCAGCTTTACATCCTGTTTAATGCTCAGAATAGATTTTTCGATCATATCCTGAGGCTCATAATCCATGTAGCTTTTTAATGTACCATCTTCCATTTTGTCTGAAGCCATGTACATGCATGCTTCAACTTCATTGGCAAAAGAAATTCCTTCGATCCAATCAATGCGTAATGAAATTCCTTCAGCACTTTTCTGATCTTCCAGCATGCATACTGCAGCACCGTCTGATAACATCCACCGAAGGAAATCCTTGTCGAATGACAAGTACGGATTTTCCTCTAATTCCGTTAGTTTTTGAATTTCCAATTCGAACTTATCGGCACTCAATACACGCGAAAGCCTTTCAGAACCGGTAGAGATTGCTTTTTTACTCATTCCGGATTTGATAGCCATGTATGCATACTTCATAGCGTGCATTCCCGAGCAACAAACCCCTGAAGGGGAAACGACTTCAATATTTCCGGATTCCGGCAACCATCCGTGGACCATCACACCATGTGAAGGCATCATCTGGTCGGGAGAAGAGGTTCCGCAGCTTAGCAGATCCACTTCTTTAATTTCCTGCGGATTCTTTTGAAACAAATTGCGAATGGCTAAAGCAACCATTTCGGAATTTGTATGTGTAGGTGTTCCGTCTTTACGAATGGCATAATAGCGGTTTTTAATTCCGTTATTGCGCAAAACGATTCTTCTTGACTTAGAAGCACGGTCGTTAATTAATCCCAGGTAATCCTCCATTTCATCATTTGAAATGGGTTCATTCGGTAAAAAAGATGCCGTACGTGTTATGTATACTTCCTTCAAACTCATTCTTATCTCAATTGAGTGCTTCTGTAATATGCTAATTCGCGTTTAATGTGTTGTCCCTTAAAAGGGCGTACAAAGATATGATATATCATTAAAACAATGGGCGAAACAATGAATAAAGCGAAAATCAAATAGTACTTAAAGAAGTTTACCCAAAATTTACGGCTTCCTCCTTTAGCGGTTTTCTTTGTGATCAGGTTTGCCCAGATCCTAAAAAGCATTTTCGCCCTTGATTCTATGAATAAAATGGATACGGGTATGATAACTCCACCTCGGGAAACAATTCCTTCCTGGAATTTTTCTTCCTGCCCTGTACTTAGTTTCTCCTTTAGTAAAGCACCGAATTGGCTGACATTCCGAATGTCCTCATCCGAAACTCCCGGCTTTGGAAAAATTCCCCACTTCTTTGTTTTCTGCCCTGTCAACATCCAATGTAAAATGGTAACTACACTGATTAAGTTACTTGTTTTATCAATTAATGGCACATTACCGATCAATTTTCCACCTGCAGAAGCAATTTGTATCTTAACTGCTTCCTGAGCGTTGATCCACATATTTCTGCAGCCAAGCACGGATACAATATTTGTACCATTCATGATTTTGCGGAATGATTCATCCTGTAGGATAGCAGATGCCGGCAGAGAAGGAGACAAAAACCACGGCTGGTATCCAAAAATAATCAGGTCATACCGTTCTCTTTCAAAGTGCAGCGGTTTGATGGGAACGGGTTTTTCCAATACTGTTTCGGGCATCGCATCAAAGAATTTTGCGCTTGTCCATGGAAAAGGGAATGGCGTTTCGGGTTCAACTTTTACCCATTCTATTGTGCTGTCAGTAAATGGTTTACAGAAATTTTGGAGGATTTCGGTAAGCTGTCCTGATTGGGAATAATGTATAACTAAGATGTTTTGTGCCATAGTTAATCGTGGATCTTAGCAAATTGTTTAACCTTTTGCCCTTACAAATTTAACAAGGTTTTGTTTCTAAACTACTTTTTTATGCTCTTTTGAAATGGTGATCCGGTGATTTTAGCTGTGAATTCTTGAAAAGTTATGATTAATTTTGCCGCTCATGGATTCAAGTCTGGTATCAATCACAAGCATAAACGGTTGCGTAATTATTCCCACCTACAATAATGAGCGAACTTTGGAACGCGTTATCCGCGAAGTGCTGGAACATGTTCCTGCCGAATGTGTAATTATTGTAAATGACGGTGCTACAGATTCTACACCCGAAATTTTGAAAGCTTTTGAGAATGAGGTTACCATTCTGATGAATGAAGTGAACAAGGGAAAGGGTTATTCACTTCGAAAGGCCTTTAAATTTGCAAAGGAAAAAGGGTATGAAAATGCGTTGACGATTGATTCTGACGGACAACATTACCCAAGCGATATCCCCGTATTGATAGAGCAGGCCATTCTGTGTCCCGGAGCAGTTATTATGGGATCCAGGAACATGGAGCAGGAAGGGGTTCCTCAAAAAAGTTCGTTCGGGAATAAATTCTCCAATTTTTGGTTCAAAGTTGAAACCTGGATCACTTTACCGGATACCCAAACGGGATTCCGTATTTATCCGTTGAAACCGTTAAAGAAGATTTGGCTGTTTACCAATAAATTCGAATTGGAAATAGAAGTCATTGTGAAATTGGCCTGGCGCTTCGTGCCTTTTGTCGCGGTTCCCATACAGGTCAAATATGATCCTTCGGAGCGGGTTTCCCATTTTAGGCCGGCGCGTGATTTTACACGAATCAGTATTCTAAATACGTTTTTGGTTCTTACCGCTTTGATTTGGTACTATCCCCGCAAATTATTTTCCGTCCGCACCTGGAATGTTATCAAGCATGAAGCAATCAAACCTGAAGAATCAAATTTCAGGAAAGCGCTTTCCATTGGATTTGGCTTTTTTATGGGGATCGTTCCGCTTTGGGGTTTTCAATTGCTGATTGGAATTCCACTTGCTATTTTGTTCCGGATGAATAAAGTATTGTTTATTGCTGCAGCCAATATTTCCATTCCGCCTATGATCCCGTTTATTATTTATGGAAGTTTCATTTGCGGACAATTATTCCTGACGGGAACAACAAATACAACTCAATTAACAGATTTAAGCCTGGAAGCAATCCGGAAAAATGTTTACCAATATGCAATCGGGGCGTGTATTTTTGCAACAATAGCCTTTATTGCTTCCTTTTTGGTAAGTTTTATCCTGCTGAAGATTTTCCGGAAAGAACCGAGATAATTTACCACATAATGCACATAAAACAAATGGGAAATGTGCTGAATTGTTTTTTTGAGTATGTCCTGTCCTAAAATTTAGGTGATTTTGTTTTATTAGCCTGCTAGCAGGCACTCTTTGTTTCTCTGCGGTTATAAATTTCGCCTTGTTTAACCGCTAAGAGTGAACGCTTGCGCTATAGCTTGTGCCACCGCTAAAGCTTTGGCGACATGCGGTTAGCGAAGGAGCAAAGAACACAAAGGTTTGAGTAGTTATCTTGTTAAAAAGCAGTCTACTAATTTTCAATATTCGTTACTTTCTTTCTCACTTTTTGGCACTACCTGTCTTAAGTACATAATTCCCCCTACAGGACGCATAATGCGAGTCCGGTAGTCTCGCTTTTTATCTGTGCATCTGAGTGAAATATCTTCTCTAATCCAGGACAAGACATTTAGAATAAAAGGGTTCTCAAAAAGAAATCTATGTGACCTAATTATCAATGTGGTTGAAAAAAGCCACTTTATTGGTAAGTTCCACTGAATTTCAAACAAACTCCTTCTGCTGTACTCAGCTGCCCGGAAACTTTCAGTGTTTGATCATCTTGCTCTGTTACGGTCATCTTAAAAGTTGCTTCCGGTGTATTTACCGGATTTAAAACTGCTAGGAATTTGCTGGTTGCAAGTGTTTTTAACCGGATCGGCTTGTTAAATTGTGTTCCAAGGATTTCTTTCACCAATTCTAACTGCACAACTCCGGGAGTAACAGGATTATTTGGAAAATGCCCCTCGTAAATGCGGTGTTTCGGATCAATTGAAATACTTGCTTCAAGAACATTGTCTTCAAAATTCAAGGAATTGATCGTATAAAAAGTGTCTTTTAAAATCATTAGAATGTAGTGAATTTAGAGTCATTAATTGTACCGTTGACCTCCATGTTTGAAAAACTGTAAACCAATTTGTTGTCTTTATCGGTTTGCATAGTCAATTCTTTGATGGTGAGTTCTTTCTTTCCGAAAACAAGATTGATCTCAGAAACGTAACGCTTCATTTTATCGCTTTTCGGGGTAAGTACCAATTTGTAGTTTGATTTATTTTCGAAATAACTGATCCTGAATTCCTTTTCATTCAAAAATTCTCCGGTCATCATTTGTACCATCAGGCCTTGAATCTTCTTCACGACCATTTTGGAAGAAGCACTGCTTACTTCTTTACCTTTTTCCTGGAGTTTGACAGTTTTTCCGTTGATTAGTATGATCTGGTTTTCCGGCTTTGTTTTTTCCCAGCGGATTTTGTTTTCGCTTTTGTACCACATTTTTCCCGAACCTTTTTGAGCATTGGTTAAAAGGGCGGAAGTGGCGGTTTCAGTGAAGTCTGCCTTGATTGCCTTGGTTTCTTTATGTTGTTTTTCCAGGGCCGTTTTGCATGCTTTAGGATCAGGGATTTTTGAATAATCCTGTGCAGATGCATTTACAGCAAGCAGAAAAAGGAGGAAACTACTTATTAATTTCATGAATGAATTTTTTCAGATGTTCTTGCTTTGCAAAGATAATACCATTTGCTTGTGCCTGGGTAATGTATTCCTCCAGGATATCCGCAGTCTGCTCTAAATTATCATGCAGCAGAACAATGCTTCCGGGTTTGGTTTTCATCAAACGTTTCAGCAAAGATTCCCGGTTTTTAAAAGAATCATACGAACGAACACTCCATGCAACAATCTTGAATTTCCGTCTCCTCAGTGCACGGGCAATTTTCGGATTTGTATAACCGATCGGAGGGCGGAAAATGGTGATTTTTTCCGATACCAGCGGCTCTATGTTTTTTGTAAACTGATCTATTTCGGTTGCTATTTTTTCGCTGTGAAGCATAGCAAAGAAAAGGGAATGATTTTGCGTATGATTGCCGATGCTGTGCCCTTCGGAAATGATCCGCTTTACAATTTCGGGGTGTTCCTGGGCTTTGTTGCCAATCATAAAAAAGATCGCTTTAATATCATGTTTTTTAAGCGTGTCCAAAATGCGTGGTGTCTGAACCGGATCAGGACCATCATCAAAAGTGAGAATGACTTCAGGACTGCTGTTCCGGAAAATGGACGGGTAGAAGTATTGAAAACGCAGGAATACGATCCCGAAAACGAGAAAAACGCAGAAGTTGGAGATAACAAATGCTATCCAAAGCCACAGATAAGGACTGTTCCGGAAAATTAGAATAACGATCAAAAGCGTGCTTAATGCAACTGCAATATTGAGTCTATGCTTCCACCTCATTTCTATTGATGAGCGTCAAGCCCAATTTATTGGATTCTAAATTATTTACGATCAATATGCGCTTGTCGTCTGCATTCCCGATCAGCCAATCATTTGCCATATGCAGTGCGAAAGCAGATGCACTTTGGTAAAAACCGGTATAATCTGTGAAAGAAATATGGTTCTTGGCCAGGAATCTGAAGTCAGAACGCGCTTCCAGGATAAGATCAAGGTCTCCGGAACTGCAATTGTTTGCATCCAGGAACTGATTGATAAGTGTTACAAGTGTTTCCTGGCTTTTGGTGGAAAAATAAACCTCACATGCCTGCACAAATGCAATGGAATTCCCCTTTTCACCGGACAATACTGCAAACGTAGCACCGGATGTGAAAGGAAGATGCGTTAGGATCAGGGAACCGCGCAGTCTTTCCAAAAATGGAATGGCTTCATCAGCTGCCCCCACCAAAACTGATTTTTTCCCTTCATCGATGCACAAAAGACCATCTTTCAAGGCAACTTCGAATGAAAGTGCATTTTGAGTATGAGTCATGTTGTAAGCATGATTCTTGAGATCCAGGGAAATCTGTCCTGAAATAGTATTGTGTGTGCTTTGGATAAAAGCAGTCGGTGAAAGTACATCACCACTCACGGTATTAATAGTTACCAGGAACTTTTCGGTGTCTGTTAAACAGCCCAATGCCGTTCCTACGGAAATGGAATCAAATTCATTTGGGACTTTTTCCTGGCAGGCTTTGGAAGCCGTAATTCCCATGCGTAAGATGGTACTCAGTCTTCGAAGTGCGGCAACCGGAATATAGTTCTTGTAATCCGGAGATATTAATTGGTTTTCAGCAGTTAAGGGCTTCAATTCATCCCAGATGTTCTCCTTTTGGAAGGAGTTCTGGTGTGTAATCGATTCGATATGTTGAATGAAGTACATATTAAACTGCGCTTAAAATGATGCTTGAATTATTTCCCCCGAACCCGAAAGAGTTGGATAGGATGTGTTTGATTTCATGACCTTCCGAATAGTTCTTAACAGGAATAAGTCCTGTTTCTTCAATGGCCTGACCGAAGTTCAGGTTAGGAAGTAAAATTCCCTTATTCAGGGCTAAAATAGCAAACACAGCCTCAATTCCTCCTGAAGCCGCTAAGGTGTGTCCCGTATATGATTTGGTGGAACTGAATGGAGGTACGGATGAACCAAAAACGGTTTTAATCCCGTGTGATTCTGAAAGGTCGTTGTTAGGCGTTGCGGTTCCATGTGCATTGATATAATCAATATCTGCCGGATTTAATCTTGCAACTTTCAGGGCACTTTTCATAGCAAGTGTTGCGCCGTATCCTTCCGGTGAAGAGGCTGTTTGGTGATAAGCATCTGAAGCATTTGCCCAGCCAGAAAGAACAGCCAAGGGCTTTTTACCGGTTTTCCGCATTGTTTCTTCGGTTTCCAGAACTAAAAAAGCGGCTCCTTCTCCCAGGTTGATCCCTTTGCGCGTTTCATCAAATGGCCTGCACCACTCTTCGTCGAAGATCATCAGTGATCGAAATCCTGCAATGGTAAACTGGGAAAGTCCGTCTGTTCCACCAACCACCACACGGTCTAATTGCCCGCTTAAAAGCATTCTGGCGCCCAGCATAATGGAATTTGCGGCAGATGAGCACGCTGTGGAGATGGTATTGACATACCCCCTGATTCCAAGTTCTTGCGCAATTTGCTCGCTGGTAGTTCCGCTGGAATGGTTTTTATAAACATTCAGATCATCGCTTTCATCCTTCAGATAGTCCTTGTATGCAATTTCACTGACATCCATTCCGCCTACGGAAGTTCCGGAGATTAACCCGGTGCGGACCTCGGAGCTCAATTCGTGTTCCCCGAAGGCTTCTTTTGCAGCGATCATTCCAAGCAGGGCCGTTCTGGATGCATTTTGGGTCAAACCGAAGCGCTCGATCAATTCCTGGTTGGTCCAACTGATTTCACCCACCTTAAAACGTTCCGTATAGGGTTTTCTGCCCTGTTTGATGCCTGTTTTTTCAGACTTCAAAGCAAGCAGGGTCTCTTCCACATTTTCACCGATGGAGGAAATAACGCCATATCCGGTAACGTAGATGCGCATTTATTGATGTTTAGAAATGTAATCCGCTAAAGTATTCACCGATTGGAAGATCTCTTTTCCTTCATTCGGGTCTGAGATTTTAATCCCGTAGTTCGAATCCAGCAAAACGATGAACTCAAGGGCGTCGATCGAATCCAATCCGAGTCCCTGATCTCCGAATAGCGGAGCATCGTCCTGAATGTCTGCAGGAGTAAGGTCTTCCAGGTTTAATTGCTCAATAATCTGAGCCTTTAGGTTTTCTTTTAAGTCACTCATTTCTGTATTGTTTAATTAGTGTTGACAGTTCAAGCTCCATTGAATATGCTTCTTTTTCAGAATCAGTTAGCAAAAATAGGAAACATTCTTGTTCACCATTCGTTTTTGCCTCTATCCAGGCGCATAAACAGCAATTATTACCTTTATTTAACGCCATTTGTGCCCATTCGGAAAAATGTGCCGGATTAAAAGTTTCTTCTATGAAAAAACAATTTTCTCCGTACCACTTATGACGAATGCACAGTTCACCGGTAACAATATTCGGTAGAGTATAAACGAAAAGGGAAGGGCTTGGGTTTTTCAACTGTTCGTAGCTTTCTACAAACAGGTTGTCCGTATTCTGACTGGCAGAACTATTTGCAAAGATCAATTGCAGGTCGTTTTCCAGGTCTGCGTCTTTGGGAAAAAACGGAAGCAGCAATTCTGTTCCGATGAACGCCATTTTGGAAAGAACATCCATCTTGTAGAACTTCGGGTACTCAGCTCCGAGCTGCTGGTAAGCAGATTTCAGCGGATTCTCTTCTCCGGCTGTATTGTAAACCAGTTTTCCGTTCAGGAAAGTTCCTTTCGGGCATACATAACTATGTGCTAAAATCTTCACGATTGTTTTTGTAAAATTAAACTGGCATTTCCTCCTCCGAAACCGGAAGCGGTTTTCAGCACGGTATTCAAGGCTTTCTGCTCTATGTGCTGAATAATATTGAGTGGAACTGAAGTTCCGGTTTCTTTAAATCCAAGGTTCGGGAATAGGGTGTTTTTCTCCATGGAAACAATACTCATAATGATTTCCAAAACACCTGCAGCCCCAAGTGTATGTCCGAAATAACCCTTCATGCTGTTCAACGGGACCTGGTCTAGGTTCATTCTGCCAAAAGCAATGCTCTCCATTTCATCATTGAATACGGTAGCTGTGCCATGGGCAGAAATAAAATCGATATCCGAAGCCTTTTTACCGCTCCGGCGGAAAGTTTTTTTAATAGAACGCACAAGACCTTCACCTGTTCTGGAAGGCCCGGAAATGTGATTGGCATCGTTGGATGACGAACCACCCTTATACAGAACGGCAAAATCGGCTGGTTTCTGTGTCGAAACCAATACAATGCCGCATCCTTCTCCCAATACGGTTCCGTTCCGGCTTTTATCAAATGGTTTGCAGGTCTCGTTGCTTAAAGCAAACAAGCTTTGAAATCCGTATGAAACAAATTCGGAAACAGCATCAATCCCGATCACCAGTACTTGGTCATATTTCCCTGCAAACAGGTAGTCTGCTGCTGTATTGATGGCAATTACTCCCGAAATACAAGCATTTGAAATGATCAGTACGTCTGTTGCCGGGAAAAATTCATGAACGATGGAAGCCGTCTCTGCGAAAGTATCACCGGGAAGCAAGTCGATATTTCCCTTAGTGGAACTTACGATAACTGCTGTTTTCCCGGAGATTTCCGGGTACGCGTTTTTAGCTTTCTCAAGTGCCTCACGCAGAAGTGTATCGTAACGGTTACCTGTAATTTCTTCTCTTTTGGCCAAAGGAATTGCTGTTTGCTGGAAACCTGCTTTTTCATGAATCTTAATTCCTGAAATGCCGTTTTCGAACGCATCGAAATGCTGTTCAATTGTATTTCCTAATGGAGTGACCAATGAAAGTGCCGATATGTAAATGGGTTTATCCATCGATCCAGTCTTGCTTTTCTTCCCAAATACGGTAGAATTCGGGTTTGATTAATTCCAGGGTACGATCAGAAGTAAACATGAATACCTGCATGGTCATTCCTGTTGCTGCAATCTGTTTGGTTGCGTTATTGATTACTTCGTAACGAAACACGATTTTCGCTGAATCGTGTTGTTCCAAAATAACATTGACTAAAGCTCCTTCTCCGTAAAAGATGGAAGCTTTGTGTGAGATCTCTGATTTTACAATCGGAATGAAATATCCCTGGGCGTGGACATCCAGGTACTCGATCCCGTAATCCCTTCCGAATTGCTCGCGTGCATCCTCGAAGAATTTCAGATAATTTCCATGCCAAACAACGCCCATAGCGTCTGTTTCACTGAAACGGATCGGAATAAGAATGGATGATTTCAGGATTTTCATGCCAAAACAATTTTCATTTGACAGGTCAAAAGCACTTTTCCGTTGGATTTCGCAGTTCCTTCCACCAGGTGAATGGTATCAAAAGTACTGAGTACTTTAACGGATGTCTCAATCCGGTCATTTTCTTTTGCGGCATCTTCTACCTGCACCTGGGTTACAGCTCCGATAAAACCTAGTTTTGGTTCGCCGCCTTCTTCCAGGCTGTTCAAATAACCAAAACCTGCCGCACAGGTTTGTGCAATATTCTCAATCAATGCTGATTCGGACAGGACCTGACTTTCCAGGAACAAATTGTCCGGTGCAACCTGGAATTCGGTTTTGAAACCCGCTTCGTCTGCCGACAAAAGGCTGTCTATCATCACGAAAGGAGCTCTTTGCGGAATGATGGATGTGATGTTTTCTTTGTTAATCAACATAGTATTCAAAAAAGTTAAACCATTGAGTGGGACTTGCTTTCACTTGTTCTTCCAGGTGTTTGGCATAAATTTCTGCAATTTTTTCAGGGGATTCGAACGTTGTGATCGGATCCGTAGCGCTTAATTCATAGTGCGTACTTCCTGCTTTGACTGCGTATACAAAGGTAAGCGGAACTTTGAATTTATGTGCCATAATAAATGGTCCGGCAGGGAATTCTGCAAATCCGTTCAGAAAAGGCAGTTTAAAGTTCTTTTGGCCGGCTGTTGTTCTGTCCGCATGCAGAGCGATGAGTTCGTTGCGTTTTAAAGCCTGGTGGATCAAAATCAGGTGGGAAAGATCGTCTTTGATAGGAATCAGCTGGTATTGGGATTTTCCGGCAGAATCTTCTATAAAAGCCTTAATCTTTTGGACTTCGGCATCAAGCATCAATATATTGATCTTGAGGGTAATTCTTTCTCCAAGCAGGTTTCCGGCATTTTCCCAATTTCCCAGGTGCGCCGAAAACAAGAATCCGCCCTTTCCGGCTTCATTCATTTTGATTAAGGCTTCTTCGTTGTTAAAACGAAAGGTAAAAATCTTTTTTCGCGGAGTTTTAAGTGCTATCCGGTCAATCAATGTCTGTCCGAAAACATACAAATTCCGTGCGGTTGCTCTTAATGCTTTTCCTTTGCTATAATTAAATCCTTTTTGGTAAAAGGAAACTAAAGCTTTACGCGGTTTGCGCGAAAATAACAGGAAATAACCGGAAACTCCGATGCAGAAAAAGTAAGCAAAGCGAACCCCTAAAAATCGAATAGAGTAAATAAAGAACTTATATCCCCAAAGAGAACCTTTGGTTTTACCATCCCATTTTTGTTCCATCCACTATTAAGCGTTCAAACGTTGTTCAACTAAATCGTAGAAATCGTTGAAAGTCTCAATGGTTTTGAAATCTTCTGCAGTAGGTTTAATCCCTAAATTCTCTTCGATAACAACTACCAGATCCACATAGTCAAGACTATCAAGATCTAAGGTTTGCTGCAGGTTATTCTCAGGTTGGATCAATGCCGCATCAACTTCAAATTCGTCAGATAAAAACTGTTTTGTAGTAAGAATGATGTCTTCTCTTTTCATCGTTTGTAGGTAACTCTTTATTTTTTAAACTTTTTGATAATCAGGGAGGAATTTGTTCCTCCGAATCCAAATGAATTGGAAAGGAAACAGTCAATATTCTGCTCTTTGTAGCTTGGAATAATGTTGATCTTTTCCGAATGTTCATCCGGGTTTTCAAAATTGATATTCGGAGCAATAAAATCATTATTCATCATTAAGAGAGAATAAACGACCTCACTTGCTCCGGCCATCCAGCATTCGTGTCCGGTCATACTTTTAGTAGAACTAACAGGAACTTTGGAGCCCAGTACATTGAAAATGGCTTCTGCTTCCGTAGAATCCCCGATAGGAGTGGAAGTAGCATGCGCATTTACATAGTCAATATCTTTTGGTGTCAAATTAGCTTGTTTCAAAGCCATGCTCAGGGATCTGAACTGACCGTCGAAATTCGGATTGGAAATATGGTCGCCATTCGAAGAAAACCCGAATCCCACAATTTCACCGTAAATCGGAGCATTTCTTTTCAACGCAGATTCTAAAGATTCGATGATCACAGTAGCAGCACCTCCGGAAGGGACCAATCCGTCGCGGTCTCTGTCGAAAGGACGGCTTGCCATGGAAGGAGCGGCATCTCTTACCGAAAATGTGCCCAAACCATCAAAACTTGCCATTGCATAGGGATTAATTTCCTGTGCTCCGCCGCAAACTACGCGTTCCTGAAGCCCTTGTTTGATCAGCAAGTATCCCATTCCGATAGAGTGAGATCCGGAAGCGCAGGCTGCAGAGATGGTGAAATTCATTCCTTTCAATTTGTAAATCGTTGAAAGGTTCATATTCACCGTCGAATTCATGTTTTGAAAGATGTCACCACTCCCGATAAGTGTGGTGTTCTTCTTGGCACGGACTTTATCAACTGTTTCCACAACAGCTCCAGCCGTAGAATCATTTCCGAATATAATTCCGGTCTCGGTTTTATCCAAAAAGTCAGCATCCAGGCCTGAACCTTCCATCGCCTCTTTGGTTGACATGAAAGCGAACCGCGCTGGCTGGTGCATTCCAATACGCTGACGGCGTGAAAGGAAAGGATTCAAATCAGGTTCCGCAACCATTCCGGTGAAGCAGGAACGGTAACCGAAGTCTTTACGCTGCTCATCGTAAATAACCCCACTGCGGCCATGACGCAGTGATTCCAGAACTGTGTCCAGGTCTTCACCCAAACACGAGTAGGCACCAATTCCGGTAATTACTACACGATGTTCCATTCTAAGCGTAAATTCCTCCGTTAATATTAATAACCTCTCCGGTTATGTAAGCTGCTTTTTCCGATGCCAAAAAACTCGCAAGATACGCTACTTCTTCCACTTTTCCAAAGCGGTTTGCAGGAACCATCCGTTTTAATTCATTCATATCCAGGTCACTGGTCATGTCCGACTCAATAAATCCGGGAGCGATTGCATTTACGGTAATGTTCCGTTTAGCGATTTCCTGCGAAAGTGCTTTCGTTGCAGCAATCATGCCACCTTTGGCAGCTGAATAATTGGTTTGTCCGGGAACACCCTTTAAACCGCTTAAAGAGGCAATATTGATGATGCGTCCGCTTCGTTGTCTCAACATACGTTGTATAATTGCTTGTGTGCAGTTATACATTCCTTTCAAAGAAGTGTTCAATACAGCGTCCCAATCCTCTTCGGTTACCCACGGGAATAAATTATCTTTTGTGATACCTGCATTATTTACCAAAACATGGATAATTCCTTCAGGGTTAGCTGAATACCAGTTCTCAACGGCAGTTTTAACGGCTGCGCCGTCTTTCACGTCAAAATGCATCAATTCGCCCGTACCACCTGCCTGCTGAATCAAACGAAGCGTTTCTTCCGCAGCAGCTTTGTTGGAAGCATAATTGATTAATATATGGAGGTTTAAGTCCTGGGATATTTGCAGCGCGATCGCACGTCCAATTCCTCGGGATGCACCTGTGATTAGAGCACATTTCATAGGGCAAGAGTTGTTTTCTTAAGGGTGTTTGTTACGTTTCGGATAGCTTCAAATTGTGGAACATCTTCGTTGATAGTTGGAGAGACCGCACGAATTTGATTATAAATTTCTTTTGTTTTCGAAGAAAGTTTGTTTTTCCTGGTTTCATCCAGTAAATCAATCGCCTGGCAAACAGACATCATGTGGATGGCCATTACCTGGAATCCATTCTCAATTACCTTTTTAGTAATCACGGCGCTGTTCGTTCCCATACTTACGATATCCTGGTTGTCGTTGTTGTTGGAAATACTGTGAACGTACATCGAATTGGAAAGCATCTGGTTTTCAGCAGTTGTGGAAGTCGCCGTAAACTGCATTCCCTGGATCCCGAAATTCAAACCTAAGGTCTGTGTATTCAGGAATGGAGGAAAAACGCCGTTGATTTTGCTGTTCAACAAGAAGTTTAACTGTCTTTCCGCAAGCATCGTCAATTTGGTTATTACCAGTTTGATCTTATCCATTTCCAGTGAAATATAGTCCCCGTGGAAGTTACCTCCATGGAATACATTCTCACGCTCCAGGCTCACAACCGGGTTGTCATTGGTGGAATTGATCTCGTTCTCGATAATTGTCTTCGCGTAGTCCAAAGTGTCTTTTACAGGACCAAGGATTTGCGGAATACAGCGAATGGAGTAATATTCCTGGATTTTTTTCTTGAATTCGGTTGTTTCAGCAACTTTGTCGTCGGTGAAAAGCTCTTCGCGTTTTTTGATCAGGGTGCTGTCTTTCAGGAAGTCACGCATGGATTTGGCAACAAATTGCTGACCGGCGTGCAATTTTACCTCATTCAGGCCTACAGAGAATGAATCGTCATAAGCCTCCACAATTTCGTTGATCATAGTTGAAGCTGCGATTGCCCAATCCAATAAGCGGTATGAGTAGATCAAATTCACCGAACCGATTCCAGACATGCAGGAAGTTCCGTTCATCAATCCCAATCCGTCGCGCAATTTTACTTTTAGAGGGGTAATGTTCTTTTCGGCTAAAACTTCAGAAGTCTTTCTGCGAACACCATCGATGTAAACATATCCTTCGCCGATGAGGTTTAATGCCAAATGAGCCAATTGGACCAAATCACCGCTTGCACCTACACCCCCGTGTTCGTAGATCTCGGGAATAATATCGTGGTTCAGGAACTGGACTAACTTCTCAATCACTCCATAACTGACTCCGGAGTTCCCCTGCATGAAATTCGTTAAACGGGAAAGCACAACTGCTCTCGCGGATTCGGCATCCAATACATTTCCTGTCCCCGAAGAGTGGCTTCGGATCAGGTTATACTGAAGCTGGTTTAATTTGTCTTCATCGATCTTGAACTGAGCCATAGGCCCGAACCCGGTATTGATACCATAGATAATCTTATCGCTTGAAAATTCCTGCAGGAATGAAAACGAACGCTCCAATTCCTTACGGACATCGTCGGAAATTACGTATTCCTTTTTTTCAAGGCTAAAAGCTTCTATCTGTTTTAGATCCAGTTTGTTCATGTAAATTATGAGTGGGGAGTGACTTATTTCGGTAATTTAACTTCAAGGATTGTGTGGAAACGGTCCTCGTGAAGCGGGTGTTCTTTGACAGTTTCGAATCCTGCTTTCTCAATAATGTATTTCATCGCAGTGGAAGAATACATTTTACTGTTTCCGTTTGCCAGGGCTGTAAAATAAAGCGAGGTAGCAATTAAGCTGAATTCTGCTGCCGGAAAGCGCTGATCATCAATGAAAGTTTCCATGATGAAGATCGTAGCGTCCGGTTTCATATGCTTCTTGATTTTCAATAAGATCGCTTCGATTTCTTTTTCACTGAAACAGTCCAGGAACTGGCTCATCCAATAAACGTCTGCTCCTGCAGGAATCTCCGAATCCGGGTCCAGCATGTTGCGTTCGTTGTAGTCTACCCGGTCTTTAATTTCGGAAATAGCTTCGATATTTGCCTGAGCGACTTTTAATTGTACACCCAAATCAAAAATACTTACACGAACATTCGGATCGTGCTGTGTACTTGCAATTGCCCATTTTCCGGTATTTCCACCGATATCGTAAATGTGTTTCGGCTGGTGCTGGAAAATGATTTTCAGTGCTTCTCCGAATGAATTGTCGGAATAATGGTGGTCGAATTCAAACCACGATTTTTTCAACTGTTCCGGTAAAAGTGATAAGCCCTCATAAATGGTATTCCACGGACCGATTTCTTTTAAACCTTCCGGCTTTCCGTTCAAAATAGAATCTTTTAAATGGAAAAGCCCTTTATAACAGATATCCTGAGTGAACATCATGTTCACTTTTGTCATCTCATCTCTTGTTAAAAAGTAACCGATTTTAGAAAGGGTATACTTGTCTTCATTCAGTTCAAGCACGTCTGCTGCTTTAGCCATTTCAACCAAAACGCGAACCCCGTATTCACTGATGTTTTTGCGCTTGGCAATTTCCTCAATGGTTAAACCGGCTCTTTCTTCGTACAATTCATCCATGATTCCAAGGCTGGACATCGTATAAACGGTTTGGAATACAAACGGGCTAAAGGCAATTTTTTGTGCCTCATACAAAGAGTTTAATGCTTTCATGGGTTCAATCTATACCGAATTTGAGTTTAGTTACTTGTCGTTCGATCAGGGTTAATTTAAAACGTGGCGTCAAAGTTAGAAAAAAAAATAGTTTCTTGTTTGTATGTTAATTCTTCATAGCAAGCAAATTAACGTGAGTTCGGGAAAGGCGTGTCTTCAGATCGCTTGGAAGTGGTGTGTTACGAGCGTAAATAAGACGCAATATCGGGTTGTTTCGATGAAATTTTCAGTAAGCAGACTGCTGTTTACCGGCAATCACAAGTTTTATTCATAGAAGGAAATAATTTACCGGCTGAAGGATTAAAACATTTTTGATATCCATTAATTGCATTATTTCTGAGGGATCACCTTAATTACTAAAATCGGGAATTTTGAAGCGCCGAAAGCTCTATTTCATTAATTTTGAACCCGAATGAACGAAGAATTTGACGTTACCATCATCGGCTCGGGTGTAAGCGGTTTACTTTCCGCAGCATTATTGTCCAGATCAGGAATGAAAGTCCTTGTATTGGAAAAACACTACCTGATCGGGGGATATTTACAGGGTTTTGAACGCAAAGATTTTGTTTTTGATACTGCTATTCACTGGTTAAATCAATACAACGAGGAAGGAACAGTAACCCGTGTTTTTAAAATGCTGGGAGAGGATTACCCGAAACCTCAATTGATGAAACGTATTCAACGGCATATTTCCACCAATCACGATTACCTGCTTACGAATAATCCGGATGAATTGAGGGATCGGTTGATTTTGGATTTTCCGCATGAAAAGAAAGGAATTGAGCGATTTTTTAAAGTTGCCAGGCGTATTGCGAAGGTTTCACTCCGGTTTCCGGAATTCTTCCAATCCATAGAAACCAAGTCTCCACTGGAAATACCATTCTTTCGGTTGAAACAGCTTGGAATCATCTATCCGTTGATTCCTTATGCTATCGGTGGTGACGATGTGAAAAAAGGATTGAGCAAATTTTTCAAGGACCCGGCGCTGCAGGAACTTTTCTGCACGGAGCGCGATCTGCTTTCATGCATCTTCCCGATTGCCTGGGCATATAATTCGGACTACCAAAACCCGCCCATCGGTGGAAGCCAGGTGATTCCTGCATGGCTCGAAAAACAGGTTGTGCCGGAGAAATGCGAGATCCGATTAAGCTCTGAAGTAGTTGGATTTGATTTTGAGAATGAACTCATAACAGCGGTCCGCTATAAAAATCGCGGGAAAGAATACCAGGTAAAAACGAACTATGTTATTGCGGCCTGTGATGTCGACTTCCTGTACCGGAAATTAGTACCACAGCACCTGGTTCCGCCAAAATTCTTCGAAACATTGAATGAATCGGAGATGTACAGTTCTTCGGTGACTATATCCGTGGCTTTGGACTGTACGGCAGAAAGTTTAGGTTTCGGGCACGAATTGACCCTTGTTTGTGAGGAATCCAGTACCCGTGATGAGCACAGTTCCGGTGATCCGCACAAATCTGCGATTTCTGTTTTGGCGCCTACTGTCCGCGATCATACACTTGCCCCGGAAGGAATGGGCACTGTTACGCTGTATGTTCCGGCGTGGATGGATTATATGAACAACTGGCAGACAGAAAAGAATGCCAAGGGAGATTTTGTTCGGACCGAAGCCTATAAGAAATTGAAGGATGACTTTGCCCGGATCATTTTTGAACGGGTAGAAGCTAAAATGTGTCCGGACCTGCGTAAACACATCTTGTTTTACGAAGTGGCTACTCCGGTTACTTATTACCGCTATACGGGTAATAAGAACGGTTCCATGATGGGAACACGTCCCGGGAAGAAAAACATGCAGAGCAAAATTGCGCATTACCGAACGCCGGTGAAAAATTTAATTGTGGGCGGTCAGTGGGCAGAATTGGGCGGTGGTGTTCCGATTGCCGTTAAAACAGCTTTCAATGCATCCTTAATTGTGCTGAAGAAATGGGACAAACCCAAATTCAAAAAACTGCTAAATGCATACAAAAAAGGTACAAAACTCACAGCATGAGATATTTTTGTAGCTTTGCCGCCTAATAATTTCTCCTCTTTCCGAAACTAACACTCATGATCGGTCAAATTTGTGCTCGAATAGTTGAATTTTTTCTTAAAAAAAGACTTGTTTTTTGGGGAAGTTTCATGCTTGTGCTTGCTTTTTTGTTTGTTGGTGTTTCCAAATTGAAGATCAACGAAGATCTCTATGCCATTTTTCCGCAGGGAAAGGAATTCAAAAAGTTTAGCGACATCGTTCAGAAGAATAAACTGAATAAGCAGGTAGTTTTCTCTATCGAAGCGCAGGAAGATGAGGAAGTCACGCTTGAAAAACTGGAAGAACTGAAAGCTGACCTGGAAAAGCAATTCTCCAAAGAACTAAAAGATGTGGAGGTTGTAAAGTCAGTAGATGAGGGTGCCTTGATCGCATTCCTTCAGAAAAGTTCGCTGTACAACCTGACAAATAAGGATTACGAAAAGTTACAGGAAAAACTTCAAAAAGATTCCATTGCAAGGGGATTGAAACGAACTGCGGATTTATTAACCGGACCAAATGCTTTCTTCGTAAGCAAATTGGCTGCAAACGATCCACTGGGATTGTTTTACGGACAATTGAAGCAGTTGAATCCGAATGGTGATTCCAGTACCTATATTGTAAAGGACGGGGTTGTTTACTCACAGGATGAACGCTATGCTTTTTTCTTCGGAACTATTGACCTGAACCAGAAGGACACCAAAAAGCTGGAGAAATTTGCGGACCGTTTGGAAGGTTTTAAGCAAACGAAAGCCAAGGAAAAAGGACTGAACTTTGATTATTTCGGAACTTTCCAGATCGCTGTTGCAAACGCAAAACAAGTCAAGTCGGATTCGTTTCTAACTGCAATTATCAGTATAACAGCTATTTTGCTGCTGCTGATTTTTTATTACAGAAGTGTTTTGGCTCCTTTCTATTTTCTGCTTCCCGGCTTTTTCGGAATCCTGAGCGGGGCTGGATTGGTGGGTTACCTGCATCCTGAGATATCGGCAATTTCGCTGGCTACCTCTTCTGTTTTACTTGGAATTGTACTGGATTATTCTTTCCACTTCTTTACGCATTTGAAGCATTTGGGAAGCGTGGTTAAAACGGTGAAAGAGATCAGTTCACCGATGATGCTTGGTAGTTTTACAACCATTGCTGCACTTGGGGCTTTACTTTTCACTAATTCTGTAGTTCTTCAGAATTTCGGATTAATTGCACTTTGTACTTTGTCGGGATCGGTGCTTTTTACCCTGCTTTTCCTTCCGGTATTGATCGAAAGCCTGGGAATCCGAATCAAGGACAAAAACAACTACAAAGTTAATTTTAAACTAAAAAAATCGTTTGTAAGAGTCTCGTTTTTACTGATCACCCTGGTCTCATTGGTGTTTTTATATAGGTCATCCGATGTGAATTTTGATTCGGATATGAACAACTTGTCGTTCCATACTCCGGAGCTAAAAGAGAAAGAGAAGTTTTATACAGGCATCAACCCGAATTCGGATAAAAAACTCTTTGTTTTTTCATCTGCTCCAACGAAAGAAGCAGCCCGCGCTCAAAACGACGCGGTTTATCAAACATTTGTATCTGCAAAAGAACAATACGGGATTTCGGAATTTGTTTCGTTGTCGCCTTATCTTCCTTCCGATAGAACGCTGAATGAATCACAAAAGAACTGGCGTCAATTCTGGAGTGCCAATCCGAAGGTGGCAGCTGAAATCAAAGAGCTTGCTCCAAACTACGGATTGAATGCAGCGGGTTTTGAACCGTTTTTTAGTTCCACCGAATCACTTTCTTTCGATAAAAAGGAAGGTGAGAACCTGGCAAAGGAAATCGGGCTGAGTAAATTTGTTTCGGAGGACGAGGGAAGACATACTTATGTGACTTCTATTACCGTTAAGAAAGACAAACAGGAACTTGTTAAAGGAGAACTCGATCGAATCGATGGAATTTTTGTCCTGGATATTTCAGAAATGGCCAAATCGATGCTGAATGTAGTGAAACAGGATTTCGATTACCTGTTCTTGTTCTCATCACTGCTTGTATTCTTTTCCCTTTTGATCATTTACGGAAGGATCGAATTGACTTTATTTGCGTTCTTCCCAATGGTTTTGGGCTGGATCTGGATCCTGGGAATTGCAAGCATTTTTGATATTCCGTTCAACTTCATCAATATCATTGTTGCAACCTTCATTTTCGGTTTGGGAGACGACTTCAGTATCTTCACCACCGACGGACTGATCCAGCAGGCCAGAACAGGAGTGAATTCCCTGAAATCAACACAATCGGGAATCATCCTTTCGGGAATTGCAACCATGATCGGGACAGGAGTGCTCATTTTCGCAAAACATCCTGCTATTCATTCCATCGGAACGATAAGTGTTATTGGGATCGGGTCTATCATGCTGATTACTTTATACGTTCAGCCCCGGGTTTACAACTTTTTTGTGCTGAACAGGAAGAAAAAGGGCCGGGGACCGATTACCTTTTTCTACTTCATTTATAGTTTGCTCTTATTTTTCTACTTCTTTGTCGGAAGTCTGATCCTGAATATCCTGTTGATCTTCGTGTTGATTCCAACTCCAATCAGCCGCATTAAGAAACAGGAAATACTGAACTTCTCCATTTCCAAATTGGCGAAATCTACCTTGTATGCCGGTCTGCATGTTGAAAAGAGAATTATTGACAGGCAACGGTTGAATTACAGGGATCCAAGTATCATCATCCCGAATCACACCTCGTTTTTGGATATTTTGGTAGTGCTGATGCTTAATCCCAAAACGATTATTATGGTTAAGAAATGGGTATACAATTCGCCTATTTTTGCTCCTTTTATTCGGTATGGGGGTTATTTATTTGCAGAAGAGGGTGCCGACGGAAATTTGGGAGAAATCAAAAAACGGATCGGCGAAGGTTATTCCATCGTTATTTTTCCTGAAGGAACACGTAGTCCGGATGGTGAAATCAAGCGTTTTCATAAAGGAGCATTTTATATTTCAAAGGAACTGAATATTCCGGTTCAGCCTTTACTGATTTTAGGCAATCACGAAGTGAACCCGAAGAATGACCTGATCATCAATCAGGGGAAAATTTTGGTAAAACCACTGAGACGCATGCGCGCATTGGAAAGAGAGTCTTACAGTGATTTTTCCAAACGGGCAATGAAGGTAATGCGTGCCGAAATGGTAGAATTCCGAAAAGAATACGCGGATACATCTTTTTATACCCGCAAGGTACTTGAGAATTACTTGCTAAAGGGTCCGGTTTTGGAATGGTATGTCCGTGTAAAATGGATGATGGAACGCAAGAATTTTGATTTCTACAACCACTTGATCGGTGATCGAAAACGTATTGTGGATGTGGGTTGCGGCTATGGTTATCTTTCTGTTTTCCTGCATTATTTCGATCCTTCACGTGAAATAATCGGGATGGATTACGACGAAGACAAGGTTGCTGTTGCAGATAACTGCATTAAGAAATCTTCCGGGTTGAGTTTCCACGCTGCCGATATTCGGGAATGGGACATGCCGGAAGCGGACGTTTATTTCTTTAATGATGTGATCCACTACCTGCGTCCGGAAGAACAGCTGGAGTTATTGAAAAAAGTCAATACGAAACTGGGAGCAAATGGAATTATCGTAATCCGTGATGGAATCATCGAGTTCCGTGACCGATTGAAAAACACCAAATTAACAGAGACGCTTTCCACAAAATGGTTTAATTTTAATAAGACGACGAATGATCTGTCATTCCTGTCTGCAAAAGAAATAGAGCGTTTTGCAAACGAGAACGGATTTGGTTTCGAATTGATCGAGCATTCATCCAAGACTTCGAATGTATTGATGATCCTAAAAAAACTTTGAGTTGAACCCGGGACAAAAGATAATAGTAATCGGTAGTGGTATCGGCGGCTTGGTGAGCGCTTTGGTACTTGCTAAACATGGTTATAAAGTTCAGGTCCTGGAAAAAAATCACCAGATCGGTGGTTCTCTGCAGGTGTTCAGCCGTGACAAAAAAGTATTCGATACCGGTGTTCACTATGTCGGCGGATTGGATAAAGGAGAAAATCTCTACCGCATTTTCAAGTATTTGGGAATCTATGACGACTTAAAGATGAAACGCCTGGATGAGCAAGCGTTTGACATCATCCGCCTGGCAAACGGCAAAACAGTAAGTCATGGAATAGGTTATCAAAACTTTACGGAACAATTGAAAGCCAGTTTCCCGGAAAATGCCGGTGATATCGACCAAATTGTTCATGAAATACAAGTATATTGTACCTATTTCCCGCTTTACAATATTGAACTGGAATCGGAGATCAATTACGTGGAACATACGGAAGTATTGGAAGTTGGTGCCTGGGAGCATCTTGCCTCTTTAACCGACAATGAAGATCTCATCAAAGTAATCCTGGGTTCAGGGCCGCTTTATGCCGGAATAAAAGGAGTTACGCCATTTTACGTGGTTGCCCTGATATTGAATAGTTTCATCAAAGGCAGTTATCGTTTTATCAATGGAGGTTCACAGATCGCCAAACTGCTGAAGAAGAAAATTTCAGAGAATGGCGGAGAAGTTTTGAAAAGGAAAGAAGTAACAGGCGCAAATTTCAATGAGTCGGGAACAATAGAGTCCGTTATCTGTTCAGACGGAAGCGAGTTTTCCTGTGATTTTGTGATCTCAAACTTACATCCGAAGGAAACTATCAGCCTGCTGGGAAAAGAGCGTTTTAAAACCGCTTACACGAATCGGGTGAATGCATTACCGAACACGATCGCATCATTTATGGTGTATTTATCGCTGCATGAAAATACCCTTCCGTATTTCAACTCCAATTATTACGATTATTTCACCGATAACATTTGGAACGAAGAGTTCCATTTTTCGGAAGAGTGGCCTCAGATGACCTTTACCTCTGCCCAGGTTTCCAAAAACACGAAGGAATATGCAGAATCTCTTTCAGTGATGTGTTACCTCGACTTTAATGAATTTAAGACCTGGGAAGATTCCGTTCGGACCATTGTTAAGGAAGGAACACGTGAGGAGGCTTATGAAGCCTTTAAAAGAGCATGTGAAGAGCGTATTTTGGTCCGCCTTGAAGAACGTTTTCCCGGAATCAGATCGAAAGTAAAAAATTGCTATTCTTCTACTCCGGTTACTTACCGGGATTACGTTTCCACCCCAAATGGTTCCATGTATGGGATACAGAAGGACTTCAAACACACCCACAAGACACAGATTAATACAAAAACGCATATTCCGAATTTGTTCCTTACAGGGCAAAACATCATTTTCCACGGAATTTTGGGAGCTACCATTGGTGCTCTTGTAACATCTTTTAATTTTGTAAACAATAAGCAAGTAATAGAAAAAATCAAAATGTATGACTAAAGAAGTTGATGTTGTTGTAATTGGTGCAGGTCCTGCCGGTTCTGTAGCTTCCTCTAAATTGATTAAAGAGGGTTTAAAAGTTTTGGTTTTGGAAAAGATGCAGTTCCCGCGATTTGTAATCGGTGAAAGCTTATTGCCGCACAGTATGGATTATTTGGATGAGTTAAATCTTCTTCCGGCTGTAGAAGCTTTGAATTTCCAGGTGAAAACCGGAGCATGCTTCTATCATGACGGTGAGCGCTGTGATTTCTTGTTCGAAAACCAATTCACGGATGGCTGGTCATACACATTCCAGGTTAAACGCGCTGATTTTGATCACGCATTGATTAAAGAAGTTGAAAAACAGGGGGCGGAAGTAGAATTCCAGGCTGAGGTGACAAATGTAAATACTTCTGCAACGACACAAGTAGTTACTTACCGCGACAGCAACGGCGATATTCATGAAGTTCATTGCCGCTTTGTTATGGATGCAAGTGGATACGGACGTGTACTTCCGCAAATGTTCAACCTGGAAGTTCCGGTTTCAACACCACCTCGCGGAGCAGTTTTCGCACACCTGGATGACACCAGAAGAACCCCGGAAGACGGAAGGAATATCTTTGTTCACGCATTCAATGACAATACTGCCTGGATTTGGTCCATTCCTTTTTCGGATGGAACCGCGTCTGTAGGGATTGTCGGAAATAAAGACTTTGTGGAGGAATGCTATGCAGACGGTGGAAAGCTTTTCAAGCAAAAAGTAGCTGAATTCCCGGGATTGAACGGACGTTATGATGGTGTTGAGTTTATGTTCGAGCCGCGTCTGATCGTTAATTATGCGGTTTCTGTAAAACAGGTTTACGGAGAAGGTTACGTGCTTTGCGGAAACAGTACGGAATTCCTGGACCCAATCTTTAGCTCCGGAGTAACATTAGCGATTTCTTCAGGTTACAAGGCTGCTGCCCTGGTTGCCAAGCAATTGAACGGCGGACAAGTGGATTGGGAAAATGATTACAGCGCTGTTCTTAAGAAGGGGATTGATGTATTCCGAACTTATGTACTTGCTTGGTATGAAGGGACATTGGGTGATATTTTCTTTAGCGAGAAGATCGATGAAACGATCAGACAACAAATTTGTTCGGTATTGGCAGGTTACGTTTGGGATGAAACGAATCCATTTGTCAAAAAGCACAATACACTGGTAAATGCGGTGGCACACATTGTGAAAATGTAAGAATATAATTGGAATCTTGCAGGCGCGCAATGCATTGCGCGCCTTTTTTGTTTACCACAGATACACAGATTAAAAGGGCACTTACCAGTTGCCCTATGGGAAGCAAAGAGACGACCAGTATTAAGACAGTTAACACCAAAAAAGTACATAAGAAGGTAACAAAGATTGAAATTTAGATTACTTTTTAACAAGAAGGATATTCAAACCTTTGCGTTCTTTGCTCCTTCGCTAACCGCATGTAGCCAAAGCTTTAGCGGCGGCACAAGCTATAGCGCAAGCGTTCACAACCACAATTTATTTAAATACAATTTTCTCCGGTTTGCGCATGTGGTTCTTAAACACCTGGCTTCTCAGGTAATCTGTTTCAAGGAACACAAAATGCGGAACCACTCGCAATTTTGCTTTGCAATCTTCGATAATCTGGTTCATTACCGGGTGATGTTCTATCCGGTTTTCAAGAAGGATTGTAATGGTATCATGGCCCAGGTAATCTTTTGCAACCTCAATTTTGTAGCAGGCGATCTCTGATCTGCTGTCGAATATTTCATAGATCGAAGGTGGGAAAATAGTGGTTCCCTTAAACTTGATCATTTGGTTCTTGCGTCCTAAAATAGGTCCGATCCGTGGAGATGTTCTTCCACACCTGCAGGCCTCCCGATAAATTCGGGCAACGTCACCTGTTTTATAGCGTATTAACGGAGTTCCTTCAGTTCCCAAAGTTGTGATAACAATTTCTCCTTTTTCGCCGTGAGGAACCTCTTTTCCTTCTTCGTCCAATACTTCCAGGTAAATCAGATCTTGATTTAAATGACCACCCTGGTGTGCGGTACATTCCGTAAATGCAGCTCCCATTTCCGTAGAGGCATAGGTAGAGAACAATTCAATGTTCCAATCTGCATGAATTCGTTTTGCCAATACATTCTCGGAAAGATCGTCCTCGCGAATAGGTTCTCCGATACAGATTGCTGCACGAACCGAGGTTTGATTGATGTCAATGCCGTTTTGCTTCGCATAATCGATTAGATTCACTAAGAAACTCGGGACTGCGATCAGGATAGTCGGTTTGTTCTCCAAAATGGAATTCCATTGCAATGCCGGAACTCCGGGCCCAATGCGGATCATTCCTGCGTTCAGTTCCTGAACACCTAAATAATAAGCCAGCCCGGCCATGAATTGCTTGTCGATGGTTGTCATCAGCTGGAAAAGATCCCCGGCCTTTGCACCTGTCAGTTCAAAAGATTCTTTTTCGTTTTTCGCCAAACGAACCAAATCTTTCTTTGTAAGATAGATTGTTACGGGTTTTCCGGAAGTGCCTGAAGTAGTTACGTATTCAGCTACCTGGTGCGAAGGAACACACAAAAAATCGCGGTTATTTTGCGACAGATCTTCTTTCGTTGTAAAGGGAAGTTCTTTAAATGCTTCCCAGCTTAATGAGTCCAACGCATTTTTTGAAAAATGTCTTTGGTAAAATGGGGCATGATTTACCGCATAGCGAATTGTTTTATCTACTTGTTCAAGGATCTTGCTACTTTCCATTTTTTCGACATTCTTTGATCAAATTTCGCAATTCTTCTTCAATTTGAGGTGATGCAACGTGTTTTGTAAGCGCAACCTGGTAGTAATGAACAGCCTTTTTATATTGCTTCTTCTTTTGGAAATACTTTCCTAATTGCTCATAAGTAACATAAGACTCCGAATTGTCTGCAATGAATTTGTCAACCTCATTTGCTGAGAGATTCAAAGGTTTATCAAACATCAGGTAAGCAGTGATTTGCTGTTTAACGAGTTTAAATGCTTTGAATTTGCTGTACGCTCCGGAAGTTAGGAACGGATCCCGTGAAATGGTGTCTACCAGCTGAATGTGTTTGGTCTTGAATGTTTTTGTCAGATCATAGCCCAGGAAAGTTCCCAATTGATAATCCGAGCTGGAGATATAGTACATTTTGCTTTCCGGCTGCATAACTACGCTGTGATGTGCCAGCAGTTGATTAATAGCTCGCGGGTTTCCCATTCCGATTGTATCTCCGGATTTTGTGTTCAGGGAACCATACTGATCTCTCAGAATAGAAGCTGCGTCATTACGATCCAGTGAGGTTGATCCTCTGAGTAATTGCTGCATGCGGTCAAAACGGTATTTGGAATCACTGTTTGCGATGTTCTTCACATTTGCGTCGTCTTTTTTGAAAACATCTGATTGATAGTGATTGGCACAAACCAGGACATCCGTTTTACTTTCATAAACACCTAATTTTTTAGGTGATTTTTCAATCAGGACAGCTTTTCCGTCTTCAGCAGAGGAAACCATTAGTGTTTCGGAAACAAAGGTGTGCCGTTTTTTAGCAATAGCCACAGCTTCGTCGATATTTTTTGCATATTGCAGGATCTCGCGTGCCAGCAGGGATATTGGCATTTTTGAGCTGGTCGGCAAATCGGATTTGGAAGCATTGATCGTTACCGTCAATCCTTTTTCGTTCATTCCGGATGCTACACCCGTAAATCCCGCCCAGGAATAGGACGTGAACTTGTAGCCTTTGCTCGGATTCACAAAAATGACCAATTTGTTCTTCGCGAAATCATCGCCCACATAGAAATCAAAATTCCTTCCGACCAACAATTCTTTATCGGCACTTTTCTGCCCTTTTACTGCAAAAGAAGTACAGCCGACTACGCTGTAATCATTCAAAGCATGCCCGATATCGTGGGCAGCGTGGTAATTCAGGATGCGAGTGTATTTGGAAGCAATGTAATCGTAACGATCAGAAAAGGCCAGGGAAATACCGTAAATTTCCTGTTGGTTCTCTAATGGAATATTCTCCGGTAAGTCACTGTTGAAGAATCCGACCATTAGTTTAATGACATGTCTCCACAATTTATTCGGCAGGAAATTGTTGATTTGACCAACGAAGATATCTTCCTGTTCCTGCACCAGCTCTTTGGCAAGTTTGCCATAAATAACACCTCTTTCGTAAGGTTCACCCTCCAGGTACATTTCCCAAACGCCGTATTGGTTTTTTTTGAGGTAAGAATTTCCGAGTACGTAGTGATCTTTCCCAACTTTTTTGCGTTCTCCAATGTGTATTTCCGGAACTTCAGGAGTGTCAATTTGGGCATTGAACAAAACGATTGTAAACAAGACAAAAATGAAGGCGAAAAGCAACTCTGTGGGTATCCAAATAAGACGGAACAGGTATTTAAAAATGGTTTTGATCACGCGTATGGAATAATTGAGTACAAATATACGCTATTTTTGAGGGGAATGTCAGCGATTTCACTCACTTAAGCTATGATAAGCATTATTAACAACCCAAATTCTACCGTGGCTTACTTCAAACAGGAAGATTATGAGAAGCTGCTCAAAGACGGTATTCACAAACGTGCAGTGGAGAAAGGGAGTGTCCAAATGCTAATGGAAAAATTGGGTTATGATGGTTTGGAAATTCAGTATAAGCAAACAGGTCAGCCCTTTTTCAGGAACAATCCGGAATTGTTTTTATCGATTTCACATGCGAAAGGCTGGTATGCTGTAAGTGTTGGTACGGAACCTGTTGGAGTTGATATTGAACCATTCTCATCCCGATTAAAGCAAGGACAGGATTATTTTCGCAATGAGCGGGAACTTCCGTTTTCTGAAAATGAAACAGCGCTTCAATTAATGTGGGGGGCAAAGGAGGCTTTTTACAAATGGAAGGAAGGCCAAATTGCTGATCTGAAGGAAGAAGTAACTTTGGTAAGAATTTTAGAAGAAAAATTGGTAATTGAATTTGAATCAGATGAATACCAATTGGGGTTTCGTGTTTTTGGAGAAGTTTTCCTGGTGTTCACCCTTTAAAAACAATATTTTAAGCTCATTAGTCGATTTCCTTTCAAAATCCGTTATTAATCATAATTTTGAAGCGTTAATGAATACTACCTATGAAAAAATTGACTTTTGGAATTTTACTTATCACAGCCCTGGCTTCCTGTAAGAAAGATTATAACTGCTCTTGCGATTACTATGTGGATGGAGAATATCAGGTGACTAATGATACAAAGATTAACGCCACCAAATACAAAGCAAAAAAGGAATGTAAAGAGATGAATTCCGATCTGACTTTCGGTTTTGGCGGATCCAGCTACTACGCAGAAACAAGATGCAGCTTGAAATAATTTTTTGAATACTTTTGGGAAAGCTGTTTGTTTTTAAAATGGTATTTTTTAATTGTATTATGAAGCACTTGATATTCTCCCTCAGCCTGTTTTTGTCCCTTACTGCCCGGACACAGGTTTTCCATATTCCCGATACCTCGGCTTTACTGGTGAAAACCACTAGTCAGTCTCCGGCGCATTGGTACATTGAAGTTGTTTCTGATATCTCAACAGATACCGTATTGAGATGGAAAGCAACACATTATGATAATGTTCCTGTCGAATGGCAGATATCTATAGACGACCAAACAACTTTTCATTCGAATGTTCAGGTTGGAGACAGTGGTGACTTTAATTTATTGGCGAATCAGCCATTCGCAACTAAATTAATTATCGGCGCAATGTTGAACGGAACTCCCGGACATGGGATTTGTTATTTTGATGTTTACGATCCGGATAATCCTGCAGTTGTACAAGCAATCAGCTACGAGTTTATCGTTACACCTTCTACAAACGGAATTGCAGATTTGAATGATGATTCATTCCTTGAATGGAAGAATGGGATGCTGCTGGTGAAAAACGGGCGGGAAGCTGAATTTGAAGTTTATGATCTTGCTGGAAAAATTGTTGTGAAAAACAAACTAACAAATGCGTTGAAAATTTCTGATCTGCTGAAGGATCAGACTTTATTGATTAAAGTTAAGCTTGAAGATAAAGTTGCTATGATTAAGATTTACAACTGATTCCAATCAATTGTTTTCTTTATCAAGTATTTTGTCAGCTAAAACAGAACTAAGTTTGTAGTAGCTTTCGGAGGTCCAGCCTCCAACATGCGGAGTAAGCAATATTCTGTCGGATTCCAACAGAAACTTCAGTTCTTCATTATCTGTTTGATCAAAGAATTGTTCGAAGGATTTTTTCTCGAATTCATTGACATCTAATCCGGCTGAAATGATTGTTCCTTTTGTTATAGAATCAATTAATGATTTAGTTTCAACTATTTTTCCTCTTGAAAGATTCAGTAAGTAAATTGGTTTGCCCAAAGCATCAAAAAATTCCTGATCGGCGAAGTAAATGGTTTCTTCGTTTTGGGGAATGTGAAAAGAAATCACGTCTGATTTACGCAGAAGGGCTTCTAAAGTTGCTTCGATTACAAAATCATCTCCGAACCCTGTTCTATACTTGTCGTAAGCAAGCAGTGTAATATCAAAACCGCGTAATTTCTTTGCGAAAGCCTTTCCGTTATTCCCATAACCGATTATTCCAACAGTTTTTCCATCCAGTTCGGTTCCCCTGTTTCCTTCACGGTCCCAAATTCCGTTTTTCACATCTCTGTTCGCAGTATGTATCTTATTCATCATGGATAAGAGCATTCCAAGAGCGTGCTCCCCGACTGCATTGCGGTTTCCTTCCGGGGCATTGTAAAGCTTAATTCCGCGACCCGAACAATACATTTCGTCGATGTTTTCCATTCCGGCACCTGAGCGTGCTATGAATTGAAGAGCCGGCGTGAATTTCAGGAAAGATTCGTCCATGGTGAAGCGGGATCTGATTACAAGACCATGCGCATCGCCTAATTGCGATTCACAGTGTTCTCTTGTCCAGTCATGAGCTTCAATGCATTCGTATTCACCGCTTTGTGTGAGCCTTTCGGAAAGAATAGGGTGTACGGTATCAAGAAAGAATACTTTTTTCATGGAATGAATTTAGTACTCCGAAGTTAGGTTTATTCTTTGAACGGTTTGACCACAAACTGTAAAATTATCTTGATCACCTGTTCGATCAGGGAAAAGGTCGTGCGGTTAGTTTCCCCGATATAACCTTCAAGCAGATTTATTGGTCGAAGGTTTTCCCCGGTCTTCTCCAGGTTTAGTTTTATTTTTTGCGCATGGATTTCACGCTGCACCTTTAAAATCTGGAGATCCAGTTCGATTTCTTCAAACGAAGAATATATTTTCGGTTTTTTTTCCATCAGTCGTTGAAGAAGTGTTTGGAAAATGTCCGCAAAAGCGGACGTTCAATGAATTTAAGACGCAGGAACAGGATCAGGATGACCAGGATGAAATATCCTCCGGCGATGATCAAAAACCCCAGGGCCATACTATCCAATGCATTTCCGATGGCCATAGCTGCGGCAATGGATCCGAAAAGGAAAGCAATCATCAGGAAGAAACCAATCACCATCAGCCTGACAACAGTTCTGGTAGATTTCATTACAAACTGAAATCCCCATAACTTATAGTATTGTACGGTGCTTTCTACGTAAGCTTTGGTTTCTTTCTGAATCTTTTGAGTACTTTCTTTTAGTTCTTCAAATGCCATACTTATTTAGCTGATGCTTTTTTAGGTCCCTTCAAAAGTTCCAGTTTTTCTTCCAGAAGGGAGATTAATTCGTCTTTTTCATGAACTCCGCTTGAAATGGCATTATCTAAAAAGTCTCCTACATCCTCACCTTTGCGATGAAGCAGCTGGGCCAGTTCATGATATTTATCCATCAGGTTATCTTTTCCCTTGCCTAAATTATCTTTTAATTTTTGACGGGTTACAGAACCTTTATCGGGAGCTAACAAAATTCCGATACCTGCACCTATTACAGCACCTGCAAGAAGCGCGACGATGATATTTCCTGTGTTACTTGACATGATACTTTGTTTTATGTGTTCCTAATAAATTTAACCAAAAAATCGAGGCAATGTTGAAACCGGTGAATCTTTTAACGTTAATTTTCAGTTTTATACAAACGGAGTTTGCCGGAGCCTATGATTTCATAAGCTTCACTTTCTAATATTAAATGCTTCATTTACATTAATAAAAAAACATGTTGGGTAAAAAAGGCGAGCGTATTACCCGAGCCAAAGAAATTCGTGGCAAAACCCTATTTCAGCTCCGACATCACAAAACTACTGTTTACCTGTCCGATGTGCGGGATCTGTGAGAGTTGGTTCTTCAGGAAATCATGGTAAACTTCCATATTCGCAACTTCAATGATAAGCATGTAGTCCGTTGCACCGGCCACGTGATAAGCATGGATGACCTCCTGAAGCTCTTTTATGGCAGTTTCAAAGATATCGATTCCTTCTTTTTCATGACTTTTCAGGCTCACCTGGCAAACAACTTTCAGTTCTTTTCCAACTGCTTTCCGATTAATACGTGCCGTATATCCTTGTATGACACCCATTCGCTCGAGGCGTTTGATGCGTTCAAAAGTTGGAGTAACCGATAAACCGATCTTACCCGCAACTTCTTTGTTGTTCATTTTTCCATTGGATTGAAGAAGTGTGATTATCTGATAATCAATCGAATCTAATGCCGACATAGTAGTAAGTTTGAGAAAAAAATTCTGGTTTAGACCCTTAAACGGATCAAAAACAGAATGAATAGTCTTCATTTTTCATAAAAATAGAATAATATTCCGTTAATCACGAATCAAGCCAAATTTGATTTTACTTAGCGGTGCTCTTTAGCGGATAAAAATCTGAATTTAAACAGTATGATTCGAATTTTTGTCAAACTGCTCTAAGAGCCGGAATGTTAAAAGATCTTTGTTTTTAGTTGATTTATGTCCTGGTTTTAAACCGGACGCAAATATTTCCACAAAAATTTAACAAACGTCCACACAACGTTTGGTATTACTCTCCGTCATAGGAAGGTGAAAGTGGGGAATTGAAATTAATTAATCACAAAAACAAGAACCCCGGTTTAGGCACTGCTGTCTAAATTACTACTGCTTTAAAACCCGGTTGACGAAATTCGGCCGGGATTTTTTATTCTGATAAATCACCATTGGTAATCAATTTCCCCATCTTTTCTGAGAACCGGATACTGGTCTTATCAATATACTTATAGTAGAAATGTGAAATAAGAAAAGTCGCAGCCATGGATGCAATGAATGAAATGAAGAAGGGAATGAAATAGGTCCCCGGTTTCCATAATCGGAGAAAAATGGTGCATCCCAGTGAACACATCACTGCCAAATGGATCAGGTAAAAGGAAAACGAGATTTTTCCCAGGTATAAGAAGGGTTTTATTGAAAAGAACCGTTTGAAATTTTTCTCAAAACAGATCAAAAACAGCAGGCAAAAGGAACCCAATACATGGAATAGGTCGTAACTATTGGTCCAACCCCAAGCCAAAGGTTTCCAAATACTTTGCTGTACGAACGATCCTTGTGGGTAGGAGCTGAAATAAATTCCTGCAACAAGAAGGAACAGTTTTATAGTGATGCCTTTCCAGCTTTTTGGAAAAGAAAACCCGTCAGCGAAAAGCCTGCTTATGAGTGATCCGAGAATGAAAGCGGCGTAGAATTTTTTATCTGTAAGGAGGATAAGAAATGCGACGATAATATGGAGCAAGATGGATTTTTTATTGTTACCGGATAGTGTCAGAAAGGAAAACAATAATAGCGAACCCAAAAATTCAATGGTCATAGTCCATAATACCGGATTGTAACGGTTGTCATTATTTAGAAATACATCAATGAACACGTTTTTTATCATCACTGCAACAGTTTTCATGTCGGTGAAAAGGCAGTTCAACCAATCTTTTGATTTGGTAATATCTCCCAATTCCCTGTGAGTGAAAAGTCCTGCCTCATGCAGCATATAACACAGAATGATTGATGCGCCAACAGGAATAAGCAGCCTGAAGTAACGTTTGGCGGCATATTCTCTCAAAAGTTTATGACTTCCGGAGCGGTGAAATTTATAACTGAGCACAAAACCACTTAGTACGAAGAAAATAGAAACCGCAAACCCACCGTTGAAAAAGAGATTGAGCGGTGTTCTGGCAATGAGTAGTTCTACCTCGCCATTTCCCAGGTGTATCTGATCCGGATTCAGATAATTAATTGCCGGGAAAAATCCCAAACCGAAATGGTGGAATACGACTATTATCATAGCCACACCACGCACACCATCCAGGAAAGCCAGTTTGTTTTGGGGAGGTTCGCTATTCATTGCAAAGCTAGAATGCACAAATAATGAAATGGTTGGGAATCGGGAAACAATTTTATTTCTGTAAAACTATTCCCGGAGATTCAATTTCTTGATTCGTGAACGAATTGCTCCACTTGTTCTTCCGAAGTGAGCGGACAATTCTTTGACTTTAGTTCCGCCGGCAACTAATGCTGAAAGCTCTGAATCAAAATCAACAGTCCAGGGCTTATAAGCATCCTGGTGCCTGGTTCTGAATTCCTCCACAGAATAAGCTTTCTTCGGGCTGGTTTCGGGAACCGTCAATTCTTCATAAGGCAAATCATGCAGCTCTTCCGGGGAAGGAATGCTTAAAACAGTTATAGTTTGAGAGTTTTCGACAGGTTGGAAAGAAGTGGGAATTAATTTCTGTGGAATGAGCAGTTTGTTTTTGGTTCTGGTAATTGCAACATACAACAGGTTAATTTCTTCATTCAATTTGATTAGGTCAGGCTTGGATGCTTTGAGCTCAGGATGCAGTTTCATCAATTTTTCTTCGGATATAAAATCATTTGCCAATTCGATTGAATCGTATTCCATGCCCTTGCATCGATGTACCGTGGAAAAAATCATTTCAGCCTGGTCCTTGTCATCGTTGGTCAGGTGCTTTTCTTTAATTGTTTTGATAATCTTGGGAATTTCATTGCCATATTCCTTTACGATTTCAACCATCATCCCTAATTCGATATCTTCGGTCTTGGAAATGTATTCCTCCAGTTCCTTCAGTGATTGCATTTCCCGGATCAGTTTATCCCGGATCAATCTTCTGTTATTGTTGTATAAGTTTAGTACGTCATAAAGAGATGCTCCGTCTTCCGCATACGTGTAGGAGTGAAAGTTGCCCTCAAAGTAGATTTTTTGGACGTTTCTGTTATCAGTGACATACTGAATTGCCTTCAATAATAGACCCAAATTGCTACGTGCAATAATTGCTTTGGATTTTAGATCGGTGGTTTTTCCCTGTCCTGAAACGACCGGATTGTTTTCAAAACCCAACAGCTTTTTCCAATTTAATACAGACATTGCAAGATGGGCTATTTCCTCGTTGAATCGAAAGCTGGCAGTCAGGAAAAGGGTTTTGTAATCTGTTTTTTCAAGGGAGTTAACAGCAAACCGCCAGCTGTAAATCTGTTGATGGGTATCGCCCACAATTAGTTTAACGGCTTCTTGCTTAAAGAAAACGTCCAGCATAGCTGCAGAAGCATCCTGGCCTTCGTCGAAAAGAATATAATTGTAATGGAGTATCGGTTTGGATAACTGGAATTTTTTGAGGTAAAAATCATGGGTGATCTCTATTTTTCCGGCGTCCATTTTTTGGTACAGCTCGATTGTTTTCTTTTGAATGTAGCGATAGTGCATCCTTACAAACGCTTTGGCCTTTCGACCTGTAACAATCTCCAGGTAGTTCATCTCTTCGAAACCGGCTTTATCACTGTTGCAGAAGTACGAAAAGAATTTTTTAACATGGTTGGCCAAAACGAATTCGGAATGCTTTTCCTCACTTCCGCTTATTCCCAGAATCTCAGCTATCTCATGGATTTTATATCCCGATGCATTGATCCGGTAAATACTATTCATAACAATGTGACGAAATGCCAGGGAATGGGCAGTTTCGACCGTAACATTGGTTAATCCCTGACTTGTGAACTTTTTCTTAGCGTCCAATTTAACCGATTTGTTGAAGGCCAGGTAAAGAATCCTGCTTTTTGGATTTCGGGTTCTGGCATATTCAATAATGGTGGTGGTTTTTCCTGAACCGGCAACCGCGTTGATTTTTAAATTTCCGGTTTCATTCAGGATTTTTTCTTGTTCTGGGGTTAATTTCATAAAGTGAACAGTTAATAAATTAGTTGTTTAAATGCCTGAAAAAGAGAGTGGTGAATCTCTTCTCCAACAGCTTTCTTATTTAAGTTCAGAAATATTTTGAGAAAAAGCAACATGTGGTCAAACAAAAACATCGCCTCGAAATAGTATATTATTCTGATTTCTAATTTGATACCGCGAACTCCCAATTACACGATACTTGGATATATAGTTCTTACTAAGATCCTTAGCCCTCCTTTTTATTGCAGGATGAAAGTAAAGGGCTTCCATTTCAGTTACTTAGACCGAAAAGTGCTTGTCATTTGGGATCCTGATCCCTTCTTTTCGTGAATAAGTCCGAAAGGGAAGACCGCTCGGAAGACGTAATTGGGATGAAGGCTACCTCGTATTACGTTTCAATGAAACTATACTTCGTCTTCAATTCACTTTGTGGCTTTCTTTTGCTTACTTTTTTTGCCTTGGAAAAAAGTAAGAGGAATTTCTCCATATCTTCGCGCATAAACTTTCAAATAACAGAGCAGCAATGAGCACACATTCCAAAATTCAGATTTACAACAGCCTTTCAGGTGAAAAGGAAGTCTTTAAACCCATTATTGACGGTAAAGTTGGAATGTATGTTTGTGGTCCCACGCTCTACAGCGAGCCGCACATGGGGAACATGCGCACCTTCATCAATTTCGATTTGATTTATCGTTACCTGATGTATGTGGGTTACCAGGTGAAATATGTCCGTAACATTACGGATGCCGGACACATTACGAATTCTGCCGGTGAAGCGGTTGATTCGATTGGAAAAGCTGCGCGTTTAGAGCAAGTTCAATCCCTGGAGATTGTTTACAAGTACAATGTGAAATTCCAGGATCTGCAACGCATTTACAACATGCTCCCTCCGGCTATTGAACCAACAGCAACCGGGCATATACAGGAACAGATCGAAGTGATTGAAAAGATTATTGAAAATGGATTTGCATACGTAGTAAACGGTTCTGTTTATTTTGACGTTCGGGCATACGGCGAGAAATTCGAGTACGGAATTCTTAGCGGTCGAAAAGTAGATGAATTGGCAGAAGAAACCCGTGAACTGAATGCACAGGACGAAAAACGTTTCTTTGCAGATTTCGCTTTATGGAAAAAGGCAAACCCGGACGATATGCAGATCTGGCGTTCACCATGGGGTGACGGAAATCCGGGTTGGCACATCGAATGTACGGCGATGAGCACCAAATATTTGGGAGACAAGTTCGATATCCACGGAGGTGGATTGGATCTGAAATTCCCGCATCACGAAGACGAAATTGCACAAAGCTGCGGTTCTGTGGGAATCAGTCCGGCAAATTACTGGATGCATGCAAACATGTTGAATGTAAACGGGCAAAAAATGTCCAAATCTTTGGGAAATTACTTCCTGCCAATGGAAATTGTGGAAGGAACAACGGAAGTATTTGACAAACCGTATTCTCCGCAGGTAATTCGTTTCTGCATGATGCAGGCACATTACCGCAGTACATTGGATTTTACTCCCGATTCATTGAACGCGGCTGAAAAAGGATTTACACGTTTGTCGGAAGCGTATGAAAAACTGGGTTCTCTGGAAACAAAGGCGGAATCTTCCCAGGACGTACAAGCGCTGGTAGATTCGTTTTACAAAGCAATGAACGACGATTTCAATGCTCCGATGCTCGTTGCGGGCTTATTCGAAGCGGTGAAATACATCAATACCATTTCAGAAGGAAAAGCAACGATAACCGCAGGTGATTTGGAATTATTGACGAAAGAGTTTACCGGTTTTGTGTTCGATGTACTTGGTCTGACCATTGAAAAAGCATCTACAGACAGCGCTTTGACTACTGTAATGGATTTGGTTTTGGACATGCGTAAAGATGCCCGGGAAAACAAAGACTGGAGTACTTCAGATAAGATCAGAGATCGTTTGGCAGAAGCCGGAATCGTTGTAAAAGACGGAAAAGACGGTGTTACCTGGACAGTAAAGTAGAATTTTTGTGTCTCCCCTTGAGGGGAGAATAAGAGGGGTGGCCATCCCCCTTTATCCCCTTCAAAGGGGGAGTTGGATGGTCTTCCTGATTAGTATGAGCGAACATTTCGGAAAAGCATACAAACTCTGCAGTCGGAAAACGATTGATCGTCTCTTTAAGGAGGGAAAGCAGTTGCGTGCATTTCCGTTAGGCGTTTATTACCTGGAAACGGAATTCCCTGAGAAAGTTCCTTTTCAGGTTGTGATTTCAGCACCGAAACGGCAATTCAAACGAGCACATGATCGCAATTATGTCAAGCGCCTGGTAAAGGAAGTCTTACGAAGAGAAAAACAACCTTTGGAGGACGTTTTAAACGCTTCCGGAAAACAACTGGCACTTTTTATCGTTTATACCAATAAAGAAGTTTTATCCTATCCGGAATTGGAGAAATGCATGCGGAAACTGCTCGGGAAACTGCTAGCAGAACTGCAGTCAGCAGAATAAAAAGTGCACCGACCGATCATGTGATTCAACCATTCGTCAAAAAACACAAAAAATCAAGTTTGATTACTAATCTTTCGGTATTTTTACCAGTTTGGAATCCGTTTTTTCGGAATGATTTTTGAAATTAAAATGATCACGAAGAGATCAACCGCAACGGATCGATAAAATCCCGGGTTTCGGTATTAGAGCAGTTTAAGAAAAATAATAGTTAAGAAATATGAAGCAATTCCTGCATGTTTTTGTCCTGGTAACCATCCTTATTGGTTTCAATTCTCCATTAAAAGCACAATCGAACGGATTCGAGGAAATTAAGTCTATGGAGCTCATGGACCTCATTTTTCAGCAGCTGGAGACCAACTATGTGGATGAGATCAAGCCCGGAGAAATGAGTAAAACAGCTATCGATGCTATGTTGAAACAATTGGATCCGTATACGGTTTATTACCACGAATCCAACATGGAAGATTACCGGATGATGACTACCGGACAATACGGAGGCATCGGTGCTTTGATCCGCAAAATGGGAGATTATACCTACATCGCAGAACCTTATGAGGGAAAACCTGCACAGGTAGCGGGAGCAATGGCCGGAGATAAAATCCTCTCCATTGACGGAAAAGACATGAAGGGAAAACCGAGCGATGAGGTTTCTGATGGGTTACGAGGCCCGAAAGGTTCGACCATTCAATTGAGAATTGAACGTGCCGGACAGGAGAAAACCATTTCCATTACACGAGATGAGATCAAGTTGGCTGACGTTCCTTACTTCGGAATGCTGAACAACGGAACAACCGGTTACATCAAATTGAACAGCTTTACACAGACTGCTTCTGCAGAAGTTATTTCGGCTTACGGAAAACTAAAGCAGCAGGGAATGACCAACTTGGTTTTGGATTTGCGCGGAAATGGCGGAGGGTTGTTGATCGAAGCAGTGAAAATCGTGAATATTTTTGTGAAGAAAGGTCAGACAGTGGTTACCACAAAAGGCCGCATTCCTGAAGAGAACAGAACGTACGCAACTTCTGCCGATCCGCTTGATCTAACCATTCCCCTGGTTGTTTTGGTGGACGGTGGTTCGGCTTCGGCATCCGAGATCGTTTCAGGAAGTTTGCAGGATCTGGACAGAGCGGTAATCATCGGAGAGAACTCTTATGGAAAAGGCCTGGTTCAGCGTACATTTGATTTGAAATACGGATCAAAGATCAAATTGACCATCTCAAAATATTACACACCTTCCGGACGTTGCGTGCAGCGCCTGGAATACTATGACAAGGAATTGAGTGATAAGCCGAAAGCAATTGCAGATTCCCTGTTGAAGACATTTACCACGGCAAATGGCAGAAAAGTAATAGACGGACGTGGAATTGAACCTGATATCGTGGTTGAAAAAGACGATTATTCACGCCTGCTTTTGATGTTGGTAAGCAATAATGTGATTTTCAATTTTGCTACTGATTACAAACGCGCTCACGAAACAATTGCTCCGGCAAAGACTTTCCAGCTGAGCAAGGAAGATTACGATGCATTTAAGGCTTATGCTTTGAAGCAGGATTTTACCTATTCAACTGCTTCCGAAGAACAATTGGAACGCATGAAAAAAACGGCTGAAGATGAAGGTTATTTCGAGGACATCAAAGCTGATTATGAACAGCTCTTGTCCAAGGTAACTCCGTCTAAAGAACGTGACCTGGATAAGTTCAAAGATGAAATTACAGAGATCTTATCCAGTGAGATCGTATCGCGTTACTATTATCAAAACGGTCGTGCGGAACAAGCATTCCAATACGATAAAGATGTTCAAAAAGCATTGGAAGTTCTTTCGGATCCTAAAAGAGTAAATACTATTCTCGGAAAATAAGCGTTATCGATTTATATAGCGATTACTTATGCTGGATAAACTGACCGGGAAACCCGTTCATTATTATATTCAATTGGTTGCAATGATGGGAATTGCGGCGGGATTACCCTTCAGTAAGATTCCGCTTTCCATCGGAACGATGCTTTTAGGCCTCAATGTTATCTTGCTTTGGGATTGGAAAAAAGTTTGGAAAAACTGGACTTCAAATCGCTGGATCTGGCTGCTTTTTTTGTATTTCATCATGGAAATTTGCTCCGTTCTGTGGAGCTCAGATAAGCATGAAGCATGGAATATGATTAGAAGGGAATTGACACTTTACGCCATCCCATTAGCAATTATCGCCATTCCTTTAACGCAGTTCAAACATTACAAATGGGTCGTTTTGAGTTTCCTGACGGCCGTTTTTCTAACCAGTTTTATCAACGTCGGGACTTATTTTCATTGGTGGGGATCTAAAGTTTACGACGATATCCGAAGTCTTTCCCTGTTCATTTCTCACCTGCGCTATGCCATGATGATCGTGCTTGCACTTGTCTTTTGTGCCGCATGGTGGATCCGCAGATTTCCCTATCGATGGGTGGCAGTTTTATTGGCAGCATGGTTCGTTTATTATACTATTATTTCCCAAATCGGAATGGGGGTTTTTACACTTTCGGGCATTGTTTTGATGATGTTTTGGTTTAAGGTAAAGTCGATCAGAACTCGTTGGATAAAAAGGACATTTATCACGGCTTTCGGAGCATGTATTTTGTTCGTCGGTGTTTTCCTGTATATCAACCTGCAGCCCGTTCCGCATAAAATAGAAGTTAAACCTGAGGATTATGTAAAGAAAACGGTCAATGGAAATCAGTACACCTTTGATATCCTTCCAAAGATCAACTGGGAAAACGGATATCCGGTCCAGGCATTTATCGCGGATGAAGAATTGGAAAAAGAATGGTCCAAAGTTTCCGGGGTGAGCTATGATACGGGAGTGGATTTAAAAGGAAATCCGATTCGGAATATTTTGTGGAGGTACATGACTTCCAAAGGCCTGCGAAAAGATTCGTTGGATTTTCAAAAAATGAGCAAGCAGGATATCCGAAATGTGGAATTGGGATTTGCCTCCGTTGAAATGGCGAAGGGCGGAATTTCAGCACAATTGTACCGCATGCGCAGCCAGTTGAAAGATGCAGAAGACCCGAACGGAAAATCACTCCTGGAAAAAATAGAATCCCTGAAAGCCGGGATTACCATTTTAAAATCACATCCGCTCATCGGTGTTGGTATCGGTGATATGAAACCGGCATTTGCAGAAGCATATAAATCCAATCATTCGAAGCTAACCCCTGAAAATCAGCATTTAACTCACAATCAGTTTCTCACAACCTGGATTGCGGCAGGGATCATTTGCTTTATTGCCTTTATTGCTTTGTGGTTTATTCAACTTGCTGTGGCTTTACGGATCAATGCCTTTGAATGGACCGGATTTTTGGTCATTACCATGCTGTCGTTTTTGATTGAAGATACCCTGCAGACCCAGACAGGTGTTTCGTTTGCAGCGTTTTTCTTCGCCTTTTTTATCACAGGCAGAAACTTGTTGTATAAGAAATAGTTTAAATGGAACTGTTTAAACTCTTTGAGCCCTCGGAGGTCTAAGAGCGAAGAAGATTTGAACGATTGAACCTTTTGGAGCATTCCTGATATTTAATATTCACGTAATCCGGCAGGGGTTGCTTCTTGGCTTTGAAAGACTTACTTTTGCACCAAAATTGACTATCCATGCGTTTCGAACTAACGAAAGAATTTCTAGAGCGCATCCGACAAGCTATCTCGTCGGAGGATGATCAATGGATCAAACAGCACATTACAGATCTTCACTTTGCAGATATCGCTGAGATCATGGATGAATTGTCCATGGAGCAGTCGAAGTACCTCTATTATCAATTGGATGAAGAACTTCAGGCGGATGTCCTGATGGAATTGGAGGAGGAAGTAAGGGATCGTTTCCTGGCTTCTCTTTCTACCAAAGAAATGGCGGAGCAGCTGGAGAACCTGGATTCTGATGATGCCGCAGATATTCTCGGAGAACTTCCGGATGAAAAGATCCAGGAGGTAATCTCTCAAATGGAAGATGACGATGCCGCGGATGATATCGTTGACCTCTTAAATTACGATGAAGATACTGCCGGGGGATTGATGCAGAAGGAGTTTATCCAGGCCCGTTTAGACTGGCCGGTAAACCGGGCATTGGTCGAATTACGAAGACAAGCGGAAGACGTTGAACAGGTTTATACGATCTATGTTATTGATGACCTGAATAAACTGGTTGGAGTTCTTTCCCTGAAAAGACTGCTTTTTGCAAGTCCGAAAACACCGATCCGAGATTTGTATGAAGGAAAGAACCTGATTTTCGTTACTACAAGCGACTCTTCCGAAAAGGTTGCCAAAGTGATGGAGAAATACGACTTGGTTTCTGTGCCGGTTGTAGACCTGCAGGGAAAACTGGTTGGCCGCATTACGATTGATGACGTAGTCGATGTGATCAAGGAAGAGGCAGATAAAGATTTCCAGTTGGCTTCTGGGATCTCCGAGAAAGTAGAATCGAATTCAAGTGTTTTCCGTATTTCAAGAGCGAGACTTCCCTGGCTTCTGATCGGAATGCTGGGAGGGATCCTGAGTGCACAGGTGATTTCGCGTTTCGAAACAAACATTACCCATCTTCCTGCATTGGCATTCTTTATTCCGCTTATTACGGCAATGGGCGGAAATGTCGGAGTACAGTCATCTGCAATTGTAGTACAGTCGCTGGCGCGCGGCAATGATCCTTTTGATAGTATCCTTTCGAAAGTTGGAAAAGAAGCTATAGTAGGTTTGGTAAACGGGCTGCTTTGTTCTTCCCTGATTTTTGGAATATCTTATTTCTTTAATGATTACCGCCTGGCGCTTGTGGTGAGTATTTCCTTATTAACAGTAACGATTTTTGCAGCAATCTTCGGAACGATGATCCCGCTGATCTTAAATCGCTATAAAATTGATCCTGCACTCGCAACCGGGCCGTTCGTTACTACCACCAATGATGTGTTGGGGCTGTTTATCTACTTTACCGTAGGACTTTTGCTTTTGAACTAATCTGCTGAATAAAAGTAGTTTATAAGGTTTAGAAAAAATAAGTTCAATTTTTTTTCATTTTCTGAAATCCAAAACTTTTTTCAGGTCGTAACTGAGTCAAATTTAAAATTCAAAACTTACGATTATGAAAAAGGGATTATTATCAATTGCGTTAATTGCTTCAACAGCATTGTTTTCTAACTCATTCGCTCAGAATGTAACAGTTATGGTAGGGGGTGAATCTATGTATCCTGCAAAGAACATTGTTGAGAATGCGGTAAATTCAAAAGATCACACAACATTGGTTGCAGCGGTAAAAGCAGCTGGTTTGGTGGAAACTTTACAAGGGAAAGGACCTTTCACAGTGTTTGCACCGGTAAATGATGCATTCGAAAACCTTCCTGCCGGAACAGTAGAGACTTTGTTAAAACCTGAAAACAAAGCGACGTTAACAAAAGTATTGACTTATCACGTAGTTGCCGGAAAGATGGACTTTAATACGATTGCTGCAGCGATTAAAAAGGGAGGTGGAAAGGCAGAAATGGCGACCGTTTCCGGAGGTAAATTGTGGGCAATGATGAATGGTGACCACAACATTACTCTTAAAGACGAGGCGGGAAACGTTGCAAACATCTCTACTTACGATGTTTACCAGTCTAATGGAGTAATTCACGTAGTAGACAAAGTATTGATGCCTAAAATGTAATTTCTGCGGTAAAATCTTGAACAAATTGTAAAACTGAGTTACTTCGACCGAATTCAGGATAAAACCGCTAACTCATAGCAAGAGTGACCCTGGCTCCCGGCGATCCTGTCGCGGGACGCCAGGGTTTTTTATTGGAATAAGCTGAAAAAGTTCAGAAATAAAACCTATTCCACTACCAATTTATCTTCCAGGGAGATTTTCCCTTTCCGGATACAGATAATGTAAGTGCCTTTCTGCAGGTTCAATTTATGGAACGGAATTACCTGGCTGCCTTTCTCGAACGAATACATTTGTTGCAGTTCTACTTTTCCGGCTATAGATATCACTGAAACTGTATAGTCTCCATTTTCAGGAATATCTGCACTAACGGTAAAATTGCCTTTTGATGGGTTCGGTGAAATAGAAATTGGTTTGGAAGAAACCTTTTTCTCCAGTGATCGGATATCTGAAAGTTTCTCCTCGTTATTGATATCTATTGTTGCCAATTGGTAGTAATTGATACCGTCCAGTGGATTTCGGTCTACAAAGGAATAGGATTGCGGGCTCTCGGAATCTCCCTGGCTTGGGATCCGTCCGATTTCTTCGAATTGCAAATTGTTTCCGGCTCGTAAGATGATAAAGTGACGATTCTCCTTTTCGAAACTCGTGGTCCAGTTGACTAATGCATCATCTCCCGAATGAGAAACTTCAAAAGCGCTTAGATTTACTGCCAAAGGACAGGTAATTGTAAATGTGGCTGTTCTGACAGTACCACAGGCGTCCGTTACTGTGGCCGTGTAAGTGCCCGGACCGTTGGTAACAGTTAAGGTACTGCTGTTTGCACCTGTATTCCACGAATAAGTATATCCCGGAACTCCGTATTGGGCCAATGGATTTAAAAGGGTTGTTCCGGAAGCGCAAGTTGCAGCCGCAATGGTTGTAGAACCATTTCCGGTAGCGGTATTTCCCAGCGTTTCTGCATTTCTTCCCTGGATGGTTACTCTCCAGTTGTACATGACATTGCAGGAATTTGAGGCATAGTTGCAGTTATCGTATCCGTAAAAATTACTGCAGTAGGAACGGTTGCTCAGGATAGTAAATGATAAATTCTGGTTGCTGCAGGATGGAGTATAACATTGAGCAAGAGACTGGGTTCCGGAACTGGCAAATGGAAGGGTTGGATTCCATTGCCCGTAATCGTCACAGGTTGGAGCTGCGCAGGTCCAAATAGTTCCAGGTGCTGCAGTGGGAGAAATTCCGCCGCAAGACGAGGTGATCCAAATTTGTGCTTCGGACATCCAGCAATCAATAATGGCCCCAAAATCCAGGTAATCATCCGAGCAAAAATCGGTGCGTACGTCCCAATAAGCGGAAACATCCCATGGTGTGGTTCCCCCGGGAAATGTAACGTTCAGGGTGTTTGAACAAGAGGAAGGTGATGGCAGTGAACCCAATAAATTATTCGCTGAAGAAATAGGTCCGACAACAGTTACCAGCGGATCAACTGTAATTGGATATACTTTTGCCGGATCATTCAATTGGGAAGAATCACATAAAATTTCAAGATTACTTCCGTTCAATGTATATGGATTGATCCAGGAGTTTTTATTCCCGGAAGCATCATGACACCTTGCCAGGTTGAATTTTATTTCAGCTTCTCCGGTATAAATATTTTCAAAAATTACCGGTCCGTTTGCAACCAATCCGCCTGTATGGATAAAACCATTCAAATGGTCAGGAATGTCAAGCTGGTCAATAAAAGTAAGCTGCTTTACATGCAGGTTCTCCCGGATAATGAAATCCGATTTGATGCCGCCTTCCATAAAGATGATTTTTAGATCAATTCCGGGAAAAACATCCGTGATATAGGCTCCCTCGTTTCCAATGGTGATCTGGGACCAGTTTGATTGGTAAACTGAAACGGAATTGTCCGTGTTAACGACTCTGAGCTTGTAATTGTTGAAGGAAAAATAGACTTCTCCCAGTTTGAAAGAGGTAAGTTTGCCGGCTACATCCAGAGTTGTTTGGCAAGCCTGCGTTCCGGATTCATAAAGCTGGGGAGAAACAGCATGAAGTGTAGGATCGATAGCGCGCCATAACCCATCTTTAAGTAGATTGATAGGACCGGCCGCTTTTTCTATGTAAAAATAAGTCGGGTTATCCAGATCGATGTAATAGCGGGAATCATAAGTCCTTTTGCTGATATCTTCCACCACATTCTTACCGTATGGAGCACCAAAAGTCAATTTTCCGAAATCCGGATGAGTGTGAAAACTTTCCGGATTGTATTTTTTCCCATTTTCTGATGAATAGGTGCGTGGATTGATGAAATCAATGTTTGCAGACATTGGTTCAAAAATACTTACTTGTGCCAGAGACTGAAGCAGAAAAGATCCTGAGAAAATTGCGCAAAGAGTCAATTTATTCATAGTAGTAGCTGTTGTAGTAGTATATTGCCATTCAGGCAATTAATGGGGTAAAAGTATGTTTTTTTTTAGTGAACAGCTTTATTTTTCCTGTTAAAAAAATATTGATATATCATTGATTTTCAACTGGGAGGACTTGCTTTTCAGAAAGTATGAGGCTTATCGGGCATTCAAAAATGGATTGCTTACCTTTGTAAAAAATTTCCCGCATGACATTTCACGATCTGAATATTAAGAAACCGATCTTAACGGCTTTAGATGAGCTTGAATATACTACACCAACTACTATTCAATCTGCTGGATTTTCAGTGATGATGTCCGGAAAGGATGTGATCGGATTGGCTCAAACCGGTACGGGAAAAACCCTTGCTTACCTGCTTCCGATGCTTTCTTTATGGAAGTTTTCGAAAGAACCGCATCCGCAGATACTGATCATTGTTCCAACAAGAGAATTGGTGGTCCAGGTAGTCCGTGAGGTCGAAAAACTGACTCCATATATGAATGTCGTTGTTGGTGGTGTTTACGGTGGAGCGAATATCAATACACAAGCAGCAATGGTTTTGCAGGGATTAGATGTCCTGGTAGGAACCCCTGGTCGTATTTTCGATTTGACAGCCAATGGTTCTTTGCAGTTGAAACACGTGAAAAAAGTGGTTATTGATGAAGTGGATGAAACTTTGAATCTTGGATTCAGACCGCAATTGATGCGCATTTTTGAACTGCTTCCGGAAAAAAGACAGAACCTGTTGTTCTCGGCAACACTTTCGGAAGAAGTAGAGGCTTTTCTCGATAGTTATTTTGACAATCCGGTGAGAGTTGAAGCTGCTCGTGCAGGAACTCCGCTTGAAAAGATCAGGCAGGAAGCAATTGCAGTCCCGAATTTTACTTCCAAAGTCAATTTACTCAAGCATCTGCTTGAAGAAAATAAAGAAATGACCAAAGTGCTGGTTTTTGTCTCTTCGCGTGTCTTAGCAGAAAAATTATTTGATGAGCTGGAGCCGATTTTCAATGTCGAATTGGGAATCATCCACTCACAGAAAGCACAAAATTTCCGATTCAACACCGTTAATCACTTTGAGAATGGTATTTACCGGGTATTGATTGCTACTGATTTGATCGCTCGCGGTATTGATGTGACTGACGTGACACATGTTTTCAACTTTGATATTCCGGATAATGTCGAAAATTACATCCACCGGATTGGTAGAACCGGCCGTCAGGATAAAGAAGGGCATGCAATCAGTTTTGTTACGGAGAAGGATAAAGAATTCTTTGGCCAGATAGAGAAGTTCATGAATAAACAGGTAGCAATCAGCGAATTTCCGGATGAGGTGGAGCTGTCCGAACTGATTTTGGAGTTCGAGAAGCCACAGGTTGCTATGAAAAACACCCTGGTGAAAACACCTTCCAAAGATGAGGCAGGGCCTGCATTCCACGAAAAGAAAGCTAAGAACAAAAAGGTCAATGTGCGCTACAATCACAAGAAGGCGATGCAGGAGAAATACGGGAAGCCGAAAAAACGAGGGACTAAAAAAAAGTAATTTGAATTGAAAATGTAGAATTGACAATTGAAAAGAAGAAACCGAAGCTTTTGATCGAGAAAGGCTCCATCCTTTTCAATTCTTTTCATTTCCCAAAAAACGTTAAGTGAATCGTTAATTTTAACATTTCACCTACATTCGTTATCTATGATTAAGATTCGGATCAATCTCGTAATTACAGCAGTATGGATTGCCATGCTGGCACTTTTGTTGATCCAGATCTTTCAAACGCTGCAATTGTATGACCGAAAATCGGATGATTTTAAAAGTAAGGTCAATACCGCCCTGGAACGCATAGCGATCCGTTACGAAAAAATTGAAGACGTACGCAGGTATTCAAGCCTGATGAGTAAAGATGTATCCGGTCAATACAAAGATGTGCTGAAGGAGGAATTCCAAAACCTGTTCGAAGTAAAAGAATCCATTTCAATAAGAGACACCGTGCTTTCTGTAAAGGGAAAGTTGGAAAATTACCTGATCGTAACCGGGAATAGCTACGATTCCATTTCAGGGTTATACTCAAAACAGGAAGTTCTGGCGCGGGATGTGCGGCAGATCCACGAATTATTCGACGGCGGGGGAATGAGCTTGTTCCATAAGGATTCCGTTCGGGCGGCTTATCACCTGGATCAGCGCGTGATGCATAAAATTGTCAAAAAAGCGAAGTACATCAACGAATTGATGGTGGAAACGTTTAGGGACAATATGTACCTGGATCCGGAGAAAAGAATCGATTTGAAAATCCTGGATTCGGTGATCCGGAAAGAGCTTGTGACGGATAAACTTCCGGATGATTTCAAGTTTGTGATCGTGGAAGAGAACAATGAACCGGTGAAATTCAAACAGCAACTCGCAGATTACGATGCAAAGCTGGATACTGTTAAGACGCATACCACGATGTTGTTCCCCAATAAGATTTTGGAAGACAAATTGTTTTTGCATGTGAATTTCCCGAAGAGTAAGTTTTTCGTCCTGAAGTCGATGGGAAGCCTGCTCATCGTGAGTCTCATTCTTGCAGTCTTGATTATCATCACCATTTCGTACATGTTCCGTACCATTTTGACCCAAAAGAAATTATTCGAAATGAAAAACGATTTCATCTCGAATATGACGCACGAGTTTAAAACACCGATTTCAACTATTTCACTGGCTTGTGAGGCAATGCATGATCCGGCAATGATGGGCGGACAAACAGAAAATGCAGCGCCATTCGTGAAAATGATCCAGGAAGAGAATAAAAGATTAAGCGTTTTGGTGGAATCTATCCTGCAAAGTGCAGTGATCGACCGGGGTGAATTGAAAGTAAAAATGGAACAGGTTCCGGTCGTTGAAATCATTCAATCCGTTGCTAAAACAGCGTCCTTCCGGATTGCCGGTTTGGATGGCGAACTGATCCTCCAAATGCCCAAAGAAGAAGTCTATATTGAGGCAGATCGCATGCATTTTACCAATATGGTGAACAATTTAGTTGATAATGCGATTAAATACAGTAAAGACAAGATCCATGTTACGGTGAAACTGGAAGTTTTTGCCGATCGACTCGAATTGTCCGTGATTGATAAAGGAATTGGAATAAAACGTGAACATATCTCGAAAATATTTGATAAATTGTACCGAGTTCCGACCGGAAACGTTCATAATGTGAAGGGCTTCGGTTTAGGACTAAGTTATGTGAAAGCGCTTTCTGACATGTTCGGATGGAGTGTACATGTGACAAGTCAAGTGGGAGAGGGTTCAGAATTTCGTGTAACAATAAAAAGATAATTATGGCTAAGCAAAAATCAATTTTATTAGCAGAAGATGATGACAATTTAGGTCAATTATTACAGACATTCCTTAAAACGAAAGGTTATCAGGTAGAACTTGCACGTAACGGAAAGCATGCATATGAAAAGTACACAGACGGACATTTCGATTTCTGTATTTTTGATGTGATGATGCCTGAAATGGATGGTTTTACCCTTGCTAAGGAAGTAAGGTTGATTGATCCTAAAATTCCGATCCTTTTCCTGACTGCAAAAGCAATGAAAGAAGATAAACTGGAAGGTTTTGAAAGCGGTGCGGATGATTATATGACGAAACCTTTCACCATGGAAGAGTTATTGGCACGAATCGAAGCAATTTTAAGACGAACAGCTCCTTCTGATAATGATGAAAATGAAATGCAGCAAATCGGGAATATCCAGTACGAACCGGTATCGCGCATTCTTCACCTGAAAGAAGAAAATAAAAAGCTTACCACGAAAGAAGGACAGCTGCTTCACCTTTTGTGCAAGAACCGAAACGAAGTGCTTGACAGACAGGCAGCTTTGCGCGCAATCTGGGGAGATGACAACTATTTCAACGGTCGTTCGATGGACGTGTACATTGCAAAACTGCGTAAACTGCTGAAAGAAGACGAGCGTATTGAGATTTTGAATATCCACGGAAAAGGATTCAAATTGATTGTTCACGAATAAGAAACAAGTTCAATAGTTCGGGAAGTTCAAAATTCCAATAGCTATTGGTGTCAAATTTGAACATTGAAACTTTTTGAACGTTTTTACAGTATATTCGCTTTTGTGATGCGAAAGAGAAACTTGAAGACTCGTCTGCCGCAGTGGACGGGTCTTTTTTCATTTCAGGTGAAAACTGCCTTGTTACTGCTGCTATTGGTTAGCAAACAAGATGCTTTTGCACAGGAAACATTCTCTATCTACTATCCGAGCGGCGATTATAAATTGCTGGAAGATAATAAGCAGGAAATCAATAAGTACATCTTTTCCCAAAACCTGAAAAAGATCGATAGCCTGCAAGTCATCGGATATGCAGACTCCACCGGAAAGAAACGCCTGAACATGCGGCTTTCCCGGAAGCGGGCAGAAAAAGTCAAAGAGTACCTGGAAAAGATCCTCCCGACTAAAACTCCCGTTTCGAGTTTTGCCCGCGGCGAAGAAAACGCTCTCCGTAATCCAAATGAAAATCATAGAAGGGTTGAAATCCACCTGTTCTTCGCGGGTAAAAGATTGGTAGAAGACTCAACGGAACTTTATGAGTACTTCGGAAATACCAAAACCTGCTTCGTGCTTTCCGATTCGATCATGAAGAATTGCAACATCATCCGTTTTAATGACGGCAGGTCCAATATGGTGATCCTTGAAATGGAACCGCATTTATTCTCTAAAAACCAGGTTTATTATACGCTTACGAAGGGTTCGCAATACGCTAAAATCATTAAATGGAAACTGGAAATGAGCGGAGAGGGCTGGTGGCGTCACGAACGTTACAGGGCCCTTGTAAAAGAAGCGGATTTTGAAGCTTACGGTGTTCTAACCAAGCGGAAAGTCCAGGTTGATTACAACGAATGCATTATCTGTGAAAAAGACATGAATGCTCCTTTGAAGTTGAAATCCGAATTACTTCCGGAAGTTTATGTCATGCAGCATCTGCAGTTGAGAAAGAAAATGCTGGATGGAGAATACCTGGTAATAGTTCCCCGGGATTACGTTACACCTTCGAGATCCTATTATTTCGATCGAAATTATGATCAGCCGATTGAATGGCGCACCAGGTTTGGGATCAGGAACAGACCTTATTATTTCGCAAGTGTTCCGGCGGAATTTCTGAAACATAAAGATTGGAATGTTTACTCCAATCGCTCTACCTGCATTCCAACGGGAGATTCATTAAAGATCAATTATCCCCTGGATACCCTTGGTCCGCATCCATGTCTGCCCGAATCCAGAGGCGGATTGAATGCCCTGGAATATGGAGCGGAAACTTCCTACTGGAATTACGATTTTCGGGCAGCAGCTATTTCTGCTTATGTGCAGTACTCAGGTACGCGTTTTGAGTATAGTTTGAATGTTGGCGTGGACCTTAAAGCAAGAATCCAGGCGATGGTGAAAACGGATTATTTGATTTTCTCCTTCGATCCTTACAAGCAAATAGTTATTGGAAATGCCAACCGGTCTATGATCCACGATTTCCACCCCACATTGGCTGCCTACGCGGGAACAAACCTGACTTTCCTGAATGACCGTTCAAATGCCGGGCTAATCCATGCTTTGTACATCGGTGCGGCTTACAAGAACAATCCGTTTTCGTTTGCATTCGACCGTTTCTACACGAATGTGGGGATTTCTACGAATTACCTCCATTCCGGCGGATTGAACTTTTCATTGTACTTGCAAGTCGGCGTGAAATTTAAGATCTAGGATAGATTGGTTTCCTAACCGTTAAACACAATACTGTGCAATTCGTAATTACTCCCCAATCACTTTCGCACTAACGCTTACGCAGTAGCTTGTGCCGCCGCTAAAGCTTTGGCGACATGCGGTCAGCGAAGGCGCAACGTTTGTCGTGATTGCGTCTTCAAAAGCGTTCGCTTTTTCTTATCTTTGCAAAAGAAAATAGAAATTATGATTCGTCTTCAAAACTTTATCAACGGAGAATTACTTGCACCTGTTAAAGGCCAGTACATCGATAATTACGAACCTGCAACGGGTAAAGTGTATGGTGAGATACCAAATTCAACGGAAGAGGACGTGGAATTAGCTGTTCAGGCGGCTGAAAAAGCATTTCCCGTTTGGTCCAATATGACCAATGAAGAACGCGGGGCAATTATGATGCGCATCAGTTTGGGAATTGAAAAACGCATGGATGAATTCGTGGCTGCAGAATCCCGCGATAACGGAAAACCGCTTTCATTGGCAGCACATGTGGATATTCCGCGTGCTGTTTCCAATTTTCATTTTTTCGCAACTGCGGTAGAGCACTTTGCCTCCGAATCGCATTACATGGAAGGAATGGGAATCAATTACACCACCCGCAAACCGATCGGAGTAGTGGGCTGTATTTCTCCCTGGAACCTTCCTTTGTATTTGTTTTCCTGGAAAATTGCACCGGCTTTGGCTTCCGGAAACTGTGTCATTGCAAAACCTTCTGAGATTACGCCATACACAGCTTACTTACTGAGTGAAGTGGTAAAGGATAGCGGTATGCCGGCAGGTGTACTGAATATCGTTCACGGTTTAGGCCAGCATGCCGGAGATGCAATCGTCAAACATCCGAAGATCAAGGCAATTTCATTTACAGGTGGAACTAAAACAGGTGAGTACATTGCCAGAACTGCCGGACCTATGTTCAAGAAATTATCCCTGGAACTGGGAGGAAAGAACCCGAATATCATTTTTGCAGATTGTGATTTTGATGAAATGATCAAAACAACCGTACGTTCCTCATTTGCCAATCAAGGGCAGATCTGTTTATGCGGATCGCGCATTTTTATCGAACGAAGCATATACGATAAGTTCAAAACGGCTTTTGTAGACCGTGTAAATCAATTAACGGTATCCAATCCTTCTGATCCGAACGCAAAAATGGGAGCCGTTGTTTCCAAACCGCACATGGAGAAAGTACTTTCGTACATTGATTTGGCAAAAGAAGAGGGCGGAACAATCCTTACAGGCGGAAAACGGGTAGTTTTAGATACTCCGTACGACGAAGGTTATTACATCGCTCCTACAGTAATCGAAGGTCTTTCATACGACTGCAGAACGAACCAGGAAGAAATTTTCGGACCGGTAGTGACTCTGACACCTTTCGATACGGAAGAAGAGGTCCTTATGATGGCCAACAGCACACAATACGGACTCAGTGCGACTATTTGGACATCCGACTTGAAAAGAGCGCACAGAACAGCAGATAAAGTGCAGGCCGGGATTGTTTGGATCAACTCCTGGCTGGTTCGTGATCTGAGAACACCGTTCGGAGGAGTAAAAGCATCCGGAGTAGGAAGAGAAGGCGGCTGGGAAGCCCTGCGTTTCTTTACCGAAGCGAAAAATGTGTTTGTTCCTTATTAATGCAAAATGCAAAATGGAAATGAAAAATGATTTCCCCTTTAAATAATTGATTATAAATTAATTCGTAATTCGTAATTCGTAATTCGTAATTCGTAATTCGTAATTCGTAATTCGTAATTATCTTTTAAGTTTCCCCTTCCGGAGCAGGCTCGCAACTTCGAATTCTAAAGAACCATAAATCTCTTTTTTCTTTAGTGAGTCGATATGGAACAAAATATCCGTTCCGCGATAATTCCATAATCCGTTGCAGGAAGATCCGGATGTCATTTTAGGGGATTTCCCGGCGGTGTAAGCACTGATGCTTTTCGGAAGTATATTGAGTGTTAACGGAGGAGAAAACAGGAAATGATAGTATTTTCCCTGTTTGGTCACAATTCCTTTCGCAAACAGTGCAGAAACCAATTTTTGCCCGTTTTCATTGACAGAAAATAACAGCGAATATCCGGGAACAGCTACCTTATTGATTTTATGGACTTCTACCGGATTAAATTCCTCATCATAACCGATTTCCACGACCTCTTCGTCGATTAGCTGTGTGCCGCCTTCCTGGAAGGAAAGATCGCCATCCCATGCGTCGAAGAATGCGGCTGTAGGAAAACTGACTTTTTTCCCAAGTCCAACTATCCACTTGTAAAGCGGTCCGTTCGGATCTTTTTTGAATTCGGAAATATCCAGGTGTATATCCAAAGCTTTCGTAGAATGTTTACTCCGTTCAAAACTCATTCCTGACTCCTTCTCTTTTATTTTAAGCGGGGCACTGGAATGCAGGTAAGTTTTAAGCCTGATATTGGACGAATCACTATCGTGTGCGCACAGCGCATAATCCAACCCGAATTTCCGCAGCCTCGGTGAATGGGAATAAAGCACAATATCTTCATCTTTAAAAATTGGGTTCTTCAGGAATTTCTCCCAGGAAGTTTCGATGTCCCCTTCGTGCGCAAAAATGGCTTTTCCAATCCGTCTTTTGATCCGGGAACCTTTGTAGACCAGGAGATAATCCTTGTCATAAAAAATATACAGTCCGAGTTCGTCGATTTTCTTGACTTTCCGGTTGTAAACAAGGGTGTCGGAAATGTGAGTATATTGTTCCAATCGGGTTAAACCATTTTTAATCTTGGAACTATCCATAACGGTGACAAAAGTTCCCCATTCGTCTTTTCCGTTCGAGAAGAAATAACCGGTACTTTGAATATCGATCCCGATGCCCTTAGCCTGTCCAAGCAGGAAATCATAAGTCATGTATTCCCGGAAAGGGACTTTATTCTTAAACATCAGGGAGTTTGTTTCCCGAGCGATATTCAACAAATTGTACCTTCCAACGATCTCACTTTCCGGAAGGCGGTCCAGCAGGCTTGGAGGCGGGTCCGGAGCAAACAGGCGCGGACGGATATAGAGGAATAAAGCCAATGCTGCACACAGCAATGCGATTAACATAACTTTATTTCCTACCCCTTCGGTTTTCATGTTATCTTTTCGTAGATACCAGGTAAGCGGTGTTTACTAAGTCTAATAAGTATTTTCCTGCATTGTCGAAAGTCCCGTCGAAGCTGTACGTCAAATTGTATGTTGTTTTCTGACGTGTTGTTTTGGAAGAAATTACTTCCACTTCTCCTTTTTTACCTTTCATAGAAGCCAGTACGTCAAAACGATGGTCATTTAAGATCGTTTCAGGCAAACGGTTGATCATATCTCCCAGGTTCATATACGCATAAATAGATCCGCTTTTCGCAGCATTTTTGACCTGTTTTCCGGTAATTGCCTCTGCTCCGTATCCGTTGGAATGGTTTTTAGCCAGATCCTCATCATTGGTGAAAATAAATAATCCGTTTTTATTGATCATGTATAAAGGAACGGAGTTCAGGATCGCTTCTTCGTACACCCAGTAATCTCCCATGTTCTTGAATTGGGAAGTGATACGCGACATGTGCTTCAGGATCTTGTTAGGGACATCCGGGCGGCCGGTTGTAAATCCTAATGTGAAAACAGGCATATCTTCTTCAGCCTCTATTTCTTTCTCACCGTACTCAAACGTTTCTTCGTCGTAGAAAAACTCTACACGTTTTGTTTTCACACGTTTAATTCCGTTAAAAGTACCGAACATACTCCCTTTGTAAGTATTGAAAACTTCATCCGTGTTAATGAAATCGTTCAATAATTCGATGGTCAGTACATTGGCAGAAATGCGTGCATTCTTTTCTTCGCTCAAGATCGGCATAATAACTTCATAAGCCTTTTCGTAGCCTTTCTTCAAATCGATCTTGTAAGTAAAGAATCCTGTATTGTTGTTCGGAATGTATTTCAATACGTTTTTGTCAAATTTTGCACTGTTCAGTTCTTCGTAAATACTTCCCAATCCGTCACCGTAATAAGCTTCCACTTTCAGATCAATGGATTTTTGGTTCAAAACGATATCGCCCAGCATGACATTTCCGGTATACAATTCGTTTAGATCACGGTATAAGTCAGGGAACATTGCCTGCAGGTAGAACAAGCTGTTTGTGTTTTTGAAATTCCGGCTGTTGTCCAGGTAAAAGATTCCGTCGGAAGGATGCGTTAATTGTGCCGCCAAACGCGGATCCTGTGCTTTCAGGTTCAGTTTTTTGGCAAAAAGTTCTTCGGTAATCAATTCCAGGCGCTTGCGGGAATATTCGGATTCGATACTGTCTCGTAGTTCGTAGTAATTCTTGAAAAGATCATTTGTTTCATCCACCGCGATAGGGGTTTCGTCCACTTCTTCCTCGATAATCTCTTCTACTTCATCACCCTCTTCATTTAAGGTAGGATCATCATCTGTGAATTCTTCTTCGTCATATTCGCCCATCGGTTCTTCGTCGAAGTACTCATCTTCATACCAGGGAAGCTCTAATCCCCTGGAAGTCCAGATAGAATCTGTGATTTCCGTCAATTTATCCTGATCCGTATCTACGCGTATCAACAGGCCTACATTGCCCTGGATCATTAAATGATTGAAGTAATTATTGTAATATTCCGTTCCTGCAACCAAACTTTCTTTGCGGTCAAAATCATCAAATACCGTGAAAAGCTTTTCTTTGTCAGTGATCCCGAAAGTAAACCCTGAAATTTCAAATTCCGGATTTTTACCGTAGAAAATATTCATCTTCTGGTTGAAGTCGATTCCTGCATCTTTCAAGGTTTTTCCCTGGGTAGAACCATCAAATAATTCAGACTGCAATTCAGTCATGAAATCATAAGAAACCAATTCATCCATGGATACCTTCTGAAGAATGGAAATATTGTTCAGACTAAAGACAGTAACTGCATCTTTAGGAATGATATCTTCGGATTTCTGTCCCCATGAGATCGCTCCCAAAAGGGTTATCGGAATTAAGATTTTAATTTTCATAAACAGATGAATGAACGGATTCTACACGAAAGTAAAATCATTTTTTGAATTGAAAACGCTATTTGGTTTATCAACGGGTATTTGGTTGATAACTTGTGTTAAAATGAAGTCTTTTTCGAACAATCTGCAAAAAACTAGTTCGAAATAACAAAGGTACTCTTCAGGATGGAAGGATTTGTTCCAACCGAATAAGTAGTTGATTCGATCAAACCTGCTACTTTCGACGGAGAAATTTTTGCCTGCGGATTATCACATTTTGCAATTGGTTTGTCAAAGCGCGAAACACAGGTGTATTTTCCTTTTTTCAACTTTTCCTGGTCTTCCGCTTTCATTTTATGGACGACACTTTGAAAATTCGGAACAATGCGTGTGAGTGTTTTTCCGTCCCAGGTAAGCCAGTTCTCATTCAGGGCCGGATCGTTTTTTTCCTTGATCTCTTCTTTGATAATTTCACGGATGCCGCTTTGTAAGTCTGAAACAGATTCGAAATCAACAATAATCTTGAAAATAAAATTATCGAAATCGGATTCTACCCGAACATTGGAAATTCCTTCTTTCTCCTGCAGTTTATTGCGGTAATATTCAATTTTCTCCTTGATTTCAGGGATTTTGGGAATGCGTTTTCCGTCTACGCTGTCCAAAGCAAGGATCGAATTGATCTTTACCTTGCTTGCGCTCATGTTTACGGTATATTTATAAGTACCGGTCCCGTCAGCGTGAAGGGTAATATCATCCCAAATATCCACGCACGACGAAAGTGCAAGAATCAGAAACCCAATTAGAAAAATACGCATAAGTCAAATTTCAGGTGTAAAAATACAGAACTGGACGAAGCAAAAACAGTACCAACTAAGAAATATTTCCTATTGAGTGAAAGAAATGTGGTTTTCCGTAATGGTCAATGTGGCTTTCCTCCCGCAAATAAATGCTCGATTGTCGGGAATATGTCCAACGGGAGCATCAAATGCAATCGGAAATGAGCGGTATCGGGTGTGCTCCAGGATTAATTCTTCCACGCACCATTCAGTAGGTTTTGCAGTGTCTTTTAGGTCAGTCATTCCGCCAACAACCAGTCCGGCGATTCGGTCAAATACACCCGCAAAGCGGAAAGCCCAAAGCATGCGGTCCAAATGATAGACCTGTTCTCCGATATCTTCAATAAATAGAATGGCATTTTCGTAATTCGGGGAATAGGGAGTTCCCAATAAGGAATACAAAATTGATAAGTTTCCTCCGACTACATTTCCGGTTGCTGTTCCGGGTTTATTAGAGGCGTTGGTCTGCCAGGTGTATGCGTTCGGTATTCCGCGGAGCACATTTAAAAGGGACTCCAGGGATTCCGGGGTGTTCTCCCGGAAATTCAAAGGCATCGTGGTGTGAGCTGTTTCAATGCCAAGTTTCAAACCTAAGCAGTGGAAATTGGTAATATCGGAAAAACCCAATATCCATCTTGGTTCGCGAAGCAGGTTCGCCCAATTCACAAGATCAAACAAACGGATCGCTCCGTAACCGCCCCGATTGCAGATAATTGCTTTGACATCCGGATGATCGATCGCCCATTGCAGATCTTCTGCTCTTTCCATATCCGTTCCGGAAAAATAGCGGTATTCGTTTGCCGAATGCGGAGCAACAAGCACTTTAAAGCCGTGCTCTTCAAAATACGCTTTTGCGAAATCAATGTGGGTTGCTTCAATCGCTTTTGCAGGAGAAACCAATGCAATAGCATCGCCGGGAACCAATTCTGGAGGACAAATCATGACCTAAAGGTAATTCAAAAGTTCAAAGAGTTGAAAGCGTTCAAAATAGATTCACGGTTTGAACCGTTTAATAGTTGAACATTTTTGAACGGATTTTATCCGTTGATCGGTCCCATCACCACCATTTTTTCCATAGTTGGTGTCGGGCTTCCGCCCATTTTTTCCAGTGTGATGGCAAAAGCAGTAATGTTTTGTGCATTTACGTCGAATGGTTCTGTCATTTGCTCCACTTCGTCGTAGTTGAAAAGTCCCACAGAAACCGGTTTTCCGTCAGCGATCACCCACAATTGGTATTGCATATTTGCCGGCGGAGGTGTGATTTTTTCCGCATGCATCACCGCTTTTTTCATGTCCTTGCTCCACATGACTTTCACCGTTGCTTCCGGTTCCATAGCGGTTCCGGTCATTTTTACAGTGCGCAGGCTTTCTGCGGCAAGAACTTCCTGGACGGTTTGTAAATGATCTTTTTCTACAATCATTGCCTGAAGAATCTGCTCATTCTTCAACTGGTCTTTTTCCATAGAAGCCATGATCTTGTCGAGGCGTTTTACTTCCTGATTCGATATAAACCAAAGCGCACAGACTCCAATGGTAAGAATCACAGATGCTGCTGCCATCATTTTCCACATCGGGCTCACTCCTTTCACTTCCGGAGTGGTGTTCATAGCAATGATTTTTGCTTCTTCCTTTTTAGCGGGAGCTTGTTCCTGTGGTGTTTCGGCAATGGTTTTTAGCAGGGATGCACGAACGGAAGGATCAGGTGCCTGGGCACTTTCAAGCATCATCTCTTCGCAGCGTTTTTGAACGCGGATGAACTCAGCCTGAATTTCCGGGTAGATTTTAGACAGGCAAGCTACTTCCTGAACTTCCTGTGGGGAAGCAAGACCGAGCGTTACCGACTCCAAAATTCCTGATGCTATGTATTCGTTTATATCCACAATATCAATACTATAAACCATTTTCTCAACTCCGCCATGGCAGCGCGCGAACGTGTTTTCACAGTTCCGAGCGGAAGATCCAGCTCATCTGCTACTTCTTGTTGCGTATACCCTTTGAAGTATAAGTATTCTATCATCGTCTGTTGTTCAACCGGAAGGCGGTCTACCAGCTGTCTTAAACCGATGGTACTCACGTTCTGCTGAACAGTTGTTGAGCTACTTACGACAGTCTCCAGGGTTTGGATTTCAGATTTCGCTTCTTTTTTCAATTTTCGCAATGCGTCAATGGAAGTGTTCCGCGCAATGTTGAGCATCCAGGTGAAAAAACTGCCTTTGGTGTCATCATACATCTGAATGTTTTTCCAGACCTTGATAAAGGTGTCCTGCAGTACATCCTGTGCAATTGCTTCATCCGTAATGAAACGGTTGATCACACCGTTAATTGCCCCGCAATAGCGATCATAGACTTCTCCGAAAGCAGTTTGGTCTCCCGCCTTCACTTTTTGAACCAAGTCATTAATCTCTATGCTATTCAATGAATCCAACGGAACGAATTTAATTATAAATAATTGAAAAGTCTGGTCAGTAAGGGCGAAAATTTTTTCACCCTTACTCTACATGCAGGCAGACTCCGAAATCCAATAGGAAATTCGTAACTTTGCATCTGTTTTGAAAATTACCTTTAATCGATTTAAAGTTTATGAGTCAGAAGTATAACGAGTATTCAGGGCTGAACCTGCCGAATGTAGCGCAGTCAGTTCTTGAAAAGTGGAAAAATGAGCGCGTTTTCGAAGCTTCCGTGTCTACACGTGAAGGGGCTGAGCCGTTTGTTTTCTTTGAAGGGCCGCCATCAGCAAACGGGCTGCCGGGTATTCACCACGTAATGGCTCGTTCGATTAAAGATATTTTCTGCCGCTACCAAACCCTGAAAGGGAAACAGGTAAAGCGTAAGGCCGGATGGGATACGCATGGATTGCCTGTGGAACTGGGTGTGGAAAAAGAATTGGGAATCACCAAAGAAGATATCGGGAAGAAAATCTCGGTAGATGATTACAATAGAGCGTGTCGTGAGGCAGTAATGCGCTACACGGATATCTGGAACCGTCTGACGGAAGAAATGGGTTACTGGGTGGATATGGACGATCCATACATCACTTACGACCCGAAATACATGGAATCTGTTTGGTGGTTATTGGGCCAGTTGTATGAGAAAAACTTATTGTACAAGGGTTACACCATTCAGCCGTATTCGCCGATGGCAGGGACCGGTTTGTCGTCTCATGAATTGAACCAGCCGGGCTGTTACCGCGATGTGAAAGACACCACAGTGGTGGCGCAATTTAAAATAAAAGAGGACCAGGTTCTGCCTGCCACCCTCCTCAATCCTCCCTCAAGGGAGGAGGCAGTTTCCAACTCTCCCCTTGAGGGGAGACAAAGAGGGGTGGAAACGTTTTTCTTGGCCTGGACCACCACTCCATGGACTTTATCTTCCAATACCGCATTGTGTGTTGGACCGAATATTGATTACGTCCTGGTTTCGACTTTCAATCCTTACACCCACGAACCGGTTCAGGTGGTTTTGGCGAAGGATTTGGTGAAAAACCATTTTGGGAAAGGTTTTGTTGCGGTTGAAGATGTATCCGGATTGGAAGGATATGATAAATCCGGGAAAAATATTCCATTTGTTGTATTGGGCGAATGCAAAGGTTCTGACCTGGTCGGAATCCGTTACGAACAACTTTTGAAAGGGGCTTTGCCTTACGAAAACGCGGATCAGGCATTCCGTGTGATATCAGGTGATTTCGTAACTACTTCGGATGGTACGGGAATCGTGCACATTGCGCCTACTTTTGGTGCGGATGATGCGCGTGTGGCTGCTGAAGCAGGTGTTCCTGCCATGCTTGTGCTTGACGAAAAAGGTGTTCCTGTTCCATTGGTTGACCTGCGAGGCCGTTTCCGCCAGGAAGTTTCCGACTCGCTTTTCGGGCTGGGTGGTGAATATGTGAAAGCAGATTACTTGACAGACGAAGAAACACAGACGGAATTTCTTAAGCAGCGGGAAGGGTTGAAATCCGTTATCCCGGATTTGAAAGCATACATGTCGGTGGATGAGCGCATTGCTTTGAAATTGAAGATAGAGAACAGAGCATTTAAGATCGAAAAATACGAACACAGTTACCCGCATTGCTGGAGAACTGATAAGTCGGTATTGTATTACCCATTGGATTCCTGGTTTATCCGGGTAACGGATGTGAAAGACCGCATGATCGCATTGAATAATACGATTAACTGGAAACCGGCTTCAACAGGAAGCGGACGATTCGGTGAATGGCTGAAAAACGCGAATGACTGGAACTTATCCCGTTCACGTTACTGGGGAATCCCAATTCCGATCTGGTCAACAGAAGATGGCGACGAGCGCGTTTGTATTTCATCTGTAGAACAATTGAAAGCGGAATGTGAGAAGGCAGTTGCAGCAGGTTTGATGACTGCAAATCCGCTGGAGGCATTCAAGCCGAATAATTTCTCCAAGGAGAATTACGCACAAATCGACCTGCACAAGAATTACGTGGATGAAATCACGCTGGTTTCTCCGTCGGGTAAGCCGATGAAACGAGAAAGTGATTTGATTGACGTGTGGTTTGATTCCGGTGCGATGCCTTATGCACAATGGCATTATCCGTTCGAGAATAAAGAATTGATCGATAATAACAAATCGTATCCTGCAGATTTCATTGCGGAAGGTGTCGACCAGACTCGCGGATGGTTTTATACCCTGCATGCAATCGCAACGATGTGTTTTGATTCGGTGGCATACAAAAATGTGGTGTCAAACGGATTGGTATTGGATAAGAACGGGCAAAAAATGTCCAAGCGTTTAGGAAATGCAGTGGATCCGTTTGAAACATTGTCGAAATACGGTCCGGATGCAACACGCTGGTACATGATCACGAATGCGCAGCCATGGGATAACCTGAAGTTCGATACGGAAGGAATTACGGAGGTACAGCGCAAATTCTTCGGAACGCTTTACAACACGTATTCGTTCTTTGCATTGTATGCGAATATTGACGGATTTAACTACTCCGAAGCTGAAATCCCGTTGGAAGAACGCCCGGAAATCGATCGCTGGATCTTGTCAAAACTGAATTCACTGATTGCGCAGGTAGATGAAGCTTATGCTTCTTTCGAACCGACAAAAGCGGGTCGTTTGATCCAGGATTTCGTGACTGATCAATTGTCGAACTGGTACGTAAGACTTTGCCGCAGACGTTTCTGGAAAGGCGATTACGAAGCAGATAAGATCTCGGCATACCAGACCTTGTATACTTGTTTGGAAGCTGTTGCAATTATGGGTTCCCCGATTGCGCCGTTCTATTTGGACCAGTTATTCTCGGATTTAAATGCAATTTCGGGTCGTCATCCTGTAAATTCTGTGCATTTGGCTTTCTTTCCGAAATCCAATACGGATTTAATTGATCTGGAACTCGAAGCACAAATGGAGATTGCTCAGAATGTTTCTTCACTGGTACTTGCATTACGTGCGAAAGAAAAGATCCGTGTGCGCCAGCCGCTTCAAAAGATCATGGTTCCTGTTCTAAACGCGCAGTTTGCAAAAAATATCGAACACGTTCAGGCATTGATCCTTTCGGAAGTGAATGTGAAAGAACTGGAATTGTTGGATGCATCAAATAACATCTTTGTAAAGTCCATCAAGGCGAACTTTAAGACCATCGGTCCTAAATACGGCAAACAAATGAAGTCAATTGCTGCAATGGTGGCTCAAATGGACCAGGATGGAATTGCTCAAATCGAGCAAAACCAGGGTTGGAGAGGAGTTATTGACGGAGAAGAAGTAATCCTTGATCTGAGTGATTTCGAGATTCGCGCGGAAGACATCCCGGGATGGCTGGTTGCATCTGAGAACGGTTTGACTGTTGCCTTGGATTCCACTATTACCGAGGCTTTGCGCATGGAAGGAGTTGCCAGAGAATTGGTGAACCGTATTCAGAACCTGCGCAAAGATTCCGGGTTGGAGGTAACGGATAAAATCCGTCTGACACTTAAATCATCCGAATTCATTCAGCTTGCTGCCGAAACGAACAAGCAGTTTATCTGCGATGAGGTATTGGCAACAGATTTAATGATTTCAGCGGATGCCTTTGAAGGACTTTCAACGGATATCGAAGCAGATGCTGATACCTTGATCCGTGTGGAAAGAGTTTAATAGAAAGGTTATTCCGGCTCCTATGGAAGTGGTTTCATGGGAGCCGAAACCATATCAAAATGTCCGTTAGTTAACGGGCATTTCTTATTTTTAAGAAAAATAAGGGAATGCAATTATTTAAAAGGACCAAAAGAAAACGGCTGGACGAACTATTCGATGAGTTTTACAACGAAGCAGATTACACATCCAACAATTTGGAGTTCCTCGTTGACCTGGTTGCATATTTTCGTCCCGATAAAATTGAAAAAGACAAACCGGTCAGCATCCGGCCACTTTTGGATTACCTGAATGAAAACGCTGTAAGACGTTATGCAATGGCTGTTTACCTGCGGAATGTTTTTCAAAACCGCAAATTCACATCCATTTTAACGGATTCAGGAATTATCCGGGATGCATATTTCATCCGGGAGATCCGGGAACGTTTAGGATCGAAGATTTTGCCGGAGCAACCGGAACCTGATACCCTTCAGTTTTTGCTGAACCAGGTTTTTTACAGGCAGAACGATTTTGAGTGGGTGCAGGAAATTGCACTGACCGAGATCAACGAGCTAATTGTTTTACTGGATTTGCGGACAATTTATGACTCGGAGGAAGACAGCCAGAACACGGCAATAACGGAAATCATCAGCGGGATCAGCCTGCTCATTCAACGTATCAGCGGAAGAGCACTCGAACAGGATGTTTTGATCATGGTACCCGAATACGAACATGTGCAAAGTCCTTTTGAATCGTTCGAGAAAAAACTGGATCTCATTGTTTCAAAGATCATTCAGGGAGACAGGCTCTCTATCTCCGCCACAGATCCCGATTTCCAGGAACTGGTTCAGTTGCTTCAGGGCTGTCATCAGATTATTAATAACGCATTTGAGAACAGTGCAAAGTTTGGGATTTCCATTCGCGTGAACCAGAGTTTGCTGCGTATCCGACAGCAATTGTTCCGGATAGAAGCTTTATTGCCGCTGCTTGCCACCGATTCTGAAGAAGATAAACGGGATAATTCCATATATCTGGCAATCCGTTTGATTAAATACAATTGCAGAAAAAATAATATCCGTCGTTTGCTGCTCGACAGCACACAGACAATTGCTTATGAAGTAACGCAGCATACCGCCAGAACCGGTGAACATTACATTACTCAGTCGAAAAAGGAATATGTTCACATGCTTCTGACTGCTATGGGTGGAGGATTGATCGTTGGTTTCCTGTGTTTGTTCAAAGTGGTTTTGGGAAAGGCAGTTATCAGTGATTTTGGTCATGCGTTCCTATACAGTTTGAATTACGCTTTCGGATTTATCCTGATTTACTTACTGGGTTTTACGCTGGCAACCAAACAGCCGGCTATGACTGCAGCTACTATTGTTAAGTCGATTGAAAATGGGTTGAACAGCTCAGCAGATGAAGCTGACAGGCACCGCTCTTTCGCAATCTTGTTCTCTCACCTTTTCCGTTCACAGTTCATTGCTTTTGTGGGGAATGTACTGATCGCTTTTCCGGTTGCCATGCTGTTGATTTGGTCTTTGCAGGGATTGGCAGGTTTCCAAATTGTGGATGAAGCAAAAAGCGAGCATTTGATGACCGATTTGAACCCGATAGCTTCCTGGGCAATCCTGCATGCAGCCATTGCAGGAGTTTTTCTTTTTCTTTCCGGGATTATTGCCGGGTCGGTTTCCAACAAGATCAAGCACAAGAAGATTTACAACCGGATTAAGGAACATCCGGTGCTAAAGATTTCACTGGGGAAAGAAAGCACCAAAAAATTTGCCGATTGGATCGAACGAAAATGGGCCGGAGTAGCATCTAACTTCTGGTTTGGAGTGTTTCTGGGTTCCACTGCATCCATCGGGATTTTCCTTGGACTGAACCTGGATATCCGACACATCACCTTTGCTGCCGGAAATATGGCTTTGGGATTATTCGGCGGGCATTTCGAAACAGGCTGGTATCCGATTATTATGGGAATCCTGGGAATCGGCGTGATCGGTTTTGTGAACTTCATTGTAAGCTTTGCACTTTCGCTTTGGCTGGCACTTCGTTCACGTGATATTCCGATCTCTGAACTGAAATATCTTTTTAAGTCTGTTTGGCTGTATTTCAAGTACGAACCATTGGCATTTTTCTTCCCTTTAAAGAATTCCTGACAGTATCATTAATTGTTGTGTCAATTGTTAAAAATCAACTTATTGCGAAGTTTAAAATGTTAAATAACTCAGAAATTAGTTGCTGATTGATTATCTTCGAGCCACATTAATTTTATTAACTTACTATGAAAAAATCATTACTGGTTTTCTCGCTTATAGCGGGAAGTACTTTGTGTTTTGCGCAGCAAGGCCTTAAAATGGGTTTAAATCATGTTCTAAATCCCCAACTCAAACAAGCCCCTGTTTCTTCTCAACCTTCATTGGTTAAAACCTTGGTTTGTCAGGATACTTTGCGTTATCCACAAGCTAAAGAACAGATTTTGGGAACGGATAATTTTTATTCATTTAACGCTTATGCTTCAGATAATGAAGTGGTTTCTCAAACTTATTTAAACTCAGGAAATTTAACAATCAATGGAATTGAGTTTTTCGGTGCAAAAGGTTCAGCTACCGATGTTACGGTAAATGCTGCTATTTATAATGTGGATGCTTCAAATGTACCAACAACATTGGTAGGGAGCGGTAATATTACGATTACGGGAGCTTACACGAATACGAATGCAGATTATGCTTATCGCTATGTTAATTTTTCTACACCGCTTACCGTAACCGGAAATTATGCGATAGTTCTTACACCGAGTACAGGGATTCTAAATTTCTATGTAACGGATCTTGCTTTTGGACAAACTTACGATGAAGACTTCTTACGTTATAAATCATCCTATTACCCGAATTCTGCTAATGCTTATGTTAGTATTCCGGTATTGACAAATGATGCAACGAATTTCCCCGGAAATGGTTCAACAATTCCTCCCGGACCATACAATTTTGAATTGTTGGCAGGGCCCATTGTGAATTATACAATCAATACACAATTCACACCATCTGCAACTACGGTTTGCCAGGGTACACCGGTTACTTATACGAATGGAACCACTCCGATGTCTGTTTTAGGTAATAGAATGTCGAACTACAATACGTTTATGTCCTATTTCGGAGTAGCTGCAACAGATTCCACATTCGTTTATGATATGGATAACAGCGCTGTAGTTTGGAATGGTACTACTACGTATACGCATCCTGCAGCAGGAACATACGATGTTATGTTAATTACAATCGGAGGATTTTTTAATAGCTGTGTGGATAACACGGTACAAACAATTACGGTTAATCCGGCTCCGGCAGCACCGACAGTTACACCTGGTGGACCGACGACTTTCTGTTCCGGAGGAAACGTAGTGCTTACTTCGTCTGCCGCTACTGGAAATACCTGGTCAAACGGAGCAACCACTCAATCCATTACGGTGAACACTGCCGGAACATATACGGTTACTGCTACAGCTTTGGGTTGTACTTCTCCGGCATCTGCAGGGCAAACTATTACGGTGAATGCGTTGGATAATGCTTCCTATAATTACCCGACCAATTCTATTTGCGACGCATCTCCGAACCAAACGCCTACAACATCGGTTGCCGGAACATTCTCATCTACTCCTGCAGGATTAACTTTTGTAAGCACTGCGACCGGAGAAATTGATGTAGCAAACAGTACTTCAGGAAGTTATACAGTAACTTATACAACTTCCGGAGCTTGTCCGAATACAAATACGCAAACTATAGTTATTTCAGGGGCTCCTGATGCAACATTTAGCTACGCAATGCCAAGCTATTGTACGAACGGAACGAACCCAAGCCCGGTATACGGTGCAGGAGCAAGCGCAGGAGCATTCAGCTCTACAGCAGGATTGGTAATCAATTCTTCTACAGGAGAGATTAACCTGGCTTCTAGTACTGCCGGAGTGTATACGGTAACAAACTCAATTGCTGCGAACGGATCATGTCCGGCGGATGCTCAAACATTTAGTGTTACCATTGCTGCAGCACCGACAGCTGCCGTTTCCGGTGGTGGTACACAATGTGGAACAGGTTCTATTGATGTAACTATTGCACTAACCGGCGCTGGTCCTTGGGATGTGACTTATACGGACGGTACAACTCCAACAACAGTTAACGGGATCACAGCTTCACCTTATACGGTAAGTGCTACTGCAAACGGAACATTTACCGTTACGAATGTAACAATGGGTGGATGTTCTGCAACAGGAACAGGTGCTGCAACGGTAGTGTTCAATCCGAACCCAACTGTAACATTTACACCAGTTGGCAATGTATGTGATAATGAAAGTCCGGTAGCATTGACTGCATCTCCTGCGGGAGGAACTTTCTCCGGTTCAACGGGAGTTTCCGGTTCCACTTTTGACCCGGCTGGCTTGACAGCAGGTTCAATTACTTTGACATATAATTATACAGATGGAAACGGATGTTCAGGATCTGCAACTTCTACATTTACCTTGAACGCAGCGCCAACAGCAAGCCTTGCAGCATTTACAGATGTATGTTTGCAGGATCCGTCATTTGGTTTAACGGGTGGTTTACCTGCTGGCGGAACGTATAGCGGAACAGGTGTTTCGGGAGGAAACTTCAGCCCGGCAACTGCAGGAGCAGGAATCCAGACAATTACGTACACGGTGACTGAGAACGGGTGTTCGGATGCAGTTTCCCAGTCAATTAATGTGGAAGATTGTGCCGGAATTGAAGAAATGGCTGATTTCGGGTTGGAAATCTATCCAAATCCTGCAAGTTCAGTAGTAGTAATCAAGGCAGGAAAAGACGTGAATTTCTCCATGGTATCCGAGGATGGAAAAATGGTTTATCCGTTATCTTCTTTAGCGATGAATACTGAAACACAATTGGAGGTTTCTCACCTGGCAAAAGGAATCTACTTCCTTCACTTTAACAATGCTCAGGGAAGCCTTGTTGAAAAAGTGATTGTAAAATAAATAACTGAATGATAGTTGGAATGCCGTTCGCCAATCGACGAACGGCATTTTTTTATTAACTGAGCCTGCGAAATCCACTATCCTTTATAAGCTCATCAAACCATTCCTTCGTGTCCCTGGTGATCTTTGTGGTTTTTTTACTAATTTCGGTTTTAATGCCAAAAAAGTACGCAGCCATAGATATCGGATCGAATGCAGCTCGATTGTTAATAGGTGAGATCGCCAAAGAAAACGGGCATCCTTATGTCAAGAAAATTTCTTACACGCGTCTTCCGCTTCGTTTAGGGGGAGAAGTGTTCGATTCCGGTGAGATCAGCGTGCAAAAAGCAGAAGATTTCATTAAGACAATGAAAGCTTTCAGCCTGATTGCGGATATTTTTGATGTTGCTGCAATCCGGGCATGTGCTACCAGTGCGATGCGGGATGCCAGTAATGGGATGGAAGTTATACAGCAGATCAAACGAAATACGGGTATCGAAATCGAGATCATTTCCGGTGACGAAGAAGCGCGATTGATCTTCGGTACTTTTGCCTTACTTGATATTGCCCGTTCCGAATCTTATTTAGTCATTGATGTAGGTGGAGGATCTACCGAGATTAACGTCTTTGAGCATGGAAAACGCGTAGCGGCAAAAAGCTTTGATATCGGCACGGTTCGTATGCTCAAGAACAAGGTTGACAAGAAAGACTGGCGGGAACTCAAAGACTGGATCAAGGAACACGTGGAAGATAATCCGCACGCGGTCTATGCAACCGGAGGAAATATCAATAAGATTCACAAAATTCTCGGTTTTAAAGAAAAAGCTCCGGTTACTTTGAGGGCCATGAACCAATTGTATGCCGAACTGGAACCCTTAAGCGTCGGTCAGCGCATGGATTTGTTCCAGTTAAAGCCCGATAGAGCCGATGTAATCGTTCCGGCACTGGAAATCTTCCGTTTCTGTATGAATGCGCTTAAATGCAAGGAAATGTACGTTCCCAAGATCGGATTGTCGGACGGAATCGTTTACGATCTGCATAAGAAGAAGATTTAATTATTCTTACTGGATGTACAAAATCATTATTTTCGGTCTTGGGATTCTGTTGATATTTGCCGGACTACAGTTCAGGATGATGCATTGGCCCTATGCTAAACTGGTATACTTTTCCGGGCAGATTCTTTCCATAGCGGCATTACTTGTTTTCATAGTTCAAAGGATGAAGCAGAAGAGAAAATCCAGCAGGCATCTTTGATAAGGAGTAGAATCCTTCAGAACTTACTTGTTTAACTATTGTAAATAGGAGTAATGAAAAAAGACCTTGAATTATTACTCAAAGGAACATATGATGGACTTTCAATCGGAGATACCATTGATAAGTTCAAGAATACGATCAAAGATGCGTTTCACAACCTATCGCAAGGTGACACAGAAATCTATTCGGATGAAGAGCAAACAGAGTTTACTTTTATCAATAATAAACTCCATTTTATTGTCCTCAAATCATTCGAAAAAGGGTTTCTTTCCCCCAAGTTCAAAAAGACCATCAAGAGACTTAATAAAAAAGGAATAGCATGGAGTTTTTATGGTGAACTGACTATGCATGACCAATTGACAATTCGTATAGAAGAAACATCAGTGGATTTAATCTTTTCAGTCAATCATAAAAACGAACTGATTTTGGGAAAAGCCGGACTTTATAAAATTCCCGTGCAATAATTACGGCTTATACGAATTACAATCCATTTAGTTGATGCGAGTTTCGAACTCGTGTCATGATTATCCAATCCTAATCCCCAACACCGTAATATCGTCCACCTGCTCCAACCCTTCGCCATAAGCAGATTTCCATTCCTCGATTGTTGTATCCAGGATTTTGCCCTGCTCATTCATCGGTTTGTGAGCATTTTCAGCAAGCAGGTTCTTGAAGTTGCGGCTCATGAATTTCTTTCCTCTTTCACCGCCAAACTGATCCGAATAACCATCTGTGAACAAGTAGAAGATATCTCCCTTATTGGCTACCATTTCGTGGTTCGTGAATTCACTCATATCCGGGTAGATAGCGATCGGACGCTTATCGGGCTTTAATTCCTCCAGTTTCTTGCTTTTCGAAGAAACAATGTACAGCGGATTATTTGCTCCGGACCAATGACATTTGTAGGTTTTGTTGTTGATCAGAAGCAGGGAAATATCCATTCCGTCCATTTGTTCGCCCTGGATTCCTTTTTGCTGTAGAGAATCGATTACTTTGTCGCGCAGCTCATTCAAAATGATATCTGCACGTGTAATTTCCTGCTGTTTCACGATCTCATTCAGCAAACTGATACACAACATGCTTACAAATGCTCCCGGAACACCATGTCCGGTACAATCTGCTACTGCAACCAGTGTCCAGTCGCCCCGGCGGTCTACGAAGAAGAAATCCCCGCTGACAATATCCTTGGGTTTGTACATTACGAAGAAATCCCCGGGAATTGTTCCGCGAATGGTTTGTTCATTGGGTAAAACCGCATTTTGGATGCGTAAAGCATAACGGATACTGTCCGTCAATTCATACAGGATCTTTTCGATCTGGTCTTTCTGTGAACTGACAATAGCGTGCTGTTCCGAAAGTTCCTGGATAGATTTTTTACGGTGAACCGAGCTGCGGTACAAAATATAGGAAATTCCCAGGATCAGGATCAGAACAACCAATCCCATGATCAGGATAACCCGCTGCATGCCGAGTTTTTGCAATTGCTCGTTAATCTGTCCTTTTTGCAATTCAATATTTCGCTTCTGCTCGAACAGGATGTCTTCCTGGTCAGAAATAGCCTGCGATTGATCCTCCAGTTTTTGCGCCTGTTCTTCCAGAATAGTTCCCTGTTCATCCAGCATTTTGACCTTTTCCTGCAGGGTCATTTTCTGGTAGTTGATCTTAGCCTTCTGATTTTTGATCGTTTCCTCCTTGGCGGCAACTTTTTCACGCTCCTTTTCCAGTTTTTCGGTCGACTCATTGAGTAGTTCTTCCCAGGCAACCGTTCCTTCCATGTATTGTTCGAACTGATTGGTCAATTTCAACCCGGCACTTTCCATATTTGCCTGGTTGACCGTGAAATCGTCTTTTTTCAAGCGCCCGTTAAAGTTAACCATCACGTAATCTTCATCCTTGCAGGAGTTTGTGATTAAGAGCGTGTGATTTCCGGCGATAGCTTTCGCAACTTTCTCAATTTTCTTGTTGAATTTTTTGTCTACGCAAAGAACCTGTGTTGCACCTATGGCATCCAAACTTTTGAAGTGGACAACACTTACCTTTTTTCCTTTCAGCGAAATGCCGTCGTATTTTTTTCGAAGAGCGCTGTAAAACGAGGTATCACTATCGAGTACACCGATCTGAAATGTTTGAAATGAAGTCTGGTTTTCCCAGCTAGTATTCAGCATGATGGGATAAATGCTTGTGGCAACTGATTCATCGGATCGTGAAAATTGTGCGGAAGCATTGGATGCACAGATAAAGCAAACCAAAAAGAATGCGAAAATAGGTTTCAATCGGATTCCGAATGAGCCGGCAACGTGTATAATGTTCAAGTTCACGATCAAAAATTGTTCGAAACGGTTTGTTTAGCATTTAATTGCCGCAAAGGTATGAAAAACAAAAGTTTTGCAGGAAAAGTTCTTTGTTAAGAATCAGTGAAATTGTGAGAATGGCAGATTGAGTAGAGTTTTGACCCACCATGGCCAGTAGGATGATTGGATCGAATTGTATGTGGCACCGACGTTGTTGAGAATGTGTCTTTTGTAAAAACCAATGAGTAATCGTTAGTTAAAATTCACATTTTACCCGGATTCGAATAGAAAGTGTGATTAAAAGTGTTGAATTTCACAGATCGAGCTTGTTTCTCATCCTGTTACACGATTCTCAATTTATTTTTCCATTTTTGACACCTAAACTTACGCATACACCGCGCTATGAAAAACCTTTTCTACGTCCTCACTTTGTTCCTTTTAAGTGCCTGCTCTTCCGAAAAAACAGATGAAGAATTGCTGGAACAGGATCGAATTGCTTTAAATGAAAGCCTGGTTTCAGGGAAAGTGGTTCCTTACAAATTTGTAAAACTCATGGTTCGGGGTTACGCTTCTGAAGATACTACTTCTGCAAAATTCAAAGCATTTAAGCGCGATTCCGATAAGTTAGTTCAAAAAATACTGGCGCTCAATCACGCGGATGAATTGTCGGTAAAGGATTATTGGGCGATGTACCAGGTGTACGATCAAATGGATGAATTCGTGATGCAAACAGACGAAGATGAGTTCCCGGTAGTAGTAGATGCCTTCCGGAAATTTTGGGACGGAACGAAAAGTACCCATTATTTCAAAGGAAAGGAAAAAGCAGCACAAGAAGCAAGGGAGCATGCTTTTCTGTCGGTATTGGCAATGGCAAGCAGCAGTTTGGGAAGTGATGTCGCATTGTATGAATGTGCAGAAACAGATGTGGAATTGCTTCCCGATTCGGAATTGAAAGGCCAGCTTCGTTTTGTAAGAGGGTTTGTGTTTATGCAAAAAGGATTTTACTATTTATCCGAAAACGAATATTCGAACAACCTGGAATGGCTCAAAAACAACAAGAACCTGGATTTGACTTATACCATCAATGCCTTGCAACTTGGAAAATTCAATCAGGAAGAGTCGTATACCGCATTCCGGGCGATGAACCATTTGTACCGGGGATAGACCGGTTGATGATGGAACGGGAAATTGATCAGGAACGTGCACTGGAGGATTTTGAGCAGGTTTTGAAAGATTGTAAAAAATTGAAAATGGATAATGAAGCCGTTTGGGCTGTTGAAATATATGTTTACCTGGAGAAAGGGAAGAATGATAAAGCAATTGCTTCACTCAATAAATTGAAGAAAAGTAAACAGCTCACAGCAGATGATAAAGCACTTGTTGATGAATGCATCGGGTACCTGCAAAAAGACGATTCGGAAAGTGCTTTGAAAGAAGTTTATGACAAGGTTTTCATGTTGAAGATCGCAAGTTCATTCACATATAACCGGATTAAAAACGTGAATACAAATAAATTACTGAAAAACAATAAGGTTCCGAAGGCTTCCAAAATAGCTAAGAAAACCAAAGTATTGGAAAACGCGGTTGAGCAGATTTACAGCTTCAGCAACGGAGAAACACTGAAAGAATCTACGAAGAAAGCGGGCGAAGAGGGAGAAAGCCTGTTGGAAGAAGTAAAGGGATTGGTTGATTTTTAAGATACGTAGTAGACAAAAAGTAAAAAAGCGAATTACGGTAGTAGTTCGCTTTTTCTTTTTCGTGGAAAATATCGGACTCGAACCGATCACCTCAACACTGCCAGCGTTGCGCTCTAGCCAGATGAGCTAATTTCCCATTTATTTTTTTTAGTTGTCACAACTAATTTGTATTAGCCCTAGTGCTGATGCTTCGATCAGCATCCTGACACGACCACTGGGCGTCGTCAGGACCAGATGAGCTAATTTCCCATTTATTTTTAGTCGTCACAACTAATTTGTATTAGCTCTAGTGCTGATGCTTCGATCAGCATCCTGACACGACCACTGGGCGTCGTCAGGACCAGATGAGCTAATTTCCCATTTATTTTCTTCTAGTTATCTCAACTAATTGGTATTAGCTCTAGTGCTGATGCTCCGATCAGCATCCTGACACGACCATTGGGCGTCGTCAGGACCAGATGAGCTAATTCCCGTGTTTCAATATTAATACAAATCTCGCAATTACAAATAACTATTTCGCAAAAAATGATGGTTTTAATTCGATCGGAAGTGTTTGTTTCGCTTAACTTTCGAAATTGTCCAACCAGTCAGGATCACTCATTTGTTCTTTAATGCGGTCAATTTTTCCAAAGGCAGTGACTAAAAGTTCTTTTTTGTTTTCGTCCACCAGGTCTTTCTTGAATTTTCCACCTTTCGGATCATTCATGATGTATTCTACAACCGCCTCTCCGATCACTTTCATCAGGTCGAATTTAGATACATCATCCAATTCGATCCCTTTCAGGTCTTCGTTTTTTAATTCACTCAGCCAATCAGCTTCCATGTTTAATTGAGAGATGTTTTTATCCGGGATTTTTTCCAGGGTGTTTTCGTCCAGTGAAATTTGAAATCTTCTGAAATCAAGCTCAGGAATGATCTCGGAGCGGATGAGGTTGCTTTGCATCTTACTGGCATCCTGGCTTGATTCCCGCATCACCACATCCAGCCAGAACAAGACATCCGGTCCGTCCGGATTCTTGATACCTTTTGGTTCAATGAACTCAATGGTTGTTCCGGTACCAAAACTAAACACACAAAGTTTGGAAAGATCGTATTTCTTTTCGGGGCCGTAATAAACGGCTTCCATAATTGCGGATAGCGTAGGGTTGTTGTAAGTTGTTGTACCACCGTCAACAAATCGCTCAAGAGGTGAGAAATAAGTTGGTGCCGACATGGTTGCTTCCATAACTGCCCGTAATAACACGTCTTTGTATGTTCCGATGTATTCTCCTTCATCGCAGAAACAGGTAAAGAAAGTTTCTTCACCGGCCGCCACATCTTTCGCCGTGATCAAAAGGTCCGTATCCGTTTTTGCACATACATCTTTCAATGTGGTATTGCCCAGAATATCAGAAAGGGCCCGGCGGTAGTTTATCTTATCGTATAAGGGCGGATTTAATTTTCTGTTGGCGAGAATTCCCCTGCGCTTAAAGACTTTCGTAACGAGATTGATGTATAACTCTTCGATTTCCGCAGCACTTTTCCCGGAAGCTATAAGTCCGGCAATGATACCGCCTGTTGAAGTGCCCGATACCATGTCAAAAAGTTCGTGACAGGGAATTCCGGCGATTTCTTCCATTTTTTTCAATAATTGCAAGGTGAAAATTCCACGGATTCCTCCACCGTCGAGGGAAAGTATGGTTTTTCTATTCGGATCAATGCCTAATGCTTTGAAAGCTTTTTTTCGGGAATCGTTCATAGTGTTTAAGTTATTTGGTAGTAAATATATAAAAATCAGGTGCTTTTTATCAGAAGTGAAAATAAAACTTCGCTGAAACCTGTTTTACGAGTCCAAATGGTTCTTTTGATTGCACAAATTAAGCTTTGCGGTATAGTTTCTTTTTCAGCCAAAATGAAATGCGCACCATGATGATTAAAGCAGGAACTTCTACCAACGGTCCGATAACTCCTGCAAAGGCCTGACCTGAATTAATCCCGAAAACACCGATGGCTACTGCAATGGCCAGTTCAAAATTGTTCCCTGAAGCGGTAAAAGATAAGGCCGCGTTGTCCGAATAATCTGCTCCTGCCCATTTTCCGACCAAAAACATGAGAAAGAACATAATGGCAAAGAAAATGACCAATGGTATAGCAACACGTACCACATCCATAGGTATACGTATGATCATTTCACCTTTCAGACTAAACATCACCACAATCGTGAATAATAACGCAATTAATGTGATAGGAGAAATGAATGGCAGGTACTTGTTTTTGAACCATTCTTCCCCTTTTAAACGAATCAAAGCAAAGCGGCTAATGACTGCTATTGCAAACGGGATTCCGAGGTAAATACCGACAGTTTTGGCGATTTCTACAATAGTAATGTCAATATTCAAGGCATTAATTCCGAATAGGGGCAAAACAATTTCCAAGTAAAAATAGGCATACAAACTGAAGAAAAAGACCTGTAGCAAACTGTTGATCCCAACCAATCCTGCAACCAATTCCCGGTTTCCTTCTGCCAATTCGTTCCAGACAATGACCATGGCAATGCAGGGAGCCAAACCAATGATGATGAGTCCGGTCATGTATTCCGGGTAATCTTTCAGGAATAAGACCGCCAGGCTGAACATTAGAAACGGTCCAACAACCCAGGTGATGAAAAATGACACGACAAGTAGTTTGGGCTTTGCCATCACTTTTGGGATCTTCGAGAATTGCACTTTGGTTAAAGGCGGCACCATCATCAAAATAAGGCCTATTGCCAGGGGCAAATTGGTTGTTCCATTTGAAAATGAGTTGATAAATTCATCGGCATCCGGAACAAAATAACCGATTGAAATGCCAATTCCCATAGCCAGGAAAATCCATAGGGTTAAAAATCGATCTAAAAATCCGAGTTTTTTTCTTTCTGCTGCCGGAGCACAATTCGTTGCTGACATAGGAATAATTAATTGATTAATGAAAATGCGTACAATGTTTCGAGCGCAATTTGTTTGCAGCGCTCGTCGTATTTTTCTTCTTGAAACGGTGTGTTATCAAATGCTTTCGGATCATCGTAAGTGGTTCCGATCCTTAATTCTACACCCGGAATAAACGGACAGTTTTCTTCTGCGTCACTGCAGGTCATAATTGCTGCGAATTCGGACATGGGGTTTTGCGAAGCATCATATACTTTGGAAAAACAAACACTCGGCTCCCGGTCGTCCGCATAATAAACGTGGTAAACAGGGTTTTCGGTTTCAGTTGTCTTCTGAACCTCCATTCCTGCGCGTTTCACCGCTTCAATTGCATTGTGGTTGAAAGCGGTGGCTTCAGTACCTCCGGAATACGTGTGAACATTCGGGATTCCGTAGAAATCTGCAGCGGCTTTTGCCCAGATCTGTCCAAAATGGCTTCTTCGGGAATTGTGAGTGCAGATATATACCAAATGCGCTGGTTTGTTTTGATGTTGTTTCTCGGAAATATAGCTTCCGATTTTCTTTAGGATTGCCTTCCTCTCTTCTGAAATGCTGTCAAATTGAGGAATTAATTCTTCAAGGTACTTTTTTACATGAGGGTACATTGCTGTTTCTTTTTTTGGTTCTTCAATGAAAACTTCACCCGAAGCAAGTTTGTAGAACTCATCGAATTGAGCCTTGAACCGGTGGAGTTCTTTGTAATTGATTTGGTAAAACAGGTTTTGATTTGAGCGCAGTTTACCTGTAAGAATTTGATGCTTTTTGAGCAGAGCAAGATTGTTTTTTATAGTCGAATCATGTAAACTGTTTACGGGTATAAGGTAACCTTCCACGCTTCCACCATGTTTGGCAATTTCCAGGAAAGTCGCCAACCGGTTTGAATGAGAAAACAGCGAAAAATACCTGGACAATTCAAGCCAGTTCTTTTCGCTGTTATCAGTATCTGTTTCAAATTCATTCATCAGAAATGAATCTTTCTTAGCAACAACCTCCGCCCGGTGTGCAACAACCCGATTGTTCATTTGTTGGCGTAAGCTCACTCAAAGACAACTTTTGCTTATCTGCCGGAATTCCGCAAGCGTCCGAAGCTAAACAAGCCGTGTTTTTCGAAACCAGCACGAAATTTTCACCATTGAAGGAAAGGTCGTATTTCCCGATAGTATCACCCTGGTATTCTACTTCGATTTCATTGTCTTCAATCCCCAATTTCTCTTCAGAAAGCTGAATGATTTTCAACAGTTTTCCCGGTTTCAGCCGGTGTTCGAAATCGTTGGCGTTCCACAATTGGAAATTAACCACCTGTTCCTTTCGGATTGTTCCCCCGCAATCAATAAAGTGTTTTTGAATGCTTCCAACCTCAGTTACATGGAAATGTTCCGGTACAAATGACCCGTCGGGGGTTTGAAATGCTACGTTGTCTAACGTTGGCAAAATTGCTTTTATCTCAGATAACTTCATCGTTTAAAAAATTTGATTTAACAACATGATTTTTCTTTATGCTCCAATTGAAGAGTAGTATTGGCCAGATACCTCTGTAATTCGGCAATAGCATCTTTGTCCACACAATAGCAGATTGCGGTTCCTTCAATATTTCCTTTTATCAGCCCTGCATTTTTCAACTCTTTCAAATGTTGTGAAACCGTTGGCTGTGCTAAAGGCAATACATTCACAAGATCTCCACAGATACAAGAATCAACCGAAATCAGGTGTTCCATGATTGCTATTCGCGCAGGATGCCCCAAGGCTTTCATCATGACTGCCAGTTTGTTTTGCTCTTCTGAAAAGTGATCCGTTTTAGTTGCTCCCATGTTTATTGCATTAATACTATATTGCAATATTACGATATAATGCTTTTGGTTCAACAAAAAATCAAAAAAATATCTGAAATCCGATAAGCTTTTAGGAAGCAACTTAAGCTATATGCCGTTTTCCATTACCTGGTAAGAAGGATCTTCCATCACGTTGATTTCAATGATCTTATCGGCATTGGTTAAGAGTTTTCTGCAATCGTCACTTAAATGACGCAAATGAAGCGTTTTACCCGCTTTTTGGTAGCGCTCTGTCAACCCATTCAATGCTTCAATGGCCGACATATCTGCAACCCTGCTTTCAGAAAAATCGACAACAACCTTTTGAGGATCATTTGCGACATCAAACTTTTCGTTGAACGCAGAAACAGAACCAAAGAATAACGGTCCGAAGATCTCGTAATGCTTTACGCCCTGGTCGTCTGTAAACTTACGCGCCCGGATCCGTTTGGCATTTTCCCATGCAAAAACCAGTGCAGAAATGATCACCCCGATCAAAACAGCCAACGCCAGGTTGTGCATGAATACGGTAATCAAAGTTACAATGAGCATGATAATAATATCGGCTTTTGGCATTCTGCCAAAGATGCGTAAACTCGTCCATTCAAAAGTGCCGATTGCTACCATGATCATCACTCCTGTTAATGCTGCAATGGGTAATTTTCCAATTACGGGTGCACCGAAAAGAACGATGATCAGAATGGTTAATGCAGAAACAATTCCCGAAAGCCTTGCTCTTGCTCCGGCTGATAAATTAACAAGTGTTTGAGCGATCATCGGGCAGCCTCCCATTCCGAAAAAGAACCCGTTCAGCATATTAGCGCCTCCCTGGGCAATACTTTCACGGTTTCCGTTTCCTTTGGTTTGGGTTATTTCATCTACTAAATTCAAGGTCAGCAAGCCTTCTGTCAAACCAACTCCCGCCATGATGGCAGCATACGGAGCGATGATCCACAATGTATTCCATTCCATCGGAACAAGCGGAATATGGAAAGGTGGTAATCCTCCCTGAACAGATGCAATGTCGCCAACGGTTTTAGTATCTATTCCAATGAAATATACCAATCCGAATATCACCACAATTGCCAAAAGTGATGCAGGAACCGCTTTGGTGATTTTCGGGATCAGGATTACCAATCCGATTGTCAAAGCAACTAATCCCATCATAACCCAGAGCGTTGAGCCTGTCATCCATTCGGAATTTTTACCTGTTGTTTTAAATTGTGAGATCTGTGCAAGAAAAATAATGATTGCCAAACCGTTTACAAAACCATACATCACGGACTGCGGCACTAAACGAATAAACTTTGCCAGTTTGAAAAGACCAACGAGAATTTGGAATACTCCCGCAAGTGCAACCGCAGCAAAAACATATTCCAGCCCATGAGATTGCATCAAGGCTATGAGAACAATAACGGTTGCGCCTGCACCACCGGAAATCAATCCCGGTCTTCCGCCAAAAATAGATGTAAATATCCCCATGATAAATGCTCCGTAAAGTCCTGCAAGCGGTGGAAATCCTGCCAATAAGGCAAAGGAAAGGGATTCGGGGATCATAGTCATTGCAACGGTTAATCCTGCCAGGATTTCGGTCTTGTAATTTACCTCTTGTTTGAGGTCAAATAAATTAAAGTACTTTTTCATTTGAATAAAATATCATTCATGAGGAACTATGTCCTCAATAAAAACTATGGGATTGTGTGGCGTTAGGGAAGAGAAATCAATTCCTCACGGTGGAGTAACCTGTGAATGATAAATAGTTCTTTTTGTTTGCATAGATGGGCGCAAAGATAGCAAATTCATGGAGATTGTTGGTGTTGAAAGCTGTATTCGAACTGCCGGAATAGTTGAAAAGCACATTAAAATCAAAGGTTTGTGGGAGATTGAAGTTTGTCATCCTCCTCAGTCCTCCTTCAAAGAAGGAAGTTAAATCTCAGTTTCGAACACAAATCCCGCTCTCACACTCCGTTCTCGCTCTGAAGAAAAAAGCATCTGGGAAAATCGGTCGGAATGAGAAACAGACCGCGTTCGCTAATCGCATGTCGCCAATAGCTTTAGCGATGGCACAAGCTATAGCGGTAGCGAAATGAAAATGATGTAAAAGAAAAAGCATCGCTATAGCGATGCTTTTTCTTTTGTGACCTCTAGCGGGGAAACTTCTAACTTTTTAATGGAGGATTTGGAGCGGGTATTACAACTTGAAACATTGGAAAGCGCAATACTATGAAACGGAAACTAAAGTTCCGATAAGCAATTATTTCCATCCTCCCCCAATAGACTTATACAGATACACTTTCCATGTAAATTGATTTTTCTGCAATTCAATAAATTCCAGTTCAGCCGAAAGCGCTGCTTGCTGTGCAAACAAAACTTCTACATAACTTGCTCGGTTGGTATTGAACAAGTCGCCAGCAATTTCACGCGAACTTTGAAGCAAATCCATTTCTGCTTTTTTGTTGCTGATCATTCGGTCGGTATTCTTTATCACAAACAACGCATTGTTCACTTCTGTGAATGCTGTGAGCAAAGCTTCCTGATAACCGTAATACGCATCCAACTGGGTTGCTGTTGCACGTTTGAAATTTGCTTTCAATTCACCTCGATTAATCAACGGAGCCATCAGGTTTCCGAATAAACCATATGCAATGGATTCAGGTGATGAAAACAAAAACCGTGTTTTGTACGCCTGATAACCAATGTTTCCATTGATAGAAAGACTTGGATAGAATGCTGTTCGAGCCGCTTTTATGTCAGCTTTCGAAGCAACAATCAATTGTTCTGCCTGACGAATATCCGGACGATTCGCAATAATTTGAGATGGTAATCCCGCATCAATTTTGAGCGTAGCTAAACCGTTTCCAGTCAAGGAAGATCGTTTGATTTCTCCGTCAAATTTTCCTGACAATCTGCGTAACTCGTTCTCAGAAGCATTTATTTCCTGCTCCAAAAGGATTAGCTGATTGCTGTAATTCAGTATCAAGGCTTCAAATTGCTGAATGCTCAATTGATTTGCTCTTCCGGCTGTTTTCTGTTCTTTTAAAACATCCACCAAACTTGCATTCAATTCGATGTTCTGCTCAATTATTTTTTTGGTTTCATCTAAACTTACCAAATTGAAATAATTGATAACCGTTTGTTCTATCACCCATGTTTTAATCATGTTCTGAGATTCTTTCGCTGCTAAAAAGCGAGCCATGGCAGCCTTCTTTTGGGCACGTAGTTTACCCCAAACATCAATTTCCCATGAAGTCTGCAATCCCAAATTGAAATCGTTCAGGTTGATTGGAATCAATTCACCATCACCAATTGGAGTAGTGATGTTTCCCGCTCCATCCATGGTCTGCAACCCGAATTTGCGATTGGAATAACCTGCATAAGCACCCGCCTTTGGAATCAGGTTGGTTCGTGCTTGTAAAACATCTGCTTCCAATTGAAGCAAGGTTGTTTGTGAACGCAACAAGGATAAGTTGTGAACCAAAACTGTATCAATCAAGTCGATTAGCAAGGGATCATTGAACAATTCTTTGGGCGTAACAACTCCTGTATTGCTTGAATCCGTTGCATCTACAGTAAATCCGCTTGGCATTGGAGCAAAATCTGGAGCCACAGGGTCTTTTAACGATTTACATCCTACTGCAATCAGTATTATTGGAAGTAAAATCGCAATGGTATTTTTATATAGTTTCATTTTATTGTTCTGTTAATGGGTTTCGTTCTCTCAACCGTCTTTTGCTGAAGCGTTCTGAAATGGAAGCAAAAACAACATACAAGCCTGGAATAATAACCAAACCGAAAATGGTTCCGATCAACATTCCGCCTGCAGCCGCCGAACCAATGGTTTTGTTACCAATTGCACCTGCTCCCGAAGCAAACATGAGCGGGATCAATCCGACCACAAAGGCAAATGAGGTCATGAGAATCGGACGTAAACGCAGTTTTGTTGCTTCAATTGCAGCTTCAACAGGCGTTGCGCCTTGCTTGTGTTTCATGCTGGCAAACTCAATAATCAGGATCGCATTTTTTCCTAAAAGTCCGATCAACATGATGATGGCAACTTGTGCATAAATGTTGTTTTCCAACCCAAAGCACCATAAGAAGAAAAACGCTCCGAATACTCCAGTAGGTAAGGATAGGATAACAGGCATTGGAAGCAATAAACTTTCGTACTGTGCTACCAAAAGCAAATACACGAAAATCAAACAAATGATGAAAATGTACATTGCCTCGTTTCCAGTTGCGACTTCATCACGGGTAATACCTGCCCAGTCAATGTCATATCCTTTTGGCAATTTCGTTTTCGCAACTTCCTGAATGGCGGTAATGGCGCTTCCACTACTGAAACCTGCTGTGGGTTCACCATTCAACTCGGCTGAAGGGAACATATTATATCGGGTAATCTGATCCACTCCATACACCCGTTCAATGGATGCAAAGGCTGACAACGGAACCATTTCTCCTAAATCATTTTTAACCGTCAGGTTCATGACATCTTCGGGTTTCGATCGGTATTCAGGCAATGCTTGGATCATCACCTTGTACATTTGCCCGAATCGGATGAAATTGGTTGCGTATTCACTTCCCAATAAGGTTTGTAATGTTCCCATGGCATTGTTTACCGTAACTCCTTTTTGAGCCGTTTTATCGTAATCTACTTTCAATAAATATTGCGGATAACTGGCATCAAAAATGGAGAATGCAGCACCGATTTCAGGACGTGCTTCCAAATCTTTGATAAACTGTTTCACCGTTGTTTCCATTTCCTTGAAGTCGTTGCTTCCTGTTTTATCCAACAAGCGTAACTCAAAACCACTGGCATTTCCATAGCCAGGGACAGCAGGCGGTGGGAACATTTCAATTTTCGCCGTTTTAATGGAATTCGTTTTTTCGGTCAAAGCTTCAATGACATCATCAACTGAAACTTTTCTCTCATCCCATTTCTTCAAGTTCACAAGAACAGTTCCGTAAGTTGCACCTGTACCATCACTTAAAATATTGGTTCCCGAAAGAGTTGAAACAGACTCAACACCTTCTAAATGTTGTGCATTTGCCTGTATCGTGTTCACTACTTCTTTGGTTCGTTCCAAAGTTGATCCCGAAGGAGTAGTAACAGAAACATAGAACATTCCCTGATCTTCATTCGGGATAAAACTGCCGGGCAAGATCTTGCCTAAAACTCCAGTAGCTAAACAGAAAAGGACCAATACGCCAAAAGTGAATGCCCTCCTGTTTACAAAAGCACCTAAAAACCGTTGGTATCTGTTGGATAAACCATCGTACCATTTGTTGAACCCATGAAAGAATTTGTTCAACAAACCTTTTGTCGAATGTTGGTGATTTGCCTTCAACAAGATGGCACACAACGCAGGTGTAAGTGTTAAAGCGGTAACTCCCGACAAGACAATAGCAATTGCCATTGTTAAGGAAAACTGCTTGTAGAAAATCCCGACAGGACCGCTCATAAACGCCGTTGGAACGAATACCGCCGACATCACCAAGGTGATCGCAATAATTGCACCTGTGATTTCACGCATAGCTGATTCGGTTGCCTTTCTTGGCGTTAATCCTTCCTGTATTTTCGAGTGGACGGCTTCAACTACCACAATGGCGTTATCGATCACAATTCCGATTGCCAATACCAATGCGAAAAGAGTAATCAGGTTCAGGGAGAAGCCCATTAATTGCATGAAGAAAAATGTTCCAATGAGGGAAACAGGTACGGTCAAAGCAGGAATCAAAGTAGAGCGTAAATCCTGCAAAAAGAGGAATACCACCAAAGACACCAAAATGAATGCTTCGATCAGGGTTTTAATTACTTCATGAACCGAAGCATCCAAGAAACGGCTCACATCATAGCTAATGGAATAGTCCATTCCTTCAATGAAGGTATTTTCTTTCAGACCCGCCATTTTCTCTTTCACGTCTGCAATTACTTCACTCGCATTGGAACCTGGTAATTGCTTCAACATAATGGAGGCACAAGGCTGACCATTTAGTTTCGCTTCCACATCGAAATAGGTAGTTCCAAATTCCACGTCTGCAATATCCTTCATTCTTAGAATATGTCCTTCCTCCGTAGATTTAATAGGGATGTTTCGGTATTCTTCTTCCGAGCTGAATTTCCCTGTATATTTCACGACATACTGTAACGAGTAGTTGTTGTCACGATCCGAATTCTCACCAATTTTTCCCGGTGCAGCTTCCACGTTTTGTTCGTCCAATGCTTGATTGATTTCTTCTGTTGAAACGCCGTAAGCCAGCATTTTATCAGGCTTTAACCAAATGCGCATGGCATATTCCTTAGCCCCGAGAATGTCGGCATAACCAACTCCCTTTACACGCTTCAATTCGGCAAGTACGTTGATGTCGGCGTAGTTGTAAAGGAACTTTTCGGAAAGCGACGGGTCTTTGCTATAGATGTTCAGATACATCAACATAGCATTTTCTTCTTTCGCAATCTTCACCCCGTTTTTAATCACTTCTTCGGGAAGTTCCCCCATTACTGCAGCCACACGGTTTTGAACGTTTACGGCAGCTTCATTGGGATCGGTTCCCACTTCGAAAATGACTTGAACAACTCCAACACCGTCGTTTCCTGCATCGGAAGACATGTATTTCATCCCCGGAACGCCGTTTATTGCCCGTTCCAATGGAACAATTGCCGCTTTGGTTACGGTTTCGGCGTTTGCTCCTGTGTACTCAATGGTTACGTTGACCTCTGGCGGGGCAACACTTGGAAATTGAGCCATGGGCAATGCAACCATAGCTAGAACTCCGAGCAGGGATATAATAACGGAAATAACAACCGATAAAAGAGGTCGTTTTATAAATGTTGATACCATGGTGCGAACTAGTTAAAAGATTGTTTGGTCTTGATTTTCTGTCCGTCCTTCACCAGTTGAATTCCTTCCAACAAGAATCGGTCTTTGGTAGTGAGTCCTTTGGAGATCACATAACTGTCTCTCAAAGACAGTTTCGGGTAAATACGTCTTAAATGAACCGTATTGGAAGCATCAATTACATAGACGTAGTAATTTTCCTGAACTTCGAAGGTGGCACTCATCGGAACCAGTGTTGCTTTTCTCAGATCGAAATCAATACTCACTTTCCCCGAAGAGCCATGTTTAATCAGTCGTTTCGGATTGGTAAATTTGGCACGGAAAGCAATGTTCCCAGTTGACTTGTCTACTTCACCTTCAACCGTCTCCACAACTCCCAATTCGGTATGCTGCGTATTATCAGCAAGCACCAAATGCAAGTCCTTTTTGTTCGATAATCCTTTGGTTTTCATGAAACTTAGATACTCGAATTCGGCCACACGGAAATAGGCATAAATGTCCTGATTATCCGAAATAGTGGTGAGCATGGTTCCTTCTTCTACCAAACTTCCCAATTTGTTTGGAATGCGGTTGATGTAGCCTGAAAACGGTGCTTTTATTTGCGTAAACGAAACGTTCATTTGAGCCGTTGAAACATCTGATTTGGATTCCTGGCATTTCGCTTCTGCGGCATCCAGTTTTGCTTCTGCCAGTTCCACTTCGGTTTTTGAAATGATATTTTTGGCAAACAAGGCTTTGACGTTTCTCAATTCCACTTCCAGCGACTTCATTTCAGCTTGTGCACTTTTTAATTGTGCTTTGGCACGCTGTAAATCGTCGGTGTACTCTTGTGCGCTGATGGAGAACAACAATTGCCCTTCTTTCACCAATTGCCCTTCGTCTACATGAATTTTATCTACAAATCCTTTTACCCGACAGCGTATTTCTACATTTCTCACCGCTTGAATATCGGCAACGTATTCTTTTGAAAATAGGGTGTCTTTTTGAACTGGATGCGCTACAGCAAAGGCTTCCAATTGTTTTTCCTTGCTTTCATTTGAAGAACAAGAAAGTATTATAAACGGCAATAAGATTGCCAGTTGACTGATTGTTTTTGACATTTTTTGAATAAATTAAATAAACACGAGAAACACATCGCTTCGGAAGAAGAAATGCAATCTACAGTCCCAATGAAATGGGAACTAAACGTTATTTAATTTATGCCTGCGGTGGTTTATGCACTCCTGTAATGAACGGAGGTTCGGGTGCAGTAATGGCGTATCGGAAATAATGCCCCGTGTTTGGAATAGTGCTTTCAGGAAGGACCTCAAAGGTAATTGATCGTAATACAAAAGCCACTTCAATTTTCTTGGCAAATCCTCCATCATCGTCCGGATCGTCTTCATCGTGCTCAGGCACGAAATTGTCCCAGCCCAAACAGTACTCGAAGATTAACTCGGTTACTGACTCCATATCATTATAGGAAAGGTCTTCTTCAACCGAATCATTATGTGGATCGGGAACGTCGATACTGTAATTTAAAATCATAGCGGCAAGAAACAGCCAAAAGGCTGACATGATTTTGCTATGACGAAGAAATTCCACGGTGCAAAGTTACATTTGATTTTGATAGATACTAGCTTAAAAGCGCAAAAAAAACCTGACAGGATTCAAACCTGTATCGACAAAAATCTAACTTATCTGAATTGCTTTAAGTCGAATAAACATTAGTTATCGAAATAAAAAAAGCCAACCCTTAACGGATTGGCTTGTGTTCGTGACCCCGGAGGGATTCTAACCCCCAACCCTCAGAGCCGAAATCTGATGCGCTATACAGTTGCGCCACGGAGCCAGTTTGGTTCGTGGTGCAAAAATCTTTAAAAAAGAGGTTGCGCCACGGAGCCAGTTTGATTGAGTTCACAATCTTCCCCCAAAATTAGTTCCTTTTTTCACTTCTCTTGCGATTTTTCCAATAATTTTGAATAGTATGCGTTTATTCACCAAAACAAATTTCATGCGAAGTCTTCTTTTAGTGGTTTTAACAGGGTTATCTTCCGCAGCATTTGCGCAATTGGGAACTGGTCAGTGGCGTATGCATGTGGCTGCTTCACAGGCAATTGATGTGGCTTATGGTGACGGACTTGCTATGGCAGCCCTAAAAACCGGGGTGATCGAATACGATGAAGCGGCCGGGGAAACTAAAATTTACAACGACCAAAATGGACTTTCGGATATTGTTGTTTCTTGCATTTCCTATGATGCCGGAACAAAATCTTTTTTTATCGGGTACGATAACGGGAATATCGATCAGTTGTATTCGGATGGAAGTATCGTAAATATTCCGGCCGTGAAACTGGCTGCGATAACGGGAAACAAACGGATCAACAGCTTTACATCCAAAAACGGAAGGGTATTTGCCGCAACCGGGTTTGCAATTATTGTACTCGACCCGATCAAACACGAGGTAAAAGACACTTACAATCCTTTTAGCGTTCCTAAAAATTACCAGTCGGTATTATTTGTGAACGATTCCATCTACGCACTCCACAATGACGGAATGGTGAAGGCCTTTACAAATAACCCCCTTCTGGGAGATCCGAATAACTGGAGTGTTGACACGCGCGTTGCCCCGCCGGCATTGGATGTTTCTTATATGAAGGGTGGAATTCTAAATAATGAAATCTATGTTTTGGCTAAAAAACAGGCGTATGGAGGTGATTCGATCATGAGAGTTACTTCCGCAGGATTACAGGAGTTTGTGGGTCACCAGTTTAGCCCGATGGAAATTGTAAACTTTCAAATAGTAAACGATAAGATGGGAGTGAGTTTTTCGAATTCTTACCTGCTTTTTAATCCGGACAGCTCAATCCATTTCAGTATTTCCGGTTATTCAAACCCTTCTCCTGAGATCCGCTCGGTTACTTTCGGAGCTAATAGTTACTGGATTGCCGATTATAAGAACGGATTGGTTAAATACGATCTGTTCGGTACTCCGAAGATCATTTCTACCGAAGGACCGCCCAAGAATGATTTCTTCAGTATCAATGGAAATGACGGAAAAATCGTGGTTACGGCGGGAACAATAGATCGTGTTTCGCTCAACTTCAGTCTTCCGGGAGCCTATACAATGGATGAAGAAAACTGGACCTTATTCGATAATGCGACGCAGCCGGCACAATGGTCAAGCGGCGTTTGGGATATCGGTACTGCGGCAATTAATCCGAAAAATGTAGATGAAGTTGCCCTCGGGGGGTATTGTCTCAATGGACTAACAATAACCAATGGTTCAGAGATTACGAATGTTTACGGGGCTTCCAATTCCATTTTGGAAAATACTGCTTTGGGAAATAACATGACTTGTATCACAGGAGTTGAGTACGATGAGGACGGAAATCTGTGGATTGTAAATGCTTACTCTTCGAAACCTCTTAAAGTTCGTGCTGCAGACGGAAGCTGGTATGCTATGTCAACGAATTCGTTAATCTCCAATGCATTTGCTTCCGAATTGGCCATCGACTACAACGGCAATAAGTGGGTGGGGATTTATGGAAAAGGATTGATGGGATATAAGGACAATGGAACTATTTCAAATACTTCAGACGACATCATTAAAGTGATGCTGACAGGAGAAGGATCCGGGAATATGCCTTCGGATAATGTGACGGCTTTAGCTGCCGATTTCGACAATGAGATCTGGATCGGAACGGATAACGGACTGGGTGTTTTGTACAATAGCGAAGGAGTTTTCTCCGCTGCCGGAACAACCGATGTGTCACGCATTTTGGTTACTTATGACGGAAACGTGGAGATGCTTCTTGGGAATTCCTACATCTCAGACATTGAAATAGACGGAGGAAACAGGAAATGGATCGGAACAGCTGAATCCGGAATATTCCTGGTTTCTGCTGACGGTCAGGAAGTGATTGCAAACTACAACAAAGAGAATTCACCGATGATTTCCAATACCGTTTTGGACATGGAATTCAATCACATTACCGGGGAATTGTTTATTATCACCGATAACGGAATGGTCTCTTACCGAACAGATGCAACCTATGAAGATCCTGATTACGCTTCAACGAAGGTTTTTCCGAATCCGGTAAAACCCGATTTTTCCGGGCCCATCACTATTCAGGGAATTAAGTACGGAAGTGACGTGAAAATTACGGATGCCGCCGGGAATTTAGTATACAAAACAACTTCAAACGGTGGAACTGCAACCTGGAACGGTAAAAGATTAACCGGTGAGGATGTGAGTTCCGGTGTTTATTTTATCTGGACTGCTCCAAGTGAGGGGAAGGGCAAAAAAGTGGGTAAAGTAGTTGTAATCCGATGAAAACAACAGATAAAGCAATTGTTTTATCGCGCCTGTCCTATTCTGAAACCAGTTTAATAGTGAATCTTTTTACGCTGGAATCAGGCCTTCAAACCTTTTTGTTCCAGGGAGCTAAAAAGAAAAAAGGGCTCATCCTTTTTCCATTGGAATTGGTAGAAATAACTTATTACAAAAGAAACGACAGCAGCTTATTGAAGCTGACGGAAATGCAGAGCCTGGAACCTTTGCATCAATTGCTGGAGAATCCGTTGAAATCAAGTATTGCCTTTTTTGTTTCCGAGCTGATGCTGATCTGCCTAAGGGACAATCACCAGGATAAAAAGCTGTTCCAATTCTTAGGAGCAGAGATTCATTGGCTAAATGCAAGTGAAGAACTCAGTAATTACCTGATTTGGTTTTTGGCGCAGGTTTCAAAACTGGAGGGTTTCCAGCCGGAAGTACAAAACAAAAATCCAAAGTATTTTGAATTGCAGGATGGAAAGTTTACGAATGAACTGCCTTTTTTACCTTCGTATTTAGAAGAACCCTGGCTTCATTGGTTAACGGACAGCCTGGAATTTGAGAAATTGGATTTCCTGGCACTTTCAATTCCAAAAGAAGAACGTGTGAAACTCATTGATGCCTGGCTGGAATACTATCAATTCCATGTAAGCGGCATGCGGAAAATGAAATCACTGGAGATAATCCGGACTGTTTTTAATTAATTGAAAATTGATAATGTAAAAATTGAAAAGTTGCGATTTGTTTCAGCCGGTCGATGCGAAACATTTACTTCTTGAATTGTCAATTTTACATTTTCAATTCTTTCTTTCAATCTCTTTTAGATTCTCCATTTTCTTGGTTGCCAGGAATCCGTTGATATCATCGAAATGGGTTTTTACCTGCTTGTTCCCGAATTCATAAACCTTGGTAACCAAACCGTCCAGGAAATCACGGTCGTGGGAAACCAAAATAAGGGTTCCGTCGAAAGCATTCAGGGCATCTTTGATGATATCCTTCGTTTTCATATCAAGGTGGTTCGTAGGCTCATCGAGAATCAGCAAATTGACTGGCTCAAGGAGTAATTTGATCAGTGCCAAACGTGTTTTTTCTCCTCCTGAGAGTACTTTAACCTTTTTGGTGGAAGAATCCCCGCCAAACATGAAAGCACCCAGGAGATCTTTTATTTTCGTGCGGATATCGCCTTCAGCAATGCGGTCGATTGTTTCAAAGATGGTTAATTCTTCGTCCAGCAAAGAAGCCTGGTTCTGCGCAAAATACCCGATTTGGACATTGTGGCCCAATTCCAGGTTACCTTCATACCCGATTTCTTTCATGATGGCCTTCACCAGCGTTGATTTTCCTTCCCCGTTCCTTCCTACAAAAGCCACTTTTTCTCCACGTTCGATCGTTACATTCACATCCCGGAATACAACATGATCGTCGTAATTCTTTTGAAGGTCTGTAATCACAACCGGGTAGGATCCGGAACGCGGGGCAGGAGGGAACTTCAAACGAAGCGCAGAATTGTCTACTTCATCCACTTCAATAATATCCAGTTTTTCCAGCATTTTTACCCGCGATTGTACCTGTAGTGTTTTGGAATAAGTTCCTTTGAAACGCTCAATGAATTCGGTTGTTTCGGCAATGAACTTTTGCTGTTCTTCGTATTGTTTTTGCTGTTGAGCTCTCCTTTCTTTGCGTAATTCCAGGTAATGGGAATACTTCGCTTTGTAATCGTAGATACGGCCCATGGTTACTTCAATGGTGCGGTTGGTAATTGCATCAACGAAAGCGCGGTCGTGGGAAATTACTACTACTGCTTTTGCACTGTTTACAAGAAAGTCTTCGAGCCATTGAATGGATTCGATATCCATGTGGTTAGTAGGCTCATCCAATAAAATCAAATCCGGTTTTTGAAGCAGGATTTTAGCCAATTCGATACGCATACGCCATCCACCGCTGAATTCAGAAGTAGGCCGGGTAAAATCTTCGCGTTCGAACCCCATTCCTTTGAGCACTTTTTCTACTTCACCGTCATAATTGATCTCTTCGATGGAGTAAAACTTCTCGCTCAGCTCGGAAACGCGTTCGATCAGCTTCATATAATCATCCGAATCATAATCCGTTCGGACTGTTAATTCCTGGTTCAATGCTTCAATCTCATCGCGCATGGCGAAAATACCTGCAAATGCTTTACTGGTTTCTTCAAAAACGGTACAATTGTCTTCTGTAAGCAAGTGCTGAGGCAAGTAAGCAATTACGGCATCTTTGGGAGCTGAAACACCGCCTTTGGTCGCTTTGTTTACTCCGGCAAGGATTTTCAATAAGGTCGATTTCCCGGCACCGTTCTTTCCCATCAATGCAATTTTATCCGTGTCATTGATGACAAAGGAAACATCACTGAACAAAACTTTCCCGCTGAATTCTACCGTTACACTGTCTACTGAGATCATAATTTCCCGATTTTGGAGGTGCAAAGGTACTGACAACTTTGGAATTGGCAGGATTGAACACATAAAAAGTAGGGGCAAAAAACTTTTTGCCCCTACTTCCTGTTAGTGTAGTAAGTTTTTATACGATAAGAATAACCGTGATGTCCACTAAAAGAGTGACAATGAATGCATTCAGAATCCATCTCATTGGAGCTACTGCTAGAAGCAAACTAAGGGTTGTCATGGTCGGAATAACTACTGCGATCAAAGACCACATATGGAGTGCGGCTCCGTAACTCATCGCGACACCGCCTAAACATCCTATAATTAATAATGTGATCGCAATTACTCCGAATCGGTATTGAGTTGCCAGATTTTCAAGTTTTATCCAGGTGCTTTGTTTTATTTCCTTCGTTTCCATAATCTTCTGATTGTATAGGACAAAGGTCCGTATGAGGAAAAAAAATTAAAATGAGCCAAATCACAAAAAAAGTTGATTTATCTCAACTTTTTGGTCTACTTGTTTATATTTGATTTAACAAATAAGAGTAAAAATTGGTTATGAAGAAGGTAAAATTGATGCTGGTGTTGGCAACAGTTGTGTTGTTGGCAGGCAATTCCCAGGCTCAAGGGTTTGGAGGAAGTGGTAGTAAGTATTTGCAGTTAGGATTAGGTTATAATCAGCATTATTCTTTGTATTCGGATTATGACCGTGCCTATAACACTTCTTACGGAGCATTTAATCTGCAAATGGAGTTTGGGATTCACAAGTACATTGGACTGGGATTTGTTGTAGGAGCTGAAGTTTCTGCAAGGACTGCCGGTTATTATTACGGAGGTGTTTACGCACCGGGGTATATCAAACCTTCCAATTCTCCTTATTGGAGTGTGGGTGTTCCGATCGGGTTTATTGCTAATTTCCACTTCTTGCAATTGATTGCAGATAAAGCAGGAAAAGGATTTGCAAATTCACTGGATGTTTACGGAGGGTTGAATATCGGCAGCGGGCCGGTTTTCAGAAATGTTCGTGATAAATACGATAATGATCCTTACTATGATTCTCATGTAGGAGCTTTGTTCTTTTTCGGACCGCATGTGGGTATTCGTTATTTCCCAAGCGAAAAAGTGGGTATTTATGCAGAAGCCGGTTACGGAAAGTCTTTAATTACCGGAGGTGTCGTTTTTAAAATGTAATTTTTTATAAAGCATAAAAAATGGGTGTCCAGGTTTAGCTGAGACACCCATTTTTTTTGGATTCAATTGTTTTATTACATCTTGATGAATGATTCGGAGTACTTTTCTCCGTTCTTCGTGTGAATGACTAAGAAATAACGCCCACTGGTCAAGCCTGTAAGAGAAATTTTCGCGTCTTTCATTTCGGTGTTCATTACACGACCGCCCAATTGAGAGTAGATCTCGATACTGCTTGCATCCAACAGATCAAAGTTCTCCACAGTTAAGTAGTCTGTTGTCGGGTTCGGATAAAGTGCAATTTTCTTTCCGTCAACTTCCAGTAAGCTTAAAGGATGAGACCCTTCTACTACAGTGATCGGTTCATTGATTGTTGGATTGTTGATCTGATCAATATGTCCGGAAGGCCATTTGATGAACATGGAATCGATAACGGTTGCAGTTCCCAAACCAAAATGTGCGTTCAGAGTGTTCATGTATCTGAAACCGTCACCGCTGCGGATATCACGGATCTGTTTTCCCCATGAACCGTAAATTTCCACACGCGCACCAATTCCATTGGAATTACTTTCAATTCCCTGAAGGTTAATAGTAATCCAGTTATTGCTGTTTTTATCACTCATATAAACCGTGTTCCCGTTTCTGATATCCAGGAATCCGTCGTTGTTCAAATCTCCTACGGCACCGTTCGTAAAGGGATAAACCATCGGGAAGAAAGTCATATCACCGTTTCCGAACATGATTTTATTCCCTCCGCCTAATACATCCGTGAAGCCGTCATTATCGAAATCAAAAGATACATGCTCGATATTCAAACTGGGATTGGTGTCCCAACCTGATCCGGCAGTCACGTCTGAGAATGTTCCGTTGCCGTTATTTTTCATTAGTTTATGAGGACCATCATCTGTGGAGCTGGCCCCAATTAAAGCATCCATCCATCCGTCGTTGTTGAAATCATTCCATGCTGAAGACCAGGTCTGGATAGGATCTGCCATATTGGAAGAGATGGAAACGTCGGTGAATACACCTGCTCCGTCATTTCTGTGCAACTCATTGATTTTTGCTGTAGAAGCACCACCACGGCATTTTGCGATGAAAAGGTCCTGGTCTCCGTCGTTATCGTAATCCATCCAGATCGAACCGTAATTCCCTCCTTCCGGGTGGTCACCTAATCCTCCCTGATGATAAGTAAGGTTCCCGCTTCCGTCGTTGATGTAGTAAACATTCGGATCGACGTCGTGGCAGGAAAAAGCATCCAGGTTTCCATCGTTATTGATGTCTACGAAGTTTGTACGCTGACAGAATACATATTCGGTACCGGAAATTTCAGTATATCCTGTTCCTGTTGCATTTGCTTTCATAAATGTTACACCTGAACCACCTCCGTAAAGCATGTCGTTGAAACCGTTCTTATCGATATCACCGATTGCCATGCTCCAGGATGGCTGGAACATCGTTGTAGAAGTCGGGATGTTATTCGTTACATAAGCTCCGCTGATTTGCTGATACAGGATTTGTACGCTGGAAGCAGAAACAGTAACGATATCATCCAGGTGGTCTCCGTTCATGTCCGTTGTTGCAAGTCCGTAATTCCCGCTGATAGCAGGGAAAGTATTTGCCGTAAAAGTAATTGGAGGCGTTGGTGGAACAACAATCGGGCTTTCTGTTAATTCAAAGCTGAATCCGCTTGCTGACCATCGGTTGTCAAAAGCAATGGTGTATGTTGTTCCGGCTGTAACATTGAAAGAAGCCAGTGATGTTAAACCGCTTCCTCCGTCATCATCCCCGGAAACACAAACAAGTGATCCGCAAGTTCCCGAGTAAACGTGGAATCGTGTATCGGCTCCCGCTGAAGCTGCTAAATCAGTTGTAATGGTAACCGTATAGTTTGCACTTGGCGTGTAAGTGTACCATTCGCCGGCCGTTACGTTCGTTAACCCGTTTAATGCGCAGGCAAGTGTCGGAGCTTCGGTTCCGTCAACAGCAGTGACGACATAAGTTCCCGCCGTGACCGGCAGGGCAGTAGCACAGGTATTTTGTGCATGGGAAAGCAAGGGCATTCCCATCAAAAGAAAAAGAGTAAAATTAATTTTCATAATTCTCGGTTTTAAGTTATCAATAGTGTATCAGTTACAGGTTTGTTTCCAGGCAATCCATTCTTCCAGGAGCTGCAGGCCTTCTTCGTGAACGATGGTCCGGCCGAGTAACGGCATACGCTCACTTGGTTCAACGGATCCAAGTCGGTAATGCATCATGGAGCGGTTTTTATCATTTGGTTTAATGATGTAAACATAGGCAGCATCAATAACTTCTTCCGGTTCTACACATAAGCCTAAGTTAATGGGATCTGATGTTTCTGAAAATGCTAAACGCATTGGTCGGTAGGAACAATGTTTGTTTTCGGCATGGCAATGCGCACAATTGATGTCTACATAGGAGCGGAACCGTTGATCTACCGACTTTGTCTGATCCATGTAATTCACAGTAGAAACAATGTTTCCGGGAAGATTATTCTGCAGATATCCGACAGCAACCAACTTTTGAAGCTGGTTTTGGGTACCATCCTCATAAGTGTAATCAATATTCAGGTTCTGAGGTTTGATCCCGATCGGAATAGGTTCGTCATTTAATTTATGACAAGTGTGACATTCCGTTTGGTTTGGAATCCGGTAAGCGGTGCTTTTTGGAACACCATTTTCAAGCCAGCTGACGTTGGTATAGCTTCCGTTCATGTCCAGATAAGCTTCTGTTTGCTCGGTATTCCAAACATAATTGGCGAAAACCCAGCCGGATGATTTACGGATCATTATACGAGTTTCGATGATCCGGGTGTTTCCTGCCGGCTGCACATTGTCATAATAGAAGGTTTTGATCAATGCCGCTCCAACCGGAAGCTCAAGTACATTATGATCACCGTTGTAAGTTGCCTGCGTTCCGTTTGGCATCCAAATGAAGCGTTTCTTATGGGCATAATCCGTGAAAAGACCGGATGCCGGTTGGTACGGAATCACTTTTTCAGCGGGTACCTGGTTTTTCATTTCACCTTCGAAAAAGCGGTAATCAGACAATTTGGTGTAGGGAACAGTGGTGAGATCCACAGAAACTCCCGTTTCTTCTTCCACCGGCGGATCAATAGGTTCCACTGTGGGTTTCTTTTTACAGGCAGGGACTGAAAAAAGCACCAAAGCCAGCGTGGCAATGGCACAAGCAGAGATTAACAGTCGGTTCCAATCAGTTCTTTTTCGGTTCATATAGCGTATTGTAGCTTTACCTTTCGGTAAGTCAGGGATAAGGTAGTATTTATTTTGAATAAATGTTCTTTCCCTGAAATAATTGTTTTGTAGGTATATAGATACAACTTTGATAAAAATAGTTGCTTTGAAAGGCGGCTTTGTGAGAATTTTGTTGATTTATCAATGTGAGAATAAATTCTTAACAAATTATTCCAGGTGTTGGAATTTAATCCTCTAACCACTTTCGGAAGTACACACCCATTTTAAGGGCGCTTACCAGAAATAAAAATCCCTGATCTACCTTAGCAAATCAGGGACTTCAATGTATTTCATTTAAGGATTATCCTACCAGGTCCACGTTCAGAATATCATCTGTTTTGGTCACTTTCAATAATCCGTGTTTTGTCAATCCTTTGATACTTGTATCCCAAGCCTTATTGCTCAGGTTAACGGATTCTTTCAAAGTAAGCAGGTTCATGCTTTTTTCGCGCTGCATGATATCGAATATCAATTGCTCGTTCTCGTTCAAAACTACTTTTACCACTTTCTCAGGGCGCATTTGCGGGAAGAACAGTACTTCCTGGATGGAAGGATTGTTTGTCAGGTACATGATCAAACGGTCCATTCCGATTCCCAACCCGGATGTTGGCGGCATACCATATTCCAAAGCACGCAGGAAATCCTGATCGATTAACCCGTTTGCTTCATCATCTCCTTTTTCGGAAAGGCGCACCTGATCTTCGAAACGCTCACGCTGATCGATCGGGTCATTCAATTCCGAATAAGCATTCGCGATTTCTTTTCCACAAACCATCAACTCGAAACGCTCGGTTAATTCCGGATTGTCGCGGTGTGTTTTGCACAATGGCGACATTTCTTTCGGATAATCTGTGATGAAAGTAGGTTGAATGTAGTTTCCTTCGCATTTTTCCCCGAAGATCTCATCGATCAATTTTCCTTTCCCCATGGTATCGTCAACAGCGATTCCCATTCCTTTAGCAGCAGCTCTCAATTCATCTTCTGATTTCCCATCGATATCGAAACCGGTGAAATCAATGATCGATTGACGCATCGTTACTCGTTTGTATGGTGCTTTGAAGCTGATTTTGTGTTCACCGAATGTACAGTCTGCCGTACCATTTACAGCTATTGCACAATGCTCCAATAAGCGCTCTGTGAAATCCATCATCCAGTTGTAATCTTTGTAAGAAACATAGATTTCCATGGCTGTGAATTCCGGATTGTGCGTTCTGTCCATTCCTTCGTTGCGGAAATTTTTGGAGAACTCGTAAACACCGTCAAACCCACCAACAATCAGCCTTTTCAGATACAATTCATTAGCGATACGCATGTATAACGGAATGTCCAAAGCATTGTGGTGCGTAATGAACGGTCGTGCGGAAGCTCCACCCGGAATTGCCTGCAAAATCGGTGTTTCAACTTCCATGTAACCGGCGTCATTGAAGAAGTTACGCATAGCGGAGAACAATTTCGTGCGTTTTACGAATACCTCTTTCACTTGCGGATTTACCACCAAATCAACATAGCGCTGACGGTAACGCAATTCCGGATCTGTAAATGCATCGTGTACATTTCCTTCGGCATCTGTTTTAGGAAGTGGAAGCGGTTTTAGGGATTTGCTCAACAACTGGAATTCTTTCACGTTTACGGAAACTTCTCCTACTTGTGTTTTGAAGACTTCTCCTTTGATCCCTATGAAATCACCCAGGTCAAGCCATTTTTTGAACAAGTCGTTGTAAAGCATTTTATCTTCTCCCGGACAGATCTCGTCGCGGTTGAAATACACCTGGATTCTTCCTTCAGAGTCCTGCAATTCAGCAAAAGAAGCCTTTCCCATTACACGCTGGCTCATCATTCTTCCGGCTAAACATACCGTTTTTCCTTCTTCAAAATTGTTCTTGATAGAAGCCGAATAATCGGTTACCGGGTAAAGTGCTGCAGGATAAGGATCAATCCCCGCATCGCGCAAGTGCTGCAGCGTTTGTCGCCGCTGGATTTCTTGTTCTGATAATTCTTGTGACATTACTTTAGATATTAGGACGTTCAGATTTTAGGACATCAGGACTTAAAACCGAAAGTCTATAAATTTTATTTGTTAGTATTTATTTTGTTTTTTCAAAGAGTTCAAAGAGTTCAAAGAGTTCAAAGAGTTCAATTGATTTTAACTTTTGAACATTTGATCTTTTTGAACTCGTGCTACCAATGCGGACAGCTGTCACACCCGTTCTTGGTTTTGATGTAGAACATCAGGCCCAAAGATACATTGTAGGAAGCTAATCCGAAAGCTTGTTTTGCACGCTGGTTACGGTCATTCGCACGGGTTTTAACTCCCGGAAGATGTGCAAAAGCCAATCCTCCTTCGGCCTGAATGAACACGTGTTTGAAAAATTCCAAACGTGCGCTTGCATTTGCACCGATCCCGTAACCGGAAAGAGCTGTTGAGCGATTCGACTGCTGATTTGCAAACCAGAAGTTGGTGGTCGTTAACATCGGGCCGATATTCAACCCCACATTCCCCGTAATCGCAAATTGTCTTCTGTCACCCAATTCAAGCAGGTCGAACGAACGCATCAATTCGATTCTCAGGTAGTTCAATCCCCCCGAATGCTCATAATGCAGCTGACGTGGATCCACTAAAACACTTTCCTGGGTATAATTCCCTTCCCACAAAGAATCAGCTCCGATATCAAAATGACCATCCAAAGTGACTTCCTTGTCATGGGCCATCACGTAATTGAAATGGTCAACACCAACAGACAGGGCCCATTTTTCCGTGAAATAATACCCGATCCGGAAATTGTACTGCGGAATGGTCATATTCATGGGATTCAAATACAGGTTTGCTCCGAATTTCGGCTGTCTGTCTGTCGCTCTCACACCACTGAGTTTGAAATCGTAATTAGACCCGATGAAATGGATTGTCGACGGAGTGTACGCAGTTCGATTATAGCCCCAATAGAAGAAAAGGGTACCTGCATTGGTACTTCTCTTCCGTTGATGTTTGCGGATCTGCGCATCAGCCGGGGTTGCAATCACTGCTAAAAGAACTAGGAATAACAGCTTTCTGTGCATGTTGATTTATTTAGTCATTTTAAGGAAGCTTACTTCTTTCTCTGTTAAATGGCGGTAATAACCTCTTGGCAAATCTTTCTTCGTTAAGCTTGCGAATTGAACACGATCCAGTTTCACAACTTCATATCCCAGTTTCTCAAACATACGGCGTACAATGCGGTTTTTCCCGGAGTGGATCTCTATTCCTACTTCACGGGCAGATTTTCCGTCCGTAACGTATTCTGCCTTATCAGCCTTGATACGTCCGTCTTCCAGTTCGATTCCGCGCATCAACAATTCCAAATGTTCTTTTTGAACCGGCTTATCCGTTTCAACGTGGTAAATCTTCGTTGCTTCATAACGTGGGTGAGTCAGCTTTTTCGCCATATCACCGTCATTGGTAAACAACAGCAAACCGGTTGTGTCGCGGTCCAAACGCCCTACGGGATAAATGCGCTCTTTACAAGCGTTGATTACCAATCCCATCACGGTTTTTCTTCCAAGCGGATCATCCATGGTAGTAATGAAGCCTTTCGGTTTGTTCAAAAGCACGTAACGCTTCGTTTCAGCGTTGATGGTTTCACCATCGTACTGAACTTTATCGCCCTTCTTGATCTTGTACCCCAATTCGGTAATGATCTCACCGTTTACGGAAACCACGCCGGTCTGGATCAATACATCTGCTTCTCTGCGGGAGCAAACCCCGGCATTCGACAAATATTTGTTCAAACGAACATCGTCTTCATTGAAAGTAGGCAATGGATCACCTTTGCGAACTTTCGGTTTAAAATACGGTTTTGAAGATCCTTCAGCACTTTGCGGTCTTGGTCTTGGAGAGCTGCTTTTCGGAGCGTCTGATTTCTCTGTTCTTGGAGCAGGTCTTCCGCCTTTTACAGCTGGTTTCCCTGTTCTGGAAGTAGGTTTGGAGCCGGTTGGCTTAGATCCTCTTCCTGTTGTTGTACGGCCTTTCCCAGTACCTGTTTTTCTTGTGTTCATCACGAGCAGAATTTAATGTTTACTATCGCAGTAGACGGCAACATCGCTTGTGCTAAAGCTTCAGCGACGGCACAAAGATAAGACGTTTCGGTCAATTTTGTTACATCACTGGAAATCAACTTATTTAATTGAGAGTTGAAAATGGGATAATTGAAAAGGATTTAGACTTTCCGAAGATTGAATGTTTTGTCAATTGGTTTTTATTTCATGAGCTATAAAAAGGTTTTCCAACAGCGCAAAGTCTTCTTCTACAAAACTCAAGTCCCCTAACTTTTTAATGGTGTTGCTATTATAGCATTCAAAGCAGATTTCCAGATATGCTAACAGTTTTTGGTCTTTATCAAAAAATAGGATTCCATTTCTTGGTTGATAACATGCTCCAATTATTCGTTCATTGTTTTTGGTACTTGCTAATAGTACTTGAAAGAAATCTTCTTTGTTTTTTGCGATTTGTCTGCATGTAATTTTGGAAAAATCAACTTCCCGGGATTTAATGGCTCCACCCAGATAGCATCTTTCTGTTAGTTTCATTTCGTCAGAATCGTCAACATAAACTGAATCCATATAGCAAGTAAGACCTAATTCACACAATTCAATATGATCAACTTGCTGTAAAAATTGTGTCAGATGCAGTGAATCTTCTTCAAAGTAATCATCATCTTGTGAGAAGGATACGGAACCGCAAAAAAAAAGTGTAAACAGAAGTATTGATTTCATAGTTCTTTTCGGTTGAGATTCAGAAACCCAATTTTTCCATAAATATCTTTGCGTTCTTTCATTCTTTGCGGTAAAATTTTCAATCACGTCGAAAATGCATCCTCAATATGTTCCAGTTTCGTGCGAAACTGATTGTGAACGATTGAAATAATGTCGAAACGTACTTCGTTGGGTAGATCCCTTGATTGAATGTATTCGTTGGCGCAAAAGATGATCTGACGCTGTTTCTTCCGGGTAACTGCCATCCACGGTTCACCGATTTCAGCTGTTTGCCGGGTTTTTACCTCAACGACTACTATTTTTTCATCTTTTTCGGCAATGATATCAATCTCAAACTTTAAATACCGGTAATTGGTTTTACGAATAACATATCCGTTTTTGAGAAGGAATTTTTGAGCCATCTGCTCCCCGAAAATGCCTAATTCCTGGTCTGTCATGAGCCTTTTCTTCTTTAATTTAAGAAAAAAGATGACATGTTACAACTATTCAAAAGTTCCGATAGCTATCGGAATCAAAAAAGTTCAAAAAAGTTCAAAAAAAGGAAATTCTTTTAAACACTTTAAACTTTTGAACCCATTGAACAGCTTTAACGTGTCTTAAACTCAATGCTACTTCCTCCGGCTCCTTTGATGACTTGCTGCCCGAACTCAAATTCCAGTTCTTTAACTACTTTCCCGCGCTTGTCGTAGATTTTCATCTTCCCGTGCTTCAAACCGTTTTTGTATTCGGTTTCCGAAACCGGGTTTCCTCTGCGGTCCAGTTCAATTGATTTTCCTTCCAGTAATCCGTTCTTATAAGTCGTAGTATTACTTGGAATATGCCCGCCGGGCCAGTAGGTATACCAAACTCCATCCTTTTCACCGTTCTTGTAATCTCCTTCTTCGGTTTTTTTATAATCCTTTTGAGAGAACGAAACGGAATGGCCGTCTTTGATGCTTTCTTTCACATCGTAATCCTTCAATGGGCCATTCGGGATTTTGGATTTCTTCGTGATGACTTTGTAATTGAATATGTCCTTTGGTTTTCCGTTTTCGAAGAAACTGGTCCATTCACCTGTTTTCTCGCCTTCTTTGTAATTCCCGAAAATGTTTGGTTTTCCGGTTGGAAAGTAAGATTCCCACTTTCCATGAAGCAAGCCGTTCTTGAAAGTCGCGATGTTTTTTTCTTTCCCGTTTTCCCAATAGTTGACCCAGGTTCCTTCCTCTTTGTCGTTGACATATTTCCCCGACATCAGCAGCTGTCCGTTTTCATACCAGGTTTCCCACAATCCTTGTTTTTGGTCGTCTACATACGGTGAACTTTTAAACTTGCTTCCGTCTTTGTAGAAGTACTGCCAGGTCCCTGTTTTTTTATCGTGGTCGTATTCCGCGTAATTGCGTAATTCTCCGGTCGGGTACCAATAGGTCCATTTTCCGTTCTGCTGCCCTTTGTCGAAAGAACCTTCCATATCCTTGGTTCCTTTTTTGGTGTACCAGGTCCACAAACCGGATTTTTCGCCCTTCTTATAAGCTCCTTCTACATTTACCTGTTCGTTGTCGTAAAAGTATTTGTACTCGCCATCCAGTTTTCCATCAACGTAGTTGCTGATTTTTTCTTTTTTGCCGGTGTAATAGAAGAAATTCCAGGTGCTGTCTTTTTGCCCGTTCCTGAATTTTCCGCTGATTAACAAATATCCGTAAATGGAAACCTCCTCGAAAGGACCGTCTTTCAGTCCGTTCTTGTAGTTGTACCATTCTTTTTCCATTCCGGTGTCGTAGAATGTAAGGTATTCACCGTTTCCATCTTTTATTTTTTGGGTGTGGAGGCTATCCGGCATCCAGAATTCGCGCAGGTAAGTGGTTGTATCGATAATTTCTTCTACTTGCTTTTTCTGTCCGGTCAGGTAATAATATTCCCAGATTCCGGCAGGTATTCCGAATTTGTAGTTCCCCTGAACAGTTAACTTCCCCAATTCGTTCCATTCACGGAAAACACTGTCCTGTTCTCCCATTTTGAAGTAACCTTCCTGTTTGTTTTTTCCGTTCGGGTGGAATGAGATCACTCGTCCGTTCAATTTACCTCTGTAATAATTGCGTTCCTCACTTACTCCTCCGAAACGGTCATAATAAAGCCATTTTCCGTGTTTGTCCCTGGTCTCACCTAACGGATCTTTGTAATAGCTTCCTACGGATTCCAGTTGCGTTTGTTGAAAATCATAATAGTTTTTCTCCTTTGGAGTAAGGTTTTCTTTGTTTATAACCTGACCCATTACCGATAAGGAGCATAAAGAAAATAGGAAACAAACGAATTTCATGGAATAATTTGAATGAGTTTTTAATCTAATAATTACGAATAGTATGAAATGTTACATCGCTTACTTATCAAGAAAACCTTTAATTACTAATAATATGCCGGTCCCGATGATGATCAGACCAATCAGGCGGTTTAGTCCCGTCAATACGTTGTCAGTAATGAAAGGTCTTAGCTTTTTTGCGCCGATAATCTTCAACAGATCCACAGAAAAGAAAGTAACCATGATAATCAGGATGTACCAGTAGGTGCTTTCGTCAATGGCGTTATCCGCGCTTTTTTTTCCGTCTGCTCCAAGTGCAATTACAGTAATCCAGTAAAAGATCACACCCGGATTGGCAAAATTCAGCAGGAATCCCTTAAGTCCCAGCAGGATGAGGTCTTTTGTTTGATTATTCAGCTGCTTATCGGCTTCTTTTTTATCTTCTTTGGGTTTCTTTAAAAGTGTTACCAATCCGAAGATGATCAGGATAACGCCGCCGACAATGGAAATAATGTTCCCGTATTCCCCGGAAGTAATTTTGGTAACCTGTGCATAAAATACCAGGGCAATGAGAATATAAATGAGGTCTGAAAGCAGGACACCAAGGTCAAATGCAATAGCCGCACGAACTCCTTTTCGGATACTCGTCTCAAGGAGCAGAAAGAATACAGGCCCGATCATTATACTGAGTATAAATCCGGTTATAATTCCTTTGATTAAAATATCTAGCAAAAGTTCGGTTTTTCTGTTTTTACAAATATAGTCATTCGTTCTACGTGTGAGCGGTAATTCTAAAAGAAAGCAGGATTGGGTCGAAATTCAATGATTTTGTAAAAAAACACCGCAGATGTTATTTTTACTGCTAATAAGTCATTACATTTGCATGTCTTGAAAGTTGTGATAAAGTAGTTACAACCTTGAAAATAAGTGAAGTATGAAAACGGCCATTGCCAATAAGAAATTAGAAACAATTATTTCCAAAGTGGAAAAAGAGGGGATTGCCTACAAAGGTCTTGTGGATGATTTGAAAGAATTGCGTGAACAAGCTTTGAAAGAACAAGATCCGTTGGTGGTGAAAGTTTTACGTTTATCATACGAATTTCTGCTGGACAGAAATGCATTTGACGTTCAGGCTCAGTATGAAGAAGATGAAGAAGGAAATGAGTATCCTTTGGAGATCGAAGACCAGGAGAACTTCCTGTATTTACTGAATTTGTTGAAAAATGCCGAGCACAAAATCAACAGGGAAGAAATCAAAGATTACCGTACAGCATTGAAACAGGAGTTGTACTAAAATCGATACAAATACGTTTTAAACCCTGACTTGCATAAGCAACGTCAGGGTTTTTGTTGTTTTGGAAATTCTCAATGATTTAATTCGCAACGGTATTTAAAACGAAACAGGTATTTTAGCGGGACTTTGGAAAAAGGGAAGAACTATTTGGGACACATTGAATCATTGCGTGCGCTGGCTGCATTGATCGTACTGATTTTTCATTTTATTTCGTTTTCAGATGCAAAAGAATACCTGGTAAAAAATGAACTGATCCGTAAGCTTTCCGAATTCGGGGCACAGGGAGTTGAACTGTTCTACATTATTTCCGGGTTCGTTATTTATTATTCGCTGACAAGAGATAACTCTTTCGGTATTCAACAGTACCCCAACTATCTTCTAAAGCGATTTCTACGCATTTTTCCGCCTTTTTTAGGCGTCATCGTTCTGATTTGCATTACTCCTCTTGTTTTTGGATGGCCTTTCCCGTATTCCGCAAAACAGCTGCTTGAGAATGCAACACTTTCGGTAGACCTGTTCAAGGATACGCAATGGATAAATCCGATTTTTGTGACTTTGAAGGTGGAGTTCCTGTTTTACCTGGTAATTGGGCTGTTGGTAATTCCATTGAACAGAACCGCCCTGAGTTATGTATTGATAACATTTTCGGCTTTGATAGCAGCTTGTTATTTCTACTCGATCGATTTGATCCACAATGTGCCTTTTTTTCTCATCGGAATTGCTTGTTCGGAAATCTATCGATCACGCAATGTGGTCCTGAATTATCTTTTAATAGGTGCCTGTTTTATTTTCCTGTATGTGATGTTCCCGATAGAGGATACGATGATTGCTTTGATTGGAGTTGTCTTTTTGCTTTGGATTGCAATTAAAAGCAAGTGGCTGGAAGCAATCGGGCGTTTCTCGTACTCACTTTACCTGACTCATGGATTTTCGGGTGGATTATTCCTGAGTTATTGCATCAATCAACCGCATGTAGACTGGAATCCATGGGTGTATTTTACAGTGGCTGTCTTCGGGGCAATCTTTTTTGCATACTGTTATTATCGGGTTATCGAAAAGCGATCGATACGCTGGTCGAAGGAAATCAATTATTAATTCTGAAATTATCAATTATCAAGGAGATTCACGTTCTTGATAATTTCTCCATTCATAATTGATAATTAGTTCGTGAAGCGGTACTTAACAATGCAGTAAATTGCTCTGAATCCGTCTTTCCAGCCGATTTTCTTGCCTTCCTCGTATGTTCTTCCATAGTAGGAAATGCCCACTTCATAAATACGGATTCCTTTTCGTTTTGCCAGTTTTGCAGTGATTTCAGGCTCAATTCCGAAGCGGTTTTCTTTGATTTTGATATCTTTCGCTATCGAAGCACGAATCAGCTTGTAACATGTTTCCATGTCCGTTAGATTCAGGTTCGTCATCATGTTGGAAAGTCCCGTAAGGAATTTATTTCCTTTGGAATGCCAGTAAAAGAGAATGCGGTGAGGCTGGTGACCCATAAAACGGGATCCGTAAACCACATCTGCATTATCCATGTAAACAGGTTTCAAGAGCAGGTTGTATTCTTCCGGATCGTATTCCAGGTCGGCATCCTGGATGATAATATATTCTCCTGTTGCTTCCTGGATAGCACGATTGATGGCCGCTCCTTTTCCCTGATTATACGGTTGGGAAAACAGGCGGATGTCCATTTCCGGGTTTGCTGCCATATAGGCCTCAATGCGTTCTACTGTGTTATCTTTTGAACAATCATTTACGATTACCAATTCTTTGTGAACGTCGTTTTCCAATTGTACCTTTTTGATCTTGTCCAAAATCAGGTGAATGGTCGGGCCTTCGTTGTATGCCGGTATAAGAATGGATAATTTTTGAATCATGTTTGGATAACGTAAAAATGGGAATTTTATTAGATGTTCATTTCAGGCACAAAATCCGGCACTACCAGATCTCCTTCTGTTTTGGAAACGATTTCTTCCACACTTACTCCCGGAGCACGTTCAATGAGGTGGAATTTATTGTCTTTGATCTCTAATACTGCCAGTTCGGTTACAACTTTCTTTACACAGCCAACTCCGGTCAAAGGCAGCGTACAGGCTTTCAGTATTTTTGATTCACCGGCTTTATTGGAATGCATCATTGCTACGATGATATTCTCAGCAGAAGCAACCAAATCCATTGCCCCTCCCATTCCTTTCACCATTTTTCCGGGAATTTTCCAGTTAGCGATGTCTCCGTTTTGAGAAACTTCCATGGCCCCAAGGACTGTTAACTGTACGTGCTGACCACGGATCATAGCAAAAGAAGTAGCAGAATCGAAAATAGATGCTCCCGGACGAAGTGTAACGGTTTGTTTTCCGGCGTTGATCAAGTCCGGATCTTCTTCCCCTTCAAAAGGAAAAGGACCCATTCCAAGAATACCGTTTTCCGACTGGAATTCTACTTCGATGCCTTCAGGAATGTAATTTGCGACCAATGTAGGGATACCAATTCCCAAATTCACATACCAGCCATCTTGCAGTTCCTGTGCAATTCGTTTTGCTATTCCGTTTTTATCTAGTGCCATGTGCTTTATTTTAACTCAATAATCTGAATAGTCGGACGTGTCAGCTTGAAATGCTTTCTTTCCGGGTTCCAAATATAAATAATCAATCGGGATTCTTCGTTGACAAAATGCTTTGCGGAATAAGGATAGTTCAATTTGAATTGCTGCACATTCTCTCCGTAATACCAGCGAAGGTTTTGATAATCGTACCTCAAATGAGCTCCTGCCTTATCATCGGTGGCAACTACCATGTTGAAATCATTCAGGTGCTTGTCCGTTTTCAAATCACCTTTTAGGCTGATCCGGATAGTTTTGTTCCGCCATTCCGGACGTATCGGGCCATCGTAGAAGAGGATAAATTCCTCATCGGATTGTTTTGTTTTTCCAACGGAATCAAACAAATGAACCTGTTTGAACGGGGTTTTCCGTTTCAAAGCAATATAAGTGCTTGCCGGATCTTCGGCCACAATTTTATAAGCCCTGGTGTCGTCTTTGGGAAATAACCACGTTGTTTTGGTAAGTATCAGATCACTTTCCGGAAGAAAATCCTTTTGCAGGGTACCGATGTGTTTTACCTTCCGGTTTGGATTTGTGCGTTCGAAGTAAGCATAGGTCAGCTGCTGGATCGGGTAGATGCTTACCGTTTCATGCGGTTTTAGATCTTTTGTTGCAGCTTCGTAGAATGCCTTGCTCATGCGGTCATCCGGGGAGAAAACCGATGTATTTAAATTTAATTTTGCGATAAAACTTACGGGAAAGAATAACAGCACTACCAAAAAGTACTTGGAGATTCGATTTCGAGCAAATAACGCAGTCAGGGCCAAAATGCTCAGCGGGATCAGGTACATGGCAGCGCGGTCTTCCGGGTAATTTACCTGCATGACTTTTGCCAGGAAAAGAATGGCAAAAATGTTTCCTGCAATCAGCATACACAGCCAGAATGAGGTACTTGTGAGGAATTGCAGCCAGGATTCTTTTTTCCATTGCAGGAATAAAAGCACTACACCCGTGAAGCCAATTATCAGGTAAGCAATACGCAGCCAGTTTGCATCGTAGAATAAAATATAGCGTGAAAGGGTTTTTCCGGTAACCCACCAAAGTCCGTCAAGACTCCCGTAATAAAGTGCTCCGGCTTCCTTTAATTCGAAGCTGAATTCGATAAGCGGAATCAGTGCAAAGCCGAATACGATGAGCAAAAAAGCGTGGAACATCAGCGCTTTGATCCCGATTTTCCTGGCGTAAAGCAAAGTAGTAAAAACAATATAAGCACTGATGATCAAACTGGTGATCAGGTAAGTCAAATTCGAGAGAACTGCTAAGTAGAGGAACAAAAGGAGCAGGATCAAATGACCGGTATGTTGCGCTTTTAACCACAGCGACAATTGCAGGAGTGCTGCCATGAAAAATCCGATTGCGAGTCCATATCCTCTTGTGTAACTGAAATAATCAAAGATCCAGGGAATCGTATTCAACGCTACGAAACAAAATTCACCCCAGATACCCAGGTTCAGGTTGCGGGTAAGTTTCCGGCTCGACCAAAAATAAAGGCAAAAACACAGGATTGCAGGAACACGGAATAAAAAGAAATGTTCGCCGAACCAGCGGTAAGAAAGATTTCCGAGCCAGCTGTTGAACAAGTGGTTATTGGCATCCATCAACGAACGTCCGCCGTGGATTTCTCCTGTTTCGATGTAATGAAAATAAGTTGCTACTTCATCGTGGATAGGTTCCACAATCCAGGCTCTTAAAATAGCATATATCAATAAACCCAAAAATAGGATCCACGTAATGAGTTGTGTTTTGGAGTTTCTTTGAATCAAAATAGTCCTGTTTTTTCGTTTGGATTCATGCAAATGTAAAATGATTTCGGTTGCAATCAACAAATAGCTGCACTAATCCCGGATATCCGCGACCAGATCAAAAGCTTTCGCTTTTTCTTATCTCACTTTTTGGTTACGGCAAGGATTTTAATGTGAATCCCCGAAAGATTTACCCGATTGTGATCATCGTTGTAAAAACGGATGTGAAGGATTCGATCTTCAGGCAAAATAAGTAAGGGATGATTGGGGTAGTGGAATTGATAACCTGTTTTTCTTCCGAAATACCAGTTAAAGCGGGTGTTATCTGTTCTCCGGAGTTCTCCTTTTAGGGATTCTGCTTCATGTCGGAGATTCAGGTCCAGGCAGTATTTATCTAATCGGACATTTCCATCTACTATCGTTTGAACCAGTCTGCCGGAGAAGGAACTCAGGTCAAGATCCAAAACGGGAATTACGGCATTGCTGCTTTTTATGGCCGGAATCATTGTGTCCAAGATCACTTGTTTTTCAGAGAAGGTATTCCTTTTGTACAAACGTGTTCCACTTACCGGATCTTGCAATATGCAGGAATAATCGGGCCAGTTCAATGCTTCAACCCAGGAAATATGATAATCTCCCCTGCTAAGTGAATCTTCGGCTAAATAATCTGTTGCAACATGTGGGATTTTTTCTTTGCGAGTCAGGTATGCGTAGCTGGCTTGTGAAACATAATCAGCAGAAATACAGGCGTCGGATGGAACTTTGCGAAGGATTTCCCGGTAAAAATTTCTGTGAATACGGTCTTCCGGAGAAAAAACGGAGCTGTCTAAATTCATGTTGAGAACGAAGGATGCCGGAAACCAAAGGAACCCCAGTAGTGCCCAACGGAGTATTTCAGAGTTTTGAACGCTGTATCCGACCGAAAGAATGAACAAGGGAACCAGGTACATTCCCACACGATCCATGGGGTAATTGACATCCAGCATTTTTGAACTGACCCAGATGCCGAAAAGAGTGAGAACAAACAGAACTGGAATCCACCAGGAAGGATCGAGCAGTAAATTTTTGAGCCCCGAATTTTTCCAACGTCTACGGAGTGTTACTGCGCTAAGGGCAATCCCAAAAACCATTAAATACTTGAATACCTCGCTTTCGGAGAAGAATACATTCTTACTGATCGATTTTCCGGTTACTTCCCAAAGACCTTCTTTGCTTCCCCACCAAAGTGCTCCGGCTTTCTTCAATTTGTTAATATAAATGTAAACCGGGACCAGGAAGGTCATGAAGCACAAAGTCGTTATCCAAAATCCTACAAGTTGGCGGACGGTGAACTGCTTCACGTGAATTATGGAAACAAAGATGAGGTAGAATAAAAGAATGACCAATGGAATCAGTAAACTCAGGTTGGAAAGCAATGTTGCTGCGAAAAAGAAAATAACCGCTATGTATAAATGCGCCTTTTTAGTTTCAAACCAGCGTTGAATGAGGTAAAAAGCGAGAACCAGGAAGGCGAGCGAAGGACCATATCCGCGGGAAAATGAAAAATAATCAAAGATCCAGTGTACGGAAATGAGTGCCAGGAAGATGAAGATTGAAAAAGGACTTTTGGTTTTTGACAGCAATTTTCTACCCGCAAAAAAATAAATGGGGAAGGTGAGCACTGAAAACAAGCGGTAAACGAAGAAATGGTCTCCGAACAAACGAAAGCATTGATGTGAGATCAATGAATTCAAGATGTGGTTATTGGCATCCATGGTTGCTCCTCTGCCGGGCAGATAACCGGTTTGGATATACCAGTAAAGTGTGGCTAGCTCATCAAAAAGCGGTTCGACGAAAAGCGCTCTTAAGACGGCATAAGTCATCAGAAAAAGAAAAAGTGGCCAAATCAGCCACTTATTATCTAATCGAAAGAATGTCATTTATTTTTGGCGAACAGTTCGCTGCTCAATGCGTTTTTCAAATTTTTCTCCCTGGAAAATGCGCTGCACAAAAATTCCCGGCGTATGAATGAAATTCGGGTCCAGTTCTCCTGCAGGAACTAATTCTTCCACTTCGGCAATCGTGATTTTTCCGGCCATGGCCATCATCGGATTGAAATTGCGTGCAGTAGCTTTGTAGATGAGGTTCCCTTCGGTATCACCTTTCCAAGCTTTTACGATCGCAAAATCAGCGGTTAAAGCACTTTCCAGGATGTGTGGCTTGCCATTGAAAACGCGCACTTCTTTTCCTTCGGCAACTTCTGTTCCATAACCTGCCGGTGTAAAGAACATCGGGATTCCCGCTCCTCCTGCTCTGCAGCGTTCAGCCAAAGAACCTTGTGGGATCAGGTCAACTTCCAGTTCACCGGATAGCATTTGACGCTCGAATTCTTCGTTTTCTCCCACATAGGAAGAGATCATTTTTTTGACCTGCTTGTTTTGAAGCAACAAACCCAGACCAAAATCATCCACCCCTGCGTTGTTTGAAATACATGTCAACCCCTTAGTTCCCTTTTTCACCAATTGTGCAATGGAATTTTCGGGGATTCCACATAATCCGAATCCGCCAACCATCAGGGTCATATTATCTTCAATGCCATTTAAGGCTTCTTCTACGTTCTTTACAACTTTATTCATGGTCTTATCACATTTGGATTTCTTCGACAATATTTGCCGTTGAATCGACGACGGCGGGATCAATTTCAGCTCCTGTCAGGTTAAATACCGAATTGTCAAAGTTCCGCGGAGCTTCAAAATCCGTGGTCGAAATCGCTATTTTCGGATCTTTGTAGACTTTGTTCATATAGTATCCGTAGATAGGAAGTGCCGTGCGCGCTCCCTGTCCCAAATCGGTGCTTCGGAAACGAACGCCGCGGTCTTCTGCTCCAACCCATACTCCTGTAGCCAGATCCGGTGTTAAACCTACGAACCAACCGTCGGAGTTGTTTTGTGTTGTTCCTGTTTTTCCAGCTGTAGGATAAGCAATTCCTCCATAAGCTGCACCTCCGCGCAACCTGCTTCCGGTACCTCCCTGGATCACTCCCCGCATCATTTTCAATACGGTGTAAGCAACGTTTTCGTTCATTGCTTCTTTGGAAACGGTTTTAGCACTGTAAATGACATGTCCCGAACGGTCTTCAATCCGCAGGATACTTGTCGGTTTATTGAAAATACCTTTATTGACGAAGGTTGCCTGGGCACCTACCAGTTCATAAAGTGACAGGTCCATGGAACCTAAGCACATTGCCGGAACAACATCTCTGTCAAGCAATTCGATGTCCATATCACGCATGAGTTTTGCAACTGTTTTTGGTCCAGCTAATGCACCCATTTGTTTCATGATGTAAACCGCAATGTTGTTTTTGGACAATGCCAGCCCTTTCATGATTGAGATTGTTCCACCGTTCCCGCTTCCGTCAGAATTTCTAGGACACCATTGTCCGTCAGGGTTCCCGTTGGGGTCGTATAAATCCACACAATAGGAAATATTCGGAACAACCAATCCGGGTTTCACTACATTCATGGTAATTCCGGCTGCGTAAACGAAAGGTTTGATCGTGGAACCGACCTGACGTTTCCCAAGCCTTACGTGGTCGTACGCAAAATGGTCAATGTTGGTACCACCGACCCAAGCTTTTACAAATCCGGTACTTGGTTCGATGGAGATCAAACCGGCTTGTAAGAAAGATTTGTAGTAACGAATGGAATCCATCGGACTCATAATCGTGTCACGCTCCCCGTCCCAGCTGAAAACGCGCATTTCTACCGGTTCATTGAATATACGCTTAATTTCTTCCTCAGGCATTCCAGCTTCTGAAAGCCGGATATAACGGTCAGAACGGCGCATAGAAGAGTTCATAATGCTGTTTACCTGATCATCAGATAATGAATTGGAGAAAGGCCAGTTTTTAGCTGACTTGTTGTTTTTGTCAAACAAAGGCTGCATCTCGTCTTTCAAATGTCTTTCCAATGCGTATTCGGCGTGGGCCTGCATGTCTGCATTCAGAGTGGTGTAAATGCGTAAGCCGTCGCGGTAAATGTCATAAGGAAGACCATCTTCCCGTTTGTAAACCAATGAACCGTCTTCTTTTTTGGAATTCAAAAGTTCGGTTACTTCATTACGAAGGGATTCTCTAAAGTATGGAGCAATTCCACGTTTGTGATCTACGATCTGGTAATTGGTAACCAGCGGTTTTTTACTCAAACGCTCGTATTCTGCTTCTGTCAGTTTCTGACGTAAAGCTTCATTTCCTTCGTCCGAGTTTTTCAGCCATTGTTTCAGTACCTGGTTTCTTCTGGTCAATGCACGCAGACTGTCGGCAGCTCTTGCTTCGGATATTTCAGCTGCAGTGATGGCAGATGGTTCAACGCCCTTGTTTTTTGCCAATGAAAGGCGGTAGTTTTTGATCTTAAAGGTGTAAGGATTGTACAAAGCAGGGTTTTTACACATTCCGACAAGCATTGCTGCTTCTTCTTTGGATAGTTCACTTGGTTTTTTATTGAAATACACTTTTGAAGCGTTGGAAATCCCAACTGCGTTGTAAAGGAAGTCGAACTGGTTCAAATACATCGTAATGATCTCTTCCTTGGTAAAGCGAGCTTCCAAACGCGTTGCAATGATGTTCTCACGTGCTTTTTCGTTAAGGCGTTTCCACATTCTTCCGATTCTTCCGGAAGACTCCGATTCTACATTTTCTCCGTTTGCACGTGCAAATTCCTCACGTTCGCGCAATTGAAGGGTGTATAATTGCTTTGCTAACTGCTGTGTAATGGTTGAAGCACCTCCGGCACCTCCGACATTGATAATTGCACGGCCTACAGCACGGAAATCTACCCCGGAGTGGTCGTGAAAACGTTCGTCTTCGGTTGCAATTAGTGCATCTGTTACATTTGGGCTTATTTTGCGGTATTCCACAGAAGTTCGGTTGATCTTCCAGTAACGGCCCAATTCCGTTTCACCGTCATCGGCAATAATTACTGAGGCCAATAATTCCGGCGGATTGTCAAGCATCGCAACAGGGGGAAGATTATCCTCCGATTGGAACAATAACAATGCTCCAATGAAATAAAGGGGAAAAGTAGCAAACAACCAGTAAGCAATCGTTGCTCTTTTATGCTCTTTCGGTGAAAAAGACGCTGCCGCAGCGGGTCCTTTACTTTTTTGTGCCATACGACTCATTTGAATGGTAAAAATAACGAAATACTATTCGCAAAGGCAAATATCGAAATTCGGGAGCAATTGTTGATTGGTTTAGGAGATACTTTCTAACAAAAAAATGCTAAAAACGGGGTTGGGTTATAAATCTGGTGAAAACATGTAGGGGCGTAAAATCTTACGCCCCTACATGTTTTTATAATTTTCTTTGTTGAACTGCACTAACGCTTGTTCATCTATCAGAAGTTTTACTTCTTCTTATTTTGTTCTTTAATAAAATTCTCAATTGCAGCTGTCATGCTTGGTGCGTTTGGCATTGGTGCATGAACATCCAGTCTCAAATTATTTTTTACAACTGCGTTTGCGGTGGTTGGACCGAATGCAGCGATCAGGGTTTTGTTTTGTTTGAAATCCGGGAAATTCTTGAACAAACTTTCAATTCCACCCGGACTAAAGAAAACGAGCATGTCGTAATAAACATCTTCCAAATCGCTCAAATCCGAAGCAACAGTTCTGTAGAGCATTGCTTTGGTAAACGGGATTTTCGCGTCTTCAAGCGTTAACGGAATTTTATCCTGCAGGATATCTGTACAAGGAAGCAGGAATTTTTCTCCTTTGTGCTTTTTGATCGGATCCACCAGGTCTTCAATGGTTTGTTTTCCAAAGAAAATTTTACGCTTGCGGTAAGTTACGTACTTCTGTAAGTATAAAGCTACGGCTTCTGAAATACAGAAATACTTCATAGTATCCGGAACTTCAAAACGAATTTCTTCTGCAATACGGAAAAAGTGATCAACAGCAGTTTTAGATGTTAAGATAACAGCGGTGTGATCTTTAATATCTATTTTCTGGGTACGGAATTCCTGAACTGAAACTCCTTCCACGTGAATAAACGGCCTGAAATCAATTTTCAACTTATACTTTTCAGCCAAATCAAAATACGGAGATTTATCTCCTTCTGGCTTCGGTTGTGAAACCAATATTGTCTTAATACTCAAGGTTTATTTTGTTTTAGCGTTCAACATTTATTTAACCTAACCAGCTTGAGATCTCGCTCGGGAAAACCAACTTTATGGCAATCAAAAGGGGCAAAATTTCAAGGGTCCAAAGGTACAAAATTATATAATACCATGATACACCCAATTGTATGGCATGATAAAAAGCGCGAATTATTCGTAAAACTATGAAAAATAAAAAGGTCCCGCCGATGATTAATTTGGACTCTTTAATGAGCTCCGGCTGAAAATAAATGAGAAAGAATTCGATCAGGATCACGATCCCGGCTGATTGTGCCATGGTCAGAGTGAGCTGATTCACTTCCTGGATAATCTGTCTGAACCCGGTTATGCTTCCGGTAAGAGATATCATGAAAAGATGATAAACAAGCAGGATTGCCGGGAAAGTCGTCAGTATGATTGTTTGGTAAGTATTAAAATCGACCAGGGAGAAATGATTGTACCAGTAAATGTATATTCCGCTGATAATGATGTACTGAAGGACTAAAAAAACAGATGAAAGCGGATTTTCCCGGATACCGTTTTTGTACTGCTCTGAAAAGCTCTGAAAGAAAAAGGTGTTTTGTCCCAGGATCAGGAATATTTCGCGTTGCCTCAGCCGTGCTGCCGAGATCAATAAAAGACATAATCCTAAAGCAGCAATGATCAAGTAGGAATAGTTGGAGCTCCTTTCCGTAAGCACCATTACCTCATTGGCCGTTGAAGTAGTAAAGAACTGTCCGCTTAAATGCATGAACCAAAATAATTGTCAGGTACAAAAATACTATTTTGGAATCACTATTGTCTGTAGAGGTTAAATCTTGGGTAAAAGTTCAAAAGTTCAAAAGGGATTCCTTAAACACCTTTGAACCCTGTTTGAACTTGTATTTTATTCATTCGTTCGATTTCATTACATTTGCACCGATAATTGAAAAAAAACTCAAATGAAATCTGATTTATATTCGCATCCGGACTATTTGTTAATGGATGAATTGCTTACAGATGAGCAAAAGTTAGTACGTGACGCTGCTCGTGCGTGGGTAAAGAAAGAGGTTTCTCCAATCATCGACGAGCATTATGAGAAGGCAACTTTTCCAATGCATTTGTTAAAAGGATTAGGTGAAATCGGTGCTTTTGGACCATACATTCCTGAAGAATACGGAGGTCCGGGATTGGATCAGATTTCTTACGGTTTGATTATGCAGGAATTGGAGCGTTGTGATTCCGGATTGCGTTCAACAGCTTCCGTTCAAAGTTCATTGGTGATGTACCCGATCTGGAAATACGGAACCGAAGAACAAAAGATGAAATATTTGCCAAAACTGGCTACAGGAGAAATGATGGGTTGTTTCGGATTAACGGAACCTGATCATGGATCTGACCCGGGAAGTATGATCACCAACTTCAAGGATATGGGCGATCATTACTTGTTGAATGGGGCAAAAATGTGGATTTCCAATGCACCGTTTGCAGATATCGCAGTTGTTTGGGCAAAAGATGAAAGCGGACGTATTCACGGATTAGTAGTGGAACGCGGAATGGAAGGGTTTTCAACTCCTGAAATGCATGGAAAATTATCTCTTCGCGCATCTTCTACCGGTGAATTGATCTTCGTAAACGTAAAAGTTCCAAAAGAAAACTTACTTCCGGGCCGTTCAGGTTTAGGAGCTCCTTTAAGCTGTTTGGATTCTGCTCGTTTCGGTATTGCATGGGGTGCTTTGGGTGCGGCAATGGATTGTTACGATCAGGCTGTCAGATACTCCAAAGAACGTTCCCAGTTCGGTGTTCCGATCGGTTCGTTCCAGCTGGTACAAAAGAAATTGGCGGAAATGATTACTGAGATCACGAAAGCACAATTCATCACTTTACGTGTCGGACAATTGAGAAACGAAGGAAGAGCGACATCTGCAATGATCTCTATGATTAAGAGAAATAACGTAGAAATTGCATTGGATATCGCTCGTGAGGCACGACAGATCCATGGAGGAATGGGAATCACAAGTGAATATTCTATGATGCGCCACATGGCAAACCTGGAATCTGTGATTACTTACGAAGGAACGCATGATATCCACTTGTTGATTACAGGAATGGATGTTACGGGAATTCCTGCTTTCACAAGAGAGAAACCATAAAGAATAAGTTCAAAAAGTTCAAGGGTTCAATTTTTGAACCTTTTAAACATTTGAATCATGTAATTAAAAAGACCTTCGGATGTATATTCGGAGGTTTTTTATTTTAGTGCCTTAAATCTAAATACTTGAACAAATGGAAAATGATATGTTAGACTCGGTTGCAATGACCAGTGCGCCGGTAAGGGACTTAGACGAGGCCGGAAGGATCTTAACAATGGGAATTATTTCTCTCCCTTTTTGTTTTGGATTGGTCGGATTGATCTTAGCCATTATTACATTGACAAAATCAGGAAAAGCGCTTTCCTTATACAGGGATTACCCGCTTCAATATACCGAATCGTCTTACAAAAAAGTAAAAGCAGGTAGAATCTGTGCAATCATCAGTTTGTGCATTTTAGGAGCGACTCTTTTACTCCTTTTTGCAGTTGGCGGAATCAGATAAACTTTAGAGTGATTTTATACACATTAAAAAAACCGTTGAAGTGATTCAGCGGTTTTCTTATTGGAGCATGTTTTTCGAATGATACCTAGTTCCAGTTGATTGATATCATGGAGTCATTGAACGAATCGCGTAGACGACTTAATTTTTTTGCTGCGAGTTCATCCCCTAAATTTGCCTTAGCTTTTAGTTTGTAGTATAGGTCCAAAGAATGTCCGTAGACATCTTGTTCCAGTACATGTTTGATTTCGGAAATGCGACCGGTTACACCAATCAGGAAGTGTTCGATTTCGCCTAATTCGTGTAATTCGTCTTCCGTTAAGTTTTTTAGCTTCAGTAATTTAGAGTAACGCGGCAATAAAACTCCCAATAAGTCGATAAATCGATCTAATTCTCGTTGAATGGCTGCCTGTTGTTCTTTAAATCCCATATTTGAAAAGTATGTCTTTTTGCTTAACGGTAAAAATTAAAAACTTTTTTTAACATTTGACTGAAATCGGAAATTTCGGACGGTGTAAAAGCAGTCGATTAATCCCTAATTTTGTAACATGTCCGGCTGTTATATCCATATTCCTTTTTGCGCCCAAAAATGTAGTTACTGCGACTTTCATTTCTCTACTAATCATTCTTACCAGGCTGAAATGGTTGATGCTTTGTGCATGGAACTGAAGATCCGATCAGAAGTTTGGAAAAACGAGCAATTTGAAACTATTTATTTCGGTGGAGGCACTCCGAGTGTACTTACCGTTGAGCAGCTGCAGATACTGATTGAACAGGTGAAAATGAATTACCTGGTATCGGATCAGGTTGAGATAACCCTGGAATGCAACCCGGATGATTGTTCTTCGGAGAACCTTACTGCCTGGAAAAAATTGGGTGTAAACCGACTGAGTATCGGTATACAATCTTTCAACGATGAGCAGTTGCTTTGGATGAATAGAAGCCATTCCGCGTCAGACAGCCGACGGGCAGTTCAAAATGCAAAACAGGTAGGTTTTGATGAATTGAGCCTGGATCTGATGTATGGTTTACCCAATATGACCCTGGAGGAATGGAAGAATCAGCTGCTTCAAATCATTGCTTTGAATCCGGAACATATTTCTGCTTATTGTCTGACTGTTGAGCAGCGAACGGCCTTATCCAAATGGGTCAAAGAAGGAAAACTGGTTGTTTCTTCGAACGAACAGCAGTCGGAACAGTTCGAACTATTGGTTTCAACCTTGAAGCAAGCAGGATATGAGCAATACGAAATCTCTAATTTTGCACGGAATGAACATTATTCGAAGCACAATACTTCGTATTGGAAAGGAGTAAAGTATCTGGGAATCGGGCCTTCTGCACACGGTTATAATCAGTTGGAGCGTTACTGGAACCAGGCAAACAATAAGGCTTATATGACAGAGCTGAAGCATGGAAGATTACCGGAGACTATAGAAATACTGTCGCCTTTTGATCGTTTTAATGAGGCATTGATGATCGGATTGCGCACGAAATGGGGCGTTTCCAAGGAGGAATTGTTCCGGAATATTACGCCGGATGAGGAATGGTTGAAGATCGTAAAGAGTTACGAAGATCAGGATTTACTTATTGAAACGACTGAAAGATTGGTACTTACAGAATCCGGCAGGTTGTTGGCAGATGCGATCGCTTCGGAACTTTTTATAATTAAGCAGTAGGGACGTAAAATTTTACGCCCCTACTGCTGTGAATTTAATTATTTAATGTCTCCAACCCGAACTGGCATCGAAAATCAGCTCTTTTCTGGCGTTCTGCAAATAGCTCTTTACTAATTTTAACCAGGTTTTCACGATTAGGTCTTTCGTGGAATAAATGATATTGAATGGTTTTGTACCGTGTAGAAAACGGAACAATTCCAGCCTTTCTTGCTCTGAATTCCACATCCGTATCTTCTCCGAATCCCGGGGTAACATAAGTCTCATCGAATCCGTTGATTTTTACCAGATCTGCTTTGAACCAACCCATGTTGGAACCCAGTAAAGGAACCAGTTTGCGCTGCAATAAACTCCATAAAGGAAAGCTTTCTTCTACGCTTGTGCTTTTATTCCGGATCATTTCGATGTAACCCGGAACAGTTCGTTCACCATTGCGGATTTTGCGGGAGGTTTCAATATCCAGGTTTACCCTGCGGGCGATACAGAACCTGCCCGGTTGAATATAACGCACATATTCCTTTACAAAACGCGGATGAAGCACGCAGTCTCCATCAATAAAAATTAACCGTTCACTTTCGGAAGCCTTGATAGCTTTATTAAGCATTTTGGTTTTCAAAAACCCCTGATCGGGCTGTTGTAAATGTTTGATGGGGAATAAAGGGCGAAATTTTTCGATCAATTCATCGAAACAGGGATCATCACAATCTTGTGAAATGATGACCTCAAAATCTTTTTCTTTTTGTAAAGCAACACTCCTTAGAACGGCATCCAGTGCACTGACATCTTTGTAAACGGAAATAATAAGAGTTGCTTTCACGGCGCAAAGATAGAAAATTAACATTTACTATTTAGTAACCTTTTGGAATAGTTGCGGACGGAATTTGATTGCCCGCTAAATTTGTGGGATGCAGTTAGTTTATACCTTTTTAGTTTTTGTATTTCTTTCCCTCCATTCAACAGGGCAGGGAATTACAATTTTGATTGATCCGGGGCATGGAGGTTCGGATCCGGGACATGAAGCTGCGGACAAGAATTTACTTCCCGAAAAAGATCTTACTTTAAAGATTGCACTGAAATTCGGGACTTACCTTTCGGAGCGCCTTGAAAATGTAACGGTTCTTTATACGCGAACAGATGATCGGTATCCCACCTTAGATGAAAGGGTAAATATGGCCAATTCAAAAAAGGTAGACTATTTCATTTCGGTGCATATCAACGGTAGTCCGAATACGAGTATCAAAGGCACGGAGTCGCATGTGCATTCCATGAGTTCCAAAAAATCAGTAAAACTGGCAAGAGCTTTTGAAAACGAATTTAAAACGAGAGCAGGCCGTAAGTCAAGAGGTGTGAAGGATTCAGATGATCGGGAGCATTCCCTTCAGGTGCTGAAATTTACAGAAATGACGAGCGTGCTGGTGGAATGTGGTTTTATGACCAATGCTTCGGAAGCGAATTACCTGAATACTTCGTACGGGCAGGATGTGATTGCTTCTGCTTTGTTCCGTGCGATGCGCAGTCATTTGCAGGAAACACATAAAGACATTTCGTTCACCAAAAAAACCGCATCTCCATCGGATAACTCCAAACCGGATGCTTCTTCGGATAAAACCTACAGCGTGCAGATTATGAGTTCGAAAGAATGGCTGGACACTGAAAAAGGGAGTTTTAAAAACCTGAAACACGCTGTAAGCCGTTCACAGGTAGCACAATCCGGTTACCGCTACAAATATTTTTCCGGAAGTTTTTCTTCCAAATCAGAAGCGGACGACTATTGTAATGAGGTGAAAAAGAAGGGTTTCCCCGATTCAATTGTGGTAGAAAGAAAGAATTAGCCTGAAATGTATTACTTTTGTGAGGAGACACACTTCAATACATTAATTTACCAGCATATAGATTATGGCAACTGTTTTTGAAACACGCTTAATTGGAAATATTGGAAAGGACGCCGTTGTGAAACAAATGGAGCGGGGAGTCATTGCAGTAAATTTTCCGGTTGCGCACAATAAGAATTGGCGCGATAAGCGTACGGGAGAAGCAAGGACCAAAACAACTTGGGTAAATTGCACGATTTGGAAAAAAGAAGGCGCGAATATGCGTATCCTGGATTTCCTGAAAAAAGGAGCTTTGGTTGAATTGGTCGGAACACCGTTCGCGAAATCCTTTACACAGGAAGATGGTTCTTCCAGGTCTGAGATCCGTTTGAATGTTTCCAGGACAAACATCTTAAGACCTGCAAAATGTGAGGATGATCTTCCATTCGACATGATTGATGATAACGAATCACCATGTGAAGAAGAGGGTTGCGATGCAGGTTTGGACGATTTTACACTGAGTGAAGACGATTTTTAGCATTGAAAGTCAGGCTAGTACTGGATTTAATTAAAAATAATTTCATTTTTTTTTAATCGGGCTTGTAGAAAACACAATTCTTTGTCTATATTTGCAACCGCGAAAGCAAAATTCCTTCTTAGCTCAGTTGGTTAGAGCATCTGACTGTTAATCAGAGGGTCGCTGGTTCGAGCCCAGCAGAGGGAGCAGAAAAAGTCATCAGAAATGGTGACTTTTTTGTTTTAATATGACCTACTATATTTACATTATCTATTCAATTTCCATTGATCGTTATTATGTTGGGTATTCTTCTGATCTGGGAATCGTATCTTTCCGGAAGAATATATAATCAATCTAAAACATGAAAGCACACTTTTTGATTACACGTTTTATACTTGCTTTATCACTTGCACCAATTGTTTCCTGTACTACTGATAAACCAAAGAAGCGTGTTGAAAGCAAGCCAAAAAAACATCTTACAGAGGCAGAAAAAGCGGATTTGGAGCGCAGTTCTTTTGATCAATTACCGGATCATAACGATTCAATTACCGGTTGCTGGACAATTGATAAAAAACGGTCTTCTTCTCAGTTATGGAACCTAAGAGAAATTAATGGATTCTTCTTTTTTGAAGAACATAAAAGATTTTCCATTTATGATAGTTCACAGTATACTTCATCTGAATCCAGAATTGGGTTTTATAGATTTTACAAGAATGAATTGACTTTTGAGATTACTGAAACGGAACGCCCGTTTCAGGATGTATGGAGAATAAAATTTCAGCAGGGAATGATAATAGCTGAAAACAAATTGAATCCGAACCAGATTCTTTATTTGAAAAAGGTCAATAAGAAAAGTGATTTAAGCTATAAATAGCTTGTTTCATATAGGGACGAAATTTTCCGCCCCTACTTTTCAACCTTTTACCGCTACTCCGGAGCCTGCATCCCGACAATCAAATCCTGGTGAATGGTAAATGAATAGGTTCCTGTGCGGTTCCACATCGTAACCCAATTGGAACTTGGACCGCCGTTACATGCCCCGAATCTTACGTCGTATGACCCGATATTCAGGTTCATGTTGGTAAACGTAGTGGTATTGTAAGTCGCAGTCGCGCTGGTTACGGCAATTTCATAACCCGGCGCCGGACTTACCGGAAATGCCTGCGAATAGAAAGCGGTATTACCCGGGGCAATCGTGTAGCAAACCCATTCCGAGCTTGAAATAACTTGCGTGGAACTATTGCGTAAAGAAATTTGGAGACAGACTGTATAGCTGCAGCTGCTTCCAGTGTTCGTTACCGACCAGGTAGGTGTTCCTTTTTGACTAATTCCCTGAAATAGAAGCATCAGGAATACGCATGAAAGTAAAAATTGTTTTTTCATAAGAGTGAATAAATGAATAGCGCCTTACTCTGTTTTTACGATTTTCAGGATCCTCGTTTTGACGAATGTATGAATAAATTGATCCCTTCCAAACTTTAATTTGACCCGATAAAAGCCCTTTTTTAAGGATCATCGTTGTCTTAAAATGTTAAAAATTAATGACAATGATCGATGGGTTTTTTAAATGGACTTTTTAAGCACTATAGTTATAACAGGTTATTCAATGCGTATTTTTTTAGTTGAAACGAATTCTTAAAGTCGGCAGATTTATTTTTAACTTTTTTAATTGGTTGGAATTTGTAGATTTGCTAAGATTTGTTAAATCACCTTAATTGAAATTAACAACCAGCATATTATTCATTGTAATCACTTTCCAATTGTTTGCACAAGAAACTGACTCACTAAAGCCGCCCGTTTTTTCCCTTGGAAGAACAGATATTGATCTGGGTGTGAATGCAGGAGTTCAATCAAATTTCTTGGATAAAAGGGGAAGGATGAACCACTTTATGGAGGTTTCTACATCATTCATGTTCAAAGGTATTCCGCTTACCTTCCAGGGAAGACTTTCGGATGAGAAATATATTTCGGGTAAACCTACTTATTTCCGTTTAAGTTACGATGCTGCAGCTAAATACCGCATGCGCAAAGCTGAGCTCGAAGGGGAAATAGGTGATTTGAATACCGGGATAGGTGAGATTAACCAGGAAATTTACAAAATGGAAGGAAAGATCAGTTACCTGGCTTTCCTTTTGGAGCAGTATAAGCTGCTGAAAGATCAAAAGAAATTAAAATACCCGAATGGCGGATTCGAGAACCCGGAGTTGCCTGATGTGAATATTCCTGATGTCAACGGAAAAGTTCCCGATTTAAAAATTCCTCAAGGGAATGGGATTGATTTTGATAGACTTAACCTGGATTCGGTTAACTTAAAAATGGCCGATTATCAGGGTAATATTGACAAGTGGACCGCTAAAATGGATAGCCTTCAAAGTCTAAAGGACCTGAAGTTAAAAGATTTGAATGCCTTGAACATGAAAAGACCGAATGGCTTTTTGGATGGAATCAAGCGTTTCGACCTCGGACTCACATCACTTTCAGGAGGAAAAATGTCCAACAGCAGTGTTCCTGTTCAGGGAGTGCGTGTGAAAGGGACATACCGAAAATATTTTTACGATATCGCTGCCGGACTCACGGTTCCAAACAGGTTGTTTTCCAATTCGGTAGTTGACCAATACCTCAATAATTCTCAGAACATATTCAACATGAACCAATTCTTTACGGTGAATACTGCACGCTTTGTAAGCTCAGCTATAATTGGGTATGGAGATGAGGAGCGCAATTCAGTGTCGGTGGAGAATTATTATAACGGCAGAGACCTGAAAAGCATTTTGAAAGGCATAAAACATGTTACGAATAACACTACGAATGTCAGCTTTACACTTTCCCCGTTAAAATCCGGAAGGTTGTTTGTTTCGGGAAGTATCGGTCAAACTATTCCGATCGGAGACTCTGTTTCCCGCAGTTATTCCAGCCGTCTGGCCGCAACGACTAAAGTGAAATACCGTTTCAGACGCGGAAATACACAAGTTTACGGTCAGGTTAAACGTATCGGAGCCAATTACGACGGATTTTCACAGGGAATGTATAATTCCGGTTTTCTTCACCATGAATACGGGTTCCAAACCAAACTGTTTAAGCATCTCACCATAACAGGAAAATATACCGGAGATCGTTTCGATGCAAATTCAAATGGGAAAGGACTAATCACGAACGGGATTCATGTTGACGTGCAGGAAACGTATTTTAAGAACCTGGTGTTGTTTGCGGGATATTCCCTCATCAATGCTCGTGGAAATGATTCGATCACTTATGGAAACAATTCCCTGTACCGTGGCGGTTTTGTCTACCAGACAAAATTCAAGAGAAGCAAATTAACGCTTTCCGGAAACAGTACTTTTTCACAGGTGAACGGCCTGGACTCCTCCATTCAAATGACGAATGTGATTTTGAAGGCTGAAATGGCACACAAATACCTGTTCTATGGGGTAACTGCCAATTACCAGGATTTCCAGGGAATGGCATTGATCTACGGATCGAACCTGATTATTTCCCCGGAACTTGGAGCGCATTACAAAGGGATCAAATTTTCATCAGCCTTTAATTACCTGAGAAGCGAACAATTTTCCGAACAATACGGTTTTTCATTCACTTTAAATGCATCACCCAGCAAGCATTTTACCTGGTATTTGACCGGAAGAAGATGGCTGCCCACAGATGCATTAAACTTTATAACACCCGATATTGATTATCCCATCCGACCCTGGTTTTGGGAATTCCGATTGAAATTTCACTTAAATGTACTAAAATGAGATTAAGCCACTATTTATTGATTCTAACCCTGTTCGGTGCCTACGGTTTATTTGCGCAGCAAAGCGTTTTTCCGGTTACGCTGTCCAATCCGATGGATTTTGATTCGATTATTGAGACGGAACCGAATTTTATCTGGCAGACCAACATCACGGCTGTGCAATCGGATCCCCGTTATTCGCAGCGTTATGTCTTATGCGAATTGGAAGAAAAACAGTTGAAAGGAGAGGCAATTGCAGTAAATACTCCAATTCTGGTTTTGGAAGATTACCAAAATACGATGTATTCTTATTCATCGACAACAACTCCTTTGGAAAAAGGGCATACGTACGTCTGGCAGGTATCTATCCTGTTTAACAGCTTAATCGTTGACCAGTCCGAACCCTATCAATTCACCATTTTGAAGCCGGAAGACCCGTTACCGATTTTCTACCCGGTAGCATTTAAGAATGACGGACAGATGTTTTCTATTGTGGATGACCAAATCGGGTTGTTAACCGATGAAACCGGGAACCTGGATCTGGAAGTAAAGCTTTCAAAAGCCGGTAAAATCGTGAAAACTGTTTATTTGAATGAATTGATAAACGGTGAGGAAAAAACGGAACAGGTGAGCGAGTATCAGGGAGTAAAGCGCTTTTTCACGTTAAAGCTAAAGGATTTGGATCTGGAAAAAGGCGTTTACAAGGCTTCCTGGATGTTGAAGAACAAAAAACAATACACATTTAATTTTACTGTCGATAAATGAGATCTGCAATTATCTTCTTATCATTTTCATTCTTTTTTCAATTGAGTTTTGCTCAAAAGGTAAAAAAGCTCTCACCGGAATCATACGTCCAATGGTGTAATTCTCCTGATTTTTTATGGAAGAATAAAGACACCATGGGTGGTATCCTGTATGCTGTGCGTTTTGTTCCTAAGCAATACGATATAGCAAAGTGCGCGATCAATCATTGTGAAAAGAAAGAAATTCTAATGACAGATTTAAGAGCAGTTGGAAATTCTTACGGGTTTATTTTAGAATTGAGCTGCACGGAATATTCAAAGGATATTTTCTCTTATCCGAGTAAGACAGGGATGAATTCCAATAACCGGAAAATGTATTTGAATAACTACATCAAGGGCGATTTGGTTGGGATCTCCTCATCTAATGACACCATCAAATGTACATCGGCTATTTATGAAGCAAGTATGCCTACACGGGTTCGGGTATTATTTGATTTGGAAAACACGACTAAACCGATCACGAAAATTGTATTTAGAGATAAAATGATAAATAATCGGTATGTTGAATTTATCATACCTGAATTAACAAATAAGCAAATCCCGACACTGAATCTTAAGAAGTATGAATAAGAAACAAAAATCACGAGGGACCAGAAGCATTTCCTGGTTTTTACTACTCCTTTTTACGTGGTCAACTTTCCAACCCACGTTAACTTATGCGGGCGGGCCAACACAACCTGAATCAGCAGCTTTTACACCAATTGGTGTTTCGGATATGGTTGACCCATTCAGCGGAGATTTTAGCTACAATATCCCGCTAATGGATATTGAAGGCTACCCGATCAATATTGCTTATAATTCCGGTGCATCCATGGACCAGGAAGCGTCCTGGGTTGGCTTGGGCTGGAACTTGAATGCAGGAGCAATTACGCGGAACTTACGCGGGTTACCGGATGATTTCAACGGAGATCAGGTAGAAAAAACCCTGAACACGAAACCGAATTTCAACATCAATATTGATGCGGGGTTGACGGCAGAGATAGCAGGATTTAATTTGTCCAATGTTGGCGGCGGGGGCGGACTAAGTGTTGGTGTCGGAATGGGATTCAACAATTATACGGGCTATAGTTCATCAGTGAGTATAGGACCTTCTTTTGATTTCGGAAAATTCCTGGGGGGTAATCTCACAGCAGGTTTCTCCTTATCCGGAAGCAGTGAGAACGGGGCTTCTTTCGCTCCCAATGTGAGTTTGAGCTACAAAGAAAATAAAAGTCTTCAGCAGGATATTAAAAGAACGGGGACAATTGGTACGGCATTTAATTCCAGAGCAGGTCTGCAGCAGTTAACCTATGGGTTTAGTGCAACGAAGATCAATTATAATGCTGTAAAGTTTACTTTAATGGGCCACAATTTTGCTTTTCGACTAGGTGAAAAGAGCAGCTCTTCAGCAAGTGCAGGCGGAGCCTTTAATTTTGGATTGGCTTCTTACATGCCAACTCCTTTGCATAGCAAATTCGGAGCATCTGCTAGCTTTAAAATGAATGTTTCCGGGTCATTATTTGCGTTTGACGGTCAGGGAAACATTGGTGTTTCGATGTCAACTTCCTGGATTCCGGATGCGAATAAAACCATGCAGGTTCCATCATACGGGTATATGTTTTCTGAGAATGGCCAGCGCTCAATAAGCAACCAGTTAGACTTTAACCGCGATAATGATCAGCCGTTTTCAAAATACAGTGTTAATTTACCTTCTGCATTTCAGACTTATGATGTATTCAGTGTTCAGGCGCAAGGTACAGGTGGAAGTTTCAGAGCAAGCAGAAATGATGTAGGTTATGTCTTTGATCCTTTAAGTTCAACCACGGATGTTGGAGCTGATGTTGGTCTGGAATTAGGATTTGGAAACCTGACAGATATCGGGGTAGATATTGAGATTCCGATTACGTTCAACAATAACGGTCCGTGGACCGATAATAATGCGGTGACTCAGGGTCTTGCATTTAAAGGGTCTGGTCTCGGAAAAATTGTACCGAGTTTCGGAATGATTGAAGCCAGTGAAAGTTCTGTTTTGAAAGATGACCTGATGACCAGTCAGTTTAATGGAACGGAACCGGAACGATTTTCATTAACTGGTGGTGCCTGGTTCCCGAGATTGAATAATACGTTGATCCAGTCGAGCGGAACAAAGAATATCACAAGAAACCAAAAGAATGTAAGGGATTACTCCAACAACCACATGTATTTCCTGAGCAGAGCCGAAGTGCAGGCAGGTATGGGTGTTATTCCTTATGATGCGGCAGCATTGTATTCCGGAGCAAAAGCTCATCATATTGGGGAGATTACACAGCTGGGGACAGACGGCCGGCGTTATGTATTTGCACTTCCTGCCTATAACCACTTCCAGGAGGATGTGACTTTCGCTACTGGAAACGGGTTGTATTCCAATGACGGGATCAATTATTCCAATGATCAAAGCGGTTTGCTAAATGGCGTTACTGCTACCGATGCTTCTACAAGTAATTCGCGCGGGATTGATCACTATTACAGTGCTACGAAAACTCCGGCATATGCTCATTCATATATGTTATCTGCGGTTCTAAGTGACGATTATGTAGACTCGGACCAAACTCCCGGCCCTTCCCCGGATGACTTGGGTTCTTATGTAAAATTCTCTTATAAGTCAGTTAAGAATTTTGAGTGGAGAAACCCGATCCAGGCTGATGCTGCATACTACAATGAGGGGATGCGCTCCGATCAAACGGATGATAAGGCGAGTTTTGTTTACGGGAAAAAAGACTTGCATTATACCGAGAAAATCGAAACGAAAAATTATGTAGCAATTTTCAGTTTTGAGGCTCGTAAGGATGGAAGAAGTGCAAATGGTCGCAGCGGAGGAATTAACCCGGCGGATGCTCAGAGTATGGTTTTATTGAAAAGCATTACGCTTTACTCGAAGCCGGATTACAATGCAAACATTGCTGACTTAACGCAAGCTACCCCGATCCAGCAAGTTGTATTTGATTACAATTACAGCTTATGCAGACACTACCCGGGAAATAATGAGAATACATCATCCGACCTTACAAAAGGAGGAAAGCTGACTTTGATAGGGATTTATTTCACTTATCAGAATTCTAAAAAGATGAAGTACCGCAATTATAAATTCTCTTATGGATCTGCGGGTACAAGAAGTAATCCTGATTACCATATCAAAGGTGCGGATCGTTGGGGAACTTATAAAGAACCGGTAAGTGCAAGTTTATCTGAAAATTTAATCACAACACCATTAAATAATTCTGATTTTCCATACGCAGAACAGGATCCTGTTAAGGCAAATGAAAGTGCCAATGCATGGAATCTGGTGAAAATTGAGCTGCCTTCCGGAGGAGAAATCAATGTAACTTATGAATCGGACGATTATGGGTATGTGCAGCACAAGAAGGCCGCACAAATGTTCCAGATTGTTGGAATTTATTACGCTGATAACAGTCATACCAGTGTTATGACCGGAACCAATGCACAATTTGCTTCTTTGGTTTCCGGTAGTGATAAGAACGGAGGATTATTGTTCAATTTGATGAACCAGACAGATGATATTTCCAAATACGGTAAAAAGGGGCAACAGCTTTACTTTAGGGTGCTTTCGGAATTGGACCCTAACGGAAGCAGTTTTAAAAGTAAAACGGAATTTGTTTCGGGTTATGGAATTATCAGTGAGATAAAAACGGTTACTATTTCGGGTACAAAATATGGGCTTGTAAAGCTGGAGTCTGAAAATATCGCTGCTGTCGGGTCTGATAATTACAGTCCAATCATTAAACAAGCTATTTTGTTTGGAAGATCGCAACTATCCCGAACGATCAATAATAACTTTACCCCGAGCGATGAATCCGGAGGTAGTGAGCAGGCAGTAATGAATTTTGTAAATGCTACTATTAATATGATTACCAGTTTTAAGGAATTGGTTACCGGACCTAATAAAGCTGTTTACGATCAGGGGAAAGGTAAAAATATTGTATTGAACCGATCCTGGATTCGACTGGACTGCCCAAGTCCAAGAAAGTTTGGCGGTGGAAGCCGGGTGAAAGAAATACGTATTAAAGATAATTGGGACCTCATGGACGGTGGAGCTGCCAGTGAGTACGGACAGACATTTAAGTATGTATTGGAGGATGGAATAACTTCATCAGGAGTTGCTTCCTATGAACCGCAATTGGGAGGTGATGAGAATCCATGGCATACCGCTTATATTGTTAACAATGTGAAACGCCTTGCAATGGATGACAAGATGTATATTGATGATCCGATCATGGAATCCCAATTCCCTACACCAACCGTTGGTTATTCGCGGGTTGTAATTGAGGATTTAAAATATACGAATGTAAAGCGAACAGCGACCGGTAAAGTTGTGAAAGAGTTTTACACTGCGAAAGACTTCCCGACAATTGTGAAGCGGACCAATGTAGATATGCTAACCGATCAAAGTTTCTTGCCTTTACTGCCGAAATATCAATACTTAACGGCAAACCAGGGATTCTCCATCGAGTTGAACAATATGCATGGTAAACCGAAGAAAGAGAGTATTTATGGGGAAGGGCAAACGAGTCCGTTGTCGGAAGTGGAATATTTTTACAAAAGTACTCCTTTAAACCTGGATGGAGTCGTGAACAGTCGTTTATCCAATACGATCCAGGTAATTAATGAGAATGGTACCGTTTCCAATGCCACCGTAGGTGTTCGATACGACGCGGTTGGAGATTTTAGAGAAAGCGCTACAAAAACGGTGGTTCCTAAAATTCACATTAATACCAACAGTTTCATTTTGGCGATGCTCGTGATTGCTATTCCACCGGTTTACCCGGGTTATGATCAGACAACGAATCGTTTCAGAAGTGCTACTATGAATAAAGCAGTTGAGCGTTTTGCGATTTTAGATAAAACGGTAGCTAACCAGGACGGTAGTATTGTGGAAACAAATAACCTGGCATATGATGCTAATACTGGCGAGGTATTGGTGACACAAACAACGACCAATTTCAACGATAAGATATATTCTTTGAATTATCCGGCATATTGGAATTATCCTTCTTTCGGACAAGCATCTAAAAACAGTTCTTATTCGTACAAAGCATCAACGGTTTCAACCAATGGATTTGCTGCGATCCCTGCTCAGTATAATTACTTTGCAGAAGGTGATGAAGTTTCCGTAACCATTGGTGCAGTCGTGAAGAAGGGTTGGGTGGTAGATGTCAACGCAACAGGAATCCGTATTATTGACAAAGCTGGAAACCCGTTCACGGGAAGTAATGCTACTATCAAAGTACTTCGTTCAGGATACAAAAACAAGCAAAGTACCTCCATGGCAAGTATGACTTCGTTTAGTAATCCTGTAACTGGTATTGGAACGAACCAATTTACAAGCGTGTTAAATGCCGGTGCTATTGAATTTGGCCAGGATTGGAGGACCTACTGTAATTGTTTTGGTGGAGCAAATCCTTCGACGAATCCTTATGTTATTGGAACAAAGGGTGATTGGAGACCAATTCGTTCATATACTTATTTAACGGATCGAATTCAAACCGCTTATGATGGAAATACCAATATCCGGAAAGATGGTGTTTTTAGAGCATATGCTCCTTTCTATAAATTAGGTAATGGCAAGTGGGAGAAAAATGGACAGAACTGGACCTTTGTTTCAGAGGTTACCGAATTTTCGCCAAATGGAATGACTTTGGAGACGCGTGATGCTTTAGGGCGTTATTCAGCTAGTCAATTTGGGTTTAATAATACCCTTACAACCGCGGTTGCAGCCAATTCAAAAACGCAACAAATGTCTGCCGGAAGTTTTGAGGATTTGGGGTATACCAATTGTATGGACCAGAATTTCTTCTCTCAGGCCAGAATTAACGGAGGCTCTTTAGGTCCGATCCCTGCATCATCTATTTCTAAGGTTCATTCCCATACCGGAAAAACCAGTATCAAAGTAACAACGGCTGCACCGGTATCTTTCCAAAACGTAGTTTCAACCTGTGAGGTTTTACCAGACTGTAATTTGTCTTTAACATGTGGAAAAGATTGTACAGGAATAACTGTAGAAGGCGGCGTTGCTCCTTATACGATGGAGTATGAATCTACCGGAGGTGCGACTGTTGAACAGATAGGTGGAAATTCATTTGCTGCTTCTGTGCTCGGATCAAGTTATAATAGCTTGACAATTATCGTGACGGATTCCAGAGGATGTAAGATAGGAATGAAAATAACGGTGCGTGGAAATGTAGTTTCCTCGGAAACCATTCAGTTTTAATTAGATCAGTTATGAAAATACTAGGAGTAATAATTCTATTCTTGTTTGCTTTTAAAGCACAAGGTCAGGATTCATTGAGAAATTTCTCTCCCAACAGGGCTTATTCGTTATGCGGTGAGGCACCTAACAAATCCATGTTTGGAGCTTCCAGCGGATTTGTCTGCCAGGGTGGTTTTTCCAAGCTGTATTATATTATTAAACCTTCCAATACGGTAACCTTGGGTACTACCAATCTATTTCGATTCAGGGGTTATGCGGACGGAACCGCAACATTGCCGCTTTCCATTTCATACAAATTGTACGGTGGATTTAATCCGGGAGACGATTATGCGACCTGGGTTGAAAATAATACAGTATCACCCGCCATCACCGGAAGTGCTACCACATCTCAGCAAAATTTGTCAACAACTTTAAATGCCGGAAAACATTACCTGCTTGAAGTGACCGTTCAATCTTGTTATGGCAGGATCGAATTCTCATTTACGAACTTCGATCTAAGATGCAGCCAGCAAATTGCCTGTGAGAATTGCATTCCAAAATTTCAACCGGTTTCGGGAGAGTATTTAGTGACGGCCTGGGTGAAGGAAGAAAATGGCAATGATAAGATCACCTATACCAATTGCCAATTGAAAGTTACTGCGAATAGTGTTTTAACCAATGTTCCGGTTTCAGGACAAATCGTAGATGGCTGGCAGCGTATGGAACAAATAGTTACTACAGGTCCAACTGGTGATTTTAAAATTGATCTGATTGCATTATCACCATCTGTGAGCTGTTATTTCGATGATATACGGGTTATTCCGAATGACGGAAGTATGATCAGTTATGTTTACGACCCGATTACCTTGCGATTAGTCGCAGAATTGGATGAACGGAATTATGCCAAGATCTATGAATACGATGAAGAAGGAAAATTGGTCTGCGTAAAGAAGGAAACCGAAAAAGGAGTCATGACTATTCAGTCGACGAAAGAAAACCAATCCGTTAAAGGAGCATACTAAAAGTTATGAAATACAGCCTTGCAATAATTTATTCGTTTTTATCCTTTTTGAGTATCAGTCAGGAAATAAAACCATTGGATGCAAAGTCTTTCAACGGTGAAATGGCTTTGTTAGGGAAAAAAATGAATGCTGAATTGGTTTCCTGTAAATTCAAAAAAGAAGTTTTTAAAGACATTAATTCTTCTGTAGCAATAGAATCCAGTACCGGCGAAATTATTCGCGGGAAGGGATTGGAGTACAAGATGGTTAACCCGGGAATGATTAGTTTCCAAACAAATAACCTGAATGTGGTTGTGGATTCTCTGGATAAAATTGTCTATATCAGCAATGTAGATTCTTCGATGAGACAGATTGCTCAAATGCAGCAGATTCCCCCGGATGCTTTGAAGGATTATAAATTGGAAAAAGTCATTTTCTCCAATTACTATATTTTAAAAGCTGCGCCTAAAAATGCTTCAATAGGGACTATGGAGTTTTATGTACATTCTAAAACTACGGAACTCTACAAATTGAATATTTTTTATCCTCCCGGAAACTACTTTTCGGAAGCGTTGGAAGATGAAACGATTGAGTCTCCTTACCTGACAATCATTTTTGAGCCTATGAAGAAATTGAAGGAGACAAGCGGCCTCATTTCTCTGGAGAATATATTGGAAAAAACCACATCAGGAGATTATGCCTTATCACCCAAAATGGAAGGTTTTCAACTGAAGGATACACGATACAAATACAAACCCACTAAATAATCGAGTCTATGTCACTAGTAAGATTCATACCACTATTCATTATTCTTCTTATTTCATTAGGAGGAAATGCAACCCTATTACCGCATAATACGATAATACTCACGGGTGCTGCAACAACGGGGACCACTTCGATAACTCCGCCTTCCTGGTCTTTAAGCTCTACGGATCTTACAAGGAAAGGGGTGCTTACTTTTGGAGTTGATCATCATTATACGAGTATTGTCAGTCAATCGAAAACTGAAATTACGGTTAGTGTTGAAAAGTATACAACTTATAGTGCTTTGACACCTGCATCAACGGAAACTAAGACAATGACCGTTTATTACTATCCGATTGATTCGGCAAGTTATGTTGATGAAAACACGCTGACTTTTGACAACGTGGAGAAGCTGAAAGTGACTATTACTCAAATCAAGGTAAATGGGGTGGTCCAAAGCACTCTTCCGGGGAATTTGTATTTACAGGGAGATGTCTTCGTAGACCGCGTGTATGACTTTTTACCACAGGTCGGGTTCACGGCTTATAATCTGACGACCGCCTTACCTGTCGATATTGATTGTGATGAAGTAGATGATGAATTAACTGTTTCCTGGGACGCTGTGCCGGGAGCAGAAGAGTACCAGTTGGAATGGACATTTATCAATACAGTAGATGTCTTACCTGCCGATATTCCGAACTTAAAGGTAGATTTTCATACAAATTCTATCCGAATTTCAACAACGGATTTAAGCTATAAACTTTCCTTGTTATTTGATAAGGGAGTAATCAGTTTCCGGGTTCGTGCAGTCGGAAGATCCTTAATTGATCCGAGTAAACTGTTATTTTCCAGCTGGTCTAGTGCAGATGGATTAATTGCCTTGAGTACGATTCCGGCAGCTGCAAAATACCAGGTTACTGTTCCATACGATGTGAAGAAGAACTGGCAGTATAGTGCAACATATGCCGAAGAAGGAAAGAAAAAGGAGGTGGTTTCTTTTTACGATGGATCTTTGAGAAACCGTCAAATGGTTACTAAGGTTAACTCGGATCACAATACAATTGTTGGAGAGACCATTTACGACCATAACGGCAGACCAACTGTCCAAGTGTTGCCTGTTCCGGTTGCCAGCCCTGATTGCGAGGTAGAGGATACTGAAAACTCCTTGAAATATTATCCTGAATTCAACAAGAATTTATCAAATAATCCGTATTCAAAAGCAGATTTTGATGTTTCAAATCCGGCTGATAGCTGTAATCCGGCTCAGTTAGGGGGAATGAATACCAATTCGGGAGCATCCAACTATTATTCTTCCAGTAATCCCAATACAGTCGGAAGTCAGGGATTTGTTCCCAATGCTGAACAGTTCCCGTTCAGTCAGGTAGAATACATGCCAGACAATACCGGTCGTATTCGTAGACAGGGTGGTGTTGGTGAAGATTTCCAATTGGGAAGCGGTCATGAAACATTCTATTATTATGCGCATCCATTCCAGGAGCAATTAGACCGTTTGTTTGGTTCCGAAGTAGGTGACGCATCACACTATCAGAAAAATATGGTGGTGGACCCGAATGGCCAGGTTAGCGTCTCGTATTTGGATCAGGAGGGAAGAACTATTGCTACATCTTTAGCAGGCCAGGCACCGAATAACCTGAGTGCATTACCTTCAGCTGCAGCAGTTGCACCATTAACTGTTGATTTATTTGCAAAAGACGCGAATGGGAACTCCACATCCAATAAGCTGTCTTCAGACGGAGTTTCCAAGGTTTTCAATCAAACGATTTCTTTGAGCTCGGTTTCTGATGTAACGATCACTTACGATATCGCTGTCGGACAATACTCGAATAGCTGCATGGATGTATGCTTCAATTGTGTTTATGACTTATCGATTGAGGTTCGCGATCTTTGTGGGGAGTTGGTTAGTCCTCCTGAATTGGCCGATAGATTGTCGGGCCGTTTTACTGTGGTTGAAGACAGCCTGGTATTTCAAACGGATTGTGCTCCTTACAGCTTCAATAATACGTTTGTGATAGAAGATTTACCGGTAGGAACTTACCAAATCTCAAAAACATTAACGGTGAACCAGGAAGCACTGGATGCTTACATGGCGATGTATACGGATCCAACTTCGGGAATCAATACTTGTATTGAAGATTATACGACTATTTTGGACCAGGTGGGAGAAAGCTCCAATATCGATGATTGTTTGGAAGATTTCAGCTGTGCAGAGTGTGTAACCAACTTGGGAAGTTTACTGGAGTATATCAATGCCGGAGGAACGGAGGATCAGTACAACGAAGAGTTGGCTGCATGTAACCTGCCTTGTAAAGCAGCATCTTACTATGAGAATATGCGTAACATATTGATGGTAGATGTGAAACCGAACGGACAATACGGTGAATACTTAAATAACCTGAACCAGGTTCAACCCTCTATCTTCCCGCTTTCGGTTTTGAATGAAGGTAACGATTTACCGAAAAGCAATCCTACTATTAGCCTTAGCTCTCATTGGAGAAATCCGCGTTACGATGTGGAAGCTACTATCCAAAACTATTATTTTGATGAAGACGGGGTAACGATTTCACGCATCATGCTGGATAATGTTACATTTTCCGGTAGTACAATCACCGGTTCTGTTCCGGCAATTCAGCCTGCTTTGACTTTGGGCACGCACGTTTTCCTGGATCCGTTAAGCGGGAATTATTATACTTATCCGCAATACTTATTGAACTTAAGTGATTTTGTAAGCTATTACAATGTGAATCCTAATTGGGCAAACTCCCTGGTTTACTATCATCCGGAGTATAATATGTTAATGACTTACAAAAGTTTCTATACAAAAGTGAATGCTTCTGACCCTTTTACTTCTGAGTCGTTTGACCAGGAAATGATGAGTGTCAATACCTGGGCCGATGCAATCACTGCGGGATTCATCAACCCAAGTTATGCTTCAGTTGGTGTAACAAGCCGCTTGAATAACATCCTTACTATTAATGGAACATATCCGTGGGATCCGTTCTCCAATTATGTGAATCCATCCGGTATGAATGCAAAAGTATTCAATTACATTACTATCAACGGAGTGAACTATTCCATGATGGAAGCCGCAGCCATGATGAACCGTGGTGGGAATAATTTAATCGGAACGACTCCAAGTGCGGCAGACCTGGATTGGGGGAAAGACATTTTAACGAATACCCCAACTCAAAACACACAATTACGCAATGATGAATGGATGACATTCAGAGGATTGTATTTGGCTGCTAAACAGGAATTACAGATGAATGTTGCCCGTACAAATGCTTTGGGTTCTACGAACCCCGGTTACAATGAATGTATCGGGAACCTGGATTTTAACCCGTTTACTTATAACTTCCTTCAGATTACACCATTCACTCCGCCATACTGGGGTGGTCAATTCTTAAATGTCGCACAGCCATGTGGTGCGTATACCTACGAATTATACAAATACAAACAAATCCGTTTTGGGACGACTTTGGCGAATGTCAACTCTGATCCAAGCCAGATCGCATATCAACAATATATTTTAACAGGCCAATGTCCGATTGCAAGCACTTTCGAGCGCGTGCTATCAGAGTCGGCAAGTACAGGTGTTTTGGATGACAATGGTTTCACAGTTAACCTGAATTCATTATCGGGATTGATTTTGTCTATGCAGGATTTTGAAACACCGGTTTCAATGCCGGCGCTTACCTGGAATCAGGTTACAAATACCAGTACCATTTTAGAAGTTGAATGGGATGAGGCCGGAAATACCTTCGGAACCTTCAAATTGGAAAAAGATCCGGGTAGTATGACCTACAACTGGTCGGATATTATTTCATTCGGAAATCTTCATTTTACTGCATTAACCGGCTCGTTGTATGAGTTTACGGTTGTAGCGCAGGTTAATATTTCTGGAACGCTGTACACACAGAACTTGAGTGGAAATACGACCTTTAAGATTGGTAACTGTACTTTCCCGGATGTTTGTAAGAAAAATGACTTTGGAAAAGCATTGGAGAATTTGACAAATGCTTTAGCGCAAATGGGTACTTTGACAAGTGCTTCTCTTGTAAGCCTGAATGTTACTCCATACTCCGGATTTATTAATAATGCAGTGAAATATACTGTTAATCCTACTTATGCCGGCGCAACTATTCAGTGGAAATACAATTCTACAATCCCCGGATTCGAATTAACTGACGGAGTAAAAACGATCCGTATCAAAATCCTGAGTACAAACCCTTCGTCATTCGCTTTGGGCTCACTTTCGTCAATTGCTTCAATTGCTGAAATGATTCCTGGCCCGAATAATACTATGGAATTAGTCTGCAACGATGCATCCGGAAACTACCTGGTTACCTTATCGTGTGATTTGATCCGTTCAGATAATGTGATGATTCCGGTTGGAGAATGCGGATTGGATGATGCCATCCTTTGTACCGGATTGGAGTACGATACTTACGACGATCTAATGGCTGTTTTGGAATTTTCACTGGAGAACCAAAATGAACCGTTCAACTTATACAATACACCTTTATGGACTTCAGTTTTAAATAGCCAGCTGCCAAGTGCACCAACAACTATTGTCGGGGATGTAGATAACGCAACGGGTGATACTTTAACTTACGATCTTCCGGGATCGTGTGATTTGGTTTTAGCTTACCTGGGATCGAATCCGAATTTCAGTTACAACAATATCACTTCCGTTGATGATATTAAATTAATTGAATCAAATTACTATGGTTCTTACAATGAATTCAGATTGTATGTCACGTATACTTATGGCGGCGTTTCCTACCGGGATTCGATTGACGGGAACTCTTGTTTCGAATTGAAGATCTGTGAGGGATGTACGGAACCTGCGGGTAATGGAGGCCAGGGACCTGCGAGTTCGGAGCAAACAGATGGAATCATTGATTTTGGTTCGTTGAACGATGAGCTTTCAACCGAGATCGATAACAATTCGGAAATGTATTGTTTGGATATTTACGAGGATTATTTGAGTATCTATAACCTTGCTATCGATACCATGACAGCTCTTGGATGCAGTAATCCCCAGGCCGCACTTCCTTTGATCCCTTACAATACGTTTGTGGCAATGAATTTATGCTGTGAATCTGGGTTTATGGAAGTTTCCAGCCTGATTACAAAGTTGCTTGCGATTACCCTGTCTCCGAGCTGTACCCCTGCGGTTCCAAAAGTAGACCGTCAGGAATGTTTGCCATTGAATGATGAAAATGTTCCTTATTGTACCAAAGTCTATTATGAGTATACGAAGGCAGTTAACTTTTTCAATAACAATGCTCCATGGCCGAATGCAAACAATATAGATCTTACCACAGCTGCACAATCATCATTTAGTTGTGAGTGCTTTGCGAATTATTTGACTTACCTATTTGAATACATTACTGCGTCAGCTAATGAAAATCTAACTCACCCGATGAGTATTGCAGATTATTGTGCTCAAATGACGGATGAACCGCAGAGTTCGTGCAGTCTGGAGTATGATCAATATGTAGCAACTACGCTGAACTTCAACGCTCAAAGCGGACCGGGTGCTCCTTTGCCAATCCTGGATTACGATGTTTTTGTAGATAAAGGGCTTTGTATTTGTGTGGACGAGTATTGTTCAGAGTTAAACTTAGGCCTAAATGGATTACTAAGCGCCGGAGTACCGGATTTATTGGAATATTGCTTGTCCGATCCGGAAGTTCCTTGTGTGATGGATACAGCAATGGTGAGTTTTGAGTCATTTGACATGCCGTTCAGCGATCCGTGTACGGAGTTTTATCAAAGCAACAATGAGGTGAATGCTCAAATTGCTTACAACGAGCAGATTCAGCTTTTACAAACCCAATTGGGTACGGAATACATCAAACATTGTATGAGTGCTGTAGAGAATATGAGCATGACTTACAATGAAATTGAGCACCATTTTACACTTTATTATTACGACCAGGCAGGAAACCTGATTAAAACAGTTCCACCTGAAGGGGTCGAGTTAATCGATATTAGTAATACGACCATCAAGAACGCCATCAAAGCGGATAGATTAAACAATACACACCAGGTGATCACGAACCACCGAATGGCAACTACTTATTTATACAACTCTTTGAATCAGCTGGTGGCTCAGAATATGCCTGATCAGGACGCAATGGATGTTTTTGAATTGACATTGCCTAATGGTTTACCTCTCGGATTAAGTACAACTGCAATCCAAATGGTCGATGCGAACCAGGGCTACTTATCCGGTTATATGGATGCTCCTGCAGCTCCTATGCTCAATCGTGGTTATTTGTACAGAACTACAAATGGTGGATTAAACTGGACACGTGTAACAAATACGCTTGGTTCTGATCTGAAGGAAGTGAAAATGGCTTCTGCCACAATTGGATATGCTATCGGGACAGGTGGTATTGCCCTTATTACAAAAGACGGCGGTCAGAATTGGGATTTGATCAATACTTCATTGACGTCTGATCTATCAGCGATTGAAGTGGTAGGAACAGATGCTTATGTACTTGAACGAATTGGCGGTCAAATACGTAAAATAACTTCTGCCGGGGTTGTAAGTGCTTATGGTACTCCTCCGACTGGTGCATATCCAGTTGTGGAATGGAAAGATTTCACACTACAGGGGAATATAACGAATATGATCGGGATAGTTTACCTGGTTACTCTGACGGAATCATCCGTTAATTATGATGCTTCCATTGTAAGTAATACCGCAACAACCTATGTCGTTGATAAAACATTGGTTGGGAATCTGGGGGCTATGTCATTTGTGAATGCGAATGACGGCTACATTGCCGGAGCCGACGGGAACATCTCTTTTATTAATGGAAATACGACCTCCGCATACAGGCAGCAATTGAAATTGTCGGGAACTGCCGGATTGATCGATCAGATTTTCATGTTAGATGCTTCAAAAGGAATTGCACGTGTTACTGAAAATGGCGTGAAGGTGATTCGTAAGACCGTTGATGGTGGTTTAACCTGGACGGCTTTGTCGGATAATTACACAGGTGCTAACCTGTCATTCATCAGGAGAACGGGGACCACTTTAGAAGTGATGCTTCAGGGAAATACCGGTGCACCTTTGAATAAGTGCTACACCAAGAATATCCTGATTAGCTCAACGGGTGTTTTTGGTGAAATCGATCAAACACCTGCATTGCCTCAGACATTTAATTTTGAGGTGACAGCTACGTATAATGATGGTACGAATGTGACTTATTTCGGAATCGGGCTTTCAGGAGGAAATTACAAATTGTATCGCTCGAATACATTTACAGGAATGTCGGCGGATATTACTTATACTGATGTTTCTCTTTTAGGGACAAGTTCTATTGTACCGAAGGAAATGGTGATCGTTAAGAACGGATCCGGAGTTGGGGTAGAAGTACTTGCAACGAATGGTATTATTTATCGAGCGAAATCAGTAGCTGCAATCAGTGGCGCCTATGATCCTTTTGCTGCTGTTTCCGGAACGAATAACGCTTTTGTTTCCCTGGATAAAATCACTATTTCTGCGTTGGATTACGTAGTTGCTTATCGATCTACGGATAAACGTATTTACGGAAAGGCAGGGACTTCTTCAGGACCTTTCTACTATTACAATACGACTTTGAACCCGGGTACTTCGACCATTGCAAAATTGGCTGTCCACGGTTCAAATATTACCATTGCCGGTACTTTCGGAGGTCTTTTCACGGCTCCATCCGTTAATGCAATCCCGACATCCAACGGGGCACTTTCTTTAACGTTTACGGATAGAACGCAGCATCGTTTAACCGGAATGACCAGTTTGCGTAAAACGGCTTCTGCAATCTTACTTACCGGACAAAACGGACAGGTATTTAACAGACCGGTTACGGCGTCAGTCAGCACCATTAATTTACGCCCGATCGGTTCTACTTCGAATGTTTCTACAGCAAATGAGTATGTTTCAAGCAGTATTGCTTACTACCTGGTTGCCGGAGCAGATGGATTACTGGCAACCCTAAAATCCACAACGTGGGGATTAGAACCGGCATTGTATACTACGACCGGTACGAAAGTTTCCGATCACAGTGCAGCGAACGATATCAATGACATTGCGGTGAATGGTCTGGCAGTTTATTTGGTTGGAGAAAATGGTTCGGCATATTACACGGCCAATATTACTACGGATTTCTTTATTCCAAGTGCTAGTTCTACGAGTAACACTCTTCAGGGAGTTGATTTCATTACCGGATTTACTACAAAAGCCATGGCAGTTGGAAAAAGCTCGGAAGTGGTTCGTTTCAATACTACTTTTGGAACACGTATCAACCGGGTATTTAGCGGAAAAATGAACGATGTGCATTTTGAGAATGGCTTGTTCGGAACTGTTATCGGTGATTATTACTTTATTCGATCAACGGTCGATGGTGGTGCGAGTTGGAAAATCAATGTTCCTTCGATCAGTGTCGGAACCACCGGATTGACAAAAGTTTGGACGAAGTCTAAACCGAATGGTCAGCACTTTGCAGTTGTGGGAGCAGTCAATAATGTCATTAAAGTTGACAATGGAGTTCTTACCATGACTGGTATTTCAGGAACGGTTAATGACATTCAATTCGCTAAAACAGATCCGTTATTCGGGTATATTTTGTTCAACAATACCTTTGCAAAAATCCCGCTTACTCCATCCGGAGGAACCTATAACCTGCCGGGTTCCTATCCTGCAGTTTACACAGCTTCGAACCCGCTTAGAGGATTGTACGTGTTTGAAAATAAATCCGCTGTGATGGTGGGTGATGCAGGAAATATTCATTATTACAGACTGAGTACAAACACCAACTATTCGTTGGCAACTGTCTCAGGAGTAACTTTTAGAGATGTGTACTTCCTGGACAACAAAATTGGTTTGGCGGTTGGAAATACCGGAGCAATTTACAGATTGAACTCTCCGAACAATGATAACGTAACGCATGATATTTTAGCTTCAGGCTTTACGGCAACAAACCAATTGTTTACGGATCCGCTGGCAATTGCACCAAGCTTATACAATATTGTTGCTATTGCATTTAGTTCACAGAATACGGCAATATATGGAGGAAACTTCCTGACAACAGCCAATGCCAATGCAAACCAGGCTTTGGTCAGAAATCTGAAGTTTGAAAGCGGTTTGTATTCCGCGAAATTCTATTATGATCGTTTAGGAAGAATTGTGGTAAGCCAGAATTCCCGCCAATGGGGTAATTCAACTACCGTAAATGATGATAAGTATTCCTACACCCTGTATGATGCTTTGGGTCGTGTTTATGAAGCAGGTGAAATGGGATCAAATGGAGATGGAGGCCCTGTATTCGCGAGTATTTTCGGAACAAACGTTGGGGGAATGACGGTTCCGAATGTAATTGATGATACAAAACTGGCCTACTGGCTGAACTACGATCCTACATTTACCCGTAAAGAGGTTACCAGAAGCTATTATGATAAAACCAATACGGTTATCAGTACAGAGGTTACTTCCCTCACTAGTTTGAATACTGCTACTCAGCGTAAACGCATTGTTCACGTGACTTATATGGAAGTTTATTCGCCGAATGCCAATGAATACGATCATGCAACACATTACGATTACGATATTCATGGAAATGTGAAAACTTTGTACCAGGATAATCGATTGATAAAGGATATAACAGGGATTGGAGATCAACGCCTGAAACGCCTGGATTATATTTATGATCTGATTTCCGGAAACGTGCATCGTGTGGATTACCAAACAGGCAGCGCTGATCAGTGGCATCATGCTTACAATTACGATGCGGATAACCGCATTACCGATGTGTATACGACCGTGGAAACACCTTTAACTTCCACTAATTCTTCTATTGCTTCCCTGCAAAATGAACCGGAATGGAGCACGCTATGGGACCGTGAAGCCGATTATGAATATTACCAGCATGGTCTATTGGCCCGAACAGTATTAGGAGACCAGAAAGTACAGGGAATTGATTATGTGTACACGCTTCAGGGCTGGACGAAATCTGTTAACTCCAATACCCTGGATGCCAATCGGGATCCTGGTATGGATGGCGCCAGTTTGAGTAGTAATCACGCAGTAGCGCGTGATGTTTATGGCTATAGTTTGCATTATTTTGATGGAGATTATCCGGGAGCGATTGGTGGAAATAATAGTTTTGTTGCCACTCAATCGGGAAGTGTATTAGTGGCAAATTCAGCTGATTTATATAATGGAAATATTGCCCGGATGATAACTACAATTACCAACCCGGATGATCGAACAGTACTTCCGTTAGGGAATGCTTATCGTTATGACCAGCTGAATCGCATAAAAGAATCCCGTAGTTATACAGACATCAATTTGGGGGCTAATTCCTGGAATAGCTCAGGTACTACCAGGTATTACAATGCTTTTGTTTATGATGCCAATGGGAATATCGTTCATCAGGATCGTAGGGACGACGTCGGTGCGAATATAGACTTCATGACTTATAACTACGAAAGTATAGGAGGAACAATTGATAGCAAGTACACGAATCCGGCAATGAAAGTGAAGCGCAACCGATTGCACAATGTAAATGATAACTCTAATTACGATTCGGAGGATATTGACCCCGGGCAAGCAGTTAATAATTACACTTACGATTCCGAAGGAAGACTAATTGGTGATGCTCAGGAGTTTATTTCCTCTATAACCTGGCGTGTAGATGGAAAAGTTAAAAAGATTACGCGCACTCCGGGTTCCGGCAAGAAAAACGTATCTTTTGATTACGATGCGATGGGGCATCGCATTGCAAAACATGCATATACGGACGCGAACGTGCTGGAGAAATCAACATATTACATATTGGATGCTCAGGGAAATACTATGAGTGTGTACGAGCGTTCAATTAATGCCAATGCATCAAGTATTTCCTATGCTCAAACAGAAAAGCACATTTATGGTTCTGGTCGTTTAGGACTTCATGCTGAGCGTATTCATTTGCTCGGGACTCAAAATGATACTTATTCCATGAGCAATATCCAACACCATATTGGTAATAAAAGTTACGAACTTTCGAATCACTTAGGAAACGTTTTAACGATTATTTCTGATAAGGTCATTCCTCATAACAATGCAGGAAGTGTGGATTACTACCTGGCAGATATTCGTCAGGCAACGGATTACAGTCCATTCGGCGTGATTCTGAAAGGACGTAACTTCGAACCGGATCCTTATGTGGAAAGTTTCCCTACGGTGCAAACAATTTACAGCACGGACTTTGAAAATCCGACGGTAACAACGGTGGGATCCATAACGACTATAGACGGTTGGTGGCACTATAGCTCCACGACCCTTTCGTTGGACAATACAGCTACTCAACGCCTGAAAGTAGTAAGTACCAACGGAGCACATGGAGCACATCAATTCTTTACGGTTGCAACAGGAGTGTCTCATACACTATCAGTAAAAATTGATAAAGGGACAGCTTCGGTAGTGAATATCCTGGTGTTCTACAATTGTCCAAGTATGAGTAGTGTTACCGGATCTGCTTATACGGTTGTTCCTGCAAACAGTAATGGAACATATACCTTGAATTTTACGAGTACGACAGGATATATCTTCGTGCAAATTCGCCAATCCGGGACCTACTATTTGGATGATATTTCGATAGTCAATAATGCGGCTACAGGTACTATGACGCATAGTTTGGTGCATCGTTACGGATTTAATGGAATGGAACGTGATGATGAAATATCTGGTATTGGGAATAATTATACAACTGAATTTAGACAGTTAGACCCAAGGTTGGGGAGATGGTTAAGTATGGACCCTGTTACTCACTTCATGCTTTCTCCTTATCAATCATTTGACAATAATCCGATCTATTTTATCGATCCAAAAGGCACTAACGCTTCTGGGAACGGCGGCGGAGATAAGAAAGTCAAAGTTTCGGCTTCAGTCAACCAACCTATTCCAAATGAAGCAAAACCAAACTATGGTAAAACAAATAAATTTTCTCTCGCAGAGGATATCTTAAAGCAGGTTAAGACTAAAGTTAATGTTGCAAGTGAAGCAAAGCCTTCGGAAATAATGCCTGAAGGTAAGACAACACTTCTTGAATTTGCTAACGCTCTATTAGGTAACCCTTCCCTAGCTCCCACAGCCCCTATAAACATTGAATATGATGATTATGGAACTGATGAAGATGAGTTGGATTTAACACTTGAAAAAATGAAGATTGTTGGTACAGCCAAACTTATTAATGTTGGTGCCTCATCTAAAACAGAATCCACGGGTTCTACCAAAACATATTCTGTAGAAGAGTTCAATAAATTGTCTTTTGATGCCAGTGTTAATGTAGGAGTTGAAAGTGAAAAGAAAGGCAGTAAAAAAGGTGTAAGTGGTGAAATAAATGCTGGATATGAAAGTGGTCAACAAAAATCTACTTCTACTACTAATACATTGAACGTATCTAATTCATATACTATAACTTCGTATACTTATGAGGTTATGATTGAGTTTACAATTAAAATGGATTTTGATGATCAAGATGAATTACAGTGGGGTGGTGGCGATAATAAAACAGGGACAATTACAATTAAAGTCCCAGCAACAATTACTGTTGAATCACCATTATTTTAATTAATTATGAGAACGACCTATAAAATTTTAAAGGTGGTATTTGGATTATCCACTTTAAGCTTAGTCATTACTTCTATTTATTTCGTTGGAGAAGTAGTGAATTACAAAAACTTGATTACTGATACTTATATTAAGTTGGTAATTTCAAGTGTTTTAATGATTTTCTTAACGTTATTAATGTCGTTAATTTATGTTTTGTTAAGAAACGAAGGAGGAAAGGATGGATAGTTTGGGTAACAGGAAGTGTTCAATTAGTTGTTATTATTAAACATAAAATTAGAATCTGATTTTCAAGGTAATGTTCCTACTGTATTATAGATTTAGTTTATTTTTCATCTGAAAATCATGAAATAATTTTTAAAATAAGAATTGTCAAGGAGATAGTTTGTTATCTCCTTGACAATCAAATATTTAAATATAGGCCATAAATCCAATCCATGTGGTAATGTTCCAGGTCTGTTGATAGGTCTAATTATCTACTATATTTTCATTGTCCTTGCTTTGGACTCATTTAAGGTGAAACGAATAACCAAATCCTTACACATTTCCCACATCTGCCTCCGGTTTTTTGGAATTCTGCCCGGTATGACCTAAATTATAGTGGTATAAAACGCTGTTTATGCCCAAAAAGAAGTCGTTTATCCGGAATTTGTATGCCATTACAAAGGCGACATTCAAAGATTGGTTAAAGGCGGACCCGTTCCGGCAGAGTGCGGTGGTGGCTTATTATGCGGTGTTCTCGATTCCGGCTTTGCTGGTTATTGTTATAGCGGTTGCCGGATTGGTTTTCGGAGAAGAAGCTGTTCAGGGCCAGATATCCCTCCAAATCGAAGGTGCACTTGGAAACGAAACCGCGGAATCCATTGAAAGCATTATTGCCAAAGTTTCGGAAGAAAAAACCTCTATCCTGGCAACAGTTATCGGGGTGGTGACCTTGATTGTAGGTTCTACGGGTGTTTTTACCGAATTACAGACCTCATTGAACCAAATTTGGGAAGTACAGGTGGTCGCAAAGAAAAAATGGCTCAAAACGCTTAAAACACGTTTATTTTCTTTCGGGTTGGTCTTGTCGCTGGGATTTTTAATGCTGGTATCGCTTCTACTCACTGCCGGGATCGAAGCTTTGAGTGAAATGATTAAGAATCGTTTCCCGGATTTTGTACCGTTTTTGCTGAGAATCGCCGGCTTCGTGCTATCGTTTGGGGTGATAACCGTGCTCTTTGCCCTGATGTTCAAAATACTCCCGGACGCAAAAATCAAGTTGCGGGACGTTTGGATCGGTGCAATGGTTACTACCCTGCTCTTTATACTCGGTAAGTTCGGGTTGGGAATCTATTTTGCAAAAGCAAATCCCGGTTCTGCATACGGAGCTGCAGGATCGATTGTTTTAGTAATGCTATGGGTTTCGTATTCCTGCATGATCTTATTTTTCGGAGCGGAATTTACCAAGCAGTATGCCACTTTTCACGGGCATGACATTCAACCCAAACCGGAAGCCAGAATTGTAGAACAGCCTGATCCGAAGGCAATTTAATTTAAAAAATGAATGCTATGGTTTCGCGTATTGTTAATTGCTTGATTTGTTTCGTATCGCTTCATTCCTTTTCACAAGGATATTCCGGGAATTTTGAGGTTTCTGATAAAAACAGGATGTATCATTTTACACTTTTGAATGGAAGGATGAATAATCCGGTTTATACGATTTTAGACGAAACCACTCACATCAACAGCATGTATCTCAGTGATTCAATAGTTCTTTCGGGTATTGACTCCATAACGGTTTCATCAAAGAAAGACAGTTTGCTGAACCGGTTCCTGGCAAATTTTTCAGGGACTTATGCCGAGTACAATAAAAAGGGCAGAATGGTTGTCGCCAGCTATTACCCGAAGCCTACAACTCTTGACAGTGCTTTTTACAAGCCGACAGAAGATCAGCGGATAAATTTTTACCCGAATGGAAACCCTTACGCGCAGTTTTATCAGAAGAACGGGCATCCGGCGAGAAGCATTGTTTATTACACACGCGATGGAGAAATAGACCACATAACCGATCTTTCACAATATGCTGAAGGTGAACAGGTGGTAATCCAGAATCCCTATGATTTCCGAAAGCGGAAGGAAACGCTCAAAATTGTCATAGAATAGATTAATTCTACAGTGTATTTACTTAATGAAGCCAGACTTTCCGGAGTTTCTGTTGTTCAGGAGTAGGATTCGGAATGTCTGAGATCTTTCCGTTTTCCAGTTTTAAACCTGCATGGAGTAAATAATCTTCCAGCGGAAGCGGTTCTGTTCCCCGGATGTATTTTTCGGCAAACTCCTTCAGTTCGGGAAATCCGCTTACAATCACCATTTCAGAGAAAAGTTTATCGTCTTCAAACGGTTTCCCTCTGTAATGGGCCATTAAATCCAGAACCAGGTCTTTCGCACCGTATTCTCCAGCCGAAAGTTCACACAGTTTGATATCCAGACATAAATTAATCAAAGCGCCTTTCAAATACACATTGTAATATTGATCCTGCATTTCCATCGGGTGAAGACTTAAATCGGTCATAGACAAGTCCGCTTTGAATTCGTGCATATCCGCAATTTTCCCTTCTACAGTTCTGAAGAACTCTTTTTCTGTGCCCAATCCCGTTTTTACCGGCATGTGGATAGTAAAGTATTCGGTCATTCCCTCATACAACCACAAATGTTTCGAGAACTTGGGTTCATTATAATCGTAATGCGCTATTTCTTCGGAATGCAAACCGAGTGGCATAAGCGTATGGAAAAACTCATGACTGGCAATTCCATAAATGTTTTGACGGATCGTTTCGATATCCAGGGGCATATACAATAAGATCAGAGTTGAATTGGAATGTTCCAGCCCGTCACCAACCAAATGACTCTTATCCGGTGCAAGATTATGATAGATCAGGAAAGTATAGTGGTCTACCGGTAATTTATTGTTCAGGTATTTCGACTGGCTCATCAGCAAGGGACGAATGTATTCGGCAATATCTTTTGAAATCGGTTTCCCGGAGGTGGAATAGCAGGCAACTTCTACTGAAATTCCGGGCAGCTTGATCATCGTAGTATCCGGTAGCGCATATAAAATCGGGTTGTCGACTAATTGATGGTAGTTTTTAGCAGTAAAAAGGTCCACATTCGGCTTACTGATCTTTTTCAAACTCGTTGCAGGATAAAGGTTCGTTTCTTTCCGGATACTGATTTCGAACGGATGATCAATATGTCCGCGGAAATAACCGAACAAACTGTTTGGAGTAAGTACAAATGAACTGTCGCTGAATGAACTTGCAGCAGAGCGATAAAAGCCGCGCCCGGTTTTGTAACCAAAAGTTTCCCAGGCATCATCTACAAGATATGATACCTGTGCAATTGCTGCCGCAGGGTATATTTTCCATGAATTCTGGTCCTTTTGTTCTGTTTTCAGTTTCTTTCCCTTTTTGTCAAACACTTCAAAAGAGGAAATATATTGTCCGAAATTCATGGCACCATAAATTCCCGGGATGATCTTCGGAAAGCAGTAGGTTAGTGTGTCCTCCGAAAATCCGCTGATTTTTAAATTTACGGCCAGTTTATCATTCGAAAGGGTTTTCAGGTTTGTTTCATAACGGTATACGATCTGTGCATTAATCTTATGATTGAATGCAGCAAAAATTAAAAGCAGAAGTATATACTTTTTCATCGACTGTAATTGAATTCAAAACTAAGACTGTTTTACCATTTCAAAAGTTACAGAAATCAATTGGAAAGTGAGAAGAACAAAATAGTACGGACGCGAGGCATTGCGTTCCAACAAATACAAACCCCCGATGGATAATATCCATCGGGGGCGTAGCTACCACACGTACTTCACTATCAACCTGTACATGTATTACCTCTAAATTAAACCTAAACTGAAACCTAAACTAACCTAATTGTTACCTAACTTATAGCGTTATGATTGATAGTACGCTCTTAAATGTTTTTCTTCATAATTTTCAATGCCGCAACAGGTGCCTTAGGAATTTTGTAATTCAAACCCACTATACCATAATTCCTAAGTCTACACTATTGCAAGATCGTATCCGGATATTCCTGTCTTTGTGACGAGGTCTCATGATGAGACCTCAACTGTCACTTCGAACGGAAATATTCCTTTATAACTCAAGTTCTTTATTTCAAAAATTTAGTCACCTGCTTTGAAATCGATTTTTCAAAAAGTGATTTTCTTGCATGTACTATTATAAAGAACGTGCCAAAGAGGCAGAAAACGAAAAAACCCTTGATTTACAAGGGTTCCGGGTTTGATGTGTTTCTAAAATATTTTCAAAATGAAAAAAATATTTCCAAAATGAAAAAAAATCAGTACTCTTCTTCCTCTTTCAACATGCGGTAAATGGTTGTCTGACCAATATCCAGTTTGTCTGCCACCAATTTGGTATTGTTGTTATATTTATCCAGGAATAATTGAACAATACGCCGGTTATATGCTCTCAGGCTCATTTCTTCGGCAATAATTCCGGATAGAATATCAGCGCTTGCTACCACGATATCATCCGCTTCGATTACATCGTTCATGGACATAACGGCCGCCAGTTCAATCACGGATTTCAATTCACGTACATTTCCGGGCCAGGGATAGGCAAGAAGCTTGTTTTGGGCAGCCGGACTGATTTTCTTAACCGTCATACCGTTTTCCTTGCAAAAGCGCTCTACAAAGCTCTTACTCAATAATAACGTGTCTTTTTCACGTTCGCGAAGCGGTGGCAATTCGATCGGAAGACCGAACAGACGATAATACAAATCTTCCCGGAAAGCGCCTGATTTCACTTCCTGAAGGAGGTTTTTATGGGTTGCAACTATAATCCGGCAGTTGAACTTATACACCTTGTTTCCTCCAACACGTGTAATTTCACGTTCCTGTAATGCGCGCAAAAGTTTCGCCTGGAAAACAGGGTCTAATTCCGCTATTTCATCCAGGAATAAGGTTCCTCCGTCTGCTTCTTCAAACTTCCCGATGCGGGTTTGGTTCGCGCCGGTAAAAGATCCTTTTTCATGTCCGAATAATTCACTTTCGAATAATTCCTTCGGAATAGCTGCTACGTTGATCGCTACGAAGGGTTTGTCTTTATAAATCGAATTGTAGTGGATTGCTTTGGCAATGACCTCTTTTCCGGTTCCGGTTTCCCCGGTAATGGAAACGGTAATGTTGTTGGAAACCGCTTTTTGCAACAGGTTAAAAATATGCTGCATCTTACTGCTTTGCCCAATGATAGTATCGCTGAAGTTGTATTTGGTCTGAACTTCTTTCTCCAGTTTTTCAATTTTCTTTAAAAGCTTGGTCTGGTTCTGAGCATTTGCCAGGGTATTCAGCAGGCGGTTCCGTAGATCGTTACCTTTTACGATGTAGTCGTATGCTCCCAGTTTAAGCAGGCTTACAGCGGTTTCGATTTCTTCCTGTTCAGAAATAACGATGACTTGTGTTCCAGGGCACATGGCTTTAATTTTTTCCAGGAGCTCTTCACCGGAAATATCCGGTAAACGGTAATCCATCGTAATTAAATCAGGAATTTCATCGTTCAAACGGCTCAACAATTCCTTTCCTGTTGAAAAAGCCTCCGTTTCATAATCAGGATTCAACGAAACAGTGTGTACCAATAGTTTTTGGTACCAATCGTTGTCTTCGACAATAAAAATGCGTTGTGTAACCCCGGTTTCCATAATGCTGTACTTAGTTTAGTTTTTCTTTTACCTGTGTAATAATGTGTCTGGCTTGTTCCTCGAAAACTTCCATCAATTCGTGAATGGAAGGATCAACTTTTAATTCTTTCCCCATCCGTTCTATTTCTTTTAAAGTAGTGTAACAGTTATTTGCTCCGAAATGCTTGAAAGGGGCAGCTAATTGATGAGCCAGTTCGGATGCATCACTCCAGTTTTCAGCTGTTGTCAGTTCCTTCATTTTGATCAACCCGTTTTCTGTTGAGTTCACGAAAGTCTGCAATAATTCTTTATAGAAGCTTTCATTGTTGTTTGTCAGTTTTTGAAGACTTTTGAAATCCGCTTCATCTAATTGAGTTCCCATATTGTTGTCTTTATAGATTTGATAGAGTATTCTTCTTATTTCTTCGGGGTTTACCGGTTTGGTAAGTACTTCTGTCCAGCCCGAATCCAGCATGTCCTGCCTTTTTTCAGGATCGAGAGTTGCGGTCAGACCAACAACCGGTATTTGATCGAGGGTTTCCATTTCTGCCATTTTTTTGCGGAGCTCATGTCCGTTCATTTCAGGCATTCGGACATCCAGAAGTACAATGTCTATGTCGTTGTTTTTCAATTGTTCCAGTGCTTCCAATCCATTGGTTGCTTCCAGAAGCGTAATATTTACACCGTGGAACATACTTCGCAGCAGGGTACGGTTGAATGGTTCGTCATCAACGATCAGCAGGCTTTTGTCTTTCAGGAAGGAAAAATCGGTGCGTGATGGTTCGCGTGGCGCATCTACCTGGTCTTCCGTTTTTTCAAAAGGGATTTCGATGTAGAATGTTGTTCCGATTCCTTCTTCACTATTTACCCGGATGGATCCGCCTTGTTTATCAATGATTTGCTTGGTAATGCTGAGTCCCAGACCGGTTCCGCCGTATTTGCGCGTCACACCCGGATCTGCCTGTTCAAATGGTTCGAAAATACGTTCCAACTGTGCTTTCGACATTCCGATTCCCTGGTCCTGAACTTCTATTAAACACCGGATTTGGCGCTTTTCCAGCTCTTCAAACCGCAAATGGACCGTGATTAAACTGTCTTTTGAGAATTTATTGGCATTACTGATCAGGTTGATGATTATCTGCCGGAAACGCAGCGGATCTCCCAGTACGTTCGGGAACGATTTTTGGTCCAGTTCGACCACTAAACTGTTGTTTTTTTCGCTTACCTGCAATTCATATTGCTCATGCAGCATCATGATCTCATTGGCCGGATTAAAAGCAATCTTTTCCAGTTGAATGTGGTCTTTTTCCAATTTGGAAAGATCCAGGATCTCATTGGTAATCTGTGATAAGTGCTTAACCGAATTTCGGATGATCTTCACTTTTTTCGCTGCGCTTTGGTTCAGGGGTTCAAAAAACAACTGTTCCGTAAACCCGGAAATGGCATTTAATGGTGTACGGATCTCGTGACTCATGGTGGCCAGGAAGCGCGACTTGGCTTCTGTCAATTGATCACTTTTATCTTTTGCAAGTTTCAACTGGGCATTGGTTTCTTTTGATTTATTGAACAAAGTGATGATCAGGATGACAATCATCAGGATCAACAGCGTAGAGATAATACTGAATAGAAAAATAATTTGGTTTGTCTCTGCAGCAACATTTTTGGCGTGCTGTGTCTCCTTGAGCAATTCTCTTTTGTCTGCCAGTTCGATTGCCTGGAATATCTGTCCTATCTGCTTGCTTAATTGATTGTTTTGCTGTTCAAGCTCTAATTTATACAGGTTTAGAAAAGACTCTTTAGAAACAGCTTTGTTCTTTACGCTTTGGATCTTCCGTGCAATTTCATTGGTGCTGGCTACTGCAATTTCAGAAGCTTTGATTTTGACTTCCGGCTGTTGGACTGCAGGAGTAGTTGTTGTAGTGGTTTGTTTCTTGTTTTTTCGCTGGAACCATTTCTTCCTGGTTTCCTCTTCCGTAGTCTGCGGCTGTACTTGCGGGGTTTGCAAAGCATTTACGCGGTCACGGATTTCCATTTTTATCCGCGCTGTTTCACTGGCATTTTGCACCTCGTTCTCCAGGATCGACATCGTTTCGTTTACCCGGTTCTCATTTTTGATGCTCATGAGTGTGTCCAGGTTCCGGAAACGGTCTTTTACCAGCTTATTTAGCTTCCGTACCTGTTTTTGATAAGAAGAATCATCCGTTTTATAAGATTGGAGCAAATCCATTTTGCGATTGGTCTGTGATTCCAGGATCTCAAAGTCGAGCGGTGCATCCGGATTATTCTGATAGAGGTAGGAATAGGTAAGGTTATCGGATTTGAGAATGTTGCTGTTTAAATCCCGGACAATAAAACGCCGGTTCTCCTTGAGATTTGTCGGGAGCGGACTTTCCGAAACCTGCGATAAACGATCGTAAACCCAATATCCTGTAGTACATACAAAAATTAAGAGCAATCCGATAATTATAAATAGAATACGTTCAAAAAGAATATTTCTCCAGCCGGTTTTCATATTGATACGAATTTTCAATTTGAAAAATACGCCTTTTTCCTGAATTTTAATTTTCAAAATGAATTTTTTAACGAAATAATCCGGTAAAAACGGGTTTTGAATGTGTTTTGTGAAGTTTGCTAAGGAACAGGTTTCGAATGGACTATCGATTATAGAGCATTTGAGTTATTTCATTTCGAATTTGAAAAGAGGAATTTTGGCTCATCAAACTGAACATTTATAACTATGAAAAAGAATTACTTATTAATCACTCTTTCAGTAATGGCCCTCCAAAGTCAGGCTCAGCAGTGGTCCAGAATACATACTAACCTTGATTCTATCTGGTCATCGTCCATTCAGTATTTCAATAAAGGAGATACTATCATTTATTCGGGTAAAACGGAAGCATCTGAATCTTCCCGGAGATTTTATGTTTCTACGGACGGGGGAGTGAATTTTGACCGTGACTTTACAGATTTGGAAGGACTCACAAATAATTTATCTGGTTTATGGGCCTTAAAACTGAATAATAAAATCCTTGGATTCCGGAATACACCGAATCATGGGACTCATGAATTCGAGGGAACCAATAATTGGGGTCCTTTTCTCTCGAATGCGATTGGTATTTATGGAGAAGTAAATGTAGGTACCCTGTTTTTCCAGGAGCAGGGTTATAACAAAATTTATACAGTGCCTGCTTCCGGAGGCTCACTAACCCAGGTAGCTACCGGTACAATTTCATTGTATTCAACTTACACGAAAGGAACACGCGTGTTTTTGGGAGGAAAACAATCGATGCCGAATTTCATCATGTATGTGGATAACGGTGATTTTTCAACTATTCAGCCAACAACGATTTCCCCTCAAATCGTTGCAAACAATGATGTGGTAACGAACTTCTTTGAGAATGCAGGTGGACTTTATGCCGTTCTGTCTGATGGGTTCGCGCGTTTGTACAAAAGCACAGATAACGGGTTGAATTGGAATTTAGTTCAAACTACTCATGTAGTTAATGGAAATACTTTTTCATTGGCAAGCTCCCAAACAATAGGAACACCGGACGGACGGATCTTTTTTGTTAAGCCTGGAGGAAACTCCGATGATGTTTACCTAAGTACGGACGGAGGCCTGACAGCTTCCAAAATTGGAAATGGTTTACCTGCTTCACCAACTCCGCATGGAAAACTGATGGTCAATGGGAATAAGGTTTGGTATGAAGTGAAAGCCATTAGTCCGTCAACGTTCATTACTACCGATACTTCCATAGCAGGTTTGTACTTATTGGATGGTCAAACAAACGGGCTTGCAGAGACTGACGTTGAGAATGAACTGAAAATCTATCCGAATCCGGTTGCGGATCTGGTACACTTCGAAGTGGGGCCCGGAAAAGGGATCGAATCTGTTCGTATTATCGACATGAATGGAAAAGTTGTTTTGGAGACCACTTCGACGGATGTTTCCTTAAATAGCCTGAATACAGGAGCTTACCTTGCAAGTGTTCAATGCAACAACGGTATTAGTATGAAGAAGCTGTTGGTGAAACAGTAATCCCAATGTGTAGTAATACGAAGAGCATCTGTCGGTTGACAGGTGCTTTTTGTTTTTGAATAGTAAAGCTTAAAGACTCCCTAAATGACGGACAGGCATCCGGTATTGAGGAATCAGCTTTTTTATTGGTACATCAGGACGGAAATTTATCGAACTTTTCAGGAGATGTTGAGATAGTTTTCAGTTGTCCCTCATCACATTCAGTTCTCACACTCACACTGAAAAGAAAAAGAGATCAGAGCGAGTTTGAGTGTGAGAGAAGAGGGCAAAAAGAAAAAGAGCATTCAACTTGCGTCAAATGCTCTTTTTCTTTTTGGTACCTCGGGCCGGAATCGAACCGGCACACCCGAAAGTACAGGATTTTGAATCCAGCGCGTCTACCAGTTCCGCCACCGAGGCATTTCAATTTGCTGTCGGACTGACAGCATCACTTACCATTGTAAGCGGGTGCAAAAATAAGGAATTATTTTAATTCAGCAAGCATATGAAAAAAAATCCTGCTTATTTAATAATTTTCAACATCGCCCGTTCATCGCCTTTTACCAGTTCTATGAAGTAAACGCCGTTCGATAATTCCTGAAGATCAGTGATGGTTAATGATTTGTCATAAACGGATTCTTCAGAAATCTTCTGTGTTTTGATGATTCTCCCGGAACCGTCGCGGATTGCCAATTGCGCACCTGCTAAATCTCCCTGTGTCCATTCAATCGTAATAATCGAAGAAAAGGGGTTCGGATACGCTGTGATCTTGTTCGCATTTACCAAATCCTGCATTCCCATCATGCTGCATCCGTTCAATGTTCCGGGCATATTTGCATCCAGCCAGGTCAGTCTTCTGTGGAACCAGTCTTTCAAACGCTGTACTTCTTCTGCATAAGTCTGACTTGGAGCTTGTACCTCCGGAGTTCCGGTTGCGCTTCCCAGATGTCCCCAGGTTTGATAGTGCCACGCCTGGCTTTCATTCACTGCTTGTGCAACGGAATCAATTTTCCCATTGATATAGGATTCTTTCAAAATACTTCTGCGCAAATCGTCATAGCGGCAACGCAATTCATTGGCAAAAAGGGTGTCTTCCAGCAAACGGATGTACCATCCCGGAGCATCTACATCCTGGTCGCATGCTCCGTAAATAAATTGAGAACCGTCTTCCGAACCGCCCCACATGTCTTTTTCCGCCCAGTCAAAATCCCAAACCGGACCTGCCTTCAATTTCTTGACAGTTCCGTCACTCTTATCCTGATCTTTCGAGAAAAAGCGGCTTTTCTTAAATCCGTCGCCATTTCTGCAAACTTCGTTAACGATAAAATAATCAATGAAAGAAGGAACGTCGATATAGGCGCGGTACCCCAAACCCGGATGCGCAAAATTGGATCCGTACAAGGCATTTTCATAATCGTCGATAAAATTTTGGATATACGTTTTTTGCTGCAACACGATTTCATCCGGTTTCGGATAAACATATACCATGTGGATATCAAGACCCGGAAACCCAATCGGGCTGTGGCTCAATTGCCAGGAATTATCGTTGTCCCAGTAATCAATTTTCAAAATGTAACCGCCCGTCAGGTCAATACCCGTAATTTCCTGCGGTTCCAATTTGTTCACGTCCACCCGGTTGTTGTCTCGTTTAATCTTTTCTCCTAACAAATAGATTCCCTGGTATTCTCCATTCAATACCACATCGACCAAACGCATGCGCGTGGCATAATTGCCCATTGAATCGAAGATGTGGAACGGAAGAATGTTGCGCGCGAAGGATTTATCATTGTAATTTGCCAGCAAAACCCAATCGCTCTCTGCAGGCATTCCAAGCAAAGAAGAGTCAATGACATTCCCGTTTACATCCCAGGTTTCAAAAGCATATGGTTTTTGCGGAAGTGACAGGGAATAATTCCCGCGGTACTCAATCCCGATCTTTCCGTTGTAATCGTTCGGTGCATCGGTCATGTAATTTCGAATGCCTTGTCCGTTGAAGCGGATTTTCATGTCTGCCATGACTTTCGGGTCATTCTGAATGACGTTTCCGTTGGTGTTGATTTCTACAATAGGTAAAAGCGATGATGAAAAAGCAAAATATCCGGCCGGATTATTCCCGAAAGTGACTGAAAAAGAGATCACATTTCCCTCGTCAGCACCATAATTGTCGTTCACACGCAATTTCCAGCTTCCATTCGGGTTTTGTCCGTTGTTGACCAATCCCATTTGTCCCAAAGGTTTAAATGTCCCGGTAAATGGAGCTATTCCGGAAGATAGACTTGCCGCCGCATCAGCATTCAAACAAGTATTGGTGAAATTGTCGTCTCCGCCGCCGATATTGGAAAAAAGTAAACCGGTAGTTCCGTCCGGAGCTACAATCCAAACAGTCAAATCGGCATTGTAAGTATGTTCGAGGTTGATACAGACAGTTTCCAACCCAAAATTGACGGTATCAATACTTGCCGGAAGGCCGGAAACGGTTACCGGAATGTCAATGGTTGCGTTGTCATTGATGGGACCGCTGCCGCCTGTAAATGTTTGGCAAAACACAGTGTATGAAATGCTTACGAATAAGCAAAGGAGAGTATGTTTCATGTTTTCGTAGTTCGAAAGCGAATGTAATTAAAATTGACTTAACGATTTCTTAATATTGGGTTTTAACACTGTGAAATACAAAAGATCAGTAACTTTCATTCTTTACCGTGAAGGGCGCGGAGTCGCAAAGAAAAGGAGAGTTAAATTATTCTGAATTCCTTCTCCGAATTCTTTGTGTTCTTTGTCTCTTTGCGGTTTCAGATTAGTATCTTTGAGGTCTGAAACACAAAAGCAATGGCGAAAATCCTCATCAAAAATATTCATACGCTTTACCAGGCAGGAGAAGACTTTCCGGAAATGATCTGCGGTGACGCGATGAAACACGTTCCCAGTATTCAAAATGCTTTTTTGGCGTTGGAAGATGGTGTTATCATGGCATACGGTTCTATGGAAGACTGGGAAGGAATCACGGACTGGCGGGGTGTGGAAGTTATCGATGCCGAAGGCCAGAGTGTAATGCCGGCATTTTGCGATCCGCACACACACACCGTTTTCGCACGCACACGTGAAGAAGAGTTCGTAGACCGGATCAACGGATTGACTTACGAAGAAATTGCCCTGAAAGGTGGTGGAATTTTGAACTCAGCTCGCAGACTGGGTGAACTTTCGGAAGAAGAATTGTTCCAGGAAGCCTTGAAGCGTATCCATAAAATGAAGGCAAACGGAACAGGTGCCGTTGAAATTAAATCCGGGTACGGACTTTCTGTAGAAGCTGAATTGAAGATCCTTCGTGTAATCAAGCGTTTGAAGCAGGAAGCAGGAATTGCAGTCAAAGCTACTTTTTTGGGAGCGCATGCTTTCCCGAAGGAATACAAGGAAAATCACCAGGCTTACATTGATTTGATCGTGAACGAAATGCTTCCGCTCATTGCGAAAGAAGGCCTTGCTGATTACATTGATGTGTTCTGTGAACGCAATTATTTCTCCGTGGAAGAAATGCAGTACATCCTCTCCGAAGGAAAAAAAGCAGGATTAATTCCGAAGGTGCACGTCAACCAGTTCTCCATTATGGGTGGAGTAAAAGCAGCTGTTGAATTGGGAGCTCTTTCTGTGGATCATTTGGAAGAATCCAATGACGAAGATATTGAAGTGTTGAAAGGCAGTGGTTGTATGCCGACTTTCCTGCCGGGTTGTTCTCATTTCATCAGCATTCCATATGGAAATGCACGGAAATTCATAGCGGAAGGACTTCCGGTTGCACTGGCAACAGATTACAATCCGGGAACCACTCCCTGCGACAATATGCAGCAAATCTTTTCACTGGCATGCGTTAAAATGCGCCTCACTCCGGAAGAAGCTCTGAATGCTCTGACCATCAATGCGGCTTACGCCATGGGATTATCCAAAACACACGGAACGATTTCACTTGGAAAGTCCACACCGGTCATTTTAACAAAACCGATTGATTCTCTGGCATATATTCCTTATGCATTTGGAGAAAATCATGTAGACAGACTCATTTTTTAGTAATTTTGGGATTGTTTAACTTACTGGAAACAAACGACTAATTGTTTTTTAGCACCTTAGCGACTATGTACAAAATTGGATGTTTACTTTTTCTCCTCAGCTGCTTCCCCGTTTTTGGACAGGAAAGCGACAAAGAGTACCAGTTGTTGTGGGAAGTCAAACCACCCAAATCGAAGAAAGTCAGCTATGTTTTCGGAAGTATGCATTCCAACGACCCGCGTCTGTTCAATTTTCCGGATTCCCTGTATACCGCTTTTGTCAGTGTGGAAGCAGTGGTGCTTGAAACGGATGTGACCCAGATTTACGATCAATATGACGTGCGGCTGAATTTGTTCAATTTTGACCTGTTCGATAAAAAACGCTCGTTTGCGAGTTCCCGGAAAGCTACTCAAACAGTTTATGGCTCCGAAGACGGAAGGCCGCAATTTTTGGATGCTTATTTTCAACAAACGGGTTATTGCGGCGGAAAAGGGTTTTACCAGCTGGAAACGGTTCAGGACCAATTGAAACTGGCAGAGAATCCCGAACTTTTCAATACACGGACAGCAATCAATGGCTTGTTCTTTACAAAGGAAGCTTTCATTCAAACCTACATCAACGGGGATATTGCTTCACTTACGAATATGTTGAAGTCGCAATTTAAAAGCTCTCCCGAAGCATACGACGAATTGATTACCAAACGGAATCAGACCATGGTAAAAGGATTGGATACATTAATGCGTAAACGAACCGTTTTCTGCGCTATAGGTTCCGGTCATTTATACGGATCAGACGGTGTTTTGCAGTTGCTGCGGCAGAAAGGATTCCAGGTCAGGGCTGTAAAAGCTACTTACAGCAACATCGTTTCTGCGGAAAAAAAACTCGTTCAGTCGTGGAGGTCCTATGCCGTTGCCGATGAAGAAGACTCGTTTCGAATGACCTTCGGCGGAAAACCGACCAAACTGGAAGAGGAGGATAAACAGCATTACATCTACCAGGAACTGGGGCAGGGAAATACTTTCGAGTTATTTATTCATACTTCTTCAGACTATTTGGATGACAACCGCTACCGTTTCCTGGAGAATGAATTTGCACGGACCAGGGAGTTTGTATTGGATGAAGGAGCAAAGGGGATTGAAGGGTTGGTTTTGGACCCAATCAAGGGATACCAGTGGAAACGCCTGATCCAGTTTGGAAACGTATGTTACGAACTTGTCTGTTACGGCGGAAACAAATTCATGCATTCGGACCGACCAACCAAATTCTTCCAAAAGTTTGAGATTCTGACAGAAAAGGAGTAACCAACAACGCATTGTTTATTCATTTTTCGCAATCTTCAAATGAATTTATCGGATACCTGTAATTTCGATTCACTAATTGCGAATCATGATTGAAAGAATACTCGAACCGATCCTCCGTAAAAAATGCGAAGAAAGTAAAATCGTTGTTCTGAAAGGGGCTCGAAGAACGGGAAGACTTACGCTTGTTTCCCGGATCATCAACCTGGAAGATCCCACAATAGGCATCATAGACTGTTCGAATAAAAAGGAGCGGAAAGCGATGAACGAGCCGGAAGCATTGAGAGCCTTCAGCCGGGACAAGAAAGTAGTCATAATCCGCGATGCGCAATTGTTGGAAAACCTGCAGGAGTTTATTGATTTCGCTATCGAGCTCGACTCTTTGGAAAACCTGTTGCTGATCTGTTCCTTCGAACCGGAATTACACGAAGATTTGTGGGAAGCATTACGTGAACAGGGACTGGAATTAAATTTATTCCCGCTTTCTTACCCGGAAAGTGCTAAATTCCATGGCCTGGTGCAGGAAGATAAAATGCTGGAGCAGCGCTTGATTTACGGTTACTACCCGGAAGTAGTTACGAACGAAGATCAGGCAGAGAAGCTGGTTTCTGAAATCATTGAATCAAGTATATTTACCCAATTGGGAGCTTCCGAGCGGATTAATAAGAAAGAGAATCTCATCAAATTACTGAGGCACCTGGCCTTTAACATCGGGAAGGTTATCAGTTTCAATGATCTGGGAAAAAAATGCGGATTGGATAATGAAACCGTGGAGCGCTATGTGAAATTATTCGCGAAAGCAAATTTGCTTGTACTGATCTCCTCTTACAACAACGGACATCGTTACGAATTGAAAAAAAGCCACGTAGTCTATTTCCTGGATAATGGAATCCGCAATGCCCTGATCCGCGCATTTCAACCGCTTGAATTCCGCAATGATGCAGAAGAGCTCTGGAAGAATTTTGTGATCAGTGAGCGCTTTAAAGCCAATGAATATGCGGGTAGAAAACCGGAAGTGTTCTTTTGGCTCACGCATACCAAGCAGGAGGTCGATTATTTGGAGATCACAAACGGTGAGGCCTTCGGTGCAAAAATGAGCTGGGAAGATTCGAAAAAGATCAAAATCCCGGCTTCGTTCAGTGAATTGTATCCGCAAATCAAAGTGACAGGAATTAACAAAAAGACTTTCTGGACATTCCTCCGAAAATAGCTACCACGAAGCACCTTTAGGTTTCAAAGAATGAGCGGAGCGAAAAAGAATCGATTTAGCTCCATTTTCACGAAAAAATAACACGACTTCTCGATTTTCTTCAGTAATTTCACTCAACTCGATAAATCACACAATGAAGACAAAATCAGAAATCGTAGAGAACTGGCTTCCGCGTTATACCGGAGAAGAACTGAAAAACTTCGGGGAATACATCCTTATCTGTAACTTTCTGAATTACGTGGAAAAGTTTGCAGACATGTACGAGGTAGAAGTTATCGGGAAAAATAAACCGATGCAGTGTGCAACAGCTCATGGAATTACCATTATCAATTTCGGAATGGGAAGTGCATCCGCAGCTACGGTAATGGACCTGTTGTCAGCAATCAAACCAAAAGCAGTTTTGTTTCTCGGAAAATGCGGTGGCTTGAAAAGTAAAAGTGAAGTCGGGGATTTGATCCTGCCGATTGCGGCCATTCGCGGAGAAGGAACAAGCAATGACTACTTTCCGTCGGAAGTACCGGCCCTGCCTGCCTTCGCATTGCAGAAAGCGATTTCTACAACCATTCGTGATTCCGGGTTCGATTACTGGACTGGAACGTGTTATACGACCAACCGCAGGGTTTGGGAACACGATGATAAGTTCAAGGAATATCTGAGCAGCATACGCGCAATGGCAATTGATATGGAAACAGCTACCATTTTCATGGTTGGTTTTGCCAATAAGATTCCAACTGGAGCATTGCTTTTGGTAAGTGATCAGCCAATGACACCGGAAGGAGTGAAAACCAGCGAAAGCGACTCAAAAGTAACTACCGGATTCGTAGATAAACATCTCATGATCGGGATTGACTCTTTGAAACAGCTTATCAATAACGGACATACGGTAAAACACCTGCGTTTCTAATGTTGAACCACTAAGCCCACGAGGTTATTTTAATGAACTTCTTTGTGTCTTTATAACATGCCTTTGCATCAGCATAGGATTGGTTTACCGTATATTCCTTGTGTGCTGGGTGTTCTTTTATGGTAAAAAATCTGCGTCTCTCTGCGCTCTTCTGCGGGAAACAATTGGTATATTCGGGAAAAATCGAAGTCCATGCGTTTCTCTCTTCTTACCGTAGGAATCTTTCTTTTTGCCGGTTCTGTTTCAGCACAAAGCAAATTGAACTACGTCAATCCACTGATCGGAACTTCCAAAATGGGACATACCTTTCCCGGTGCAACAGTTCCCTTCGGATCGGTTCAGCTAAGTCCGGATACAGACACACTTTCTTATGCAGTTGATGGGAAATACAATCCCGATGTTTATAAATACTGCGCAGGATATCAATACGAAGATCCGACGATCGTAGGGTTCAGCCACACGCATTTCAGCGGTACAGGTCATTCGGATTTGGGAGATATCTTAATCATGCCCACAAGCGGTAGATTACAGCTTAATCCCGGTATTGCTTCCAATCCGAAAAGTGGTTTCCGATCGGCTTACAGTCATGACACTGAAAAGGCGTCACCGAATTATTATGCGGCTATGCTGGATGACCACAAAATCAAAGCGGAGTTAACAACTACAACGCGTGTGGGGATTCACCGCTATACCTTCGATAGAAAAGATTCTACCCACATTATTCTGGATTTGGTTTCAGGGATTTACAATTACAACGGGAAGAACGTAAACACTTACGTTCGTGTTGTAGATGCACATCACATTGTTGGTTTTCGGCAGACTTCCGGTTGGGCAAGGAACAGAACGGTTTATTTTGCTATTGCATTTTCCCAACCGATCAAATCTTATGGATACGATGATTTGCAATCGAAAAAAGTGTACCAGGGATTCTGGCGGAAGTTTAACCTGAAAGATAATTTTCCCGAAATGTCGGCGGCCCAGCTAAGAGCCTTTTTCGATTTTGATTTGGAGTCTTCCAAAGAACTGATTCTAAAGGTCGCTTTGTCGCCGGTGAGCATGGAAGGTGCTGTTGAAAACATGAACCGCGAAGCTCCGGATTGGGATTTTGACCGGCATCGTAAAAACGGAGAAGATCTGTGGGAGCAGGAACTCAATAAGTTTGATGTTCAAATGCTGAATGAAGAAGATCTGACGAATTTCTATACAGCTGTTTATCATACCTGTTTGGGACCAACCGTTTACCAGGATTTCGACGGTCAATACCGGGGACTGGATTTTGCCAATTGGTACAATAAGGATAAGAACGATATGAACTACACGACGTTCTCACTTTGGGATACTTACCGGGCTTTACATCCGCTGTTCAACCTGGTACAGCGCAAACGAAATGCAGATATGGTGAATTCCATGATTGCTCATCAGAAGCAAAGTGCTGAAAAAATGCTGCCTATCTGGTCTCATTATGCGAATGAAAACTGGTGTATGATCGGATATCATTCCGTTTCTGTTATTTCGGATGCATACAACAAGGGATTGGAAGGAATTGATTACAATCAGGCGCTTGATGCCTGTGTCCAGACTGCACGGACCCGTTATTTCGAAGGGATTGGTTCCTATATGGATCTGGGATATGTAGCAGAAGACAAAAGCGGAAGTTCGGTTTCCAAAACCCTGGAGTATGCTTACGATGATTGGTGTATTGCCCGGTTGGCGCTTGGCCTGAAGCGGATGGATATTTACGAGGAGTTCTCAAAGCGAAGTGAAAGCTACAAACTGGTGTTCGATCCGTCATCCGGGTTTATGCGTGCAAAAATGAGTTCCGGAAAGTTCATTGAAAAGTTTGATGCACTGGAAACGCATCAGGCGGGTTATATTGAAGGAAATGCCTGGAATTATAGTTTGTACGTGCCTCACCAGGTTGATTCCATGATTAAGTTGATGGGTGGTAAAAAACGATTCGCCTTACACCTGGATTCCCTGTTTACCATGCAGCTGGCGGATAAATATTTTGAGCATACCGAAGACATTACCCGTGAAGGGATTATGGGTTCATACGTTCATGGGAACGAACCGTCGCACCACGTTATTTATTTGTTTGATTGGGTGGGAAGACCTGATTTGACTCAGAAATACATTCGTCAGGTACTGAGAACAAAATACCTTGCTAAGATTGATGGATTGAGTGGAAATGATGATTGCGGACAAATGAGTGCCTGGTATATTTTCAGTTCCTTAGGGTTTTATCCTGTTTGTCCGGGATCTGATGATTATATTTTGGGAAGTCCACTGGTGAGAAGTGCAAAGATCAATCTTGAGAACGGAGCCGTGATTGAGATCACTGCAAAAAATCAAAATGAACAGAATAAATATGTGAAAGCTGTTTATTTGAATGGTATTAAAATGAAAGACTTCAGACTGAATTATCAAAACCTGAAAAACGGTGGAAAATTGGTGTTTGAGATGACGAATAAGCCTTCAAAAACGTTTTAAGAATTCAAGTTTAAGTGTTAATTGATAGTTAAAATATGGATTTAAGTAGTAAATTCAGAGCTCAAAATTACTCGCTTATGAAAAAAATAATACTCCTCTCCAAGGTATTTTTTCTAAGTGTATCTTTAAGTTCTGTGGTTTTTTCACAAACTTCAAAACTACCAAAAGGTACCTGGAAAACAATTGCTGAAAGTGAAATCGCTGCAAGCGGTACACGTTACATTAAACCCGCAAAATTCTTAACTTTTAAACTGGATGTTTCCAAAATGCGCCAGGTTTTATCCCAGGTTAAGCGCATAGATGATCCGAATTACATTCCTGTTTTTATTGAACTTCCGAAACCGGATGGGACTTTGGGATCCTACCAGGTTCATGAAAATGAGACCATGTCGCCTGGATTGGCAGCACAATTTCCCGAAATCCGTTCTTATGATGGTGTTGCCATCGACAATTCGGGAGAAGTAGTAAAATTCGACCTGACTCCTCAGGGTTTCCATGCCATGACTTTGGTACCGGGACAACCTACATTCTTTATCGATCCATATTCATTTGGCGGTGGGGATATCGAGAATTACCTGGTTTATTCGAAAGCTGATTTCGCAACGGATAAATTCTTCGCATGTCACATGGAAGAAGAAATTGCTACGGAGATCAAAGATGCCAACGATGACATGGTGAAGAGTTTTGGTAATTGTACGAAACGAACTTACCGTTTGGCATTGGCTGCAACGGGTGAATATACGATCTTCCACGGAGGAACGGTTGTGTTAGCCCAGGCAGCCCAGGTTACAACTATGAATCGTGTAAACGGTGTTTATATGCGGGATCTTGCTGTTACGATGACAATTATTCCGAATAATAATTTACTGATTTATACCAGTTCTTCCGATCCTTATTCCAATGGGGATGCATTTTCAATGCTCGGTGAGAATCAAAGCAACGTAACTTCGGTTATCGGCGGCGCAAATTACGACATTGGACACGTTTTCGGGACAAACTCCGGAGGTGTTGCTATGTTGGGATCTGTTTGCAGTTCTACCCAGAAAGCCCGGGGAGTTACCGGTTCAGGAGCTCCGGTTGGTGATCCTTTCGATATTGATTATGTAGCGCATGAAATGGGGCACCAATTCTCAGGAAACCACTCCTTCAGATCGAATGCGGGTTCCTGTAACGGAAACGCGAATGGTACTACGGCAATGGAACCGGGTTCAGGTTCTACAATTATGGCTTACGCCGGAATCTGTTCCCCTCACAACGTACAGCCTAATTCAGATGATCACTTCCACGGAGTGAACATGAATGAAATGCATATTTTTATCAACGGGTCAGGAAATGGCTGTGCTGTCTCAACTGCTATCCCGAACCAATCTTCTCCTACCATTACAGGAACAGTTGGAAACGTAACCATTCCAGCCGGAACACCTTTTGCGCTTACAGCTACTGCAACAGACCCGGACGGTGATGTGCTTACTTATTGCTGGGAGCAGATGAATAATCAGAATTCCACACAGCCGCCGGTTGGTACTTCTACAAACGGACCAAACTTCCGTTCAAGATCGCCGTTAACAAGCGGAACACGTTACTTTCCTTCTATTGCAAGCTTGTTATCAAACGGACCTTTCACATGGGAGGTACTTCCAACGGTTAGCCGAACAATGAACTTCCGCTGCACGGTTCGTGATAATGAAGCAGAGGGTGGTTGTAACGACCACGAAGATATTGTGATCACAACAACCAATTCGGCTGGGCCGTTTATCGTGAATTATCCTTCAGCTACCGGGATTACCTGGTCGGGAAATACAACTGAAACAGTTACATGGTCTGTAGCAAATACAGATGTAGCACCGGTTTCATGTGCAAATGTGGACATTTTGATTTCACTGGATGCCGGGGTAACATTTACGGTTTTGGCAAATGACGTACCGAACGACGGTTCTCACGCTGTTACAGTTCCGGATGTTGCAACTACGAATGCAATTATCATGGTCATGTGTGAGAACGGAACTTTCTTCGATATTTCCAATAATAAGTTTACCATTACTACCGGTGGAACACCATGTAATAATCCGACGTTACCTACATTGTCCGGAAATACAACCATTTGTCCGGGAGGAAGCACAACTATCACTGTTACTGCAGGTACTTTGAATGATGCAACAGATTGGAGCTGGACTTCCGGTTCTTGTGGCGGAACGAGTGTCGGAACAGGAAACTCACTGGTATTATCCGCGGCCGGAACTTATTACGTTCGTGGAACAGGAGGTTGTGTTGCCGGCGGGGCTTGCCAAACGATTACTATTACACAAACGAATGTAAACACAGCAACTTCCGTAAGCGGGATCACGATTACAGCTTCACAGGGAGGTGCCCAATACCAGTGGTTGAACTGTGGAACAGGAAATAGCCCGATCGCGGGAGCTACTGCTCAGTCCTTTACTCCGACTGCAAATGGTTCTTATGCTGTAACTGTAACAGCTAACGGATGTTCCGCAACCAGCACTTGTGTAAATATTACTAACCTGGGAATCGATGATTTGAACTTTGAAGATGTTTCGGTTTATCCAAACCCGACAAACGGAAAAATCACCGTTTCATTCAACAAAGAGGTGAACTTGAAATCATTTGTAATCCGTGATGTAACAGGAAGATTGATCCGTGAAGAAAAACCACAGGTAACCAATGGAATTACTTTCGATATTTCTGCGGAAGCTCAGGGAGTTTATTTCCTGAATATTGAAGTGGGCGGAGCAACGCAATCATTCAAGTTGATTAAGAATTAAGAAGACATCAGGATGTTAAGATTCTGGAATATCAGGACTTAAATCCTTCTGTTCGGATAAAAAAAAACCCTGAAGCGATGGAATATCCGCTTCAGGGTTTTTCTTTTTTGCAATGTGTTGAAAATGAAAAATGAAAACAGAATATTCTGTTTTAATGATATCGTGATTTCACGAATTCGTGTGTTTTTCGAAGAGTAATCAGGCTTGGATCGCAGCCAAAATTGCTGTCAATTTATTCTCATCCGGCAGCAAAAGCGTCTCTTCGAAAGCAGTCCCCGACTCAACAGTTACTTTGGATGTTCCTGAAAAATGAATGGCATGAACGCCTGCTGATTTCAGTTCCGGAATCAATTCTTCTTTTACTCCGCCGCCAGCCATGATCTCAATACGTCCGTTTGCGTATGAAACCAGCTCTCTCAGACGATTCATTCCATGAGCCACACTCAGGTCAGAACCGCTGGTTAAAATGCGCTTAAAACCAAGTTTTACAAGTTGGTCCATAGCAGTTCTCCAATCGTCTACGTTGTCAAAAGCACGATGAAAAGTAAAATCAATATTTGGAGCCGTTCGTTTCCAGGTTTCCAAAGCTTCCATATTCAGTTTGAAATCTTTTGTCAAAGCACCTACCACCAAACCAGTTATACCGGTATCTTTCAACTCAAGGATTTGGTCTCGCATCACCACGATTTCATCGTAGTTGTAAACGAATCCGCCTGCACGGACACGGATCAGGGCGTGTTGCTCCAAATGAAAGGTGTTTTGGATCCATGAGACCATCGCTTTGGAAGGAGTCAAACCGCCCTGCTCCAGCGCAATACAAGTTTCAATGCGGTCTATCGGTTGTTTGCTGACAATGCGGGCAGCCTCCAATGTGCCGACACAAATTTCTACTTTCATTTGGTTAGGATAATTTCATTAATAAATGTCCACGGTGTGAAACCTGCTCCGGTTTGTCCCGGTGGAATAAGCTCTTTATTGAAAATCGTGACTTTGATATAACGCGCTTTCATCTTTTTAGTTAACAAGATGGGGTCACCGTTTAAGTTCGATTTTTTTGCAGTCTTGAATTTCTTCCCGTCTTTGCTAAGCTGGATGACAAATCTTTCCGGACGATAGATCCAGGAACCGGGATCATTCAGGGTTTCGATCTGCAGTTTCCCGAAAGAAGTAAGCGCTTCCAGGTCTAGTGTGAATTGAACGGTATCGTTGTTGAATCCGAGCCATTCGTTTCCTTTCCATGGTTTTTTCCCGACAACTCCGTCGGTTAGGCCAAGACTGCCGTTGTGATCGTATTTTTCATGCGGCTTGGTAGCAAAAGAAACTGGTTTTCCCAATGCCAGGTGAGAAATGAAGGTATAATCGCAAACCCGCAGTTCCTGGTCCCCGATATTGGAATGGATAAGGTAACGTTGCCCCCGGACCTGGTCTGTCCGTTCAATAGAGATTCCGGTAACGATTTCATTGTTTACAGAAAACACCACATCTTCAACCGGTTTGATCAATCCATAGCTCACACCTGCTTGGTTAGGTCTGATCTCCAGTTTCGGATCCAGGAAAGAAGTGGAAAAACGAACACCGTCATTGCGTAATTGCTGTAGGTAGTTACCTGAAAGCGCTTCCACAAAATCGGCATAGGGCACTTTGCCTTTGTTCCACAAAATTTCCGCCATGGCTACTAAACGTGGAAAAGCATTGTATTCGACCGCCTGGATGTTTGGCAGGTATTCCGTCCAGAGGTTTGCCTGAGCTCCCAGGATATATCGTTTGTATTCATCTTCCAATCCTTTCACCGGGTCAAACTGGTACACTTTTTCCAGGGGAAGGTAACCACCGATTGCCAGCGGTTCGGAAGGATGCCCGCTCTGGTAATAATCAAAATAGCAATAAGAGGTAGGAGTCATTACAACCTGGTGCTTGAGTTTAGCAGCCGCAATTCCGCCTTCCATTCCCTGCCACGACATGACTTGCGCATTCGGTGCAAGACCTCCTTCCAGGATTTCATCCCAGCCGATAATTGTTCTTCCTTTTGCATTGACGTGTTTCTCGATGTCCCGGATAAAGAAACTTTGGAGCTCGTGGCTTGTTTTCAGGTTGTTTTGTTCCATGATCGATTGGCATTTCGGGCATTTCTCCCAATTCACTTTCGGGCATTCATCTCCGCCAATATGGATCACTTTAGAAGGGAAAATTTCGATGATTTCGTCCAGCACATCTTTCAGGAAAGAGCGTGTTTTCTCCTGGCTGCAGAACACATCGTCAAAAACACCCCAGGTGCCAACAACCGGGATTTGTTTTTCCGTACAGCTCAATTCCGGGTAGGCAGCAATCGCCGCACTCGCATGTCCGGGCATTTCAATTTCAGGAATGATCTCGATCCCGCGTATACGTGCATACGTTACCAAATCCTTTGCCTCTTGCTGCGTGTAATAACCGCCATATTTGGAACGGTCCCATTCAGCAGGCTGTTTGCTGAAGTGACCAATGAGTGTGCTGTCTCTCCATGCCCCGATACTGGTCAGTTTAGGATACTTCTTAATTTCAATTCTCCAGCCCTGGTCGTCTGTTAAATGCCAGTGGAAGCGGTTGAATTTCAGTTTAGCCATCTGGTCGATGAACTTTCTCAATTCAAGGATTGTGAAATAATGGCGGCTGCAATCCAGGTGAACACCTCTGTAAGCATAAGCAGGCTGATCGGAGATGCGTATTCCCGCTAACTCTTTCGGATTTTGGATCAATTGGTTCAGTGTCTGGAAAGCATTACATAAGCTTTGATAACTGCTGTATTTGATATCAATTCCGGAATTGGCAACTTCCAATTGATACCCTTCTGTGTAAACAAAAGTCTGTATCTGCTGCAGATGAATGCTGGCATCTTTTGAAGCTGACGGTTCCAGGTGAATAGACTGCCGTCCGAACAATTGCTGCAAGTAAGGGAACAGATCCTCCGGGATTTTTGTGCGGTCGACCGTCAATCGACCGTTAAAAACAAATTTATCGGTTGTCTGCTCCACATTGGAAGGCTCAGGGAATACAAGACTGTGTTGAGCTGATAATTGGGTTGTAAAAATGAACAACAAACCAGCAAGTGTAATTTTCATGCATTAAAGTTTAATTCCTACGAGGATTATATCATCAATTTGGGGGAAAGAGCCTTTCCAGTTATGTAAACTTTTTTGAAGGATAGCTTCCTGTTCTCTAGCCGAAAGGTGCGTAATTTCCAAAAGAAGCTGTTTTAGGTTTTTGGTCATAAACTTTTTATTTCGTTCACCGCCAAACTGGTCCGGGTATCCGTCGGAGAAAAGATAAATGGAATCCCCTTTCTGAAGCGGGATAGTGATTTCATTGAATTCATAATCCGAATAATTGTTTCCTCCGATGGACATTTTATCCGGTGAATACTGGATCAGTTCTTTATCACGAATGAGCCAAAGCGGTCTGTTCGCCCCCGCATATTTTACGGTGCTAAGGTCCTTTTCGAAAATACAGATTGCCGTATCCATGCCGTCTTTGTTCTTAACGGTAGCCAGGTCCTGTTTCAATGATTCGATGATGAATTTATTAACGTGATTCAGGATCTGAGAAGAACTTTCGATCCGTTTTTCCAGGATTGCGTAGTTCAGTCCATCGATTCCCATCATACTCATAAAAGCTCCCGGGATTCCATGCCCGGTGCAGTCAGAAACCGCAAAGATCTTCTTGCCGTTCTCTGTTTCGGTGAACCAATAAAAATCGCCGCTTACGATATCCCGCGGAAGATACATCACAAAGAATTCCGGGAAGGACTGCTGGATTGTTTCCACATGCGGAAGCCTGGCCTGCTGGATTTGCAGGGCATATTCGATACTGTCGGAAATATCTTTGTTCTTGATCTCAATTTCCTGGTAAGCCTTAGCGATAAGCTGGTTGTCTTTTTTTTTTCGCAGAAATGAACGGTAAATAAAAAAACCGAAGAGGAACAGGAATAGAATAATAATAATCAGGAAAATCTTGAAATTGCGTTCACGTCCTAATTGTGCGTCTGATAGCTTTTGTTCCTGTTCCAGCGATTTGATCTGGAGTTTGTTTTGTTCATACTCGAGCCTGGCGCCCATTTCCTGGATGTAATCGCGGTTATTCCTCGCATTTACGGAATCGTTGGTTTGAGCGTAAAGTTCCATGTAATCATACGCTTTTGCCATGTTTTTCTGCGCATGATAGATTTTAGATGCGGCATAATATCCTTCAGCGAGCTCCGGTGGGAAGTTGTGTGCTTTGGCAAGTTTGATCGCTTTCTCAAACAGCGGGAGTGCTTCGGATAATTTCCCCTGTTGGTTTTTTACCTTTCCCAAGCCCAAATAGCCCAAACAAAGATTGTAGGATTCATTCGGTACTTTTACCAATATCCCGATTCCTTCCTTGTAATCTTTTTCAGCTTCTGATAAACGTTTTAATTCGAAATTGAGTTGTGCAATGGTAATATGAATGGTTCCGATTGCATCCAAAAACCGGTGTTTTTTTGCCAGTTCAAGCGATTTTTCACACGATTTCAGGCCTTTCTCGTATTGTTTGGATGTCAGGTACAAATTTGCCAGGTCATCGTAATTGATGATGATGCGTTTTTTGTTGTCAAGTTTGAGATTCAGGTTTAAAGACTTCAATAAATACTCTTCCGAAAGATCGTATTTCTCCTGTCCAAGGTAGATCCAGCCGATATTGCGGTAGCATTCTGCAATTTGGGCCTGGTTATCGGTTTTTTGAAAATTCTTAAGTGCATTGATGTAATACTCGGAAGCATGGGTGTAATCGCCGGAAAACCAATAGAGATTCCCCATCGTGTTTTGAGCTTTTCCGATCAGTTCCTTGTCCTTGGTTGACTCTGCGATCTGCATGGCTTCCTTGGTCAGTTTGAAGGCCTTTTTGTAGTCCGAATGGGCAATGGGCTGGGCGGCATTGAGTAATTTCAATACAGCAATACTATCATTGGCGGCAGTTTTTTTTTCGATACCGGAGATTTTTTTTCCGGGTGTTTCATCCGCCGTTTCGGTATCTGCCGGATCAATCAGATTGAATAATTCGATGGGTGAAACGGGCCTTGCAACGGAATTTGTACGGATATTCGATTCGGATTTTGGAATTTCATAAGAAAATGCAGCGGATTGGAATACCCAGAGTATAATAATTACCAAAATTATTCCTTTTCGCAGGATCATATCTTTTATGAATTGAGTCACAAATTAAGTATTTATATTTAACCTTTAGTTTAAAATTACTTGGTTTTCATGAAAGTTTCGATTGGATTTAGTGTTTTAGCCGCCTTGTTTTTAGGGCTTCAGACCTTTGGTCAAAAGAAAATTTTGGGTCCTGAGGTTTACAACTCCTGGAACAGAATAGGTGATGTACAGCTTTCCCAGGACGGTAAGTTTAGTGTATATTCCGTGAAACCTTACCGCGGAGATGGTTTTCTATACCTGGTGAATCTGGAAACGGGTAAAAAGGATTCTGTTGCCAGGGGATATGAACCAAAATTCGATGAAAGCGGCAGTTTTGTCGTTTTTAAGATCCATCCTGGTTTTGACACACTTCGGAAAGCAGAGCTTGCAAAAGTGAATAAGGAAAAATGGCCGAAGGACTCGTTAGGGATTTGGTATGTTTCAGACGGTTCCCTGACCAGATACGATCAGTTAAAAGAGTTCAAACTTTCTGAAAAAGGGAACTCCCTGGGCTTTCTTTCCAATAAGAATGACTGGCCGAAAGGATATCTGAGCAAAAGCGAATCCAAAAAGGAGGCGAAGCAGGAAAAGAAAAAAGGAAAGGTTAAAACGGATGGGAAGCTTTTAACACTCATCGATCCCGTTACGAAAGAAAAGAAATGCTTTAGGCATGTGACCCAGTTTGAGTTAAGCAGTGACGGGAAATACGCCGTTTTCATCCAGCAGGAGAAATTTAAGAAAGACTCTGTCCGCCTTGGAATGTATGATTTCAGTAAAAAAGAAGTGTGGACTGATAAAAAACGTGTTTCGGAATATGCCGGGATCACTTTCTCCGGCAAGAGTACCACTTTATTGGGACTGGCAACAGTCGATACCGTGTCCAACAAACGCTGGTCTTTGTTTATGATCAATCCTGAAACGAAAGCATTTAAACAGTTGATCGATACTTCTGCTCAGTTTGCAAACGATGAGGTCCTGTCATCTAATTTCAAGCCGTATTTAAACAATAACGATGCAGATGTGTTTTTCGGAGTGGCAGACCGCCCGGAAAAGCCATTCAAAGATACTTTGCTGGAAAGCGAAAAATCAAAAGTGGATGTTTGGCACTGGAAAGATACGCGTTTACAACCGCAGCAATTGGTCGAATTGAAACGAGATCAGAACCGGACGAACCTGGCTGTTTACCACCTGAACTCCGGGCAGGCAGTGGTACTTGGAAACGATAGTTTGCAATTGCAGTCGTCCGAACGTTACAACCAGGAAGTAATCCTGGCGAATTGTGGTGAACAATACCGCTACCGAACCTGGAATACTATCAATCCGACAAACTATTATTTGATCCGGGTCTCGGACGGGAAAATTACGGGTCTGAGAGAGAAAGTATATACGCGGGGATATTTGTCTCCGAAAGGGAAGCAGTTTGTTTATTGGAATGATTTAGTCAAGGAGTATTACCTGATGAATACCGATTCCCAGGTGGAAGAATGCCTTACATGCACCTGGAAGGGCAATTTCTTCGAGGATAAGAACGGAATGATCGAAGAAGATGATCCGATGGGGATTATCGGCTGGGGGCCAAATGACAGAAATATCTTTATTCAGGCTGAAAAAGACATTCTTTCTTATGATGTGGCTTCCAAAAAGCTTCGTTCGGTTACCAGCTATTTGCAGAGTTCGGAACAGGATACGAATTACAATTATGCGATCTACAACCTGAATGCAGATTCAGTGAATTTTTATCCGGAGAATATGTTATTGACGCGTTTCAGCAAAATAACCAAAGTAATGGATGTTTACCGCGTGAATGAATCCCCCGATAAGGTTCCGTTCGAACTGATTTCCGGCTCCGGGCATCATTATTTCAATTTCATGAAGGCGAAAAAGGGCAGCCGGATACTTTTTAACCGCTCCTCCAACAGCGATTTCCCGGATTTGTTTGCGACCACCAAACCAGGCGCTGAAGTTATACAGATATCTAAAGCGAATCCGCAGCAAAGCCAGTACAACTGGTCGACGGTAGAACTAATCAAATGGAACAGCTATTCCGGTATTCCGCTGGAAGGATTGGTCTATAAACCGGAAAATTTCGATCCGAACCAGGAATATCCGCTGCTGGTATATTTCTACGAAATGTATTCGGACGATATCCATAATCATTACGCACCGAAGCCCACAGCATCAATCATTTATCCTACAGAATACGCCTCAGCCGGTTATGTGGTCTTCATCCCGAATATCCGTTACACCGCCGGACATCCTGCGAACAGTGCATATGATTGTATTTTGAGCGGAACGGATGCAGTTTTGAAGAAGTATTCGAATATCGATTCCGAAAGAATGGGATTACAGGGTCAAAGTTGGGGAGGATACCAGACAGCACAGCTGATTACCATGACCGATCGTTTTGCAGCTGCAATGGCCGGTGCACCGGTCGGAAATATGTTCTCGGCTTACGGCGGAATCCGTTGGGGATCCGGTTACAGCAGACAGTTCCAATATGAGCACTCTCAAAGCCGTATCGGGAAGACCATTTGGGACGCTCCGGAATTGTATGTAGAGAACAGCCCGATCTTCGGCTTGCCGAAAGTGAAAACCCCGTTATTGATCATGCACAACGATGAAGACGGTGCAGTTCCGTGGTACCAGGGAATTGAGTTGTATACCGGTCTGCGCCGCTTACAAAAACCGGTTTGGTTATTGAATTACAACGGAGATGACCACAACCTGATGAAGCCTGCAAACCGGATGGATTTAAGTATTCGTATGCGTCAGTTCTTTGATTTTTACCTCTTGAATAAACCGGAGCCTTTGTGGTTGAAGGAAGGAATCCCTGCTATCCGGAAAGGGAAGGATTATAAATATGAGTTAACCGAGTAAAAACAGAAAAGGCATCCGGATTATTCGCGTTTATCCGGATGCCTTTTTATAAATAAAATAAACTGTTTCTCAGATAAACACAGTTTCTTCGGTTGTCTCTTCCTGTTCAACTTTGATGATGCCGTGACCCACGGCACCACCCAAGCTTGCTTTTATTTTAAATATGGCAACGCCACACTGCCCCAACTGATAGATATCGTTGTAATTGAATGTGGCCTCACCCTGCTCATTAGTCGTTGCTGTTTTCGGTTCCCGGACCGTTCCTTCTGATCCTTCACCGATCAGTTCTACTGTTGCACCTGATACCCGGCTGTTATTTTGGTCGAGCACATAAACCTTCGCAATGGTATCTTCTTTCTTTCTGCAAGAACCGATACTGATGATTGCTGCGCCGATAGCTAAGGTTAAAATTGAACGTGATAACATAGTATAACTGATTTAATACCTGCAATTTCAGTTATAAATCGAGATGAGTGCTTTTAAAATGAATAAAAGCACCCTGCGAATGTTCCTTTTTGAAGTTTGTATGAATAAAAAAACCCTGACGTTCTTGCGAAGTCAGGGTTCAGGTATCTGAAATTTAGGAATTACTGGATAAACACCGTTTCCTGGTTTTCTACTTCTTGTTCAATTTTAATAATTGCTTCACCGGAAAGCGCGTCTTTTCTTGCTTCGATATTTAGCACTGCAACACCTGCCTGCCCTAATTGGTAAACATCATTGAAATTAAAAGAAGCCACACCGGAAGCATCGCTTAGAGTTGTGTCAAAAAGAACAACGGGTGGAGAATTCGGAACTGTTGATTCGCCTTTCAATACAACCTGTGCACCTGCAACCCTTGCATTGTTAGCGTCCAACACATAAATAAGAGCAGTTGTATCTTTTTTCTTTCTGCACCCGGTAGATGAAAAGATAACACCCATACCAATAACAAGTGCTCCGAAAAATGCTGTTTTAATAAGTGTATTCATGTTAGTCTGGTATAATTACTGTTATAACGTTTGTAATGTGCTTTCTACAACGAATGTAGCCATCACCCTGTTTAGGGTCTTGTTTCGCAAGTACGTCGAAATAACCTACCGTCTCTTTTTTACCCATTTTGGCATAAAAGTCCTCCAGGTCAAAATAAGCGAAACCGGATCCGTTTGTCTGAACTGTGTCAACATATTCAGGAGTTGGCGGGTCAGAATTCACGTCAGCGATGATAATCACTTTCGCATTCTCAACCAGCTGATTGTTCTCTGAACGTACAAAAACCTTTAAAACAGAAGGATCTTTCTTACAGGAAGACAATACAATCAGTATTGAAATCAGCGAAAAATACCCAATGTTGCGTACCATTTTGTTCATAGTGTTGTTTTATTTCGTTGGTAAATATAATCTTTTTGCGTTTATAATCTGATTCTCCACAATTTCGTAACTTCGTTGCTCAAAAAAGTATGTTTTTAAACATCAAATTAAAAGAAAAAGTTACATTTCTGGTAATTTTTTTTCAGATAGACGTTTAAAAAGTAAAAAGGTTGTAAAAAAGAATGAAAGAGCAAATCGCTGCAGCTAAGGAAGCTATTGAAAATTATGCCTTGACAGACCTCAATTCTGTAGAAGCATTCCGGATTCACTTTTTGGGCTCCAAAGGAGAATTGAAGAATCTTTTCGGAGAGTTGAAAAACGTTCCGAACGAGGATAAGAAGGAAGTAGGACAACTTTTGAATGGTTTGAGAATCCTGGCTGAGGAAAAATGGATGCTTTCCAAGGAGAGCCTGGAGAATGTGCAGGGTGCAGACTCCAATGTGGATGTTACGAGACCTGCTGAACCGATTGCACTTGGAGCAAGACACCCGCTTTCTATTGTACGCAGTGAGATTATTGCCATTTTTGAACGAATTGGTTATTCGGTTTCCGAAGGACCGGAAATAGAGGATGACTGGCACAACTTCTCTGCCTTGAATTTCCCGCCGGAACACCCGGCAAGAGATATGCAGGATACTTTTTTCATTGAAAAAGGCGAGCGCGAAATGGCATTGAGAACACATACATCATCGGTTCAGGTGCGTGTGATGGAATCTTCAACACCGCCTATTCGTACCATTTCCCCGGGAAGGGTTTACCGCAACGAAGCAATTTCTGCCCGTGCGCATTGTTTCTTCCATCAGGTAGAAGGATTGTACATTGATAAAAATGTTTCTTTCGCAGATTTGAAACAAACATTGGATTATTTTGCAAAATCCCTGTTTGGTGACAAAGCAAAGATCCGTCTTCGCCCATCCTATTTCCCGTTTACGGAGCCAAGTGCTGAAGTGGATGTTTCGTGTACGATTTGTAACTCCAAGGGGTGCAACGTTTGTAAATACACAGGCTGGCTCGAAATCCTGGGCTGCGGAATGGTGGATCCGAATGTTCTGGAAGCTTCCGGGATAGATTCGGAAACATATACCGGTTTTGCTTTCGGGATGGGAATTGAACGCATTGCCCAATTGAAATTCCGGGTGAACGATTTGAGATTATATTCGGAAAACGACGTGCGCTTCCTGGATCAATTTAAAGGAGTGAATTTCTGATATGGGACTTTTTTCAAGCAAACAGAAAGCCGAATTTCCATGGGTGAAATTGACGAGCTCCGAACAGCTGCAGGAATTATTGAAATCTTCCGAAACGAAACCGGTATTGCTGTTTAAACACAGTACACGCTGCAGCATTTCTGCCATGGCAATCAACCGTTTTGAGAACAACATGGACCCCGAAAAAGCTACTTGTGTCTATTTGGATCTGTTAGCATACCGTTCCTTGTCGAATGAAATCGAAGAACTGACGAAAGTGCAGCACCAATCGCCGCAGGCCATTTTAATTAGTAATCACGAAGTCATTTATACCGAAACACACAATGGAATAAATGCATTAGACATATTGAAACTCATCTGACTATGAAAAGAAGATACGGAATTATTATCCTTCTCCTATTGGTATTGGCAGCCTTTATCCTTGTTCCTTTGATGAAATCGGGAGGTGGATCCGAAGAACTTGAAATGGCAAAATTTGATGTTCCGGGAGATTTGCAAGCGAAGTACGGAGATGATATTGCCATTAAATTCATTATTCCGGAAGGATTGGTTAAAGTAGAACTGCTTTACAATGATTCCGTATTTGATACCTGGAATAATCCGAAAGCACAGCAGAGAACGGTGGCATTGAAAACAAATTACTATGGAGTTGGTACCAGAACACTGGTGCTTCGCTCCACATTCAAGGACGGGACCGTTTTGGATAATTCCATGTTTGTGAGGGTAACTTCGGATATTGCTCCGGAATTGTTATTTGCTAAGATTGTCAATGAATTGCCGCATAACCCGGAGAACTATACACAGGGGTATGAATTTGACGGAAACCAGCTGTATGAAGGTACGGGAGATCCGGGGCAGCAGGGGAAAACCATGATCGGGCCGGTTTCTTTGCAGACAGGAGCATTCATGGAACCAAAGAACGGATTGGACCCGACTTATTTCGGAGAAGGAATTACGATCTTAGGGGATTTGATTTACCAGGTTACCTGGCAAAACAGCAAGTGTTTTGTGTACTACAAGAAAACCATGCAGCTGAAGAATGAGTTTACTTATGCGGGTCAGGGTTGGGGATTGTGCAACGACGGAAAATCGATTATCATGTCGGATGGTTCGGAGCGCATTACTTTCAGAGATCCTAAATCATTCCAGGCGACCAGGGTGATCGAAGTGTATGATAACGTAGGGCCGAGAGCATACCTGAATGAATTGGAATACATTGACGGGAAGATTTACGCAAATGTTTATCAAACCGGAACCGTTTTGGTGATCGAACCGACTACAGGACGCGTATTGCAGGAGATTGATGCGAATGAATTGGTAGTTCGCGGGAAAGGTACCGGGGATGTTCTAAATGGAATTGCTCACAACAAATTGACGAACAAGACTTACATGACCGGGAAATACTGGGCGAAAACCTTCGAAGTTCAATTCAGTAAATAAGCATGATTTCTCCTTACAACGACGAGTATTTCATGCGTCAGGCCTATATGGAGGCGCAAAAAGCTTTCGAGCTGGGAGAAATTCCCGTTGGAGCTGTTGTGGTTGTCAATAACCAAATCATTGCGCGGGCACACAACCTCACTGAAAGGTTACACGATGTGACTGCACATGCGGAAATGCAGGCAATTACAGCTGCTTCGGAATACCTGGGGGCAAAGTACCTGAAAGATTGTACGCTGTATGTAACGCTTGAGCCCTGCGTCATGTGTGCCGGAGCATTGTATTGGTCGCAGCTGGATAAGATCATTTTTGCCGCCCGTGACGAAAAACGCGGAGCAGGACGTTTCCAAAACGAATTATATCACCCCAAAACGGTTGTGAGCAAAGGACCATTGGAAAATGAGTGCTCGCAGTTGATGCTTGATTTCTTCAAGAATAAAAGATCTTGATAAAAACAGTAGGGGTGTAAAATTTTACATCCTGCTGTTTGGTGTTTATCAAATGATCATCTTCACATAAAAAAATCGGATCAAATAAGTTTATAACCGATTTAAGGGTCTTTTTTGCCACTCGCGTATCATTTTTTGATTGTAATTAAGAACATTTGCTAGATTTGGTTCAAAATCCAGCGTATGTCAGAGATTGTTTTACAAGTAGATAATTTATCCAAAAAGTATAAAAAGGTAGATGCCGTAAAAGGTGTTTCTTTTGATATCAAAAAAGGAAATGTTTACGGTCTTCTCGGTCCGAACGGTAGCGGTAAAACCACCACTTTGGCCATGTTAATGGGTATTCTGCACCCAACTCAGGGATCATTCTCCTGGTTCGGGAACGGACAGGAAGATCGTAATAGGTTACGAATAGGATGTTTGTTGGAAACACCTAACTTTTATCCGTATTTGAATGCATACGATAATTTGCGGGTAACCGCAACGATCAAAAACATGCAGAATCCAAAGGCGCGGATTGAAGAGGTTTTGGAATACGTCGATTTGAAAGAGCGTGGAAAACGTACATTTCGTACTTATTCCCTGGGGATGAAACAGCGTTTGGCTGTTGCTGCGGCTTTGCTTTCAGATCCGGAAGTTCTTGTTTTGGATGAACCGACCAACGGACTGGATCCGGAAGGTATTGCGGAAATGAGAGAGTTGATTCTCAAGATCGGTTCCGAAGGAAAAACCATTATCCTGGCATCGCACATTTTGGATGAGGTGCAAAAGATCTGTTCTCATGTTGTGATGCTGAAGCAGGGCGAGATGGTTTACAACGGAAGTATGTCCGACCTTTTGCTGCAGCGTAAATCATACAGGCTGATGGCTGATGATCGGGAAAAGCTGCTTTCTGTACTGGGCAGTTTACAACAGGTAAAAATCCTTACCAATGAGCCGGATTCACTAATGGTAGAACTGGATGAAAACCTGACAGGTGCCGATTTGAACCGCCTGGTTGCAGAAAAAGGGATATACCTTTCGGAACTGCATGCTTACCAAAAAAGTTTAGAGACGATTTTCTTAGAAAGAATGAAATTATGAGACAGATTATAGCATTGGAGTATGCGAAATTGAGAAAATTCCATACCCTTAAAATATTGTTCGCAGTTTATATGGTAGTCGTTCCGTGCTGGATGTACTTCATGAACTTTTTCTTCCAGATGAATCCCGGGCTCAAAGCCATTTTCACACAGGAAAACCCGTTTGATTTCCCGCATATATGGAGTTTTATTACCTATAGTGCAAGTTTCTTTAATATCCTGCTTGCGGTTTCGGTGGTTACTATCACTACCAACGATATCCAGTTCAAGACTATGAGGCAGAATATCATTGAGGGATTGACCAAAAGACAGGTCATTTTCGGTAAGTTCATTTTTGTTATTTTTCTGAGTGCGGCAGCGACCTTGTATACTTTTCTCTGTGGACTGGTAATCGGTTTGATTGAATCTGCAAATTCGGATTTCTACCAGAATATACACCTGAACGTGCTTTACTTCATCCAAACTATCGGTTATTTCAGCTTTGCTTTTCTCTTTGCAATTCTGGTTAAAAGACCCGCCATTGCAATTGTTACTTTCATTATTTATTTTCCGGTCGAAACGATTGTAGGGAATATCATTTCCCAGAAAATGTACCAATTCTTTCCGCTAAAAGTTTATGCAGACCTGACACCTATTCCGTTCTTCAAAGCCGTGATCAACTCCGGTCCGAAGAATGCCAATAATGATGTGTTCCTATTGAGCTTAAGTGAGCAGCTATCCTTGGCGGGAGTGTATATTGTGGTGTGTTTTACTATAACTTATTTCATCCTGAAACGAAGGGACTTGTAGATAAAGCTAACTGGTTAAGATTCATTCTGTTAACAAACTAACAAGTTTGGAAATTAGAAGTCTGTGTCCTAAATTGCGGCACATTAAACTTCTACTATGAATAAACTATTACTATGTGGAGCCCTTTTTGCGGGCTTATCGGCTCATGCCCAAACAACCCTTTTCCAGGACAATTTTGAATCAGGTGCAGGAAACTGGACTTTGAACTCTGCTGATATGAGCGGAGTTTATACTGCTAATCATTGGGTGGTTAACAATTCTTACACCGGGGGAACCGGTTCGTTTGTATGTTTTGGATTCCCTTTTTCTTTTACTGTTGGAGTAACTCCGGCACAACCTGCCGGAATAACAACTCCAAATGGGAATTACATGCATATCTCCAGTTTAGCGGGAGAAACCAGTGGAATCACCAATGCTAACTTTCTTGCAGCAGATGGGCTTTGTACTTTAGATGAAAGTAATTTTACAAAAATGACGAATTCTGTTTCTACAGTTGGGTATTCGAATGTGACACTCTCTTTTTGGGATCTTGTTGGAGGAGAAGCCGGAACGGTTGTAGGCGAGGTATATTATTCGCTTGATAATGGTTCTTCCTGGGTTTTAAAAACAGGAGGGTTAAATAATATAACTACCTGGACAAGTAACACCTTAACAGATGCTGCCTGGGATAATGTCGCTTCCTTAAAAATAGCATTTCGTTTTTTGAATACAGTGGCAAGTGCTCCGATTGATCCATCGTTTTCCATTGACGATGTTAAAATCACCGGATCAACCGGAGCCTCCGCTTCTCTTGCTACGGGAACAATTACTTCAACAACCTATTGCTCCAATCAAACAACAAATGTTTCCGTACCTTTTACAGTAACCGGAACTGTAAATGCTGGAAACGTATATACCGCTCAATTGTCGGATAATACGGGATCTTTTGCAGCTCCTACAGCAATCGGTACTTTGTCTTCTACAGGAACAGGGAGTTTAACCATTTCAGCAGTTATTCCAAGCGGATTGACAGCAGGAACAGGATACCGCATTCGTGTGGATGCTTCTAACCCGGCTACAACTGGAACGGATAACGGAATGAATCTGACTGTTGCGGCGTCGCCATCCATTACTGCAACTCCTTCTATGGGAACAATTTGTGCCGGAAATTCCACTACAATAACAGCTTCCGGTGCGAATTCATACACCTGGAGTCCTGCCGGAACGTTGAGCAGTTCAACAGGGGCCAGTGTGACTGCGACTCCTTTATCAACACAGGTTTATACTTTAATAGGAACTGATGGAAATGGGTGTTCGACTAGCACACCTGTAACCATAAATGTTGCGGCGCTTCCTTCTGTAACTACAGCTCCGTCTACCGGAATAATTTGTATTGGGAACTCCACTACAATAACAGCTTCCGGTGCGAATTCATACACCTGGAGTCCTGCCGGAACATTGAGCAGTTCAACAGGGGCCAGTGTGACTGCTACCCCAACATCAACACAGGTTTATATTGTAACCGGAACAGACGGAAACGGGTGTTCGAACAGCACGACTGTTACAATAACTGTTGAAAGTTGTGCCGGGTTGGAAGAGGAAACATTCGGAGATTTTGAATTATATCCGAATCCGGCGAATCAACAACTGATAGTAAACTTCGGTGAATTGAAAAACATCGAAACAATTGTCGTTTTGGATCTTTGCGGAAGAAAAGTGCTTGCAACCAAAGCAGTTTCCAACACAATAGATGTAAGCTCTTTGCAAAGCGGGAAATACTTTCTGGTAATTGAACATGAAGCGGGAGTTTCTGTAAAAAGTTTCATGAAACGATAAGTGGAAAACCAAGATAAAGCAACGTCGGGTGGAGAAATCTATCCGATGTTGCTGTTTTAGATCCCTTCTAATCCTCCCCCTTAGCACCTACGCTGAAGCTCCGGCGTAAGCGTTAGTCCCCCTCCGAAGGGGGAGACTTTAATTCTCCTTTCAAGGAAAATAATTTTTAATCTTACAAGTTTAGATTTGAATTTTCGGAGATAAGTTCGACTTATTGAACGGATCCAATTCCCCCCTTTGGAGGGGAACGCAAGGGGGAGGATAACCACAATCAATACCCATGACCCATCGCAACATACAATTATGTAATTTTGTAGCATGAATCTTTCTCCAAAAACCATTTGTGCGTTATCGACAGCTCCGGGCATGGGTGCAATTGCTTTGATCCGTTTATCGGGTCCGGATGCTATTTCAATTCTGTCAAAAATTGCCGGCAGATCTTTCGATAAGGCTGCTTCCCACAGTGCACATTTCGTTCGGTTGAAGAACACCGATGGCTCCGTTTTGGATGAAGTGGTAGTGACCATTTTCCATGAAGGGCACAGTTTTACAGGAGAGAATACGGTTGAAATTGCTTGTCATGGATCCGTTTTTATTCAACAGGAGATCATCCGTCTGCTTTTGGCGAATGGTTGTGAACTGGCAAAACCGGGTGAATTTACCATGCGGGCTTTCCTGAATGGAAGAATGGACCTTAGCCAGGCAGAAGCTGTTTCCGATCTGATTGCATCGGAATCTGCCCGTTCACACGAAGTAGCGATGAACCAGATGCGCGGTTCGTTTTCCAGTGAATTACGAGATTTGCGCGAAAAACTGATCCATTTTGCTTCATTGGTGGAATTGGAATTGGATTTCGCGGAAGAGGATGTGGAGTTTGCAGACCGCAGAGAACTCTTGGCGTTGGTAACCGAGGTTTTGGCTTATGTCAACAGGTTAATCAAATCCTTCGAACTGGGAAATGTGCTGAAGAACGGAGTTCCGGTAGCCATTGTGGGTGCGCCGAATACGGGGAAAAGTACCCTGCTGAACCAGCTTTTGGGAGAAGATCGCGCCATCGTAAGCAGCATTGCCGGAACCACACGTGATGTGATTGAAGAAACACTAAACATCGATGGTATCCTGTTCCGTTTAATTGACACAGCCGGGATACGTGAAGATGCTGCCGAAGAAATCGAAGCTTTGGGGATTCAGCGTTCGCTGGATAAGATCAAACAGGCCAAAATTGTATTGATGCTGAGTGATTTCAGCGGAAATAATGCTTCAGCGGAAGGTCATTTATCCATGAGTTCCGAAGAAACCGGGCGCTGGGCAGACGAACAGGCCAAAGTACATCCGGGAACGCATTTTTTGGTGATCGGAAACAAATACGATCTGCGTTCGGAGCAAGCGAATACTCCCTGGGAATTCCAAACGCCGTTCCTGCCTATCAGTGCCAAGAACGGAAGTGGAATAGAGGACCTGAAGTCCTGGTTATCCCAACAGATTTTAGGTTCCTTCAATACCCAATCAGATACCATCGTGACCAATGCCCGTCATTTGGACGCCCTTGAAAAGACACGAGACTCACTCGAGAAAGCTAAATGGGGACTGGAAACAAATGTCACCGGTGATTTTGTAGCCATGGATATCCGCCAGGCCATGTTCTGGCTGGGAAGCATTACGGGCCAGATTTCGGAAGACGATCTATTGGCGAATATCTTCAGTAAGTTTTGTATCGGGAAGTGATTGAAACACAAGAATCGGGATTAGACCAAAAAATGTATATTTATCCGCCTAAAGATCAAACTAATGGGATTATTCAACCTTTTCAATAAAAAAAATAAGCACGAAACTTCAAAAAGTACTGCAGCATCAGCTAATCAGGAACCTGTTAAACCGGAAGTTCCTAAAAGCGTACTTTATACGGCATTCAGTAAATACAACGAATATGTTGTGCGGTATCTTGGCATGCAGCAACAGGGAAATTACGCTCCGATTTCAGCTTATGAAAATCCGAACGGGGAGATCATTGGTTTTCTGTATGTAATGGGTGATGATGATTCGTATTCGCTTTCCGCTGATGAGGTTATTGAGCGAATGGAAAAGTCATTCGAGCAAAAAATGGCAAATAGGGATATTAAATCTTACGTCATTTTGTACCATTCCCAATTTGCTAATGATAACAATCATGCACTTGCAAATAATGACGATGAATTGAAGGCAATCACGATTTCATACCATTTTGAACAAGGCGAAAAGGGGAAAGTAGGACTGCCTTATTTCTTCGAGGATGATTCGATTACTTACCAGGGAATTACAAACTTTACGCAATCGGAAAATAATGCACTTTTCAGTACGCAGTTAGAACAGGGGAAAGATTATTTCCAGGACCGGAAAGAAATTACTCCACCGCTCATTGAAAATGAAATCGGGCTAATAATCAAACGATCCAATAATTCGGATTTGAGCAATACCTGGTGCGGAATAGTTGGTTTTGAAAATTACCGGAATCAAACAGGAAGCCAGGTATTAAAAGAACATTTTGCACTGGCAATGATGTTTGAGCCGGTTTTGGTCAAAGAGAATATAACGATCAGGCAGCTGGAATACGATTCTGTAATCCTGAAAGGAATTTTATGGGATGAAAAACCATTCGGCATTATACCGGTGATTAAAACAACTTATTCGCTTGACATTGTAAACAAACAAATTACCGAATGGGAAAACGTAAATAACCTGCATGCAATCATTTCCGGCGGCGGACGGGATACTTTCGGACTGGAATACCTGGCAACAGATTATGTGGAGAACAGGGAAAGGTATCATTCTCAGAAAGCCCATCAAATGAATATCAGTGGAATAGCATTTGTATTGGACAAGAGTAAGCCTCACGATCCGAATGAGGAACTGAAATACAGTGAGGACTTTACAGCTTATATGCCGAGCCAGGACCTGAAGAATTATGCCTGTTTTGATTTCATCGGTGAACTGGAAGATTTTAAAGAAACAGTTTTACTCGAGAATGAAGCTTTGAAAGGCTACCTGATGAAAGTCAGACTGATTACAAATTCCGATTTTAAAGACTTTTTCACTATTGACATGTTTGTGACACCGGAAAACATGCGTTTTAAAGAGCTGTCCATAGGTATGAAACTGACCGGAATGGTTCAGCTTCAGGGTCAAATTGCGGAGTAAGACAAATGAATACCTGTTTCCAAAAAGCAACGGGTATCAGTAGCAGATGTTAATCCTTAATGCTTACAATTACATAGGGTGTAAAAAGCAAAATTCTTTCTTGTTTTGATGCACAATCCATCGCGGACGATCGTGTATCGTTTGTTCAGATGTGCTTTAGAGCTTGGCTGAAGAACCAATTCGTTGGATTCAACAGACCAGGTGCCTTCCGCAACAATCGGCTTGGATTTTTTCGTCAGGTCCGTATAAACAAACGTGTGATTTTCATGCAGCTGTAAACTGGGAGCGTTGTTCCCGTCACCACCGTAATTTCCCGCAGGTACGTGGATCATGTTTTGCGCGTTGGAGCTAAAACTCAGGATCGTTCCGCTGAAAAGTATAAAGAGTGTTTTCATAATTGATTCATTCATAATGCAATATAAGAATACCAATCGAAACGGTGAGTTTGTTTAAGAAATTTGAAATAGAAAATAAACCGATTGTTAAATTTATTGTGCGCTCATAGATTTTTAGTTATCTTACTCCCCATAAACGCATCAACTATGCATAAATTAGTACTACTTTCCTGCAGCCTTTGGGCTGTAACTTCCGCTTATTCACAAGGATTTCAAGTGAATTTCCAGGGACAAAAACAACAAGGAATGGGCCTTGCGGGAACTGCATTGTCGGAAGATGCATCTGCGTTATTTTACAATCCGGGCGGTGTAGCATTTGTCAAAAAGAGTGAAGTGAATGCGGGTTTTTCCCCCATTTTCGCAAATACCTTGTTTGTTGACTCTGCATCCGGAGACGGATACCGCACAAAATCCCCGATGGGAACACCTTTTTCTGCTTATGCACTTTTCGGGTTCAAGAAATTAGAATCGCTGAAAGTCGGATTGGCGGTATATACTCCATTCGGAAGTACAATCCAGTACGAAGATGCATGGATCGGAAGATTTGCCCTAACAAAGCTTTCCCTGAAATCGATCTATTTTCAGCCAACGGTTTCTTACAAAATCAATGAGCATTTCGGAATAGGAGCGGGTTTTATTGTTTCCACTGGGGCAGTTGACCTGCAAAAAGATATTCCCGTTCAGGATGCAGACGGCACATTCGGTCATGCCGAGCTAACCGGTAAAGCACTTGGGTTTGGGTATAATGTAGGCGTGAACGCAAAGATTGACAATCATTTTTCCCTTGGTTTAACTTACCGGTCGAAGGTTTCTATGAAAGTAAAAGAAGGTGAGGCAACATTCACCGTTCCCGAATCCCTGAGTGCTAATTTTCCAAGCGGAGCTTTTACTTCATCACTTCCGCTGCCAAGTGTTTTGACTCTCGGTGCTTCCTATGATTCCGAAAAAAGATGGCAGGCCGTACTGGATATCAACTATGTTGGCTGGAAGGCTTATGATACGCTGGCTTTTGATTATGAATCCAATACCACCAGTTTGACGGATACGAAATCCGCAAGGAAATACAAAAGCATTATCGCTTTCAGGGGCGGTGTTAATTTCAAAGCAACGGAAATGATTGCCGTTCGATTGGGCGGCGGTTACGGGTTTTCTCCGGTACAATCGGGTTATGTGACCCCGGAATCTCCGGATGGAAACCGCATTTACGGGACCGCCGGTTTAGGTTTTAAGTTCAATGAGCATTTCAATCTCGACCTTTCATTTTACTACACACATATCAAGCGCACCGACCGAAACCTGGAATCAAACTTAAGCGGAACATTCACTACAATCGCCATTTCCCCGGGAATTGGATTAAGCTATAAATGGTAAGAACATGAAACAGGCATTAAACATATTTATTCCGTTAGTTATCGGAATCGGGACTCTTACACTGGGTTCCTGCAAGCCCAAGTACAAAGAACCGGAAACATCTGCCGGAGAGTTGGACCCGACGCGTTTTGTTATGATCGGCGGATCACATACAGCAGGTTATATGGATGATGCGCTGTATTACGACGGCCAGCAGTATTCCATTGCGAATTTGTTGAACAATCAGTTGCAAAAAGTAGGTGCGGGAGCATTTTATCAGCCATACATGCCTGCAAATTCTGTTGGTGTAAATGCTTCCGGAATGTCGCGGTTTAAACTCGGCTATAAAACAGATTGTTTGGGAGTAACGGCTTTGTCCCCTGTTCGTTTGGCAGCAAGTGGAGATGGAGCAGCTTTGAATACAAATGTTTACAATGCTTCACAGCCATTCGGGAATTTTGGTGTTCCCGGAATGACCGTTTCGGTTATCAATGTTCCCGGGTACGGAATGTTTAATCCTTTTTTCGGGCGGATGAGTTCTTCAACTACTGCCAGCGTATTAGATGATGCATTGGCTTCAGACCCAACTTGTTTTGCCCTGTTTGTGGGAACCGAGGACATTCTTCCTTATGCCCAGGGAGGCGCAGGCAGCGGAACTTATATCAATCCGGCAACGTTCAGTGCCGCTTACGAACAATTGGTTGTTTCCATGATCGGAAGCGGTAGGAAAGGAGTACTATCTTTAATTCCGGATGTGACTGAGATGCCCTATTTTACCACCATTCCATGGAACGGGTTGAACCTGACACCGGACAAGGTAACAGCTTTGAATAACATTTATAATCCAATCGGGATTTCTTTCCAGGAAGGGCCGAATGGATTTATGATCCAGGATCCGGGAGCCGGTGCATTCGGAGTAAGACACATGGTAGAAGGAGAATTGGTACTGCTGAGCACTCCCTTGGATTCCGTGAAATGCAATTCAATGGGTTCCGTGTTTCCCTTCAGAGACCAGCTGGTGCTGACACTCGATGAACTCACAGAGATCAGAGGGATAATCGCCCAATACAATGCTGCGATTACAGCAATCGCTCAGAACTACAACCTGGCGCTGGCAAAGCCTAACGAATTGGTAGCCAACATGCAGGCCGGGATCATTTATAACGGAGTTACGCTGAGTACAAAATTTGTTTCCGGCGGAGCATTCTCACTGGACGGGATCCATTTTAACCCGAGAGGAAACGCCGTTATTACCAATGAATTTATACGTGCACTGAACGTGAAATACAATGCAAAAATTCCAGCTATAAATGCTGTGAATTACCCATCAGTTATATTCCCTTAATTTAAAAATCAACACATGAAAATTTCTACATTACTACTATCCGTTGGTTTATCAGCTGCTGCTTTCGGACAAACTCCTTGTCAAAGTGGAAGATATGCCAGCGATGTTTATTCCAATGTAACCGTTACAAGTGATATCGTCTACGGATCGAATGTCTCTTTTTCGGGAGCTACTACTTCCTTGACTTTAGACTTTTATGAACCCACTGCAGATACAGCTGTTGCAAGACCGTTGATCATTTGGGTCCATGGAGGAAGTTTTCAATTCGGTACAAAAACAGATGTGGATGTACAGGAATTATCCAACCGTTTTGCAAAAAAAGGATATGCATGTGCTTCTATCAATTACCGCCTGGGTTTCTTCCCGGTTGATTCGGTGAATGCAATTAAAGCAGTTCTTCGTGCAACCCAGGATTTGAAAGCTTCCATCCGTTTCTTTTACAAAGACAGGGCAACCACCAATGCTTATAAGATCGATACAACCCGGATTTTTATCGGGGGAAGTTCTGCAGGGGCAATTACCGCTTTGCATGTAGGTTACCTTGACCAGGATTGTGAGATCGAGGACTATATCGATGCATCCGGTCTTGCGGCTCTGGGTGGAATGGAAGGTGCGAGCGGAAACCCGGGGTATTCGACAAAAGTAGCAGGAGTAATAAACCTTTGCGGGGCATTGGGCCGATACAGCTGGATTGAGTCAGGAGACATTCCTTTGGTATCTGTTCACGGTACTGCTGATGCTACTGTGAAATACAACCGTGGTGTTGTAAATCCGGGAGTTCCGATCATGTACCTGGATGGAAGCCGTATGCTTTTGGAAAGAAGCTGTGCTTTGAGTCATCCTCATAAATTATATACCTTCCAGGGTGCTCCGCACGTTCCTTATGCCGGATCGGGCGCAGCTCAGATTGCTTATATGGATACAACTTCAAACTTTATCAGGGATTTCCTGGTTCAGCAGCTGGGTTGTACGGATATGGACCTTCAGCCTGCAAATCCGCCGGCTGAAATGGCAAATCTTTACCCGATCGATTACTGCGACGGAAGCCCGGTAAATGAAACATGCGTTTTGGGACTTGCTGAAAACACGAAAGAGAGTGAGCTGATCCTTTATCCGAATCCTGCTTCAAATCAGGTAACCATTCACTGCGATTCCGAAGGATCAAAAACAGTTTCAGTGATTGATGTTTCAGGAAGAACAGTGATGACCCGGGAAATGAATGAACACGCGTATGTATTGCCTGTTCAGGATCTGAAGAAAGGAACTTATTTCATTCATGTTTCGGATCACAACAGCCAGCATTCGATGGTGAAGCAATTGATTATTGAATAAGAAGGATAAATCTTTCCGAATAAAGCTTCCTTCGGGGAGCTTTTTTTATATTCGCGGGTATGCCGAAAAGTTTGGCAGCAAATTTGTAAATTGAGGACAAAATAAATGTTATGAAAAACATCGGTTTATTAGCGATTCTTTTGCTTACCCAAACAACTCTGTTAGGGCAGAAGACCATTCGAATGACTATTAAGGAAGAATGTGTTCCCTGCCGCCGGATGATGGCACAGGAATGTTTCCAGGTCATGAAAGAAGGCTCCAAAACATGGGAATTATTCTATGAACGTATTAAAGGATTTGAGTATGTTCCCGGAAACCGGTATGTGATCGATGTGATTGAAACAGAGCGTCCCGAGCCTGTTCCGCAGGATTTGTCCAAATACTTGTATAAATTGGATAAAGTAATTTCCGTAACACCTATGATCAGCGGAAGTGAAAGGGTAATTTACAAAGTAGTACGCATGAACGGAAAAGAGGTGGTAGATGCAGATGTTTCGTTGAGTTTCGACAGTACATTCCAGCACATTTCAGGGAAAAGCGGCTGCAATAACTTTACGGCACCAATCAAGATGAATAAAAAGCAGACCAAGATTTGTGTAAAAGCGGGTGCATCGACAAAGATGGCTTGTCCGGATGTGCAAAGTGCCATTGAAGATGAGTTCCTGAAGTCCATATCCAATAAATCCTTTAAGGTTTCCCACAATGGAAATTCAATGATTTGGAAATCAAAGAAAAAGGAAGTGTTCCTTTTTGAAGCAGGCACGAAGCCACTTCCGCAGGATCCGGGAGCGGTGTCCGGAGGCAGGCCTGAGAAAACACCCTGGAATTATTTCAACCAGCAGAACCTGAAGCTGATCCAGATTGACGGGGTAACGGTTAAGAATTCCAATGCTTCTTTGAAAATGGATATGTCTAATAATTCCTTCACGGGCAGCAACGGCTGCAACCGTATTTCAGGTACGATGACTACAACCAGAAATACGGTGGTTTTCTCAGAGGTTATTTCTACAAAAATGCTTTGTGCGGATGAATTGGTTGCCAGTACGGAGCGCCGATTTATGGAGATTTTGGGAAGTCGTGGTCTTACGGTTGATTTTGCCGAACAGGTTTTTAACATATACGATGCTTCCGGGAAGCTGGTGATGATGTTTGCGGTAGACCCGACCAAATAAATTTATTTAGACTTTTAATTTCAGTTTTCATATATTTATACACCAAAAATTTTTTTACTATGAAAAAGCTAATCAAGATTTCTGCGTTTGCAACATTGGCATTTGTTGGAGCATTGGGAATTCAGTCATTTACTTCTGCGAAGACATCTTCTTCCGAGAGAGTATTAGGAAATATCGAATTTAAAGTTATCAACGATTCTTCTTCAGAATACAAGTATTGTGTGAATGGAGGTCACAACTACATCAGTGCAGGTGCATCCAAAGGATTCAGCTACAGTGAAGGGACAGAGATTAAGCGTTTGGACGGAAGCAACTGTGGAGGGGTTTGGTTTAAAGTAACAAGCTCAATGCATGGTAAATCATTTAAACTTTCAGAATTACCGAAATAATCATTTCTTGAAATAATGAACAGAAACCCTGACATTTATCGTCGGGGTTTTTTGTTTTCATACCTTTTATTTTGGGTTTTTACGGTAAATATGGTTAATTCTCTATCTGATTTCATTGAATTCCGTTAATTTCGTGTATTGATTTTTGAATATGAAACGAATTTTGCTTTTAGGTGCCGGACTCTCTGCTTCCACACTTATTAAATACCTGCTTGATCACGCCGTTGAGAATAACTGGCAGCTGCGCGTTGTCGATCAGTCCCTGGATTTAGTGAAGCATAAGCTGGGAAATCACCCGAATGGTATAGCACTTTCGTTTAATGCATTGGACAGGAATGAGCGTTGGGAAGAATTACAACAGGCTGATCTGGTTATTTCCATGCTCCCGGCGAGATTCCATATTGAGATAGCGAAGGATTGCCTGGAATTGAAGAAACATTTGATCACTCCTTCTTATGTTTCCCCTGAAATGAAAGAACTGGATGAAGAAGTCCGAAAAGCCGGATTGATCTTTATGAATGAGATCGGAGTAGATCCGGGACTGGATCATATGAGTGCAATGCGCATTATTGATTCCATTAAAGAGCAGGGCGGTGAAATTACCGGGTTTAAATCCTATTGCGGAGGGTTAGTAGCTCCTGAAAGTGATACCAATCCCTGGAACTATAAATTTACCTGGAATCCCAGAAATGTCGTTTTGGCGGCTCAGGGAGGAATGGCTTGTTATATTGACAGACATCAGTATAAATACATTCCCTATTCACAGGTTTTTAAGCGTTTGGATAAGATCTCGGTTGATGGGTATGGGGATTTCGACGGATATGCGAACAGGGATTCGCTATCTTATCGCCAGATTTACGGTTTGGAAGATATTCCTACCATGTACCGCGGTACTTTGCGGAAACCGGATTTTTGTAAATACTGGAACGTATTTGTTCAGTTAGGTATGACAGATGACCAAGTAATTCTGCAGGATTCGGAAGACCTGACACCGCGAACTTTCGTCAATGCTTTTCTTCCTTACGATGAGACCATGCCTGTAGAGGAAAAATGGATGAATGCCTGCAAACCTTATGGTATAACAGATATTTCCAAATTTGAATGGTTGGGATTGTTTGACGGCGAAACCAGGCTGGGATTGAAAAATGCCACTGCTGCCCAGATCCTGGAGAGGATTTTGGTGAATAAATGGGTTTTAGAGCCCGGAGACAAAGACATGCTGGTAATGGTGCATCAATTTACGTATTTATTGAACGGGGAAAAGCGTTTCATCGAATCTTCCATGGTAAATCTCGGAGATGACCAGGTCCATACAGCGATGTCGAAAACGGTTGGTTATCCGGTCGGGATCTGTGCTAAACTGATCTTACAGGACCAGATTTCTGACCGCGGGGTTCTATTGCCAACGAAAGCTCAGATGTATAATCCGATCCTGGATGAATTGGAGGATTTGGGAATTGTTTTCCGGGAGTTGGAGAAAGCGGTTAGTTAATTCCTAATTCGGAGTTCCGAATTGAATTGTAAATCCTTCTTAGGAAATCAGGCTGTTTCTGGTAATTAAACGATAAGCTATTACTCCGGCTACGGTTCCGAAAAGGAGCACTTCGTCCGGGAATTTCACAAAATGTGATACCAGCAGACAGATCCCATATACCAGGGAAAGAATAATACCTTGCTTAACAGTTTCGCGAGTGAAAAAGCTAACGGGATATTTCCTGTAAAGCTGAGGAAGCAGGAATTGTTGTTTGTATGCAAGGTAACCGCTTAAGATCATTAAAGGGATCAAAATGATTCCCTGTTGGATTCCCATATCACTGTAAGTCAAAAAGGCCCATATGCGCTCAGTCCATTCGAAATGTGGGTGAATATTCGGAAGAATATAGAAAACGGCCAGAGAAGTGCTTAAAATGCATAAAAATCCGATTCCAAGGTGTTTTATGGCCAGTTGTTTTTCAGCGTTGTTCTCGCTGAATAGAATGCGTTTTTTGGCTTTCAATAAACTGAGCGACCAAAACAGGCACCAATCAATCAGGAAGAACAGGAGGATGAAACTTGCATCCCAGTTCCAATAGAAATATCCAAGGACCGGAATTAGTCCCTCGATCAGCGTTTGAAAGAGAAGGGCCTTTTTGGGCGTCATTTTGTTTTGGATAAACGCTTGATCGCATCTCCCGAAATGGTGAATTCAGGATTGTATTTAAGTGCTTTTCGGTAATACTGGATTGCCTGGTACTTTTCACCCTTTGTTTCGTAGATCAATCCCAGGTTATGCCATGCTTCTACATAACGAGGCTCTTTTTGCAGCGTTTCATTGTAGAAGTAAATGGCACTGTCTATCTCGTTTTGTTTGAATTGTTTGATCCAGCCCAATTGGAACAGGGGAGGAGTAAAAGTGGGGTCTTTTTTCAGCATTTCACGGTAAGTCTGCTGGGCTTCCGGTATTTTGTCAAATTCCTGGTATGCATAAGCCAGGTTATAATAGGCTTCGATATTGTTCGGACGGATCTGAGTCGCAGTAATGAAATATTGGATACATAAAGGATCATTTTCCTCCTGGTAAATCAGTCCCAGTTTGACATACGCAGCAAAGAAATCCGGGTCCTGATCAATCGCTGTCTGGTAAGATGATTTTGCCAGTTCACGATTGTCCAGACTCAGATAAATACTTCCTTTCAGGATATAAGCATCTCTGTAACGTTTATTGATACGAAGCGCTTCGTTGGTATAATAGAAGGCCTTTTCATTATCACCCTGCTGGGCATAGGTGGTTGCCAGTGCAACTAAAGCTGCCGGATTTTTCGGGTCTTTTTTTACCACGAACTTAAAATGTGACTGGGCAGCCATCACATCACTCGGTGTGCGATTTGCTCGGTTATTTAATGCGTTTGCATACAAGAAACGTGCTTCTATATTTCCCTGCTGCATCCGGTATGCTTTCGCTCCGTCCTGAAGTGCTTTATCATAATCATAACGATCCAGCATCAGGTTTCCGTGCTGAATAATGATTGGAACACTATCCGGATATTTTTTATATAACTGATCGATAGAAAGTTCTTTTTGAGGTTTTTTCGAGCTGTTTCCGCCACAAGAGCTTAATAAACCAAGAAAACCAATGAAAAATAGAATGCGCATACTTAAATGAATCTGGAAACAAAAATAAGGAAATGTATTTAGCTATATACAGAAACGTATGCTTCTTATGAAACGTTGGATTTTTTCGTGTTCTGTGAAAATAGATACCGCGGGAGATATTATCCTGGGTAATGTTAGCCTGGAATACAAAAATGCTCATCTTCAGCGAACTTCTATTCATCTATAAATGAATGTTTTAGTAGTGTTGTTAGTTTTAGACCACTATAACTTAATTTGAAACGATGAACAATTTATTACTAATTGTTCTTCTGACTCTTGCGACATTTTCCTTTGGTCAGGGCAATTCAGCCTATGACCAGAGGTTAATGATCCATTTTACAGAAGAGCAACTTGCGCAGATGCCGCGATCAAAACTGGAAGCCATTACCTACTACTACTGTGAAAGCTATTATTTGGATGATTCCCACGTGATCGGATTTGACATCCAATCCTTTGATGTTTCGAAGTATGAAGAATTGAGAAGAGAATCCGTGGATTTTTCATTTACCAATGATCAGGGCCTTATCATAACACTGATTGCTAAAGAAAAGTACCTGCCGAAAGCAGCACCTAAGAAATCATGAGAAGGTTTTTAACTGGTTTGATAGCAGTAACGGGTTTTACTGCTTTCGGACAATTGCCCTATACCTGGAGTTCAGGTGTCAATCCCGGCTGGACAAGTGACGGAAATGGACTGCAATGGAGAGGAGGTTGTGGTTATGTTACTACTAACTGCAATAGCAACTACTCAAACAACATGAATACTACGTATACTTCGCCGGTTATTGATGCGAGCTGTTCGAATGCTACAACGATTTCTGTAACTTTCACAGCATTTGGGAACGCCGAATACCTTTATGACTTCATGTTTATTGAGTATTCAATTAATAACGGTGCAACGTGGATCAATCCTTATGGAGTTGGAACCGGGTGGACCGGTAATTTTGGAGCTTCCCCGGGAGGAACGATTCCTGCAATTGTATTGCCGGCATCTTCCAATATGCGTTTTCGTTTTAATTTCCAGTCGGACAATTCGTTTGTTTACAATGGATACAAACTAACCGATTTCGATGTGGTATGTAATGTTGTAATGCCGGTTGAAATTTACAGTTTTACCGGAAAAAGAATTGGGAGTGAAAATCAATTGGAATGGATCACACTTTCGGAAAAGGACAATGATCATTTCGAAGTCGAATGGTCCACGAGGCCGGAAACCGAGATCTGGACTAATCTTGCTGTCGTTCAATCGAAAGGAAACAGCTCAGAAAAACAGCAATACTCATTTTTGCATTCCAATCCGTCTGTAAGTGAAAAGAATTATTACCGGATTTCGCAGGTTGATAAGGATGGAACACGAAGAACCTTTGATGAATTGGTGCTTGTGGATAATACCATGAAGGAGAACCCGGTAAAAGAGGTTGTAAATATCATGGGGCAAACAGTGGATGAAGCTACCCCGGGATTGGTCATTTACATTTATGAAGACGGTACGAAAGTGAAGAAGTTTAACTAGTCAGTAACCTGGCTGACTTGCGTAAGAAAGGCCGGTGCAGAATTTCTGTGCCGGTTTTTTGGAACACATTTGAACGTGCGGAAATGAAAAACCCCGCTCACAATGCAAACGGGGTTTTGATATCAATTGTTTGTAATTACAATCCTAAAAGTACAGCGTAAGGATCTTTTCCTCCGAAAATAATTCTTTCCGGATTTTCGATCATTTCTTTCACTTTAACAAGGAAACTTACAGATTCCTTACCATCAATGATTCTGTGGTCGTATGATAACGCCAGGTACATCATCGGGCGAATTTCAACTTTCCCGTCAATTGCTACAGGGCGCTCAATGATGTTGTGCATTCCCAGAATCGCGGATTGAGGAGGATTGATAATAGGCGTAGACATCATAGAACCAAAAACACCACCATTGGTGATTGTAAAGGTTCCGCCAGTCATGTCTTCCGGGGCGATTTTCCCGTCACGGGCTTTCACCGCCAGGCGCTTGATTTCTCTTTCGATTTCTGCCAGGCTCATTTGCTCCGCATTGCGTACAACCGGTACCATCAATCCTTTTGGAGATGAAACGGCGATACCAACATCCGCATAATTGTGGAATACGATTTCGTTTCCGTCAATCTGTGCATTTACCGCCGGGAACAAGTTCAAAGCTTCAGTTACGGCTTTCGTAAAGAAAGACATAAATCCAAGGTTTACATCGTGGAATTTTGCGAACTGATCTTTGTATTTTGCACGCAGGTCCATGATTGGTTTCATGTCCACCTCGTTGAAAGTCGTCAACATCGCTGTTTCGTTCTTCACAGAAACCAGGCGTTCTGCGATCTTACGGCGAAGCATAGACATTTTTTCGCGGTTTTGGTCACGGGTACCTCCCCATCCCTGAGCAGCATCGGCAGGAATACCTGCAGCCATTGCACTTACCACATCTTGTTTGGTGATACGTCCGTCTTTTCCGGTACCATTGATCTTAGCTCCGGAAACACCGTTCTCAGCCATAATCTTCGCAGCTGCCGGTGAAGGCGTTCCTTTCGCATAACTATCATTTACCGGTCCCGGATTCGGAGCAGGTGTACTTGTTTTTTCAGCAGCAGGAGTTGGCTGTGCTGCCGGAGCAGCTACTTTCTCTTCTGTTTTCGGAGTTTCCGCAACAGGAGCCGCAGATCCTGCAGGTCTTTCAGCTGAAGTATCGATCAGACAAACAACCTGACCAACTTTTACGACATCGCCTTCCGCGGCTTTCAAAGTAATGATACCTGATTGCTCAGCAGGTAATTCCAAGGTTGCTTTATCGGAATCTACTTCTGCGATTGCCTGGTCTTTTTCTACATAGTCACCGTCCGAAACCAGCCAGGTAGCAATTTCTACTTCAGAAATTGATTCTCCCGGACTTGGTACTTTCATTTCAAGGATTGGCATAATTGAATCGTATTTAGTTTTGTAATAATCTTATTTAGCTGCTACAGAAGCGAATTGAAATACGTCTGCAAACAATTGTTTCAAGCGGCGCTCGTGTAATTTCTTAGAACCTTCTGCCGCAGCTGCTGATGCAGGTCTGGTAATTCCTTTAAACGGAATATGTCTCAGGTTCATTGCAATGTATGTCCATGCTCCCATGTTAGCAGGTTCTTCCTGAGCCCACACGACATTTTTCGCATTGTATTTTGCAACGATCGCATCAATTTGTTTTTGCGGTAAGGGGTACAATTGTTCAATACGAACAAACGCCATATTGTCAACACCCATATCTGCAGCTTTCTCTTTTAGTTCGTAATAGAATTTCCCGGAGCAGAAAACCAACGTATCCACCTGGCCAACTTTTCCGTTCGGATCATCAATTACTTCCTGGAAAGAACCGCTTGCCATTTCTTCCAGGGTGGAAGTCGCGGCAGGTAAACGCAGGATCATCTTCGGAGAGAAAACCACCAATGGTTTACGGAACGGACGAGCTAATTGTCGGCGAAGCAAATGGAAATGGTTTGCCGGCGTAGAGGTATTTACGACCTGGATATTTTCATCGGCGCATTGCTGCAACCAGCGTTCCATGCGGCCACTTGAGTGTTCAGCTCCCTGACCTTCGTATCCGTGAGGAAGAAGCATAACCAAACCACTTTGAGTAGACCATTTGTCTTCACCCGCAGTGATGAACTGGTCGATCATAATCTGTGCACCGTTGAAGAAATCCCCGAATTGCGCTTCCCAGATCGTTAATCCTTTCGGAGTAGCTAACGAATAACCGTACTCAAAACCAAGAACTGCGTATTCGGATAACAAAGAGTTGTAAACCGTAAACGGAGCCTGCTTGTCTGAAAGCATGTTCAGGGTTTCGATCTCTTCCTCGTTGTCTTCTGTTTTTACAACTGCATGACGGTGGGAGAATGTTCCGCGCTCTACATCTTGTCCCGAAATACGAACAGGAATTCCTTCTTCCAAAAGCGTTGCATACGCAAGCATTTCTGCAGTTCCCCAATCCAGGTTGTTGTTTTCAATTGCCGCCAGACGGTCCTTGAAGATTTTCTGGATCTTGGTGAAATATTTTTTTCCTTCCGGAAGCGTTGCTAGTTTTTTTCCAAGCTCGTATAATTTGTCCTTTTGAATACCGGTTTCAGGGCTTGAATCAAAATCTGCAAGAGTACTGTGGCGGAAACCTTCCCAGGTTTTGCTTAAGAAATCCCAAACGACAGCTTTTTCATTCTTACGGGCTGTTTCGAACTCATTTTCCAAATATTCGCTGTACTCATCTTCGATTTTTTTCGCTTCCGATTCTGTTAAAATACCTTCCGCAATTAGCTGCTTTTGGTAAATCACCTTCGGGTTCGGATGTTTTTTTATAATATCGTACAAGTTCGGCTGCGTGAATTTAGGCTCATCACCTTCGTTATGTCCGTATTTACGGTAGCACAACAAATCGATGAATACATCACGGTGGAATTTCTGACGATATTCCATGGCGATCTCAATGGTCTGGATCACCGCTTCAATATCGTCTCCGTTTACGTGAAAAACGGGAGTTAATGTCGTTTTTGCTACGTCAGTACAATAAGTGGATGAACGTGCGTCGTGGAAGTTTGTTGTAAAACCGACCTGGTTGTTTACCACAATGTGGATAGTTCCGCCGGCTCTGTATCCGTCAAGCAATGCCATCTGAATTACTTCATATACGATTCCCTGTCCTGCAACTGCTGCATCACCGTGGATCATCACCGGACAAACTTTGTTTTCATCTTTGAAATGAGCATCCAGTTTTGCGCGTGCAATTCCCTGAACAACCGGGTCAACGGCTTCCAGGTGGGATGGGTTCGGAGCCAAGGTCAAACCAACTTCTTTTCCATCCTTTGTAGTTGTGGAACTGGTATATCCCTGGTGGTATTTTACGTCTCCGTCAAAAGCACCGTCAGCATCAAATTCTTTTCCTTCAAATTCGGAGAAGATGTCCTGAGGGCGTTTTTGGAAGATGTTCGTTAATGTGTTCAAACGTCCGCGGTGAGCCATTCCCATTACGAAATACTCCACTCCCAGGCTCGAACCTTTTTCAACCAAAGCATCCAATGCCGGAATTAATGATTCACCACCTTCAACGGAGAAACGTTTCTGACCTACATATTTTTTACCCAAAAAGGCTTCAAAATTGGAAGTCTGAACTAATTTTTTATAAATGTGTTTTTTACGCTCAGCATCAAAAACCGGGCGGTTTTTAACTTCGATGCTGTTTCTGAACCATTCCAAACGTTCCGGCTCACGCATAAACATGTACTCAATACCGATGGATTGACAATAACACTGCTCCAGGTCCTGGATAATATCACGCAATGTTGCTGCTCCGATGCCGATTTGCTCCCCTGCCTGGAAAACAGTGTCCAAATCAGATGCATCCAATCCGAAATTTTCGATTGCCAACGTGGGTTCGTACTTTCTGCGCTCACGAACAGGATTGGTCTTCGTAAACAAATGTCCGCGGGTTCTGTACCCGTTGATCAGGTTTATTACTTTAAATTCTTTCTGAAAATTTTCAGGAATATCACCGCCGTCTTCGAAGTTCGTGCGGGCAAAATCAAATCCTTCAAAGAATTTTTGCCAGCTAAGATCCACGCTTTCAGGGTCTTTCAAATAGGACTGATATAAATGATCTATCGCATTTACATCTGCATTTCCGACGTACGTCACTTTATCCATGTTGGTGCACTATAATGGTGGGTAAAGTTATAACTTTTAGTCCAAGCGCGAGTAGGAAATCACTATAAAAAAATGCAAAAATGGTATATATTGTTCGAAGGCTGAAAGATTGTTCGTTTATCACGGATTAAATCTCAATTCTGCCCCCGTTTTTCTTTTATTTAAACTGGATTTGGTAGAACACTTTCATCAATTCGCGGTGCAGAATAGCATTGGAAAGATAAAAGAGCCGGTTTTCATGGTCATTGGTTTGTACCAGGATCAGTTCCGGGATGTCGATTAAATAGAGCAGGTGCTGCAATTCGCTTTCGCTGAGTTTTTGAAGCACGGTCCGGATTTCCTGGTTCCATGCTGCAGGATCGGCGCTCCTGAGCTCGAATTCACCTATTCCCGAACGCTGAAAGTCTTTTTGGATTTGGGCCTGCAGTTTTTCAAGCAGTTTGCGCTGGCTCAATCGCAATTGAAGTTTCCGGACGAGTGCGTTTAAATCTTTTTCTTCCATAATCCAGTCATTGATGTGAACTTGCTACCTTTGCATCATGATTAATAACTCAAAAGAAGCAATCATTTTTGATTTGGGAGGAGTTTTGTTGAATTTGGATTACGATTTAACAGAAAAAGCCTTTATTTCTCTTGGAATGGCCAATTTTGGCGAGTCCTATTCCCAACTGCAGCAAGTAAACCTCTTTGATCGTTACGAAATCGGTGAAATTTCTTCTTTCCACTTTGTGAACCGCCTGCTGGATTTATTACCTCCCGGAACTACCGCAAACCAGGTGGTGCATGCCTGGGAAGCAATGATCCTTGACTTTCCGGCAGAAAGGCTGCGGTTTTTGGAAGAGCTTTCCGGGAAATACCGTCTTTTTCTATTGAGTAACACCAATGATCTGCACATTGATGCCGTTAGAAGATCTTTGGAAAAAACGGTTGGACATAAAAACCTGGAGCAGTATTTTGAGAAAACATACTTCTCATCTGCTGTCGGGATGCGTAAACCGGATTCCAGAATCTTTGAGTTTGTCTGTTCGGAGAATAATCTCGATCCGGCAAAGACCATTTTCATTGATGACAGTCCGCAACATATCGAAGGAGCAAAGTTAGCCGGAATAGAGGCTTTTTTGTTGGAAAAAAACCAGGATGTTTTCGAACTGCCTTTTTTTCGTTCTTAATCTAAACCAGAAGAGTTTTATCTCCTTACTTTTCCTGGCAAAGCTCCACCAATACTCCGTTGGAAGATTTCGGATGCAGAAATGCTACTAATTTGTTATCTGCTCCATTCTTCGGCTGTTCATTTAATAATTGAAATCCTTTCGACGCCAGATTATTCATGGATTGCTTGATATCTGTTACATCGAAGGCAATGTGATGGATTCCTTCGCCTTTCTTTTCGATGAATTTAGCGATGGGACTGTTTTCATTACTTGCTTCCAGCAATTCGATCTTTGATTCTCCCACCCGGAAGAAAGCGGTTTTCACACCTTCGCTTTCTACTGCTTCGGTCTTATAACATTCGGTACCAAGAAGCTCGGTGTATGTCTTGATTGCTTCGTCGAGGTTTTTGACAGCAATTCCAATGTGTTCGATTTTATTCATGGATTCGAAGATAAGAAAAGTATCAAAGTTGTCACGCGATTAATCGCGTGACAACTGATTATAAAACAAAAACCCCGACATTTATCGTCGGGGTTCAATATGATTTTCAAAGGTTTTTATCCCTTAAAGAATTTCTCTGTTTTGTTGTCGAAGTTGATGTAATAAGCTCCTTTCAATAGGTTTGAACATGGAACTGAAGAACCGATTCCTTTTTTGACGATGTTCCCGTAGGCGTCGTAGATCTCATACTTTGTTTCGATCGGTTTTCCGGAAGCTGTAAAGTTGATTTGATCTTTAACCTTGACCGGATTCTTGACAACCACTGGTACCGAAGAAGTAAACTTCACGTCTTTGGAATTTCTTTTAGCTCCTGAGTGGTCGATTTGAACCACACGAACCGTGTTTTCTCCTGAATGAGGTGCAACGAGGAATTCGTAGCTGTTTGTTCCCGGTGTGCCTTTTCCCTGAACTTCCCCGATCTTCACCCATTTGTTCCAGCGGTACTGTTCAATAATAAATGGAAGTTTTCCTTGTTCGTTAGTGGTTTTCCAGGTAAGCATTCCGTTGTTCTGAATCTGGATGTCAACGGTATTAAAAGTACTTCTTGGAAGTAATACTTCCGGATTTAAGATTTTTGGTTTGCATCCATCGTTATGTTCTATAACTATAAATACAGGTTCACCTATTTCTATATTGAAAAGAGAAAAGTCAATTTCGAATGCCGATATGGCTGTTCCACCAGGAAGGATGTCACCGTTTACTGTAACCTTTGTCGCACAAAAACCAAAACCGTCACCGTCTTCCGGATTTTGAACGTAAAGATTTTTACCCTGATAACTTCCTTCAATGGAAAGAACCGCTGAGCTTGAAAAGCTTAGCAGTAACGCAAAAGAGCAAAGTAAGATTAATTTTAATTGTTTCATTTTTATCTAGTAGCTACACTAAAAACTGTGGCAAGTATAATAGCTATTTTTTACATTACCAACATTTTACATTACGAAATTACAATTTTTTTTCTTTTCAACCACCCGAAAAGTTAATTTATCATGAAATATTGACCGTTCGTCGATTATATGGCCCAAAAACTTAATATTTGGTATATGGACATTTTGTTTTTTTAAGTTATTTTAGTAAAAGATTTTTTCTATTCTTGTATTGATAAATCCTTCATCTACTATGAAATTAGTTCCTGTAGTTTTACTTATTCTTATTCTTACATCATGCGGTTCAGATAAAAAACAATTTGAGTTTGCAGGAGGAAGTTTTAAAATGGCTTTGGATAATACGCCATCGACATTTATTGCCAGGGAAGTAAATGATGTTTACTCTTTTGAATTGCTTTCACAGGTCATGGAAGGATTGGTAAGTTTCAATGCGGAAGATCTTTCCCTGCAGCCGCAAATCGCCGAAAAATGGAGTATTAATGGAGATGGAACTGTTTTTACCTTCACCATTCGGGATGATGTATTCTTTCACGACAACCCGGTTTTCGGATCCATGGATGACAGAAAGCTGACTGTTGATGATGTCCTGTTCACTTTTGAAAAAGCCTGTAAGCCGAATGCGGAAGGAAATCCAACAGCCGCGTATTTGTTCCTGCTTTCCAACCAGGTCAAAGGAGCGAAGGAATTCTACGAGGGAAAAGCAAAATCCATCAGTGGAATAAAAGTCAAGAAGAACCAGTTCGAAATCACTTTATTGAATCCGGACCAAACATACATCAATAAATTGGCTAACCTGAGTGCGAGCATTGTTTCGAGAAAAATCGTTGAAGCGAATAAGGAAACAGATGTGGTAGGAACCGGACCGTTTTGTTTTACCAAGCCTTCTGAGGATGAAACGTATATTCTGTTAAAGAACCGGGATTATTACATGGTTGATAACAAAGGAAATGCACTTCCATACCTGGATTCGGTAGTTTTCTATGTTCAGACCAGGAAACTGGAGCAACTGGAAATGTTCGAACAGGGAAAGACTTCACTGATTTCCGGATTACCTACTTCGCGAATTACGGAAATGCTGGAAGGACGAATTTCAGATTTTAATGCACAGCCTCCATTGAAGGAGTTGTACAATAATCCTTTATTAACTACTCAGTACTATTTCTTCAATATGAATGATCCGCGTTTTAAGGATGTTCGCGTAAGACAGGCATTCAACTATGCAATTGACCGCAAACGTCTGGCAGATAATGTATTGCGAAATCAATATTACGAATATGGGATTTATGGAATTACTCCGCCAATCGGTTCTGTGTTCAAGGGATACAATTTTTCAGAAATCAAAAAGTACGGTTATGATTACAATCCTGAAATGGCTAAAAAACTATTGGCCGAAGCAGGTTACCCGGATGGGAAAGGATTTGGAAGTGTGGACCTGAGATTGGATATTAGTGATTTGAATACGGCTGTTGCGGAAGAATTGGCCGACCAGATCTACCAGACTTTGGGAATTAATGTAAACATTGACGGTTCAAATTTCGAGCAGCGAAATGAAGACGGAAACATGGGAAGGGGAGATATGTTCCGCACAGCATGGGTAGCAGACTATTCAAGTCCGGAAACGTTCCTGGGGAATTTTTACGGAAAAATCGTCCCGAAATCCAAAGACGAACCATCCAGCGGAAACCAATCCCGTTACGTGAATCCATTGTTCGATAAGTATTTTGAGCAAGGCCGTTCGGCAGATACGAAGAAAAGACTGGAATTGTTCTCCAAAGCCGAAATTGAGTTGATGAAAGATCCTCCGATCATTCCGCTTTGGTATGCCAACGATTTCACACTCAGCTATTCGCGTGTACGCAACCTGAAGAATAATCCGATGGAATTTTTGGACCTGCGCCGGGTATATATCAAAGAGTGGACGAAAGAAGAATATTTGAAGTCTATTCAATAAGTGTATATTTACGGGTTGATATAACCAAAGAATGAAAACTATCCTTACCGTATTGTTTTGTGCGTTCGTATCCGTATTGATCGCACAGCCTACCCAAACTGTTCGTGGTACTGTTTTGGACTCGGAATCGGATTTCCCGGTTTTTGGAGCACAGGTCATCATCAGTCTTTCCGATAGTTCGAAATTGAAAACAATGACCAACAATGATGGTGTTTTCGAATTCCTGAATGTTCCGGTGGGAAAATATCTTTTAGCCGTTAAATCTACGATCTATGAAAATTACTCGGCATCCGTGGAAGTCAATTCAGGGAGGCAGACTGTTTTGGAGATCAAGGTCAAAGAACGGATAAGTGAAGTAGAAGAAGTGGTTGTTGTAGCACAGAAACAGGGAGAAGTCAAAAATGAAATGGCTACTGTTTCGGCGCAACAGTTTTCGGTAGAAGAAACAGAACGGTATGCCGGATCACGTGGAGATCCCGCTCGTATGGCCAGCAATTTTGCGGGTGTCCAGGGTGCGGATGATTCCCGCAATGATATTGTGGTTCGTGGAAATTCTCCGCTTGGAGTGGTGTACAAAGTCGAAGGAATAGATATTCCGAACCCCTCCCATTTCTCCGTTTCCGGAAGTTCGGGCGGACCGGTTTCTATCATCAACAACAAAAGCTTAGCGAATTCGGATTTCTTTATGTCGGCTTTCCCGGCTGAATATGGAAACTCTATTTCGGGAATTTTCGATTTGAAATTGCGAAACGGGAACTCCAAACAACATGAGTTTACAGGTCAGTTCGGTTTCCTTGGAACGGAAGTATTGGCAGAGGGTCCGCTGAGCAAAAAAACGAATGCGAGTTACCTGATCATGGGCCGTTATTCGACATTGAGCTTGTTCCAGTTTATGGGAATCCGCATCGGGACGGATGCTGTTCCGGTTTATGGTGACGGTGCCTTTAAATTCAATTTCCCGCTTAAAAAAGGTGGACAGCTTTCGCTTTGGGGAATCGGCGGGAAAAGTGATATCAAGATCCTGGTTTCCGAACAAACAGAGTATACGAAAGAATTATACGGAGAGGGTGACCGCGATCAGTATTTCGGGACGGGAATGGCTGTTGCCGGCTTGACTTATAAGAAATCGCTTTCCGAAAGAACCTTCCTGACAACTACTTTTTCAGGAAGTATTGAAGATCAGCATTCACACCACGATTTGCTGAACCGTTCTTTGGATACGACCCATAATGGTGGTGAACCGGAAGTCAAAATTTCCGTTGACAGTATTTACCCCATCATGGGATATGATTTCAAGATCGCTAAGTATTCCGGAATGTTCAGCATCAACCACAAGATCGGGAAACAGCACATTATCAAAGTAGGATTGAATGCCGATTTCTTAACCTTCAAAATGATAGACAGTGTTTTGAATACCTTGGGAACAGGATTCATCAACCGCTGGGATTACAAAGGTCAGGGTGGTGTTTTGGTACAGCCTTTCTTCCAGTGGAAATACCGCATCACGGAAAACATGGATTTCACAGCCGGACTCCATGCGCAGTATTATTCATTCAGCAATTCTTTGAGCCCTGTTGAACCGCGTTTAGGTTGGAAATGGTCCATGAAAGGAAATCAGAAATTGTTCGCAGGTGCAGGACTTCACAGCCAAACTCAGCCATATTATATCTATACCTACCATTTAAAGGATGCCTCCGGAAATAAGATTTACCACAATAAGAATATGGGGTTCACCCGATCAATGCATTCGGCGTTGGGTTACGAGAAGAATTTCAAAAAAGGGTTCCAGTTCAAGACGGAAATCTATTACCAGTACTTGTTTGAAGTTCCGGTTACCGTTCAACCGTCTTCTTTCTCCATGATCAACCAGGGAAGCGGATTTGCCCGTTTCTTCCCGGATACTTTGAAAAATACCGGAACGGGTATGAACTATGGATTGGAGTTGACCCTGCAAAAGTTCTTCGACAAGAGTTTTTATGTGCTGACAACCGTTTCCATCTACGACAGTAAATACAAAGGAAGTGACGGTATTGAACGAAATACCAGCTACAACGGATTGTATACGGCAAACGTGTTGTTCGGGAAGGAATTCAAATTGGGGAAAAAGCACACGCTTGGTTTGGGCGGGAAAGTAACAGTAGCAGGTGGAAAACGCTATGGTTATATCAATCTTCCGGCTACAACAGCTCAAAAAGAATTGATCTTCAGTGATTCCGCTTTCAATACGCGTCAGTTCAAGGATTATTTCCGGGCAGATTTAAAGATCAGCTGGAAAATGAACGCGAAGAAAGTAACCCATGAAATCGGTTTGGATTTGGTGAATATCCTGAACACACGAAATATCCTTGGTTTGGCTTACGCGCCTGACCTGGCAGATCCGAGCAAAGAGCCGTTGGCTGAGAAGACGCAATTGGGATTCCTGCCGATTTTCTATTACCGGATCAGTTTTAAGCTGGCAAGTGGGAAAAGGATGGAATAATTCAAAATGATGAATTAAAAATTCAAAAGTTTTAGTACTTTAATGTGATATGCGCCTCTGACAATGATTAGGATGCGGTAGGCTTTTGAGATCAACATGAGAAACAGCTGGATATACGGATTACTCGTTTTTGTATTGATTTTTTCCTGCAACAGCCCCAAAAGGCAAAGGAAGATCAACGACGGAAAGCTCTTTGAGAAACTCAAAGAACAGAAAGGCTATCTGAATGCCGAAGAACTAAAGCGACTGGAGCGCGATTTCTCACTCAAATTGTTGAATAAGTACGATCTTTCCGGTTATGACGAAGCAGATACTTTAGCATCGTTTTTAAGAGTTGGTACGGATGTTTGGATAGCAAGCTGCTATTTGGAGAATGCTGTGGAAACGCATTACCCGTTTTTCCGCATGACCGAAACCAGGGAAAAAGGATTCAGAATGGTTAGTCATGGATTAATTCCGATAGCGAATGGAGAATGTGGGTATGAATTGAACAAATTGCTGATTCGGTCGGGAGACTACATTTTTCTTTCCCGAATAATTACTGAAGGCAGGAATTGTATTAATTCACCGGTGGTGTTTAGCTTGAATGGAAAAATGGTTGACAGAGGTCTTGATTTCGCTGTTGCTGTATGGAAAAGCTCTAACCGGGAAAATAATCCTGTTCGATGCGATTTTACCATAGAGTCTAAATCCCCGCAAAATATTGTGATGCACGTTCATGAAAGAGTCCGGGATACCGAAATGGATGAGGAAATCGGTTCGCGGAAGTATGATCTTCGTTTTGAGGTGAAAAACAACACGATTTATTTCAGAGATACGGTTTATAAGTAGGTACGTGATTAATCGCGTCCTACCTCATACGCAACCACCCCAAAATTCGCGAGTGGTCAATTTCCCACAATCCATCTGCTTGTTCGAGGTCGAACACATCCCTGGGATGATCCGGATTCCCGGCATTTTGTTGGATGATCTCCACTTCGTCGTCTGTGACGTTGGAAACAATCACCACATGCCCGTATTCATTCGTTAAGGTGGCATCCATGATGATCAGATCACCGACCTGTGGCTTGCTCTTACTCGGATTGGTATATTGGATCAGGCCGCGATCTTTGTTTAATGCTCCGTCTTTCAGTCCCCTGTCAAAGAAGTCAATGGCATTTCCGTAAGCATTCGGCATTTTGTGCTTGTAATACTCGTAGTAGTACCTTTTGACAAACTCTACGCATTGATACTTCAGACCGATGTTATATCCGTCGGGAGAAGTGTTCCTTCCGCTGACATTTCCCATTCCGCCGTTGTAGTATACGATTACGTGGTTGAGACTGTCGAGTCGGTCACCGATTTTATAATTATGCGGGGAATAACCTGCATTTCTTTGGTAAAGGAAAATGACCAGCGCACTCGTGGCTGCAATAGCGAGTAATAGGAAGAGGGCTTTTTTCATGTGTGAGGAAGTTGAAGTTCGATGCTCTTTTTAACGTGTTTCAGAGCCTTTTTAGTGCAGTAAGTTTGGTAGGGAATGGAGAAAACGGGTCCTAGCATCCGGGTGAGGAGATTTCCAGGTTTGGAGAAAGTTTGGATTCTGAAAAAGATCTTTCCGGCCGTTTCTTCCATTATGAAATACGAAATCCCGCATTCCACGTGCCCTTTTAGTGTTTCGTAACTAAAGCCCAAACGGTTTTCTTCCCGGATAACTTCCTTGATCCGAACTCCGAATAGTGCTTTTTGAGAAAATTTCGGGATAGGAGGAAGGTAAACCTGCTGCAAAATGGTGTCGCCGGCCTGGATGCTTCTTTGTTCGTCGCGCCATTGCGGGTATCCGGACAAAATGTTTTCAGGGAAAATCCGGTAATCGAAGAAAAATGCTAGATTCAGCTGGTTTAAATGCGAGACACCCGAGATCTTGATAGAACTGATTTTTTCAATCAGAGCGCTTCGTTCATAAGCTATAACAGGAACTTGTTTCAGTTCTTCCAAGTACTTTTTGAAACGATTTTTCTGGTTGAATAAAGCGATTTTCATGGAAAGGGATATTTTATGTAATCATTGCTTCAAATATACTATTCTGAATAATTTTTTAGTCATGAAAAATTTTTCATCACTACTCTGTAACTTTGAATCATGAAACCATTGAGAAAAGACATCAAACCGGGTATGCTGGTATTATTTGTTCAGAAGAAACACCAGGCAAGTGGTGAGCTGACGGAAGGAATTGTGAAATCAATCCTTACAAGCGCGCCTTCCCATCCACATGGGATCAAAATCATGACGGTGGATAAACTCGTTGGTCGTGTGACCGAAATCCTGGAGAGTGACGTGGATTGAACTTTTATAAAACACGTAGGCACGCGATTAATCGCGTGCCTACGTGTTTATTGATATTGAATTTATTTTACAAATCAAATTTGATTCCCTGTGCCAATGGCAATGAATCCGTGTAATTGATCGTGTTTGTCTGACGACGCATGTATACTTTCCATGCATCGGATCCTGACTCACGTCCGCCACCGGTTTCTTTTTCACCACCAAAAGCTCCGCCGATCTCAGCACCTGAAGTACCGATGTTTACGTTTGCAATTCCACAGTCAGATCCTGCTTGTGACAAGAAAGCTTCTGCTTCTTTCAGGTTGTTGGTCATAATTGCCGAAGACAATCCTTGCGGAACTCCGTTTTGAAGTGCGATTGCGTTCTCAACACCACCCGAATACTTCATTAAGTACAATACCGGTGCGAATGTTTCGTGCTGAACGATCTTGAATGTATTTTGAGCTTCTGCGATTGCAGGTTTTACATAGCATCCGCTTTCGTATCCTTCTCCTGAAAGAACACCGCCTTCAACCAATACTTTTCCACCTTCTTCAACAACTTGTACCAATGCATTCTGGTAAGCAGCTACAGCATCTTTATCGATAAGCGGCCCCACGTGGTTGTTTTGGTCCAAAGGATTCCCGATTTTCAATTGCTTGTATGCATTTACCAACGCATCTCTTACTTTATCGTAAACAGATTCGTGGATGATCAAACGGCGTGTAGAAGTACAACGTTGTCCTGCTGTTCCTACTGCACCGAATACAGCTCCCGGAACTACAATTTTCAAATCAGCACTTTCTGTAATGATTACCGCGTTGTTTCCGCCCAATTCCAATAAGTGACGTCCCAAACGTTTTCCAACTGCTTCACCAACCGCTTTACCCATACGAGTAGAACCGGTTGCGGAAACCAATGGAATGCGTGTATCGTTTGACATCAGTTTTCCCAGTTCGGCATCACCGATCAATAAACAGGAAACTCCTTCCGGAACTCCGTTTGCTTCGAAAACTTCCTGAGTCAATTTTTGACAAGCGATTGCTGTCAAAGGTGTTTTTTCGGATGGTTTCCAGATACAAACGTCACCACAAACCCAAGCCAGGGCCGTGTTCCAATTCCAAACCGCTACCGGGAAATTAAATGCAGAAATAATCCCTACAATCCCAAGCGGGTGGTACTGCTCGTACATTCTGTGTCCCGGACGCTCAGAGTGCATAGTTAGACCATATAATTGACGGGAAAGACCTACTGCGAAATCACAGATATCGATCATTTCCTGAACTTCTCCTAAACCTTCCTGTAATGATTTCCCCATTTCGTAAGAAACCAATTCACCCAGAGCTTGTTTCTTTTCACGGATTTTTTCTGCCAATTGGCGAATCACTTCTCCGCGTTTTGGAGCAGGGATCATTCTCCAGTATTTGAATGCTTCCTGGGCTTTCAAAACAACTGCTTCGTATTCTGCTTCTGTTGCAGAAGAAACCGATGCGATCACCTGTCCGTCAACCGGTGAAATTGAATCGATCTGAGCTCCACGTGTGTTAAACCAATATCCTCCTGTGGAAGCTCCGCGGTTTACCGCTTCAATTCCCAATGTTTTTAATGTTTCTTGTATTCCAAGATCTGTTGCTGTTGCTGACATTCCTTTTCGATTAGTTTGTGCAAAATTACACAATTTTACGGACTAATAGTTTGTAACTTATGTTAAGCTTTCGCTCCGGGTCAATCTTTTAGAATGGAGATCGGCGCGATGGAAATACCTGAGTTCAGTTTCCCTGTCAGCAGGTAATATCCGCGGGCAAGATCTTCGATGTAAATACGCACAAAATGCGTGTTCTCAGTATGTTGAGTCAATACAACCTTTCCATTCAGATCAGTTAGCTGCAGATCGATTTCTGCGTAATCAGCTGATAGATCAACCATTAAATAATCCCTGCCCGGATTCGGGTAAACAGTGATCTCCAATTCGTTTTCTTCCAGTGAAAGATTGGAGCAGGCATCAACCAGAATCTGATCTGTGAACGCACATCCGCTCATATCTTCTCCGTTGATATATACGGTAAAATATCCATTGGTAGTAATGGCATTTGCCGGAATGTATAAAGGATTGTTTGTGTATTGGTTTGAGAAGATTGTCCACTCAATATTTTGGAAAGAGTTGGTGTCGACATACAACTGCAGTGGATAACCGCAAATCAAATCCATGTTAGCCGGAAGATTTGGAGTTACCGGTGCTTCTGTTAGTTTAAGTACTTCAAATTCCTGTGTGCCGAAACATCCCTGGAAATCCTGGGTTGTCAGATAAACGGTTACCGGGATATTCAGTGTTAACCCGGAGGTAGAAACATAGAATGACTGACCGCTGGTAATGCTGCCGTTGAAATTCCATTCGTAATTGGTGATGCCCGGGTCTGATAAATATACACTTAGGCCAGGCTGGCATTCCAGCGTATACAACGAATCAATATCCGGATAATACATTTGTTTGATAACGTAATTAAAGGAATCGATCAATGTGTTCTGAGGATTAAACAGTTCCAGTGTGAACCCGTTGTTTGGATTTGGTGCCGACCCGATGATGAGGTTATTCTCTATTGGGAAATACCCGGAATTTGAAACTCCGTTGGCGTGAATCGTGTAAGCTATGGAATCCATTTGGGAAGCATAGTTCAAATAGAATGAATTATCTGAATTACAGATTTCAAAAGTATCCTGCTGCGTCAAACAGTTATTGGTCGACATTTTTAGTACGAAACTACTGTCTATAGGAACTACTTCTCCGTTAAAAGGAAGCAGAATCGTATCTGAAAGATTAAAGTTTTTTACAGATACATAGATGTTGTTGCTATTTGCGTTTACAACAGGATATAAATAATTGACAGATAATCCCAGGTTAGTTCCTTTTACCAGAGAACAAGTAGTATCAAGAGTTGCAATTCCCAGACCGTATGCGTGTGACGAAACTGCGTTTTTCAGGGATTGAAAGTTATTGGTTCGTTTTAGCTTTAAACCATCATAACTAATGCCCGATAACAGGAACTGATCATCTTTCCAATATTCGATCTTTCCACTGAGAAGGTTGGTTTCCGTGAGAGATAGCAGATTAAACTCATCATCCGTTTTCACAAGGAAGCTTTTAAAAGGTCCGTTCCCCAAATAGATTATACTATCCATAATTTCAAGTTCCTGGTTTCCATAAGTGAATTCACTCACCAAAAAGTAGCAGTTGTTTTGAGTGTCAAGAGCGATTGAATGGATAAGTGGAACATTTCCAACAGTAGTGGTAGCCAAAACTTTTTGATTGGAGAACCCACTGGAAAGTGAAAGTTTAGCTCCGACAAGCATCGTTCCGAGATAAGGGTAAGGTCCTGCCGTAAAGCCGTTAATTTCAATGCTATAGTTCATGGTACGGGCTGCATAGATGAAATTGTCGTGGTCTATTTTCTTCAAAAAGAAATGATCGTTATTACCCGAAAGACCCTGGATATAGGTAGGGAATGACTGTATCAGACTGAAGGAAAGATTCGGTGTATATTGGATTGCGTAAACATGAACGCCTAATCTATTGGTGAATAGTAAGCGGGAATCATCGACAATAATTTCACTAATCTCCAGGTTGTTAGATGTAGGAGGACCGCCAAGCTGATTTCCATAGCTGTCAAAAACATAGATTGCTGCAAAAGTATTGGTTAATCGTGCGAAATAAGTATTTCCCAAACTGTCTATTGCTCCTGCTGTAAAGCGGTTAGATGCATTCTGTGTCCAATCCTCAAGAGCTTTCTGCCAGAGAATGGTCCCGTATGAACTGATTTTCCGGATAATTGCTGTGGAATACAACCCGTATTGCGCATACCCATACTCATAAAGGTTGTCGTCTTCATCCACCATAGAACCAACGACAGTCATTTTTTGGAATTCTTTATCGAAACAGTAAACAAGGGATGTATCGTTTGCAACAGGGTCCAGGAAAGTATGTGTTTTTGTAATAGTATCCGAACAGCCATAACTGCTTTCGTTGATCAGGGTAATTTGTTCCTCACCGGATTGATAGGATCCCATGATCGGGACGGTGTCGCTTAGCTGGTTCATAAAACCGTTACTGATGGTACCTGACCATGTTTGAGCAGCATTAATCTGATCATTGAAAATTTCTACGGTGTCGTTAATCTGCGTCCCGAATGTATGGTGGAACATGGCGTGCGGATTCTGAACGGTAAAGCTGGCCAATTCAAAAGTTTGCGAAGGACAACCGTTGTAAACAATCTCTATGGCAATTTTGTTGATGTATTCCGGATGTGTGTACTGGAAAATCGTACCGAATTGACCCGCGTAAATTTCAGCTCCATAGTCCGGGTAGAACACGCTGTTATTGGGCAATTGGAAAGTAGAAGTGCCAACCGTGGAAACAGTAGGCGGATTAAGGGTCGTGGTTGTTGGGAAAGCCGACCCCGGAATGTAATTGTTATTCTTTATGGTATAGTTTATTCCGGGTAGGTTGGATACCACCTGGAATTGAATACTGTCGGCGGGAAAACAATAGGTTGGTTGGGAGCTTGTAACACTGAATGCACCGGACGTCTGCGGGTAAACGAATACCGGGTGAGGATACACAGAAACCAGGGTGTCACCACAAGCATTGTGTTGTGTGTATTCAACAAATACAGTGTCGGCAGCAGTTAAGTTTGCCAGGTATACACTATATGTCCCGTTCTGACTCGCAGGATTGACCAGATTGTTGAGCACATTCGTGGTTGTTCTTATCCGGATTCTATCGACTGCATAAGCTGTCGTATTGTGGAATGTTCCGTTTGCCGAAGTTCCGTAACAAACCGTATCGGGGAAGTTTAAATTAAAAGTAGTGTTAAGGTAACCGCTGTATTCCGTATACGAACTTTTGGAGATGCTGTCTTTGACTCCCTGATAGTTCGTCACCAGGCTGATGGTGTGATTTCCGAAAGCAGGATCAAAAAAATGATTGAGTGTGTCATTGGTGCTGATCAGGTTTGAATCGAAATACCATTGGTAGGAGTCCGCATTGGAATTGAGAGCAATGGCGGTAAAAGGTTCCCCGGCGCATGCATGGTCTTCGGAAAGGTAGAATGTTGCCGGTACGTAATAAGTAGAAATAAAAGGAAGACTTCGATAACCGAGAGCACCATCCGGTCCTACGGCATATCCCACAGAATTCAGGAATACCATTTCGTTCACATGTTCGGGCAAAGAGCTGCTTAAATTGTGAATAGAATCCGGTGAAACCAGGATACTGTTGTCTACTGCCGATAATACTGCAAATTTAGTACCCGCAGTAAGCAGATTCCCATCCGGAAGAAAATCGGTGGTATTTACGGAGAATGGTACCACATATGTATTCAAAATGCTTCCCGTTCCGGTTTTCTTAACAACGGTGCTGTGAGTGCCAATTGCGTTCGTATAACCGATATAAGTTGTTTCCAGCAGAAAACCGTTCTCGTAGCTGATATCAAAAATTTCTCCCGGTACAGTTGCAGATGTGTAGCTAAGTCCGTTATCGAAAGAGGTGAGTTTTTTATTGTAACCCCCAATATACCATTGGTTTAATGCGGGATTGTAACATACCGTATGAAAATCTGTGGTTGTTCCGGACGGAATGCTGCTCCAGGTAGCTCCGTCATTAGTAGAACGGTATATTTTTCCCCATGTTCCTACGGCAACCAGCGTACTTCCGTTCCGGGCCACATCGGTCAATTCGTCTGCAACATTGCCAAGGCTGATATTCGTCCAGTTTGCACCGCCGTTATAGGTGAACATCACACCCGCGCTGTACGGACTATAAGACTTACCAACCGAAAGAATGTGGTTATTGTCGTAGACAATTACCGAGTTATGCTTAAAAAAATTGTTTGTATTGTTGGTAATATTCGTCCAGGATGCCGGGCTTCCGGTATTTTTGAAAAGATTAAAAGCACCTGCTACGCAAAAGCTGTTGGTCGGATCTTTCGCAATGCAATTAATGTCCAAATGCTGGGTGAAAAGCGTTTGATGGTTCCACTGCGCATGCGTGAAAGTTGTCAGACATAGAAATAAACCAATGAGAAATGATTTGAATGAAGCGGGCATACAGTTGATATTTACCAGACAAAGGTAATACTATTTTGGATTGGTCGCCTCGTTTTGGAAAGTTCGAATAGCGTTGCTCCGCTCATTAACTTCATAACCCAGGTTCCTTTCCGGATTGCGTTGCCCAATGCTTGCTTTAAAAGCAGTGAAGTTATTGTTTTTCATCCTTCAGCCATTCATCGTAATTTCTTTTGAAATCATTGTGACGCTTTTGGATGTTCCATAAGTAGCTTTCAATATCCAGGTCGAATGGTGGCGTGCATTGCTGAATTCCTACAACCCGGGCAATTGGGATGGGTTTGATTTCACTGGCGGCAATAATGGCTATTTCCCCGATTGTCAAAGTTCGTTTGTTTCGATCCGAATACACCCTGGTATCGGTTGAATCACTAAAATGCGCTTTTAAATACGGAAGGATTTCTGTTCCGCTGCCGATCAGTTTGCGACCGCTTTTGCAGGTTTCGATCTGGTCCGAATCGGTTATTTCCGCTGCGATTCCGGAAAGGGATTGTTTGATTTCGGAAGCAATACGCAGCTCTTTATCGGGTTCCGGCAGCAATCTGCCTTCAGAAGTGTCTATGTTGTTAGCGTCACAGGCTGTTAGCGTCATGAATAAACCACATAGGATTCCGAAAGATTTTAGCAGGTCTTTTTCGAAGTATAGAGAAAATGGTTTTTGGAGGTGTTTCATGACATTTATATCAATTGATTCAGATCTTGTCTTCCGATAATTGTCATTATCTCAACAAAATCACCATTGGCCTTAAAGAATATACTATCAACACCGCAAACACAACGCCTGTATCCAGGTTTAATAAAATCAACAGATTCGAATAAGTGTGGGTTTTTCGCAATTAATTCAAAGTAATCGAAGAAAGATTCAAAATACTTATCAGCTTGTTTTATACCAAACTGTTTTACACCATAGTGGTGAATTCGTATCAAATCTTCCTTTGCAATGTTGCTTAATTTGTACTTACTCACTAAGTAAGCTTTTGGACTGCTTCAGGATGTCAGATTTGGATTCAGTTGTAAATCCGGAGCTTTCAGCTCTTTCTAACTTTAATCTAATGAAGTCGATTTGTTTTTGTTGATTTCTTGCTTGTCGAATTAAATCATTGACCAATTCACTCTTGCTTGAATATTCTTTATTCTCAATTTGGCTTTTTAACCATTCATCATTTGGTTCTGTAAAGGAAATGCTTTGTCTTCTCATGATACACGTGTTGTGGTGTAAATTTACACCAATTCTGCATCAATTGCAAAAGTTCTATTCAACTCCCTCAATCTGCTTCAAATGCTGTTCCACCTGGTATTGATTGAAATTGTCCCACTTAGGAACCGTTTTCGGTTTATCACCCAGCATGCTGTCGATGCAGGTATTGTGGTCTTTGTATTTCTCGTGCAATACTTCAATGATCCGGAAGAAAAAGGCATCCAGCATTGTAATTGCGTCGAATTCGGATTGGAGCGCTGAAAGGTTTAGTACTTCCAGTACTTCCTGTTTTTCTTCGGAAGTAATTTCTGTTTGATAACCGAACTTCAGCGATTTGAACACGAGATTGTTCCATACCACACTGTCGTGGCACCACGGCACATCCGGAACGTGTAAGGAGTGTTCGCAAACGATAATAATAGCATGAAGCAGATCCGGCAGATAACTTGCCGGGAATTCGTCGAAACTTCGGAACTCGAAACCACTTTGGTACATTTTTTCCTGGTTGAAGTCCAAACCGATATCTGAAAGCAGCTCGTAGTCAAAGTCTGATTCTACCTGGTCGCGCCACCAAATGTTTTCTTCTTTTTCAAACCTCAGGAGTTTCCGGAATTCTTCTACCTGGTAAGTCAGGATCTTTCCTTTCGCCATGACTTTGTTGAAGGTTCCCACTCCGGTGTATCGCGACATGGCATTGCGCATGGAACCGCCGGCGAATTGGTGGTTTAACCCGTGTTTCGAACTGATGACCTGCATGATGTCCGGACTGCCCAGCGTTGCTATGAATAGCGGTTCGAACCACTGAAGCAGGTAAATCGCATTGGCGTGTTTGGCTTCAAAACCCGCATAATCTACGATCCGGCTGTTTTCCGTTAGCGTTGGCAGGGTCATATGGAAATGATAGGTGCCGTTATTGAACAGCACAATGTTTTCCTGGTTCGACACAAACATGTTGAACCCGATGTTGTAGTTCGGGAAATGTAAGTGCCCGTTCAGGACACCTGATTCATTGATTTTATCGATAAAGAGCTTCTTGGTAGCAGCCAGTTCATCACATGAATCGGGAATGGTCCTGTTTTCAAAGTACCTGGTCACAAATTCGATCGAATCACCGTCAAAATTCACAGATCCCATCGGGTTGGTCTTTTGGGTCAGCATACTTTGGATATTGTAAGGCTGGGTTTCCAGGAAGTTTTCCAAAATAGACTTTCCGAGGTATTCCGGGTTATCAGCCGCCGGATTGGTCGATGCGATCGTTTTATGCTGGTAATTTAAATCAATTTTATCCAGTGAATGGCTATTGATCATTCGGCTTACCCGGTAATTGTGATCTTTAGTCAGGCCGTTTTCCAGCACAGATGCCAGTATTCCTGATTTATAGCACTTTCTATAATCGATGCTGTAGCGTTCGCAGCCAATTTTTTCTTGTATGAATCCACCGGAAACAATCATTGATTCTTCGAATTGCATGTAGGTTTCGTTTTCTAATCCAATTCCCCAATAGTATTTTTGTTTCGGTTTCTCTTTCATTTATTTTTATGTTCTTTATTAGAATTCGGGTAATTTTCTTTACCACAGATTCGCAGATTTTAAAGGCACCTACCGGATGTCTTCTGTAATTGTATTATTTTAAACCACTGTACATCAAGCGAGACCGGTAGGCTCGCTTTTTATTTGTGCATCAGTGGGGATATATAACCCGTTATTAGTAGTTTTCAACAATGTGCTAGTCGTGGTAAAAGAACACATGCGAAGAATACCGCTCGTGGTTCCACCAGTCTTTCCGTGCTTTTGCAAAATAGTTGTAATTCAGTTTCCCGGCCTGCGACTGTAAAGGATAGATTACAACCCCATTCTCGCGGTATGCTTTTTTGGCAGCAGTTTCCGGAACAATGGGCGCGATGTGACCCGAAAGCCCTTTGATTTTCCGTTTGGCGCAAATGATTCCCACTCCGCCTTCTTCGTTTACTTTCCGCTGGATCTCGTCCAGGTCCGTTAGTTGCTTCCAGCCGAAACTCGGTCCCCATTCCGACAGCCAGTCGTGGATAGCGCTCGAATAGATCCGTGCAACCGTTTGGTCGAAAACCGGGATGACTTCCTCTCCGGCGAGTACTTTTTCGAGTGATTCGGCCGTCCACCAGACGGTAGGCAAATACACCCGTGCGAAATAGCAAAAATCATAGGCATAAACGTTGCAATAGGTATCATCAACAGTACGCTGGTAGCGCAGGTTGTGTTTCACATCCAGTTTATCGATCAGTTTTTCGATGCTTGCCCGTTTGGTTTCCGCACTCGTCAGATCGCGGTAAGGAATATCCGGATCGCTGAGCGGATGCGGTTTTTCTTCCATGGAGTCCAGCCGCGATTTCGGGCTTGGCAATAAATGGGCAGGTTTTATGTGCCTATCCAGTTTTGTATCTTCAAGCACTGTTGTATGATTTGTTGTAATTTCTTGTTTCATCTTCCTCTTTTCTGTTTACACATAGAGACTGCAATCCGGCTAAAATTACAATTTTTAATGGGAAAAGGAATTCAATCCTCCCGCAATTTTAGTTGTATTTTCAAAACACGGAAACCTACGTATGGAGATGGGAGTTTGTAGGTTTCGGTTGATGATTTTCTTAAATAGAAAACCGGACTATGCCATGATCCGCCGCGTGTTGTGCAATACCAGGTTGAATCCAGTTTGTAATAACTTTCCGTTATTTCTGCAACATTTCCCGACATATTCCACGCACCCCAATAATTCGGATTATAGGACCAGACATTCATTGGACCGTTTACATAGGATTCGTAACCAACCGAATCTGAGTTTTGAAAGGTGATACGATCCGTTAAATGGTTGTAGCGAATTTGATCCTGGTCAAATTCCGCATAGTTTGCAAGAGGCAGCTGATTTTTGTTTCTCCAGTAATTTCCCTCCCAGGCAAAGGACGAATCGATTTCTTTTTTCTCATTAAACAACTCCAACCATTCAAAAGGTTTGAATAAACGGTAAAAAACCAACGAATCCGGCTCGATCTTGTTTAACCAGGTAACAAAAGCCGTAGCGTTTTCGGGAGTAATGTTTACAACCGGGTGATTCCCGAACGCTTCCAAATTATCATAGTTCCGGGCCATTGAATCTGCAAAGTCAAAATCTTCCGAGTAAGCTCTCCAGTTGAAGGTTTTTGGTTTGTGCTTTTCATAACCCAATGAATCGGATACTTTCAGGTATGCAACAAACTTGAGGTATTGCTTATTGGTAACTTCTGTTTGTCCGCCCCAATAAAAAGCAGTCATGGAATCAATTTCTTTCGGATACCTGAACCCAAGAATTTGATGATACGGGTCTTTCGAAGCTTCTCCCTTTTTGAAATAAACAAAAGTCAAATCATTTCCGTTTTTGCTGCGTGTTTTCTGAAATTTCCGGGCAGTGCTGCATGAAAAGAGAATTGCCAGGGTTAGAATACCGAAGAATATTTTCATCTTGTTTTCTTTAAGGATTTTAAGAATCCTTTATAGTCTTTATCTGATCTGAAAGCAAAGGAATATGATTCTGAATAATTCCCCAGATCATTTCGGGTTCAATTGAATCATAAGCATGTGCGATGATATTTCTTAATCCGATTATATTTTTCGCGGAAGTGATTTGAATGGTAGGATCGATCTCAATAATATTTCGAATAGCTTCACCGATAATTTCTAAGTCTCTTTCAATGGCTCTTTGCAGGATAATGTCTGCTTGGAAAGCATGAAAATTATTGTTCGCCTTTGCTTTTACAACTTCAATTTCCTGAATCACACTTTGAATATCAAGAATGTATTTTAAAATTTTAGGCTGCATAGAGATCCACCTTTGAGCGATTAATTTCCTCGATCAGGATTGGGTTTTTAAGTGACTTCAGTGAAACAAGATCAATCTTTCTTCCCATGAGGTTTTCCAGTTTTTCTAAAAGAGAAAAGTAATTGTCGGCATAATCAAGTACATCGATTTTATCAGAGAACTCTACCAGGAAATCAAAGTCACTGTTTTCATGCATATCATCCTTCGCAGCCGAACCAAACAGGGCAAAAGATTCCACGTTATGCATTTTGCATAAAGAAATGATTTCATCTAGTTTATCTTCGATTAATTTGATCATCTTACTCAAAGATACTAGTTTTTTTCATACCTATTCGTTAGCAGCTATTGCCGAACCAGGATCTTTCGGATTTAAGTAAATGACTGTATTTGTCAATTCAAATTCAATGCAAACCCAAGTCAGGATTTCGATTCGTAGATCCAGGTACTTTTGTTCTTGTCCGGGAGATTGTCAAAACCGAACGCAAGTCTCACCGTGAAGCGATTGATAGCAAAAATTCCTGCCAGTCCTTTACTCCAAACAATCCCGTCATATTCCTGCTGCAATGCATTGTTTGCCGGTTTAAGGATTTATAACTCTTCCTCCCAAACCATAGCCACTTTTCCTTTTGTCCGCATGGCTTCAATGTAGCCGATTGCTTCCGGAAGTCTTTCAATAGGAAAAATGTGTTCGATGTGGGGAGTGATTTTCTTTTCTTTTACCAAAGCGGCAAGCGTTTCCAGGTCTTTGGAGTTGGCCTCAGCGGTGAATTGTGTCAAAGAGAATTTGCTGAAAACGTTTTTCAATAAGGTCGAAACCATCCTTCCCACAGTGGTGAAACCAACCATGACCCCGCGCCGGCCCATGCGTTTATAATCGCTGAAAGTCAGGTTCCCGTTGGTGTCAATCACCAAATCGTATTTCCCGGAGTGCCCGTGGATATTTTCCCGGTCGTAGGCAATGACCTTGTCGGCACCCAATGACTGCACAAAGTCTGCATTCTTGGCTGAACAAACGGCTGTAACATGTGCTCCGTAAGCTTTAGCGATCTGAACGGCAAAATGCCCCACACCTCCGGATCCGCCATTGATCAGGACCGTTTCTCCTTTTCTCACAAGACCGTGAGTGATAACAGCCTGCAAAGCGGTCAGGCCGGCAACGGGCATGCAGGCCATTTCTATAAAGCTGCTTCCTTCGGGCATTTTGGCACAGATCTTTTCTTCCGCACAGATATATTCTGCAAACGCTCCGCCAGAGAGTGATTCCCCAAAGACGTGGTCACCAACTTTGAATCGCGTGATATTCTTTCCGGCTGCTTCCACAATTCCGGCAAAGTCAGCGCCTGGGATGAGGTCTTTGGGCTTGAACAATCCGAAGGTCAATCGGGCAAAGTAGGGCTTTCCGCGCAGAATGTGCCAGTCGGCCGGATTGGCAGAGTTTGCAAAGACTTTAATCTTTAATTGATTATCCTTCAATGCGGGCTGTTCGACCTCTTCCAGTTTTAAAACTTCTGGTCCGCCGTACCTGGTTTTGGTGTAAGCTTTCATGCTGCGTTCTGATTCGTTATTCGTGATACAGGTTCCGCAATCCGAAACCTTCGAACCAAAATTAGGCGGTTTTAATTTCCGGGTTCCGGCTGTTGTGAAGAAAGACCGGATAACGGTGCCGGGCGGTCGACAGAGATTTTGAATGTTTTGATTCGGGATGAATAATGCTTATAAGTTTCAAAGGGTGTTTTTTTGTCCGGTTAGTTCTGTTGGAGAGTAGCCAAATTGTTTTTTAAAAGCGTGAGAAAAATGAGATAAATTCTCAAACCCGGTTTCGTAATAGACCTCCACTGGTTTTTTGTTCTTCTCGGCAAGCTGGTAATGGGCTAATTCCAATCTTTTTTTGGTCAACCAACGCTGTGGTGTATTATTGAAGGCCCGGTAAAAATCCCGTTTGAAAGTGGTAAGACTTCTCCCGGTTAAGTAGCCGAATTTTTCGAGCGGCATATTGAACATAAAGTTCTTCTCCATGAAAGCTGCTAAATCTATCTTAAAGGGATCTTCAAAGTTTGTCAAAACAGGATCAATATCTTTGTCAATGGTTTGAAGGATGGTGATTGCTTCGTTAATTTTTAAAGAGGCAATAGTTTCCGGAAAGTTTTCGGGTATTTCAAAATAGGGGATGAGCGAAGCCAGGCAGCTTTCCAATAGCGGATGTTTGTGAAAACTAAAAATTTTCGGATCTGTGAGTTTCCGTTTCGTGTTTTCGGGACCATAAAATTCGCGGAGCCTCTTTGTTGTTAAGTGCATGGCAACCGCTTTATGTGGCAAATCTTCCCCGGACATATTGATAATCGTGGCCAACTGATTTCTTGGAATCAGGAAAGTGCTTCCCGGACCAAATAAAAAGCTTTTATCTGCCTGGATGATTTTCGTTTCACCTGAAATCAACCACACAAGCAAATGATCATCAAATGCCGCTTCCGTTTTAAATAGTTTACCCGTGTAAGTAGAAAGTTTAATCTCGGGAGTGATATAATTTACCTGGCATTCCATCTTGCTTGTGTGATTGAAAGATACAAAAATCAACTAAAATCAAAAGTTACTCCCGTCAACTCCCCGCTCAGTTTCCACAAACGTTTTGCATGGGTTTCATCTAAGGAATATGCTTTAACACCGCCTACTGCAGTCACATCCGAACTTAAAAGTGAGACATCCGCATGTTCGCAATAGACACCTCCAATTTTGTTGAGTAAAGGGCTGGTTGCTGCCCAAACAGTTGTTGCTGCTCCTTGAGGAATGGTTTTTAGCCGTGCGGCTACTTCCGGCAATATATTTCCTGCTGCATCACTGTAACCCAGTTTTTGGAACAAATCTGCCGGCGCTTCTCTTGCCAATTCCGTTTCGCCAACAGCTCCCGGACACAAGGAATAGCTGCGCACATTGTACTCCTTTGCCTGATTGTCAAACTCAAGCGAGAAAAGATTGACTGCTGTTTTTGATTGTCCGTATCCCAATAATGTTTCGTAATCCCGATTCAGGAATTGCGGATCTTCGAAATTAAAATCCGAAAACTGGTGTCCGCCGGAGGATACATTGACTACACGTGCGCCGTTTGCTTGTTTCAATGCGGGCCACAATCTGGCGGTAAGTTGATAAAGTGCCAGGTAATTCGTAGCCAGCTGCGATTCATAACCCCTGCTGTCTCTTCGCAAAGGTACCCACATGATCCCGGCGTTGTTGATGAGCAAATGCAGGTCTCTGCCCGAAGTCAGGAATTTTTGTGCGAATGCGTCAATTGAAGCCGGATCCATTAAATCCATTTCTTCGATTTCCACATGCGGGATTCCGTCTAAATTCCGTTTTGCTTTTTCCACATCTCTTGCCGGAACAATGATTGTTGCACCAGCCTGGGCAAGTGTTTTTACGGTCTCCAAACCGATACCGGTATTTCCGCCTGTTACAATGGCAACTTTGCCTGTAAGATCTATGCCGTTGATGACTTCACTTGTTGTTGATTGGGCGTTAAATCCCGAACCTAATGGCTTCTGTAACGCTCCCTGGTAATTATTCTGTCCCATGTTTTAAGAATGAATTGTTTGATAAGACAAAGGTAGAAGGGATGACTCAGGGCAACTTTGTTCAAACGTCCGAATATACTTTGTTTAAAAGGCCGGGTTCGAAGTTCTTATTGCAATGTTCAAAAGTTCAGATATCGGAACTTTCGCAGTCTGTTTCGGGACTGTTAGATCATTATTCGGGCTAATCTCACGGAGTTACAAGTCAATCTCCAAGCCTTCCAAGCTAGCGCGAGTCTCTGACTCGTGCTAGCTTGGCACTAATTAACTGAAATCACGTTCCCATCAAATCAATTTCCAAAACAGTTTGATCGCCGGCATAATTCCTTGCGCTGCTGTATTTCCAGTCCGCCGGATTGGTTACCAACCCCTCTTTTACCGGGTTATTATGAATATAATTCACTTTTTGTTCCACAACCCAAGTGCTAAAAACCTCAATGGGTTGGTTGTTTTGTTGCCACAATTGGTAGTTGGTAACATTGCTGTTTTTCTTTCCGGCATCTTCAAACAACTTTAACAAATACTCTTTCCTGCTTTCCCTGGGATTTTCTATGATTGCTTCTATCAATTTACGGGAAGTGAATCCTTTAAAATCACGCATAAAACCCGATGGATCTTTTTTTAAAGACCTAAAAAGCAAATGAACATGATTGGGCATAAATACGTATGCGTAAAGTTCGAGCCCTTTATGTTTTCTGCAATAGCTTAAGGAATCGGCTAAGATTCCAAAATAAACTTCCCTAGTAAAAACGTCAACCCAATTGACAGTTGCGAAGCTTACGAAATAAGCCGCTTCCGGGTTTCTAAATTTATATTTCCTGCTCATTTACTTTAAGTTAGTAAAAAAGTAGGTTTAAATCCAACTGATTTTTAATTAATAAGATTGGTTCGGAACTTTTGTTTCTGCACGGCACGAGCGAGATCCCGAATAGTCGGGACAGGTCGCTCGCACCAACCGAGGGTTCCAAGCCGGCATTTAGGGTTCTATAACGATTCTTTGTGTCGCTTTTTCATGAGGTGTTTCAATCGTCAGAATGTATGTCCCTCCCTTGTCAAGGTTTCTGATTTTTCGTTGAAATGTGTTTTCGCCTGGAACTAAATCGGTTAAAACTCGTTCTTCTATTTTTTTACCGTCCACGTGATAGAGGGAAATTTTTGTTTCTTCCGGTTTGTTTAAATGGAATTTCACGACAAAGTTTCCATCATTGGGATTGGGGAACACCTGAATCTTTAATGTTCCGGTACTTTGGTCGTTTAAGTTGTGGATTCCTAAAGTTGAGTTCTGAATAACATACACTTTAAATAATTGGCTGCTTGCGCTGCTCTCGGTTCCGGTATTTGTGAAAAAGATATTGGCTGCCGTGCTGCTTATGCCGCCGTAGATAAAACCAACCAGCGTTGTGTCGGTCGTAAAATCATCCAGTTTAAGTACGTCGTTGTCATAGTGCGGAACTGTTTCTATGGGAATAAATTCAGAACCGGCACCGAGTAAAGCAGGCATTTCAACGGGTAATTTATACTCGGCCATGGTACCGCTTGCATTTCTTGTAACTCGTGCAATGGTTTTTACAAATGGCACATTATTGTCCTGGACCAACACTCCTAAACTGTCATAGTATTGAGCGATACCACCAAAGAACACGGTGTGCATTTCGTTATTCGAAGCACTGTATAAAGGAATATGTGCACAATGGTAGTGATTGTAATATTGAGAAAAAGCATTGTTGACCGTATGCCCTGTGCTATCGATGTTTACACAATTTAGAAAAGGTAAATCAGCATTCACCTGAAATACTCCCGAAAAGGCGGTTAATCCTTCTTGTCCTGCCGGCATTATTTGCGGAACTACATTGTAATCCCTTCTGTGAAGATTGGCAGGATCATGAATAGCGGCTAAATGGGTGACAGAAAGCGTTACACCATCATCGGAGAGTGTAAATTTTCTGCTTGCGTTTGTATATTCCTGGATAAAACCCGGTCCATGTGTGGGTCCCATAGGATTATACCTGCCTATAAATTTCTGTCCGCCGGTAAGATAGAACGTATTGTTTATTTTATTGAGGTAGCCGCCGGTAACAGCAAACAAGGTATCTGTAACCTGCCTGAAACTGGATGCAAACGATGTTCCGTTGATAATTGCATCGATAACGTCCGGAACTTTCACGGCACTGAGATTGGGGTAGGTAATATGATCAGCAGAAGTGTTGCTGTAACCATAACCGCCAACCAGGTATAAATAATCCCCCTCCTGGTAAAACTCCATATTGGTTGCACTTAATTGTTCCTGCAAACCAATTGGAAGGGAAGATAAGGGAGCCGACCATTTTTGTTGCGCAACGGGGTCAACAACGATTAACTGGTTGTTGTGTCCCGCTTCATCAAAGGCAGCAAAGGGTTGTCTGCGATGCAAACCATCCAGTCTGCCACCGATGATTAACCATTTACCCTGGTGTTGTCCCCAGGCAAATGCTTGTAGCCCACCCAAGCCGCTGATGTTCATCGGTTCAAGGTAAATATTGAAGGGTGCCGCTTGTGAAAAGGCTGAAAGACTGAAAACGAGTAGTCCTAAAATGAGTGCTATTTTCTTTGTCATTTTATGTGATATGCCTGCAAATTACATTTTTGTTATGGATTAGTTTGTGATCTATGTTACATAAGGAATACGCGGGTTGTTTTTTCTGGCTGGTGTGAGTTCCTGGCCTGATCATTTCTAGCAGAAAATCCTTGGGAATATAATTAATAACCCTTGTAGGCGCGCGATTAATCGCGCGCCTACAAGGGGGATGTTATGTACATTGTCATCATCTTAGCAAAGTAATAAATCCATTTTTAACAATCTCACTTTGTTCATCAAATACAATTATTCGATAGAAATACACTCCTTCAGATAAATCAGCATCGGTATTTTTGTTTTTACCATTCCAGGTAAACCCATAATCATCGGATTCAAAAACTAAATTCCCCCAACGGTTTAATATGTCTATGTGAAATGAAGATGGCTGACACTCTGAATTCAATTCCAAATAGTCATTTACCAAATCTCCATTTGGCGTGAATATATTCGGGATGGTAAAATTATCCATACAATCTGTAACATGAATGGTAGAATCTGTTGTGTCAGGTATACTTGGAGGGTTGTCGCACCATGTAGTATCTGTGTAATAGACAAGTTCCAATTTAGGTCTAACACTTGCATCAGGATGATCTTTGGAGGCAAAAACAAGACTTCTATAGGTAATTTCTTCGTCGAGTGCAAAGTAGAAATCAACTTCGTTGGACGAACTGATTTCATTACTAACAACTCCAGTTACGTCGATAACGTAGTTCTGAGTTGAAGAGGTCGAACCGGGAATATTGGAAAAGGATGCCGCGTCATACGAAGGTTGGCTTGACCAGGTAGTTGATTCATCCCAGTAGCTGGTTATTTGATAAAGTTTTGCGCTATTTAAGCCGTTAGTAGTATGACCGGCATGCGAAGCAGAATAATCATGGTATAAATATAAAGTAGCGCTGACTAAAACGAAATTATCAGGTAATGGGCATAATTCAAATCCTAAAAGGCTGCGCCCCTGGCCATAAACTCCTCCATATGTCCAACCTGCTGCAACAAGGCTTTGAACTTGTCCCTGGTATTGGTCAGCGATTACTGTATTGATGTATGTGTCTTTTGATGCTTCTAAAATTAGTGTATTCTGACTCCTTGCATCCAGAGAAGACAATATGATTAATAATAGTTTAACGCTCCTTTTTATCATGGGGTAGGGATTGTCTGTATTGCGGTTGTCATATTCGAAGGCTGATTGCTCAGATTCACAAGTTAGCGCGAGTTCCTGTCCCGACCATTCGGGGTCTGACTCGTGCTAAATTAACCTAAATTATGTTCTCATCAAATCGATTTCTACAACAGTTTGGTCACACGCCCGCGCGAGTTTGACAGCTTTGGTAAGAACACTGTTCATTTGGTATTTTGTTTACATTTTTCAAGAAGAATGGTTTTGAAACGATCAAACATGGTTTCTCCCAGTATTCGTTTGGAAATAATGTCTAAAAGCTCCCTGTTTTCAAGGTACAGGTAAATGTCTTCACCATTAATAGCATATTCTTTGATCCGGTTCCATTTTATTTCGGAATACACGTTTTCGGATTTATAGACAACGCTTTCCGAATCAAAGCCAAACTGGAAATTTACTTCATCTGATTTTGCTTTTTTCTCCAATTCTTTCAGAAATGCAGTGAAAGCGATTTGAAAGCGAATTACATAATAAAGGAGAAATGCAGTGGTCAAAGCTGCACTGATCAAACCGATGATCCATAGAGCGTCAATGCGGAGCGAGATTCCGGTAATCACCAGGACACCCCATATTCCATAGAGCAGTTTGATGGGTACTTTTTCGAATGCTTTTTTGCGTTCGAACCGAAAGTACTTTGTATAAAGTTCTTTTGATCGATGCGGATCAAATTGTATATCAATTGTTGTCAAAAGAGTTTATTTATGCTTTTGCTACACTTATCAGCTTCATTGCCGGTTGCCCTGCGCACCACCAAGTTCCTCAATTTTCAATTGGATTCGGGTATTGTAACTATCTATTTGTATGGCGTATTTCTCCGTGTCTTCCAAAACGGCTTTGTAAAGGAGTTCGTAACACTTTAACCTGAGTTCACAATATTCCTTTAGAATTTTGTTGTTCGCCCTGATTTGAGAAGTCAATTCCAGGTCCCTCAAACTTTCCAGCAGCTCAATGTTTTTTTTCCAATAAAGAATACCGCGATCGTTAATTGCATAAAGCAACTTGTCTTTGGGTGTATCAGGAGGTAAGCTGTAAACCTCTAATGCTGTTGCCTCCATGGAAGCGAAATCTTTCATTTTGGTTTCATAAGTCCCAAAATCATTTGGAATGAGGTGATAAACAATAAACGAAAAGATTAGCAGCAGGGTGACCGATAAACTGGCTGTGCCGAATTTAAGTTTAGTCTCACCCGGGTTTTTAAGACCCGGAACGAAAGCATAACCGATAATCAGTCCGGTAAGTAGACCGCCAATGTGGGCTGCGTTGTCGATATTACTGTCCGGCTTCAGTCCATTCAACAGGTTGTATCCGACAAAAACGGCAATACTTGTCAATAAAGCTTTTCGTGCCGATTTTTCAATGAGATTTGTTGTCAACATGGCCAGAAACACCCCATACATTCCGAATATTGCTCCCGATGCACCGGCGCTGATGGTCAGGTTATTCCAGTATAAACTGGCAATACTTGCGGTAATTCCTGTCAGAAGATAGGCAGCAGCAAACCTTACTCTTCCCAGGTATGGTTCTAAAAGCAGTCCGATATAAAGCAGGGCGTACATATTCATCAATAGGTGGAAAACGCCAATATGCAGAAAACAATTCGTGATTAATCTCCACCATCCGCCTTCCAAAGTTACCGGACGGAAATTTGCTCCCCATGCAATCAAACTCTCGTTGTCGGGGGTCATCCAATGAACACCCGAAAGAACCATCACGATGAAAATGACCAGGTTCAGGTTTATTAAGATGGGGGTGACGAAATAACCCGGCACAGGTTTGAAGAATCCAAAAACACCGGAAATTCCTTCTTTAGTAGGTGTTGACTGGCTTAAATGACCTTGCTCCTCAGTCAGCTTCGGTTTTAGTTCCTCGTATTTGAGTATGAGCTCTTCCGAAGAGCAGGAAGCTTTTAATTCCCGGAACGTGGCGATCAGGTTTTCAATATTCTTTTTGTTTTTGCCCCAATCCACCATTTGACTACCCGTGCATTCACTTTTCAGAGTTGCATTGCTGCCGTCGATTTTCACTTTCACTTCTTCACTCCAGGAACTCATAGAGAACCCGGTAAAAGCAACGAAACCGGTTTCCGTTGTTTGACCGATATTCCAGCCAAGTTTCTTTGCCGCTTCCATTGTGAGTGTAAGAAATTGTTCTGCCGTAAGGTTGTCAAGGGGTAAGTCCTGAACGTGTTTTGGTGAAAGTCCGAAGGCCATGTTACTGATTGTTTGTTAGTTGTTTTGGATGGTGGTTCAATTGCACAAATAGATGAGTTGATTTTTTACCTTATGAGTAGTGTTTTGGGTTAAAAATAGGAATAATCCCCGAAGGTGAGAATGGTGAACTCATCTTTAGAAGACCAAAGTCAATTATGAAGGGCCGGATACCAGAGGCATTGTGATCTATTCGGTCGTTGCAGGAGTTATCGGATTGACGGCTTTCTTTTTGATAAACAGCAGGTTGTAAGTTGGTAAATTTTAGCGGAAAATCCTTGGGAATATAATTAATAACCCCGTTAGGCATGCGATTAATCGCGTGCCTAACGGGGTTTGTTGTGAACTTTTTTTCTGCACGGCACGAGCACGATCCCGAAGTGTCGGGACAGGTTACTCACGCCAACTAGAGGATTAGATGCCGTCTTTTTTCGGTCTGAATTGCTTAGGTTGTTGTTCTTGAGAAGCACTTTCTGCTATTTCAAAAATTCTTTTTTGTCTTGTTGTCTCTGTCCTTGCAAGTGCGATCCATTGCAGTAAAACCTTTTTCTTACTTTTACTTAGCGATGAAAAATAGTCTCCGGAATTCTCAAATTTTTCAAATGCTTTTTCCAATTCTGATGGAATAATTAATTCTTCCACTTCGTCTAAAATTGTCCAGGAACCATTTTGTTTTGCTAATTCGATTACTTCAAAACCTGCTTTGGTCATCAACCCTTTTTCCGTTAAAGTTTCAATTTTTTGCTTGTTGATTTTACTCCAGGTACTGTTGGGCTTTCGTTTGCAGAAATAGTGTCTGTGACTTTCACCATCCAGGGTTTCAGCTTTGCTGTCGATCCAGCCAAAACACAATGCCTCATCTACAGCATCACTCCAGGAAATTGTTGCCTTGGTTGACTTCTTATTATAAAAAATCAACCAAACAGCATCTTTGTGACGGTGATTTTCCGCTAACCACTTTCGCCAATGCTGTTTGGTCTCAGGATAGAATAGTTCTATTTCCGGCTTATTCATTTTTTGCGAATTGCATGCAGGATAAAGCAGGACCCTAACATACCAACCAATTGAAATCCACCAACCAACAAACCATAACTCATGGGGTGTGGAATATTGGGATTAATGGCAATGTCAAATGTATTGGCTACCAAAAATCCCAAACCTAGTACCAGGGCAAACTCAAGGACGGCTTTCTTCGTATGGATATTTAGCACCGCCATCAATAAAGCTGTTGTAATAATTGTTGGTAGAATTGTTAAAGGTGGTCCGTAGAAATACATCGGGTCCGGATTGGCGGGCATTAAACCTGATTTGTCTAATGTGCCGGCATATTGGTTTGGAAACAATACCGTGAACCATAACCAACCGAGAAAAGAATAAAATACCAATGATAGCAATACTGCTAACCAATTTATTTTTGAAATATATTTTATCATTGTATTAAGAGTTATTTGTTTGATGGCATTAAAGAGTAAAATAAAAAGTCAGTTGATGGCATTTCTAAAAAACCCAAACTGTGTCCAATTGTTATAATTTGCCCACGATGATAGGTGCCGTGATTGAATAAATGTTGAAGATACTCTGCAAGAGGAAGGGTTGCTTCAAACCAGGGAGTTTTGATATGCACCTTTTTAGATAATTCTTCATCCGTTAATTGGCTTACTTTTTCGGCAATTATTGCAGACCTGTTTAACAATCCGTCAAATACTTCTTTTGCTTGCAAGTTTTGCACACCATAACGATTTACAGCATCTTCGTTTTTGAATAAATCGGCACACCACATTTCTTCAATTGCCCAAATGTGGTTTAAGGTTTGAAGCACACCGTTGAAACTTGATGGAACATCTTTTTGCAGTTGTTCTTCTGGTTGGTTACTTAACCATTTTACAAATTGCTGATTCGCATTTAAATTGTAAGCCGAATAGCTTGTCATTAATTCTTTGATACTCATTTTCAATGCTTTTAAATTGTTTTGAGCAAAAGTAAAATGAGCTTATGACAACGGTATGTCAGGGGTATTTAATGGTCGTGATATTTTTCAAAAAATTCCTGAAGTGTCATTTTATGAGGCGAAAATTGCTCTTGTTGAATTTGTAATTTTTGAATTCTGTCCAACCTAAAATATCTGAAACCTTTTCTTAGACGGCAATAGGCTACCATCAACCAGCCTTCTGTAATGTTTAATAACGCAAAAGGCTCAACAACTCTTTCACTCAATTTATTTTCGGCATTGATGTAGTCTAATTTTACAAGGTAAAAGTTGGTGAGTGCAATTTGCAAAGAAGACAAAGTGTTACTTTGGATTTCATAATTTTCAAGCTTTGCAAATTTGGTTCTCAATGAAAGCAGATTGGCTTTGTCTTTCTCGCTTTGCCTTAAAACCGCCTTGATCTTGTCGATGGCTTCGGCGTAATCCTTAATTAAGGAGCTGTCCCTGTTTTTTAACACTAATTGTTCTGCAAGAATTAAGGCATTTGCCTGGTTTTCACTGAACATAATAGGTGGAATTTTGTAGCCTTCCATCAACGTATAGCCTTTGCCATCTTCTGTCAAAATAGGCACGCCTGCTTGTTCCAGTGCTTTTAAATCCCTGTAAATAGTCCTTGTGCTAACGCCAAATTTTTCTGCAAGTTTAGTAGCTGTAACAAGTCGTTTGGTTTGTAACTGTGTTAAGATTGCTACAAGCCTGGAAAGTCTTTTTGTATCGTTATCATTCATCCTTCAAATGTCAGAAAATTTTGCTTAGTCGCAGGATATTCTAAAATGACATGATCGGCTTGGTAATTTTTAGCGGAAAATCCTTGGGAATATAATTAATAACCCCTGTAGGCGCGCGATTAATCGCGCGCCTACAGGGGTTATGACCGTCAATTGTATTTTTCTAAAAGATCCATTTCATGACCACAACAATTCCGACTATAAGTGAAATGATGAGGATTATTCCGATCAGCCCACAACCAACCAGACTTATCCTGTCCACGATTGTCATCTTGTAATCTGATCTCGGTTCTAATTTTTGTTTGTCTGCCAACGGTTCAATATAATGAATAAATGCATCGCTGTTTTCATCTATCCAGTTTTCATCCGCTCCGAATGGAATGCTGCGCTTCGTCTTGTCCACAAGCATTCCTTCAAAATCTTTGGCAGATTTTAAAAGTTCAAGTGCAAATAGTTCTAGTCCCTCCTTGTTGGCTCGTATAAAACTTTCATCAGAGTCGCCGCCATAAGTTGCAATTCCAAAAATTCCCTGTTGTTTCAATTCTTCTTCATCAAATTGCTCAATGATTTTTTGCAGTTCTTCTTTTGTCATGTTGGTGTTTCAGTTGGTTTGAGTGCTTTCCATAAATCAATCAAATAAGTTTTCGTTTGTAAATGTCTTCTACCTTATGCTTTAATAGGTCAATGAGTTCAGCATTCATGTAATCATAATCATCCGGAATGTATAGACAAACGATTCGCTTGTTTTGATAGATCTTCGGAAAATGCTTTCGGATATAGTTCCGGTGATGTGTCTCCATAACGATGATGCTTTCAGCCCAATCCAGCAATTCAAGGGAAAGAACCGTGTTTGCCGATTTATCGGTTCCCGCCGACTTTACTTCAAAACGGTCGTCTTTTTCAAAGATTTGTTGAGCTGTTGCACTTCTCATTCGGTTTACTGTGCAAACAAAGAGTAACTTGAGTTTTTGGGCTTCAGCCCAGATCTTTCTCATAAACGGTACAATTCGCCAGGTGTCTTCCAGGTTTTCCTGTTCAAAACAACACCAGTAATGAATGGTATATTCGTGCAGTTTAAAATCGGTTTGAAGAAGAGGTTTGATTTGTCCGCAATAATGCAGGAAAAGCGCCTCTGATCCCTGATCTTCCGTTGCCTGAATAATAAATTCCATCAAGATGAATTTTTTGTTTTCATCTGTGATTGATTTATAATGGGAAATATATTTGTCAATGTCGTTTGGATTCCCTTCTGTATATGACCAATCCTGCATTCCCGAATCGTATGGGATTGCTAACTCGATTGATAGTTCGTCAATCGCTTTTCGTGTTCCGCATCTAAAGGTTGGTTCCATGATTTAGTTAATTACTGAGGGATTCAATACCTTTTCCAAATCGCCTTGATTGAGCAAATCTTCAATAGCTTGTTGAATACACTCTCTGGTCAATTCTTTGACGAACAAATCCGGTGGTATTTGATAAATCCCATTCCTGTTTTGCCCTGTTTTTTTGTCTTCATCAACAGCCGTTTGCAAATACCGGTACGTCCAGACATTCAGGCCGTAATGCCGTCCGTCCTTTAAATCAACGTGAATATTACAGTATTCATTTTCGATGTCCCAGTTTGATGGATCTACTTCCTCAAATTCCAGCCACAGTGTAAATTCGGTCATGTTAATGAAGTGTTTTTAAAGAAATCAAATGCTTTGTCTTCTTGCTGTTCTCATAGACTTCTCTAAAATAGACAGCTTCCCTTGTTTTTACATAAGCGTCATTTTCACCGATGTAATGATCAATTACTTTATATGGAATGATGGAGTCGTTCTTTAGTTTAACGAATATACAATACTTGGGGAATGCTTTTAATAGTTCACCTGGCGAATCACTAACAACCGCTACAAGTTTTGAAATCTGCTGTGTGGTCAATTGCACGGAAACGGTGTCATGAAGTGCTTTTTTTATTTCAGCTGTTTCAATTTCTGATGCATCTAGTTTGGATAGGTGGTGAACATTACCGGACTTTGTTCCCGAACAGGAAGAAATGGCTAGCAATAAAAGAAGAGGCATGATTTTCATGGTGTTAAGGTATAAATAGTTTCGAAATTATAAGGGCGTTCTTTACCTAAGGGATTGGCGGTTGTTCAGCCTTTGCTTTAGCTAAAATTGCCGGTAGTACGTTTATCGTATTTGAAGTTTGATCGCTCAGACTCCTTGATCACATATTTCACAGAATTTTCTGTGCACGCTCCAAATTTCAGAAAATTCATGCGGCCTTCTTCCAGAGTTATATGATTGGGTCCCGAATGTGTTTTTAATTCGGTCAAATCATGTCCATCATCTTCCCAAAAACAAATTTCACAGATTTCATATTCACCTCTATTCGTTAGAGTGAAATAATCACAACATGGACATTGTTTGAGTTTAGCTTTCATTTTTAGGATCTTGGGAATTCTACAATTATTCTGCATTATTCATTTTCTTCTCAAACTCTTCCATGGTAATAATCCCAAGCCGTGATAATGCCATAGAGAAATAGGGTTCGAATTCTTGTCCACTACCGTTGTTTTTTATTTCAGTGAGCATTGGTACAACTTCTGTATTTTCTTTGAAAAGATGAATCCGTTTTAATGCGGCAAGTGTTACGTGAAAGTCCGGATCATTTAAAATGGCGTATTTCAGAAAGGGAAAGTATTCGGATTTACCGGTATCACCAACTACCATGATTACACCCAATCTATTCTCCGCACGTAACCTGGTAAATTCATCAAAAGTTGGAATAGGTTTCTTTTGGTTGGGATGTCTGGATGGTTGTTTTTTGTCTTGTTTGCCGAATAGTTTGTTGAAGATGCTCATGTCTAAAAGTTTTTTGTCTACCCGGATGTCAAGTACTCGTGCCAGTAAGGGTTTAATTGGTGTTATTATCTTTTCTGAAAAAGTTTTTTATTCGCTGAATGATTGGTACCAGTGCTGCAATGACCATAATAACCATGCTTGATACCCATAACCAATAACCTGACTGAAGTTTTGTAATATATCCTTTATGTCCGGCTTCATTTAACCAAACAGTTCCGCCTTTTAGGAAAGTTAATGCGATAAAAAGAGCAATCACTGAAAAAATCAAACTTAAAACAGGGACTTTCTTATTTGTGAAAATAGCAGTTATAAAAAATGGGTTGGCAAACCAGGCAGAATAAGTACTTCCCATAAATAGTGCAGCAAACCAACCGAAAAGAAGATCAGCCAATCCACTTAAAGGCCCGGAGCATGAAACATTCGTACAGTAAGTAGGACACAATAAGGAAATTCCCAGAATAATTAGGGAAATCACCCAGATGGTTTTTCTGATTTTTTCGGTTTTTGTCATAATCACTTACGTTCTTTGTTCAGGTGCTGAAATCTCTATTGGTTTATTATTTTATCCTCGTATTATGAGATATTAATAATTCTCCCGTTAAATCAAATTTTGGATTAACAATATTAAAAGGCTCTTCCTGAATTTCAAAATCAATTAACGCCAATTGCAGAAAATCATTCGATCTGAATTGGAGTAATAACATTACAGGGATGTATATTTTTTCCTCTTTTAATGCTCCATTTTCATCCAATTCTTGGTAGAAATCCCACTCAAATTCAACATCGATGATTTCTGAGCCAATTATAGAATTTATCCCGGAATTTCTTTTTAAATCTACTTCGTAAGCCGGTGCTTCTCCAAGTAAGGTGTCAATTGTCGTATTCAAAACAAAATCAAATCCTTCTTGTTCATAATTCCAACCAAAACCAAAGGTCTCGCTATCGGTATCTATTTGAATCCCACCATCAATTACCCACATCGATTTTTGTTCAAAATCCAGGTAGCTGTCATTAATATTGAAAAATGTAATGTTGGTGATTTTCTTATTTACTAAATAAGATTTGATGTCTGATTCAATCTCTTTCATGATGGTGTATGCTTAATAAAGGCTAGCGTGCTAAAGTGCTAAATTAAAGGAAATGATGTTCCAGTCACCTCGATTTCCCTAATTGATTGATTTTTTTGGTCCCTTGGGAATATAATTAATAACCCCGTTAGGCGCGCGATTAATCGCGTGCCTAACGGGGTTTTAAATACGTAAATCACATTTCAGTAGTTATAAACCTTTTTTTCCTTCAAGCCAATATCCTTGTGAATAGACACTTCCTCGTGTTTGATGCTTCAGAACCTTTCTGAATGTTTGAACTGATTTGACGTTTCCTACTAACGCAAAATTGCCGGTGTTCCATTCCTTGGTTTTAAACAATGGTAAATCGCATATCCATTTTTCATTTCTGAATGAATCGTTTTTTACAAAAACAGTAAAGTTTTCTAATCCCAAAAGTTTGGGAACATTTTTGTTCTCTTCATCCAGTTCAAAATAGAATTGAAATGGATGATTATTGCTTTTCAGGATTGGTAAAAATGCACAAGCAAGACCTAATGAAGTTTCATCGCCAAAAAAGAATTGATTTTCTATACTTGGGTCGTATAATTTTTTTCCTCTCGATGGACCAATATATGTTTCATCACCTACATTTAAAGAATCAAAATAGTTGCTTCCAACTCCATTTTTATGAATATGAAATATGATATCTATTATTCCTTTTTCCTTATCGTGATAAGCAGCTGTATAATTCCTGTATTCAGTTTCGGAAACACGAAGCACATTGGCATAGCCGATCTGAAAATTCATTTTTGATACATCTCCCTGAAAGCGTATTTTCTTAACCTGTGAACTGATGTAGGAAGTTTCTAAAACTTTTGCGTTTGGTCTAAGTGTGCTTTCGAACAAATTACCTACCCATTTTGGTATACTTGAAATCATTGTTTATTGCTTTTTAATTCAATGCAAAGGAACAATGATTGGAAATTTCAATCTATGCAGGAACAAGGTAAGTATTGGATTAATCGTGGTTTTTGTTTCGGAACGCCAAAGCGGTCTTACCGGAAACTTTGGTAAACAGCCTTGAAAAATAAGGGTAGTCGTCATAGCCTAATTCGGTGGCAATTTCTTTTACCGACATATTAGAATGATAAAGCAAGCGTTTGGCTTCCAAAACGACACGTTGCTGTATATGATGCGAAACAGAAAATCCCGTGGCGTTTTTAACACATTCGTTTAAATAAGATGAGGAAATATTTAATTGCTGTGCGTATTCTGTCGGTCGTTTGGCAGAAGCAAAATTTCGTTCCAACAACTCTTTAAAGGCTTTGGTTAGGATTTCATACCGTGAAAGTTTGTCAAATGGTTTTGATTGGACTAAATACTGTGAAATAACAAGTCCGATTAAGGTGTTGCAGCTGCCGTTTAGCAAAGGGTAATATAGTTTTTCGTTTTTACGTTCAGCTAATTTTAAGCAAAACGATACAGCTTCCGTAATAATTGCAAACGATTCTTGATTTAATTGCAAAGGTTTGACTGGTGTTATATCTTCTAATAATTTCAGGTATTCAGGATTCAGATTTTCATTACTAATTGCCCAAATACTTGCAGTTGCATTTTTGAACGACAAGGTTCTGTGCACTTGATTTTGATGAATAAAAACAACCGATGAAGGTTCTATGGTGTATTCCTGAAAGTCAATTTCAATGGTCGTTGTTCCTTTTTCCTGTAAAAAGAACAAATGATATTCGTCCCTATGCGATTGCTTTATGTTGTCAATTTCTTCAAGCTGCTCGAATAATTGAAAATCTTCGCTGGACATTTTGCCTACAAAAATGCCTGTGCCGAAGTCAGCCAACATAGGATTTACAGGAATAGGATTTACTTTTTTGGACATTGTTTCTATTTTCTCAACACAAGTCAAAGTTAGCCAGTTTGTGTTGTTTGTTGGTCTGTGCATGTTGTGTTAGGGTTGCTAATAACGGTTTGCAGCTACAAGAAGGTGGCGATTTAATAGCAGCTAAATATCTGTCGATACAAATAGGCAAATTGCTCTGAACCTTTACTGAAGCAAACGTAATTTTTTAACCGCTCGCTGAACTCCCATAGTCCCATAGCTGGAAGGTGCAGTTTTACTTTTCAATCGATATTAAAAAATATTGATACACCAAATATCTATGTGTCCATCTTTGGTTAGCATATTTGGTAAACGAAAGGACTGATATGATTATGAGTGAAATAATAACGGTCCAATTCAAACATGGAAAAAAACAAAGATAGACACATAGTAAACAAAGTGATCTAAATAATTTAGAGTTAGCTTCGTGCTTCTCTAGTTCTGGAACTATTGTAGGATTATTCATCTTAAGATATGCTTCAGCAGCTTTTAGCTGATCTGTTTGCAAAGAAAGTTTTTCCTCAATCGTGGCCTCACTTTTCGAAATAAAGCTTTTGTGCTTTTTTAGCTTCCATTTCAGGTAACTAACTTCATATATTGGGTTCAGAGTCATCGCACAAATGTGATGTATAAAATGACCGGATATATATGAGATCATAACGAAAAAGAACCATGCGAATGCAGTTACATCATTAACTACTATGTTTAAGAAGTCGGGAACACTAAAACCTACAATTGCTGGCAAAGTCGCACACAAGATAAAACCTGGAATAATAAAGGCTAAAAATTCCATTAAGCCAAAAAACAAATCACCTGGTTTTAAAATCATTCTCTTTTACTTTTGAAGGTTTTATGCAAAATTGCACCTAACGTTTTCCAAATAGGCAAAGGCGCCTAACAAGTATAGTAAAATTTGCGCTTTTGCTTATTTGGTGTTAGGCATAGTCATTAAAAATATGTGATCTTGTTTGATTCAATTTTAAATAAATCGCCATTGATTTTTGTGATTTTTGATATCCAATTCATGTTATCGTCGTAAAGGTATTCGTAAGAAATTGTGTCGGTATTATTAGATTCAAAAAAGAAAACCACCTCATTTACTGGGTCTCCATACGAATTATTGGTATAGGTTCTTTTTAAAACGATTTTTCCATTTGCAGTAGTTTCAATTTTTTCAATTAATTGTCCCGCATCATCATATTTATAAAAGAAAATGTAACTCTCTGCGGTGTAAACGTTTTTCGAAAAATCTTCAAATGAACTAGTATCTATTTTGTAGTCTGAGTTCATGTAAAAAGTAGTTCTCGAAGACCAGTTTGAATCTAAATACTTCTCTTCGGTTAATAGATTTTTTGTATTGAAGGTCCAAAATTTATATTTCCGACTAGTTGAAGAAAGATCTGCATGATAAATTTTATTGCCGAGTTCATCATATTTAAAATAGTCTGGAAACACTTCACCACTTTCAATAACACTTTTTAATTCAATTAATTGATTTAACTCGTTGTACTTATATGAAGTAGTATTCACTTTTATTTTGTGGTTTTCATGAAAATAATTTGATTGAATTAATTGTCCATTAGCATCGTAAATGAAGTCTGTAACAGAGATTACTTTGTTATCTTGTCGATATATCTCACTTGAAAATCTTAACCCAGAATTATCAAATTTCCTTTCAATAGATGAATTGAATGATTCCCCTTCAAATTTTACATAAAGCGACCTGTCTATTTTTACAGTGCGCTTCTGTTTATTGAAAACATAATGAAGAGTTTCTCTTATGTCAATTTCATCAGGCGAGAAATATGTTTGTTCTTCGTAAATTATACTTTTAATAGCTCCTTTCAAATGACAGGTGTCAGTCATAAATTCTTGTGCTGAGAGATTATTCAAATAGACAAGAAAAAATATTAGCGAAATGTATTTCATTAAGGGTTCAGTTTATTATGCATAACTTATCTATAACCCCACCTAAAATACAATTTATACCGCAAATACAATAAGCGTCGGCGTGCTATGCATAACTTTTGAAAAGGATACTGATTGAACAAGCAGCAGATTCGGAGAAATGTGATTTGAAGGAGAAACTGGAAGAACTGGCGGAAGGGGTTTTGAGAGAGTTGATGGTAATTTGATAAAGCTGCTCGCGCCAAAAAGGAGGATTTCTGAAAAATGGATCGCCGATATTATTTGTTTTCATCATTTGGTGGTTTATGCCACAATCCCAGTTCGAACATTTTAATTTTAAAAGATTCTGAGTTCATGTCAATTTCCGGACTATTAAGGGCAGTTGAAATCGCATAAATAAATGGTCCCGGTCTATTACTCCAACCTCTTTGGAATGGTCTCGGAGAATAATTCGCTATGAATCCACGAACAGCGAGTGCTGTTTTGTCCTTATTATAACTTATTTGCAAATCTACACATGGATAGATGTTGTTGGGATCGATATAGACTTCTTTACAGATGGCATCTATGATATCGATCCGAGTTCTATAAATAGGGGCACCTTCCCTCATCCATTGAAAACTGCCGATATCCGGTAGCGAAATATTTGCATGAATCTCTGCTGCTAACTTTAATTCGTCCAGCGTTTTCTCGATGAATTTTTTAAACTCCGGTTGTGTCATAGGTAGGTATTTCGTTCTTGTTTTTAGTTAAATTAACTCTAACGGTTTTAAGCCTTCGACTTCTTTCAAAGATAGAAATATAGCACCTCATTTTATGCGAACACCCAAAGAAATTCCGGAGTTTGACATATCCGTTAAATGGTTTCCGGAATTTTTTCTCGACACTTGCTACATGGAAAAGAATCGGGATTTACAAATACGTCAGGATATGAAAGCAAACATTCTAACCCTCATCCAGGACGATATCAAGATCTCCCGCTTGACAAACACCCTGGACCGCCTGCATGTTCCGGCGAACCACTATCCCTTAGGCAATGCAAAAGTGATCTTCTCCTTGTTGGAAATCCCGGAAACGGAACAGAACTTCGAAATGTACTATCAACTCATCGAACAAGCAGCAGATTTGGAGCAATGCGATCCACTTGAAAAATTGGAGGAATTGGCGGAAGGGGTTTTTAGGGAGTTGGTGGGGGAGGAGATAAGTTTTATTCTTAGACGGGATCTTTGTTTTACGATTCCTTTAAGTCGTATTTTTTTGACAGCTTTTTTTTCTGTCCTTTTCTATGAAATTTTGCTATCTGTTCCTTTATAGCATTAAAATCATAATTTCTACCAACGATGTATTCATTTTTACGAACTTTTTCAACGTGTCTTTCTTCAAGTAAGAATGTCCATATTTGATCAATTCTATTATGAATCAGATAATTTTTTTCTAACCACTCAAATAAGATTTGATGATTTTTAAATCTTTCAGGAATGGACTTTCCTTCACAATCTTGAATCGCCATACAAAGAGCTGTGAAATAGATTGTGGCAATAGCAAATTTTGCTGTGACCCATACCTGATTTTCAGCAAGTTTTACATCAGCAAACAAACCTTGTTCAAAATAACCAATTTCTGCTAAGCTTTGAACTTGTCCATGTGTTATTTCGCTATAAAATTCATATAAGTGAGTTGGAAGTGATATGTTGTTGTTTTTGAGTTCGTTACGGATGTTTCCATCTAAAAAGATGCTGTTTTTGGAATCCTTTAACCAAAAATCAAAAAGGTCTGGATTCAAAGAACAAAGGATTAGTAAATTCAATCGTGAAATTAGCGTTCTACAAATCACTAATGAGTCTGCGTAACATTTACTATCGGTTAGTAATTCGATTGACTTTGCAGATTGAGAGTTTGATTTGAGTTGAAATAAAAAAGCAACATCAAATTTCAACCGCCATTCGTTATTTTCGGGATTTTGGTTTATAGCTCCAACCAATCCAAAGTATGCATTCAATACAACATAAAATTCATCCCTATTTGTAAACTCCTCAAGTTTCCAATATTCAGACATTGAAACACCATTCGTTTTTTCAAAAAACGATGCACCTTTCAAGATTTCCTCAATACTTTCTTTGGGAATTTTGTTTTTAATTAATATTTCGAGTTTATTTTCGATGTTCGTTGTTTTTGAGTTTGTGGCTTATTTGGTACTAAAAAGAACAACTATTCGGAAAGCTTCAGATCTTTTACATACTCCATTGATTTATCCAGTAGATACATCATTATGTGTCCTGGTGAAAGTGTGTTCTGTGGACGACGTTCGCCCTTTGTTGCTATATGTTTACCTGTTGATCGCCAAGTGAGTTCTAGACAAACAATACTCCCATCAGTAAGCGGAATTTGTATATCGGGGCATAATTGACTATTAGGTAGGTTTTGTTTTTCACAAGTGACTGTTACATCATTCCCTGATTTTAATAAAAATTCTTTTAAAGCCTCACTTAAAGAAAGATTTAATGCATTATCACCTTTTGCTGCTAATTGCTGAATAGTCATGTATTCTTTTGCCATTTCGTCAGCAGTTTCTCTTGGTCGGAAAGTTAATGATTCCTCTGGATTAAGAATTGCTTGTCCAACTCTTGTTTTGGCAATTGTTTCTATGCAATTTTCAATTTTTTCAGTTTTCTTTTTCAGATCAGTTTTTATTTTTTCTGCTCCATAAGTCCTTACTGCCGCCAGCGCCGCATTAGGAGTTAATTCAAATAATCGGACATCCAATATTCTCATAAGATAGGCCATGTCATTTCTACGCTTTCTCCAATCGTTGAGGTAATTAGATTTATTATCCTTATTGTCTAGAAATTCTGCAATTTTGTCTATATCGAGTCTATTTCTAGTTCCTTGAGTTAAACTACTTACTGTACGATCTAGCTCTTTTGAATCGTCACCAGGGACGACAATCCAAACCCGCGGTCTAATTTTGGTTTTTAATATATTGTATGTTTGAGAATTTCTTTGAGCAGAATATGCATTCAACCTAGAATAAAATTCACCAATAGTTTCACTTTCTCTTGCCATTTGCATTGCAGTTTCAGAGCCAATCCCAAATGATTCTAAATTCTCTCCAGCATTTAATGAACGTGTCGTAATATCTGCTACCTCCGAAAAGTTGTCTTTTGAAAGTCCAGTAAAATCATATCTTTTATAACGTGTTCCTAATAAACTATCTCTTCCAATATGCCAAGCCATTTCAGCTATTTTGGTTGATACTTCTAAATCTGTAATAGGCCAAACAATTAGAGCTTTTCCTTGATCTATTCGAAATAAATTCCTAAGCGCTTCAAATGAAACTTTTAGATCACTATCAGTTTCGTTTGGATTGTCTCTATCATCAATTACATAAATCCTATGTTTCGTATCTTTTGGAGTATCATTACTTATAAACGTTGCCAAGCTTAGTATTGGCTGTTCCTTTTTAAATGAAATAATATCGACATTATCAAAGAAATATTTTAATCCATGTAGAAATGTTGATTTCCCAGAACCTGATGTTCCATGAAGAATTAGGAGCCTCCCTAAACCTGAAGTCTGTATTTCCCGTAAAGTGATTTCAATTTCGTTACAGGCAGATTTTACTGGTTGAATTATACCAGAAATATCACTTCCGGTTTTAAGAGATTCTCTTTGCAATTGTTCAAATCTTCCTGGTAATGAAAGATGTTTTAGGAAATCTTCATTCATACTTAATATTTTGGGTAAGTTAATATCTCTTTATCAAAAGCTTCCTATATCACCCCCTTCGCCTTCAATTCCAAATACTTATTGATCGAATTGATCGACAGATCTTCCGGTTTGGAAAGAATGGTTTGGATGCCGTTTTGGCGCAGCTCGCGGGCAATGTTCCACTTCACGTTCGACATTTTATCCGCAACGGTGGCTTCAATGAGCTCTTTGTGGGTGTGGACTGGCTGCTGGGCCAGTTCCTGTAGTTCGTTGTTCTGGAAGAAGATGACGACCAGTACGTGGCGTTTGTTCAGGCGCTGTAACATTGGAAGCGCTCTGCGCATGGCAAATTCGCTTTCAAAGTTGGTGTAGAGCAGTAGGAGGGAGCGCGTTTTCACCTGTTTGCGGATCGTTTGGTACAGCAATTCGAAGTTTCCTTCTTTGAAGAGTGTTTTTTGGTTGTACAAACTTTCCAGGATGCGTCTCAGTTGACCTTGATTTCTTTCGGCGGGAACGATGGCTCCCATTTTGTCTGAGAAGGTGATGAGGCCGGCGCGGTCGCCTTTTCTCAGGGCTATGTTGGTGAAGACCAAAGCGGAGTTGATGGCGTAATCCAGCATGGTCATTTTGTGGAAGGCCAGCTGCATCGGGCGGCTCTTGTCTATCACGCAGTAAACCGGCTGCGAGCGTTCTTCCTGGTATTGGTTCACCATTAGTTCGTTCTTGCGGCTCGTTGCTTTCCAGTTCACGGTGCGCAGGTCGTCGCCCTGCACGTAATTGCGGATCTGCTCAAACTCGCTCGTGTTACCAATCCGGCGCACCTTTTTGATTCCCTGTGAAAGGGTCTGCTGGTTGAAGACTTTCAATTCGTACTGCTTCATCTGCAATACGGACGGATATACTTCAATGCGTTCCACCAACGGAATCACGATGCGGCGCTGCGCCAAAAACAGGGTAGAGCGCACAAAGATCACCACATCGCGGAATTCGTATTCTCCGCGCTCGGTAGGAGTGAAGGAGTAGTGAAAATCCTTCGTTTTCTTCGGCAGCAGAATGGTGTTCCAGACGGAAGCTCTCTTCTGCATGAAGAGCGGGTATCCTTCGTAGATCCCGACCTGCAGGGGCTGGGCGGTTTGGTTCAGAACAGAAACCGTGACTTTGTTCTCGTCGCCCAGGTTCATGCGTTCCTGGTATTTGCGTTGCACGCGGATCGGTTCTTTGTAGAGATTTACAAGCAAGACATCCAGGATCAGGGCAAATAAGAGCACAAACAAAACCGTTTTGCCGATAATGCCCAGGAAGGGAACAAAAAATGCTCCTCCTGTCAATGCGATCCCTATTCCTCCAACGAGGAAAAAGAACCGGGTGAGATGGATACTTGCCAGTAATTTCATTAACGCGGAACTTCGATGGTTTGAACGATTTCACGGATCACTTCTTCCATTTGGGTTCCTTCCATTTCCGCTTCCGGAGTCAGGATCAAACGGTGGTTCAATACGTGGATCGTCACGAACTGGATATCATCCGGTGTCACGAAGTCGCGTCCGCGGATGGCAGCGAATGCTTTGGCGGCTTTCAAAATGGAAAGCGAAGCACGCGGCGAACCTCCCAGGTACAATTTGGAATGGTTCCGTGTTTTATTCACGATCTGTGCAATGTACTGGATCAAACGGTCTTCAATGATTACTTTCTCTACCACTTTCTGTACTTTGTGCAATTCATCGGCAGTGAAAACCGCAGTGATGTTTGCCAGGTCCGGTGCCTGGATCTGTTCTTTGTAACGCGTTAAGATCATCGTCTCTTCGTCCAATGTCGGGTAATCCAGTTTGATCTTGAACAGGAAACGGTCGAGCTGTGCTTCCGGAAGGTTGTAAGTTCCTTCCTGCTCCACCGGGTTTTGCGTAGCAATCACCAAAAACGGGAAAGACATTTTGTACTGTGTTCCGTCGTAAGTGATTTGGCGTTCTTCCATGACCTCGAACAAAGCGGCTTGTGTTTTCGCCGGTGCACGGTTGATCTCATCGATCAGTACGATGTTGGAGAAGATCGGTCCTTTCTTGAAACTGAATTCGCTGTCCTTCATGCTGAATACCGAAGTACCGATCACATCGGAAGGCATCAGATCCGGGGTGAACTGGATCCGTGAGAAGTCCACGTGCAATACGCGTGACAAAGCTTTTGAAGACAGGGTTTTCGCAACTCCGGGAACACCTTCCAATAAGATGTGTCCGTTGGAGAAAATTCCCGCAAGCAGCAGTTCAATCATTTCGGATTGCCCGATCACGTATTTGCGCATTTCTTCGCGAACGCGGTTCACTTTCTCAGCAACCCAAAGCAGGTCGGTCTGATCGCGCTGTACGAAACCCGGAGTCACCGGAGTCACCGGTGTCTCAGCCGGGTTCGACAAAGCACTCGCTTGTTCTTCCGGAGCGGGATTGGTTGAAGCAGCCTCGTTCGACTGTTCTCCGTCATTTGGCATGTATGCCGCTAAATCGTCATTTCCTTCCTGGATCATGATTTATGAAGTTTAATGAATTCTACAAATTGGTTCAGTGCCGACCTTGCTCTTCGTGAAAGCAATGCCTGGCGTATTATAAAGGTATTTCCGTCCTCGCATTCGAACGTAACGTGGGATTTTTCCACGCTGCAATGAATGGTTTGGTTCAATGAAATTACGCGTTTTCCGGCAACAAGGCCGTAAATAATGAGCTGATCTGCCTGGATGCTCGCAACCGGGAGACGGATGTAGCGCGAAGCGAAGTAGATCAATACGATAGCCGGGATAATGAACAGCATCCCGATTCCTCCACCAAGCGAGAGCATGTAGAGCCCGCGGAAAAGGGTGATTAATCCCATCAACAGGATAAATGCACCTATCCAGATGGATTTGTCGAGGTGTACTTCCTTGTCCGAAGCCACAAAGTGTTCCGTAGGGCGAAGAATTCCCGTTTCAATGTAGAATGCGCGGATCTTCGCATAAGTAGCTCCCAAATGGCGGTTGTCCACGTTGTTTTTGCGGGAATCCAGGCTGTTTACAATGTCGATGATCTTATCCGAATCGTACGGAACTTTTGCAATGAGTTTTTCCAGGTTCTGTTCGCGGGTTTCTTTGCGGGAAAGATCCACGTAGAAATGCCTGTTGATAGCCGAATAGAAGTTCTTGCGCATTACCTGCAGTACACCCACAGGCGAATTGCGGGAAATGTAAATGGAACTCAGTGTTTCCACGAATGCCAATGACATGTTGCGTTTCTGGCTGTATCCCGGAAGGATCTCTTCTTTCCGTTTTGCGCGGAAGAATACGTATAAGAGCAGCAGTACAAGCAATAACAGGAAGGCCAGGCGCAGTGCCGGGTTCTTCAGGATAAACTGGATCAAAGAAGTGTCTTCTTTTTCAGCCCCGTCTTCCTCGGCATCTTCGTCGTAAATAGGCTGCTCGGTTGAATCGTTGATCCCGCAGGTCAGGAAAATAACCGGTTTGTCTTTGGGTATTTTGTTCAGGACGATGCGCGCATGTGCATATCCGTTGGGTTGAATAACCTGGTAGTTCTCGAATAAATTCGGGATACTGTGGAAATGGACTTTTCCCTTGTGGTGTTTTTCGTAGAACGCAAACGGATGCTTCAACGCATACATGTACGAGCGGTAGTTGGTGTCAATGATTTCCGTTTCCGAAAAGGAATACCAGTCTTCGTTGATCGTATCGTTCTCATACACGTGGTAGAAAGGAAGCGTGGTATCACCGATCCATGCAAAAAGTACCCTGCTGTAATCCCAATAGAAAGCGCCTTCCAAAAAGTGGCGGTCGTAGATATTAGTCGTGAGGTGGTTGAAACTCAGGTAAACGGTTGCTCCGCTGTCTGCGTAATGCATGATGGAGTCGTAATATTCCGTCGGAGCACCCAGCTCATCCCCGATAAACAAATACGTTGCTTCTTCGTGATTGGGAATGCTGTCGAGGTCTGACCAATAGTTCAGATCGTAAATGGAATCTTTGACATGAACGTCGAGTAAATCCATGAAAAACGAAATATTCCGCGGATTCTCATCCTTCAGGTCGTAAAGTTTTTTCCAGTCGGAGCTGTACCTTTTGCGGATATTGCTTGCAGAACCGCCGGCAGAACTATCCAGGAACCAGATTACAAGCCCCATAAACAGCGCAAAGCCCAAAAATGATAGGATGACTTTTTTGTTCATTACGCTTTTTCAATTTTTTGGAAAGCTGTTTTCAGCTGTGGTTCGATAACCTGGTAACTGGCGGCATCCATGGAATAATCCCCGTACCAAACCAGGTCGTAAATAGAAACAATCTGTTCGAATTCCCGGGAAATCGGTTTTCCCTGTACTTCGATGATATAATGCATGTTCGTTTTTTCCTTTTTCCAGAAGATCCATCGGCGCTGGATCAGTTCTTTCATGGCAAACAGGAAGTAAATGCGGACACATTCTTTGTAATTGCCGGCAGCGGTCGCTTCTTCCAAACGCAGTTCCAGTTCGGTCTTACTGATCTCAGCCGGATTCAAATCTTCCACTAAAGCTTCAAACGGAATGGTTTTCACGCGCGGACTTCTGTTTTTGATCATGTAGAAGATCAAAATGGCCAATGCTACTACCAATAAAATAATCCCGAGCCATTTCCAGAAGTTCACGGAAATATCCGGTGCGTCAATGTTCGGCCCGTTCGGCGCATCAAAATCCGGAACGTCCACATCTTCGGAAGGTTCGATATTCGGATCTTCTTCAATGGTCCCGGTTCCGCCGTCGCCGTCTTTGCTATTTTTCCCTTTCTCCAGGTCTTTCGGAGAATAGGGCGTTCCCTGGTAGGGTTTGGTAGTCCCATTCGGACTTCCCGATCCGCTGGAATAGGATTCGTTGATGGAAGTCGGGCTTTGATAGTAATCCGATTCCGGGCCTTTGTACTTGTCGGATTGCTTGTAGCCGTGTTCCTGCCGGATCTGGTTCCATTTTTCACGCGTGGTGAGTTCCTTTTCCTTTTTTGCTTGGGCTAAGAGGAGGAGTGGAAAACAACAGAAGACGATATGTAAAAAGGCTTTATTCAAAGTCTAGGGCAGTTTCCTGGTAACGTTTGCGTTTTCCAAAGTTTTCAAATTGTTTTTTCAAACCGGTAGATTGATTTTGCTCGCGGAAGGTGTAGAACATGAATCCCATCATGATCACAAAGAAAGGCAGTGTGAACAGGATAAACATGACATAAACCAGCTGGCGGGCAATGTTTGCCGGAACTAAAAAGTCGGAAGTGTAATAGCGCGCAACGTTCTTAACGAAATCAGCAAATTTATCCAGGAAATCTTCCAGCATGGGTTCGCGCATGAAATTTACTTCCTGGTAGCTCAACACACAGGCAATCGGCTGTGCGAAAATGAACAGTACCAAGCCCATGAGCGAAATACCCAGCAATACATTCCCGTAGTTGCGAGCTCCGTACCGGAATCCGTTCCCGAAGCGTTTCCCAAAGGATTCTTCGCCCAAAAT